>NZ_BAAAHV010000011.1:143749-862655 GCF_039525725.1 Amycolatopsis albidoflavus
GACTTAAAGGCGATCCCGCCCGCGGCGGCGAAGCCGACGCCATCAAACACCGGCTAAATTCCCGTCACCCCTCGCGCCCCGGCACGCATAATCTCCCCTCGCCGCCACGTCGTGATCGACAGCGGAACCCATCGACGAGTCGGGAAAGGCTGCAGATCGTGACACTGCGGGAGAAGGTCGAGAGCCGTCTGGCCGGGGAGTTCGTGCCGGGGGAGCGCGTGCTGAGCGCACTTGTCGCTTTCCGCGTGGGCGGCGTGCGGAAGACGATGATCGGCGGCGCGGCGGGCATCGCCGGGCTCGCGGGCGCGGCTGGGATGGCGCTCGCCGCGCGGCGTGGGCAAGCGGAAGCCCCGCAGGTCGCGATCCCGACGCCGGGCCGGTTCGTCTTCGCGCTCACCTCGCACCAGGTGGCGCTGTTCACCGTGGGCGGCATCGTTCGCGCCGCGCCGGGGAAGCCGGTGCGCTCCTGGACCCTCGACCAGCTCGCCTGGGTCTCGGAACCCGAACTGAATTCCGGGGTCGCACAGGCGCTTCGGGGTCAGATCGGCGTCACCGGCGAAGGCGTCCTCGGCTACGAATTCGCGCGCCTCCAGGTCGACGACGGACGCTCCCTGATCAAGCGCCTAGCCCGCGCGCTGAAGGAACTCGACACGGCCTCCTGACCTACTTCTCCCGGATCCGCGCCAGCTCGGCCGGCACCGGTCCGAGATGGAGGATTCCCAGCCGCCGGGTCGCGCGCGTCATCGCGACGTAGAGGTCGTTGCGCCCGAGGGGGGCGTCGAGAATCCGCCCCGGATCGACGATCAGCACCGAATCGAACTCCAGGCCCTTCGCTTCCCCAGGCGTCAACACCGTCGCGGCGCAACCCTCCCGCAGCGCGGCGAGATGACACGCCGGAGCGATGATCGCCAGCTGCCCGCTGCGGTGCTCAGCGGCAATAGCGCCGACGTCGGCAAGCGTGCCCTCTTGACGCCACGGCGATTCGCCAGCAGCCCGCACCGACCGCGGCGGCTGGAGCCCAGGGTGCTGCGCTGCGAACAACTCGCTCGCAGCCGCCATGATCTCCCGCGGAGTCCGGTAGTTGACGGTCAACTCCGCCAACCGCCAGCGATCCGCGACATGCGGCGTCAACACCTGTTCCCACGACGTGGCTCCGGCCGGATCGCTGGTCTGCGCGAGGTCTCCGACGACAGTCATCGACTTCGCCGGACAGCGTCGCATCACCATCCGCCACGCCATCGCGGACAGCTCCTGCGCCTCGTCGACCACCACATGTCCGAACGTCCCCACGGATTCGCCGATCACCGCGGAAGCCTCGTCCAGCAACGGAATATCCGCCGCACTCCAGCCGCCGTCCGGCTCGCCCGGCACCTCGTCGTTTCGCGCACGGGTTCCGCTCGTCGCCGCATCCGCCAGCTGGACGCCGCCCAGCTCGCCGAACACCTCCGCCACCACCCCCTCCGCGGTCAGCGCGGGCCACAGCTCATCCAGCACCCGGCACACCGCGGCGTCGGCCAGCAACGCCTTGCGCAGGTCAGCCAGATCGGCCTCGTCCAGCAGCCGCCGAGGCCCGTCGTCCTGATCCGGCCCGACCACTACCCCCGCCGCGGCCAGCGCCCGCAGGTCGGCCGCGCTGAGCCGGCCGTCGGCGCTCCCGCCGTCGAGGGCCTCGCCGCTCTCGGTGAACACCACGTTCTCCATCCGATCGGCCAACCGCTGCGCGAGAAGTTCCGCCATCCGCTGCTGAAAGACCCACCGCGCCGGGTGGTACGGCAACCCCTTGCCGGAAGCGAACTCCACCGCGGCTCGCCATTCGGCTGGCTCCAGCCGCACCGCCTGCTGCTCGAATTCCGCCTCGACCGCCTCGCCGGACGCCCCCGCGCGGCCCCACACCGCCGCGACGATCCGATCCGCCGCCTCCGCCCGCCCCTTGACCTCCGCGACCTCGGCCGGATCCACCCGGCTGACCTCGACGTCCGGCCGCAACCGGGCGATCGTCGCGGTCGCCACGGCGTGCTCGCCGAGCCCCGGCAGCACCTGTCCGATGTAGTCGAGAAAGACGTCGCTGGGCCCGATCACCAGCACCCCTCGCGTGCGCAGCCGCGGCCGGGTGTACATCAGATACGCCAGCCGATGCAGCGCCACCGCGGTCTTCCCGGTCCCCGGTCCGCCCTGCACCACCAGCACCCCGGCGTAACCGTCGCGGACGATCCGGTCCTGCTCTTCCTGCAGCGTCGTGACGATGTCGCCCATCCGCCCGGTCCGGTCCGCAGTGAGCGCCGCCAGCAACGCGGCCTCGCCGACCAGGGTCCCGGTCCCGGCGGCGTCGGGATCGAGCAATTCGTCGTCGAGCGCTGTCACTGTCCGTCTGCGGGTGGTGATGCGCCGCCGCCTGCGAACGCCGTGCGCCTCCGCCATGGTCGCGGTGTAGAACGGCTGCGCCGCCGGAGCCCGCCAGTCGAGCAGCAACGGTTCGTCCGCCTCGTCCCGGAACAGCCCCACCCGGCCGATGTACCTCCGGCTGCCGTCGTGCATCTCCAGCCGTCCGAAGCAAAGCCCGTCCTCGACGGCTTCGAGGCGCGCCAACTCCGCGTTCCAGCGCGCCGCCGCCTCCGGGTCCTCGCTTCCGCAACCGCTCGCCGCTTGCTCGCGCAGCGCGTCGAGCCTGCCGTATAAGGCGGTCACGTACTCCTGCTCGAGGACAAGCTCACGATCCACGTCGTTTTCGGCCGGCACCCCTGAACTCCCCGCTGTCGGGTGATCGATGGCACCGAGGGTGCGCGGGATTCCGATGGAATAACAGTCTTGTCTTTACCGGCGGCCTCAGCCGAGCGGGTCAAGGCCGCACCGGCCCGTAGGACGGAAACCGCGCGAGATTCGCGCTGGCGACGTTCGCCGCCCGCCGCACCGCTTCCGCCAGCGACGGCAGCCTCCGCTGGTCCAGCGCGACCGCGCCCACCGCCGCGACGACGTCCCCCGACGCCGACCGCACCGGTGCGGCCACACAGCACAACGGCGAAACCCCGTCGCTATAATCGAACGCCACACCCCGGTCTCTGGCCTCGGCGAGCAGCTTTTTCCATTCACGTCCGGAATACTTTTCGGGCGGCTCGGCATGCGGCCCGGAAGCAGTGAGAACTATTTCCGCCGCGGCACCCGGCGGCAGCACCCAACCGGCACGCATTGCGCAAATCTCGTCGGCTTCGCCGCGGATTCCGCAGCCGATCAGGATCCGTCCGGAATCAGCGGCGGGCACGCCGACGCTGACGCTCGTCCGGCGACTCGCCGCCGCGAGTTGCCGCAGCGGCGGCCCGACCGCGGCCCGGAGCACCCGGACCGGTTCCCACGCTTGGCCGAGCCGGAACATCTGCGGCCCCACGCGATAACGCCCGGCGCAGCGCTGGACGGCGCCGACGCCGACGAGCTGATCGAGCAACCGGTGCGCGGTCGCCTTGTGCAGCCCGGTCGCGGCCGCGAGCTGGGTCGGTCCCGCCTCGCCGTTTCGCGCCAGCTCCTCCAGCAGCAGAAAAGCGCCCTCCAACACTCCGCGACCTGCTTTACGCTTCATCGGCAATCCCCTCCGGATTCCGCGAGCCGCCTTCTCGCGGTTTCATCGCCGGATCCGCCCTTTTCGTGACACGGTTCCGTGGCTGATTCGGGAAACCGGATTGCCGATGGGCGGAACAGGCATTCCGGAAAAGTGCGCGAAGAATATTCCTGGCTGTACTGGCGAGGCGGCTTCGGTGGCGAGTCGAGGCCGCTCGGAGCCTCCGGAACGACTGCCCCGCCGAGGTCCGAGCGACGGCGACGGACCTGAACGGACCGCCGTCCCGCCGCCCAGTCAGGCACGGCGCGCGGCGACTGCCGTCCTGACCTCGCGGTTTGCGTCGCAGCCGGGTTTTGTCGGTGGGGCCGGGTAGCGTTCCGGGTCGTGGACGTTCGGGAACGTATTCAGGAGCTCGCTGATCAGGTCGTGGTGCTGCGCGACGCGTACTACCGGGGTTCGCCGGCGGTGGCGGACGCGGAGTACGACGCGATCGAGGACGAGCTGCGCGGGTTGATCGAGGCGAGCCCGGAGCTGGCCCCGGACCCGAACCCGCTGGACCAGGTGGGCGGGCCCGCGGTGCTGCACGCGCCGATCCGGCATTCGCGGCCGATGCTGTCGCTGGAGAAGGCGACGAAGCCGGAGCAGGTCGAGGCGTTTTTCGGCCGGTTCCCCGGCCAGCCGGTGGTCGTGATGCCCAAGCTCGACGGCCTGTCGCTGGCACTGGTGTACGAGGACGGCCGCCTCGCCCGGGCGGTCACCCGCGGCGACGGGACCACCGGGGACGACGTGACCATGCTGGTCCGGGCGCTGACGGACGGCATTCCGCACCAGGTCGGCGCCCCGGGCCGGGTCGAGGTCCGCGGCGAGGCGGTGATGCTGCGCTCGACGTTCGCCGCCTACAACACCGCGCACCCGGACAAACCGCTGATCAACCCGCGCAACGCCGCGGCGGGCACCCTGCGCGCGAAAGACCCGGCCGCGGTCGCCGAGCGCCGGCTGCGCTTTTTCGCCTTCGACCTGGACACCGAGCCCGGCAGCGCGGAAACCGACCTGGACAGCGGCCTGCTGGCGCTCGGGTTCACCGCGGCGGACATGCGCCGCTGCGCCGACGCGGCCTCCGCGCAGGAGGTGATCACCACGATCGAACAGCAGCGCAACGACCTGGATTACGACATCGACGGCGCCGTCCTGCGCCTCGCTGACCGCGCCGCGTACGCCGCCGCGGGCACCCGTTCGAGTTCGCCGCGCGGGGCGCTGGCGTACAAGTTCGCCGCCGAGGAGAAGACGACCGTGCTGTCCGATGTGGTCTGGGACGTCGGCAAGACCGGCAAGATCGCGCCGGTCGCGTGGCTGGAACCGGTGTTCGTCGGCGGGACCACGGTCACGCGCGCGACGCTGGCCAACCAGGAGGTCATCCGCGCCCGCGGCATCAAGATCGGCGACACCGTGCTGGTGCGCCGGGCAGGCGACGTCATCCCGTTCGTCGCCGGGGTGCTCGACGAGTCGAAACGGACCGGCGCGGAGCAGGAGATCGTGCCGCCCTCGGCGTGCCCGTCGTGCGAGCAGCCGCTCACCGAGCAGGGCAACAGCCGGGAACTGTTCTGCACCAACGTCTCCTGCCCCGCGCAGACCGTCCGGCGGCTGATCCACTGGGCGTCCCGGGCGGCCGCGGACATCGACGCGATCGGCGGCGTGTGGATCGAACGGCTGGCCGAGGCCGGGATCCTGGAGCACCCGTCGGACTTCTACCGGCTGACCAAGGAACGCCTGCTGGAATTCGACCGCATCGGCGAGGTCTCGGCGACGCGGATGATCGAGTCGATCGACGCCAGCCGCCGGGTCGGGCTGCGCCGGGCGCTGATCGGGCTCGCGATCCCGATGGCGTCGGAAGGCACCGCCGCGCGGCTGTGCCGGGCCGGATTCGCCTCGCTGGAAGCGGTCCTCGACGCGGGCGCCGACGGCTTGGTGGCGGTGGAGGACATCGGTCCCAAGGTGGCCGCGTCGCTGGTGGAACACCTCACCCGGCTGCGTCCAGAGCTCGAACGCCTTCGGGAACGCGGGGTCTCCCTGGACGTCCTGGAGGAAGACCTCCCGCCCGCGGTCGTCGCGGGAGCGCCGCTGGAGGGCAAGACTGTGGTGGTCACCGGCGCGATCAGCGACCCGCGATCGGGGGAGAAGGTGCCGCGCCCCACGTTCCAGCGGCTGTGCGAGACAGCGGGCGCGACCACCGCGTCGTCAGTCTCGGCGAGCACGGACCTGCTCATCACCGGCGCCGACGTCGGCGCCAGCAAAATCACGAAGGCCGAGAAGTTCGGCGTCGAGGTAGTGGACCAGGGGGTGATCTGGGACCAGCTGATCGCGGCCGGAGTCGTCTGACCCCGAGCCGCGCCGCCTCGCCGGCACGAGACCGGTACCGCCCCAGGGACTTCACGCATAATCCCGCGCCGCACGCCGCGGCCACGTACGATTCCGCCCAGAATCGACCATCCCTGGGGGAAACGCCATGAAACGCATCGCCATCGGCCTTGTCCTGTCCGCGGTCGCCGCACTCGGCGGCGCGGGCGTCGCGAACGCAGCGGGCTACCCGACGTCGGACTTCGGCGGCGACATCATCGGCGGCCGCACCGGCGGCACGCTGACCTGGTACAACCGCGCCGTCGGCGTCAGCGGATTCGTCATCGACGACCCGTCGGCGGGCAGCACCACGGTCACCTTCGAGTTCCGGCAGGCGGGCACGCTGTTCGACGTCCAGACCCGCACCGCGTCCGACGCCCCGAAGACCTTCGGCTGGACCGAACCCGGCCCGTCCGGCGGCTTCAGCAAGGTCGACATCTACCTCGGCCGCAACGGCAGCAAGATCCTCATCGCCTCGGTCCCGCGCAAGGTCTGACCGGCGCTCGGCGGCTGGTCGCGGGGACGTTTTCGCGACCGGCCGCGAGACGGCGATGCGGGATGCGCCGGGGGACAGGCGAATCGCTCCGCGACGGCCGGCTGTGCGGCGTCGCGGGCCGCTGCTGGCGAGGACCATCAGGATCTCGGTTGTAGCGCCCGGTTGGGTGCGCTGGCTTGGCCGGATCTCGGCTGTCGGTTGTCGTGCCTGGCCGGGTGGTGTTGCCTCGGCCGGACCTTGGCTGTTGCGCCCGGCCCGACGCGCTGGCTTTGCTGGCCCTCGTCTGTCGTGCTCGGCGGGGCGCGCTGTCCTTTGCCGGACCTCGGCCACTGTCATGGCTCCGCTCTGCCTGCGGAGAGGTCTGGCGCTATACCTGGCGCCGAGTCCCGGGACCTCCGCCGCAGTCACGACCTAACGGCAGGCACCGGACGCACCCGAGCGACTGCACAGCCAGAGACAGCGGACCAGTCAGTCGCACGGCTTCCGGCTCCTCCGCGGTCGAGCCTCCCTAACGCCCCATTCAACTGGCCTCGAGCCGCGACCCGGCCTGCTCCGGCAGCCAAGCCCGCATCATCTCCGCATACCTCGGCGCCACGGCGAGAAGTTCGTCGTGGCGGCCGAGCAGCGTGTCCTGCCCGTCCATCAGCAGCACGCGCCGCGCCCGGACCGCGGACGACAGCCGGTGTGCGATGACCACCAGGGTGCCTCCCCGGGCGGCGAAAGCGCGTTCCGCGTGGATCTCCGCCGCCGGGTCCAAAGTGGACGTCGCTTCGTCGAGGACGACGACGCCTGCCGGCGACGCATAGGCTCTCGCCAGGGCGAGGAGCTGCGCTTCCCCGGCGGACAGGCCCTCCGCGCCGGGACGGAGTTCGGCGTCCAGGCCGCCGAGGCGGGCCAGCAGCGGGGCGGCGCCGACGGCTTCGGCGGCCGCGACGAGGCGTCGGTCGGAGGCTTCGGGGTGGAACAGCGACAGGTTCTCGCGCAGCGTCCCGGCGAAGACGTAAGCCTGTTGCGGAACCAGCACCAGATGCCGAGGCCGGTCGGCCAGTTCTCCGGCTCGCACGCCGCCCAGCCGGACTTCGCCGTGGTGCGGGTCCAGCAGACCGGTGAGCAGACCGGCCAGCGTCGATTTCCCGATGCCGCTCGGACCGACCACCGCCAGATGGTCGCCCGGGCGCAGATCGAGATTCAGGCCGCGGACCACCGGTTCCGGCGCCGCACCCCAACGGAACGTCAGGTCGCGCACGGTGAGGGCGATTCCGGCGGGACTCTCGGTCGCCAGGCGAGGTTCCGGCGGGGCAGTGGTTTCGGCGAGCCGCCGCAGAGCCACGAGCAAGCGGAGGACGACCGTGGACGCGGTGGCGGCGAGCCCGCGCAACGCGGGTTGCAGGGTGGTGGCCAGGTAAACGAGCGCGCCCAGCGCCGCCCCGGCGGTCAGCTCGCCGCGGGCGACCATCGACGGCGCGAGAGCGAGCGCGAGCACCAGCGGGACGAACCCGCCGAGCGCCACGATCAGCGACCGCAGCGCCGCCGACCGAGCCACCCGCACCGCGGCAGCGGCTTGGCGGTCCACCGCTTGGTCGGCAGTCAGCGCGGCGACCGGTTCGGCTCCGCAGGCGACGACGTCCCGGATCCCGGCGAAGATCGAACCGGTCGCGGCGGCGGTGCCTTCGTCGGCCAGCGTGAGCGCGCGTTGCCTCCGGGCGAGAGAGGGCAGCAACGCGGCGAATCCGGCCAGCGCGAGCACCACCGGAACTACGACCGGCAACGCCAGCGACCCCGCGACGGTGACCAGTCCCGCGATCGCCGCCGCGGTGGTGACGATCATGGCGCGGGCCTGGACCAGGAGCCCACCGGTGGCGTCGCGCACGACCTCGACGTGCTGGGTGATCCGGGCGACCCCGCGCGCGTCCGGCCCGCTCCGCGGCGGTGCGGGATCGTGCAGCACCCCGCGGACGACGGCAGTCACCAGCGCGTCGCGGAGAGGCTCCACGACCTTGCCGAGCTGCCGCCACACCAGCCGCGACCCGAACGCGCCCGCGAGAGCGGCGAGGCCGAACACCCCGAGCCAGACCAGGCCGACGCCGGGCTTGCCCGCGGCGAACCCGCTGTTGACGGCCAGTTCGACCAGCCGTCCGGAGAAAAACGCGGGCAGTCCTTCGAGAAGGGAGCAGGCGAGGAGCACCAGCCCGCCGCGCCATTGCCCGGCGAGGGCGTTCCAGTAAAGGCGGCCAACGGTCATGGTCGCTCCGTGGGCACGGTGTGGTTGCGTGCGCGGGCCGGTTGGGCCGCGAGGCTGGTGCGCCATCGCGCGCTGCCGGGCGGCTTCGGGGTTATCGCAGGCGTGGCCGGACGGCACGGACCTGCTGCACCGCGTAGTCCGGCCAAGGCGTTCCACCAGCGCGGCATCACGTTTCCTCCGTGAACACCGCGCGATACCCCGGCATCTGCCACAACCGCGCATGCGGCCCGACCGCACGGACCTGTCCCGCCGCCAGCCACACCACCACATCCGCCCGCGCGGCCATCGCGGCCCGGTGCGTGACGACCACCCGCGTCCGGCGGCCCAGCTCCGCCGTCACGGCGCGCTCGGTGACCGTGTCCAGGCTGGCGGTCGCGTCGTCGAGCAGGAGCACCCGCGGGTTCCGCGCGAGCGCACGAGCGAGCCCCATCCGGGCGCTTTCCCCGCCGGACATCGGAGTTTCGGCGAGCAGCGTGTCGTAACCCCGGGGCAGCCGCACCAGGACGTCGTGAATACGCGCAGTCCGGCAGGCCGCGTCCACCGCCGGGATGCTGGCCCAGGATCCGTAACCAACCGCATCGGAAACGGTGCCGCCAAGCAGCGCGGGCTCGGCAGCGGCATACCCGACAACGGCGCGAAGTTCGTCCGGACGCAGCACGGCGAGGTCTCGGCCGTCCAGCAGCGCCTGTCCGGCGTCGGGGCGGCGGAGACCGGCCAGCAGACTGACCACAGTGGACTTGCCCGATCCGGAACTCCCTACCACGGCGGCGAAACAGCCACCGGGAATGGTGAGGTCGACGTTGGTCAGCGCACCGTGCACTGTCGCACCGCGGAGTTCCAGCGTGCCGTTTCCGGGCAACAGCCCGAGGGCGCCGCGAGGCGGTGGCTCGGTGTCGAGGACCTCGGCGATCCGGTATGCGGCCGAGCGGATCCGGGAAAGTGTGGTGAGCAACGGAATCTGCGTCACCAGGCCGAGGCCGAGAGCGACGTAGCCGAGTGCGGCGAGGACGTCCCCGGCGCTCAACCGTCCGTCCAGGACACCGAAACCGGCGGCCGCGAGGGTGAGGATTTCGACCGTGGGAAGCAGCAGACCGGCCCGCCACACCATCCGGGCTTGGGTGCGCCACATGCCCTGGCCGGCGAGATTCAGCCGAGGCAGCGGCCGCAGCACCCGGGCAGCCTCGGCGTCGGCGGTGCCGGACGCGGCGATCGTCCGCAGTCCGGCGACCGCGTCGAGCAGCCGGGCGGACAGTTCGCCGGAGACCTGTTGGTAGGCAAGGACATCCTTCGCGGTGCCCCGCAGGTGCGACCGCGCCAGCAGCAAGGCGAACGGGAGGCTGCCGAGGAAGACCAGCGCCAGCCGCCAGTCCAGAAGCGCGAGCAGGACTACCGCGCCGGAGGACATCAGCGCGGTCGCGATCAGCTGCACCACGACCGCGGCGATGCCGCCTGCCGCCGCGCAATCGCCGCTGACCCGGCTGACCGCGTCCCCGGGGGCGAACGGCGAATGCGTGCCGAGAGCGAGCAGCCGGTCGGTCACCCGGCGACGCAGCCAGGCGCTCGCGTTGCTGGTCAGCCGGGCGGGAAGGAGCATGGTGACGGCATCGGCGGCGATCTCCGCGACGCCCACGACAAGCAGCCACACCACCGCGCCGGTGCTGCCGCGCCCGCCGAGCACTGCGTCGGTGGCGGCGGCCAGCGCTCCGGGAAGGAGCAGCCCGGCACCGGCGGAGATCAGCGACGTCACGACAACCGCGACCAGCCGGGGCCGGTCCAGCAAAGCGGCGGAACGCAGCAGCCGATCGGCGGATCGGGCCATGTCGCTCCTCTCGCTGCGGTGCGACGTCCGCCCGCCTGGCGACTTTCGCCGGGCGTCGTCGGGTTCGCGGCCGGTCAGGCAATCGGCGGCGAGCGCGCGGACGCGACTCGCCGACGCCCGCCTCGTTCTGACCCGAGGCGGGCATCCTCGGGCTCGTGGCCAGCCAAGTGCCGGGCGGTGAACCCGCCGAGGCAACTGGCCCGCACCAACCGCTGTGGGGTCGGCGACGTTTGCGGGGCTCGGTGCGGGTGTCGTCGGGCTTGTGGTCGGCTAAGCGCTGTGCCGGGGCAGTTCGCCGCGCCGATTGCTGTCGGGTCGGCGACGTCCGCCTCGACCGGTGCGGGCGCGACCGAGCTGGTGGTCCGACCGCGAACTCGCGGAGGCACCTCGCCGATCCGAAGGCTCTCGGATCGCCGACGCCACCTCGCCACAACCGAGGCGAGCGTCACCGGACTCGTGTCAGCCAGCGCTGCGACCGCCGACCCACGAGACACCTCGCCGCACCAACCGCCGTCGAGCCAGCGGTTCCGGCTCGACCGATGCGGGCGTCACGAAGTGGCCAGCCAGCCCGCTGTCCGGCCGAGCCGCCTCACCGCACCAGGCCCGCCTCGACGCGACCGCCGCGGCTCGCCGGGGCAGAATGAACGGGGCGGGAACGGCGCACTTGGCCTGTGCCGTTCCCGCCCCGCCCGCGGTCAGTAGCAGAGGAGCAGGCTGAGCGTGCTGTCGCCGCAGTACGCGCTGTAGTGGCTGTGGCCGTGGTGGTCCAGTCCCTGGCCTTCGAGGGCTTCCGGGGCCTCCAACGCCTGCAGCTCCAGGACGTGTTCCATGGGTGTTCCCTTCTCTCGGGGTCCGCCGGCGCTCATCGGCCGGAGGTGTGCGGGGACGGCGCGGAGCCCAGGAAGGGCAGCGGTTCCGCGCCGTCCAGTAGTGCGGCGAGCGTGCGGAGGACCCCCGCGCTGCCGGTATTGACGTCGGTCGACAGGCGAAGCAGCTGGTTCCCGGGGAAGGCCAGCCCGCCGTGGTACGGGACGCCGTGCCAGGACAGCCGGGACAGGTGCAGGTCGATGGCTTCCCGGTCCGGCTCGTCGGCGAAGGACAGCGCGGCGGCGAGTCCGCACCGGCCGTAGAGCAGGCCGGGGTGGATCACGAACTCTCCTCGGCACGCCGCCCGCAGACCGGGCAGGCTCTGGGCGGTCGCCGACTCCGGCAGGCACCGGGCGACCTGTTCGGCGACCAGCAGGATTCCGGCGCTGCCGATCGCGGCGTAGGGGAGCGTGCGCAGGACGCCGTCGCGGACCTGCAGCGATCCATCCGACGCCGGGGCGCATTCCTCCAGGTCGCGGGCCAGCACCCGGTCGGCGAGGGTGAGCCAGGACGGCTCGCCGGTGTGCTCGTGCAGGCGCAGGAACAGCAACGCCGGTCCGGACCAGCCGCTCAGCAGGCCGGCCCTGGCGAAGCGGCCGGGCGGTTCGGCGGTTTCGAAAGCGGTCGCGAGCCGGACGGCGATGTCCAGGGCTTGGCGGCCGAATTCGTTGTCGCCGCGGGTCGTCGCGAAGTGCAGGCGGGTGAGGCCGATTCCGGCCAGCCCGCTTTCCAGGCCGTGGTCGGTGGTCTGGCCGGCCAGCGACTGCGACGCGGCCAGCAGTTCGTCAGCCTCCGCCGAGTAGCCGAATTCCTCCAGGACGTACGCGATGCCGTGGCTGCCGTCGAAAAATCCGGGCCGAGACGGCGGTTGCCGCCGGACCGCGGCCAGCAGCCATTGCTCGTATTCGGGATAACGGCCCGCTCCGGCGATGTGCAGCGAGTGCAGCACGCCCGCGGCTCCGACGCCGAATCCCGCGCCGCCGGAGCGGAACTGTTCGATGTCGCCGGGGAACAGCCGGTCGGCGCGCTCCGGCGTGGCGCTCGCGAGGATGGCTTCCGCGATCTGCTTGCGCACCAGAGACCAGTCCGGCCGCGGTTCGTCCAGCGCGGTGTGCGTCGAGGCGGGCGGTTCGCCGCGCGGGGTGAGCACCGAGACCACGCGATCGGCGTACTCCTGGGGAAGGCCGAACCGGTGCTGGGCGAAGTCCGCGATCCCGCGCAGTTTGCTCGGCGCGAGTTCCAGCAGCATCACCAGCGGCAGGAAAAGCCACAGCCGGAGCGCGGCCAGCGCGTGCTCGTCGATTTCGAACCCGTGCCGGTCGGCGGGGGCGCGGAAGCCGGGCGCGCCGAGCCCCGGGCGGTCGCCGGAATCGGCGTCGACGGCCAGCTCGAAGTCGACCAGCGACACCCGGTCCTGCTCGTCCACCAGGATGTTCTTCCCGTGCAGGTCGCCGAAGACGATCCCGTGCCGGTGAATGTCGGCGAGGATGCGTTCGACCTGCGCCAGCACGGCCAGCGCGCGGTCGCGGTAGGCTGCGAGATCGGCTTCGGCGCGGGAACCGCTGGTGAGCGGGTAGTGCCGGGCGAGCCAGCTGCTCAGCGCGATGCCGGGCAGGTGCTCCATCGCCAGGTAGTGGTGCTCCCACACGGTGAACTGCTCGTACACCCGGGGGATCCCCGGAACGGCCGCCAGCCGTTCGAGGACCTCGCGCTCGTGATTGAGCCGGGCGACCGCGTCGGCGCCGTCCCGGTCCAGCCCGGCGTGCGGGCGCGCCTCCTTCAGCACGACGGTTTTCCGGTCGACCCCTCGTTCGGCCAGATAAACGCCGCCGCCGTTGGAAAAGTGCAGGGAACCGGTCACCCGGTACGGGAACCGGGCGCCGTTCTTGCGCGCGGCCAGGCTGTCGGACAAACAGGCCGGAATGGACACCCAGTCCGGCACGGAAAAAGACGGTTCCCGCCGGTCGGGCACGAGCGTGCCATCCGGATGGCGGATTGCGAGCACCCGGGTTCCGGCGTGTTCTGTCCACTGTTCGGCGAATCCGCCGTACCGGACGTAAAGCGGGCCTTCGCGGTAGCGGAGATCGCTCAGAATATACGCGCCGTGCTCGCCTTCCAGCTCGGCGGAAAGGTCGCTGAGTATCCGGGCGAGCGCCTCCTCGGACTCCGGGTAAATCGTGACCAGCTTGCCGCTTCCTTCGCGCGGCGCGTATTTCGAATTGCGGCTGGTGAGGATCGCCCGGGAGCGCAGGTGCTTGTACGCGACCCGATGCTCCACACAGTACTGATGCACCGCGGCCAGCACGCGCCCGGCGTTGTCCAGACCTGCGGAGACGTGGATTTTCCAGCCCTGGGCGGGAAGTTCCCGGCCCGCCGGGCGCAGCGACCGCCAGATCCCGTGCTGCTCGGCCGTCCACCCGGGTCCCGGCTGCGGCAGGGCCGCGGCCAGGTCGCCTGCCGCGCCCGGGGTTTCCCGCGGTTCGTCGAAGAACAGCGGATCGGCGAAGCAAAAAGCCTCGTACCGGACGTCCATGAAAACGAACCCTTCCCTTTCCCTGAGGAAAACCGGGCGACTTCGATGTCGGACGGTGACACCATTCCCGCACGGAGGGGGTCCCCCGGCCAATCCGCCAACCCGGGGGTTCGCCGCGCCTCGTCAGAGTGACGGAGGCGGGTCGGGGCCGGTTCAACGGGGACTGCGCGTGAGTTATCCTTACCCGATCGGGGTGTAACGATGTCGGTTTCCGGTCGGCTGCCCAGGTCGGCGCGGAAAGAGCCGGAGAAATTGGCGGAAGGCCATCAACCCGTTCCGGTGAGCCCGCTTCCACCCGTCGTCCGGCGAGAACCCGGTACCGGCTGGTCCGTTCGGGGTCACGGCCGCGCATTCGCGTCGTGAATGTGGTGCTTTCGTTACCGGGAAAGGTTTGGTCGCTCGATTCGCGCCTCCGGTCGCCGTGCCGTGAAGGGCTCCTTGAGGGAATCAGATTCCCTCAAGGAGCCCTTCACGGCTTCCTCGGCCCCAGGTTGCCGGGCTGGGAGCGCGGACCCCTCATGGTTCGCGACCTGGCTGTCCGTGAGGGGAACCCTCACGGACTTTGATTCCCGCAAGGTGCCCTTCACGGACTTCGGCGGCGCGGGCGAAATCCCGGCGGTCCAGCGAGCCCTGCTGTCCGTGAAGGGGCCCCTCACGGACTCTGATTCCCTCAAGGAGCCCTTCACGGACTTCGGCAGCATCCGGGCGGCGCGTCAGATTCGGCGTGTCAGGCTCAATGCGTCAGCCGACGCTGGTTTTCTCCGGGCACACCAGGCTTTCCAGCAGTTCCACCGCGCGCCGGGCGGCCGGGTGTTCCGCGATCGGCTTCTTCACCGCGAGGCTGAGGTGCCGGACCGGCGCGGGGGAGGCCAGTGCGACGGTCGTGAGGCCGTCCGGCAGTTCGCCGATCCCCAGCGCCGGCACCACGGTCAGCCCGATTCCCGTTGCCACGAAAGACATCGCGGTCCGGTAGTCGTGCGTCTCGACGACGAAACTCGGCGAGAACCCGGCTTGCGTGCAGGCGTTGAGCAGCACCTGCCGGCACGGGCCCTCGCGCAGGTCGTTGTCGACCCAGTGCCGCGGCGCGAGCGCGGCCAGCGGCACCTCCGGCAGGCCGGCGAGCGGGTCGTCGAGGCGGACGACCGCCAGGTACGGGTCCTCGGCCAGCCGGTGCACGACGACCGACCCGGGGTGCTCGGCCCCGGTTTCCTCCACGAAGATGTCGATGTCCGGGTCGCCCGGCGTGAACTCGGTCAGCATCAGGTCCAGCCGCAGTCCCGGGAATTCGGCGCGCAGCGCGGCGACGGTCGGGGCCAGCCAGGTCGAGCCTGCCGAGCCGAAGTAGCCGATCGACAGCCGGCCGACGCGTCCGGCGCGCAGTTCGGCGACGACCTGCTCGACCCGGCTGAAGGACTCGAACAGCAGCTCGGCCTCGGCGGCGAGCGTCCGTCCGGCCTCGGTGGGCTCGATGCCGCGGCCGGACCGTTCGAACAGCTGCAGCCCGGTCTCCCGTTGCAGCGTGGTGATTTGCTGGCTCACCGCGGACGGCGTGTAGCCGAGCGCGGCGGCGCTCGCGCGGATCGACCCGGAGGCGACGACTGCGCGCAGCACGCGGAGGCGGGGGAGGTCCAGCATGCTTCAAATGTACAGCGGTCCTTAACGGAGGTACAGAACTCATCGCTTGTGCTGTACATCGGGGCGAGGTGACGATGGTCAGGTGACCGATCTCGTGGAAACCGCCCAGCCCGCCGTCAAGACCGACCTCGGCAAGATCGCGGCCGCCGCCGGGCTCGCCGTGGTGCTGTGGGCCTCGTCGTTCGTCGCCATCCGCAGCGTGGGGCACGCGCTGTCCCCGGCGCCGCTGGCGCTGCTGCGGCTCGCCGTGGCGGCCGTGACGCTCACCGTGTTCGCCGTGGCCAAGGGCGCGGTCCGGGTCCGGCTGTCGCGCAAGGCGTTCCTGCTGGTCGCGGCGTACGCCGTGTTGTGGCTGGCCGCGTACACCGTCGTCCTCAACGCGGGGGAGCGGCACGTCGACGCCGGGACCGCGGCGTTGCTGGTGAACCTCGCGCCGCTGATGGTCGCCGTCGCGGCCGGGAAGCTCCTCGGCGAAGGCTTCTCGCGCTCGCTGATCATCGGCTCGCTCGTCGCGCTGGGCGGAGCCGCGCTGATCGCGACCGGAGCCACCGGAAGCAACGACTGGGCAGGCGTCCTGCTGTGCCTGCTGGCTGCCGTCTTGTACGCCGCCGGGGTCATGGTCCAGAAGATCACGCTGCGCCACGTCGACGGGCTGACCGCGATCTGGCTCGGCTGCGTCGTCGGGACCGTGGTGCTGCTGCCGTGGGCGCCACAGCTGATCAGCGAAGTGCAGGTGGCGCCCACGGGCGCGGTGCTCGGCAGTGTCTACTTGGGAGTGTTCCCCACCGCGGTCGGCTTCACGGCGTGGGCGTACGCCTTGCGCCGCACGGACGCTGGTCGCCTGACGATGGTGACCTACGCCGTGCCGGCGGTGGCGGTGCTGCTGTCGTGGCTGCTGCTCGCCGAAACCCCGAGCGCGTACGGGCTGATCGGCGGGGTGCTGTGCCTGGCGGGGGTGGCGATCTCGCGCCGTCGTTAACGGCGGCCCCATACGGATACGAGGGGATAGGACGACACGGTGAACCGCGGATCGGCGAGCACCCGGCGGAACTGCTCAAGCTCCTCCGGCGACACGCCGTCCGCGGCCAGCTTTTCGGCCAGTTCCACCGAATTCGCGGCCAGCAACCGGATTTCCGGCCCGCCGCCCGGCCACCTGGTCGTCACCCGCGCGCTGCCGACCTCGCGCAATCCGGCCCCGGCGAGCACCTCCGGCAGCCGTCCGGCCCATTCGACGTCGCTGCCCGCTCGTTCGAGCAGGTCCAGGATCCGCCCTTGCACAGAACCGAAAACCGCCGCGCTCTCGTCGTCGGGCGCGGCGAGCACGGTTTGGCCGCGCGGCTCGATCTCCTCCAGGACCAGCCAGCCGCCGGGGGCGAGGGCGCCGGCGAGTTTCGCCACCAGTTCGTCGCGTTCCGGGAAGTGGATCAGCACCAGCCGGGCGTGGATCAGGTCGAACTTCCGGTCCGGCAGCGGTTCCTCGCGCACGTCGTGGCGCACCGCCGAGGTGTTCGCGGGCAGGTCGGCCAGCAACCGGGTGTCGAGGTCGGTGGCCAGCACCTGCCCGTCCGGTCCGGCCCGCTCGGCCAGCCACCGGGCGATCGACCCGCCGCCCGCGCCGATCTCCCAGCAGGACCAGCCCGCGCCGACTCCGAGATTCTCCAGGTGCCGGACGGTGGTCGCGTCGTAGCTGGCTTCGAGGGCGGACATCCGGTCGCTGGCCGGGGCGGCCGCGTTGTCGAACGGGTACTCGTCGTCCATTCCGCCACCCTGCCAGCAACCGCGCGGCGGTGCTGGCAGGATGACGGAAGTCTCAGCAGGTTTCGCGCACGTACGCGGAATCGCCCTTCGGCGTGACGTCCCGGTCGCGCCGGACGACGCTGAGCGTGCTGCCCCACTTGGCACACGCGTTGCGCAGGCCGTCCTCGGAGTATTCGATGACGATCACCTGGTTGCCGAAATGCTGGGTGTACTCCGCGCAATTGTCCTGCTCGCCGCATTCCTCGGCGACGGCGAAGTCAAGACCGTTGTCCGCCCGCGACGAAGCGAGTTCCGAGGTGTTCTTCTGCCCGATCGCGAGGCCTTTCCCGTGCGCGCGCTGGGAAAGCAGCTTGACGAGGTCCTGGGCGTTCCGCGCGCTGAGCAGGCCCTGGGACCGGGTGAAGCTGTCGTAGTTGTCCGGCTCAATGGCCTGATAACCCTTGCCCGCGCACTCGTCGATCCACGTGCCGACCTTGTCCGCGATCCGGCCTCGCTTGTCCGCGGTGCGCAGGTCGAGCAGCGCTTCGTTCCAATCGTGATCGATGACGACGTTGCCGTCGTCGTCGCGCAGAACCAGGTCGCCCCAGTCCTTTTCGGCCCCGGGCTGGGCCTGGAAAGCGTTGACGTAGCAGATGTTGTACAGCCCGGCGGCCGCCGGGGCGCTGTGGTCGCGGCTGACGACCTGGACGCCCGCCGGCGGCTGGTAGGGGCCGCCGATCTGGTAGTCGAACCCGGCGTGCGGGGCCGGCAGGGGACGTCTTTGACCTGGCTGTGCGGCGAGGGCAGCGGCGCGCTTTCCGCGGTGCCGCCTGCCCCGAGCGCGCACGCCGAACTGCCGATCAGCAGCGCGGCGGCCACGGTTCCGCGAGAAATCCGACCAGGAAGCGAATGCATCTGGTGACTCCAGCGTTGGTGAGTACGGCCCCGCCTCGGACGCTGGAGAAGACATCCTGGCGACTGGGTCCGGGCTCGCGGAACACTCCGCATTACCGGCTGGGCGTACTTCTGGCGCCTGCCCGTCCGGCAGGCACCAGAAGTTTAGCCGATCACCGCGTCGCGCCGTCAAGAGTCGTTAGCTGCCCAGTGTTTTCCGCAATCCGGGCTGGAGCGCGTCGCCGTGTGCGAGCACCATTTCGTCGCACAGTTCCCAGATGCGTTCGACCGGAAGCGCGGCCGCGGTGGCGGGATCGGTCATCGCGGCGTGGCGGATGTGCCGGGGATCGTCCTCGACCGCCGCGCGCACCACGAGTTCGGTGGTGCTCAGGTAGGTGCGGTTGAGCGCGGCGAGCTGCGGCGGAAGCGCGTCGACGCGCGTCGGACGGATGCCGGTGGCGTCGGCGAGGCACGGCACCTCGACGGCCCCGGTCGCCGGGAGATTCGGGATCAGCCCGCGGTTGAGCACATTGCCGTAAACGGTGCGCGGCGTGCCGGTGACGACACTGTGGATGATCTGCGGAGCGTATTCGTTGGTGCCTTCGACCGTGAGCGGTTCGTCGCGCTCGATGGCTTGGCGCGTCCGTTCGTATTCGGCCTCGTTCTCCGCCACGACGTCCAGATACGCGCCGATCGGCAGCCGCAGCCGTTCGATTTCGCTGGCGTGGCCGAGATACCAGGGCACGTATTCGGAGGAATGCTCGCTGGTTTCGGTGGGGTAGTAGCCGAGCCGCCGGAACATGTCGAACCGCACGCGCCGCCGCAGCTGCGGGTCCTCGGCGAGTTCGGCGAGCCGCGGGTACAGATCGTTGCCCTGGTGTTCCAGGCGCAGGATCCAGGCCTGGTGGTTGATGCCCGCGGCGTGGTAAGTGACCTCGGACAGCGGCACCTCCAGCAGTTTGGCCAGGTCGTGCACCGTCCAGTACACCGAATGGCACAGTCCGACGACGCGGTCCGAGCCGAGCGTCTCGGAGAGGTACTGCACGTTCATCGCCATCGGGTTCGTGTAGTTCAGCAGCCACGCCCGCGGGCACACCTGCGCGATGTCCTCGCCGAGTTCGCGCAGGAACGGGAAAGTGCGCAAGGCACGGAAAATCCCGCCGACGCCGAGCGTGTCGCCGATGGTCTGCTTCACGCCGAAGCGGGCGGGAATGTCGAAGTCGACCCGGGTCGCCTCGCCCATTCCGATTTGGACCATGTTGACGACGAAGTCCGCGCCTTCCAGGGCTTCGCGGCGGTCCGCGTGCGCGGTGAGGACCGGCTTGGCCCCGCGGGTTTCGGCGATGCGACCGGCCGCCGCGTGCGCGATGCGCAGGCGTTCCGGGTCGATATCGTGCAGCGCGACGTGCACCTCGGCCAGTTCGGGATAGGCGAACAGGTCCGCGAGCAGACCTTGGGTGAACACGACGCTGCCGGCGCCGATGAAGGTGATCTTGGTGGTCATGCGCTTTCCGTTTCAGTGGTTTCGGTGAGATTGAGTTCGTTCCAAGTGGGCTGGCCGTCGATCCCGCCGCGCGCGAGCGTCGAACGGCCGCCGCCCTCGACCCCGGCCCGCAGCGCGTCGCGGAGCGGCAGACCGCGCAGCGTCGCGGCGAGGAACGCGGCGTTGAAACTGTCCCCGGCGCCGACGGTGTCGAGCGGGGTGATCGGGGACGCGGGAACCGTGACGGTTTCGCCGCGGTGGTGCGCAAGGGCGCCGTCGGCACCGTTCTTGACGACGACGGTCGGACCCTGGGCGGCGAGGTGCGCTGCTGCGTCGAGCAGGCTGGATTTTCCGGACAGTTGCAGAGCTTCGGCGGCGTTGGGCAGGAGGTAGTCGGTCTCCTGAAGTACCAGCGGGATACCGCTGGGATCCCACTGCCGGGCCGGGTCGTCGTTGGTGTCCAAAGAGGTCGTCGCGCCGTGTGCACGGGCGGTGCGGAACAGCTCCGGCAGCCCGGCGGCCAGCTTGGGCATCAGGAAGTACGACGACGCGTGGACGTGCCGGGCGCTCATCAGCAACTCTGCGGGCACGTCCGCCGCCGACACTGCGTCCAGCACGCCGGCGCTGGTGATGATGGCGCGGCTGTCGTCGCGGGTCAGGATCGCGGTGAGCGGAGTCGGCAACGTCGGATCCACCGTGAGGGCCTGCGTGTCGACGCCGCGGTCTTCGAGGATGTCGCGGACGAAGCGACCGGCGGCGTCGTCGCCGATCCGCCCGGCGAAGGCGACCTTCAGCCCCAGCCGGGCGGCCCCGGCGGCGGTGATCGCGGCGGACCCGCCGAGCGTGAGCGAGCCGTGGCTGACGAGGTTCTCCCGTTGCCGGAAGTCGAGGTCGTCGGTCAGCGGCCCGAGGACGACGTCGGGGTTGACGTCGCCGAGCACGAGCAGGTCGAAGCGGTGCGGCATGCGTGGTTCCTCTGGACGACTCGTCAGCCTTTGAGGCCGCTGGAGGTGATGGACTGGATGAACGTCTTCTGCGCGCCCAGGAACGCCAGCAGCACCGGCAGCACGGTGATGACGTTCCCGGCCATCACCGCCGCCCAGTTGGTGTGGTGCTGTCCCTGGAAGGTGGTCAGGCCGAGCTGCAGCGTGTACTGGGTGTCGTGGTTGATCGCGATCAGCGGCCAGGTCAGGTCGTTCCAGGTGCTGAGGAAAGTCAGCACGGCGACGGTGCTCAAGGCAGGCCGGGACAGCGGGAGCACGATCCGCACCAGCACTCGCAGCCGCGAACAGCCGTCGATCCAGGCCGCTTCTTCCAGTTCGCGCGGGAGCGAGAGGAAGAACTGCCGCAGCAGGAACACAGCGAACGGCGTGACCAGCGACGGGACGATCAGCGCGCCGAGCGAGTCGATCAGGCCGAGCTTCTTCATCACCAGGAACGTCGGGATCATGGTGAGCTGGAACGGCACCGCCATGGTCGCCATCATCAGCCCGAGCATCGCCTTCGAACCGCGGAACCGCATGCGCGCGAACGCGTACCCGCCGAGCGAACCGAAGACGAGGTTGGCCGCCACCGTCACGAACGACACGATCAGCGAGTTGGAGAACCAGCGCAGGAACAGCGCGTTCTCCAGCACGTACCGGTAGCCGGAGAAGTCGATCCCGGACGGCCACAGCGACGGCGGGAACCGGTTGATCTCCGCGTTGCTCATCACCGAACTGAGCAGCAGCCACACCAGCGGGGCCGCGAACACCAGCGCCAGCGGGGCCAGCAGCAGATGCCACGGGCTGAACGGCAGCCGCCAGCGCCGGGGCTGGCGTGCGACGTCAGGCAGCCGGGTTGCGGAAACCGGGGCAACGTGGGCGCGCGTCGTCATCGGACCTCCTTGTCGCGGCGCAGCAGCCGGACGCCCAGCCCGAGCGCCAGCAGCACGACGGCGAGCACGTACGCGGCGGCGGCGCCGTATCCGGCGGTGAAGTTCTGGAACGCCTGCTGCCAGATGAAGTAGACGATCACCGTGGTCGAGCCGAGCGGCCCGCCCTTGGTGGTGACGTAAGTCAGGTCGAACACCTGCAGCGATTGGATCAGCTGCCACAGCGTCAGAAAGGTGGTCACCGGCAGCACCGCGGGCAGGGTGACATGCCGCAGAATCCGGAACGGACCGGCGCCGTCCAGCCGCGCGGCTTCGACGAGCGACGGCGGCACGTCTTGCAACGCGGCCAGGAAGACGACCATGCAAAATCCGGTGCCGCTCCACAGCGTGATGGCGACCAGGATCAGGAGCGCCTGCGACGGATCGGTCAGAAACCCTTGCGGGCTCAGGCCGATCCGGTGCAGCAGCGAGTTGGCGACGCCGAATTCCGGGTCGAGGATGAACGAGAACAGCACGCCCTGCGCGGTCGCCGACAGCACGAACGGAACGAACATCAACGTTCGGTACACGCCGATGAAGCGCACCCGCCGGTTCAGCGCGAGCGCCAGCGCGAGGCCCAGCACGATGCTCAGCGGAACGTATAACGCCGTGTACAGCAGCGTGTTGCCGACCGCTTGGCCGAAGTGCGGGTCCTGCGCGAGCGCCGCGTAGTTGTCGACGCCGACGAACCGGGACGGGGTGACGAGGTCGTCGGCCTGGAACGACAGGATCAGCGACCACACCACGGGCACGAGACCGAGGCCGATGATGACGACGACCGAGGGACTCAGGTAGGCCCAGGCGGCGGCGGTCTCGCGCCGGCGGCGGCTCTTGGCGGCCGGAGCGACTGTGATCGGGCCGGGATGTACGGACATGGGCGGGGTCCTAACGGGGGATGATGAGGGCGGCGTTGGCCGCGGAAGCGCAGTCGCGCATGGCGTCGGCGGGGGTCGCGCGCCCGAGCAGCACGGAGACGATCGCCGCGGCGACGGCCTGCGAAACCTGCGGGTAGGCGGGGTGGTTGGCGCGGACGTGCGAGTTCTCGAGCGACTTGACGAACACGGAAAGACCGGCGGTGTCCTGGGTTTTGCGCTGCCATTCCGGAAGACGCTGCGATTCGGCGCTCAGCGGGAGGCTGCCCGCGCCGACGTCCCAGACGACATCCTGGGCCGGCGCGGTCAGCCAGCGCAGGAAAGTCTTGGCCGCGGTGAGCCGCCGCTCCCCGTTGTCGAACACCGTCCAGGTGTCCGGACCGGAGATGGTGATCGGCTTTCCGGTGAAGGTGGGCAGCGGAACGATCGCGTAGTCGAGCCCTGCGTCGGCGATGTCGGGCAGCTGCCACGGACCGGTCGGCACCATCGCGATCCGGCCCGAGGCGAAGGCCTGGTACATCTGCTCGGAGCCGGGCTTCGGGTCGATGTAGACACTGCGGTCGGCGGACAGCTGCCGGAGCACGTCGAGCGCGCGCACCCCGCTGTCGGCGAAACCGATGCTGCGGCCGTCCTGGCCGACGATGGTGCCGCCGAGGTCCCAGATCATCGGCCACAGCCGCCAGACGGTGTCCTCGTCGCCCGCGCCGGGCCAGGCGGTGCCGAACTGGCCCTGGTCGCGGTTGGTCAGTTTCTTCGCGGCGGCTACGAAATCCGGCCATCGCCAGTTCTCGTCCGGAAGCGGAACGCCGTGGTCCTGGAAGAGTTTCTTGTTGCAGGCGACGGCAAGCGAGTCGAGCATCGCGGGCACCGCGCGGACGCGTTCGTTGACGGTGACCGCTTCGAGGGCGGGCTTCCAGAACTGGCCGTGCACGACGTCGTCCATGTCGGCCACTCGCGGGCTGCGGGCGATGCTGGCGAGGTCGGAGCCGAAGATGTACGCGATGTCCGGGTAAGAACCGGACGCGAGCGCCGCGGTGACCTTCTGCAGCATGGCGTCGGCGAGCACGCCGCCGCCGAGGTCGATCCGGATGTCGGGGTGCTCGCGCTCGAACGCGGCGACCAGTTGCTTGAGGACTTTGAGGCCGGTGTCGTTCTGGCCGTGCCACATTTCGACGGTGACCGGTCCGGACGTGGCGGCCGGGGCCTCGGCGCAGGCCGCGGCGGCGGGCACCAGCGCCATGGCCGCCGCGCCGCGGAGAAACCCGCGCCGGGTCAGGGTTCGCACGCGCATGAGGGCGTTTTCCTTCCCTGCGCTAGCGGTGCGGGCGGGGACGGCGGGAGAGCGAGGTCATCTGCGGGTTCCTTCCGGCGGGGAGAAATGGGCGGCCAGCGTTTCGGGGAGGGGAGGGATGTCGATCGGCACGGAGCCGGAACGCAGGGATTGCGTGGCGAGCGCGCCCGCCGCCACGGCTTCGCGGGCGGCGATCGGCGACAGTTCCGGCGGGTCGCCGTGCACGACGTAGCGCAGGAATTCGGTCATGGTCAGGAGATCCGCGTCCTCGTGTCCTGATGAGACACCGTCGATCGGGTGCTCGCGGTCTCCGTCCGCTGACCATTCGCGGCGGCGATTCCACACTTTCACCACTCCGCCGCCGGTGTCGCCGAAGTTCTCCGCGCGGCCTTCGGTGCCGATCACCGTGTAGTTGCGCCAGTAATCGGGCGTGAAGTGACACTGTTCGTAGCTGGCGAGGACACCGTTGTCGAGTCGCATGTGGACCATCGAGAGGTCTTCGACGTCGACGACCGGGTTGAGGCCGGTTTGCGCGGCAGGGGGCCAATTGTCGAAGGAAAACCAGTCGTCGGCGAGCCGGTCGCCTTGGCCGCTCCGGTCGGTGATCCCGCCGTAGACGGCCAGGTTGCCCATCGCGGTGACGCGGCGGGTGAAACCGCCGGCGAGGTAGTGGATGACGTCGAGGTCGTGGCTGGCTTTCTGCAGCAGCAACGAGTTCACGCGGCTGCGGTCGGCGTGCCAGTCCTTGAAGTAGTAGTCGCCGCCGTTGCCGACGAAATGGCGGCACCACACGGCTTTCACCTCGCCGATCTCGCCGCGCGTCACGACGTCGCGCAAGGTGCGGACGACGGCTGCGTGCCGGAAGTTGTGTCCGATGTAGAGCTTCGTGCCGGTTTCCCGCGCGGCGGCGAGGCCCGCGTCCGCGTCGGGAAGCGTGGTGGCGAGCGGCTTTTCGAGATACACCGCCACTCCGGCGCGGAGCAGGTCGACGGCGATCTCGGCGTGTGTCCAGTCCGGCGAGGTCACTATCGCGGCGTCGACCAGATTCGCGAGTTCTCGGTGTCCGGACACGATCTCGACGGCGCCGAACAGGTCGTGCGCTCGCGCCCGGCCTCGTTCGGCGGGATCCGAAGCGGCCACGATCTCCGCCGCGACCCCGGATTCCGCCACGTGCCGGGCGATCTCGGCGCGCAGGCCGACGCCGACCACTCCGACCCGCAGCACCCCGGGGTTCACCACGTCGCCACCTCACTTCTGCGTGATATTGATCTGGATGATGGCAAATCAATCAGAAATGCGCAATGGGTGGCGAGTCCGCTCATCCGGCGACGACGAGCTCCACGGACGCCGCGGCGAGGTCGGCGGCGAACGAGGCGGGCACCTCGGCGTCGGTGACCAGGACGTCGATCGCGTCGAGCCGGCAGATGCGGGCGAACGTGGCCTTGGTCAGTTTCGTCGCGTCCGCGACCACGATCACCCGCCGCGCGACCTGGCTGAAATGCCTGCTGACCTCGGCTTCTCCCTCGTGCAGCGTGGTCGCGCCGTACTGGGCGCTCAGGCCGTCGACGCCGAGGATGACCGTGTCGAGCGCGAACGCCGAGAGCGCTTCCGAGACGAGCGAGCCGACCAGCTCGTAGGACTGCCGCCGCGCGACGCCGCCGGTCACGACGATCTTGACCTGCGCGCGGACGGACAGCTCGTAGGCGATGTTGAGCGCGTTGGTGACGACGGTCAGCCCGGTTTCCCCGTCGGCGCGGACGAACCGCTCGCTCTTGCCCAGCGCGCGGGCGACCTCGGTGGTCGTGGTGCCGCCGTTGATGCCGACCGTTTCGCCTGGCCGCACCAGGTCCGCGGCGCGGACGGCGATCGCGGTCTTGGCCTCCGCCTGGCGGGCGATCTTGTACTGCAGCGGCAGCTCGTAGCCGGTGCCCAGCGCGGCCGCCCCGCCGTGGGTGCGGGTGATCAGCCGCTGGTCGGCGAGGATCGAGAGGTCCCGCCGCGCGGTCGCGGGGGAGATGCCGAGCGCGTCGCCGATCTCCGCGATCGTGACGTTGCCCCGTTCGCTCACCAATTCGAGCAGGGCGTTCAGGCGTTGCTGGGGCGTCATGCCGGGTCTCTCGTTCCTGGTCGGAGGCGGTTCGGTGCTCATCCTAGAGTGCGCGCCCCGTCGGCTGCGTGATCGAAAGTGCTTTTGAGCGTATGGACTGATCAAAAACGCTCAAGTAGGGTGCGAGAGGCGATCACGTCCCTCGCCCTGGATCGAAAGGCCTCCATCCCGTGTCCTCCCTTCCGGATGCCCCCGGCTCCTTCGCGGCCGCCGAACTGGCTTCCCAGCCCGACATGTGGCGCGCGGCCGCCGCCCTCGCCCCGTCCGCCGCTCTGCCCCAGCCGGGCGAACGCGTGGCGGTCGTCGGCTGCGGCACCAGCTGGTTCATCGCGATGAGCTACGCCGTCGCCCGCGAACAACGCGGCCACGGGATCACCGACGCCTTCGCCGGCTCGGAATACCCGGCGTCGCGGGAATACGACCGCGTCGTGGCGATCTCCCGCTCCGGCACCACGACCGAGATCATCGACCTGCTCGCCGCCCTGCCCGCGCAGCGCACCGTGCTGATCACCGCGGTCGGCGACAGCCCCGCCGCCGAACACGCGGACGAGGTCGTCGAACTTTCCTTCGCCGACGAACAATCCGTCGTGCAGACCCGGTTCGCCACCACCGCGCTCGCCCTGCTGCGCGCCGGCCTCGGCGACGACATCGACCAGCTCGCCGCAGCCTGTTCCGAGGCGTTGACCGAACCGATCGACGACCTGCTCGACGCCGAACAGGTCACCTTCGTCGGCCGCGGCCCCGCCGTAGGTCTGGCCTGCGAAGCCGCGTTGAAAACCCGCGAGGCCGCCCAATTCTGGGCCGAGTCCTATCCGGCCATGGACTACCGCCACGGCCCGATCGCGATCGCTCAGCCAGGCCGTCTCGTCTGGTCGCTGGGTTCGCCGCCCGCCGGACTCGCGGACGACGTCGCCCGCACCGGCGCGCGATTCGTGCACCACGACCTGGACCCGCTGGCCGCACTCGTTGTCGCGCAACGCTTCGCCGTCGCCCTGGCCGCCCGGCGAGGCCTGGACCCCGACCGTCCGCGCTCGCTGACGCGCTCGGTCATCCTCGTCTGATGATCGTCGCCGTGACGCCGAACCCGGCGATCGACGTCACCTACCGGATCGGCGCCCACGCTCCCGGCGAAACGAACCGGGTGCTGGAGGTGCGACGACGACCAGGCGGCAAGGGCGTCAACGTCGCCCGCGTGCTCGCCGCCCTGGACGTCCCGGTCCGGGCAGTGCTCCCGCTGGGCGGCGATGCGGGCCGGTGGCTCGGTTCCGCCTTGGACATTCCGTTCGACGACGTCCCGATTTCCGGCGAGAACCGCACCACCGTGACGGTGGCCGGGGACGGTCATCCGACTGTCTACACCGAACCCGGGCCGGAAGTGTCCGAAGCGGAATGGGCAGCGTTCGGCAGGCGCCTGGCCGAGTGTTTGTCTGGTGCGAGGTTTCTGGTGGTCTCCGGTTCCTTGCCGCGCGGCGCTTCGCCGGACGTGGTCGTTGCGTGGGTCCGCATCGCCAGGGAGCGCGGGGTACGGACCCTGGTCGACGCATCTGGTCCAGCTCTGTTGGCCGCGGCGCGGGCTGGTGCGGTGGTGAAGCCGAACCGGGCTGAGCTTCTCGACGCTACGGCGGCTTCCGATGAGGCCGTCGGTGCGGCGATGCTTCTCCGCCTTGGCGCGGAGTTGGTCGTCGTCTCGCGCGGTGCCGACGGAATTGCTGCCTATACCCGGGGCGGTGTCTTCGCCGTTCCCGCCATCCCCGGCGTGCACGGCAACCCCACCGGGGCCGGAGACGCCGCGACCGCCGGACTGGCCGCCGCCCTCGCCGCCGGCCGCCCCCTGATCGAAGCCCTGCGCGCAGCAGCGGCGCTCGGCGCCGCAGCCGTCCTCCGCCCCGTCGCCGGCGAGGTCGATCTGCCCGCCTACCAACGATTCCTGAACGGAGCCCCCGCATGATCACCCGCCCCGACCTGCCGCGGCTGCTGGCCGCCGCCCGCGAGCGCGGCTCCGCCGTCGGCGCGTTCAACGTGATCATGCTGGAACACGCCGAGGCCATCGCCGAAGGCGCGGAACAAGCCGGATCACCGGTGGTGCTGCAGATCAGCGAAAACTGCGTCCGCTACCACGGCGGCCTGGCCCCGATCACCGTGGCGTCGCTGGAAATCGCCCGCCGCGCGTCCGTCGACGTGCTGGTGCACCTGGACCACATCGAAGACCCCGAGCTGATCCGCGAAGGCATCGCACTGGGCGTCGACAGCGTGATGTACGACGGATCACGCCTGCCCTATCCGGAAAACCTGCGCACGACCCGGGAAATCGCCGACCGGTGCCACGACGCGGGCGTGGCAGTGGAAGCGGAACTGGGCGAGGTCGGCGGCAAGGACGGCGTACACGCCCCCGGCGCCCGCACCGATCCGGCCGAAGCAGCGGACTTCGTGGCCGCGACCGGTGTCGACGCGCTGGCAGTGGCAGTCGGCACGTCCCACGCGATGGTGGAACGGACTGCTCAGGTGGACCGCTCGCTGATCGCCCGATTGCGAGAGGCCGTCCCGGTCCCGCTGGTATTGCACGGCTCGTCCGGCCTGTCCGACGAAGAACTGCGCGGCGCCGTGGTGAGCGGGATGACGAAGGTGAATATCTCAACGCATCTGAATGGCCTGTTCACACGCTCGGTCCGGCAGTTCCTGGAAGAACAGCCGGAGGCGGTGGACCCGAGAAAGTACGTCAGGCTGGGAAGGACGGCGGTGGCTTCGGAGACTGCTCGGCTTCTGCGCCTGCTCGCCGGTTGACCCGTAATGCCGTAACCGGAAGCGCGAGCTCGCCGGTCAAAAATTTGCGGAGCGACGGCGGGCGGGACCAGGCGTCCAGGGTCTGCCCAGGAGCAGTTTACGTCGTTTAGCCTAGCCGGATCCGCTGATCGGCCGTCAATGCCGGGTGCGGTGTTCGCGGTCCGGCGGGGCTGGCGCCGAAGAAGCGGTCACGGCAAGATAACTAACCCGTCCGGGTGAATCGGGAAGAAAGGGCTGGGATATCTTTCTTCGAAGAAGACCAGCTTCGAAGAGGGGGAATCATGCCCGACCATAACGAGACCGAGCACCGAAGACTCCGGCAGGTGACCCAGGTCATCGCAGACGGTTCTTGTTCGGTTGTTTCTTTCGATGTTTTCGACACCATTCTCTGGCGGCGCACGCCGCGCCCCGCCGATCTCTTCGGCGTCCTGGGCTCCCGGCTCCGCCGCGGCGGACAGTGCGAGGACTGGGTGTCCGACGCGGCCTTCCGGCGGATGCGCATCGTCGCGGAGCGGGACGCCCGGCGCGAGGCCGCCGGCGGCGAGGTGTCGCTCTTCGACATCTGGCGCGCGATGCCGCTCCGGCATTTCCGGGGCTCCTCGCTGAAAGACCTGGTCCAGGCCGAGGTGGACGCCGAGCGGGACTTCACGGTTGTCGACCTCGACGTCGCGGCCGTCATCGAATCGGCGCGGGACAACGGCGTTCCCGTCGTCCTCGTTTCCGACACGTATTTCACCGAGGACCAGTTGGCGCTCCTGCTGGACCGCCCTGGCCTCGAAGCGCTGAAGGGCGCCCGGGTCTTCCGGTCCCACCAGCACGGCAAGGACAAGGCTTCCGGCCTGTGGGAGATCGTCCTGGCCGAACTGGGCGTCAGCCCCGAGCAGGTGGTGCACGTCGGAGACAACGAGGTCGCCGACTGCGAGGTCCCGGAGAAGCTCGGCATCCGGACCGTGCACTACGAGCGGGTCGACGACGCCTACGCGAGGATCCTCGAGCGGGAGCAGGAGCCGGTCGACCCGTTCGGCGCGTACGCTCCGCATTTCGACCCTGATCGCGGCGACTTCGGCATCACGAGCCTGCGCGCGAAGACTCTGCAGAGTTTTTCGCCGGAGGGGACCGGCGGGGCGAAGACCGCCTGGCGCTACGGCGCGTCGATCGTCGGGCCGGTGCTGACCGGCTTCGCCGAATGGGTCGCGTTCAAAGCGCACCAGGAGGGCACCCCGGTCGTCTGGTGTCCGATGCGCGAAGGCGAACTGTTGTCCGAGCTGGTCAACAACGCGGCACGGGCACGCGGATGGGACGTGACCGCGAAGCCGGTTTGGCTTTCGCGCCAGGTCACTTCGATCGCCGCGCTGGAGAGCGCGGACCGGGAAGAGATCGTCAAGTTCGTGCGAAAGCGCCACGAGCTGACCGTCCGGCAGCTGCTGGAGATGCTGCACCTGCGGGTCGGCGAGGTGCCGCACCTGGCCGAAGACCTCGACACCGTGCTGGACAACGACGAGATCGCGGAGCGGCTGGGAGTAGCGCTCACGGAGATGCCGCATCTGGTCAACCGGCTCGCGGTGACCGCGACGGCGTCGCGAGAGCGGCTCGTCCGGTCGCTGCGCGACGCCGGAGCCCTGGACCGGCCGGACCTGACGCTGGTCGATCTCGGCTGGGGCGGCACGATCCAGCTGCAGCTCGCGCGGGTGCTGCGGCTGGCGGGAATCGACATCGAACCGGCGGGCCTCTATCTCGCGACCGACGACCGGTCCGTCCAGGTCCTGCTCGCCGGGTTGCGCGCCGAAGGCTATCTCGGCCAGTCCGGGCATCCGGCGGACGCGGTCGGCGCGGTGGTCCGCAGCCCCGAGGTGCTGGAGCAGTCGGTCAACGCCCTGTGCGGCTCGCTCGTCGACTTCGCCGAGGACGGCTCGCCGGTGCTGGGCGTCGCGGCGGGCCGGGAGGCCCAGAACCTGGAGCGCGCCGCCGTGCAGAACGGAATCCGGGCGTTTCAGCGGCAGTGGAACCGCTATGTCGCGCTGAACGACACGATGTGGCCGACGCTCGTGGACACCGCGAAGGAGCGCTTGGCCAACATCCTCGTCTCCTCGCTGAAGCTGCCTACTGCCGAAGAGGCGTCGGTGTTCGGAAACTGGGAACACGAGGACAACTTCGGTTCGACGGTGGTCACCCGGGTGCTGCCGGACGACCTGGTGCCCGCGGTTCCGTACCTCTCGCCGAGCGACCTCGAAGACCTGCAGATGCGGGATTCGTTCTGGCCCGCGTTGCTCGCGGCGGCCGACCCGCACCTCGGAGCCGCGGCCAGGGCGGTCCACAACGGACTCGTCGACCCGGCCATGTTCGAGCCCGCGGGGGAATCGTCGGCCACGACCCTGCGCTACCGGACCGGGGACGGGCAGTGGCACGACGGGACGAGCCGTCGCGTGCGGATCAACCACAACGGTCTTTCGTTCGCCCGGATGGACGTCCACGACACGGACATCGAACTGGTCTCGCTGGCAGTCCCGGGCAGGCCCGCGCTCGTGCGCGTGGACTGGATCGAGGTCAAGGCCATCGCGGGCGGACGGCCTCGGACCTTGCACTGGAACAGCACGGACGACTTCGCCCGGCTGCACTACGAAGACTGTGCGTGGCTGGGCGCGAACATGGTCGAGTTCCATTCGCCTCTCGCCGCGATCTGGCTTCCCCTCGGGGAAGCCGCGGGCGCGACTGTCAGCTCCCTCCAGGTGACCGTCGCTTTCGCGATGCTCCCGCGGTCCCGATCGGGGCTCGGCTACCGGATGCCGCCCGCCGACCGGACGGCGCGGATTTCCGCGAAGGTGCGGGACGAGTTCCGCGAACGCGGCGTCATGGGCGTGACGGCGGGCGCCGCCCGGATCGCCGCGCGCCGGCTGAGGGGACACTGATGGACAGCTCTTCGTCGCTGGCCCGGCGTGCCGGAACGAGGGACGATCCGTACGGCCAGATGCGGGAAGCCCGGAAGCAGCCCCTGCTGCTGCATTCGATGACGGTGTTCCGAGAGATCTTCGAGGTCGTTTTCGCGCATCGCGAGATCCGGTCCGTCGTGGAGGTCGGTGTCGAATCGGGCCAGGTCAGCGGCATGTACCTGGATCTGGGAGCGACGGCGGTCTACTGCGTCGATCCCGGTGCGACCGCGCGGCTGCGCGCCACGCTGGCCGAGAACCCGGCTTTGCACCTGGTGACGACGCCCTCGCCGGAGGTTTTGCCGGAACTGCCGGTCGCCGATCTCTACGTGCTCGACGGCGACCACAACTACGCGGTCGTCGAGCGTGAGCTGAGCTGGATCCTCGAGAACGCGCCCGGCGCCGTCGTCGTCATGCACGACCTGATGTGGCCGTGCGCCCGGAGGGATTTGTACTACGAGCCCTCACCGCTCGCCCCGGCTGACAAACACGAGTCGAGCGCGGACGGCCCGACCGCTTGGCATGACGAACTGACGCCTGCCGGGTTCGTCGGAGCGGGAGCGTTCACGGTCGCGCGGCACGCCGGCGGCGAGCGCAACGGCGTGGCCACGGCGGTCGAGGACGTCCTTGGCAGAAAAGGGAATGAGCTGTGGCGGTTCGAACTGGTGCCCGCCGTCTTCGGGATGGGCGTGCTGTATCGCGCGACCCCGGACGCAGACGAGCGGCTGGCGGACGCGTTGCGCCCTTACTCGAATTCGAACCTGCTCGCGACGATGGAAAACAACCGCGTCGCGCTTTATACCCGCGTGCTGCAAATGCAGTACGAAGCGGCGGCGCAGGCCGGGCACGCCGATCAATTGGCTGACACGGTTTCTGCCCAGCGGCGCGAAATCGATCAATTGAAGGCGGAGCTGCATCGAGCCTGGGAGGCGCTTCGCAAGCGCTGAAATGAGTTAGTTCGCGGCGCGCACCTGTCCGGCAGGTGCGCGCCGCGACGTTATTTCCGGAGCGCGGAGCAGGGGAGCACGACTCCGAACAACAGCGGCTCGCCGGGCGGCGGTTCAGGCGCCACGACGATCGTGACGTCGTCGGGCCCGGGGAAAATCGGCGCGGAGGTCTTTCCGTGTCTCTCGGCGACGAGGGGCGCCGGTTGCGGGGCGCGCTCCGCGGGCGGCTTCTCGCAGACGGCTTCGGCGGACCGCAGGCTGGCGCTCCAAGAAGGGCCGAACGACCGGACCGTGGGCAGGGTCCAGTCGCTGAGCAGCTGGATGCCGAGGAACGCGGCCGTCACGATTCCGATCAGCGCCGACGTCCCGGCTCCGCGAGCGTTCCGTGCCGGATCGGAGCGAGCCGCCGCCTGGTCGAGGAGGACGATCACCGCGGTCCACAACAGCAGCAGCGGGACGATCGTGTACCGGGAATCTCCGAGCCCGAAGGACTCCCGGGGCAGGACGCCGCCGGTGCCGCGCAATCCGACCGAGACGAACAGGTAGGCGACGGACGCCAGGAGGGACGCGACAGCGACGACCCGGGCCGGCCGGGCGGCGACGCGCAGGAGGACTGCCAGCCCGGCGAGCACGAGAACACAGACGGCCACCACGATCGGCAATCCCAGGGGCACGTACACGGACGTGAGTTCGCGGTCGCCGACGACTGCGCTGAGGACGACGCGCAGCCCGTAGATCTTGGGGAGGTCCCAGACATTCGTCGGGCTCGCGCGGAACGGCACTGATTGCGTGAAATGCACCCAGGCCTGGACTGCCAGCGCGGCGCACATCGCCGCGGGGGCGAGCAAGGCGAGGCGCCGGCGCGACGTGCGGAGCACGCCGACGATCGCGATCGGCAGGACCAGCGCCGTCAACGGATCCGAGAGCGCCGCCAGCACGACTACCGCCGCGGCTCCGATCTGCCCGCGCAGCGACTTCGACGGAACCAGCAGCACCCAGAAAGCTGCGTACGCGAGATGCCAGTGCAGGTCGCAGATCGCGCCGTTGACTTCGAATCCGGCCTGCGGCAGAAGCGGGACCAGCGCGGTCAGCAGCGCGCGTGCCCACAAGGTCTGGACCACCTTGCCGCTGAGGAACCAGACCAGCAGGGAGACCAGCGCCACGACGAACGCCGCGCTCAGCGCGAGCCAGACCGCGAACCATTCGACGGGGAGATGCCGGACCGGTTGGGCGAGCAGCCGGGCGACGACCTGGAGATACCCGGCGTGCTGCGCGAAGAGGTTGTCCCAGAAGGAATGCCGCAGCGCCTGATTGACGAAAACGCTGGCGTCCTCGGCCCACGGCACGTCGGGCGCGCGATGCCCGGGGCCGCGGATCAGCTGGAGCCAGGTCGCTGCCAGCAGCCAGGCCGCGCACCAGGCTCCGGTGCGCCAAGGCCGGCGGCCGGGCTCGGCGGGCGGGGAGCCGACGTCGTCGATGGGCCCGGCAACGTCCGGCTGGACGATCACGATCGAACTTCTCCTTGTGAAATCTGTCCCGTGGAACTCGAAGCGGTGCGCGCATTCGCGACCCGAGCCGGCAGGGCTAGGCTGAATGCAGTAATCGATTGCCGATCTGCATTCGATTACTGCTCTTATCGAAAAATCGGAGCAATTTCTTACCGGTATCGACTGTGGTGCGCATCACGTGCTCGCATTTGGCGGTGAGCCGGAAGGGTCACTGCGTCGCGCCGTCGATCGGGCTGATGGTCCCTGGCACCCGATGCCCTTCCCGCGGGCCGGTTGTCCGCTGGCGGGAGAGCGGCGATGAACCTGCTGCGCGGTCGTGTGGCCCGGGGCTGGCTGCAGTGCTTTCAGGTGCTTCGCGGACGCGTCCGGTATTCTTGGTATACCAAAGCGTTCCCGCTGAGAAAGGTGCTCTCCGTGTTGATCCGTGACGTCCGTCCCTGGGGCGGTCAGCGCAGCGACGTCGAGGTGGCCGGCGACCGGATCGTCGCGGTCCGGCCGCATGATCCGGCGGCGGCGCCTGGTCCGGACGCGGTCGAGGGGCGCGGGCGGCTGCTGTTCCCCTCGTTCAGCGACGTGCACGTCCACCTCGATTCGACGCGGATCGGGCTGCCGTTCCGGCCGCACACCGGCGCGCCGGGCGTGTGGGCGATGATGCTGAACGATCGCGAGAACTGGCGCAACGCCGAAGTCCCGCTGCCGGAACGCGTCGCGGGCACGCTGGAGCGGATGATCGCGAACGGGACCACCCGCGTGCGCACCTACGCGCAGGTCGACGTGGACTGCCAGCTCGAGAAGCTCGACGCCGTGCTCGCGGCCAAGGAGCGCTTCGCCAAGCACGCGGAGGTCGAGGTGATGGCGTTTCCGCAGGCCGGGATCCTGCGCGAGCCGGGCACGGCGGACGTGCTGGAGGCCTCGCTGCGCTCGGGTGCGTCGGTCGTCGGCGGGATCGATCCGTGTTCGCTGGACAAGGATCCCAAGGGGCACTTGGACGTCGTGTTCGGGCTGGCCGAGAAGTACGGCGTCGAGGTGGACATCCATCTCCACGAGCCGGGGCATCTCGGCGTGTTCTCGGCCGATCTGGTGATCGAGCGGGTCCGCGCGCTGGACATGCGCGGCAAGGTGACCCTGTCGCACGCGTACGAGCTGGGGTCGGTTTCGGAGGCGGTGAGCCGCCGTCTGATCGACACGTTCGCGGAGCTGGACATCGCGATGGCGACCGTCGCGCCGTCCGTCGACCGGCAGTTGTCGCTCGCGGAGCTGACGACCTCGGGCGTGCGCGTGGGGCTGGGGGAGGACGGCCAGCGCGACTACTGGAGCCCGTACGGCAACTGCGACCTCCTCGATCGCACCTGGCAGCTGGCCTTCACCCACGGCTTCCGCCGCGACGAGCTGATCGAGATGGCGCTGGCGGTCGCGACGATCGGCGGCGCGTCGATCATGAGCCACGACGTCCCGCGGCTGGCGGGCATCGCCGACCGGCCCGGGGTGGCGGTCGGCGACCGCGCGGACCTCGTGCTGGTGGACGGCGAGACCCCGACGAGCGCGGTGATGGACCGCGGCAAGGACCGGACGGTGCTGCACGACGGGGTCGTGGTGGCGGACGGTTTGGCCGTGGTCGACCTCTGACAAGGCGAAGTCCGGCGGGCCGGGAGAGCCCGCCGGACTGGTGCCGACGTCTCGCGGCGGTGGCGGAATCTCACCGGTAGCACGCTGGAGGGCGGCCGTTCATCGGGGCTGGGTGGTCGAATCGCGACGGCCGGGGGATGTCGCTGGCAGCCGGCAGGTGCTGAGATCGCACCTGCCGCGGGGCGGAAATTACGGGCTGGCGGACGCAAGCTCACCCCGCCGAAGCGGCCTCCTCCGCCGGATGCCGCCGCACCGCCTCGCTCGTGCCCGTCGCCAGGTGCGCCAGCACGAGCCGTTCCACCCGTTCGACATCCCGGTCCACGATCGCCTCGTACAGAAGCTCGTGTTCCGCCGCCATGGCTTCCAGGTCGTCGTGCTGGCCGAGCAGCCATCGCATCCGGCTGCGCAGCGTCCGCTCCAGTTCGCCGAGCAGCTCGTTCGCCGACAGCGACGTCACGACCTCGTGGAAATCCGCGGCGGCGCGGCGAGCGGACACCGCGTCGCCCGCTCGGGCGGCGCGCAGTTCCGTGTCCAGCACCTCGCGCAGCCGCGCCAGGCCCTCGCGGGTGCGGCGTTGCGCGGCGAGCCGGAAAGTGAGGCCCTCGAAGGCGGTGCGCACCTCGTTGAGGTCCGCGACATCCGAAGCGCTGAACTCCCGCACCACCGACCACGACCGCGGCCGCGGCGTCACCAGTCCCTCGTTTCCCAGCGCGCGCAACGCGTCCCGCACCGGCACCCGGCTCACGCCCATCTCCGCGGCCAGGTCCCGTTCGACCAGCTTGCCGCCGGGAGCCCGCGTGCCGTCGAGGATTTCGTTGCGCAGCCGTTCCGTCACGCGCTCCGATTCCGAGGCGAAACCCGGCTCCATCCGATCCCCTCCCGCCGCCGTCACCGACAGTATCGGCGAACCTTCCCCCAGGTTCCCGGAAAAACCCGCCCCCGGCAAGGTCTGGCCGCCAGGTTCCGCCGTTTGGTATACCTAAATGCACCGACGGAAGGAACCCGATGCGTACTCGCTGGCGTGCGCGCCATGTGCTGGCCCACCAGAACGGACAGCACGCCCTGCTGGAAAACGGCGAGGTCGTGTGGGAGGACGACGTCGTCACCTACGTCGGCCCGCGGTATGCCGGAACGGCCGACCTGGACGTCGACCTCGGCGAAGCGCTCGTCCTCCCGGGCCTGATCGACCTCGACGCGCTGACCGACGTGGACCATCTCGTCCTCGATTCCTGGGCTGCCGCAGACCGTGCGACCGGGCTGCAGTGGTCCGAGGACTACTTCGCGAACCGCCGCCACGACGTTTTCACCCCGGAAGAACGGCAGACCATTCGCGAGTACGCGCTCGTTCAGCTGGCACTGCACGGCATCACGACGTTCATGCCGATCGCGTCGGAGGTCCATTCGTCGTGGGCCGAACCGTACGAGGAACTCGTGGCGATGGCGGACTTCTCGCGGAACCTCGGGCTGCGCGGATATCTCGGCCCCGCTTACCGTTCCGGCGTCAATGTGGCCACTGTGGACGGTACCCGGACGGTCGCCTTCGACGAGCCCCGCGGCGAGGAGGGGCTGGCCGACGCGCTGCGGTTCCTCGACCACGTAACGAAACTGGACGATCCGCTCGTCAACGGCGTTCTGTTGCCGTGCCGCATCGAAACCCTCACCGAAGACCTCATGCGCGCCACCGCCGACGCCGCGCGGCAGCGTGACGTCCTGGTGCGGCTCCACTGCTTGCAAGGCGTACTGGAGCGGGAACTGATCCTGGACCGTTACGGCGTAACGCCACTGGAAATGCTCAAGCGCACCGGCCTGCTCGGCGACCGGCTGCTGATCCCGCACGGTCAGGTACTCGACCGCCACCCCGACGTCTACGGCGAGGACCGCGGTGATGTCGCGGCGCTCGCCGCAGCCGGTGCGTCGGTGATCCATTGCCCGCTCACGTCCTTCCGCTACGGCCACGCCCTGCGCTCCTTCCGCGACTACCGTGAAGCGGGCCTGAACCTGTGTCTGGGCACCGATTCCTTCCCTCCAGACCTGGTGCGCGGCATGGACGTCGGCGTGCACTTGGCGAAGGTGATGGACGACCGCGCCGACGCCGCCCCGGCGGAGTGGTACGTCGAAGCCGCGACGCTCGGCGGTGCTCGCGCGCTCCGTCGCGACGACCTCGGCAAGCTGGCTCCGGGCGCGCAAGCGGACCTTGTCGCGTTCCACGTCGGCGACCTCCGCGACGGTGTGCGGGACGATCCGATCCGGACGTTCCTGCTCAGCGGAACCGCCCGCCAGGCAACGCATTCCGTCGTCGCGGGGCGGCCGGTGCTGGTCGACGGGCACGTGCCCGGCGTCGACGAGCAGGGCCTCCGCCGTCGTGCGCAGGCGTTGTTCGAGAAGATGCGCGCCGCGTATTCGGAGCGGGACGTCGAACGCCGGGAGGCGGGGGAGTTGTTCCCTCCGACCTTCCCGGCGTTCCAGGAATAACCCGGCTGCTGTCCGTGAGGGGAACCCTGAGGGACTCAGAGTCTCCCAGGGTTCCCCTCACGGACCGGGGCTATCGCCGCGAGACGACAGCCCCGCCCTTCACCACGAGCCGCCGCGGAGGATGGGACACGACGGCTTCGGCCGGGTACACTGTGTCTATCAAGAAGAAATCAGCGTGGTCGCCGATCCGCAGGCCGTAATCCTTGAGCCGTAACGCTTTCGCGCCGCCGTACGTCGCCGCGTGCAGCGCGAGCTCGATCTCCTGGTCGGCCCGGAACGAGCTGCGGTACGCCAGGTGCATGGTGCGCGTCAGCATGTCTCCGTCGCCGTACGGTCCCCACAGGTCGCGGATGCCGTCGTTGCCGCACGCGGCATTCGCGCCGGCGGCCCGCATTTTGGCCAGCGGCGGCACCGGCCGGTCGTACACCGCCGCGGTGGTGAGCGTGATCTGCTGCTCCGCGAGGCCCTCGATCAGCCGGTCCTGCTGCGCGTCCGGGATGCCGCAGATGCCGAACGCGTGCCCGATCGCGACCTTCCCGGCGAGGCCGAGCGCCTTCGTCCGCTCGATGATCAGCTCGATTTCCCAGGCCCCGAGCGGACCTTCGTCGTGCAGGTGCAGGTCGACGCCGCAGCCGTGCCGGGCGGCGATGTCGAAGATCGCGTCGAGGTGCCCGCGCGGGTCGCGGTCGTACCCGGCCGGGTCGATGCCGCCGACGTTCTCCACTCCGGACGCCACCGCCCGCTCCAGCAGCTCCAGCGTGCCGGGCCGGGTGAGCAGGCCGCCCTGGGGGAAGGCGACCTGCTCGACGGTGACCCGGCCGCGATGCCGCGCCGCCGCCTCCCGCATCGCCTCGATGCCGGACAGCCCCAGTTCGGGGTCGACATCGGTGTGCGTGCGGACGAAGGAGGTGCCGTTCGCGATCATCGCGCCGAGCAGCGCGGCCGCGGGTTCGGGCGAGGGGAGCCCGAATTCCTTGCGGCGGCGCTGTTCGTTCGAGATCCGGTCGGCGAGGACCGAGCCCGAGGTGTTCGGCACCCAGGGGAGGCCCCAGAGGGTCTTGTCGAGGTGGCAGTGGGCGTCGACGAGGCCGGGCAGGAGCAGTGCGCCCTCGCCGTCCTCGACCGGGACGTGAGGAGCCTCCGCGGCGGAAGGTCCGAATCCGGCGATCCGGCCGTCGCGCACCAGCACGTCCGTCGGATCGCCGCCGCCAGGCCGGACGTTGCGCAGCAACAGGTTCACGCGACCCCCTCCACGGCCTCGGCGCGGACCGTCGGCTCGCGCCGTTCGGAGGTGGCGAGGCTGACGCCGACCGTGAGCACGACGTTGACGATGATCGCGAGCAGGCCGGGATTGAGGCCCCACAACGTGTTCTTCGAAGCGAGGACCGTCCACGCGACGATCGCGACGCCGACCACGAGCCCGGTCGCCGCGCCCGCCTTGGTCAGCCGCCGCCACACCAGCCCCAGCACGATCGCCGGGAAGAACTGGGAGACGCCGTTCTGGCCGGTCAGCAGCAGGTTCACCAGCAGCGCGGGCTGGAAGATCGCGAACAACAGTGCCACCGCCGTCACCACGACGACCAGGCCGCGCGACAGCCGGAACACGCCCAGTTCGGAGGTCTTCGGCCGCAGGACGCCCTGGTAGACGTTGCGGGCCAGCAGCGTCGCGGACTGCAGGAGCAGCAGGCTGATCGGCACGATCGCGGCCAGCGCGCCCGCGCCGCCGACGAGCCCGACCACCCACGACGGCATGGTCTTCACCGTCAGCGAAAGCAGCGCGCCGTTGGTGGCGCTGCCCTTCAGGCCCGGCACGACCAGCACCGCGGCGAAGCCGACGAACAGCGTCAGCGCGATCAGGATCTGGTACAGGGGAAGGTAGATCGCGTTGCGGCGGATCGTCTGCTCGGACTTCGCGGTGTACATCGCGGCCAGCGCGTGCGGGAACATGAAGAACGCCGCGCTCGTGACGAGCAGGGTCGACATCATCCACGGCACGCCGAGCGGGCTGCCCGGCGCCGGCACGCCGAGGAAACCGGGGTGTTGTGTCTGCACGGTGTCGATGAGATGCTCGAAGCCGCCGAAGTAGTGCACCGGTATCGCGATGCCGACGACCAGCACGGTGCCGATCAGCAGGATGTCCTTGAGCACCGACACCCACGCGGCGGCCTTCATGCCGGACGCGTAGACGAACACCGCGATCAGCACCACCGCGAGCACCATGCTGGTGACCCGGTTGATGCCGGTCGTCGTCTCGACGATCTGGCCGAGGCCGAGCAGCTGCGCCTCGATGTAGGGGATCATGAACGCCACGCCGACGATCGCGGTGAGCGCGCCGAACCACGGGCTGCGGAACCGGTGGGTGAAGAAATCCGCTTGCGTGACGAGGTTGTGCTTCTTCGCGTACCTCCACAATGGAGGGAGGAAGAAGTAGGACAGGACGAAGGCGCACGTGCCGTAGCCGGCGATGTAGAACGCCGCTCCGCCGTTGGCGTAGGCGAACCCGGAGGCGCCGAGATAGGTGAAGGTCGAGTAGGTCTCGCCCGCGGCGAGCACCCAGAACAGCAGCGTCCCGTACGACCGGCCGGCGACTGTCCACTGTTCGAGGTTCATCTGCTTCCGGCCGCGCGCGGCCAGTCCGATGACCACCGCCAGCGCCACCACGGCCAGCGCTACCACCGCGCCCGCGTTCATCGCTGCTCCTGCTCGGTTTCGGCGGCGCTCGGGCGCCGGATGCGGTCGGCGACGCCGAGGAAGACGGGCGTGAGGGCCACCCAGAGCAGGATCCAGAACCCGATCTCGGGCAGGAACCAGATCCGGCCGTCGCCGCTGAACCAGAGCAGGCCGCCGATCATCGCCACGTAAGGGGTGAAGGCCACCGCGGCCACCACTGCGGAACGCTTCATCGCGCACACCCTTCGTTGTTTGGTATACCATAAGCGCGGCTGGTGGCGGGTTGTCAAGGGTGCGGACGGGAACGATGCGGGCTCGCGACCGTTCCGGGCCGCCGGTGGCGGTTGGTGTGCTGGCGGTGGCGGAAAGTGGTTCGGCTGGCGCCGGGCGCGGACGCGGGGCCGTTTGTCCGATTTGGACGCGGCTTGGCCGGGTGCAGTGCCCGACCCGGGCTTTGGTAGACCGAATTGCCTGGGTAAACCGGTCGCCCGCGCTTCCTGTCGGCGGTTACCGTGCCGTCGAGAGGGGGCATGATGGACAACCCGACGACCGAGCTGTGGCGCCCGACCGGCCCGGCCGAACTGGAGCTGGTGCGCCAGTCCGGCTGGCGCGCGTGGCCGCCGCGGCTGCCGGAACAGCCGATCTTCTACCCGGTGCTGAACGAGGACTACGCGGTGAAGATCGCGCGGGACTGGAACGTCCGGCACGACGGTGCGGGCTATGTGACCCGCTTCCGGGTCGAAACGGCGTTCCTGGCCCGCTATCCGGTGCGGCAGGCCGGTGGCGAGACGATCCTGGAGCTGTGGGTTCCGGCTGAGGAATTGCCGGAGTTCAACGCGCACCTGGTCGGGGAGATCGAGGTCGCGCACGAGTTCCGCTGACCGGCGGCTCGCGAGCGTGGTGCTAGCCGCTCGCGAGCCCGGCGGACAGCCCGCGGAAACACCGGACCGCCAGTTCGACCGGCGCCGCCTCCTCGTCGGTCCCGGCCCAGATCTCCAGCGAAATCCGGATCGCGTCCGTCGCCGCCGCGGCGACCAGGTGCACCGTCACCTCGTCCGTCTCCGGCGCCAGCCGTGCCAGCACCGGACGCAGCCGGGTTTCGGATTCGCCGTTCACCCGGTGCCACACCGCCGCCAGCGCCGAATCGTCCCCGCTCGCGGCTCGCAGCAACCCGCGCGTCCAGGAGAATTCCCGGGTGGCGTCGGCGGCGGAGATCGTCTTGTGGATCGCGTCCTCGACCGCCTTCAGCAACGGCGTGCCTTCGGGTGTCGACGCGAGGTGTTCCCGCCACGAATCGGCGCCGACGACCAGCAGCGGCGCGACCGCGTCCTCTTTGGTGCGGAAGTAGCGGTAGAACGTGCGCGGCGCGACGCCCGCCGCGGCGGCGATCGCTTCCGCGGTCGTCCCCTGTGCGCCATGCTCGGTGAACAGGCGCGCGGCGGCGCGGGCGATGTCGAGCTGCGTCGCCGCTTTGCGCCGTTCGGTCAGGGTCGGGGTCTTTCCGCTCACCACGGCCACGCTACCCGATTCCTGCCAAGCGTGCCTGTCTCGCCAGAGTGGCACAGTCTGCCATCTAGGCGTAACGTGACGGTTGGAGAAAGGAGCGGACCATGAACCGTTACGAAGGACGCCGCGTACTGGTCACTGGAGCGGGCTCGGGCATCGGGCAGGCGACGGTCCTGCGGATGCTGGCCGAGGGCGGGCGCGTCGTCGCCGCCGACGTGAGCGAAGCGGGCCTGGCGGACACCGTCGAGAAGGCGGGCGACGCGGCGGACCGGCTGGGCACTGTGGTCGTGAACGTCGCCGACGAAGCGTCGGTCAAGGCTGGGGTCGCGTCGGCGGTCGAGAAGCTCGGCGGGCTGGACGCGGTCGTCAACGCCGCCGGCATCCTGCGGTCGGCGCACACGCACGAGATGCCGCTCGAGGCGTTCGAGCAGGTACTGCGCGTCAACCTGGTCGGCACGTTCCTGGTGATCCGCGAGTCGATCCCGGCGCTGCGCGAGGGTTCCGCGCCCGCGGTGGTGAACTTCAGTTCGACGTCGGCGATGTTCGCGCACCCGTACATGGCGGCGTACGCGGCGAGCAAGGGCGGCATCCAGTCGATGACGCACGCGCTGGCGTCCGAATACGCGAAGGACGGCATCCGGTTCACCGCGGTGCAGCCCGGTTCGATCTCGTCCGGCATGACCGACGGCAGCGGCAAGAGCAAGCAGAGCGTCGGCCCCGGCTTCCCCGAGGACGCCGATTTCACCCTGCTCGGCAAGCTGCTTCCCGCGCTGGGCCAGGGTTTCGCCGGCCCGGAGACGGTCGCGTCGGTCGTCGCGATGCTCGCCAGCGAGGACGCGGCGTTCATCACCGGCACCGAGGTCCGCATCGACGGCGGCACGCACTTCTGATGCGCGATTCGTTCAAGAACCGGCGGGCGGCCGGGCCGTAGCTTCGCGGCATGACAAAGTTTTCGACCGCCCGCTGCGAGGCGCCGCGATGATCCTCGTGACCGGCGGCCTCGGCATGATCGGCGCGCACACGGCCAGGGCGCTCGCCGATCTCGGGCAAGACGTCCTGGTCACCGGGCACCGGCGGACGGACGTCCCGTCGTTCCTGGCCGGCCGGGTCGCCGTGGAAACGCTCGACGCGACCGACCGGGACGCCTTCCTCGCGCTCGGCGACCGGTACGACATCACCGCGATCGTCCACCTGGCGGGCAGCATCCCGGGCGACGACCCGGTCGCGTTCTTCCGGACGGACCTGGCCGGCCTGACCAGCGCCCTGGACGCGGCCCGGGCGTGGCGGGTGCGGCGGTTCGCGGTCGCGAGCAGCCTCGGCGTGTACATCGGACGCGACGAGCCGTCCTGGCACGAGGAGCTGCCGCTGCCGACCGCGGACCTGCCGCATCTGATCGTGGCGTTCAAGAAGGCCGTCGAACCGCTGACGACGCACAGCCTGCGGGGGAGCGGCGTCGAGCCGGTGGTGCTGCGGATCGGGACCGTGTGGGGGCCGCTCGTGGACCCGGACTCGCCGTTCTTCCCGATTCCGTCGTATCTCAACGCGGGCCTCAGCGGCGGCACGCCGCGCTCGCTGGTCGCGGACGAGGGGTTCGACTGCTGTTACGCACCGGACGCCGGGCGTGCGATCGCGTCGCTGATGACGGCGCCTTCGCTGAAATATCAGACGTACAACGTGTCGAGCGGACAGCCGGTGACCAACCGGGAGTTCGCCGAGGCGCTGGCGGAACTGGTGCCGGGCCTGCCGGATCGGCTGCAGCCCGGCGGGGAGACCGGGCCGTATCTGGATATTTCGCGGCTCAGGGAGGAAACGGGCTTCGCGCCGGAGTTCGATGTGCGGGCGGCGGTGGCGGATTACGCGGCGTGGCGGAAGGCCAATCCGCGCTGATCGACTGGCCACAGTGGACGGTCCCGGCGGTGGTGCGAGAATGGCCGGATGGCAGCAGAACAGGGCGTCGAATCCGAGACGGACCGGGTCGTCCGGCAGCTCCGGGACGAGATCCTGGACGGGGCGCGCAAGCCGGGCAGCAAGCTGGTCGAACGGGATCTCGCCGCGGACCTGGGCGTGAGCCGGGTTCCGGTGCGGGACGCGCTGAAAGCGCTGGTCGCGGAGGGGCTGGTCACGCCGAGGCCCCGGACGTGGGCGGTGGTGCGGGAGTTCACCGCGAGCGACATCGCGGACCTGCAGGAAGTGCGTGCCGCGCTGGAGGTCCTGACGTTCAAGCTCGCGGCGATCCGCCATTCGCGCGGCGGGCTGGACCAGCTCCGGGCCGCGCTGGAGGAGGAAACGGCCGCTGCTTCCGCCGGGGACGCGGTGACGGCGCATCGCGCGGCGGCGGATTTCCACGAGGCCGTGACGGCGATGGCGGGCAACGAGCTGCTGAACGAGCTGGAACTGACGCTGCGCAGCCGGATGCGGTGGCTGCTGGGACAGCACGAGGATCTGGAACGGGTCGCCGGGGAGCATCGCGAGCTTTACGACGCTATTGCGCGGCGGGATGTGGATACGGTCGAGGCGCTGTTGATGGAGCACATGGAGAGCGGGCGGCATTTGCGCGGGCTGGGGCGCGGGGAGGATTGAGGCCCTGCGCAACTGCCCGTGCGTGCCGGGAGTTGCCGATCCCCTGGTGCGCGACAAGATCGAGCGCTGAGCCGCGCACCCGGCGCAGGCGGAGAGCGATCCGACGGCGAGAACCGCTCCCGGTCTGGAGAACGAGCGGCCGCCAGTTCGCCCGGCGATGGCCGGGGTGCGAACGGCTGCGGAACGTCCGGTGCCGGACGCGACCGATCCGGCCGAACTGAAACCGGCGGACGGCACCGGGACCTCCGCCCGGATAACCCCCGCTGCCGCCCGCCGGAAGAAATCAGGCGTACACGATCCCGTCCGCGTCCCCGCGAATCTCGGTGCCGATCTTCCGCGCCAGCAGATCGTCCAGCCGGTCCAACGGCCCGATCAACGCCCGGCCACCGGCCCGCGCCACGCGGATCGCCGCGTCCACCTTCGGTTTCATCGAGCCTTCGGCGAACTCCAGCTTTCCGATCGCCTCCGCCGACGCGGTGAGGATGTCCCGCTGGTGCGGCGTTCCCCAATTCTCCGTGACGTAGTCCGCGTCCGTCAGCATGATCAACGTGTCCGCGCCCAGCTCCGCACTCAGCGCGGCACCGGCGAGATCCTTGTCCACCACAGCCTGCATCCCGGTTTGCCGCTTGCCGTCCGGATCCGTCTTCACCGGCACGCCGCCACCGCCGACGCACACCACCAGGTGGCCGTTTTCCAGCAGCAGCCGCACCAACGGCGCCTGCACGACTCGGATCGGCTCCGGTGACGGCACCACCCGGCGGAACGCGCCGCCGTCGCGGGCGATGGTCCAGCGGTACTCCGCCGCCGCTTCGGCCGCGTCTTGGGCGGAGTACTGCGGGCCGATCAGTTTGGTCGGGCGTTCGAACGCCGGATCCTCCTCGTCGACCACCGTCGTCGAGATCAGTGCGACTACCTCGCGTTCGCCGCCGAGAGCGTTCGACAGTTCCTGCTGGATCACGTATCCGATCATGCCCTGCGTCTCGGCGCCGAGAATGTCCAGCGGGTACGCCGCGACGTCCTGGTACGCCAGGTTCTGCAGCGCCAGCAAACCGACCTGCGGCCCGTTGCCGTGGATGATCACCAGTTCGTGCTCGCGGGCCAGGCCGGCCAGCGCCTGGCAGGTCGACCGCACGTTCGCCCGCAGCCGGTCGGCCGTCATCGGCTCTCCGCGCTTCGCGAGGGCGTTGCCGCCGAGGGCCACGACTACCCGCATCCTTGTCCTCCTCGCCCGCCGGTCCGGGACCGGTGCCTGCATCAGCTTAGATGGTATACCATATTGGCGAGCAGGGTTCGGCGGGAAAGGCGGCGGCGATGAACGCAACGGCGGTCGCGTTGTCGATGGATGCCGTCGTCGCCGGGAAGGCGCGCGAAAGGGTCCTGCTGGGGGAAGTGCACTCCGTGTTCCGGCGAGTGCTGAACGTTGTCACGCAGCAAGATCAGCTCGTCGCGTTCGCTGCGGCCACTGTGGATGACGCTCCGTGGACGATCCGGGTCGACGTCGACGGCTGGTGTCGGCACCAGGTGGAAGCCGGGACGCCTGCGGTGGTCACAGCGCAAGGTGCGACGTTCGGCGCGACTTCGGTCAAATTCGCCAAGCCGCGCTTATGGTATGCCAAAGATGTACCGTTGATCCTCGACCGGACGGAGCTGGCTGCCCGCGCCCGGCTGCTCGACGACCTGCTGGCAGCGCACGGCGTCCCCGGCGGAATGCAAGGCAACACCTCCGACCCGTTCCAAGCGGCGGTCAGCATCCGGCTGCGCCAAGGACAAACGGCGCTCACCCAAGCCCTCCGGCGAAACGACGCCGAAGCCGCGCGAAAGGCCGCCGAAGGGCTCGTCGGCCTCGGCCCAGGTCTCACGCCCGCCGGGGACGACTTCCTCACCGGCCTGGCCCTCGTCGCCGCGCAACCGGGCAGCCGCGCCACGAGCTTTCCCCGCCTGACCGGGAAAATCCTCGCCCGCACGACGCTGCTGAGCGCCGTCACCCTGTGCGAGGCAGCGAACGGCCGAGCCCGGGAAAGCCTCCTCGACCTCCTGCGCCGGCTCCTCGAGCCCGGCGGCGGGACCGGCCTGGCCGACGCCGTCGCGCGCGTCGCCGCCATCGGCCACACCTCCGGGACCGACCTGCTCTCGGGCGTGGCCGCCGGACTCCACCTGGAAAGCGAAATGAGAGGTTCCGTGTGACTGTCACAGCGGTGATCAAGAAGAACACCTATTTCGACTCGGTGTCCTTGATGTCCATCTCCACCAAGGCCAACCAGGCCGACGGCGTGGACCAGGCGTTCGTCGCCATGGGCACCGAGATGAACAAGGGCGTGCTGGACAACCTCGGCCTGCTCACGCCGGAACTCGCGGACGCGGCCAACGGCGACCTGATGATCGTCGTGGTCACCGAAGAAGGCACCGAAGACGTCGAGGAAATCCTCGCGCGCATCGAGGAACTGCTCGTCCGCAAGCCGCCCGCGGAAGGCGAAACGGCCGTCGTGCACCGGACGATCGAGTCCGCCGCCCAGAGGAACGCGAACCTGGCGATCATCGCGGTCAACGGCGCCTACGCCGCCCGTGAGGCCCGCAAGGCGCTCGAGAACGACCTGCACGTGCTGCTGTTCAGCGACAACGTCCCGGTCGAGGACGAGATCGCGCTCAAGAATCTCGCCCACGACAAGGGTTTGCTGATGATGGGCCCGGACTGCGGCACCGCGATCATCAACAACACCGGCCTCTGCTTCGCGAACGCGGTCCGCCCCGGTTCGGTCGGCATCGTCGCCGCGTCGGGCACCGGGTCGCAGGAGGTCAGCGTCCGGGTGCACGCGCTCGGCGGCGGGATCTCGCAGCTCATCGGCACCGGCGGTCGCGACCTGAGCGCCGAGGTCGGCGGCATCATGATGATCGACGGCATCCGCGCGCTGGCCGCCGACGACCGGACCGACGCGATCGTCCTCGTCTCGAAGCCCCCGGCGCCGGAGGTCGAGAAGAAGGTGCTCGCCGAGATCGCCGGCGCGGGCAAACCGGTCGTCGTCTACTTCATCGGCGGCTCCGAGGAAGCGGTCGCCGCCGCGGGCGGGCACTTCGCCGCCACCAGCCAGGACGCCGCGCTCCAGGCCGTCTGGCTCACCACCGATCCGGTCGCCGAGGTGCCCGCGCTGGACGCCGCGCACGTCGCCGCCGTGCGCGCGAAGCTCAAGCCGGAACAGCAGTACGTCCGCGGCATCTTCTGCGGCGGAACGCTGTGCGACGAATCGATGTACGCGCTGCTCAACGCGGGCGAGGACGTCTGGAGCAACATCCAGAAGACCCCCGAGTTCGTCCTCCCCGCCGGGGCCGCCAGTCGCGGCCACACCTTCCTCGACTTCGGCGACGACGAGTTCACCAACGGCCGTCCGCACCCGATGATCGACCCGTCGCTGCGCCTCGAACGCCTCGTCCGCGAGGCCGCCGACCCGACCGTCGCCGTGCTCGTCATGGACTTCGTGCTCGGCTTCGGCTCGCACGAAGACCCGGTCGGCGTGACGCTGCCCGCCATCGCCGAAGCCAAGCGCCTGGCCGAAAAGGACGGCCGTCACCTCGAAATCGTCGGCTACGTCCTCGGCACCGACCTCGACACCCCCGCGCTCGCCGGCCAGGTCGCCGCGCTCGAGGCGGCCGGGGTGACCGTCGCCCGCAGCAGCACCGAAACGGGCCAGTACGTCCGCGCCATCATCGGGAAGGAAGCCACCGCATGAGCACCCCCACCACCCGGCTGTTCGGGAGCGACCTCGACGTCGTGAACGTCGGCCTCGCCATGTTCGCCGACGACATCGCCGCGCAGGGCGGGAAGGTCACCACCCTCGACTGGACCCCGCCGGGCAACGGGAAGCCGGACGTCATCGCGGCGCTCGACGCACTCGAAAAGCCCGAGCTGGCCGAGAAAATCGCCGCCGCGAACGCCGAGGCCGTCGACCGGATCACCAACGCCAAGCCGATGCTCGTCGGCTTCGGCCGCGCGCTCGACGTCGTCCCCGGCATGACGCCGAAGACCATCCTGCACGCGGGCCCGCCGATCACCTGGGAGCGGATGTCCGGCCCGATGAAGGGCGCGGTCACCGGCGCACTCGTCTTCGAGGGACTGGCAAAAGACCTCGACGAGGCCGCCGAAGTGGCTGCGAGCGGCGAAATCACCTTCGAGCCGTGCCACGAACACGATTGCGTCGGCTCGATGGCCGGGGTGACGTCCGCGTCGATGTACATGCACATCGTCAAGAACGAGACGCACGGCAATTACGCCTACACCAACCTGTCCGAGCAGATGGCCAAGATCCTCCGCATGGGCGCGAACGACGAAAGCGTCATCGAGCGTCTCGTGTGGATGCGCGACACCCTCGGCCCGATGCTCCAGGAAGCCATGGAGATCGGCGACCCGATCGACCTGCGCCTCATGCTCGCCCAGGCCGTCCACATGGGCGACGAATGCCACAACCGCAACATCGCGGGCACCGTCCTTCTGTTCCAAGCGCTCGCGCCCGCGTTGCTGCAGACGAATTTCAGCACGGAGAAGAAGAAAGAGGTCTTCGACTTCATCGCGAGTTCGGACTATTTCTCCGGCCCGACGTGGATGGCGATGGCGAAGGCCGCGCTCGACGCCGCGCACGGCATCGAAGGGTCCACTGTGGTCACCACGATGGCGCGAAACGGCGTGGAATTCGGTATTCGCGTCAGCGGGCTCCCGGGCAACCACTGGCTGACCGGACCGGCCCAGAAGGTCGTCGGCCCGATGTTCGCCGGGTACAAACCGGAGGACTCCGGGCTGGACATCGGCGACAGCGCCATCACCGAGACCTACGGCTTCGGCGGTTTCGCGATGGCCGCCGCGCCGGCGATCGTCGCGCTCGTCGGCGGCACGGTCGCGGACGCGGTGCGCTACACCCGCGACATGGCCGCGATCACCACCGCCTCGAACCCGAACGTCACCGTTCCGTCGCTCGGCTTCACCGGGCTGCCGACCGGAATCGACGTCCGGAAGGTGCTCGACGCGGGCATCCTGCCGGTCATCAACACCGCGATCGCGCACAAGGAAGCGGGCATCGGCATGATCGGCGCGGGCATCACGCATCCGCCCGCCGAAGCGTTCGAGAAGGCGATCATCGCTCTCGCGGAAAAGCTCGCCGGGACTGATGCGCCATGACTACGCCGACAGTAGAGAACGGCCTCGAATCCGAATTCGAGCATTCGCCGGTCCCGCAATCCCACCGCAAGTCGCTCTGGACGGTTTCGGCCGTGTGGTTCGGCTTCCCGATGATCCTGACGAACGCCGTGCCCGGCGGTCTCGTGGTCGCGATGCTCGGCTTCTGGCGGGGACTCGCGGCGATCCTGCTGGCGAACCTGATCATGTTCGTCTACGTCAGCCTGCTCAGCCATCGCGCCGGGCAAACGGGCAAGAGCTTTTCCTTGCAGGCCACGGAAACCTTCGGCACCGCCGGATACGCGATCGCGTCCGGATTCCTGTCGACGGTCGTGGTCGGGTGGTTCGCGTTCAACACCGGCGCGACCGGCGCGAGTCTCAACAAAGCGTTCGGCTGGAACGAAACACTCGTCGCGTTGCTCGCCGGGCTGGCCTTCATCGCGGTGACCTACCTCGGTATCCGGGCGCTGTCCTGGCTCGGCGCGATCGCCGCGCCGTTGTTCGTCATCGCGGCGGGAACGGCGGTCTTCCTCGCCGCCGAGAACCACGATTTCGGGGCCATCACGAGCTATCCGGGCATCGGCGGGGGTGCGATGACGTTCGGCGTCGCGGTCACCTCGATCATGGCGACGTTCGCCGACTCCGGCACGATGACCGCCGACTTCACCCGGTGGTCGAAGAACGGCCGCCAAGCGGTGCTCGCCACGGTGACCGCGTTCCCGATCGCCAGCCTCGTCGCGCAGCTGTCGGGCGGCCTGCTCGTGGCCGCCGGGGCGATCGCGGGCGCGGACAAGGCGGGCGGCGATTTCACGCCGATCCTCACCGGGCCGGGCAATCCGGTGCTGAACGTGCTGGTCGTGGTGTTCGTGGTGGTCAACCTGGGTTCGGTGTGCACGCACTGCCTGTACAACGGCGCGCTCGGCTGGTCGCATCTGGTGCGGTCCAAGATGCGGATCCTGACGCTCGTGCTGGGCATCATCGGCGTCGTGGTGGCGCTGCTCGGCGCGTGGAACTACTTCGTGAACTGGCTGTCGATCCTCGGCGTCCTGGTGCCGCCGCTGGGCGCGGTGCTCATCGCGGACCAGATCCTCCTGCGCCGTCGCACCGCCGGACGCGCGGAGACCCGGTTCCGGCCCACGGCGTTCCTCGCGTGGGCGATCGGGGCCGCCGCGGCGTTGCTGGTACACCTCGTCGCACCGTCCTTTTCGGACGCCGTCGTGGGGCTCGTGATCGGGCTCCTCGCGTATCTGGCGATCGAGGTGCCGCGCACCCGCGCCGCCTCCTCCTGACCGGCAGCTGGGCCTCACGAGTTCAAGCGCGTGAGGCCCAGCTGCTTTCCAACCGAATTTGGTAGGCCGCACGTCGCTCCGGCGACGTGCGGCCGTTTTGCGCTGCGGCAAGAAGTACACAGCACGGCAACAATCCTCGAAGACACTCTTGTGATCTTGGGCGAGCACTTGGTATACCAAACGTCATCGTTTCGCTCTCGCTGAGGAGAACCCCGTGCAAGGTGTCGACACGGCCGCCGCCGCGCCCGCCCCGGTCGCGGCCGTCCGCACCGGCCGCACCCTCGTGGGCACGGCCTGGCTGCGGATCCGGCGCAGCCGCATCGCGATGGCGGCGCTGGTCGCGGTGTGCTTGATCGTGCTGTTCGCGATCCTCGCCCCGGTGCTGACCGGCATCGAGGGCTCCGACCCGTTCACCGCGCACACCGGCCCGGACTTCCTCGACGGCTTCACGACGCCCGGCCTGCCGCTGGACTACTACCGCTACCCGTCGTCCGAGCACTGGCTGGGCCTCGAACCCGGCCTCGGCCGCGACATCTTCGCGCGGATGGCCTACGGCGCACGGGTTTCGCTGACCATCGCGCTGCTGGCCACCGTCGTCTCGGTCGTGCTGGGCACCGTGCTCGGCGCGGCGGCCGGCTACTTCGGCGGCAAGACCGACATGGTCATCAGCCGGATCATGGACCTGTTCCTCGCGTTCCCGCACCTGCTGCTGGTGCTGTCGCTGACGCCGATCCTGCAGTCCCGGCTGCGCGGCACCGCGCTCGATTCGGGCAGCCTGATCCCGATCTCCTCGCTGGTGATCATCCTCGGCTTCTTCGGCTGGGCGTATCTCGCGCGCGTGGTGCGCGGCCAGGTGCTCTCGATCCGCGAGCAGGAGTACGTCGAGGCGGCGAAGGCGTTCGGCGCGAGCCGTCGTTCGATCATCCTGAAGCAGATCATCCCGAACGTGCTGGGCGTCGTGCTCGTGTACGCGACGATGCTGATCCCGATCAACATCACCGCCGAAGCCGCGCTGTCGTTCCTCGGCGTCGGCGTGAAAGACCCGACGCCGTCGTGGGGCCAGATGCTCAACGCGGCGCAGGCGGGCAACTGGTATCTCTCCGACCCCTGGTTCCTGGCGGTGCCCGCGGGCGCGCTCGCGATCACGGTCCTGGCTTTCAACCTGCTCGGCGACGCTGTCCGGGACGCGCTCGACCCCAAAGCGTCCCGTCGCTGATTTCCCTTCTGCATAAGGAGTAGTTCGTGAAGAAAAGCACCACTGCGGCGGGAGTCCTGGCGCTCGCCGCCGGGCTTGCCCTCACCGCGTGCGGCGGCCCGAAACCCGCCGCGGGCGCGGGCAACGGGCAGCAGGACGTGACCAAGCGCGCCGCCGTGAAGGTGGCCGAGGGGTCCACTGCGAAGGGAGGCGACATCCACGTCCTGATGTCGTCGGACTTCCAGACCCTCGACCCGGGCAACAGCAACTACGTCCAGACCGCCAACGTCGGCCAGCTCTACTACCGCACGCTGACCATGGCGAAGGAGACCTCCGGCAAGCCGCCGACGATCGTGCCCGACCTGGCGACCGACCTCGGCAAGGCGTCGGCGGACGGTCTGACCTGGACGTACACCCTGCGCCAAGGCCTGAAGTACGAGGACGGCACGCCGATCACCGCGCAGGACATCAAGTACGGCGTCGAACGCACCTACGCGCGCGACGTCTACACCCAGGCCCCGCAGGAACTCGACTCCGCGCTGACCGACGACGGCTACAAAGGCCCGTACAAGGGCGGCGATTTCAAGGCCATCGACACCCCGGACGAGCACACGGTCGTCTTCCACCTGAAGCAGCCGTTCGCCGAGTTCCCGGCGCTGGTGTCGCGGTCGAACACCGCGCCGGTGCCGCAGGCTAAGGACACCAAACTCGACTACACGAACCACCCGGTGTCCAGCGGTCCGTACAAGATCGCGTCCTACGACCGCGGCCGCAGCCTGAAGCTGGTCCGCAACCCGAACTGGGACGCGGCGACCGACCCGAACCGCCCGGCGCTGCCCGACACCTTCACCTTCACGCTGTCGACCGCACAGGCGACGATCAGCCAGCAGCTGCTTTCCAACGCGGACCCGACCGCGCTCACCCTCGACACCCAGGGCGCGCTGCAGCCGTCGGACATCGCGAAACTGTCCGCCGAGGACATCTCCAAGCGCACCGCCGCCGGTCTGCTCGGCTGCACCGATGTGCTGAACTTCAACACGACGACCATCACCGACCCGGACGTCCGCAAGGCGTTCGCGCTGGCGCTGGACCGCAACGCGATCCTGCTGCAGTACGGCGGCGAGCGGTTCGGCAACATCCCGCAGTCGTATATCAACGACGCGCAGAAGGGATACGTCGAGCAGCACACCGCACTGGACCCGAAGGGTCAGCCGAAGCTCGACGAGGCGAAGAAGCTGTTGCAGGGCAAGAACTATCCCAAGTCACTGGTGTACGGCTACGCCGAAGCGTCGTCGAAGTACAAGGGCGTCGGCACCGTTCTGCAGCAGAACCTGAAGGCGCTGGGCGTCGACGTGCAGCTGCGCCCGATCCCGACCGCCAACTACTACACCGTGCTCGCGGGCGACCAGATGCCGGACATCGCGCGCTCCGGCTGGTGCGGCGGTGCGGACAGCGCGTCGGTGCGCTTCACCGTCGACCCGAACATCGGCCCGAGCCTCGACGGCAAGACGTACGGCTTCTCGAACATCCCGCGGTATTACGACGCCAAGCTGTCGGGCGAGCTGTACCAGCTGCGCGGGCAGAACGGGTCCGCCGAGGAGCTGGGCCGCAAGTGGGCTGCCGCGATGGACCAGATCATGCAGCAGTACCCGCTCGTGCCGCTGGTGCGCAACTACACCTACAGCGTGGTCGGTTCCAAGGTGCGCAACGCCCAGGTCGGCTATTTCTTCGGGTCGATCGACCTGTCGGCCGTCGGCGTCGGGCAGTAGCACCCCAGCGAGCACTCGAGCGACGAGAGAGGATTCCCCGGCGATGCGGTGTCCACAGTGGACCAGGCGGGTGCGGACGTGATCGGATTCCTGGTGCGGCGCGTGGCCGCGATGATCGTCCTGCTGGTCGTGATCAGCTTCGTCACGTTCGCGCTGTTCCAGGTCGGCCCGGCCGACCCGGCCGCCGCCGCGTGCGGGCAGGAGTGCACGCCGGAGCGGATCGACCAGGCCCGGATCGCGCTGGGCATGGACAAGCCGTTCTTCGTGCATTACCTGGACTACCTGTCCGGCTTCGTGCACAGCCGGATGATCGGTGCGCCTGGCGCGCTGACGGTGTGCGCGTGGCCGTGCCTCGGCAAGTCGTTCCAGACCAACGAAGCCGTGACGGACGTGCTCGCGCGGGCATTGCCGTACACGGTGTCGATCGCGGTCGGCGCGATTCTGCTGTGGACAGTCGCCGGGGTCTCGCTCGGTCTCCTCGCCGCGCTGCGCAAGGGACGGGCCGCCGACAAGCTGATCGTCGGCGCCGCCTCGGGCGGGGTGTCGCTGCCGATCCCGGTGACGGGTTTGCTGCTGCTGCTCGTGTTCGTGAGCACGCTGCACCTGCTTCCGTTCACCAGCAACGAGATCTCGTCGCCGTTCGGCCCGGCCGGACCGCTCGGCTGGTTCGGCAACTACCTCCTGCCGTGGGTGGCGCTGGCGCTGCTGTTCAGCGCGCAGTACATCCGGATCACCCGGACCGCGATGCTGGAGACCTTCGGCGAGGACTTCATGCGCACCGCGAGGGCGATGGGGCTGCCGCGCCGGCGCGTCGTGTTCAAGCACGGCGTGCGGGCGGGCATCACCCCGATCGTCACGATGCTCGGCCTCGACATCGGCAGCCTGCTGGGCGGCGCGGTGCTGACCGAGCAGATCTTCTCCGTGCCGGGCGTCGGGTTCACCGCGGTGCACGCGGCGCAATCCGGCGACCTGCCGGTGACGATGGCGGTCACCATGATGGCCGCCTTCTTCATCATCGTGGCCAACGTGGTCGTCGACCTGTGCTACGCGGTGATCGACCCCCGAGTGAGAGTCTGAGGGCACGTGTCTGCAACCGAAACGCTTTTGGCGGTCCGCGATCTGCGCGTCGCCTTCCCGACCGACGACGGCGTCGTGCACGCGGTCAACGGGATGGACCTGACGCTGGGCAAGGGCGAGACGATCGGGCTGGTCGGGGAGTCGGGGTCCGGCAAGACCGTGACCAGCCAGGCGCTGCTGGGCCTGTTCAAGGGCACGCCGGCGACGGTGACCGGAGAGATCGTGCTCGACGGGACCGATCTGAACACCCTGTCCGAATCCGCGATGCTGGCCTACCGGGGCAAGAAGATCTCGATGATCTTCCAGGATCCGCTGTCGGCGATGCATCCGTTCTACCCGGTCGGTTCGCAGATCGCCGAGGTGTACCGGACGCACAACCGGGTGTCGCGCAAGGCCGCGGCCGAGGTCGCGGTCGACATGCTGGGGCGGGTCGGCATTCCGGACCCGCGCCGTCGTGCGGCCGGATACCCGCACGAATTCTCCGGCGGGATGCGGCAGCGGGCGATGATCGCGATGGCGCTGGTGTGCGAGCCGGAGCTGCTCGTCGCGGACGAGCCGACCACGGCGCTCGACGTGACCGTGCAGGCGCAGATCCTGGACCTGATCGGCGAACTGCAGGCCGAGACGGGCACGGCGGTGATCATGGTGACGCACGATCTCGGGGTGGTGGCACAGGTATGTCACCGGGTCGCGGTGATGTACGGCGGGATGTGCATGGAGGTCGCGTCCGTCGACGACCTCTTCGCCGCGCCCGGCCACCCTTACACGCAAGGCTTGCTGGCGTCGATGCCGTCGCTGGCCGAGGAAACCGGACGGCTGCGGCCGATCCCGGGCTTCCCGCCCGCGCTGCTCGACCTCCCGGCGGGGTGTCTGTTCGCGGATCGGTGCCCGCGGGCGTCGTCGGTGGCCGACGATCGGTGCCGTACGGAGCTGCCGTTGCTGTCCGGTGCCGGGCATCTGTCGCGGTGCCATCTCGGTGGTCTCGGGGAGGCGGCATGACCGAGCTGCTGGAGGTCCGGGACCTCGTGAAGCACTTCCCGGTGCGCTCCGGGCTGTTCCGTGCGGCGGACGCGCTGAAAGCCGTGGACGGGATCAGCTTCTCGATCGGGGTCGGGCAGACGCTCGGCCTGGTCGGCGAATCCGGCTGCGGCAAGTCCACGACCGGCAGGCTGGTGATGCGCCTGCTGGACCCGACGTCGGGCAGCATCCGGCTGGCCGGGGAGGAAATCGGCGCCCTGCGCGGCGCCGCCCTCCAGGAATACCGGCGGCGCGTGCAGATCGTCTTCCAGAACCCGGCCTCGGCGCTGAACCCGCGCCAGTCCGTGGGCACGGCGATCGCCGCGCCGCTGCTCGCGCAGGGCATCACGCCGCCCGGCGGGGTGAAGGCGCGGGTGCGGGACCTGATGGACCGGGTGGGCCTGCGGCCGGACCACTACAACCGGTTCCCGCACGAGTTCTCCGGCGGGCAGAAACAGCGGGTGGGCATCGCGCGGGCGCTGGCGCTGGACCCGCGGCTGATCGTCTGCGACGAGCCGGTGTCCGCTTTGGACGTTTCGGTGCAGGCGCAGGTGATCAACCTGCTGCAGGACATCCAGCAGGAGACCGGGGTGGCGTACCTGTTCATCTCGCACGACCTGTCCGTGGTGCGCCACTTCGCCGACCAGGTCGCGGTGATGTACCTGGGACACCTGGCGGAACACGGCCCGACTTCCGATGTCTTCGCGGCTCCTAAGCATCCCTACACGCGAGCCTTGCTGTCGGCCGTGCCTTCGCCTTCGCCGGGCGCGGACCGCTCAGGCCGGATCCGGCTGGCCGGCGACTTGCCGAGCCCCTCGGACCCGCCGAGCGGCTGTGTCTTCCGGACCCGGTGCCCGCTTTATGCGGCACTGGGGGAGGAGCGGCAGCGGTTGTGCCGGGAGCAGGCGCCCGCTTCGGTTTCGGGGGCGGCCTGCCACCACGTGGCAGCTTCGGCTTTGGCCGAGTGAGGCGGTTTCCCCGGCCTTTCCGGCCGGGGAAACCCTTCTCGTTCAGTTCGTGTGCGAGATTTCGATGTAGTGCTTGCCTTTCATGGGAATGCACTCGGCGCCGTCGACCGTGGGGTCCGGCGGCAGGGCGCGCAGGGCGTGCACGCAATCGTCCGGGGTTTCGTACGGCCCTTTGTACTCGAGGTGGCTGGCGAACGCGGTGCCGCTGAGCAGCAGAGAACCGCCGGTGGCGGCGACGCAGACGGCAGCGGTGGCCCAGAATTTCCGCATGGTCATTTCGATCCCTCCGGTTGCGGCGATCGCGGCGACCGCCTCCTCACCATCCCTACCCTCCCGGATTTGCCGCGAACCGGGTCTTGCCTGTTCGGCTAAAAGGAATTGATCGAACGGGCACCGGACGCAACCCCTTGCCGGAACGGCAAGTTTGCGTGCCATCGCCGGGGCGGCCTGGCGAAACTGGGCCCCATGATCACCGCATCCCGGCTGGTGCCGCGCTCTGTCGCGGCACTTGCCCTGTCCCTCTTGCTCACCCTCGGCACCGTGGCCTGTTCCGCCCCTCCCGCTGCCGCTCCTTACGCCGCTGCCACCCAGAACGATTCCGCGTTCCAGGGCACCTTCCGGCACGAATTCGCCGACGTCGACGGCGTCCGCATGCACTACGTGACGGGCGGAAGCGGAAGCCCGGTCGTCCTGATCCACGGCTGGCCGCAGACCTGGTACGGCTGGTGGCCGGTCATGCCCGCGCTCGCGAAGCACCACACCGTCTACGCGATCGACCTCCCCGGGCTGGGCGACAGCACCGGCACCCCGAGCGGATACGACAAAGCCACCCTGGCGCGATACGTGCACACCCTGATCGCTGAACGGCTGAAGATCCGGGACGCCGCCGTCATCGGCCACGATTTCGGTGCGGCAGTGGCTTTTCAGTACGCGAGCCAATTCCCTCGCGACACCTCCCGGCTCGGCTATTTCGACCTGCCGCTGCCAGGCCCCGCGATCAATGCGGCTGTTTACCGGACATTGAGCTGGCACATCGCCTTCCACTCCCAGCGCCGGGTCCCGGAAGCGGTTGTCGGGGATGATGTCCGCGAGTATCTCGCGCTGTTCTATCCGCAGGTTTCCTTCGGCGGGACCGCATTCGGCGGCACCTCGGACAAGTCTCCGTTCACCGACGCCGAAGTCAACGAATACACCCGAACCTACAGCCAGCCCGCGATCCTGTCCGGCGGCTTCGAGCTTTACCGGGCACTGGACAAGGACGTCCGCGACACGGTGGCCGCGGCGCCGGTGGAGGCGCCGACGTTGCTCCTGACCGCCCAGGGCCAGTTGGATGCCATCCGGGCGACGGTGGCTCCGCGGGTGACCGACATCGTCCAGGCGGCGGACGTACCGCACGCGGGGCATTGGCTGGTTGAGGAGAACCCGCAGTTCGTTACCGGGGAGTTGGAGCGCTTCCTGGACCGCTAACCACGTTGCTTGCGGCGGTAGATCAGCGTGGCGAAGACAGATGCGAGGGCGAGGACGCCGATACACCAGCCGAGGGCGGTCCAGATCTCGGTGCTGACTGGCTGCTGGGTCAACAGGCCGCGGATGGCGTTGACGATGGACGTCGTCGGCTGGTGTTCGGCGAAGGCGCGCACCGGCCCGGGCATCGTGCTGGTCGGGACGAAAGCCGAGCTGACGAACGGCAGGAAGACGAGCGGGTAGGAGAACGCGCTCGCACCGTCGCCCGACCTCGCGGTCAGGCCGGGGATGACGGCGAGCCAGGTCAGCGCCAGGGTGAACAGGAGCAGGATGCCGGCGACCGCGAGCCAGGCCGCTATTCCCGCTCCGGAGCGGAATCCCATCAGCACGGCGACGCCGACGACGACCGCGACCGAGACGAGGTTAGCGACCAGCGACGTCAGCACGTGTCCCCACAGGACAGCGGACCGGGCGATCGGCATGGACCGGAACCGCTCGAAAATCCCGCTCTGCAAGTCCTGGAACAGCCGGAACGCGGTATAGGAGATACCGGAGGCGACGGTGATCAGCAGGATTCCGGGCAGCAGGTAGGTCACATAGCTGCCGGAACCGTGCTGGATCGCGCCGCCGAAGACGTAGACGAACATCAGCAGGAACGCGATCGGCAGAACGGCGGTCGTGATGACGGTATCCGGGCTGCGCGCGATGCGGCGCAGTGAGCGTCCTAACAGGACAGTGGTGTCGGCGAAGAAGCGTTTGCTCATCGGTGCTCCTTGACGATCGCGAAGAAGACGTCTTCGAGCGTCGGCTGTTTCTCGACGTATTCGACCCTGGCCGGCGGCAGCAGTTGCTTGAGTTCGGCGAGGGTGCCGTTCACGATGATCCGGCCTTGGTGCAGGATCGCGATCCGGTCGGCGAGTTGTTCGGCCTCGTCCAGGTATTGGGTCGTGAGCAGCACGGTCGTGCCGTGCCCGGCGAGTTCCTTGACGGCCAGCCACACCTCGGCGCGCGCCCGCGGGTCGAGGCCGGTGGTCGGCTCGTCGAGGAAGACGACCGGCGGGTTCCCGATGAGGCTCATCGCGAGGTCGAGGCGGCGGCGGAGTCCTCCCGAATACGTCGCCGCCCTCCGCGCGGCCGCGTCCTCCAAGGAGAACCGGGCGAGCAGATCGTCCGCGACGCGGCCCGGGTTTCGGAGGTGCCGCAACCGGGCGACGAGCACGAGATTCTCCCGGCCGGTGAGGATTTCGTCCACGGCGGCGAACTGGCCGGTGAGGCTGACGGATTCCCGCACGTCCGCCGAGTGCGCGGCGACGTCGAATCCGTTGACGTGTGCCGTTCCCGCATCGGCCTTCAGCAGGGTGGCGAGGATGCGCACGACCGTCGTCTTGCCCGCCCCGTTCGAGCCGAGCAGCGCGAAGATGCTGCCCCGCGCCACGTCGAAGTCCACGCCGCGCAGCACTGGGAGTGCTTTGAACGATTTTTCCAGCCCTCGCACCCGGATCGCGGGTTCGGAGGTCGCGGGCATCGGAGCCTTCCTTCCTCGGTGCGGATGAACGGCCGGAACTTATCGGCGGTCTTCCGTGCCAGGGAAACCTCGCATCTCGCTGCGTTGAGTTGTTTGCACAGGTCAGGTTCGTCTTATTGGTGCATCAGGACTAGGGTTATTGCAACGAGGGGGGTCTGAGATGCCTGGGTCGCGGCTGACTCGCCGAGACCGGCGGGTCATCGCCTCCGGTCTGGCCGACGGGCTCGGCTACGCCGAGATCGCGCGTCGGCTGGCCCGGCCGACCTCGACCGTCAGCCGTGAGGTCACGCGCAACGGCGGTCGCGCCGGGTACGCGCCGGACGCCGCGCACCAAGCCACGAAACGGCGCGCGCACCACCGCAAACCCGGTGCTGTCCAAAGCCGTCGCACGGAAACCGCGGTCGAGCAGCAGTTGGCTGCCACGCTGATCGGCACCGGAGTGCCCAGCATGGCCGGGCGAGTGCTCGCCGCGCTGCTCGTCACCGACGACGCCGGAATGGGCGCCGCGGAGCTGGTCGAGCACCTGCGGGTGAGCCCGGCGTCGATCTCCAAAACGGTCCGGTACCTCGAAGGCGAGGGTTTGCTGCGCCGGGAGCGCATCGGGAAAAGCCGTGCGGAACGGTACGAGGTCGGTCCCGACGCCTGGTTTCAGGCCTTCCTCGCCAGCGCGCAGCGGAATCACCAGCTCGCCGACGCCGCGCGCCGCGGCTCCGCTCGCCTCGGCCGGTCGACTCCGGCCGGCGCGCGGCTGCACGCCCTGAGCCGGTTCCACCAGCAGCTCGCCGACGACATCATCGAGCGGGCCCGGCATTGGCGCTCCGTGCTCCACTCGCTGGAGCCGACCCGGTGAGAAGTCAATCGGTCCAGCACTGCCGGATGAGGCGTTCCAGCTCATCCAGATGACGCCGGGCTTCCTGAGCCTGCTCGGCCTCGGCCGTGTCGAAGAGCTGCTCCAGTTCAAGAAGCGCGGCTTGCGCCCGCTGCTCCGGCGAGCGTGAGCCCGCCCAGGGCTCGCTCCACTGGCCGGACCCTTCCCGGCTCACCGCGGACCGGAAGATCAATTCCTCCACGGTATCCGTGGCCAACCCGAGTTCAGCCGCCCATGAGGTCAGCAATCCGATGTACTTCGCATAGACGGCAGGCCGCCATGCGTCGATCATCAGGTGCTGGCCGGTGTGCGTCGAGACCCACCGGCGGACAACGGCGTCGAGGATCGGGGCTCTGTCCGAGGAACGAGCGGCGGTGACGAACCGCAGGTACTTGGTGCCGAAAGCCACGCCCAGGTAGCGCAGTGGTTTCTCCGCCAGATCGCGGAACGCCGCCAACCCGCCCTGCTCACGAGCGACGACAGCCACCTCCGCCAGTCGATCGACGGCGTCCGGGTTTGTGGTCAGCACGCGGGCGGTGCGCCAAGGGCCGTAACCGACGCGTCCGTATCCCCAGATCATCGCGGCCAGGAACGCGCGCTCCGCACCCTCCGGGGTCGTCGCGTCCGCCGCGTGGCGGGTGGCTTCGGCTCGGTCGATGCGTTCGGGCAGGGCGTCGAGGAACGCGTGCTGACTTGGGAAGTGCCTGCGCCAAGCCTCGCGGGACCAGTGGATCGGCGGCTGCACGGGCTTGCCCTGTTCCCGCCAGCGCTGGACGGCGCTGGTCAACGCGGCCGGAACCGGCGGCTCGCCTGCAGTGACTGTCATGTGACCCCCTCGCGTAGATGACCGTGGTACTACACGGCAATCCATCTGATCACTGGGCCTCCGCGACAACACGAGCCGGGAACCAGGCAGAGAGCTTGGAACAGGGCTGATCCAAGCCTCGGCGCTCGGGTGAAAGCCGGTCCGCCTCCGCCGATCAGGTCTAGACATCCGATGGATGCCCGACTTAGGCTCCCCGCCGTCACCGTTCGGTCACGGATCCGACAGGAGGACCGCCGTGTCGATTCCCGCGAGCCTGGCGCTTGCCGCGGTACTGGCGGCCGGGGGAACCGCCGCTCCCGCCGTCTCGGACACCACCGGCTGCCACGGACCGATCCGCCCGGCGGCGATCCAGGCCCTGCAGTCGTGCGACGGCATGGACCGGATCCTCGCCAAAGCCGCCGCGACCGTGCCGCGCGCCGGGCAGGTCGCCTGGCAGCAGCGGCCGGTCACCGCGTTCACGCACTTCGGCATGAACACTTTCACCGACCGGGAATGGGGCTCCGGCGCGGAAAAGGAGTCGACGTTCGCGCCGGCCGCAGTCGACACCGATCAGTGGATGCGGTCGATGAAGGCGGCCGGCGTGACGCAGGTGATGCTGACGGCGAAGCATCACGACGGGTTTGTCCTTTACCCGACGCGCTACACCAACCACTCCGTTGTCGCGAGCCCGTGGTGGATCACGCCTGGCTGTGCCGACGATGCGGTGGCCAAGGCCCGTGCGGCCGCGCAGGATGGCCGGGCGCAGGATCCGTCCGCGTACTGGCAGGTCCGCGCCGCCGGATGCGCCAATCCGCGCGGGGACATCCTGCGCGATTACGTTGATTCGGCAAGGAAAGCCGGACTGAAAGTCGGCGTGTACCTGTCGCCCGCGGACGGAGCCGAGTTGCCCGCGCAGTTCTTCGCCGACCAGGTGAAGCGGGTCGAGGCGAAGGTCGCGGCGGGACAGCCGTTGAGCATCGAGGAGCAGGCGACCTACGACGACCGGGCGAATGCGCCCGCTGGCCAGGGCCGGTACGGGACCGGCAGCGCGGCGAAGGTCCGCACGATCCCGTCGCTGGTCCCGAACGACGACCGGGCGGCGGCGCTCGCGGCCGGGAAACTGCCGAAGTTCACCGTCGCCGAGGACGATTACAACACCTACTACCTGAATCAGATCTACGAATTGTTCACGCAGTACGGTCCTATCGACGAGCTGTGGCTGGACGGGGCGAATCCCTGGCGGGGCAACGGAATCAGCGAGAACTACGACTTCACGACCTGGTTCCGGATGATCCACGCGCTCTCGCCGGACACGGTCACGTTCGCCGGACCGGCGGGCGTGCGCTGGGTCGGCAACGAGCAAGGCCAAGCCCGTCAGACGGAATGGAGTTCCCTGCCGACCACCGGCGATCCGAACACCGCGCACAACGAGGAGCTGTTCGTCGGCGGTGCGGAGGGCGCCGACCTCGGTTCGCGGCAGGTGCTCGCCGACCCTTCCGTGCGGTACCTGGAGTGGGCGCCGGCTGAAGCTGATGTGTCAATCCGGCCGGGCTGGTTCTACCACCCGGACGAACAGCCGAAGACACCCGCGCAACTCGTCGACCTCTACCGCGCCTCGGTGGGCCGCAATGCCTCGCTGCTGCTGAACGTTCCGCCAGGACCGGACGGCCGCGTCGCTCCGGCGGACAGCGCGGCGTTGGCGTCCTTCGGGCAGGCCATCGCGAGGACGCAGGCGCAGAACCTCGCCGCCGGTGCGCGGGGGCTGAACGCGGTCACGGATTCCTCGCTCATCACGTCGTGGTCGCCGCCGCGCGGTGCGTTCGCCGGGACGATGGACGTCGTGCTGCCTTCGGACGTTGCCTTCGATCAGATCCGGCTGGGGGAGGACATCACCCGGGGCCAGCACGTCGAAGGCGCGACCGTTCAGGCCGAAGTGGACGGTTCCTGGCGCACGATCGCGACCGTCACCACGATCGGCGCCAACCGTCTGGTCACCCTTCCCTCGCCGATCACCGCGCGCCACCTGCGCGTCGTCGTCACACAGTCGCGGGCGACGCCGTATCTGGCTACCTTCGCGTTGTACCGCACTGTCCCCGCCGCCTGAGAGGAAGTCATGACTCTACGCCGCAGAGCTTGGCTCGCCGCTGTCGTCGCGACGAGTGCCCTCACCGTCGTCCAGCCGGCTGCGGCCAGGCCGGGCTCGGTGCCGGTCGTTTCCCCGACACCGCAACAGATTGGACGCGACGCCGCCGATGTGCCGTTGCCGTCCTCGGTGACGCTAGTAACGGACAGCACCACGGACGGTCCGGCCAAGGATCTTCTGATTTCCCTGTTGAAACAGCACGGGGTAAAGAAGATCGGCGCCGGCGGATTCGTCGTCCGGCTCGCCAAGGGCGGGGATGCGCCGACGCAGGCGGAGGGCTATTCGCTCGCCGTGCGGCGCGGCGGAGTGACGATCAACGGCCGGGACGGCGCCGGACAGTACTACGGCGTGCAGACCCTGCGGCAGCTGTTTGTCCGAAGTGGACAGGGATGGTCGCTGAGCGGTGTCGCGGTGCGGGACTGGCCGAACATGGCGCTGCGCGGGTCGATCGAAGGCTTCTACGGTCCACCGTGGACTAACGACGATCGGATTCGGCAGCTCAAGTTCCTCGGCGAGACCAAGGCGAACACCTATATTTACAGCGCGAAGGACGACGCGTATCTGCGCGATCGGTGGCGGGATCCGTATCCGCAGCAGGAGCTGGACGCGCTCGGCCAGCTCGTGCGTACGGCGAATGCGAACCACGTCGACTTTACCTACGCGTTGTCGCCTGGCGTGTCGATCTGCTTCTCGTCGCCGCAGGATGTCGCGGCGGTGAAGGCGAAGTTCGAGGCTGTCTACGACCTCGGCGTGCGGTCGTTCTCGCTGCCGTTCGACGACATCTCGTACACCAAGTGGAACTGCGCTGGCGACCAGACGGCGTTCGGAGCGCCCGGACAGGCGGCCGCGGGCAAGGCGCAGGTCTCGTTGCTCAACGAGATCACCAAGAACTTCGTGAAGAACCACGACGGCGTCCGTCCTTTGCAGACAGTGCCGACGGAATACAGCGACCTCAAGGATTCGCCGTACAAGACGCAGCTGCGGGAGAATCTCGACCCGTCCGTCGTCGTGCAATGGACCGGCACCGCGGTCGTGCCGCCGAGCGTGACGAACGACGAAGCCCAGCAGGTGTCCACAGTGTACGGACGGAAAGTGTTCCTCTGGGACAACTACCCGGTCAACGACTACGAGCAGTCGGCCGGGCGGTTGCTGCTCGCGCCGTACGCGCATCGGGAAGCGGGACTGTCGAAATATCTCAACGGAATCGTCTCGAATCCGATGAACCAGGAGGCAGCCAGCGAGGTCGCCGAGTTCGGTGTCGCCGATTTCTCCTGGAACGACGCCGGATACTCGCCGGAGCGGTCGTGGCCGCAGGCGTTGGCGCGGCTCGCGGGCGGCGACCCCCGCGCGACGGCGGCGCTGAAAGTGTTCGCCGACCTCGAACACCTGGCACCGGTCTTCGGGCCGACGCCATGGCAGCCGCAGGCACCGGTTCTCGCGGCTAAGGCGGCCGATTTCTGGCAGCATTGGAACTCTGGCGATCATCGTGCGCTGGACAAGCTGCGTTCGTATGCCGAACAGATCCGCAATGCTCCCGCGGTAATCCGGGGCGGACAGGTGCAGAGCGCTTTCGTCGCAGAGGCGGGTCCCTGGCTGGACGCGACCGCGCTGTGGGGCGACGCGATGGTCACCCGGCTGGACGCGCTCGCCGCGGCGACCCGCGGTGACGACGCCAAGGCCGAGCAACTGACGGCTGCGGCGGATGCGCTGGTCACGCGTGCGGAGGCGGTGAAGACGGGCAACAGCAACCGGTGGGGCGTGCGGCAGGCACTCGTCGGCGACGGCGTGCTCGACGCGTTCCTCGTCCAGGTCCGCGCGGCGACGGCCGGCTGAGCGGGGGAGTGATGGACGTGAGCAGGAGGACCTTCCTCGGCGGCGCGGCCGCAGTCGCCGCGAGCACGGTGTTCGCCGAACCGGCGGGCGCGGCCGGACGGCGCGGGCTCAGTGTGTCCGGCGACCATTTTCTGCTGGACGGCAAGCCATTCCAGATCGTGTCCGGCGCGATCCACTATTTCCGGTTGCGTCCGGACCAGTGGCACGACCGCCTGTCGCGGCTCAAAGCGCTTGGCCTCAACACCGTCGAAACCTATGTGGCGTGGAATTTCCACCAGCCGACGCCGAGCCGCGCCGATTTCCGCGGCCCTCGCGATCTCGCGGCTTTTATCCGCCTGGCCGGGGAACTCGGCTTCCAGGTCATCGTCCGCCCGAGTCCCTATATTTGCGCGGAATGGGAATTCGGCGGTCTTCCCGCTTGGCTGCTCGCGGACCGGAACATGGAACTGCGGTGCGCCGATCCGGCTTATCTCAAGGCCGTCGACGCGTGGTACGACCAGCTGATCCCGCAGCTCGAGCCATTGGAAGCGCAGCATGGCGGGCCGATCGTCGCCGTGCAGATCGAAAACGAATACGGCAGCTATGGCAATGACACGAGCTATCTCGCGCATTTGCGTGACAGTCTGCGTTCGCGCGGAATAACGAGCCTTCTTTTCGTCGCAGACGGTGCTTCCGAGTTCTTCATGCGCTTCGGTGAACTGCCGGGCACTCTGGAAGTCGGAACCGGCGACGGCGATCCGGCTCCGAGCATTGCCGCGCTGAAGGCTTTCCGCCCCGGCGCGCCGGTGATGATGGCCGAATACTGGGACGGCTGGTTCGACCACTGGGGCGAACCGCACCACACCACCGATCCTCGGCAAACCGCCGCTCACGTCGACCAGTTGCTGGCGACGGGCGCTTCGGTGAACCTGTACATGGCGTGCGGCGGTACCAACTACGGCTTCACTGCTGGTGCCAACACGGCTGGCTTGCAATATCAGCCCACCGTGACCAGCTACGACTACGATTCCCCCGTCGGCGAAGCAGGCGACATCGGCGCGAAGTTCACCGCGCTGCAGGCCGTGCTCACGAGATACACCAAGCAACCGGTCGTTCCGCCACCCGCTCGATCGCCGCGCCTGCCTGCGCAAACTGTGCGTCCGGCCGATTCAGTGTCCCTTTTGGACTCCCTGCCCGCACTGTCCACAGTGGTCCGATCGGCACAACCAATGTCCATGGAACGGCTGGGCCAGTCCACGGGCTTGATCCACTACCGCACGACCGTGCAGGGACCGCATTCCGGTCCACTGAGCATTCACGGGCTGGCGGACCGGGCGCTGGTGTTTGTCGACGGCGTGCGGTTGGGTGTGCTGGACCGAAACCGTCCGGACGCGACGCTGAACCTGAAACTCGACAAACCGCGCACACGCCTCGACATCCTGGTCGACGCCATGGGCCGGGTGAATTACGGGCCGTATCTGGCGGATCGCAAGGGCATTGACGGCTGGGTCGCGATGAACACCCAGCAGAAACTGTTCGGATGGGAGATCCGGCCGCTCCCACTGGACGACCTGTCCCGGCTGCGATTCTCGTCCGGATCGCCCGGCGTCGGCCCGGCGTTCCACCGCGCGACCGCGATGATCGCCGACCCGGCGGACGGTTTCGTGGCCCTGCCTGGGTGGGAGAAGGGCGTGGTGTGGCTGAACGGCTTCAACCTGGGGCGGTATTGGAAGATCGGGCCGCAGAAGACGCTTTACGCGCCGAAGTCGTTGTGGCGGAAGGGGAAGAATGAATTGGTGGTGCTGGAGTTGGACCAGCCGGGGTCGGAGATCGAGATCCGTCCGGAGGCTGATCTTGGCTGAGGCTGGGGTGGTGGGGCATGGTCGGGATGGCCGGTGAGGCGTTGTGCGGCGGGCTTTGGCTGACTGTCGGGCGAGCGGGTCCGGCTGACCGCCGAGGGGAGTGAGGCTAGTTCGGGCTGGCCGCCGAGCTGCGGTGCGGCAGGCTCCCGCCGACCGCCGACCGCCGACCGCCGACCGCCGACCGCCGACCGCCGAGGCGTCGTGCGGTAGCCGCGGGCTGGCCGGTGAGAGGTCGTGCGGCAAGCTCTGGCCGATCGCTGAGGGTCGGGCGGCAACCGCCGGCTGGCCGCCGCGGGGCTACCCGCGCACCTCGGGCGGCGGCCTGAAAAAGGGCTCGCGTGAGATCCCAGCTGGCGGCCACACCGCGATCAGCGGAGGACGAGGTGCCGAGCCTCGACGGCCCCCTCGTGGCGGCGGGTCCAAAATGGACTGTCCCATCGCTGTTCCGCTCGGTAGACGTCGCGTCGTTGCCGGAGGTAGGCGTCGAACCGGCGGCGCAGCTGCTGCCGGTGCCGGATCGAGTCGACGTGCCCGGACGCGATCAGGTCCGCCACGGCCAGCCCGGACTCGATCGCCAGCGTGACTCCGGCGCTGCTGAGCGGATCGAGCGCCATCGCCGCGTCCCCGGCGGCTATCCAGCCCCGGCCCGCGCTCGGGGTGAGCAGATGGGAGCGGGCGTCGCGGACGGTCAGGGAAGGTTCGTCCGGCGGCAGAGCGAGGTGCCGGGTTTCGCGGAGTGCCGCCAGCCATCCCGGTGGCCTGGCCCAGCCTTCGCGGCGGACGAGGTCGGCGTCGGACAGCAGGGCGAGCGTGAGCCGGCCGCTGGGTTGCGGGGAGGCGTACCACCAGCCGTTTTCCGCCGATTCGAGGATGACATGCCTGCGGGCGTCCGGATCGGGCACGGTTGCGGCGATGCCGACCAGCCGGTCGGCGAAACAGCGCCGGGCCCCTTGCGCGGTGCCGAACGCGGCGCGGCGGCCGGTGGCGTCGACGACGACGTCGGCGGTCAGGCGGGTTCCGTGGCAGGTGAGCGACCAGCCTTCCGCCGTGCGGCGGGCGGACGACCAGCGATCCCGGACCAAGACGGCTCCGGCGGCGACCGCGGCGGCGCGCAGCATCCGGTCGAACCGGGGGCGGTCGAGGTGCCAGCCGGGGCCGAGCCCGTCGTGGAGGTAGTCGCGGTACTGGAGTTCGGGGGTGCCCCAGGATGAGGCGGTGCCGAGCGAACGCAGGTGGTCGCGGTCGAGGACGGCGGTGCTGAGGCCGAGCCGGGCGAGGGCTCCGGCAATCGAGGGCGGGACGGATTCGCCGGGTGCGTGTGGCGCGCCGTTCCGGAAGGGCGGTCCGGCCATCATGGGAGGTGCGGGTTCTCCGGCGGCGCGGGGGAGATCGGGGTCGAAGGGTGCATCGGTGGACGGGCCGGGTTCTCCGGCCCCGCGCGGCGACCCGGTGCTGAAGGACGCGGCGCGGGAGGAATCGGTGGTTTCGCGATTGCCGCGCGGCCCGACCGCGCCGGGTGGGACGGAGGTCTCGGTTGGCGCGGATGAGGATCCGGCGGCATTCGGGTGAATGTGGGAAATGGGATTGGCGGCGGGCATTCCGGTTGCAGCGCAGAGGGACCCGGCGTCCGGGCGGCCAGGCGGCGCGGTCGCGGCAGCGGCTGATTCGGGGGACCTCCGGTGGGTGAGCGGCTGAGCTTCCGCGGAGGCGGATCCATCGGCAGGGGGCTCGGTGGTGGGAGCGGCGGATTCGGGGGTCCGCCGGTGGGTTAGCGGTTGAGTTGCCGCAGAGGGGAATCCACACGCAGGGGGCGCGGTCGCGGCAGCGGCGGACTCGGGGGAACGCCGTTGGGCGAGCGGCTGAGCTTCCGCGGAGGCGGATCCATCGGCAGGGGGCTCGGTGGTGGCAGCGGCGGGCTCGCGGGACCCCCGGCGAGCAAGCGGCTGGCCTGCCACACCGGCGGATCCACAGGCAAGGGCCTCGGCCGCGGCACGAGCGAAGCCATTCCCACCGCCGACCGCAGCCCGCGAAGAACCGAGACGAACCGCCTCGCCCGTCAAGGAGGAACCGTCCGGGTCGATCAGCACGACCTCGCACCCTGCGCGCCGCAGGGCGATTGCCGTGCTCGACCCGGCCGGTCCTGCTCCCAGCACCGCCACCTTGAGGACCCTAGGCATGCGGCTGGTTGTGGTCGTCGAGGACGTACCCCGGCCGGGGCAGTGTCCGCCGTACTTCGATGTATTGCGGTTCCGGCGGCTGGGTGTCGTCGGCAGGCCGGAGGCGGGTGTTGCGGGCGACGAAGCCGAGTTCGTGCCAATGCTGGGCCATGCCGAGGTTGTCGGCGAAAGCCACGTAGCCCTTCACCGTCTGGTCGCGGACCGTGCCTACCCAGCTGACGTGGTTCCAGTCGGCCGGGCCGGGCTTGTCGCGGCGGGCGTAGACGAACATCGGGCGGTGGGCCGGCCACCACCAGAGGTAGTGGTCGTCGACCTTCAGGACCGAGCAGGTGTTGAAATCTCCTTGCCACGGAACGGAAAGGTACTTCGTGACGTCGCCGGGTTCGAGTCCGCGCGCGGGGTCGGCGATCAGGCTCAGCTGTCCTGCTTCGACCGGCAGGTGCGGGACCGGGCGGAGCCGAAACGGCGCCGAGTAGACCGCGGGGACGCGCGAGAGCCACGACATCTCGATTCCGGGCGCGAAGGGCGGGCCGCAGCAGTTGCCGAGTGCGGCTTCGGTCAGGTGGTGGCCCGGCCGGCGTTCCGCCGCGGAGCCGGGGTTCGGGGGCTGGTCGGCTGTCAGGAAGTTCCCGTCGGCCCACTGGCTCAGCAGGAAGTACTGGGTCGCGGTGAGGGAGTGGAACTTCGCGGTCAGCTGGCTGTCGCTGGCGGCGTCTTCCCCGACGATGTAGGGCATCATCCGGTAGCCGGTTTTGGCCGAGGCGAGCGTGTTGGGCGTGGTGGGCGGGCGCAGGACCTCGAAAAGCCGCCGGCGGATCTGGTCGTAGCGCGGGTCTTTGGCGCCGAGCCGGGCCAGGTCGAAGGTGTGCACCTTGGGCGGGACCGCCACCACCCACGGGAGCACGGCCGCCCGGCGCAGGATCGGTTCGATTTCCGTCGGGTAGTGCGGCTGGTAGGTCTCCTGCCACTGGCCGTTGTCGTAGAGGTCCGGGCGCAGGCCGGCGAACCGGACGGCCATGTCGAAGATCGTGTCGTACAGGGTGACCAGGTTGACGATCTCCGGCGCGTAGGCGGGCGGGGCGACGATCGCCCACGCCTTGTCGTCCAGGCTGATCTCCTGGTCCGGGCCGAGCACGGCGCCGTGCTGGTCGAGCACGCGCACGACGATCGTCGCGGACACCGGGCCGTCGGAGACGTCGTCCCACCAGCCGTCGTTGTTGTCGTCGTCGGGGATGCTGGGCTCGGCGGCGGTGGAGTAGGAGATTCCGGATCCGCCGAGCAGGAGCAGGCTGCCGTCGGGCCGGACCGCGATCCGGCCGAGCGTGGTGATCCGCTGCCTCGCCGGATCCGGGCTGTCCGGCGGGAACGTGCTCCGGCCGCGGCCGTCGTTCCGGTCGAACTCGCCGATCCTGGTCCCGCGGCCGCTCACCGTGCGCGGGCCGGGGTCGATGATGAGCTTCTTGCGCGCCTCGCCCTGGACGTCCTCGTTGCGCAGCGGGTGCCCGGCCGGATAGCCGGTCTCGCCGATCCGGTCCTGGATTTGGTACCAGGACGGCTTTTTGTTCGCGAGATGCGCCGTCCAGACGATGTCGACGATCGTCGCGGTGCTGCCGTCGGACAGCGGCAGCCGGGTCCCGGTCGCGAGCGGTTCCCGGCGGTCGGCGGCATAGAGGGCGAAGGTCGCGGCCTGTTTGCGGAGGCGGCCGTGCCGGTCCCGGAAGCCGGCCGGTTCGAAGGGCAGATCGCCCTCGCTTTCGCGGGGCAGCCGGCCGATCCCGTCCGGCGGCAGGTAGTAGTCCTCGGTGCTGTCGCCCGGACCGGTGTTGCCGAGCCGCGCGACGCCGATCGCCGGGAAGATCGAGACCGTGCGGGCGAGCTGCGCCAACGCTTCAGACATGGCTGGCCTCCGTGCTCGTCTCGGGCCGGTTCTCCTGGATCCGGCGCAGGGTGGCGGCGAGCGTCGCCGATCCGCCGGCGGCCAGATCCGCGACGAGTCGGTCGAGTTCCTGCGGTTTCCGACGGTCTTTCACCGGCAGATAACGGAAAGCCGGTCCGGCGGTCGGATCGTCGGCGGTGTGGCTTTCGGCGGCGATCGGGGTCCGCATCAGCTGCGTGGCGAGCGACGGAAGGGTCACCCGCATCGCGGGGACGACGCTGGTAAAGAAGAGATCCCGGTCACCGCGCAGCGCTTTCTGCAGATCGTCGACCATCGCGCTGTAGGCGTGGTCGAACAGGTCGCTGAGCGCGGCCGCCGTCTGGTTTTCGTACTTGGCCTTGGCCGGATTGGCGATCATCGGATACGTCGGGGGCAGCGGGACAGTGCCGTCGGCGATCGCCTTGAACTTGAAGTAGTGCGACATTTCCAGCGGCGTGCCCAATACCGGTCCGTAGGTGCCGTCGGCGCGCGGGCCGTAGTACTCGTACTGGCCCCACGGCTCGCGAACGCGGTATTTCGGATCGTCCAGTTCGCCGCTGAGGTCGGCGCCCTCGCCCTGTTCGACGATCTCGTTGACCGCTTTCTTCGCGGACTCGAGATCCTTCACGAGGACGACCGTTCCGCCGCTGTTGCCGAAGTTCCACTGGTCGCTTTGCCGGGAGACGTCGTAGGCGCGCCCGGGCGTGCGGTCGTATTCCTCGAGTTTCTTCAGGATCGCCGAGTACAGCTGGCCGATGGTCGAGAAATCCTCCTCCTGCGCGACCGCGTCCGGCTGGGCCGGCTGTTCGATCCGCATGAAGGTGCTGCGGAACAGCTCCGGCGACGCCGCCATGAGCTGCAGATACGGCCCGCCGTCCTCCGCGTCCTCGGAAAGATGGGTGGGATAGCTCGGCGGAAATGGAGGCGCGGCTCCTGGCTCGGCGACCAGGGTCGGTGTGCCGCCGACTGCATTGAGCAGGTTCGCGGCCAGATTCAGATGGAGCATTTCCTCGAGCGCGACCCCGCGCACGAATTGGTAGGCCGGGGAAGCTTTGTCTTTGATCGAGTACATCGCGGTGAGATAGGGCGGAATGGTGGCGAACTCCACTCGCAGCGCGATGTCCAGAAGCTCGTGCAGTGTCTTGCGGTGGGGCTGGGACGGAATGAGATAGCGATGCACGGCGACAGCGGTCATGCCGACTCCCTCGGAAACTCGATTGCGCCAGTGGCTGTTCCGGGCAATTTCGCGCGACGGCGACCCCCTGCCCGTGCTGGCGACACTAGCAGCGGCCGGATCGGCCACCCAGCGTCCGAACGGGCGCACTTCGGCATGAGGAAACAGGTAAAGAATCGCACGCGACCTAATGGTCAGGGAAGCTCTAAGGTGTTCTTATCGGGAAAGCAGTTCCGCGAGGTGGGTATCTTTTGGCGGGGCGGATTAATTGGTCTTTACGAAATGTTGGCGACCGGCGACGCCCGGTCACTGCTCCCCGGCGAGGTTTTCGATCGCCCGCTTGCGGCTGTGGTCGAACACGATCGAACTGCGGAACTGCACGACTTCCTTGCGGCTGCTGAGATCCTCGACGAGGAACGTGTGCAGCCGGGCGACGTCCGGGACCGCGACGTGCAGCAGGAAATCGTCGCCGCCGGCGAGGACGAAGACGGCCATCACCTCCGGCATCGCGAGCGCGTCGCGGCGGAAACGGTCGATGACCGGCCGGCTGAGCGGACGGATCTGGGCGAACACCATGGCCTGCACCGACCTGCCCAGCGCGGGCAGGTCGACCTCGGCGTGGAATCCGGTCAGCACGCGGCGGGCCTGCAGCCTGCCGATGCGCTCGGAACAGGTGGACGCGGCGACGCCGACGCGTTCGGCGAGGTCGCGCATCGGGATCCGGGCGTCCTGCTGGAGTTCGTGGACGATGAGGCTGTCGATCCGATCCAGGTTCGGAAGTTCGGGCATTTTCCGAACATATCACTGTCTACGGGCTAGCAAGGGCGACGGAAGGGGCAGGCTTGCGGCCGTGAACCGAACAGAGAGTTTCGAAGGGGAAGTACTGCGGGTTGTTCGCGGCACCCGCTCGGGGGTCCCGATCGCCGTCGCGATTCATTCGACGGAGCGGGGGCCCGCGATCGGCGGGTGCCGGATCAAGCCGTATCCGTCGTGGCGGGACGGGGTGGACGACGCGCTGCGGTTGTCGGCGGCGATGACGATGAAGTGCGCCCTGGCCGGACTTCCTTACGGGGGCGGCAAAACTGTCGCGGTGCTGCCCGCGGAGGGAGCGCGGCGGCGCGACCTGATCGCCGACATCGCCGAGGCGATTTCCGCGCTGGGCGGGCGATATCGCACGGGGCCGGACATCGGGTCGACATCCGAGGACATGGCGGAGATCCACCGCCTCGCGCACGGCTGGGCGTTCTGCCGTCCGGAGGCGCAAGGCGGCAGCGGGACGTCGAGCGCGGCCACCGCGCGGGGAGTCTTGGCGGCGCTTCGGGCCGGGGTCGCGCCGGGTTCGGTCGCGGGGTCGCGGGTGGGCGTGATCGGGTTCGGGAGCGTCGGGCGGCTCGTCTGCGAATCGCTGCTCGCCCAGGGCGCGGACGTCGTCGTGACGGACGTCGACGGCGAACTCCGCCCGGTGGCGGAACAACTCGGGGCGAGCTGGACGACGGCGGATCTGGTGCGGGAGCGGCTGGACGTTCTCGTGCCCGCCGCGACGGGCGGACTGCTGACGGCGGAGTCGGCCGCGGCGTGCGGCGCGTCGCTGATCGTGGGTCCGGCGAACAACCAGCTCGTCGCCGACGAGGTCGCGACGGTGTTGCGGGACCGGGGGATCACGTGGATTCCGGATGTCATCGCCAGTGCCGGCGGGATCATCCACGCGGTCGGCCGCGAGGAACTCGGCTGGGACGAGGCGGCGGCGAACGCGAAGGTCGACGCGATCGCGGACACGACGAGCGCGGTGCTGTCGCGCGCCCGCGAACGAGGGTCGACGACGGTGCGGGCCGCGCGGGAACTGGCGGCCCGGCTGACCGGAACGGGCTGAGGCTCCGGGATTCGTCCCGGAGCCTCAGCCGGCGGTTTCCGTTTCCGGCGATCAGTACCAATGGGCGCGGCCGCCGATTCGGCGCCCGGTCCCGCCGAGCACCGCCAGTATCGCGCCGATCACCACGAGGGCGATCCCGATGCTCCACAAAATCTGGATCGAGGCGACGAACCCGATCACGAGCAGAATGACGCCGAGAACAATCACGGGGAGAACCTCGTCTTCCTTCTCTCAGTGGGGAATGAGGCGTGCTCACCGTCGGATACCCTCACTCGGTCGAGTGAAACATGGGATCGGCGGGCAATTCTTCGGGGCCGTGCCCGTTTCCTGATCGCCCGGCGTGAATTTGTCACCGCATTGATCGACGGGAAGGCAAGGGATCAGGCAAACGGCGTAAGGACGAGCGTCGGCGTTAATGCTTCGGCGGAACCGGGCGGAGCGGATCGACCGCCGCTCGCCTGCGTCGTCGCGGAAGGACGGGCATCATGGTGGGGTGCCTCCCGCCTGCCCGGCCGGGCAGGGGCGACCGACGACGGGACCATGACGATGGACGAGCCGACCGATCCCGGCAGCGACCCGGTGCGCGAGTTTCGCGTCGAGCGCGACGACCGTCCTCCGGTCGCGGTGCTGACGGTCTACGGCGAGGTCGACATGGTCACCGCACCATTGCTGACCGCGGCGGTCGAGGAGGCGCTGGCCGCGGCTCCTCCGGTGCTGGTGGTGGATCTCGCCGCGGTGGAGTTCCTGGCCTCGGCCGGGCTGACCGCGCTGGTGACCATGACGCAGGACCGGGCGTCGCGCGCCAGCCTGCGCATCGTCGCGTCCGGCCGGGCGACGGTGCGGCCCATCCAGCTCACCGGCCTCGAGCGGAGCCTCCCGCTGTACCCGACGGTCGAGGCGGCGCTGGCCGGGTCCTGACGCCCGGAGTCTCTTTCGGACAGACGCGACGGGTGAACCGGGCCGGGACAGGGTAACCGGGCGGGGAGAAAGAGGTTCCGGGGCGTACGCGCCCTGCGAAGAGCCCGTCGAACGGGGAGAACATGCGCATCGGCTACACCTTGATGACTGAACAGACCGGGCCGCGCGAGCTGGTCGGCTGCGCGACCGCCGCCGAGGAGGCCGGATTCGATTTCGCGGCCTGCAGCGACCACTATTCGCCGTGGCTGGCCGAACAGGGGCACGCGCCGTACGCGTGGAGCGTGCTCGGCGCGGTGGCCCAGGCGACCGAGCGGATCGAACTCATGACGCTCGTGACCTGCCCGACCATGCGGTACCACCCGGTGGTGGTGGCGCAGAAGGCCGCGACCGTGCAACTGCTGTCCGAGGGCCGGTTCACCCTCGGGCTCGGCTCGGGGGAGAACCTGAACGAGCACGTCGTCGGCCGGGGCTGGCCGTCGGTGTCGGTGCGGCACGACCGGCTCGCCGAGGCGGTGCAGATCATCGGCGGCCTGTTCGACGGCGGCACGTTCACCTATACCGGCCAGCATTATCGCGCCGACGGGGCGAAACTGTGGGACCTGTCGCCGACGCGGGTGCCGCTCGCGATCGCGGTGTCCGGCCCGAAATCGGTGCAGCGCTTCGCGCCGGTGGCCGACGCGATGGTCGCGGTCGAACCGAACGCGGAGCTCTGCACGGAATGGGACCACGCCCGGCTCGGGCCGCCGACACGCAAGATCGGCCAGCTGCCGGTCAGCTGGGACCCGGACCGCGGGGCGGCGATCCGCCGGGCGCACGAACAGTTCCGGTGGTTCGGTTCGGGGTGGCCGGTGAACGCGGAGTTGCCGGGGACGCGAGCGTTCGACGCGGCGACGCAATTCGTGCGTGAGGACGATGTGGCGGCAGGGATCCCGTGCGGTCCGGACGCGGGGCCGATTGTGGACGCGGTGAAGGAGTTCGCGCAGGCGGGGTTCACCGATGTGGCGTTGGTGCAGATCGGCGGTGCGGAGCAGCAGCCGGGGTTCGTGGAGTTCGCGGAGCGGGAGTTGCTGCCCGCGTTGCGCTGAGAGTCCACTGTAGACACGAGCTGGGCCCGGGTGTCGAGGCACCCGGGCCCAGCCATGCGCGTCACGGATGGCGCAGCAGGGCACCGAATCCGTCGGCCAGGTCGAGTCGTTCGTCCATCACCACGACGTCCGCGCCGACTGCCACCGCCGCGTAGGGCAGGGCCTCGTCCGCGCGGCGGCGGGCTGGGTCGTCCGCTCCGAGTGCGTCGAGGCGGGGCCGCGCTACGCCGATCTGGGTCGGTCCCGGGCCGGTGTACACGCTGGCCTCGCCGGAGTCTCCCACCAGTAGCGTCGCCACGTTCGCCTCCGCCAGCGCGGCGGTCACGGCGGACAACCCGCTCACCGCCAGCGCCGATTCGCGTGCGGCTTCGGCGCGGAAGCGTTCGGCGAGGTCGTCCAGTTCGCGCAACCGTTGCCCGGTCAGCAGTTCGTGCACGGCGCGGTCCAGTTCGGACCGATCGGCGCCGGAGGCCCGGCCGCCCGCGTCGACCTCCGCGGCGAGCGAGCGCGCCGGTTCCGGCAGGCGCTCGTGCAGTTCGGTGCGGGCCTGGACTTCGCCGGCCAGGACGATCGCTCGCGGACGCACGCGTTCGGCGGCCTTCGCGACGTGCTCGGCGACTTCCGAGAGATTGCGGTGTGCGGTCTGCTCGGCGTGCGACTGGATGTCGCGGTGCGCCGGGCCGCCGCCGCGGACCTTGTGCACCGGGTGTTCCTGCCCGCGCACGGTTTCGGTCTCGACGCTGCCGTCCGGTCGGTGCACCTCGATGTCGGCGCCGGTCCGGTCGACGAGCACCACCAGATGGGCGGGCGCTTCTTCGAGATGGCTTACCGTCGGCAGGAAGTACGGCAGTGCGGAGTAACGCGCCTCCTGCGCCGGCGGCGGAGCGGCGAGCCGCCGGTCGAGCAGGACGGTGCCGTGCGCGGCGACGATGGTGCGGCCGGCCCGTCCGACCGGCGGAGGGCTTTCCTCCACGGCACGGAGCACTTCGCCGACAGTCGGCCGGTCGGCGCCCTGGCCTTCGAGCGCGGCCTCGATTTCCTTGAGCCGCAACCGCAACTGCTTGGCCGCGTCCTCGGTGTCGTGCGATTCGTCGAAGTGCACCGAGACGAACGGGCCGTCGGTCAGCAGCGCGCGGAGTTCGTGCGTGTCCATTTCTTCCTCCCAACGTTCGGGAAAGCCTCACCGGGTCCGAGGCAGCTCGGGCGACGCGGTGTCCAGCGGGACCGCGCCCGAACGGACGAGCCCCAGCTGCACGGTCTGGCGCCGCCCGATCTTCTGCAGCGCCCAGTCGGCGGCCGTGCGCAGCCGGTTTCCCGGCAGGGACAGCAGGTGATAGCCGCGGGTCACCAGCCGGGCGGGTAGGCCGGCCAGCGGGATGTGCAGCGGGTTCGCCGCGCCCTGGCCCGAGCCGAGGTCGACGGCGAAGCCGAGATCGTGGTGCCGGTACCGGCGACGGCGGCCGACACCGAGCGAAGCGGCGACGTTGTTCCCGGCGAGTTTTCCTTGCCGCTGCGCGTGTTGCGCGGTCATCGGGGTGGTCTCGCCGGGACGGGTCAGATCCGGCACCGCGGCCGCGTCGCCGCAGGCGTACACGTCGTCGCGGCCGGGCACGTTCAGCTCCGGCGTGACGATCAGCCTGCCCTTCACGGTTTCCAGGCCCAGGTCGGAGACCAGCGGATCGGGGCGGACGCCCACGCACCACACGAGCGTATGCGTCGGCACCGCGTCGCCGGTGGTCAGCGTCACGCCTTCGACGTCCGCCCGGTCCACCGACGTCTTCATCCGGACCTCGACGCCGCGTTCGCGCAGCACCCGGTCGGCGGTGGCGCCGAGCCGAGGGTCCAATTCGGGCAGTACGCGGTCGGCGATGTCCAGCAGCAGCCAGCGAATCGGCTGTCCGTCGAGTTCGGGATGACGGCGCGCGAGGGCGGCGGTGAACTCCGGGCCCTGCGCGGCTACCTCGGTGCCGGTGTAACCCGCGCCGACGACGACGAACGTGCACCGGGCGTCGCGTTCGGCCCGGTCGTCGGTCGCGGCGGCCAGCTCGATCTGCCGGGTGACGTGGTCGCGCAGGTACAACGCTTCGGGCAGGCCGCGGAAACCGTGCGCGCATTCGGCGACCCCGGGGATCGGCAGCAGCTTGTTGACGCTGCCCGCCGCGAGGATCAGCCGGTCGTAGCGCAGCTTCCGCTGCTGGTCCTCCGGGTCGGTGAAGGTCACGGTGCGGGCGTCGAAGTCGACCGACTCCGCGGTGCCCAGCACCAGCCGCACGCCGCGCAGAGTGTCCGGAATGGACACCGCGACGTGCCGGGGGTCGACGATCCCGCTGGCCACCTCCGGCAGCAGCGGCAGGTACAGGAAATAGTCGGTCGGGTTCAGCACGACGATCTCGGCGCGGTCGCCGAGGGTGCGCAGCAGTTTCCGCGCGGCGTGGTATCCGGCGAACCCGCCGCCGACGATCACGACTCGCATGGGCGCCTCCTTTCCGCTGAACGGGTACCCGGCGCGCGGCCGGGCAATCGCGCCGGTTTCGCCCCGCCGCGCCCCGGGCACCCGGGGCCGGTACCCGCCCTGCGAGGAGGAGTGGATGAGCAGCACGATCACCGAAATCGTGGACGTCGACGTCCCGGTGTCGACCGCGTACAACCAGTGGACGCAGTTCGAATCGTTCCCCGAGTTCATGGAGGGCGTGGAGGAGATCCGCCAGCTCGACGCGACGCACACGCACTGGGTCACCCGGTTCGGCGGCGTCGGCCGGGAGTTCGACGCGACCATCACCGAGCAGCACCCGGACGAACGGGTCGCGTGGCGCTCGGATTCCGGGCCGGACCACGCCGGGGTGATCACGTTCCACCGGCTGGCCGACACCAAAACGCGGGTCACCGCGCAGATGGAGATCGACCCGGAGGGGCTCGCCGAGAACGCCGCCGACAAGCTCGGGATCCTGGACCGGCGCGTGAAGGGGGACATGCTGCGGTTCAAGCAGTTCATCGAGCAGCGCGGACGCGAAACGGGGTCGTGGCGCGGGGACGTCGAACCTCCGGGCTGACGCGGTTATCCCCGCGGTTCTACGGCGTTTTCCGTCGTGGGACCGCGGGGCTGCCGTGGGACACCGCACAAGCGGCATGGCCCGGCCGGACGGCGGGTAACCGGGCGGCAACGGACGCCGATCAGAAAGGAGACCAACATGGCCCGCGTGGCAGTGCTCGTGGACGAGATGACCGAGGACGACGAATTCCTGGTGCCGTGCGAGCGGTTGCGCGCCGCCGGGCACGAGGCGGTGGTCGTCGGCCTGGAGCGGGGCAAGAAGCTCACTGCCTTGCACGGCACCGAAATCACCACCGACCAAGCCGCGGACGAGGCCGTCGCGGCGGACTTCGACGCGGTCGTGGTGCCCGGCGGGTATTCGCCGGACAAGATCCGCACCAGCGAGCCGATGGTCGCGCTGGTCCGGGAAACGGCCGCCGCGGGCAAGCCGGTGGCGGCGGTGTGCCACGGACCTTGGCTGCTTGCCGAAGCCGGGCTCGCGCGCGGCCGGACCGTCACTTCGTGGCCGTCGCTGCGAACCGACCTGCGCAACGCGGGCGCGGAATGGGTGGACCGCGAGGTCGTGACGGATGACGGCGTCATCACGTCGCGCAATCCCGACGACCTGCCGGCGTTCTGCGACGCGCTGCTCGAGCGGTTGAAGTAAGCGTCAGGACAGCGCGAACCGGATAGCGAAGTGGTTCGGCGTCGCGGGGAGCCGTCCCGGCTGAAGGTCGGCGGCGGTGCCTCGCGGCGCTGAACCAGCTTGCTGCGAGAGCGCGGGCGTCGTGGGCCAGAGCCGGACGGTCGAGAAGGGACTGGAACTGGCGGCGCCGGTCCTCCCGGTTCAGGGTTCGAGGACGCTATTGGCGAGTTTCCGCAGCGTTGGCGCAGGTCGAGCGGCGGCTTCTGAGCGGCGGCCATCGCGCGCGGACGTCGGCCGGGGGCAGATCGGACACGTCCGGGCTCGCGGTCGCGCGGGTGGTCGCGTCCTGTTCGGGTACCCGAGCCGGTTCGGGCGAAACCTGGGCGGCGAGTGCCCGCTCCCGTTCCGGCGGCGCGGCTCGTTCAGTCCATTATGGACTTCAGATAATTACTGGCATGGAACGGTTTCGTCGTTGCGGCCGGGGTGCCCGAGACCGTCCATTGTCCACAGTTCCTCCGGCGAGATCGATGCTTCGGCAAGCGGCGGGCAGTGCGTCGGGCCCCGTGCTGCGGTAGGGTCTTGCCAGGAGCGGTTCAGCCCACGTGCCGTCGCCTGATCCCGTGTGGCCCGTTCCTTCGGGCCCAGGGCCGGGCCGCGAACGCGGGCCCGGTCTCGCATCTGCGAGGAGGGCTCCATGGTGCATGAAACGCTTTCGTGTCTGCCGGGAACGCCGGCGAGAACCCTGATCACCACCACCGCGGGCGAGACTGTCGTCGCGGTCTCCGCCGAACTGGACCTGCGCTCCACCGATCGGCTGCGCGAGGTGCTGGCCGACGAAACGGCGCTGCGCCCGCTCGTATTGATCGTCGACGCCACCGAAGTCACGTTCTGCTCGGTCAGCGGGCTCGAGGTGCTGACCGGCGCCGCACGGGCGGCGGACGCGGCGGGCGTCGCGTTCGCCGTGGTCGCCGCGGGGCGCGCGGTGCTGCGGCCGCTGCGAGTTCTCGGGCTCGACCGGGAGATGCGGGTGGTCGAACGCCTTGCCGACGCCGTCGAAGCAGGCTCCGCCGCGCGGAACCTGGCGGCCGAGGTCGGCTAGCGGTTCCCGGCTCGTCCGGCCCTCCCGGTTTCCGGAGGGGCCGGGCGAAAGCCGTGCCCTCGGGCCGGGTCGCGGCGGCTGTTCCCCAGCACGCGCACCTGGCTTGCGCAGCCCTCGACCCGAGTAAGTTGGCAGGAACGACTGCTGGTGAACCGGGCTGGCGGGGAGGGAAACGTGGAAGCGTCGATCGACTATTCGGCCGTGGTGCGGCTGAGCGGCGACCCGGCCGGATTGCGCGCCGAGGTGGGCGAGGTGCTGGCCGCGGAGCCGCGGATGGTGGTTTTCGAGCTGAGCGAGCTGACCTCGTTCTCGAGCCAGGACCTCGCCGCGCTGCGCAAGACGGCCCGGCCGAGCGAAGCGGTGTTCGCCTGCCGGGAGGGCGGGGTGGCCCGCCGGGTGCTCGAAGAGGAGGGCGTCCCGGTCGCCGATTCCGCGTCCGCGGCGCTGGCCTTCGAGGACGAGTCGCCGCGGCCCTCGGGCGAGCAGTTCCGGACGCTCACCGAGATGCTCCTGGCCGCGCGGACCGTCGGCGAGGTCCTGCAGCTGATCGTGGACGCGACCGCGTCGCTGGTGCCCGCGGCCGAACTGGTGTCGATCACGCTGCGCGCGCCGGACGGGCATTTCCACACCGCCGCCTACACCGACCCGAAGGCCGCTGACCTGGACCGGTTGCAGTACACGCTGGGCGAGGGCCCGTGTCACGACGCCGCGATCCCCGACCGGCCCGAATTCCTCGAAAGCGCCGACCTGCGCAGCGACGAGCAGTGGCCGCGCTGGGCCCCGGCGGTGGCCGAGGCGGGCTGGCGCGCGGTGCTGGCGACGGCGCTGGCCGACGACGCCGTGGCGCGGTTCTCCGGCGCGCTCAACCTCTACTCCCGCACTCCCGGCGGCCTGGCCGACGCCGACCGCGACGTCGTGCTGCTCCTGGCCAGCCACGCGACCCTCGCGGTGGCCGAAACGGACGCGGTGACCCGGAGCGAACTGCACCAGGCGCAGCTGCGGCGCGCGCTGGACAGCCGGGACGTGATCGGCCAGGCGAAGGGCATCATCATGGCCCGCCGGGGCTTGGACGCGGAAGCGGCGTTCGACCTGCTGCGGCGGACTTCGCAGCAGCTGAACGTGAAGCTGGTGCATCTGGCGGGAACGCTCGCAGCTCGGCATGAGGAACTGGACGGGCCGGTGGAGCAGCTGGGGGAGCCGGACCCGGTGTGAGAGCGGCTGGGCTGGCGGGGTTCTGGCCCGGCGATCGAGTGGTGTCTGGGCCGGTGGAGCAGATCGGGGCCGGACGCGGTGTGCGGGACGGCTGGGTTCGCCCAGGGTTCGGGCCTGGCTGTCGGGTGGTTGGCAGGGCGGTGCCTGGGCCGGTGGAGCAGATCGGCGCCGGACCCGGTGTGACGGGCCGCCGAGCTGCCGAGGTTCAGGCCTCCCCGTCGAACGCCCCGGCGCGGAGGAGCCCGGGCGGCCGCGTCCGTGCCGCATCGCGCACCTCGGCCTTGTGCCTGCTGAGCAGCGGGTCACCGAGCCTCCGCCGGAACCGCCGGTGCCGCCCGAACCCCGCTGACCAGCGCGGAAGCCGCCGGACCGGGCAGCGCCCGATTGCCGTGCCAGGCGACCGGGTACCTAGCGGGAAAGCGTCGCGCGCGAACGGAGGCGGGTGATGGACGAGGAGAACCGGGCCGAGCCGGGAGTCGTCGTCGGGGACGACGGTTCCGAGGGCGCCCGGCTGGCCGTGGACTGGGCCGCCGCCGAGGCGGAGGCGCTCGGGACGTGTCTGGTCCTCGTGCGGACCATGACGTTGCCGATGCCGAACGTCGACTTCGTTCCCGGCGTGATCACCCCGGTCGCGGGCGAGATCGTGGCCGATCAGTCCGTGGTGGACTACGCGGAGAAGGAGCTGGCCGGCGTCGCCGCCGAGGTCGGCCGGAAGCGGCCGGGGCTGCCGGTGCGCACCCGGGTCCGGTTCGGGCGGGCGAGCTGGGAGCTGGCCGACATCGGGCGGCAGGCGGAGCTGATCGTCGTCGGCGCGTCCGGGCGCGGCGGGCTGCCCCGGCTGCTGCTCGGGTCGACGGCCTCGCAGGTGGTGCACGCGAGCGCGCGCCCGGTCGTCGTGGTGCGGCCGGGGAGGGAGAAGGCCCGGCGGGTCGTCGTCGGGGTGGACGGGTCGCCGGCCAGCGTCGCGGCGGTCCGGTACGCGTACGACTTCGCCGACCGGCACGGGTGCGGCTTGCACGCGGTGCACGTGTGGTCGGAACCGCCGGAGGACGTCTTCGGCCCGGCCCGCTCCGGCGGCGAGGGGCAGCAGAGCCCGCAAGACGAGGGCGAGCGGCTGCTCGCGGAGTCGCTGACCGGTCTCGGCGAGCTGCATCCGGACGTCGTGGTGCACCGGGAAGTGGCGCTGGGCAGCGTGGCCGAGGTGCTCCTGGACCACGCGGAGGCGGCGACGCTGCTCGTGGTCGGCGGGCATGGCCGCGGTGCGCTGCGGGGCGCGTTCCTCGGGTCGGTGAGCCACGCGATGGCGTATCACGCGCCGTGCCCGGTGGCGATCGTGCGCGAGGGCGTCGAGGAGCACCCGGGCTAACGCCGCAGGCTTCGTCGTACCAACGCTGCCGCGAGCCTGGCCAGATCGTTGCCAGGAACCAGCTTCGCCAGCCGTTGCGGATCGTCGGGCAGTCCGGCGTTTTTCGCACTGGCTAAGGCTTTGCGGTCGAAATACGGGCGCAGCCACGGCCAGACCGCCTGTGCTTCCCGGCAAAAGATCTGCGCGCCGGTCGGGCCGATCCGCGGGAACTCGGCGAGGAGTTTCTCCAGCCGTCGCGGATCTCCGTCGGCGTCGTCGGCCATCCGGCGCAGGTCGTCGCCGTAGCGGTCGCGGAGGAAATCGGCTCCTTCGCCGAGGTGGTGCGAGGTGCTTTCGTCGTACCGGACGTAGTGGGCGCGGCCGAGTGCGTCAACGCGTTGCTGCCACGTGGAATCGCGCATCGCCGCCGGCGAACGCCAGCCCGAACGCGAGAGTTCCCGCGCGGCGGCGACGGCCAGGTCGGCGCTGATTCGCGTGGACAGGAGTGTGGCGAGGACCAGCAACCGGTAGAGCGGCTGCGGTTTGTCGGCCAGCTTGATGCCCGCCTCTTCGGCGAAAGTCGTGCCGTGCTCGGCGAGAAGTTCGTCCACTCGGCGCATGCGGGCCGGATTCCCGTTCGGACGGAAGCGAAACTCAGCGCATCGCGGGGTACGGCTCCTTGGTGAATTCGACGCACAGCCGCCACCCGTCCGCACCGGGCGCGGGTTCAGTCCACGCGGCGAGCGAATCGGTGAGCGCGCGCAGGATAAGCCAGCCGACCTCGTCCGGCCCGGGCGGGAACTCCGACGACGACGTCGTGGTGACGGTGACCGTTATCCGGCTGGCGCAGCGGAACGCGCATTCCAGGACCGCGCCGTCGTCCGCCCGCCGTGCCTGCGCCGCGACGGCTTCGTCGACTGCCAACCGGAGGTCGGCGACCTCGTCGAGCCGGAATTCCGCCGAGGAAGCGAGGTCCTCGGCCACCAGCCTGGCGAGGAACAGCAGCTCCCCGTTCGCCGGCAGGCGCAGCTCGACCACTGGCGCAGCCGCGGTGAGCGTGCCTCTTCCGTCCTCTTCGCGCTGAACCATGCGGTGCGGGTTACCCGGCCCCGGGCCGAGCCAATCATCACCCGCCGGACGCATCGGCGGCACCCGAAAGGCCCCGTTTCCGGCGCCGCGCCGCGGGTAACCAGGGAACGGGAGCACGGCAGGGAAAGGAGCACCCGGCATGAGCACCAACGCCTACCTCTCGTTCCTCGCGATCGGGATCGCGCTGGTCCTGGTGGACGGCCAGATCATCTACCGCAGCGGCCGCCGCTACCTCGCGAACGCCTACGGGGACCCCGGAGCCGGCGCCTCGATGACCCGCCTGGTGACCGTGCTGTTCCACCTCGGGACGCTGGGCATCCTGGCCTTGATCTCGACCGTCGACATCGGCGGGAGCGACCTGCCGGGCGTCGTCGGCCGGGTGGGCGTGCTGCTGCTGATCCTGGCGCTGGCGCACGCGGCGACGCTCGGCGCGCTGGCCCGGATCCGCGGCGAGCAGGACGTGGCGGACGCCATCGCTCATCGGGACGAGCGGCTGGCGCGGAGGTCGGAGACGGATCTGCAGGCTCCGACGGTCACGCCGGTTCCTGGTCAGGAGGGGCGGCATCCGGACGTGAGCCCGTCGTTGGAGCAGCGGTCGCCGTATACGGCGTAAGGACGGGAAACCGGTGCGTTTTCGCAGTATTCGCGAAAACGCACCGGTTCACGAGCGCCGCCGGGACTGGCTACAAGCGAGGGTCCACCGGCTCGGATTCCAGTGCCAGCACGGCGAAAACGCACTCGTGCACGCGCCACATCGGCTCGTCGCGGGCGAGCCGGTCCAGTGCTTCGAGGCCGAGGCTGTACTCGCGCAGCGCCAGGGAGCGCTTGTGGCCGAGGCCTCGTTGCCGCAGCCGGGTCAGGTGGCGTTCCTCGGTGTAGTCGGGGCCGTAGATGATCCGCAGGTACTCGCGTCCGCGGACCTTCAACCCCGGCTGCACGAGGCCGTGCGATCCCCGCACCAGGTTGGCGGCCGGTTTGACCACCATGCCCTCGCCGCCTTCCGCGGTGAGTCCGGTCCACCAGTCGACGGCCGCCGCGACTGAGGCGGGATCGGTGGTGCTGACCGAAATCCGGCCGGTCGGGGCGAGGAAGCCGTCGCTGCTTTCGACGAGCCGGTCGGCCAGCGCCAGGTGCCAGTCGTGGCTTTGCCGGTGATGCGCGCGGCCAGCCGACGCCAGCACCTGGAAGGGCGCGAAGCGCACGCCGTCGAGGCCGTCGGTCGGCCAGCAATAGCGTCGGTACGACTGGGCGAACGCGTCCGCGTTGGCTGCGCGCGAAGTCGTGCGCTCCAACAACGCCGACACGTCGAGGCCGGACGCATCAGCGGCGGCCAGCGCGCTCGCGGCGGCCGGAAGCGCGGACCGGGCGGCAGCGCCGACAGCCGCGTACTGCTCGCGCAGCAACTGCTCGGCTTTGACGCTCCACGGCAGCAGTTCGCCGTCGAGCAGCAACCAGTCCGAGCCGAGTTCGTCGAACAGGCCCGCCTTTTCCGCGGCAGCACGGATCCGGTCGACTACTTCGGCGGTCAGCGTTTCGGTGAAGAAATGCCGTCCGGTCCGGGTCCACACCGCACCGAGGGCGTCGCCGGGCGCACCGAAGCGGGCGCGGGCCGCGTCGAGCGAGCGGCACACGAGCGCGACCGCGCGCGAACCCATGTGCTTTTCCTCGCACACCACGGAATCCACGCCCTCCGCGCGGAAGTAGTCGAACGCTTGGCTCGGATGCTCCAGCAGCCCGTCGGCCGTCGCGGTGGCGACCGGCGACATGGTCGGCGGCAGGTAGACCAGCCAGCGCGGGTCGATCGCGAACCGCGACATCACCTCCAGCGCGGCGGCGGCGTTCTCTTCTCGGACACCGATCCGCTTCTGGTAAGCGGTCTCGATCACGCGGCGGCCCAGGACGTCGATGACGTCCAGTACGCCCGGGTCGCGGTGCGCCACCGGCTCCGCCGCCGACGGGTTGGCCGGGAACGGTTTGGCCGGCTCGTAATAGACCTCGGCCGCCGGGACGGAGACGATCTCCTTTTCCGGATACCGCAACGCGGTCAGGGTTCCGCCGAAGACGCAGCCGGTGTCCAGGCACAGGGTGTTGTTCACCCATTCCGGCGAGGGCACCGGGGTGTGGCCGTAGACGACCATGGCGCGGCCCCGGTACTCGTTCGCCCACGGATAACGCACGGGCAGGCCGAATTCGTCGGTCTCGCCGGTGCTCTCCCCGTACATGCAGAAGCTCCGCACGCGCCCGGACGCACGGCCCTGGAACCGTTCGGTGATCCCGGCGTGTGCGACGACCAGCCGGCCGCCGTCGAGGACGTAGTGGCTGATCAGCCCGTCCATGAAGTCCTGTGCCTCAGCACGGAATTCGGCCGGTTCGGCGGCGAGCTGTTCCAGCGATTCCGCGAGCCCGTGCGTGACTTGCACATTCCGCCCGCGCAACGCGCGCAGCAGCTTGTGCTCGTGGTTTCCGGTGACACAGAAGGCATTTCCGGCGCGCACCATGCCCATCACGAGCCGCAGCACGCCCGGCGTGTCCGGGCCGCGGTCGACGAGATCGCCGACGAACACCGCCCGCCGCTCCGGATGCTTCGCCCCGATCGCGCGGCCCTGCTCGTCGCGGTCGATGGCGTAGCCGAGTTCGGCGAGCAGCGCTTCGAGTTCGACCCGGCAGCCGTGGATGTCGCCGACGATGTCGAACGACCCGGTCTCGTGCCGCAAATCGTTGTACAGCGGGACCCGCGTGATCGTTGCTTCGGCGGCCTCCTCCGGGGTGCGCAGCACGTGCACCGTCCGGAAGCCCTCCTTCTGCAGGCTGCGCAACCCGCGACGGAGCTGGTCTCGCTGCCGCCGGATCACCTGCGCGCCGAAGGTCCGGTCCGCGCGGCTTTCGTTGCGCGCGACGCAAAGCGACTCCGGCATGTCCAGCACGATCGCTACCGGCAGCACGTCGTGCTCCTTGGCCAGAGCGACCAGCGATTTGCGCGCGTCGGGCTGCACGTTGGTCGCGTCGATCACGGTCAGCCGCCCGGCGGCGAGCCGTTTGCCGACGATGTAGTGCAGGACGTCGAACGCGTCCTTGGTCGCCGACTGGTCGTTCTCGTCGTCGGACACCAGGCCGCGGCAGAAGTCCGACGAAATCACCTCGGTCGCCTTGAACTGCGCGCCGCCGAACGTCGATTTGCCTGACCCGCTCGCGCCGATAAGCACGACAAGACACAGATCAGGGATTTCCAGCGTGCTCATGCCGCACCGCCTTTCGTGAACAGAGCCAGCTGCGTCGCCGGGCCGACTTCGGGGTCGTCAGAGCCGACCGGCAGCATTCGCACGCTGTAGCCGTGGTTGTTCGCGACCCGGTCCGCCCACTCGCGGAACTCGGCGCGAGTCCACTCGAAACGGTGGTCCCGGTGCCGCAGCTTGCCTGCGGGCAGCGTCTCGAACCGCACGTTGTACTCGCGGTTGGGCGTCGTCACGACGACCGCGCGCGGGGCGGCGAACTCGAACACCGTCCGCTCCAGCGCTTGGAGCCGCGGCGGGTCGACGTGCTCGACGACCTCCATCAGCACGGCCGCGTCGAGTCCGGCGAGCCGGTCGTCGCGATAGGTGAGCGAGGACTGCAGCAGCTCCAGCCTGGCCCGGTCCCTTTCGGACATCCGCTCCAGCCGCAGCTTCCGCGCCGCGACCTGCAACGCGCGAGCCGACACGTCCGCGGCCACGATCCGCTCGACCGACCGCTCGGCCAGCAGGTCGCGCACCAGCGCGCCCTCGCCGCAGCCGAAATCGCCGACCGAGCGGACGCCGAGCGACCGCAGCACGGCCATGATCGTGCCGCGCCGCTGTTCGGCCAGCGGCACCGGACGGTCCGGCGCCTCGAGGACGGCGGGCGCGGCGAGCGCGTTGTCGATCTCCTCGGGCTCCGCATCGTCCACTTCGGCCAGCCGGGTCAGCGCGGCGGTCGTCAAGGCACGGCGGTGCGCGAGATAGCGGCGGGTGATGAGCTCCTTCTCCGGATGCCCGGCAAGCCAGTCGCCGCCGGCCCGCAGCAGTTTGTCGATCTCCTCCTCGCTGACCCAGTAGTGCTTCGCGTTGTCCAGCACCGGAAGCAGCACGTAGACGTGGTTGAGGGCGTCGGCCAGCCGGAGTTCGCCGGTGAGCCGGAGGTCGACATAGCGCGAATCGCCCCACTGCGGGAACTCCGGATCCAGGGGGAGCTCCGTCGCCTCGACCGTCCAGCCGAGGGGCTCGAACATCCGGCGCACCAGTTCGATGCCGCCCGGGCACGCGGGCACCCGGATGTCCAGCGGGATCGGCCGGGCCGCCAGCTCCGGATGCGACTTGCACCGGCCGGTGAGCGCGGTGCGGAAAACTTCCTTCAACGCCACCGAAAGCAGGCTCGACGCCGCGTAGGGGCGGTCGTTCACGTACTGGCCGAGGGTGAACCCGTCGCCGGAACCCGCCTTGCCGCGCACGAGGGCGACTGGGTCGACTTCGAGCAGCAGGGCGGCGGTGCACCGCTCGTCGGACGCCTCGGGGTAGAAGACGTGCGCTTGCCCGGCGGAAAGCTCGAACGACTGCACCCGGCCTGGGTGCTTGTGCAGCAGGAATCCCAAGTCGGAGGCGGGGCGGTGGGTCGTGGTGACTGTCAGGAACACGAGAGAGGAGTATTCCGTACGGCTTTTGTCCGTGTCGCGGGAGTTTCGTGCTTACTGCCGTAACGGCGGGGTCCCCGTGCCCGATAACCGGGAACTGTATTCAGGCGAACACGGAATTGGGAAACGTGATGAACGACCGGGACACCGGTGCGGACAATGAACCCGAGAACCCCGAGACGACAGCCCCGCCGCCGGCCGCGCCGCCGCGCGTGGCTCGCTGGTACCGGCTGGCGATCGCGGCCGTCGTGCTGGCCGCCGTCGCCGTGCTGGGCGCTTCGGGCTGGTGGCTGTTCAACGGGCGCGCGATGGACGGGTACGCGTTGCCGGACGGTGCGATACCGCTCGGCGCCCACGACGTCTGTGCCGGCACCGTGACCATCAGTCTGAAAACCGACGCCGAGATGGCGGACGTCGCCCGGGCGTTGCGCGGTGATCCCCGGGTCCTGCGGTCCTACACCGAGACTCAGCAGGAGGCTTACGCGAGGTTCCGGCGGATCTTCGCGAACCAGCCGGAGTTGTTGAGCACGACGGGGGCGGACGCGATGCCCGCCTCGGTCATGGTGGTGCCGACGGACCAGAACGCCACCGCGCGCATCGCCGACCAGTTCCGCGTCCAGTTCCGCTCGGCGCGGAAAGTCAGCGACGACAACGAAATCCGCAGCAGGTTCACCGGGCCGGGCTACCGGGATCCGAACTGCCTGCCCAACGGCGAACACAGCCCGGACGGCACCGCCGGACACTGACGGCGCCTCCGCTCCGCTCCGCACACAGCCAATCACCGGGAATAAACTTCCCATTAACTGGGAATACCCGCTAGGAACCCGCCCGGCCGCGACGTAGCGTGCGCGCCATGACAAGCGCGGATGCCAACCGGAAGGCCGGGACCAGGGCGGCGCGGATCCTGGCGGTGTTCGCCGAGCGGGAGAGCGCCACGGCGGAGGAGATCTCCGTCGGCACGGGCATTCCGTCCAGCGCCGTCTACCGGTACCTGACGACGTTCGTCGAGATCGGCCTGGTCCATCAGGCCCGCACCCGCGGCCGGTACTGTGCGGGCTCGCTGACCGTCCAGATGGCCGAGAACTACCGCCGCGAGGCGCTCGGCCAGGGCGGCGTCAAGCGGCGGCTGCGGCAGCTCGCGGCCGACACCGACGAACTCGCCGCGTTCCTCATCGCCCGCGACAACGACGTGCTCTGCGTCGAAGCGGCCGAGGGGACCCGGGTGATCCGGTGCAGTTTCTCGCCGGGGCTGAGCAAGCCGCTCGTCTTCGGGGCGAGTGCGCAGGCCTTGCTGGCGTATCTGCCGGAGGACCGGGTCGCGGCGACGGCCGAGGCGCACGGGCTGGACGGCGAGCAGGTCGGGAAGCTGGAGCGGGAGCTGCGCCGGGTGCGCGACCAGGGGTTCGCGGAGAGCGTCGGCCAGGTCGATCCGGGGGTGTGGGGCGTGAGCGTGCCGGTGCTGGACCGGCACCGCAAGCTCGTCGGCGCGGTGAGCACGATGGCCCCGGATTTCCGCGTGCGCCCGCGCCGAGATTCCCTCGTCACGCTCACCCACGCCGCCGCGCAGGACATCAGCCGATTGCAGGAGCACGTGTGAGCACCATCCCATGGACCGGCCGCGAGGACGGCAGCGGTCCGGAACATCGCCGATGGCACCACGCCGTCAACGAATTCTCCAGCGGGCGCGGCGTTTCGCTGGTCGGGTTCGCCAGCGACGCCGGGGTCCGGCGCAACGGCGGGCGCCCGGGAGCGCAGGCGGGGCCCGAAGCGATCCGCAAGGCGCTGGCGTCGTTCGCGATCCAGCCCGAGTTCGTCATCAGGGACGCGGGCGACGTCTCCGTCGAGGGCGATGCGCTGGAAGCGGGGCAGGAAAACCTCGGCGAGCTGGTCGCGAAGCAGCTCAACGACGGACATCTGCCGCTCGTGCTCGGCGGCGGCCACGAAACGGCGTACGGCTCCTACCTCGGCCTCGCCCGCAGCGGTCTGCTGGACGGCCGGCGCCTCGGGATCCTCAACCTCGACGCGCATTTCGACCTGCGGACCGCCGACCGGGCGTCCTCGGGCACCCCGTTCCGGCAGATCGCCGCCAGGGAAGCCGAACGCGGCGCGGAATTCGCCTACGCCGTGGTCGGGATCAGCGAACCCGGCAACACCGGCGTGCTGTTCGAGACGGCCGCCGAGCTGAACGTCCGCCACCTCCTGGACGTCGACTGCCAGGAACGCCGTCTCGAGCCAGTTCTCGACTTCGTCCGGGCCTTCGTCGCGGACGTCGACGCGCTGTACCTGTCGATCGATCTCGACGTGCTCCCCGCCGCGCAGGCGCCTGGGGTCAGCGCTCCCTCGACCCTCGGCGTACCCGCCGCGGTCGTCCTCGAGGTGTGCCGGCTGGTCGCGAGAGACCCGAAGCTCGCCCTCGCCGACATCACCGAACTGAACCCCGTCTACGACGTCGACACCCGCACAGCCCGGATCGCGGCCCGCCTCGCGCACACGCTCGTGACGAGCCGTCCGGTCCCGGAAGGAAACTGAAATGCCCCCTCAGCGAATCTGGCCGCGGCTCGGCGCCGTGCTGCTGGCCTGCCTGCTCGCGTTCTTGCCGACGAGTGTGGCGACCGCGGCCGAACAACAAGGCGGGAAGCTCGCCGCGCTGCGGTCCGGGCAGACGACGCTCCGGGTCGGCACCGACGCGACGTTCCCGCCGTTCGAGTTCACCGACGCCAAGGGTGGCCAGCTCGGCTTCGACATCGACCTGGTCCGGGCCCTCGCGCAGCGGGCGGGCATCAAGAAGGTCGACTTCGTCCAGATGCCCTTCGGCAACATCGTCCCAGCGCTGCAGGCGAACCAGATCGACGTCGGCGCGTCGGCGATCTACATGAGCCCCGCGCGGGAGAAAGCCGTCGACTTCTCGGGCATCTACTACCCGGGCGGCCTCGCGGTTTTCGTCTCCGACAAGGACAACTCCGTCGGCTCGCTGAAGGATCTCGCCGGCAAGCGGGTCGCGGTCCAGGTGGGCACCAAGTCCGTCGACTGGCTCACGCAGCACCAGCCCGCCGCGCAGCTGATCACGGCGCAGACCAACGAGCAGATGTTCTCGTCGGTGAAGCTGGGCCAGGCCGACGCCGTCGTGACCGGGGCTCCGGCCGGGAAGTACTTCATCGCGCAGCAGGGCGGCCTCAAACAGGTCGGCGACCGGCTGACCGAGGAGAACTACGGCTACGCCTTCCAGAAGGCCGACACCGAACTGCGGACCGCGTTCAACACCTCGCTCAAGCAGATGCACGACGACGGTTCGTACAAGCAGGCGACCGAAAAGTGGTTCGGCGCGGAGAGCACGGCGGCGAAGTCGGGCGGGCACTCGCTGTTCAACTTCTCCACCATCGTCGATTCCTCGGGACAGCTTTGGCAGGGCCTGCTGGTCAGCCTCCAGGTGATTTTGCTGGCGCTGGCATTGAGCCTGCTGCTCGGCACGCTCGGCGGATTCGCCAAGCTGAGCAAGATCGCGCCCATCAGGTGGATCGGCAATGTCTACGTGTCGGTGATCCGCGGGACGCCGTTCGTGGTGCAGCTGTTCTTCATCTACTTCGGACTGCCGCAACTCGGCGTGCAACTTCCGCCGATGACCGCGGGCATCATTTCGCTCGGCCTCTACAGCGGTTCGTACGTGACCGAGATCTTCCGCGGCGCAGTGCAATCGATCGACCGCGGACAGCTGGAAGCGGCGCGATCGTGCGGCATGTCGCAGGTGTCGGCGATGCGGCACGTGATCATTCCGCAGGCGTTCCTGCGGATGCTTCCGCCGCTGGGCAACGAATTCGTGTCGCTGACGAAAAACTCGGCGCTGGTGTCCTTCGTGACCATTCACGAGCTGTTCCTGGTGGGGCAGACCATCATCTCCCGCACCTTCGACGCGCTGACCGTGTACCTGTTCATCGGCCTGCTGTATTACCTGCTCACCAACCTGATCAGCTTCACGACGCGCACCCTCGAGAAGAAGATGGCGGTGTACATCTGATGGCGCTCCTGGAAGTCCGCGGGCTGACCAAGTCCTACGGCGACGTCAAGGTGCTCGACGGCATCGACTTCGCGATCGAGCCCGGCCAGGTGGTCGCGGTGATCGGGCCCAGCGGCGGCGGGAAGTCCACCTTCCTGCGCTGTCTCAACCTGCTGGAGACCCCGACCTCGGGCAGCGTCTCGTTCGACGGCGAGGAACTGACCGGCCGCGGCGTCGACCTCGACCGGCTGCGGTCCCGGATGGGCATGGTGTTCCAGCACTTCAACCTCTTCCCGAACATGACCGCGCTGCGCAATGTCGTGCTGCCGCAGATGAATGTGCTGAAGCGGAGCAAGGAAGAGGCCGAGACGAAGGCGCGCGCCCTGCTGGAGCGCGTCGGCATGCTCGAACGCGCTGGCGCCTACCCGAACCGGTTGTCCGGCGGGCAGAAGCAGCGCGTGGCGATCGTTCGTGCGGCCGCGATGGATCCGAAGCTGATGCTGTTCGACGAGCCGACGTCGGCACTGGACCCCGAGGTGGTCCAGGACGTCCTCGACATCATGTCCGAGCTGGCGAAGGACGGGATGACGATGCTGGTGGTGACGCACGAGATGGGGTTCGCTCGCAAGGTCGCCGACCGGGTGGTGTTTGTGGACGGCGGGAAGATCGCTGCCGACCTGCCGCCTTCGGAGTTCTTCTCCGAGAGCAACGAGAATCCCCGCGCTCAGGCTTTCCTGCAGAAGGTGCTCTGACGAACGCGCGCTCGCGGGCAGCTTGACGCCCGCGAGCGCGCCGCTTAATCTTGCGTTCTCAGACAGGCACAGACGAAGAGCCACTGTCAGCGGTCTTCGTCGTGTCTGTTTTTTCGTATGCCGGGATCGCTGACAGCCAGCGCAGAAAGTTGGCGGTCCATGAGTTCTCCCACGGTCGCAACGCCGCGATCGATCGCGAATGTTTCGCAGGTCACCGCGCTGATCAACACGTTGTCGAAGTTGCCGCGCAAGGCGAACCTGCTGTGGTACCTGGTCCTGGGCGGGCTGTTCCTGGACGCCTACTCCAACGCCGCGCTCGGCGCCGGTCTCGCGCCGATGACCAAGGAACTGGGGCTCGGCGCGGGCCAGGTCGGCCTGCTCACCGCGACCGCGCCCGCGGTCGCCATCCTGTTCAACCCGGCGGGCGGCTGGCTGGCCGCCCGGATCGGCCGGGTCAAACCGCTGATCGCGGCGAAGGCGATCGCCGGGCTCGGCGCGGTGCTCACCGCCACCGGCGGCAGTTTCGAGGCGGTCTGGGCCGGGCGCGGCCTGGTCGGCGTCGCCTACGGCATCGACTTCGCGGTGGCGATGGCCCTGCTCGCCGAGTACACCCCGGCGAAGCTGCGCGGACGGCTGAACCTGTGGCAGTCCGTCTGGTACGTGGCCACCACGGTGAACCTCGCGCTGACGCTGGCGTTCTACCAGGCCGGGGTCTCGGTGGAGATCTGGCGCTGGTCGGTCGGTTCGGCCGGGGTCTTCGCGCTCGCGCTGCTGGTGCTGCAGATCGCCTTCCTCGCCGAAAGCCCGTCGTGGCTCGCGGCCAAGGGACGGCTGCCGGAAGCCGCGCGCAGCCTTCGCCGGATCTACGGTTTCCAGGTGACGCCGGGAACCGCGAGCGACGAAGCGGCCGAGGAACAGAAGATCGGGTTCCGGCAGGCGGGCGTGCTGTTCCGCAAGCCGTACCTGCAGCGCACCTTCCTGTCCACGGCGATCTCGCTGACCCAGGCGATGCAGTACTTCGCGATCGGCTGGTACCTGCCGGTGATCAGCCTCGCGATCTTCGGCGACAAGTTCGAGACGGCCACGCTCGGGTCGATGATCTTCAACGTCGCCGGGATCGCCGGCGGCGCGCTGTCGGCCTACTTCGGCCGGAAGATCGGGCTGCGGGTCAGCTCGGCGATCGGCTACGCCTTCGCGTTCGCCATCCTGCTGGTGATGGGGCTGGGCTTCGGGAAGCTGCCGATCGCGATCGGGTTCCTGCTGCCGTTCCTGTTCATCTTCTTCCATTCGGCAGGCCCCGGCGCGAACGGCAAGTCGATCGCGGCGCTGTCCTACCGCAGCGACATCCGCACCCTCGGCACCGGCGTGACCGGCATGCTCGGGAGCTTCGGCAGCGTCGTCGGGCTGTACGTGTTCCCGCAGATCAAGGAGGCGATGGGCCTCGGCCCGACGATCGCGCTGCTCGCCGCGGTGCCGCTGCTCGGCCTGGTGTCCTGCCTGATCGTGCGCTGGGACCCGACCCGCAGCGGCGTCGACCCGGACGACGAGGAGATCTCGCTGCCGGGGAGGACGGCGTGACGCGGCGCGGAATCCTGGCCGTCGACGAGGGCTCGACCGGCACACGGGCCGCGGTGGTCGGCGAGGACGGCGGGTGCGGGCCGTCGTTCTACACCTCGGTCGACGTCGTCCATCCCGAACCGTCGCGTGTGGAGCAGGACGCGGCGCAACTGCTGGAGCGCACCGTCGACGTCGCCCGCCAGGCGATCGCGTGGGCGGGGGAGAACGGCGTCGAGATCGTCGGGATGTCGGTGTGCACGCAGCGCGCCACCGCGATCCTGTGGGACCGCGAGACCGGGCAGCCGCTGGCTCCGGCCGTGGTCTGGCAGGACACCCGGTACGCGGACGAGCTCGCGAAGCTGTCTCCGGACTGGGATCCGGTCTTGTGGGAGCGAACCGGCCGCCCGGTCGGCACTCGCGCCCCGTTCCTGTGGGCGGCGCGGCAGCTCGACCGGCTCGACGTGCCCGCCGACCGGGTGCTGTTCGGTTCGGTGGACACCTGGCTCGTGTGGCATCTCAGCGGATGCACCAGATATGTCATGTCGGCGACCAACGCGGTCGCGTTCGGCGGATACCGGCTGCGCGAACACGCGTGGGACCAGGAATGGCTGGCAGCACTCGGTTTCCCGCCTGAGCTGGCCCCTCCGCCGGTCGACGACGACGGCGATTTCGGCTACACCGACGAGAAGCTGCTCGGCATCGAGGTGCCGATCGCGGCGGTGATGGGCGATCAGCACGCCTCGCTGATCGCGCTCGGCGCCCTGACTCCGGGTCAGGGCACGTGCGTGCACGGGACCGGCACCTTCGTCGGCGCGCTGGCCGGTGACGAACCGCCGGACGGGCTCGGCAAGGTCGACGGTGTGCTGTGCCTGGTGGGTTGGCGCAGCGCCGGACACAGCCGGTTCAGCCTGGAGGCCTACACCTCGACCACCGGTTCTGCCTTGCGGTGGCTCACCGAGGATCTCGGACTGTTCCGCTCTGCCGCCGAGATCAGCGAACTGGCCGCGGCTCAGCCGAGAAGCACTTCGACCTGGTTCGTGCCGACGCTGGCCGGGCTGCGCACACCGGTGCAACGGCCCGGCGCGCGTGGGGTGCTGACCGGGCTGAGCCTGGCCACCACCCGCGATGTGGTGGCGCGTGCGGTGCTCGACGGCATCGCACACGCCGTGAGCGACACCGTTGACGCGCTGCGCACGACGATGAACCGGCCGGTGACCCGCCTGCGCGCCGGCGGCGGATTGGCCGCCAGCGACGTCCTCCTGCAAAGCCAAGCCGATTTCGCCGGTGTCGAGATCGAACGAGTAGCCGATTCGGCGACCGCCAGCCTGCGAGGCGCCGCGTATCTCGCGGGCGTCCGGCTGGGCGTGTGGCCGTCTCTGGCCGAAGCCGTTGCGCACCAAGGCAAAGGCGAGGTCTTCGAGCCTCGGCTGCCCGAGGACGAACGGCGCGAACTGCGCGCCCGCTGGCAGGACGTGCTCGCGGTCTCGCTGTCCTAACCGTCCTTTGTGGACGTTTTCAACTTTTGAGTGGAGAGACAAGCTCATGTTCACACTGCCGTCCCGACGGCCGAACGCCGTCGCCGCGAGGGCGACCCTGTCCGCGCCGCTGCGGCTGGACCGCCGCGCGGCACTGACCGACCTCGAAACCGGCACGTTCGACGTGCTGGTGATCGGCGGCGGCGTCACCGGCGCCTACACCGCGCTGGACGCCGTCTCCCGCGGCCTGAAAGTGGCGCTGGTGGAGCGCGACGACTTCGCGTCCGGAACCTCGTCCAAGTCGTCCAAAATGGTGCACGGCGGCCTGCGCTACATCGAGCAGGGCAACCTCGACCTGGTCCGGCATTCGCTGCTGGAGCGGCAGCGGTTCCGCCGCAACGCCCCGCATCTGGTGCAGCGGCTGCCTTTCCTGTTCCCGATCCTGGCGAAGGACGGAGTGTTCGACGCCCGGATCGCCAAGGCCTTCGAGAGTCTCTTGTGGACCTACGACCTCGCGGGCGGCTGGCGGATCGGGAAGCTGCACCAGCGGCTCACCGTCGACGAGGTGCTCTCGCACGCCCCGACGCTCCGTGCGGAGAACCTCAAGGGCGGCCTGATGTATTACGACAGCCGCGCTGACGACGCCCGGCTGACGCTGGCGATCGTGCGCAGCGCCGCCCGGCACGGCGCGGTGGTCGTCAACGGTGCCGAGGTGACCGGGCTGCGCACCGCCGGCGGACGGGTCACCGGTGCGACGGTGCGGGCCGACGGCGAGCAGATCGACATCCGGGCGCGCGTCGTGGTCAACGCGACCGGCGTGTGGGCCGACCGGGTCGAGGGCATGGCCGATCACGGGCACCAGCCGCAGGTTCGTCCGGCCAAGGGCGTGCACATCGTGCTGCCGTGGTCGAAGATCCGCAACGACTGCACGGTCACCGTGCCGATTCCGGGCCGCGCGCGGCGGGCCACCTGCACGCGGTGGGGCGACGTCGTCGTGGTCGGCACCACCGACACCGACTACACCGGCTCGACCGACGACGTGCACTGCACCCGCGAGGAAATGGACTTCCTCCTCGAAGGAGCCCAGATCGCCTTCGACACCAAGCTGGACGCCAGCGACGTGCTGGGCAGCTACGCGGGCCTGCGCCCGCTGGTCGGCGGCAAGGAGGGCGCGACGCTCGACATGCGCCGCGACCACCACATCACGGTGTCCGCGGGCATGGTCACGGTGACCGGCGGCAAGCTCACCACGAGCCGGCACATGGGTGAGCTGGTCGTGGACAAGGCGCTCGGCCTGCTGAGCCGGAAAGCCAAGTGCCGCACCAAGAACCTGCCGCTGATCGGCGGTGCCGGATACGACGCGGAGGCCACGGCCGCGACCGGCGGCGTCGCCGCGCACCTCGGCGGCCGCTACGGCACCGAGGCCCGGTTCGTGAGCGCGCTGGTCGACGAGAACCCGGCACTGGGGGAGCCGCTCATCGAGGGGCAGCCGTTCCTCAAGGCCGAGGTGGTGTTCGCGGCGCGTTCCGAGATGGCGCGCTCGGTGGACGACGTGCTGTCGCGGCGGACCCGGCTGCGGCTGTTCGCCCGGGACGCGTCGGTCGAGGCCGCGCCGCTGGTGGGCGAACTGCTCGGCGCGGAACTCGGCCTCAGTCCGGCAACCGTTGCGGCGCAAGTGGAGCAGTACCGGGCGGACGTCGCCCGGGAGAAGTCGATCCTGTTCGGAGACAACCTGTTGGGAGCCAACGCATGATCAGCCGCCAGACCGTCACGCACCCGTTCAACCGGGGCAATTACGTGGTCGGCGCGCCGACGCCGCCGCGCTGGGGCGGACGCACCGAACCCGGCAAGGGCGACGCGTCGCTGCAGACGGCGGCCGTGGCCGTGCCCGCCGCGCTGACCGAGGCGCTGCGCGAACTGGCCGACTCGGTGCACACCGAACGCGACGAGGTCGTGCTGCGCACCCGCGACTGGTGGGCAGGCTCGATGATCGGCGAGACCGCGGGCACCCCGGCGACGCCGGACGCGGTGATCGCCGAGGTGAGCACCGTCGAGCAGATCCAAGCCGCCGTCCGGCTGTGCGGCGAGCACCGGGTGCCGCTGACCGTGTCGGCGGGCCGGAGCAATGTCACCGGTGCCGCGCTGCCGGTGTACGGCGGGGTCGTGCTGGATGTGTGCGGGCTCAACAAGATCGTGTCCTTCGATGCCGAGTCGCAGATCGTCGAAGTGCAGGCGGGCATGTTCGGCGACCTGTTCGAGAAGGAGCTGCAGGAGACGCACGGCGCGACCACCGGGCACTGGCCGTCCGCGTTCGCGATCTCGACGGTCGGCGGCTGGGTGGCCTGCCGCGGCGCCGGTCAGCTGTCCACTCGGTACGGGAAAATCGAGGACATGGTGGTCGGCCTCGACGTCGTCCTCGCCGACGGCACACTGGCCCGCTTCGGCGACTACCCGCGCGCCGCGACCGGCCCGGACCTGCGGCAGCTGTTCGTCGGCTCGGAAGGCACGCTCGGCGTGATCACCTCGGTGCGGCTGCGCACGCACCCGCTGCCGACGTACTCGAAGGCCGTCGCCTACGGCTTCGAGACCTTCGCCGCCGGGCTCGACGCCTGCCGCCGGATCATGCAGCGCGGCGCGACTCCCGCCGCGATGCGGCTGTACGACAAGCACGAGAGCGGCACGCACTTCGGGCAGCCGGACACCAACCTGCTGCTCATCGCCGACGAGGGCGACCCGGTGCTGGTCGACGCGATGATCAAGGTCAGCGCGGAGGAATGCGCGGCTGGCGGGTCCGAATTGGACGGTCAGCCGGTGTTCGAACGCTGGCTGGACGAGCGGATGCTGGTCGGCAAGTCCGCGGACGGGTTCACGCCCGGCCCGGGTTTCGTCGCCGACACCCTCGAAATGGCCGGTGCGTGGTCCGCGCTCCCGGCGATCTACGACGAGGTAGTGGCCGCTATTCAGGCGGTGCCAGGGACTCTGGCCGCTTCGGCGCACCAATCGCACGCTTACACCGATGGGGCTTGCCTGTACTTCTCACTGCGCGGGGACGTGGAGCCGGAGAAGCGCCGGCACTGGTACCGGTCGGCGTGGGACGCGGCGAACGCGGTGCTGGTGCGGCACGGGGCAGCGCTGAGCCACCACCACGGTTCGGGTCTGCTGCGGGGGCCTTACCTGGCGGACGCACTCGGCACTGGGTTCGGCACGTTCGTCGACGTGAAGCGCGCTCTGGACCCGGCTGGGCTGCTCAACCCCGGCAAGCTCGGCCTGCCCACCGACCTGGGCCCGAACCCGCTGGGCTAGGCCAGCTGACCGGTCCCTGATGGACCGCGGCGCTAGCCCGCTGCCTGGCCGAGCGGGCGGCGCGGCTGGGTTGTCGTCCGTGAGGGGAACCCTGAGGGACTCTGAGTCCCTCAGGGTTCCCCTCACGTCCCTAAACCGCACCCGCGCACCCGACAATCGAGGCACCCAGCCCCCGCCCTGCACCCCGATACGAAGCCTCCCTGCGGTCGGGGGTTGCTTGTCAAGGCATCTTTCCCGCCTTGACAAGCAACCCCCGACCGTCAGCACAATCAAGCTTCGGGGTGCGGGGCCCCATCACACGCTGGTTTCGGGACGGGACCCCACACAGACCAGGCGGTCGGGACGGGAGAGAGAAGTCGCGGAAGGCATGAAACGGTGAACCGCATGAACGAGAAGATCACAGCGGCGTTCGAAGACGTCCCGGTGTGCGCGTCGGTGGTCGGCGTCGCGAAGGTGCCGGATTTCCTGACCGCCGCGTCGAGGGTAGGGATCCTCGCGTCGGTCCCGGTCGGGCAGCTGCCGAAGATCGTCGCGGCGCTGGCCGGGCGGGAGAAGCTCGTGTTCGTCAACATCGATTCGTGCCCCGGCCTCGCGACCGACCGCGCGGGCGTGGACTTCCTCCAGGAGATCGGGGCGGCCGGGGTGGTCAGCACCCGGGTCGCGCCGATCGAACGGGCGCGGGCGCTGTCGATGCTGACGATGCACAAGGTGTTCGTCACCGACCGCTCGAACCTCAACCGGAGCCTGGAGGCGGTCAAGCGCAGCGGTCCCGACCTGGTCGAGCTGATGCCGGCCCCGATCATCCCGTGGATGTCGGAGTCGGCGCGGGAGGTCATGTCGCCGTTCGTCGCGGCCGGTTTCGTCACCGACCGGGACGGCGTGGCGCATTCGTTGGCGATGGGCGCGGCGGCCGCCGCGTCCTCCGATCCGGGGCTGTGGTCGCTGACCCGGTCCCGGCTGCGTACAGGAGAAGAATGAGTTTCGTAGTGGTGGCCCGGTATGTGACCGCGGAGCGGGACCGGGTCGTCGAACTGCTCGGCCCGATGGCGGAGGCGTCGCGGCGCGAGCCCGGCTGCCTGCGGTACACCGTCCACACGGGAATCGAGGACGGGGTCGTGGTGATCGTCGAGGAGTACGACAGCGAGGCGGACTTCACCGCGCACTGCGCGTCGGAGCATTTCACGCGGATCGTGCTCGGCGAGGTCGTGCCGTTGCTGTCCGAACGGCTCGTCACCCGCTGCGTCCCGGTCGGCGCGTGATGGAGGTTCGCGGCGCGGTCCTGCGCGAGGTCGGGAAGCCGCTGGAGATCGAGACGCTGACGCTGGCCCCGCCGGGACCCGGCGAGCTTCTGGTGCGCGTGCGTGCGGCCGGGCTGTGCCATTCGGACCTGTCGGTGATCGACGGCTCACGCCCCCGTCCGGTGCCCATGGTGCTCGGCCACGAGGCGGCCGGTGAAGTCGTCGAAGCCGGACCGGGCAGCGATTTCCAGCCCGGCGAACATGTAGTCCTGACGTTCGTGCCCTCCTGCGGCGACTGTGCCCCGTGCACGGCGGGCCGCCCCGCGCTGTGCGGACCGGCAGCGGCGGCGAACCGCGAGGGCACGCTGCTCGGCGGGGGCGTCCGGTGGTCGTCTCCGGCCGGGAATCCGTTGCACCACCTCGGAGTTTCCGCGTTCGCCTCGCACGCGGTCGTGGCCGACCGGTCGGCGGTGCGGATCGACAAGGCGCTGCCGTTCGAGATCGCGGCGCTGTTCGGCTGTGCGGTGCTGACCGGCGCGGGCGCGGTGTTCAACGCCGCGGACGTGCGCCCCGGGGACAGCGTGGCAGTGTTCGGCCTCGGCGGAGTCGGCCTGTCCGCGCTGCTCGCTGCGAAGGCCGCCGGCGCCAGCACTCTGCTCGCGATCGATCCGGTGCCGAGCAAGCGGGACCTGGCGCGTTCGCTGGGAGCCACGGTGCTGACCGGTGACGTCGCGGAGATCCGCGAGCTGACCGGCGGCGGGGTGGATTACGCCGTCGACACCACCGGTGTGGTCGCCGCCCTGAGCCAGGCGTACGAAGCGACCCGGCCGGGCGGGACGACGGTCACCGTGGGCCTGCCGGACCCGTCGGCCGGACTGACCTTGCCCGCGCAAAGCCTGGTAGCGGAGGAAAAAACCCTGCGGGGAAGCTACCTGGGCTCGTGCGTGCCGCGGCGGGACGTGCCTCGGTTCATCGCGCTGTACCAAGCGGGGTTGCTGCCGGTGGAAGCGTTGCTGACGCATTCGATCGAACTGGAGGAGATCAATGCGGGGTTCGCCCGGCTGCGGGACGGGGGCGCGGTCCGCCAGGTGATCGCTTTCTGAACCCGCGCCCGGACGCGTCTCGCTTCAGGTGACCGCCGGTTGTCGCGCTGGCGGAGATCAACGCGGGCGCTGGACGGGGCGCGGCCCGTCAGGTGATCGCCTTCTGGTGCCGCGCCCCTCGAACCCCGCCTACGAGTTGCCCCGCAGCGAAGCAGTCGCGATGGTGGCCGCGTCGATGGCCGTCTCCGCGGCTTGGGTGGACGAGCTGGAGTCGAGCTCAGTGAGCGACTCCTTGTTCAGCGCGTGCACGGCCCACTCGTACGTGTGGTTCGTCGTGCACGGCCCCTGGTATCCGAAGAAGTTCGCGCTGCCGCGGTAGTAGGCCTGCCGCGACCCGGCGGGAACGGCCGGCTGATACGCGTGGTCGACGTTCTGCGGCAGCTCGGCGGTGGCGGCCGGGATGTCGTAGATGACCCAGTGGATGATGCCGTTGTCGAGGTCGTGCATGACGACCGCGTAGCTCTTGGCCTGCTCCGGCGCCCCGGACCAGGCCAGCGGCGGCGACTCGTCCTTCTTTTCGGGGTCGCCGTCGCCGCTGCTGGCGCAGTCGTGGACCTTCGGAATCATCCCGCCGTCGGCGAAGGCGGTGCTGGAGAGAGCGAAGGCGTCGCGTTTGGCGTTCGCCGACGCGGCGGCGGGGCTGAAACTCGCGGCGCAGAGGACGAGCAGGGCGAAGAGAGCGATTCTGGTGCGTCTCACTGGAGGCTCCCGAGGCTGCTGGTGGTCTCGTGTCCTTTCGTGGGGAGAGTGTGCGCCGGAACCGGCGGGGACCGTCGCGCCAGCGGCAGTGAGTACCACGTTTCCCGCCAAGAAGGACATCCGCCGCGGCAGCAGGGTGCGGAACCGAGCGAAACCCGGGGTGGCTCGGCCACCAGGACTTGGCCCGGGGTGGCGCGCGCGGCGTTCGGCACGCGCGAACTGATGTCGGTGCGGAGGCTGCGGGGCGGTTCGAAAAGGGCGTCTACCGGTTGTTCCTGGACAACCGGCGGCACGCTGGACCTCGCCGGGCGGCAACGCTGGACATCGTGGACCAGAACATCGCCCGCGCGCTCAGCCAGCTCGGCTGATTGGCACCCGGCGCAGACTTCGTTGTGGCTCGCCACAATCCGGCCGGTCGCCGCCCCTCGCGCGGGTATCGTGGGACGACCGGCGGATCCCGGTAGCCGACGTTCGAACAGCCAAGAACAACCAAGCGGAGGACAGCGTGCCGGTGGCGACCTCGGCCGCGGCCGCGCGCTCGTTCGGCGGCGGCGAATGGTGGCACGCAAGCCGGGTCGCGGCGGGGTTGCTGGTTCCGGGGCTGGCGCTTCTCGCGGCGGGGCGTCCGGATCTGATCATTTTCGCCGCGTTCGGTTCGTTCGCCGGGATGTACGGCCGCGCCGAGACGCGGGCTCTTCGCTTCCGACATCAGCTTCAGGCGGGCGCGGTGCTGCTGAGCGGGGTCTCGCTGGGCGTCCTCTTGTCAGCATCTCACGCACCGGCCTGGTTGCTGGTGGTCACCGAAGCGGCGTTCTCGTTCGGCTGTGCGCTGGTGACGAATCGGCTGGACTTGAGCCCGCGCGGGCCGTTCTTCGGGATTTTCGCGCTCGGTGCGATCGCGTTGGTGCCTGCCGGGCGGGTCGGGCCGTGGGCGGGAATCGCGTTGTGTGCGGGCACAATCGCCGGGTGTGTCCTTATTGGACTGACTGGTCCGGAGCGTTCGGCCGCACCGGGAACGCCAGGGTGCGCGCCGGGTTGCGGTACGGCGTGTGCGGTTGTGCACGCGGCTCGGTACGCGCTGGCGATCGCTGCCGCGGGCGCGGTCGGGCTGCTGCTCGGCGTGGATCACGCGAACTGGGCGATGGCCTCGGCGGCGGTTCCGCTGGCGGCGGCCGATCCGCGCAGCCGGTTGCATCCGGGACTGCGCAGCGTGCTGGACCGCAGCGCGCACCGGGTCCTCGGGACGCTGGCCGGGCTGGTCGTCACGGCGTTGCTGCTGCTTCCCGGATTCGGGGCGGCACCGCTGGCGTCGGCGGTGATCGTGCTGCTGTTCCCGACGGAGTTGTTCATGTCCCGCCACTACGGAATCGCGCTGGGGTTCTTCACGCCGCTGATCCTGGTGATGACGGAGCTGGCCGCGCCTGCCGCGCCGGAGACGCTGCTCACGGCGCGGGTGGCGGACACGCTCGTCGGCGTCGCGGCCGGCATCGGGGCAGCGGTGCTGGTCCGCGCCCCGTGCCGAACCGCCGGTCTCACGCGGAGCGTTCGACCGTGACCTTCAGATGCTTCATCAGCGGCTGATCGCTCTGCGTGCTGTAGTCGCCGATCGCGCACAGCACGTTCATCTCCGGCATGTACCCGGCCGCGCAGCCGCGCGGGATGTCGTAGGGAATCGCCCGGTAGCGCCGCACCGAACGCGTCGTGCCGTCCTTCGCGGTGGCAGTGATGTCGACCTCGTCGAACTCGCCCAGACCTCGGTCGCGCATGTCTTCGGCGTTGAGGAACACCAGCGTGCGGAGGTTTTTGATGCCGCGGTACCGGTCGTCGTCGGAATAGATCGTCGTGTTCCACTGGTCGTGCGAGCGCATCGTGCCCAGTGCGAGCGTGCCGGCGGCGGGGACGACGTCCGGCAGGTCCGCGGTCGAGAACTCGGCGCGTTCGGACGGCGTGTGGAAGACCCGTTCGCGCGCGGCCTGGTGGATGCGGAAGCCGAGCGGTTCGCGGACGCGGGTGTTGAAATCCTCGAAACCGTCCAGCACCCGCGCCATCGTGTCGCGGATCCGGTCGTAGTCGCCGACGTAGTCCGCCCACGGCGTCGCGCTTCCCGGCAGCGTCGCGCTCGCCATCCCGGCGATGATCGCGGGTTCGGACAGCAGGTGCGGCGAGGCGGGCTTCTTCATCCCCGTCGACAAATGGACCATGCTCATCGCGTCCTCGACCGACGTCGACTGCAGCCCGGCGGTCTGGAAGTCCTTTTCGGTCCGGCCGAGGCAGGGCAGGATCAGCGCCTGCTTGCCGTGTTCGAGGTGGCTGCGGTTGAGCTTCGTGCTGACCTGCACGGTCAGCTCGCATTTGCGCAACGCCGCGAAGGTATAGGGAGTGTCGGGCGCGGCGAGCGCGAAGTTGCCGCCCATGCCGACGAACACCCGCACGTCGCCGCGGTGCATCGCCTCGATCGTGCCGACCGTGTCGAGCCCGTGGTGGCGCGGCGGGTCGATGCCGCAGACCCGCGCGAGCTTGTCGAGGAACTCCGGCGCCGGGCGGTGGTCGATGCCGCAGGTGCGGTTGCCCTGCACGTTGCTGTGCCCGCGCACCGGCGACGGCCCGGTGCCGGGGCGGCCGATGTTTCCGCGCAGCAGCAACAGGTTCACGATCTCGCGGACGGTGTCGACGCCGTGCTCGTGCTGCGTCACGCCGAGGCACCAGCTGATGACCGACCGGTCGGCGTCGCGGTAGATCTTCGCCGCCGCCCGGATTTCGGCCTCGGACAGCCCGGACTGCCGCTCCAAATCGGCCCAGGACGTGGTTTCGCAGACGACGCGGTACTTCTCGACGCCGCTCGTGTAGGTCTCCAGGAAGTCCGAGTCGATCGCCGCAGGATCGGTTTCCGCCATCTCGAGCAGGGCCTTCGCCATGCCCCGGATGAAGGCGAGATCGCCGCCGATGCGCGGCTGCAGGTTGAGCGTGGACGTCGGGGTGGCGCGGAAAGTGGCCATCCGGGCGAAGTCGTGCGGGATGATCGTGCGCGTGGCCCCGGCCTCGACCAGCGGGTTGATGTGCACGATCTGCGCGCCGCGCCGATGTGCTTCGGCGAGTGCGGTGAGCATCCGGGGCGCGTTCGACGCCGCGTTGACGCCCATGATGAACAGCGCGTCGGCGGCCTCCCAGTCGTGGATGTCCGCGGTGCCCTTGCCGGTGCCGATGGCGGCCTGCAGCGCGCGGCCGCTCGCCTCGTGGCACATGTTCGAGCAGTCCGGCAGGTTGTTCGTGCCGAACTCGCGCGCCCACAGCTGGTACAGGAACGTCGCCTCGTTGCCCAGCCGTCCGGAGGTGTAGAACGCCGCCTGGCCGGGGGAGTCGAGGCCGCGCAGCGTGTCGCCGACCAGCTGGAACGCCTTGTCCCACGAGATCGGGACGTACCGGTCGGTCTTCTCGTCGTAGCGCAGTGGTTCGGTGAGCCTGCCCTGCGCCTCCAGCGCGGTGTCGCTCCAGCCGTCCAGTTCGGACACCGTGTGCGCGGCGAAGAATTCCGCGCCGACGCGTTTCCGCGTCATCTCCCAGGTGACGTGCTTGATCCCGTTTTCGCAAATGTCGAGATGCAGGCCCTTGGTGTCGTCCGGCCACGCGCAGCCCGGGCAGTCGAACCCGCCGTTCTCGTGGTTCATCTTCACGATCGCGCGCGGTCCGGCGAGAAGTTCCCGTTCCCGGACGAGGAACTGCGTCACGCTTTTCGCCGCGCCCCAGCCCGCGGCCGGATGGTGGTAAGGCTTGAACTCCGGCTGGTCCTCGCGCTGCTCGTCCACCGTAACCCTCTCGGCCCGAATCTGTGCTTCTCTTCTCTGATTCAAGCACAGCGGACCGTGCGGGGCATCCGGGCGGAGAATGCGAACGGCACCATTGTGGGCGCCGACAAACATTTCTGTAGCGGCCCACAAAATGCGCGGTAAATCGTCGCGCGTTTCCGGGCGGGGGAAATCCGCGCGGGCGGCCGGTCCGGGGCGCGGGTACGATCCCGGACGTGGCCGACCGGGAGGAAAACGCTGTGCGGACCGCCGCCCTGACCGAACTCGTCGCCTGGGCCGACGCACGGCTGCCCCGGCTGATCGACGACGTCTGCGCGGCCAGCTGCGAGCGGATCGGGATGTACCGGGACGAGAAGATCGTCCCGCGCGCCGACCTGCACCGCTCGATCGCGGTGAACCTCCGGTTCATGGTCGACGCGCTGGGCGGCGCCGAGGCCCCGGACCAGCGCGCGCCGAAGGAGACCGGCCGGCGGCGGGCGCACCAGGGCGCGCCGCTGCCCGAGGTGCTGCAGGTGTACCGGATCGCCTGCGCGATGCTGTGGGACCTGCTGGTCGGCCGCGCCCGCGCGACGGGAAGCACCGATGTGCTGATCGACGTCGCGAGCCTGCTGTGGCAGGTCACCGACGAGCACGCGGTCCGGGTGACCGAGGCGTACCGGGCGGCGAGCGCGGAACTGCTGGTCGCGCAGCAGCGGCGGCGGTCCGCGCTGGCCGAGGTGCTGCTGACCGGCGCGCGCGGATCCGATTCCGGGCCGTGGGAGGCGGGACGGCTGCTCGGCCTGTCGCTGGACGGGAAGCTGACCGTGGTCGCCGCCGAGACGCGCGGGCTGGCCGAGGAGAGCCTGGTCGGGATCGAACGACGGCTCGGGCAGCTCGGCATCGTGTCGGCGTGGCATCTCTCGCCGACGCTGCAGGCCGGCGTCGTCTCGCTGCGCGAGGAGCAGTACGACGCGATGCTCGCCCTGCTGCGCGAGCTGGCGCTGGCCCGCACCGGCGTCAGCCCGCTGTTTCGCTCCCTGACCGAAACCCCGCGCGCGGTCCACCTGGCGCGGACCGCGCTGTCCGGCATCCCGCCGGAGCGCGGCGAGGTCCGCGCGTTCGATCCGAGCCCGCTGGCGGCGTTCGTCGCCTACGACCCGGACGAGGGCCGCCGGCTGGGGGAGCAGGTCTTCGGGGCGGTGCTGGAACTGCCCGCCGAGGAACGCGACGTGCTGCTGGAGACGCTGGACGCGTACTTCGCGCACGGCGGTTCGTCCGAACGCGCGGGGCAGGTGCTGCACTGCCATGCGAACACGGTCCGGTACCGGTTGCGCCGGATCCGGGAACTCACCGACCGGACGCTGACCGATCCGCGGGACCTGGCCGAACTGGTCACCGCGATGCAGGCGCTGCGAGTCGATTCGGCTCGCTCGATCGATTCGTTGGGGAGCTGACGATGTCCGAAGAGTGGTACTACAACACGCGCACGAACGAGGTCGAACGCGGCCGCCAGTCGCGCGGCGTCGACCGGCTCGGCCCGTACCCGGACGAGGCCACCGCCCGGCGCGCGCTGGAACTGGCGCGGGAGCGCACGGCGGCGGAGGACCAGTCCGACGCGGAGTGGAACAACCCGCAGTGACGTCTCCGGATTTCCGCGGCGCGTCGACGGCCGGCGAGGCGATGCTCCGGGCCCCGAAGGTGCTCGACGCGTCGGCGACCGTCGGTGAGGTTCGGGGGCTGTTCGAGGATGATCATGTGCATGCCGCGCTGGTCGTTTCCGGGGAGACGCTGCTGAGCGTCGTGGAACGGCCGGATCTTGACGGGCTGGAGGAGGGGCTTCCGGCGTATCGGGCGGGGCGGTTGTCTGGTCGGGTCGTTGGCCCGGACGCGGATCTGCATTCGACGTGGCTGGGGATGTCCCGTCGGCGGTTGGCTGTGGTGGATAGGTGCGGGAAGCTGCTGGGGCTGCTGTGTTTGAAGCGCAGCGGCCGCGGGTTTTGCTCGGACGCCGATGTGGCGGCCCGGGCGAGGGATCTGGAGAGCGGTTGCCGGGGCGGCCCGTCGCGGACCGCCCCGGTCAGGGTCAGCGCCAGTCCACTTTGAACACCCATGCGTGCTTCCCGGCCGCACGCGCGGCCGCGGGAACGTCGATCACCAGGCGGCCGTCGCTCTGACTCCAGTGCAGCGGGCCGCCGTAGCCGAGCATCGACACGCGGTCGCCGCGGCGGATCGGGATCGGGGCGTCGACCACGAGCTGCGACCCAGGGGCGACGAGCGACATGAGGTAGAAAGCCGAACCGGGCTGGACCGTGAACCGCAGGTCGCCGAGCTGGGCCATGCGCGACCAGTAAGTCGTGCCGTAGATCGCTTCCCCGTTGGTGCGCAGCCAAGCCCCGGTCTCGCGCAGCCGCTGTTGCATCACGGCGGGGATGGTGCCGTCGAAATCCGGGCCGATGTCCAGCAGGAAGTTGCCGTTCTTAGACACCACGTCGACCAGCGTGTGCACCACGTCGTCGGTGGTCATGTACTTGTCGTCCGGCGTCGCGCGGTTGTAGCCGTACGAGTACGGGTCCAGTCCCCGGCTTGACTCCCATTTCGCGACGACAGTGTTCGGGTACGTCGTGTACTCGGGCGTCGTGAAGTCGTGGTCCGGGATGCCGCCGCGGTCGTTGTACGTGACGTCCTTGGGGCGACGGCGGTTCTTGGCCCGGTTGAAATACTCGGTGAGCACGTCGCGGCTGTCGTTCACGCCGCCGATGTCGAACCAGAGCACGTCCGGGTCGAAGCCGGAGATCAGCTCCAGCACCTGCGGCGCCTGAAGGTCCTTCACGAAATCGCGGCCGGCGGTGTAGCCGGTGTAGGGCACCGGAGCGCCGGTGTAGGGGTTGCGCGGCGCGTGGCCCATCCACGGGTTGTCCGGGTTGAACCACTCCGGCAGCGAGAAGTACAGACCGTTGCGCAGACCGGGCGTGTACTTGCGCGAGGCGGCGAACAGATCGGCGACGAGGTCCCGGCGCGGGCCGAGCTTCTTCGCGTTGCGGCCGCTGACTTTGGTGTCCCACAAGGCAAAACCGTCGTGGTGCTTGGACGTCAGCACGTAATACTGCGCGCCCGCGTCCTCGATCAGCTGCACCCACGAACGCGGATCGAACCGCGCGGCGGTGAATTTCGGGATGAAGTCGTCGTAGACGAACGACTCGCCGTAGGTCTTCGCGTGGTAGGCATAGGTGGGACCATTGGGATCTTGCTGGTTGTTCCAGTACCACTCGGCGTACTGCTGCCCGACCGGCGCCCACGCAGGCACCGAGTACACGCCCCAGTGGATGAAGATCCCGAATTTGGCGTCGCAGAACCAATACGGCGCGCGATGCGTGGACAGCGACGCGTCGGTCGGCCGGAAGTCCGGGATGCCGAGCGGCACCGGCAGGGTCTGGGTGGCGATGGTCGAACGGTCGGCGAGCACGCGGATCCGGCCGGTCGCGGGGGTTCCGGCGGGCAGGCCGCGGTCGGGGGTGAGGCCGAGCCGCACGGTGGTCTGTTCGCCCGGCGCGAGGCGGGGAATCGGCGCGGGAGTGCGGACCCGGCCGCCGGGAACGTCGAGCGTGACGGTGATCCGGTCGCGCGTTTCGAGCCAGACGGTGCCGGTGTTGACGATCGTCGCCTCGACAGCTTGCGGACCGCCGTCTTGCAGCAGGTTGGCGGTGGCGCGGGCGTCGAGGACGGTGGCCGAACGACCCTGCGCGATCGGTTGCAGCGTCAGCGCGAACACGTGCAGGCTCGGCACATTCGCGGCGGGCGGGGCGGTCTTGGGCAGGGTCAGGGCGACCGCTTCGCGCGCCGGGTCGATCCATACCTGCGCGGTGCTGATCGACACCGGGTTCTGGTCGGTGACCCCGCCCGGGCCGTAGCGGAAGGTGGAGACGACGGCGCCGCCGGAGCCCCACCAGTCGGAACCGGACAGGGCGGCGGTGCTGGTGCTGCCGTCGGCGTAGTGGACGGTTGCGTCGCCTCCGGTGCTGCCGTAGCTGCACGCGACGAGGAACGCGGCCCCGTAGTACCGGCCCTTCGGCAGGTCGATGCGCTGGCCCAGCGCGATGACGTTGTTCTTGGCTCCGGCGGCGGCCGAGCCGAGCAGATAGGGCACGCCGCCCGCGGTGACGGTGCTGCCTGCGGGGATCTGCTCCGCCGGGAAGGTGTAGCCGGATCCGTCGAAGTTCCCGTCGTGCGCGCTCGCGGAGTCGATGCCGTCGTTGTCGAACCACGCGTCGAGAGGGACGGGGACGGGCGGAGGCGGCGGGACGACCGGGGTGCCAGCGCCGTCTGTGACCACCGGCTGCGCAGGCCCGCTCGCGGCCGCCGCGGTGCCCGCTGTGCCGAGCAGCACCGCGCCGCCGAGTGCCATGCCGAGTGCGTGCCGACGAGGAAAGGTCGTCATGGAACCTCCACGGTGAAGTCCAGTGGTCCGATGCCTAGCGGGAATTTCTCGATCATCAGGGGAATCTGGGCGAGCGAGTGGCCGATACATCTGATGAATCATCGTCGGCGCGCACCGAGGTGCTGTCAAGGAGATCCCGCTCAGCGGAGCAGCGCGAAGGCGGGATGTGCTTAGGTCTCGCCCGGGGGCCGCGCCGCGGAACGGAAACCGTGATTCGTCGTGCGGATTCCAGTTCGAATGGGCGGCGCGCCACCTGATTCGCGGACCACGAATTCGTTGGCCAATGACATCGTTCGTGAATCGGGCTCGCCGAACAGGCCCTTTTCGGCGGCGGCCGGAACCAATTCGGCAGGCCGGCTGCCGCGACCGACACCCTGCCGTGGATGCCGAGGCCGTCCGGGGAGGGCGCGGCGGGCGGATCCATGGTCGACTGTCGGGTTATGACCGACCTGATCTTCACCGGCGGCCCGATCCTGACTGCCGACGGCGGGCGGCCCGAGGCCGAGGCGATCGCGGTCCGGGACGGGATCATCACCGCCGTCGGGGACCGGGACGAGGTCGTGGCGCGTCGCACGTCCGCCACCGAGGTGGTCGACCTGGGCGGCGCGGCGCTGCTGCCCGGTTTCGTCGAGGCGCACGGCCATCCCACGCAGATGGCGCTGGCGCTCGCTCCGCCGTCGGTGGACGTGCGGCCCTTCGCGATCCAGGACGGCGCGGCCGTGCTGCGGACCATCGCCGACACCGCCGCCGCGGCGCAACCGGGCGTGCCGCTGCTGTTCTACGGCATCGACGTCCTGCTCCAGCCCGGGCTGGAACTGCCGACCGCCGACGTGCTGGACCGGCTCGCCCCGCGCAATCCCGTGGTGGTCGTCGCGAACAGCGGCCACGCCGCCTACGGAAACCACGCCGCGCTCGCCGCCGCGGGCCTCGCCCGCGACACCCCCGACCCGCCCGGAGCGTCCTTCGTCCGCGACGATTCCGGCGACCTCACCGGCGAGGTTCTCGAAGCCGCCGCGATCCAGCGGCTGGGCGGCCCCGCCGTCGAGACCATCGCCAAGAACCTGCCGGCCAACCTCGCCTGGGCCTTCCGCCAGCACGCCGCCGCGGGCACCACGACGGTCAGCGAACTCGCGTACTCCGCCGGACAACAGCACCTGCTGTCCGCCGCCGGCCCCGACGCGCTGGTCCGGCTGCGCGCGTACGAAATGGCCACGCTCGACCTCGCCCGCGACCCCGCTCGCCGCAGCGGACCGTGGCCCGCCGACACCGACCTGTTCGGCCAGATCGGCATGAAAATCTGGGCCGACGGGTCGCCGTGGCAGGGCAACATCAAAACCACCTTCGGCTACCTCGACACCGACGCCACCCGCCGGATGGGTCTCGAACCGCACCACCACGGCGGCGCGAACTGGACCGCAGACCAGCTCCGCGAACTCGCCGTTTCCTTTGTCGGACAAGGGTTCCAAGTCGCCTGTCACGTGCACGGCGACGGTGCCGTCGACGACGTCCTGGACGCCTACGAAGCCGCCCTCGCCGCGCATCCCGGCGATTGGCGGCTGCGCCTGGAACACGCCGGCGCCATGCGTCCCGACCAGTTCCAGCGAGCCGCGAAGCTCGGCGTCACCGTCAGCCTGTTCATCGAGCACCTGCACTACTGGGGCGACGTGCTCCTCGACGACCTCTTCGGCCCCGACCACGGCGGCCACTGGATGGCGGCCCAATCCGCGCTCGACGCCGGGCTGCGCGTGTCCTTCCACAACGACGGCACCGTCACGCCGCCCAGCCCGCTCGGCAACATCGCCACCGCCGTCACCCGCACCGCCCGCGGCTCCGGTCGCGTGCTGGCCCCTTCGCAGCGCGTCACCGTCGACGCCGCCGTCAGGGCGCAGACCATCGACGCCGCCTGGCAGCTCCACCTCGACCGGCACGTCGGCAGCCTCGCCGAGGGAAAGGCCGCTGACCTGGTGATCCTCGCCGGCAACCCGCACGACACCGACCCGTCCGCGATCCGCGACATCCCCGTCCAGGCCACCTACCTGAACGGACGCCGCACGCACGGGTGAGAGCCGATGTCGAAATCCCGCGACCAGGTTCGTACCTCGGGATGACCAGCCATCCGGGGGCAAGGAGCACCGATCATGACCGAACTCCACGAGGAATTCACTGCGACCCTGCGCAAGAGCCCGGCCAAGGGCGGCCACACCTACCTGGTCTGGCCCGGCTCAGCGGAGTTCTTCGGCACCCGCGGCCTGGTGAAGGTGCGCGGAACCGTCGACGGCGAGCCGTTCCGCAGCTCGTTCATGGCGCTGGGCGACGGCACCCACAAACTCCCGGTCAACGCCGGACTCCGGAAGGCGATCGGCAAGGAGGCCGGCGACACGGTGACCGTCGTCCTGCTGGAACGCCTCGCCCGGTGAGTCCTCGGACGCCCGGGAATGATGCCGGGTAGTTGAACGTTTGACGATGCGTGAAGAAGATTGGCTTCCTCTCGTTCGGCCACTGGTCGGCGAGCGCGCACTCCGAGACCCGGTCGGCCTCCGACTTCCTGCACCAGTCGATCGACCTGGCGGTCGCGGCGGAGGAGCTGGGCGTCGACGGCGCGTACTTCCGCGTGCACCACTTCGCGCGCCAGGCGGGCAGCCCGTTCCCGCTGCTCGCGGCCATCGGCGCGCGCACGTCGAAGATCGAAATCGGCACCGGCGTGATCGACATGCGCTACGAGAACCCGCTGTACATGGTGGAGGACGCGGGCGCGGCCGACCTCATCTCGCGGGGCAGGCTCCAGCTGGGCGTCAGCCGGGGATCCCCCGAGCAGGTCATCGACGGCTGGCGCTATTTCGGCTACGCCCCCGCCGACGGCGAGACCGAGGCGGACATGGCCCGCGACCGCGTCGAGGTGTTCCTGAAACTGCTCGAAGGCGAAGGCTTCGCCCAGCCGAACCCGCGCCCGATGTTCGCCAACCCGCCCGGCCTGCTCCGCCTGGAACCGCACTCCGAAGGCCTGCGCGACCGCATCTGGTGGGGTTCGGGCTCGAACGCGACCGCGGTCTGGGCGGCGAAGCTGGGCATGAACCTGCAAAGCTCCACGCTGAAGGACGACGAGACCGGCGAACCGCTGCACGTCCAGCAGCGCAAGCAGATCGAGGCCTACCGCGAAGCGTGGAAGGAAGCAGGCCACGAACGCGAGCCGAGGGTCTCGGTGAGCCGCAGCATCTTCGCGCTGACCAACGACCTGGACCGCGCGTACTTCGGCCGCGACCGCAACTCTCGCGACCAGATCGGCATGATCGACGAAAACACCCGAGCCATCTTCGGCCGCTCGTACGCGGCCGAGCCGGACGAGCTGGTGCGGGAACTGAAGGAAGACGAGGCGGTGCAGGCCGCGGACACGCTGCTGCTGACCGTGCCGAACCAGCTGGGGGTGGACTACAACGCCCATGTGCTGGAGAGCATCCTGACCCACGTCGCTCCGGAGCTGGGCTGGCGCTGAACGCGGACCGAAAGAGGGGACGGCAGCTGCCGTCCCCTCTTTGCGCACGTCGCGTCGGCGATTCGGCCAGCCCGTGCCGAGCCCGTCGGCCGGTCCCGCTAGCATCACTGAGTTTTCAGCGGGGCGGGACATAAGGGGCGGAATGGGCACGGGGACGTTGAGCGGGCCTGTGCGGCCCTCGCAGTCGTCAGGGGAGCGAAGACCGGCATTCCGGCCGGACATCCAGGCGTTGCGCGCCGTGGCGGTCGGACTGGTCGTGCTGAACCATCTCTGGCCCCAGCGGTTGACCGGCGGCTACGTCGGCGTCGACGTCTTCTTCGTCATTTCCGGCTTCCTGATCACTTCGCATCTGGTCCGCGAGGTCGCGAGCACCGGGCGGATCCGGCTCGCGAAGTTCTACGCCCGCCGCGTGCGCCGCCTGCTGCCCGCGGCGTTTCTCGTCCTGGCCTTCGTCATTGTCGCCGCGTACTTCCTGATGCCCTATCCGCGCTGGGAGTCCAACGCGCAGGAAGTCATCGCGAGCGCGCTTTACTGGGAAAACTGGCTGCTGGCCGCGCATTCCGTCGACTACTCGCATTTCACCCAGTCGGCGAGCCTGTCCCAGCACTACTGGTCGCTCTCGGTCGAGGAGCAGTTCTACCTGTTCTGGCCGCTGCTTCTCCTGGTGCTGTTCAGGATCCGGGCGCGACGGGCGCGGATCGCCGGTGTCGCGATCGTGGGGGCCGCCTCGCTGGGGTTCAGCATCTGGTTCACCGACGTGTCCAAAAGCCAGGCGTACTTCGTGACGCCGGTGCGGGTGTGGGAGTTCGCGCTCGGCGCGCTGCTGGCCTTCGGCGGCGCGAAATACGTTCTGCCGAAGATCGCCGCGAATCTGTCCGCACTGGCCGGTTTCGCCGCTGTCGCCGTCGCCGCGATCCTGTTCGACGACCAGACCGCATTCCCCGGTGCGACCGCGCTGGTGCCCGCCGTCGGCACCGCGCTGGTCATCTTCGGCGGCAGCCGCGAGGGACGGCAATGGCACACCCCGCTGTCCTCGTCGCCTCCGGTGCAGTGGCTCGGGAATGTCAGCTACTCGCTGTACCTGTGGCATTGGCCGCTGATCATGCTGGTCCCGTTCGCCTTCCCCGGCGCGCTCGTCGCCGGCACGCTGACCTGGCAGGTCAAGGCGGGCATCGTGGCCGCGTCCCTGATCGCGGCGTACGCGTCGAAGCGGCTCGTCGAGGACCCGCTCCGGACCTGGCGGCCGTTGAGCCGCACCGCCGGGGCGACCTTCGCCGCCATGGCGGCCGGAATGCTCGTGGTGTGCGCCGCGGCAGGCGGCCTGACCTGGACCTACCAACGGCACGTCGACCAAGCGGCGCGCGACCTGGCCGCCGAGATGACCGGCCCCTGCCACGGCGCGAGGGCGCTGATGGCGGGCAACGCGTGCGCTGACCCGTTCGGCCCGGCCAGGAGCGTCGAGATGGGTCCGGCCAACCGGTACTACACGCCGCCCGCGGACTGCCCGCCGCCGCTGTCGCAGTACTCGGCGAACGACGGCACGAAGACGACCACCAAATGCGATTTCAGCCAAGGCGCGGCCAACCCCACGGTAGTCTGGCTGGTCGGCGATTCGCATGCTCAGCAATGGCAAGGCCCGCTGTTGAGCCTCGCCCGCAAGAACCACTGGCTGATGTACACGAGCTACCTGGGCGGCTGCCCGTTCGCCGGGATCCAAGCCCTGAACTACCACGGCACCGCCCTCGACCGGCGGTGCATGGCCTGGACGAAGCAGATGGCCGGCGACATCGCGAAAACGCGGCCCGCGTACGTGTTCACGTCGTTCTACAGCAGGCATGAGCGAGCCGACGACCACAGCGGACGGTCGCAAGCGGAGCAGTACCAGGACGGGCTGAACTCGTACTGGGCGCAGTGGACCGGCACCGGCGCGACGGTGTTCGTGATGGCAGACCCGCCGCTCAACGGACTTGTCCGCGCCACCGACTGCGTAGTGCTGAATCCGGACGACCCTAGGCAATGCGCGGTCGCCCGGTCGGTCGCCCAACCGGCGGACCCGCTGACGGCGGCGGCGAAGGCGAGCACCGACCCGAAGGTCCGGCTGCTCGACCTGACCGACTCCTTCTGCGACCAGCACCGCTGCTATGCGGTGATCGGGAAGGTCAGTGTGTACTACGACGCCGACCATTTGAACCTGGACTACAGCCTGAGCCTGGAGCAGGGCATCGCCGCGGCAGCGGGCATCCCGGATTAGGGGACGGCAAGGAATCGAATAAGTCTCGCGGACAGGCACTGCATTCTTGTCAGTGCGGTAAAAGCACCTTTTTCACACTCCGCCAATAAAGCGGACTCGCCCCGCCGCGGTGCCGTGTCAACACTTTCGAGCCGGTAACGGCACGAAAGAAGGAGAGCGACGTCCAGCGGTGTATTTCTTCGATCCTCCCCGCGCCCCGCTTCTAGGCTCGCCGCATGACCATTCCTTCCGAGCCCATCGGCAGCATCCCCCGTTCGCCCGAATTGCTCGGCGCCCTTGCCGCGCGGCAAAGCGGGCAGCTCGGCGACGCGGCGTTCGCCTCCGTTCTCGACCGGGCCGTTCGCGAGACCATCGAAAGCCAGGCGGCGATGGGCGCGACCGTGGTCACCGACGGCGAGCAGCGCAAACCCAGCTTCGTCACCTACCCGATCGCGGGCTCTGAGAACCTTTCCGCGGACGGCGTCGTCATCCCGTTCGCCGACGGGCACCAGCGGCAATTGCCGTGCCTGACCTCCGGACCGTTCCGCTACCAGGAACACGCCGAGCGCTATTTGCGGGCCGCCCGGGAGTGCACGAACCTTCCGGTGAAACAGGCGGTGATCGCGCCTTCCGCGCTGTCCCTGCTGTACCCGGCATCCGGAATCGACGGCTATTCGCGCGAGAATTTCCTCGACGACCTGGTCGACGGCGCCGAGGCCGATATCCGCGGATGCCTGGACGCGGGCGCGCACGTTGTCCAGCTGGATTTCACCGAGGGACGCCTGTCGCTGAAGCTCGACCCCAGCGGGCAGGTCCTGCGCGATTTCGTCGAGCTGAACAACCGGGTCCTGGAGAGGTTCAGCGAATCCGAGCGGGCGCGCATCGGCGTCCACACCTGCCCCGGCGGCGACCTCGACTCGACGCACAGCCTCGACGTCGACTACGCCGACCTGCTTCCGGCCCTCTTTCAGCACAATGCCGGCAATTTCTACCTCCAGCTCGCCAGCGAGTCCGATCCGGACCGGGTGTTGCGCGTTGTCGCGGATCAGCTCAGGCCGGGAATCCGGGTGTTCGTCGGGGTGATCGATCCGATCGACCCGCGGGTGGAGACCGCGGAAGAGGTGCGTGACCGCGTGCTGCGCGCGGCCCGGCATATCCCGGTGGGGCAGCTGGGAACCTGCGACGACTGCGGGTTCTCCCCGTTCGCCGACGACCAGTCGACGTCGCGCAGCACCGCGTTCGCCAAGATCCGTTCCCGGCTGGAAGGCACCGCGCTCGCCGCGGACCAGCTCGGAGTCGGTTTTCCCGCGGCCCGCAACAGCCGGGAAGCGCAACGGGCCGCCGCTGTCGACTGAGTATCGCGCCGCGTAAGGGAAACCGGCCGGGCGACGGCTACGCAGGGTGGTTCACCGTGCCTGGATCGTGCCAGTCGCGGGCACGACCGAGGCTGCGGCCGTGCCCCGCGGCCTAGGGGCGGTAGCGAGCCCGGCCGGTTTCCCTGCCCCGATAGGGAAACACCTTGCCCGGCCGAGTGTTTCCGCCCCGGTTTCGCTGAAACGGATGGTCTTGTGGTCACTCGGAGCACATCTCGCACTACCGGTTGTAACGTCGGTTGTCGGGCATCCAGCCCAGGCGGCGAAGGGGAGAGATGACGTTTTCGAGGGGTGGCACGGTGGTGCTGCGAACCGCACGTGCGTTCGCGGTGCTCGCCGGGCGGTCGCTGCTGCTGGGACCGGCGACAGCGGCGGCGTGGCTGCGCGGCGAACGGTTCGAGCGAGACGTCTGGCTGGCGGACACGGTCGTGGCGCTGGGTCCTGCGTTCGTGAAGGCCGCCCAGCTTCTGAGCACGCGAGCGGACATCCTGCCGCCTCGGGTGTGCCGCGCGCTTTCCCGGCTGCACGACCAGGTTCGTCCGGTCCCGCCGCGCACGATGCCGCCCGCGCTGAGGCTTGGGGCGGGTGAGCCGGAGCTGGTCGGCGCGGGCAGCATCGCCTGCGTGTACCGGGTGGTGCTCCCGAACGGCCGGGCGGTCGCGGCGAAGGTGCGCCGGCCGGGCATCGTCTGGTCGCTGTCGGCTGACCTCGCGATGCTGGAACGAGGTGCCGGGCTGGCGGCGAGGCTGCCGATGCTGCGGGGCGTGCCGGTCGCCGCCGTCGCGGCGCAGCTCGCCGAAAGCATTCGCGCGCAACTGGATTTCGCGAGGGAAGCGGAGCGGCTCGAAGGCTTCCGGGAAGCACTCGGCACCGCAGACGGAGTGACCGTTCCCGGTATCCATCCCGGACTGTCCACTGAGGACGTTCTGGTGATGGACTTCCTCGACGGGCTGGTGCGCCGCCGTCCGGAGGATCTCGGCGAGGAAGAGCGCCGGAACGCGGTCGTGCGGGCGTTGCGCGCGGTCTACCGGATGCTTTTCCTGGACGGAGTGGTGCACTGCGACCTGCACCCGGGCAACCTCTACTTCCGCGAGGACGGTTCGATCGTGATCCTGGACGCGGGGTTCACCGTCCGGCTGTCGGAGTCCGCGCGGGAGAAGTTCGCCGCTTTCTTCTACTGCATGAGCCAGGGCGACGGCGAGGCCTGCGCCGACATTGTGCTGTCGACGGCGAAAGCTCCGCCAGGTTGCGACACCGAGGGGTTCCGCGCGGAGCTGGCCGCGCTGGTGGAGAAGCACACCGGACGCAACGCCGCCGATTTCGACCTGGTTTCCTTCGCTGCCAAGCTGTTCGACATCCAGCGACGGCACGGCCTCCACGCCGACCCGCAGTTCGTGTTCCCGATCCTGTCCCTGCTGGTGCTGGAGGGCAGCGTCCGGGAATTCCATCCCGACGTCGACTTCCAGCGGGAGGCCCGGCCGATGCTGGTCACCGCCCTGATGGAACACGTCGTGGCCGCGCCGCGGGAAGCGAGGTGAGCGCCGGGATCGTGGCCCGGGCGCTGCGCCAGGACCCGCGGCAGGTCGACTTCGGCCTGCGCCGGTTCCGGCTGCGCCCCGGCCCGGCTCGCGGCGTCCTGGAATCGGCCGGACGTGCCTTCCTGACCGGGTTGAACGCCTCGATCGAACCGGACCCCGCCGTCCTCGGCCAGCAGGTGTCCGCGCTCGAACCGGAACTGCGCGGGTTCGCGTTCGAGGGCGCGGGAATGGGCTGTGCCCTGCTGGACGTGCTCCTCCCGCTCCGGCGCGGCCGGCTCGGGGCGCTGCTGAACGGACCGGCCGCGGAGTATCCGCACCTCGTGCACGTCGGCGTCGGCTGGGCCTGCGCCCGTCTGCGGCTGCGCCCCTTCCGGAGCACGGCGACGGATCCGTTGCTGCGCTGGCTGGCCTGGGACGGATACGGCTTCCACCAAGGCTTTTTCCACACCGACCGGGTCGTCGGACGCCGTCGCGTAGAACCCGGGATCGGCCGCGGACCGCGGCAGGTCCGCGACCAAGGGCTCGGCCGGGCGCTGTGGTTCTGCGAATGCGCCGACCCCGACGGGGTGGCCCTGCGGATCGCCGAGTTCCCCGCCGGACGGCAGGCGGACCTGTGGAGCGGCATCGGCCTCGCCGCGACCTACGCGGGCGGCGCCGACGCCGCCGAACTCGCCCGGCTCGCCGACCTGTCCGGCACGTACCGCGCGCACCTGGCCCAAGGGTGCGCGTTCGCCTGCGCCGCGCGGCGGGTCAGCGGGATCGTGCCCGCGCACACCGACAAAGCGGCGGAAGTGCTGGCCGGAGCCAGTACCGACGTCGCCGCGGACTGGACCGTCCTGGCGCTCGGACAGTGCGCGCCTTACCCGTCCACGCTCGCGCACTACCAGCGATGGCGCGCGGAAATCCGGTATCTCTGGGAGAGGAAGAGCCGATGAGACCCTTTCTGCGCCGGCATCTGGCCCGCCTGGTCGCGCTGTTCGGCTGCGCGGCGGTGTTCGCGTTCACGGTCGTCCCGCAGCCGTCCGCAGCGGAGGAAACCGATCTGGCGCACCAGTTTTCGTTCACCGCCGCCCAGGTCAGCCCGGACAACGCACCCGGCGGACGGCACGTGCGGACCGTCGCGCCGGCCTATGAGCAGATCCGGTCCTGGATCTCCTCCGTGGGCGCGGCGACCGCGCTGTTCGCCGCGGACGGCGGCCCGGTCGCGCACGACGTCTGCCTGGTGGATCCCCGCACGGACACCGTCACCGTCGAACCCGCGCCCGGCACCGGCGCGCGATACCAGCCGTTCACCCTGGTCCCGTCGGGGCTGGAGATGCCGTCCTTCGCGGCCCCGATGGGCTGCCTTCCCGCCGACGTGGACGAGAACGGCCGCCAGGACGTCATCGTCTACTACTGGGGCCGTTCCCCCGTCATCTTCGAGCGACTCCCGGGGAACACTCCGTCGGCGGCGGCGTTCCGGCCGCGCGAGCTGGTCAGCCCGTGGCAGGTCTGGAACACCAACGCCGCCACGATCGGCGATTTCGACGGCGACGGGCACACCGACCTCGTGTTCGGCAATTACTTCCCGGACGGCGCGCGGGTGCTCGATCCCACCGCGCACCAGCCCGAACTGGTGATGAACGATTCGCTGTCCCACGCCGTGAACGGGGGCACGCTCCGGCTGTTCCGCTCCGCCGGAGCCGGCCGGTTCGCCGAGGAGCCCGACGCTTTCCCGCCGGGCACGCGGACCGGGTGGGCGCTCGCGCTCGCCGCCCAGGACATCGGCGGCCGGGGACGGCCGGATCTCTACGTGGCCAACGACTTCGGCCCCGACCACCTGCTGGTGAACGAATCCACCCCCGGCCATGCGGCGTTCCGCACGGCGACCGGCACGCGGCACGCGACGACGCCGAAGTCGAAGGTGCTGGGCAACGATTCGTTCAAGGGCATGGGCGTGGCCTTCGCCGACCTCGACGCGAAGGGCGTCCCGGACATCCTGGTCAGCAACATCACCGAGCCGTACGCGTTGCAGGAAAGCAACTTCGCCTACCAGTCCACCGCGGACCGCGCCGACACCGCCGACCAGCTGCGCAACGGCGTCGCACCTTACGACGACCACAGCGAGGACCTCGGCCTGTCCCGCACCGGATGGTCGTGGGACGTCAAAGCCGCCGACTTCGGCAACTCCGGTTCCGAGGAAGTCATGCACGCGACCGGTTTCGTCGCCGGCGAGGTGAACCGGTGGGCGCAGTTGCAGGAGACCGCGATGTCGAACGACCTCGTGCTGAGCCATCCCGCGCTGTGGCCGCGTTTCACCGAGGGAACCGACCTGTCCGGACACGACCGCAACACGTTCTTCGCGCGCGGCTCGGACGGCCGCTACGTGAACGTCGCGGACCAGGTCGGGGTCGGCACCGACGCGGTCAGCCGCTCGTTCGCGGTCGGCGACGTCGACGGAGACGGCCGGCTCGACTTCGTCGTCGCCAACCAATGGGCACCGTCCACGTTGTACCGCAACACCTCGCCAGCCGGTGCTTTCCTGGGCTTGCGCCTGCGAAAACCCGTCGGCGACAACGCGTGCCGCGCGAACGCGCCGGGGCCGACGTCGCCGGCGATCGGGGCCGAAGCGGAGGTCGCCGCGCCGGGCGGCGGGAAGCGGCTGCAGCAGGTGTACCCGGCCAACGGGCACAACGGCGTCAACGCTCCCGATCTGCACTTCGGCCTGGGCAGCGAACCGCCGTCCTCCGTACCGGTCCGCGTGGCGTGGCGGGACGGCTGCGGACACCGGCACGACGGTTCGGTGACGCTTCCGCCCGGCTGGCACCAGCTGCGCCTCAACCCCGACGGCACCATCGAGGAGGACCGGTGACCAAGTCGCCGAGCGAACGCCGTTCCGCCGCCCTGCGCCGGTTCGGCGCGTCGATCACCGTGCTGACCGTGCTCGGGCACACCGTGCTGGGCTTCGAACAGGCGTATCTCACGCCGGTGGTCGCCGTGTTCGCCGCGCTGAGCGCGGAGATCGTGCTGGAGTCGGTGGAGTCCGCGACCGCCGGGCGCCGGCCCCGGTACCTCGGCAAACCGGGCGCGGTGGCCGACTTCCTGCTTCCCGCCTACATCACCGGCATGGCGTGCGCGATGCTCCTGTACGCCAACGACCGGTTCATGCCGACCGTGCTCGCCTCCGTCGTCGGCGTCGCCTCGAAGTACCTCGTGCGGGTGCGGATCGGCGGCAAGAGCAGGCACGTGCTGAACCCGAGCAACGTCGGCATCGTGGTGGTCCTGCTGCTGTTCGGCTGGGTCGGCATCGCGCCGCCGTACGAGTTCACCGAATGGGTCACCGGCTGGTGGGGCGCGGTCGTGCCCGCGTTGCTGCTCATCGCCGGGACCATGCTGAACGCCAAGCTCACCGGCAAGGTGCCGCTGATCCTCGGCTGGGTCGGCGGCTTCCTCGGCCAAGCCGTGCTGCGCGCGCTGTTCACCGACATTTCGCTGGTCAGCGCGGTGCTGCCGATCACCGGGACGGCGTTCGTCCTGTTCACCAACTACATGATCACCGACCCCGGCACGACGCCGTCGTCCCGTCGGAACCAGGTCTGCTTCGGTCTCGCCACGGCCGCGGTCTACGGCGTGCTGGTGCAATTCCACGTCGTCTTCGGCCTGTTCTTCGCGTTGACGATCACTTGCGCGCTGCGCGCTGTGGTGCTCGCGGTCGCCGCCCGCAAGAGTCCTCAGTGGACTGTCCTGGTTCCGGCACAGCGCACTGCCGCCGATCCGGTGCCCGCCCGGGAACCCGCGTGACCCGCCGCGAACCCGGCGAGCCGATCGCGATCGTCGGGATGGCCTGCCGCTACCCGGACGCCGACGGCCCGGCCCAGCTGTGGGAAACCGTGCTCCACCAACGCCGCGCGTTCCGGCGGCTGCCGCCGGGCCGGCTCGACCTCGCCGATTACTGGAGCGCCGACGCGAGCGTCCCGGACCGGACCTACAGCACCCAGGCCGCAGTGCTGGCGGACTGGGAGTTCGACCGGGAAGCGTTCCGGATCCCCGGCTCGACGTTCCGTGCCGCCGACCCCGCGCACTGGCTGGCGCTGGAGACCGCGGACCGCGCGCTTGCCGACGCGGGGCATCCGTCGGGTGTGGGCCTGGACGCCGATCGGGTAGCCGTCATCGTCGGCAACAGCCTGACCGGCGAAGTCACCCGCGCCCGGGCGCTGCGGCTGCGCTGGCCTTATGTCCGCGACGTCCTGCGCGCGACGCTCGACGACGTGGACCTCGCCGCGGTCGAAAAGCGTTACCTGGCAGCGTTTCCCGAAGTGGGGGACGAGACGCTGGCGGGGAGTCTCGCCAACACGATCGCGGGCCGCATCTGCAACCACTTCGGCTTCCACGGCGGCGGGTACACAGTGGACGGTGCGTGCGCGTCGTCGATGCTCGCCGTGATCACCGCCTGCCGGGCGCTCCGAGACGGAGGAGCCGACTTCGCGCTGGCCGGGGGAGTGGACCTGTCGCTGGACCCGTTCGAGCTGGTCGGATTCGCCAAGACCGGCGCGCTCGCCGCCGAGGAAATGCGGATCTACGACGAGCGTTCGGCCGGATTCTGGCCGGGCGAGGGCTGCGGGATGCTCGCGCTCGCCCGCGCCGAAGACGCCCGGGCGGCGGGATTGCCGGTGTACGCGGAAATCCTCGGCTGGGGCGTCTCCTCGGACGGCCGCGGCGGCATCACCCGGCCCGAGGCGGACGGGCAGCTGCTCGCGTTGCGCCGGGCGGGCGAGATGGCCGGGGTCGAACACGCCGAGATCGGGCTGTACGAGGGACACGGCACCGGGACGGCGGTCGGCGACGTCGTGGAGCTGACCGCGTTGAACCGGGCCCGGTCCGGAGCCGGTTCGGCCGCCGCGCTCGGTTCGGTCAAGGCGAACATCGGGCACACCAAGGCGGCCGCCGGCGCGGCCGGGGTGGTCAAGGCCGCGCTGAGCGTGTCGTCCGGGCTTCTGCCGCCGACCACCGGCTGCGCGGCGCCGCATCCGGCGCTCGGGGAGACCCTGCGGGTGCTGCGCGCTCCAGAGCCTTGGCCGGACGGCCGCCGGTTCGCCGGGGTGAGCGCGATGGGCTTCGGCGGCATCAACACCCACGTCGTGCTGGGTTCCCCGGCGCGGCCCCGCTCGGTGCGGTCGCCGGTGACGAGCCGTCCGGCTCCGGAATTCGAAGTCATCGCTGTCAGCGGACCGGATCCCGCTCGGGTCGCCGCTGAGCTGAGCCGGATCGCCGAGGCCGCGCCACGCCTGTCGCGAGCCGAGTTGCACGACCTGGCCTGCCACTACGGACGCCGGGACCCGGCCGGGCCGGTCCGGGCCGCGCTCGTCGCCCGAACCCCGGCCGAACTCGCCGCTCTCGCTGCCCGCGCGGCGGCCGAGGTGCCGTCGCTGGCGCGCGGACAGCTCTCGACGGCACCAGGATCCTGGCTGGGAAACGCCGTGCCGGGCCGGGTCGCGCTGCTGTTCCCCGGACAGGGGGCGAGCGGCGCGGAACCGGCCGACACCACGCTGGCCCAGCCGGCGATCTACCGCGCGTCCCAGGCGGCGCTGTCCCGGCTCGAGAAACTGGGTGTGACCGCCACCGTCGCGATCGGGCACAGTCTCGGCGAACTGACCGCGCTCACGTGGGCGGGCTGCCTGTCCGCGGAGGACGGCGAACGGCTGGCCGTCGAACGCGGGCGGATCATGGGCGAATACGGCACGTCCGGCACCGGGATGCTCGCTGTCGCGACGAGCGAGGCCGAAGCGCTCTGCGCAGATACGGACGTCGTGCTCGCCGCGGACAATTCCGTCGAGTCGCAGGTGCTTTCCGGCCCGGTGACCGAACTCCGGGTGGTGGCGCGCGAGGCCGAGCGGCGCGGCTTCCGCGTCACCTGGCTTCCGGTGTCACACGGTTTCCACAGCCCTGCCATGGCCTCCTGCGCTGCTCCGTGGCGCGAATTCCTCGGCAGCATCGAATTTTCTCCGATACGCCGCGCCGTGATGTCCACTGTGTACGGTCGGCAACTGACCGAGGGCGACGACCTCGTCGAACTGCTCGTCACGCAACTCTGCGCGCCGGTGCAGTTCCGGGCCGCGGTCGAGGCCGTCGAGGCGGACTTGTTCTGCGAAGCGGGTCCCGGCCGCGCCCTGAGCACCCTGGCCGGTCAGAAGACCCCGACGGTCAGCCTGGACACCGGCGATCGCGCAGCCGCCGATTCCGCCGCCGCGCTGTTCGCCGCCGGGGCAGCGGCGAGTCTCGTCCCGTGGTTCGCCGGACGGTCCGCGCGCCCCGTCGACCTCGACCGCGAACCGGAGTTCCTCACGAACCCCTGTTCCGTGGCGCCGTCGGTGATCCCCGCGCCGAGGGAGGCCATGGACGCCGCTCCGGCCCGCGATGCGGCCGCGACGGTCACCGGCCTGCTCGCCGAAGCCACCGAACTCGACGCGGCGCTCATCGGCTCCGACGCCCGCCTGCTCGCCGACCTCAACCTGAGTTCGCTGCGGGCGACCCAGCTCGTCGTCGAGGCGGCGTCGGCGCTCGGCCGGACGCTGCCGTCGGTGTCGATGGCGTTCGCCGACAGTTCGGTCGGCGAGGTGATCGCGGAGATCGAACGACTCCCGGAGAGCGCGGAATCCGACGCGGAGACACTGGGCGTGCGGCCGTGGCTCGGCTGTTTCACCGAGACGCTGGTCCCGGCCCGGCCGGAACCCTGGCGTCCGACCGAAACCGTGTGCCTCGCCGACCCCGAAGACGTCGAGGCACTGCTCGATGCCGCGCGAAAAGCATTGCGCCACAAGGCACTCGTAGTGGTGACGCACGACTGCGCGATCAGCGGCTTCTTCCGCTCGCTGCACCAGGAACATCCCGAGATCGGCATCACGCTCGCCCGAATCCCGGTGCACGCGACGGATTTCTCCGCGCTTCACGCCGAACCCGGCCGATTCCGCGAACTGGTCCTCGGCGAGGACGGCACCTGGTACGAACCGCGCGAGCAGCTTGTGTCCGCGGTGCCTGCCGAAACACCACTCGACGACCAAGACGTACTGCTGGTCAGCGGCGGTGGCAAAGGCATCGGCTACGCCTGCGCGCACGCAGTGGCGAGCACGACCGGCCTCGCCCTCGCCGTTCTCGGCCGCTCCCACCCGGAGACCGACGAACTCCTCCAGTCCAATCTGGACCGGCTCCGGGCGGACGGCATCCGCGTCGCCTACGAGGCCGCCGACGTCGGCGACCCCGATGCGGTCGCGCTCGCCGTGGAAAAGCTCACCGCCGAAACCGGGCCGGTGACCGCGCTGCTGCACGCGAGCGGCATCAACGAGCCCGCCCGGTTCGCCGACCTGACACCCGACCGCGTCCACGCGCACCTGCGCCCGAAGATCGCCGGGCTCCGCGCGTTGCTCGCGGCTGTCCCGCCCGAATCGCTGAAGCTGCTGGTCACGTTCGGCTCGGTGATCGGGTCGGCCGGGATGGCGGGGGAGTGCCACTACGCACTGGCCAACGGCCTCCTGCGCGCCGAAGCCCGACGGCTCTCCCAGGAACTGCCGAGCTGCCGGGTGCTCGACCTCGCCTGGTCCGCGTGGTCGGGCACCGGCATGGCCGAACGCATGGGCGCGGCGCAGGCCCTCGCCCGTTCCGGCGCCACGCCGATCCCGGTCGAGGAAGGAACGGAACTGTTCCTGCGCCTGCTGCGCACGCCGTCGACGTCCGCCGATGTGTCAGTGCACGGACGGCTCGGCGAGGAACTCCCGGCGGGAACAGGCCGGTTCCTGCAGCGGATCCGGGCAGGCCATCCCGGCGTCGAACTCGTCGCCGACGCGACGCTTTCCCTGCACACCGACCCGTGGCTGGACGGCCACCGCGTCGACGGGACGGCGCTGCTGCCCGCCGTCGTCGGGCTCGAGGCCCTGGCGCAAGCCGCATCGACAGTCGCGGGCCGAGCCTTGACGACCGCCTGCGATGTCAGATTCGACCGGCCTGTGGTCATCCCCGACACCGGCGAGCACGTCGTCCGAGTCTGCGCGCTGCGGGAGGGCGACGTCGTCACCACCGTGCTGCGCTGCGCCGAATCCGGCTTCCTCGTGGACCACTTCAGCGCCGCTTTCCCGTTGTCTCCCTCGGAAAACGCCACCGCGCCGCCCGAAGTCCCCGATCGCGGCCGGATCGAACCAGCCGACCTTTACGACCAGCTCTTGTTCCACAATGGACAGTTCCGCCGCGTCGCCGCGGTGGCCGTCCCGGACCCATGGTCCTGTCAGGCCACTATCACTCCGAACGACGAACCCTGGTACACCTCGGTGCTCGGCGACCCAGCCGCGCACGACGCCACCGTGCACGTTCTGCAATCCTGCGTCCCGACGCGCCGTCTCCTGCCCATCGCCTGCGACCGCGTCGACTTCGACCCGCGCGCGACGGGCGTATGGGACCTCCGCGGCACCGAACAACACGCCGCCGACGGCCGCTACACCTGGGACGTCCTGGCCACGGACGCGGAAGGCCGCCCCGCCGTCCGATGGACCGGCCTGCGCTTGGCCGACACCGGTCCGCTGCCCGACGACCGGCCTTGGCCCCCGGCCTTGCTGTCCGTGGCGATCACCCGGACGGCCGTCGCGCTCGGACTCGATCCGTCGCTGCGAGTGTCGATCGGTGAACCGTTCACTGTGGACGCCGACAGCTCCTGCCCGGTCGCCAGCGCCTGGGAGTTCGTCGAACCACACGAGCCGCCAGACGCCGGGTTGCTCCGCGTCATCTCCGGCCCCTGCGACGAGCCACCCGAGCTTCTGGCCGCACGAGCCTCGACCGTGACGCGATGCCTGACGCAAGTGAGCGCGAGTCCTTCGGATGCAAGGCTTTCCGGAGCCTACGACGGAGGATGGCTCGTCCTCGCAGCCGGCCGCGCCAGGATCGCCTCCGCGGTGTTCACCGTGGACGGATACCGGCTGCCAGTCGCCATCGCACTGCTCACCGTCGGCGGTGCCCGGTGACCCCGGCGTACCGGTACCGCCATCCCGTCACGCTGGAGGAGACCAACCTCGTCGGCAACGTCTACTTCGCGCATTACGTTCGCTGGCAAGGACATTGCCGGGAACGGTTCCTCGCCGAACACGCCCCCGACGTCCTCGCCTCGCTCACCGACGGCTTCGCCGTGGTCACCACCGGCTGCGGCTGCGAGTACTTCGGCGAACTGACCGCCGGGGATGTCGTCGAACTGCGCATGACCCTGACCGAACTCGAGGGCCACCGGGTCGCGATGGCGTTCGACTACTACCGGACCGAGGTCGCGGTGCCGCAACTCGTGGCCCGCGGGCACCAGGCCGTCGCCTGCATGACTCGCGGACCCGCCGGACTCGAACCGGTTCCCGTCCCCGAGCAACTCCGGACGGCCCTCACGCCGTACTTGAAAATCCAGTAGTACGCTGGGGCGGTGACGACCACCGCAAGAGGGGAGCGGCAGTACCGCCAGTACTGCGGGCTCGCCGCCGCTCTCGACATCGTCGGGGAACGCTGGACGCTGCTCATCGTGCGCGAACTGCTCCTCGGCCCGCGCCGCTACACCGAGCTGCTCGCGGACCTGCCCGGCATCGGCACCAATCTCCTGGCGGACCGTCTCAAGAAGCTGAGCGCCGCCGGGATCGTCGAGCGCTCCGAAACCGGCGCCGGACACGCGTACCGGCTCGGCCCGCTGGGCGAACAGCTGCGGGAACCGGTGCTGGCGCTGTCGAAGTGGGGCATCGGCCTGCTGGGCGAACCGAGCGCCGACATGGTCACGCGGCCGCACTGGGCGCTGCTGGCCGTCCAGTCCATGGCAGACGCGAGCCGGCTGCCGGAGGTGGCGGAGACGTACGAATTCAGGGTGGACGAGGAAACCTTCCACCTGACCGTCGACCGCGGCTCCCTGACCACGGCGCGCGGGCCTGCTGAATCGCCAGTGCTGAGCATCCGCACCGACGCGACGACGTTCGTCCGCATCGGCGCCGGGGCACTCGGCCCGTTCGAGGCGCTGGCGACGGGGAAGCTGACGTTCACCGGCGACGCGGAAGCGGTGGTGCGCTGCTCGACGGTGCTGGGATTGATGGAGCGTCCCGGTTCGCGTTCGGGTGCGTGAAGTGGGCTGTTGTGCGGGCGGGGAGACCAGCGGTGGTGATCGGCGGGGTGCTCGGGCGGTGTCGGGTCTGGCGTAGCGGCCCGATTCGGCCGTGAGTCGGGCGGCTTGCGGGGATGGGGCTCGAATACCTGTCCCGGTGATCCGGTAGCCAGGTGCTGGGCTTGGCTAGCGGGTGGCCGAGGCGTTGGCGATCTGGATGCCGTATTCGACGATGCGCGTCTGGTGGTTCGGCGGGGCGCGCGGTCGTCGACGATCCGGCTGTCGTGGCGCGGTGCCCCACGATGCGCCCATTCCGCGCCGCGAGCGAGGCAGCTCTGCCGCCGCATCCGACGGCGCCAGACCCGCAGAAGCGGCCTGGCCCCACCCGCGCACGAGTGGGACCAGGCCGCTCCGCGAGCCCGAGCCTCAGAGCCCGCCCACCTTCACCGGGAATTTCTGGATCGTCGCGATCGTCGTGTCCGGGTCGTCCGGCAGCACCAGGTCCACCGGGTTCTGCAACTGGTAGAGGTCGCCCCGGGGCGGGAACTGGGTCAGCTTCCCGACCAGCTGCGCCGGGTCCTTCGTGGTCAGCACCAGCGGCTCGTACGCCTTCCGGGACTGGATGCCCGCCCGGCGCAGCAGGTCCTCGGGCTGGTCGATCGTCATAGTGAAGCTCAGCACCATGACCTGCTCGTAGCGCGGCGGGAACCGCTGGGTCAGCTTGAGCAGGCTCTTGGCGTCCACGTCGATGTCGTTCTGCTCGATCGTGATCGTGCCGCCGCCCTGGTCCATGCCCGCGGCGCCGGGCAGTTCGGCCGACACCCGGTGCCCGACGACGCGCAGCCGCACCGAGTTGACCGGGTCGTCCGGGTTCACGTCGACCCGGACCTTGATCCCGCCCCGGAAATCCACGCTGACCAGCGACGTCCGGATCTGCAGCGGGGTGTTGATCGCGAGGCAGCTGCACGGGATCTCCGCCCCGATCGGCGGCAGCCCGGTCTGCTGGGGGAAGGCCTGGGCCTGCTGCCCGCCCAGCAGACCGCCGGCCGCGACCCCGCCCACCCCCAGCGCGGCCGCGGCGGCGGCCCCCTTCAGGAAGTCCCGGCGGTCCTTGCCGGAACCGGGCTCCTCGGGTTTCTCGTCGTTCGGAGCAGGCATCCTCTACCTCCGCAGGTGCGTGTCGAAGACTCTGGCTCGCTTGAATTTAAGGTAGTGCCGACGCGGGCGACCAGGGGCCTAAGGAAGATCGACCCGGTCGTGTCCGCGGTCGATGACCGACGGCGACCGGGACCGGGGGGCCGGGCCAGCCGGACAGGCGACACCAGTCACCAGATCAGGGGTCGCCCGTCAGGACCGGGCAACGGATTCGAAGGCGTCGGCGAAAAGCGCTGCCGCCAGGGCAACTCCGGTCCGCGATTCGTCCACAAAGGACTATCGAGAGGGTTGGCAACGCGGGCGAAACCAGCGGGAACGTCGTCGAGACGGCGCTCCGAGGCCCGGCCGAAAGCAGCGCGACGCCGAATTCCCGGATGACGTCGGAGGCCCTGGCGTAAAGCGCTGCGATGGCGAGCGGCCCCGACAGACCCAGGGCGGTCATCCCGGCAGTCCCGGGCCAGTCAGCAAGAGGCAGTCGGCTGCAGAACCGCGGCGATACCGAGCACCGGCAAGCCATGCGCGGCGGCGAATGCAGCCGATTCGTCCGGCGCAGCCATCCGCCTCGGATCGGATGGGCTGACCAGCGCGGCAAAGGCCGCCGCCGCGGGCAATCCGGTCAGCCGGCACAGTTCGACGGCCGCCTCGGGGATCGCGAGCCGACCGCGGATCCCCCTCGGGTGGGTGGCGTAAGGCAGCACGTGCCCTGGGCGGTGGAGGTCCGCCGGCCGGGTGTCGCGGCAGCCGAGGCGACGGATCGTCTCCGCCCGGTCCGCGGCCGAGATCCCGGTGCTGACGCCGGTCGCGGCGTCGACGGCGACGCACCAGCCGGGACCTCGGCGGAAGCTCGGGCGCATGGGCGGGAGTTCGAGCGTGTCGCACCGGTCGCCGGGCAGCGCGACGCCCACCAGGCCGGAGGAATGCCGGACGACGAACGCCAGCGCGGTCGTGGACGCCTCGGCCGCGGGCAGGACGAGGGCAGCGTCGGTCTCGGAGGAGAGCACGAGCGGCCGTCCGGGCGCGAGCAAGGCGTCGAGCGGGAGGACGTCGAACGAAGCCGTAGTCACGCGACGGTCCGGATCTCCGCCGTCGCGAACCGCGCGACCTGTTCGGCGACGGTGGCGAGCTGCGCGGCGAGTTTCCGGTCGGCGACCCGGCCGTCGGCTGTGAACGGCTGGCCGGTCGAGTCGACCACGACGCCGAGCGGGGTCGGCCAGCCGCGCAGGGCGTGGACGGTCGAGCGCAGGGAAGTCAACGTCGTCACCCCCGCCTGTGGCCCGTACGCGCTGACGATGCAGCCGACAGCGCGTCCGTGCAGGTAAGGGCGGTCGTCCTCGGCGAGATCCTGGAGGTAGTCCAGCGCGTTCTTGAGGAGGCCGGACAAACCGCCGTGGTATCCGGGTGTCGAGATCAGGACGCCGTCGGCGCGGCGGATCGCGTCGAGGAACGCGGTCGCGGACGGGGATCGATGCGCGAGATCCGGTTCGTACATGGCGAATCCGAGGTCTCGTGCGGTGAACAGTTCGGTGCGGGCCCCGTGTGCCCGCACGTCTTCGAGCACCGCGCGCAGCGCTCGTTCGGAAGAGGAATCGGGGCGGACAGTGCCGCCGATGCCCACGATCAGGGGGTTGTGCATGGTGGACCGGCTTCCTGCGGCGAAGGGACTGGGCTAGCGCGTCCGGGCGGAATCGGGGAAGTCGAAGCGCGCGATTTCCGCGAGCTGGTCGCCGAGAGTGCCGACGAGCGACTTGAAGCCGCGCGCGCCCGCCTCGGCACTGGCCAGTGTGGGGTCCCCGAGGTAGCCTTCCGAACCGAAATCGTCGGCCAGCCAGCCGAAACTGACGCTGCCGCCGAACCGCGCGTGCACGTTGTCGGCCATCTGCGCGGGGATCCGCCGTTGCGCGGAACCGAGGTCGACCAGGTCGGGTCGCAGGTGCAGTACCAGGGACGTTTCCGCGGCCCCGCCGTGGATCCCGAGCCCGCTTTCGCTCGCCGCCCAGGCTGGGTCGTGCGACTCGGGGAGGAAGACGTTGACGGCGAAGGTCAGGAGACCGTAGGCAAGGCGCAGGTCGCGCAGCGCGGTCTGGATCTCGGACACGTTCCCGCCGTGCCCGTTCACGAGGACGAGCCTGCGGATGCCGGCGGCGGCGACCGAACGCCCGATGTCGTTGAGCGTCGCGGCGAAGGTCGAAGTGGACAGGGACAGGGTGCCCGCCGCCCAGGTGTGTTCGACGGACCGGCCGTAGCTGATCGTCGGCAGCAGCCACAAATCGAGGTCTTCGCCGTGGGTGGCCACGACTTCCTTCGACACTGCTTCGGCCACGAGCGCGTCGGTGGCCAGCGGGAGGTGCGGGCCGTGCTGTTCGATCGCGCCGACGGGCAGCACCGCGACCGAGGACGGCCCGCAGGCGGCCTCGACTTGGGACGCCCGCAGCTCGGCGAAAAACCGTGAAGCCATCGGGAATTCTCCTTCCAGTGTGCTCAGGAGCCGAGGTAAGCGACGGCCCGGATTTCCACTCGCATCTCGGGAGTGGCCAGCGCGGGGTAGATCAGCAGCGACGCGTACGAACGCTCGGACAGCAGCTTCGGCGCGTGCTCGGCCAGCCAGGCATCGCGCACCCGCATGTACTCCGCGCGGTCGGCGGGATCGGCGAGGAACTGGTCGAACTGCACGATGTCCTCGAACGCCGCGCCCGCGTCGGCGAGCAGCCGGTGCACCCGATTCAGCGTGACCAGGGTCTGTGCGGCGACGCCGTGGGCGGGCCGGCCGTGTTCGTCGGTCACGCCGTCGATTCCGCTGAGGAAGACGAAGCCGCCCGCCGCGGCTCCTCTTCCCCAGGGCTGGACCGTCGTGCCGTACTTCAATGGGCCAAGCGCTTGTTTCTTCACTCGTCGGCCTTTCGGTAGCGTCGGATGAGGTAGTAGGCCAAGGCGGCCGCCGCGCCCGCGACCCACGGGGTGAGGTCGCCGAACTGCGGGAAGCGGGCCGCGAACGCTCCGGTGTAGAGGCTTTGGTCCATGAACGGCACCGAGACCGCGATGGCGAGCACGAACGCCGCCAAGCCGGGACGGAACCGCCGGGTGCGGTCGAAATACCGCTGCGGGTCGGGCTCGCGGCGGCCGAAGACCAGCGTGTCCACGACGACGATCCCCAGCCAGGGGCCGATCCAATAGCCCATCAGGAACAGGAAATTCTGGAAGGTGCCGAACACGGACCCGGCGTTGTGCCCGGCGACGAACCCCACCGCGGTTCCCAGCACGCCGATGATGATCGCGGAGATCCAGCGGCGCACCCGTGCACCCACCATCAGCAGGCCGAGCGACGCGGTGTAGATGTCCAGCACGCTGCCGGAGATCGAGGCCGCCAGCAGCGCCACCAGGATCACCGCGGCCAGCCCGGACGGGATCAGCTTCGCCACGAGGTCGGTCGGACTGTCCACAGTGATCACGGTGCCGATCGCGGCCCCGACGACCGCCATCCACAGTCCGGCCAGCGAGGCGCCGGAGAACGCCGCGACCAGCACACGACGCCGTGACGTGTCGCGCGGCAGGTAGCGTGTGTAGTCGGAACCGCCGATGCACCAGCCGAACGTCCTGGTCGAAGCGAGTGCGACGGTGGTCAGCATGCCTCCGGCGACCCCGCCCGCGCCTCGGTGCAGGACGTCGCCGGACGCGGCGAGGTTGCCTTTCGCCAGGCCGTACCAGGTGAGGATCACGAACAGCACGGACGCGACGATCGCGAGGAAACGTTCGGCCTGGTGCACCAGATCGTGCCCGACGATCGCGATGACGATCTGCACCGCCGCGACCGCGACGAGCGAAACCAGGAACGGCAGCCCGAACAGTTCGCGGACGATGTAGGCCCCGAGCACGGTGTTCACCGCGAAGTAGCCGAGTCCGGTCAGGCACAGGAGCAGCACCGGCAGGAAATTGCCGTAGTAGCCGAACGGAATGCGCGACTGGATCATCTGCGGCACCCCGGCGCGCGGCCCCATCGAAGCGGCGAAGCCCAGCAGCACGCTGCCGATCAGGATGCCGATGGCCAGCGAGAGGACGGCTTCGCCGAATCCCAGGCCGAGGAACGCGGTGGGAATGGCGCCGACCGCGAGCGCCGAGTACTGCAGATTTCCCGCGAACCACAGGGAAAACGCGGAGCGCGGCGAACCGTGGCGCTGGTCGTCGGGGATCCTTTCGATGCCGTGGTGCTCGACGGATACGGCGGGTGCGCGGACTGCGTGGGCGTCTTTGACCATCTGTCCTCCAGCGGAAGAACCCCCTGCGGCGGATTCACCGTCCATGTTGATATAGGTAACACGGCTGCCACAGCCTGCGCTGAGCCTTCCCGAGATGTCAAGAGCTTGTTTGGGCTTGACACTCCGCAGGTCGAGCCGCACAGTGTTGATATTAGTTACATTTTGCGTCTGCTCACAGCCCGGCCCAGCCCGGGAGGGATGGAGGCCCTGTGCGCCACGGAGTGTTCTTCTTCGGTTCGGTCGAGATGCCGGACGTGCTGGCCGGGAACCCGGTGCCGGCCGCGCGGCGCCGCGCGACCCGCGAGCAGGTGTGGCACGCGCACGAGCGGCTGGTCGGGATGGGCGTGCTGGCCGAGGAGCTGGGATACGACAGCTATTGGCTGGCGGAGCACCATTTCCAGCACGAGGGCTACGAGGTCGTGCCGAACGCGATGATGCTCGAGGCGCATCTGGCCGCGCGGACCTCGCGGATCCAGCTGGGTTCGATGTTCAGCATCGTGCCGCAGTGGAATCCGCTGCGGCTGGCCGAGGACTTCAGCAGCCTGCTCAATCTCTCCGGCGGACGCGCGGTGCTCGGCGTCGGCCGGGGCACGGTGTCGCGCGAATTGCGCAGCCTCACCGCGCATCAGGCTGACATCGGCGTGCTGTCGTCTGCCGAGGAACGCAAGGTCATCGACGGGCACAACCGCGAGGTTTTCGCCGAGTACATGGACATCGTGCGCACGGCGTTGAGCCAGGAAACCTTCTCGTACCAAGGGAAATTCTTCGAACTTCCGCCGCCGGACAACCGCGACCCCGACCACGAGGCGGACACGCTGACGCTCGTGCCGGGTCCGTTGCATCCCGTTGAGATCTGGCAGGCGGTCACCAGCCCGCCCACCTTGGACTACGCGGCCGAGGTGGGCCACGGCTGCGTGTGGTGGAACCAGTACCACGGCTACATCCGCGACCAGTGGGAGCGCTACGCCGAGCTGTACGAACAGCGCCACGGCGTCGGGCTGGCACCGGGGGAGAAGCGCATTCTGGTGCTGCCCATGCATATCGCCGACACTCACGAAGAGGCCTGGCGCACCGGGCGGATCGGGCACGACGAGTTCTGGAACCTGCTCGCGCCGTTCGGCTGGAGCAGCGGCTACCAGGGCGACGACGGCAACCGCGCGCCGGCCGGGCTGGTGCCGACGCTGGAGCAGTCCACGCGGCAGAAGTGCTGGGCGGTCGGCACGCCGGAGGAGGTGGCCGAGATCGTGCAGCACCACAAGGACACGCTCGGCCTCGAACACCTGGTGGTGTTCCCGCATTTCCCCGGGCACACCTACGACATGGCCGCCGAGCAGATGCGGCGCTACACCGAACAGGTCGTGCCGCTGCTGCGCTGACCGGCTCCCGGACCGCGCGGCCCTCCCCGGGTCGCGCGGTCCGTCATTCCCCGGCGTTGATCAGCAGGACCCGGACCGGTTCGTCGCCCAGCCTGCGCCAGCGATGCGGCCGCGATCCCGGATAGGTCGCCACGTCGGCCTCGCCCAGCTGCTCGCGGCGCCCGTCGGCGAAATCCAGCTCGATCCGCCCGGTGACGACGTACAGCATCTCCTGCCCGACGTGCTCGAAATACTCGCCGAACTCCGCCGGGCCGCCGGTGTATTCGATGGGCTGCACCGGAAAACCCGCCCGCGACAGCGCGCGCGCCGTGGAACCGGTCGGGATTTCGGCCCCGGGCATCACCATTCCCTCGTCGGCCCGCAGCAATCCGACGCCCTGCTCCGCGGGCCCGGCGAGAAGGGCCGACACGGTGGTGTCCAGCGCGACCGCGATCCGCTGCAGCGTGCTGACGCTCGCGGCGGCCAGCCCGCGCTCGAACTGGCTGAGAAAAGCGTGCGACAGGCGGGAAACCTCGCCGACCTGCTTGAGCGTCAGCCCGCGGCCGCGCCGCAGTTCGCGCACCCGCGCCCCGAGCACCTGCGCCGGATCCGGCGCGGATCCGGAATCGGGGGAGGGAGGGGTTCGCATTGGCCCGACTATACCGGAGCGGGGGTGTTCCGAAGTGGACTGTGCGGGGGAAACGCCGTAATGCGCAAGGGAAAGGCTCGGCGAATTGAGCGGACAGCACTGTGGCCGCCGCAGTCCGCGGCAGTGCGGCGATGTAGCTCTCAGCTTGCGCACGGGTCCGTGAAAGACTCCTTGAGGGAATCTGGTTCCGTGAGGGGCCCCTTGAGGGAATGCCAGGGGCTTACGGCGACGCCGCGGGTGCAGTTTGCCCAGGTCGAAGGATCTGGGCGAGGCCAGGCGTTCGTGAGGGGAACCCCGAGGGACTCAGAGTCCCGCAGGGTTCCCCTCACGAACGTCAAGACCCGGCCACCTGGCGACAAATCGGGCAATTCGGCGGGCGCTGGCGTCCTTTGTGGACGGTCGGCGCGCGTGGTTGCGCAGCTTAAGCCCCTGGTATTGGGGTCAGATTCCCTCAGGGAGTCCTTCACGGACCTCGGGCGGAGGCGTCCCGAAGGCTAGTTGACACACTTAGTACACTAAGTTGCATGACCGGTCGACCAAGCCGTGCGCCGCTGTATCGCACGATCCAGAGCGAGATCCAGCGCGACATCCTCAGCGGCAGGCTGAAGCCGGGTGACTGGCTCCCCTCGGAGAGTCAGCTCCGGGCGCAGTACGGCGTGTCCCAGACGTCCGTGCGGCGCGCGTTCCAGGAGCTGCAGCGGCTCGGCCTCGTGGAGCGGTTCCACGGGCGGGGCAGCATCGTCGCGTCCAACGAGATCCGGGCGATGAGTCCCATGCTCGGTCTGGGCCGTGAGCTGCGGCAGCGCGGCTTCGCGATCCGGCCGGAGTTGCTCGGCAATGCCGAGGAACCCGCCGCCGAAGCGGTCGCCAAGGCGCTCGACCTCGAACCCGGCGACACGGTGAGCCACATCGAGCGGCGTTACTGGATCGGCGACGATCCGTTCGTCTTTCTCGATCACTATCTGGTGCCGCAGCCCGGAATCGACTTCGCTGAGTTCACCGGGGATTCGCTGTACGCCTTCCTTTCCGGCCGCGACGCGCAGCCCACCCACGCCCGGGAGCGGGTCAGCGCCGTCAATCTCTCCGAGGCGGAGGCCGAACGGCTGCGGGTCGAGCCGGGGGCCGCGGCGATGCTGCGCGAGCGCACGTCGTTCGGCGCGGATCAGCGTCCGCTGGAGTTCACCCGCTACATCCTGCGCGGCGATCGCTATCACCTCGACATCGACCTCAGAAGCGAGCGATGAGCGCCCGGCCGCGGCTCGTCGTCGTGGGGGACGCGAGCATCGACTACTTCGTGCGGGTCCCGCACATCGCGGGCAATGACAACAAAGCCATCGGCTCCCTGTCCGGCGTCTACGGCGGCGGGATGAGCGCCAACCTCGCCGCCGCGGCCGCGCAGCACGGGATCGCGGTCGACTTGATCACGAAGACCGGAGCGGGACCGGACACCGACGACGCGCTGGCCGAACTCCGCAGGCTCGGGGTGTCGCTCGAACACTCCCTGCGCGACCTCGCGCATCCGACCTGGATGTGTTTCGTCCAGCTCGACGCGAGCGGGGAGAAGGCGCTGACCGGAGCCGACACCGGGATCAAGATTCCGGCGATCGAGGAGATCGACGCGTCGGTCCTGGCGGGCGCGGACCTCGTCGCGCCGCTGGCCGACGACCTCGAGTGGGCCGCGGCCGTGGCCGAACTCGGCCGGGAACGCGGAGCACGGGTAGCCGTCGACCTCGAACCGGACGCGTTCGAGCCGGATCAGCCGGAGTTCGCGCGGTTGCTCGGGCTCAGCGACATCGTCTTCCTCAACGCCGCCTCGGCGACCAAACTCGCCGCCACCCCGCGTGCCGCTGCCCAGCGACTGATCGACCTCGGTGCGGAACTCGTGGTCATCAGCGAGGGTGCGCACGGAGCGTCCACTGTGGACAATAACGGCGTCGTCCATCGCGCGCGGTTGAACGGCGAGGTGACCGCCGTCGACACCACCGGCGCGGGGGACGCGCTGGCGGGAGCGTTCCTGGGCGCTCTGCTCGCCGGAGCCGAAGCGAGCGAAAGCCTTCGCCGGGCGGTGGCCCAGGCGACCCGTTGCGTCACCGCCGTCGGCGGCCGCACCTATCTGTCCGGCTCGCGGCGCGGCGACTGGCCAGACGACCTGATCACCATCACGACTGAGAGGTAACCGAGTTGAATTCTGTGCTGCGTTCCAAGATCCACGGCAGTCTCGCCGCGGCCTGCCTGGCCGACGCGCTGGGCGCGCCGACCGAGGAACTGAGCCGGGACCAGATCCGCGCCGCGTTCGGCGGCTACGTCACCGAGTTCCACGCCCCGCTCCCCGGAGCGCCCTACGCCAAGGGCCGCGCGGCCGCGCAGATCACCGACGACTCCAGCCAGATGATCCTGCTGACCCGGCTGCTCGCCCGCACCGGGGCCGCGCTGAGCCCGGACGACATGGCGCGGCTGCTGATCGAATGGTCCAAGAACGAGAACTACTTCCCGCATTTCGCCGGGCCGACCACCCGGGAGGCCATCGCCCGGCTGGAGCGCGGCGAGGACCCGCGCGAGGTCGGCCGGACCGGGACGATCATGACCCAAGGGGCCAGCAACGGCGCCGCGATGCGGGTCGGGCCGGTCGGGCTGTTCCACCACGGCGACCCGGAATCGGCTGTCCGGACCGCGTTCACCACCTGCGTGCCCAGTCACAACACGCCGCCCGGTGTCGCGGGCGCCGCGGCCATCGCCGCCGCGGTCGCGCGGGCGTGCACTCCTGGCGCGGAGATCGTCGACATCGTCCGCGCTGCCGTTGACGGCGCGCGGGCCGGTGCCGAGCTCGGCCGGACCGAGGGTCGCGACGTGCCGGGCGCGTCGGTCGAACGGCGGATCGAGCGTGCGGTCGCGCTGGCCATCACGGCCCGCGACGACGAGCACGCGATCGACCTGATCGCCGGGGAGATCGGCGTCGGCCTGCCCGCCGCGGAAGCAGTGCCGGCCGCGCTCGGGTTTTTCGTTGCCGCGGGCGGAGATCCGGTGCGCGTCGCGCGGCTGGCGGCCAACGCGGGCGGCGACAGCGACACCATCGGCTGCATGGCCGCCGCGATCGCCGGCGCCTACCGGGGGATCGAGGCGATCGACGAGGCCGCCGTCGCCGAGGTGGAACGCGCGAACGATCTCGACCTGGCCGCGCTCGCCGACGAACTCCTGGCCGCGACCCGGCACTGACCCCTCTCCCCACCCCGATCCGAAGGGACGCTCGACGATGAGCGCAGGCAACGAAGAATTCGCCACGGTGAGCTGGAAGGAACGTCTCTCCTTCGGAGGCGGCGACCTGGCCACGAACATCGCCTGGGGCGCGCTGGCCACCTACGTGGTTTTCTTCTACACCAACGTGATCGGGGCGGCGGCGTCGGCGGTCGGCACGATCGTGCTCATCGCGCGGCTGTTCGACGGCGTGGTCGACGTCGGGATGGGCGCGATCGTCGACCGGACGTCGACCCGCTGGGGCAAGGCGCGTCCCTGGGTGCTGTGGGCCGCCGCGCCGTTCGCGATCGCGCTGATCCTGGTGTTCACCGTGCCGGGCATGGAAGCGACGCCGACGCTGGTGTACATCGCGATCACCTACGCGCTGATGAACATCGCCCTCAGCGCGGCGGTGATCCCGTACGGAACGCTGAACACCCGGATGACGCGGGACTTCACCGAACGCTCCCGGCTCAACGTCACCCGGATGTTCGGCGCCACCCTCGGCTCGCTGGTCGTCACCGTCCTCACTCTGCCGTTGGTGAGCGCGCTCGGCGACGACCAGCGTGCGTGGATCATCACGTTCTGTCTCTTCGGCGCTCTCGCCGCGGTGCTGTTCTTCGTGACCTTCCGCAATACGCGGGAGCGCATCGTCGACACCGCGCCGCCGAAGGATCAGCCGGGGATCGTCGAATCGCTGAAGCTCGCGGCCCGGAACCGGTATTGGCTGCTGCTGTTCGCGATCTTCATCGTGTTCAGCGTCGCGGAATCGCTCTACACCGGGGCGACTGCCTACTTCGCCCAGTACTTCCTCGGCAATGCCGGTTTCGCCGCGCTGATGTCGTTCATGCTCTACATTCCGGCCTTGCTCGGAATGTTGTTCATGCAGCCGGTGTACCACCGTTTCGGCAAAATCGCGCCGATGATCGTCGGCGCGGCGATCTTCGTCGCGGGTTCGCTGGTCATCGCGATCGACCCGACGAACATGACCCTGGCGGTCACCGGGTCGATCCTGCGCGGCATCGGGCGCATCCCGATCTTCGGCGCGATCTGGGGCATGCTCCCCGACACCATCGAGTACGGCGAATGGAAGAACGGCCGCAGGCTGGAAGGCGTGCTGTACAGCGCGGGCAGCATGGGCCAGAAACTCGGCTACGGCCTGGGCGCGGCGGTGCTGGGCTGGGTCATGGGCGCGGCGGGGTACAACGGCTTGAACCACACCCAGCCGGATTCGGCGCTGGCCGCGATCAACGCGCTGTTCGTGTACGTGCCGATGGTGTTGTTCGTGCTGCTGATCGTCCTGTTCTGGGCCTACCGGCTGGAGCGGATCTACCCGGCGGTGGAGAAGGACCTGGCCGAACGGCGGGCCGCGGCGGGAGAACGTTCGGTTTCCTTCGGGGAGCACTCCTGAGAGCGTCGCTGGGTGGGGTTGGCCCTACCGCGTTCGGGTAGGCAGCGGTATCGCGCTCGACCGGGTTGTTCGCGATGCTGGGATTGATCGGGCGCTTCTGTCCATAAAGGACTTTTGGAGTGCCGTTCCTGGCGCGCGGAGGGGATTCGGTGACTGATTCTGGTGTGCGACGGCGAAGATTCCGTCGGCCTGTTGTCGTCCTGGCGGCTTCGATGGTCATCGCGAGCGGGTTGACTGCGTGCAATGCCGAGGCCGGTCCTCCGACGGCCGAGTTGCACCTGGTACCTGTGCACGGGCGCACCATGGCGTTTTCCGTTACACCGGGCCGGTTGCCCGCGATTGTGCTCGACGCGGGCGGCGGGATGGATTCGTCGGAATGGAGCAAGGTCGCTCCGGATCTTGCCGCGAGGACCGGATCCGAGGTCATCGCCTACGACCGGGCGGGGGAGGGCAAAAGCGACGAGTCGCCCGGCCCGTGGCGAGCGGACAACGCCGCCGCCGATCTCGCTGCCGGGCTGACGCAATTGGGCGTCACCAAGAACGTGGTCCTGGTGTCGCATTCACTGGCGGGCGAAGTCGCGTTCTCCTTTGCCCGCAGCCACCCGGACCGGGTAGCGGGGGCAGTGCTCGTGGACGCGAACCTGCCGCAGTTCTTCACCCCGAGCGAGACGGCGAAGCTGGTGGCGTTGAACGAGAAACAAGTCGAAGATCTCAAGAAAGCGCCTTCGACCCGGCAGACCCGTCAGCTTCTCGCCCAAGCCGACGGTTACGGACCGGTGCACGCGGCGTACCACCAGCTGACCTGGCCGTCCGGCATTCCCGCTGCCGTGATCGTATCCGCCGAGACGCCGTTTCCGACTCCGGAGGACGCCCAGTTGTGGCGGCAGGCCCAGCAAGACTTCGCCCACGTCGCGCCGAACCGGACTCTGGTCACCGCCGAGCACAGTTCCCACGACATCCCGCTCGACCGTCCGGACGTGGTTGTAACAGCGGTGGAGAACCTGCTGAAACAGGTGCGCTGAAAAGCGAACGCGGGGCCTCGGCGATGGTGCCGGGACCCCGCGTCCTCAGGAGAAAAGTCAGTCTTTCTTCAGCGCGTTCTTGACTTTGCCCGCCGCGTCGCCGAGAGCGTCTTTGACATTCTCGGCGGCTTCCTTGATCCCGGCCTTCGCCTGGTCGGCTTTGCCTTCGTTCTCGAGTTTCTCGTCGCCGGTCAGCGAACCCGCCGCCTCTTTGGCCTTGCCGCCGAAGTCGTCTGCCTTGGCGCCGATCTTGTCGCCCATCGACATGGATGTCCTCCTTCATCGCCGAACAACGGACGCGAGAATGCGTCAGGGGTAAGGACAACGCGGATCCGGAATCGTCACTCACCCGATGATGTGACCGTCGCCACTCGTTCGGGGAGTGAGTTTCGCGCGGTTCCGGAGTCGAACCCGGTGACCTGAAACAACGGGAAACGACCGGAGGAGAATCGATGGCTTCGACGACTGACGCGGCGGCCAAGTCCCAGGACGTGGAGAAGGTCAACGCCGGGCCGCTGACCAGTTCGCAGGGGACGACCTCGGTCGCGGACGTGGTGGTGCAGAAGATCGCCGGTTTGGCGACGCGGGAAATCCACGGGGTGCACGCACTGGGCGGTGGTGCGGCTCGGGCGTTTTCGGCGCTGCGGGAGCGGATTCCGGGTGCGACGGCGTCGGCCGGGCAGGGTGTTTCGGTCGAGGTGGGGGAGAAGCAGGCCGCGGTGGACCTGCAGATCGTGGTGGAGTACGGCGTTTCGATCGCGGATGTCGCGCGGTCGATCCGGCGGAACGTGATCAGCGCGGTCGAAGGCATGACCGGGCTCGAGGTGGTCGAGGTGAACATCAACGTGGGCGACCTGCACCTGCCGTCGGACGACGAGGAGGACGCGTCCGGCGACAGCGGCCGGGTGCAGTGAGCTGAAACTGCGGGCCAGGCTCGCGGTCAGCGAGGCGTGAGCACCACGACCGGAATCTCGCGGTCGGTCCACTCCTGGTACTTCGCGAAGTCGCCGTACAGTTCGACCAGCCGCGGCCAGAGGTCGCGCCGCTCTTCCGCCGGCGCGACCCTCGCCGTGACCGGGACGTCGCGGCGGCCCTTCAGCTGCACGCGGGTTTCCGGCTCCGCGAGCAGGTTGAAGTACCACTGCGGATGCTTCGGCAGGCCGCCCTGCGACGCGACGATGACCAGGTCGTCGCCCGAACGCAAGTACAGCAGCGGGGTGGTGAACAACCGGCCGGACTTGCGGCCGCGGTGTTCCAGCAGCAGCGTCGGCACCGGCTTGCGGAAGCCGGCTCCCACGCGCCATTTGCTGCCGATCCGGCCGCCGGTCAGGGTGAAGACCTTGGTCTGGATTCTGGCCAGGTACTTCATCATCGCCGCCGTCACCGGCGAGTCCAGGCCCTTCGGCGCCTGCTCGGGAAGGGAAAAGCGTCCCATCGTGACCTCCTGGCGGGGCGAATGCGTCAGCGGGCAGGCGGTTGCGCGGCGGTCGATCCGGCAAGCGGCATCGGGGGCAGCCCGAGCTTGCGGTGGTCCCACGAGCGGATTCGCTCGACGTCGACGCGGATCGCGACCCGTTTGCGGAGCATGAATTCCACCATCGGTTTCACCTCGTCGGTGTACTCGCCATGGTATCGCTCCCAGACGTTGACCCCGACCGCCCAGAGCGCCTCCGGGTCGTCGACGACCTCGGCCCGTCCTTCGAGCGAGACGCCGCGCAGGACGTCGTAGGTCAGGCCGTCCTCGATCAGCACCGTGACGCGCGGGTCGCGGCGGAGATTGACTGCCTTCTGCGCCTTGGCTTTCGTTTCGAACCACAGCACGCCGTCGATGACCGCGAACCACATCGCGACCGCGTGCGGATGCCCGCCGGGGCCGAGCGACACCAGCGTCGCGGTGCGCTGGGCGGAAAGGTAGGCCGACACCTCCTCGGGCGTCATCTCGATCTGCGCTCGCTGCTTGGTTCCCATCGGTTCCTCACTTCCCGCGGCCGGCCCCGGGCGGGCCGGCGAGTACGGAGGTCACGACGTCGACGAGGTCGTCGACGATCTGGCCGGTGGTCCAGTCGGCCGCGTCCGGGCCGTGCAGGCGGCGGGTGCGGCCGACGTCGCCGAGGACGTTCAACGTCACGGTCATCGCTTGGGACAGCCGGAAATCGAGCGTCCGGCGGGGGACGCCCGGGCTCAGCCGGTCGAGCAGTTCGACGAACGCGGCGTTGCGCTCGAAGAACGATTCGGCGACCGCGTCCAGTCCGTCGCCGCCGGTCGCCAGCAACCGGCCGACCAGCCGGATCCAGCATTCGCCGCCGGATTCGAGCACCGCGACCACCGGCTGCACGAACGCGCGGGCCAGTTCGCGCGCGGTGACGTCCTTCTCGGGGACCTCTCGCAGCACCGCGTTCCGCTCGCCGGCGACTTGGCCGAGGCGGCTGCGCAGGACGGCGTCGAGCAGGCCTTCCTTGGAACCGAAGTGGTAGTGGATCGCCGCGACGTTCGTCTGCGCCGCCTGCATGACGGTCCGCAGCGACACCGCGCCGACGCCCTGTTCGGCGAAAAGCCGTTCCGCGGCGGCGATCAGGCGCTGCTCGGTCGCCGTCCCGCGACTGGCGGGGATCCGCGCGGCCTCGGTGCCCATGGCGCGGACTCTATCAGTCGATTCAATCAGTTGATAGAGTTCGCTCGCGCCTTGATCGATCAGAGGCGGTCGTACAGCGTGGCCAGCCGGTCGAGCACCACACCCGCGGCGTCGATCGCGCGTTCGTCGAGGTCCTGGGTCAGCTCGCGCAGCCCTGCGGCGAGGACCTGTTCCCGTTCCTCATGCCGTCGACGGCCCGCGTCGGTCAGGGCGACGATCGCCGTGCGGCGGTCTCCGGAGGCGGCCCGTTCGCGCGTGACGTAACCGGCGCCGGCCAGGCCGTTGACCAGTTGAGTGACTGCCGCTCCGGTCGTTTCGACGTGCCCGGCCAGCTGGTTGACCGTCATCGGCCCGTGTTCGGCGAGGCTCTTGAGCGCGCGGGCGTGCGCGAGCGAGAGGGCTTCGGCGTTGCGGGTCGCGCGGCCGCGCAGCCGGGAATCGGCCGCGCTGAGCCGGTAAGCGGCTCGCGCCAGCCGGGTGATCGCCTCGTCGCCCATCGGTTCGCTCTCCTGTGGTGCCCGCCGCATTCCTTGCCGGGCGGAGTCTAGCCGTGGCACATTAGCTAAGTACTTAGTTAGTTGAGGAGGCGAGCATGACGACACGTTCGGCCGGGCAGAGCTGGGCCCTGGACATCGCGCTGGCGCAAGGCGGCTTCGACGCGTTGCACCCGGAAGGCAAGGGCACGCTCGAACAGCTCGGGCACGATCACGCCGACTTCGACAAGGTGTTCGCGATGGTGCGCGCCGGAGCGATGCTGCCGAAGGCGTGGGCGGTCGTCGCTGGTCAGGCCGAGGAGCGGGCGGCGCATCACGAGCGGCTCGGGTATCGCAGGACGGCGTCGGATCTGTACCTGCGGGCGGCAGTGATGTACGGCCGCGCGCAGTACTCGATCTTCGACTCCGGCGACGGGCGCAAGGCGAAGTTCCGCGGGCGCTGCGATTCGTGCGTGGCCCGGTTGGGAGAGCTTCGCGGAAACACGGTCCAGCGGGTCGAACTCGACTTCGAGGGCGGCAAGATTTTCGGTCTGCTGCACTTGCCCGCGCAGCCGGTTTCCGGTGCCCCGGCGGTGATTCTCGGGCCTGGCATGGACATGATCAAGGAGGACTATATCTTCGCGGCCGAGCGCTATTACACCTCGCGCGGAGTGGTGGCGCTGTCGATCGAGGGGCCGGGACAGGGGGAGACTCGGGCGCGCGGGCTCACCGTGACCTTGGACAACTACGAACGCGCTCTCGAAACCTACGCGGCGTATCTCGCCGGTCTGTCCGAAGTGGACGAAAACCGGATCGGCATGTTCGGCATCAGCATGAGCGGCTATTGGGCACTGCGCGCCGCGGCCTCGCCGGGGACCCGGTTGCGCGCGGTGGCGGCGTTCGAAGCGGTGTCCGGTGATTTCGAGACGATCTTCGAACGGGCGCAGCCGAGCTTCAAGAACAACTATCTGTACATGGCGGGCTACGCCGACGAGGCCGCATTTGACCGCGACTTCAAGGAAAAGATGCCGCTGGGCGATCTGGTGGAGGGAATCGGGTGCCCGGTGTTGCTGGGCATCGGCGAATTCGACGAGCTGACGCCGGTGGAGAACGCGCTCGAGACTTACGAGAAGATCCGTGCTCCCAAGGAAATGCGGGTCTACGAGGACGAATTCCATCCGCTGGGCGGGACGGCGGCGGAGGTGTTCGCGTTCGGCGCGGAATGGCTGATGCGCGGGCTGGACGGGGAGTTCGACACGCCGGGCCGGGACGAGCGGTTCTTCGTTCACCGTGACGGCCGCACTACCGAGGGAACGGCGGACCCGCGCTGGTGGCTGGGCGCGACACCGGCCGGTTTGGCGGCAGCGCGGAACTGAAGCTGCGCGGTTCGAGCGCCGAAGGTTTCTTCGGCGCTCGAACCGGTCGCTGTCAGGGCACGAGAACGGTCTTGCCGACCAGTCGCCCTGACGCCGCTTCATCGTGCACCGCCGGGAGATCCGCCAAGGGGCGGCGGTCGGCGACGGTGATCCGCAAGGTCCCCGCGTCGACCCGGGAGACGAGTTCGGCCAGCTGCTCCGCGTCGCTGGCGACGAACACCCGGGCCGTGCGGATCCCGCGTCCCGGATTCTCCGGCGGGGGAGTGGTGGTGCTGACCAGCGCGCCACCGTCGGCGACCAGGTTTGCCAGCGCGGCGGTCTCCTCGGGAGTGGTGGGCACGAGGTTGAGTACGACGTCGAACGGCCCGCCGTCGGCGATGGGCGCGCCGGAGGCGAAGTCGAGGTGCCCGATGATCCGGTCGGCCCCGTACTCGCGGAGGCGTTCTTCGGTGCGGGGGCTCGAGGTCGCGGTGACGGTCGCGCCTGCCTGATGCGCGAGTTGAACGGCGTAGCCGCCGACTGCTCCGCCGGCGCCGTTGATCAGGATCGTCTGGCCCGCTTCCAGGTGAGCGTCGTCGAAGAGCGCCTGCCACGCGGTCAGTCCGCCGACCGGCAGCGCGGCGGCGTCGGGCAGGTCGACCGTCTGCGGGGCGGCAGCCAGTGCTTCGGCGGGAACGAGGACGTACTCGGCCGCCGCGCCGTCGGCGTTCATCGGCAGGAAGGCCACGACCGCGTCGCCGACCTGACGGCCGTCGGTGCGGGGACCCGCCTCGGCGATCGTCCCGGCGACCTCGACGCCCGGAATGTGCGGGAACGCCAAGGGGAACACCTCCTGCAGGCCGCCCGCGCGGATGCCGAGGTCGACCGGGTTGAACGAGGTGCCGGCCACCTTCACGAGCACCTGTCCCTCGGCGGGCGCCGGGCGCTCGGCCTCTTCGAAGGCCAGGACTTCGCTTCCGCCGTAGCGGTGGTAGCGCACTGCTTTCATGACATCCTCCAGAATGTGCTTCGAAGTTGAAGCAACCTGAGGACGAGTATGCTTCGATATCGAAGCAAAGTCCCGCGGATGTGAGGGCGGCCACAATGATTCGACTTCGAAGCATCTAGACTGATCGCATGGCGGACGTGCTGGAGCCCGGGCAGCTCAACACCTACTTCTCGCTGATGGAGGCCGTGAGCCTGCTGCAGCACGCCGTCACGCAGCAGCTGCGGGCCGAGGGCGACCTCAGTTATGTGCAGTTCGAGCTGCTCGCCCGGCTCTCCCATTCCGATGGGCCGCTGACGATGACGGAGCTGGCCGACGGCGTCGTTTACAGCCGCAGCGGCCTGACCCATCAGGCGGGCTTGCTCGAAAAGGCGGGGCTGGTCACCCGCGGTCCCAGTGCGGAGGACCAGCGGGCCACCGTCGTCGCGGTCACCGAGGCGGGCCGGGAGCTGGTCGCGAAGGTGCTTCCCGGGCACGTCGAGGTCGTCCGCCGGTTGCTGGTCGCCCCACTGTCCACTTCGGACCTCGACGCGCTGGGCGGCATCATGGCCCGCGTCCGCGACCACATGCGCGCCGAACCGCCGCGGTCGGTCGCCACTCGCCGGAGCTCGGCGAGGAATGAGCACCTCTAACGCATATCCTCGTTGTTCTTAGAATGGCGGCGTGGAAGACATCGAGGCGATCGCCGTCCTGCAGGATCCCGTCCGGCGGCGGCTGTACGACTACGTGGTTTCCCAGGACCACGACGTGAGCCGGAACGAAGCGGCCGAGGGGGCCGGGATCCAGCGCACGCTCGCCGCCTTCCATCTCGACAAACTCGTGGACGCGGGCCTGCTGGAGACGGAGAGCAAGCGGCTGAGCGGACGCTCGGGCCCGGGGGCCGGCCGTCCGGCGAAGCTCTACCGCCGGTCCGATGCCGAGCGGCAGTTCTCCGTCCCGGCACGCGACTACCGCACCGCCGCCGATCTGCTGGCCGAGGTCGCGGAGGTCGCCCGGCTGGACACCGAGCTCCAGTCCGCCGCCCGGCGGGAGGGCCGCGCCGCCGCGGGGCCTGTCGAAGACCTCGCCGCCGCGAAAGACCTGCTGGCCGCCCGCGGGTACGAGCCCCGCTTGGCCGACGACGTCCTGCGTCTTGCCAACTGTCCCTTCCATGTCCTCTCGCAGCGGCATCCGGGGCTGGTGTGCGGCATGAATCTGGCGCTGCTGGAAGGGCTGCTCGAAGACGCCGAAGGCCTGACCGCTCGCATGGACCCGCGCCCCGGACTGTGTTGCGTGGTCGTCGAGCGTTCTAAAAATAATGAGAGTTGACATAGAAGGCCCGGCGATGGTGAGGTGAAGGAGTGACGGAACATCACCTCGCCCAGCTCAACGTGGGCATCCTGAAATTCCCGCTCGCGGACGCCCGCATGCACGGCTTCACCTCGATGCTCGACACGCTGAACGAGGTCGCCGACCGCGCGCCCGGCTTCGTATGGCGACTGGTGGAGGACGGCGGCAACGACGCCACCGCGATCCGAACCTCGCTCGGCGACGACGTCCTGGTGAACATGTCGGTGTGGGAAACCCGCGACGCCCTGTGGGACTACGTCTACCGCAGCGGCCACCTGGACATGCTGCGCCGCCGCTCGGAGTGGTTCGCGCTGCCGAAGTCGCCGTTCCAGGTGCTGTGGTGGGTTCCCGCCGGGCACATTCCGACGGTCGAGGAGGCCGTCGAGCGGCTGGAACTGTTGCGGGGGAAGGGGCCCTCGCCGAGCGCGTTCGGTTTCCGGGACAGTTATCTGCCCGAAGGCGCTGCCTCCGCGCCGTGACGCGGTCTTGTCGGGCGACACGTCCGGTGGGTCGCCCGGAGCGGCGCGCGGGATGGCTAGGGTGTCGGCGTGGCGAACATGTCTCGTTGGTCGGATGAGAATGGCGGCTTGGACTTCGGTCTGCTGGTGCTGCGGCTGATGCTGTCGGTCGCGATGGGGGCGCACGGGCTGATGCAGGTCTTCGGCCTGTTCGGCGGCGCGGGGATGGCGCACTTCGAGAACCTGTTGCGGGGCTACGGTTTCAGCCACAACATCGAGTTCCTGACCTGGCTGACCGGCATCACCGAGGTCGGCGGCGCCGTCCTGCTGGCATTGGGCCTGCTGACCCCGCTCGCCGCGGCCGGCCTGCTGGGCGTGGCTCTGAGCGCGGTCCGCGTGAAGTGGTCGGGCGGCCTGTTCGGCAGCGCCAGCCCGGGATTCGAACTGGAACTGACGCTCGCGGCGATGGCACTGGCCCTGCTGCTGACGGGCCCCGGCTGGTACGCCCTGGACCGCCACACGGCCTGGCGGCAGAAACCGCTGGGCTTCGCGGTGGGCGGGCTGTTCCTGTCGGTGTGCGCGGCTGTCGCGGTGGGGTCGCTTTTCTGATCGTGGCCGGCGGTCCTGTCTGGAAGGCTGGTCTCGTGTTTGCGAGTGATGACGAGGGCAATGAGCTGAACGCTGGGTTCTCCGTGGCGGCCGACGACGGGCGGTTGAGCCTGGTCATGGAGAGTGCGGGCGGCCGGGGAGCGGGGCCGCGGCCGCGCAACGACCAGTACAACGACGCCTTGGAGCTGTTGCTCAACCGCCTTCGCGACCGGCAGGCAGTCGTGGTGTCCGGCGTCGTGGCGTCAAGGCAGACCGTTCGTCTGCCCGAGGAAGAGCGAAGCATTGTCCCGGCTCCGGTCGTTTTGGCCGACGAGCGGGACATCAAGCAGGTGCGACTGCAGATCACCCGGGCGGCGGGGAAGGTCGGCCTGAAAGACGGCGCGACGAAGGAGAGCAACAACCAGAAGCGGATCGAGCTGCGGCTGGAGGTTCCGGGCTACGGGCCGGACGATGCGGCCCGGCTCGCGGCCGATCTGGCGGCGCCCGCCTCGGAAGGGGTGCTGCCGCGAGCGGAGGACCTCCTCCGGGGTCTCACCGGCGAGACGATCTCGACCCCCACCGGCAAGGAGAACCAGATTCTCAAGGTCGAGGGCGGATCGGTGCTGGTGGGCACCGATCGGTCGCCGGAAGGGCAGCCCGTGCCCCTCCGCGACATCCAGCACGGGCTGGACGTGCTCGCCGCGCGCGGCACGCTCGAGGTTTCGGTTGCCGAACTGGGTCACCGGAGCACGTTCGTCGGGGCGGTGCTGGCGAACCTGCCGGGCGTCAGCAGGGCCGATTCGCCGACGACGTTGACGCTGAACAGCTCAGGCGCCGAACCGGACGCTGCGGACGTCCACTTCGGCGAGCTGGACGTGCGGGCACAGGTCAAGGTCCGGACCGAACAGACCCGGCTCCGCAAGCTGCTCGCCAACGGACGCACTTCGGCTCCCTGCGCGTTGTGCGGCGACGAGTTCCCGTTGGAGTTCCTGGTTGCCGCGCACGTGAAGAAACGCGCGGCCTGCACTGACGACGAACGACGAAACCTCCGCGACATCGCCATGTTCGCCTGCAGTTTCGGCTGCGACGTGCTGTACGAATCGGGCTGGGTCACCGTCGACGAAACCGGCTGCATTCAGACCGTGCGGCTCGACGAGCTTCCCGCCGGGAGCCTGAAACTGCGCATGCAGCACCTGGCCGGACGCCGCTGCGGAGCCCATCGGGCGGCCTCCGAACCGTACTTCGCGTGGCATCGGACGACCACGTTCCTGCGCCGCCTGGCGACCTGACCCGCGGAGAATCTCCTCCGCACGGATAGCGCGCACCGCCCCGCACCTGCTATCTTCCCTCCAACCGCTTGCAAACCGCAATCACTCGGGAGGCTCGCCGTGGCGGACACGACTTGTCATATGTCCATCTCGCTGGACGGCTTCGTCGCCGGGCCGGGGCAGAGCCGGGACGAGCCGCTCGGGGTGCGGGGGCGGGAGTTGCACGGGTGGCACATCGGCGATCCCCGGGCGAACGACGCCGACAAGACCGCCGCCGAGTGGCTCATGCGGCCTCGCGGCGCGTATGTGATGGGGCGCAACATGTTCGGCCCCGTTCGCGGCGATTGGGACGAGGACTGGTCCGGCTGGTGGGGCGCGGAACCGCCGTATCACGCGCCGGTTTTCGTGATGACTCATCACGCTCACGAGCCGATTCCGATGGAGGGCGGGACGACGTTCTACTTCGTCACCGAAGGCTTCGACGCTGCCTACGCGGCGGCGCGCGAGGCTGCTGGGGACAAGGGAGTGGACATCGCCGGCGGGGCGTCGGCCGTTCGGCAGGCGTTGAACGCCGGGGTGATCGACGAGCTCACTCTCGATATCGCGCCTGTCCTGCTCGGCTCCGGCGAGCGCATGTTCGACGGGGTGGAGTCCTTCGGCTTCGAGCCGGTCGAGGTGCTGCATTCGCCGCTGACCACCCACATCCGCTACCGCCGCGTCAGCGAGGGCTGATCTGGTCGGGCACGTCCAGCGTCGCGGCGAGCAGGCTTCTCGTATACGCGTGCGACGGCGACGTCAGCACCTGGTCAGTCCGTCCCGCTTCGACGGCCCGGCCCTCGCTGAGCACGACGACCTCGTCCGAGATGCTGCGTACCACCGCGAGATTGTGCGTCACGAAGATCATCGACGGGCCGTCGTCCATCAGGGAGCGCAGCAGTTCCACTACGGACGCTTGCACCGAGACGTCCAATGCGGACGTCACCTCGTCGCAGATGATCAGTTTCGGTTCGCACACCAGAGCCCGGGCGATCGCGACTCGCTGGCGTTGTCCGCCGGACAGCTCCGACGGGTAGCGGTCGGCGAGTCGCGACGGGATTTCGACGCGGTCGAGCGCGGCGCGGGCTCGGCGGCGGCCTTCGCGGGCGTGTACGCCGAAGTAGTGGCGCAGGGCGACCAGCAGGCCGTCTTCGACTGTCCGATGTGGACTTAAAGAACCATAAGGGTTTTGGAAGACGTACTGCAGTTCGCGCCGAGTGCGGGAGTCTCGCCGGGAGGCGGCGGCCGGGACCGGGCTGCCGTCGAAGGTCACCTCGCCTTGATGCTCGGGGTGCAGTCCGGCGAGGCAGCGGGACATGGTGGTTTTACCGCTGCCTGATTCGCCGACCACGGCGAGGCATTGGCCGGGCCGCAGGTCGAAGGAGACGTCGAAGACGACCTGTCGTCCGCGGTAGCTGGCGTTCAGGCCGGAGACGGACAACAGGGCTGGCTGGTTCGCGGGAGGTACGACCGGTTCGGGAGCGCGCGGCACGGTCCGGAAATTCCGGGTGACTTCTTCCGCGTGAATGCACCGTGCGAGGGTGCCGGAGGGCGCGAGCGCCAACGCTGGATGCGTTGTGCTGCAAGAAGGTGTCGCGTAGTCGCAGCGCGGTGCGAAGGCACACCCGGCACGGGCGTCGTCGATGCTGGGGGCCCGGCCGCGGATGGGCACCAGCCGGTGCCGATGGGTCGCGGACGGCACGGCCGAGAGCAGGGCGCGGGTGTAGGGATGTGCGGCGCGAGTAAGCACCGAGCGGGCGGGGCCGTGTTCGACGACCTCGCCGCCGTACATGACCATCACCTGGTCGGCGACGTCGGCGACCACCGCGAGATCGTGCGAGACGTAGATCGCCGCCAGGTCGCGGGCCCGGCACAGTTCCCGCACCAGGTCGAGCACCCGGGCCTGGGTGGCGACGTCGAGCCCGGTCGTCGGTTCGTCGAGCACGATCAGCCGCGGACCGGCCGCGATCGCCATCGCGACGGCGACCCGTTGCTGCTGGCCGCCGGAAAGCTGGCGCGGGCGGCGGCGCAGGAACGCGTCGTCGCTGGGCAGGCCGACGGTGTCGAGCAACTGCCGTACCCGGGTCCGCGCGGGCTGGCCCAATCCCTCGGTCAGCTGAGTCGACACACGCAGGCTCGGGTTGAGCGCGGTCGCCGGATCCTGGGGTACATAGGCGACTTTCCGGCCTCGTGCGCGGCGCAATTCCGCTGGCGGCAGGGAAAGCAGGTCTACTCCGTCGACAACGACCTGTCCGCTGGTGATGGTCGCGCCGGAGCGGGCGAAACCCAGCAGAGCGAGTGCGAGAGTGCTTTTGCCGGACCCCGATTCGCCGACCACGCCGAGGACTTCGCCGCGGCCGAGTTCGAAGCCGATGTCCTGCACGATGGCGTGTCCGGCGGCTTTGACGGTCACGCCCGACACCGCGACTTCCTTGGCCACGTCAGCTCTTTCCTTCCGTGCGGCTGACTGTCCTGGCGACGGACTCGGCCACGAGGTTGCCGCCGAGAGCCATCATGAGGATCAGCGCGATCGGTGCCAGCACCGGCAGCGGCGCGACGGCGAGGCCGTCTTGGTTTTCGCTGACCATAAGCCCCCAATCCGGAGCGGGCGGTGTGATGCCGAAGCCGAGATAGTTCAGCGAGGCGATCGCGGTGACCGCCCACACCAGCCGCATTCCGGTTTCCACCATCAGCGGCGACGTCACGCCGGGCAGCACTTCGCCGAGGACGATCTGCCGGCCGGGCAAGCCGTTCGCCTTGGCCCACAACACATATTCGCTGTCGAACACCGGCAGCGCCGCGCCGCGCAGCACTCGCGAGACGCCGGGGGCGAACGCGACCCCGACGAGCGACGCGGTGAGCAGCGGGTGGCGGCCGAACGCGGCCACGAACACCAGCACGAAGATGGTCTCCGGGAAGCTCAGCACGACGTCCATCGCTCGCATGAGGACGGTGTCGGCGACGCCGTCGCGGTAGGCGGCGGTCAGCCCGATGAGCGCCCCGAGGACGACGCCGATTCCGGTGGCGAGGAGCGTCATCCAGGTGAGGGTGCCGCCGCCGGACAGCAAGCGGCTGAGCACGTCCCGGCCCAAAAGATCGGTGCCCAGCGGGAACTGCGCGCTCGGTCCCTCCAGCGGAGGCGCGACGATAGCGGTCGGCGGCCACGGCGCGAGCAACGGGCCGAAGACGACGACGAAGGCGATCGCGGCGAGCAATCCGAGCCCGAGCCGGGCGCGACCGGTCCGAGCCGCGCGGCGCGCCACCGAAACGCTCATCGGGTGCGCCCTGCCGCGGCGAGAACGTCCGCGAGGAGATTGCACAGGTAGTACGTGGCCGCGAGGATGAGCACGCACGCCTGCAGGACCGGCAGATCGTGCGAGTTCACCGCGCTGACCAGCGCCGTGCCGAGCCCGGGATACGAGTACACGTATTCGACGACCACGACGCCGGTGATCGTGACGGCCGCGACCAGGCCCGCCGCGGGCAGGCTCGCCGCGATGGCGTTGGGCAGCGCGTGCCGGAACAGGATGCGGCGACGGCTCAGTCCTTTGAGGACGGCCATCTGCACGTACTCGCTGTCCAGCGCGTCGATGACCGAAGCGCGCACCAAGCGTCCCAAGTACATCACCCCCATGAACGTGAGCGTGGCGACCGGCAGCACGAGTTCGGCCGGATGCCCCCACGGCAGGTCGCCGGGCGGGATGTCCGAAACTCCCGGCAGCACCCCGAGCATCGTGGTGGCGAAGAGCGCGATCAGCAGCATCCCCACGACGAACGGCGGCAGTGCCATGCTCAGCGACGTGACCGCGACGAACGCCTTGTCCGCGAAACTGTCGCGGCGCGCAGCGCTCAGCACCCCGGCGGCCACCGAGAGCGGCAGGATCAGCGCCATCGAGATGAAGCCGAGGGTGAACGAGTTCACGATCCGCGGCCCGAGGATTTCCGCGACGGGTTCCTTGTTCTGCAGCGACACTCCCGGATGCCCGGTGAGCAGGCCGCCGAGCCAGCGGCCGTATTGCTCCAGGAGCGGCTGGTCGAGGCCGAGCTGGTGGCGCAGATTCGCCACCTGCTCGACGGTGGCGTCCTTGCCGAGGACGATCCGCGCTACGTCGCCCGGCAAGGCTTGCGTCACCAGGAAAACCAGCACCGAGACCAGAAACAACACGAGCACGCCGAGCGCGAGCCGGCGCACTAGCCAGCGCGCGGTCATCCGACGGTCACGTCGGTCAGGAACGACAGCGGGCGGCCGTTCACGTCCGGCACGAGCCCTTGCACCGCCGCCCGGTGCGGCAGGAGCACGTCGGAGAACGCGGGGATGATGTACGGGCCGTTCGTGTACTCGATTTCGTGCATCCGGTTCATGAGCGGGCATTGCCGCTGCTCGGGCGACCTGAACAGTTCGCCCGCCAGGCCGGTGAAAGCGGCGTCGTTCCAGTGCGCGGCGTTGCCGACCCGGTCCGGCAGCAGCCCGCCGAGCACGGACGGCAGGTAGGGGACCGGGTTGTAGTCGACGAAAGCGGGCCACTGGCCCCATTTCGCGAGCAATTCCGGCGTCGGGACCACGTTGACGGTCACCTTGACGCCCGCCAGCGCGGCGTTCTGCGCAAAGACCTGCGCTAGCTCCGACATGCCGGGCAGCAGGCCGTCGGTGGTGATCGCGAACGACAGATCGCTTTGCCCGGCCTCGGCCAGCAGCCGTTTCGCGGCCGCGATGTCCGGAGCCCGCTGCGGGAGGTTCGGCGCGGCGCACTGCGGCGTGGTCGTCTCGTAGTCGTTCGCGATCCGGGCGTAGCCGCTGAAGACGTTGGACACGATTTGCTGCCGGTCGACCAGCAGCCGCAAAGCCTGGCGCACCCGGACGTCGCGGAACGGCGCGACGGCAGTGTCGAGCCCGATCTGCAGGCTGAAGGTGCCTTTGCTGTCGAGCAACTGGATGCCGCCGCGGCCGGCGAGCGACTTCGCGATCGTCGGCGTCGTGTTCGACGCGATGTCGACCCGGCCGGACAGCAGCGCGTTCGCCTGCGCCTGCTGGCTCTGGTACTCGATCAGCTGCACGGCGGCGAGCTTCGGTTTCCTGCCCCAGTAGCCGTCGGACCGCTCCACTGTGGACTCCCGGCCCGCGGCGAACGACTTGACCGCGAACGGCCCGGTGCCGATCGGCTTCGCCGGGGCCGACCCGGTTTTGGTCATCGGCAGCAGCACGCTCGTCCAGATGTCCTTGAACGGGCTGAACGGCTCGGTCAGCCCTACTCGCACGGTCAGCTTGTCCACGGCCTGGATCGAGGCGGGGTCGATCATCTGGATCAGCGCCAGGCCCTGCGCGGCGTGCGCGGGATCGCGCAGGTACTTGATGCTCGAGACGACGTCGGCCGCGGTGAACTCGGTGCCGTCGCTGAACTTCACGCCGGGGCGCAGGGTGATCGTCCACTGTGTCCGGTCGGCGTTCGGCGTCATGCCGGTCGCCAGCCGCCATTCGGTCCTGCCCTCCGGGCCGAGCGCGGTGAGCCCCTCGAAGACCAGGGAACTGCGCAGCTCCTGGATCGGGCCCTGGTTGCTGGCGTAGGGGTTGAGGACCTCGCCCGCGTCGGTCGAGACGGAGATGCGGAGCGTGCCGGCGCCGGCCGGGTCGTCCGCGTCGTCCGGACGGCCGCAGCCGGCGAGCAGCGCGGCGGCGAGCAGGAGAACGGGCAGGCATCGGGGTCCGCGCGACACTGGGAACCTCCAGGGAAGCCAGAAATCTAAACCGTTAGATCTGCCAGGCGTCGCCACAGGGTACGGCCAGTTCCGGCGCGAGGGAAGAGTCTACAAGTGGAGAAGCTAATCGTTTAGAGTGTGCTGCGGCCGGCTCGGCCCGTCCCGGGAGCAGAGGAGGAAGCAGCCGCATGACCAGTCCGTACGAGCGCCTGTTCGTGAGGAAAATGCCCAACTGTCTCGACGACCTCGTCAACGAGGGCGCGGCGGCGGGCGTCGTCGAACCGCCCAACGTCGGCGAATCGCTCGCCCTCATGCGCGCGAAGGAGGTGCCGGAGAGCAAGATCCACCTCACCTACACGTGGATCGGCGCATGCGACACTCCGGTGCAGTGGGTGAAGGAGCACCAGCACGACTACGACGAGGTCCTGATCTGGCACGGGAACAATCCGGAGGACCCCGACGACCTCGGCGCGGAAATCTACCTCGACGTCGAGGGCGTCCGGCACGTGATCACCACGAGCGGTTCGGTGTATCTGCCCGCGGGCACCCGGCATTGCCCGCTCGGGTTCACCCGGGTGGACCGGCCGTTCCGGTTCAGCGCGCTGTCGCTGAACTCGGAGTACGCCTCGGACGAGCACAACACTCTCGCGCGGTAGCGAACGGCCCCGTCACGGATTTCGCCGTGGCGGGGCGGTTATCCGCTGGCGGCCGCTCCGGCGTGTGCGGCTTCCTCGGTGGCGCCGGGTTCGCAGCCGCACGTGACGCCGACGCTGAGCGTTCCGTCCAGCACGACTGACGGATCGTCGCGGCCGTCCAAGGCGTCGAACGCGCGCACCGCGAATTCCTCCAGCGGAACGTGCACCGTGGTGAGCGGAACGTTGCCGAGGCGGGCTTCCCTCGTCCCGTCGAAGCCGACGACCGCGAGGTCCTCCGGCACGCGCAACCCCAGGCTGTGCGCGATGCGGATGGTCACCAGCGCCTGCTCGTCGGTGGTCGCGTAGACGGCGCGGATCCGGCGGCCGCTCGTCAGCACGTCGCGCACCGCCCGGCCCGCCTCGACCTTGTCGAAGGACGTCCGGACGAGCCTGCCCTCGGCGGGCAGGCCGGCGTCCGCCATCGCCTCGCGCCAGCCTCCTTCGCGGCCTTCGGCCGGTCCCACCGCGATTTCGCCTGCCACGCAAAAGATGTCTTCGTACCCGTGCCCGAGCAGGTGCTCGGTGACGAGCCGCGCGCCGTCGAAGTCGTCGAACACCACGCTGGGCGAGCTGTCGTCCGGTGCGGCCCACTGCAGGAACACGCACGGTGTTTCGGCCGCCAGCCGCGGTTTTTCGCCGGTCGTCACGAAAATCCCGCGCGGCCGCAGTTCGGAGAACGCCTCGCCGTATTCGTCGGCGAGCCCCGGCCGGTAAGCGGTATTGCCGAGCAGCGTCAGCAATCCCCGGCGGCGGCCCTCCGCTTCGAGGCAGCGCGACATCTCGCCGTAGAAGGCGTTCGCGGTGTCCGGCACCAGCAGTCCGACCAAATTGGACCGGCCGCCGCTCAACGCCCCGGCGAGCGGATTGCGCCGGTAGCCGAGCAGCCGGATGGCGTCCTCGACCTTGCGCCGCGTCTTGTCGGCCACCGGACGGGGCCCGTCGTTGAGGACGTAGCTGACCACCGCCGTGGAGGTCCCGGCCAGCCGCGCGACATCGGAAAGGACCGGCCGGCGCCCGGGGCGCGCGGCGTCACGGTATTCCCCGGTTTCCGCTGCCACGGTGCCACTCTAAAGCACCGGAGCGCGGGCGGCGTCCATCCGGCACAGTGGGAAGTGGACGACCGTGCCGGGGAACTGCCGGGGCCGGTCAGCAGCGATGTTTCGCTGGCGCCTGAAGCGGTTCGAGCACGTCGTCGACGCTCGCCTGCGACCTCGTCCGCTGCAGTCGCTTCACACCGACCGGCGGCCGTCCCACCCACAACACCGCTTGCGGCGCTTGGCCGAGCGTGACGCGCTCCGCGAGAGTCTCGCGCAGCCGCGGCCCGGTCCGGCTCAGCCGCCCGGACGACAATCCGTACCCCGTCGCGGTCAGCAGCACCGAACTCAGCGCCTCTCCGGCGCGCAGCCAGGCAAGGCGGTCGTCGCCCGGCGTGCTGAGCACGAGCAGGGACGCCCCGTCGTTCCGAGGTTCGGCTTCGCCTCGCGCGAGCGGCGGCCGGTTTCCCGCCGTCCCGGCGGCAGCGCGGACGAGAACACCCTGTGAAGCGACGAGGGACGCGCTGCGTGCGTACGCCTCTTCGCGACGCATTTGGGCGGGAACCCTGGTGCCTTCGCCGCCCGCGGTCATGAGATAGCCGCGGACTGCGCGGTCTTCCACCGGGTGCAAGACCGCGCCTTCGCGGGCGGCTGCGTGCGAAAGCCGGCCAAGGCAGTCGGACGGCACCGGTCGTCCGCCGCACGGCCGCAAGTCCTCGCGGCGCCGCGCGATCGACGTCGCCAGCGCGGCTTCTCCGGGACCCGGCTCGCCCGGCCGCGGCGTCACGACGGCCAGCCGGTCCGGTTCGCCCGGCGAGGGCAACCGGTCCACCGCGCACGCCCAGCCGAGACCGGCGAAGGCGATCCGGAGATGGTGCAGTGCCGCGCCGCTGCTGAGCGTCTGCCATCGCCCGGCGGGATCGTCGGCCGCTCGCCGCCGGCTCGGCTCCGCGTAGAGGTGGAGGGTGCGGTAGCCGATGCGCCACTGCCAGAGCGGGGCGTCGGAGGCGCCTGGGGCGAGAAGTGCCGCCGCCACCGCCGCCTCGACGGCGGCGGGGCCGGGAACCCGCGAATTCGGCATGGTTGCTTCCCGCTGGAGTCGGGGGAGTGCGTCCGGTCGGTGCCAGGCTCCATGGTGCGCCCCCGCACGGGCCCGCGATAGAGGCGAAGGTTCATCAATTCGGAGCGATCCGCGGCCTCGTTCCGCGAAGTTCGCTGACCTCGCATTCGGGACGCCAGCGGGTCTCCCCGTCCGGTCTCGCCGGGTACTGGCGCGCACCGGAACGGGAGAGGACGGTAGGGGCATGTCCCCTCAGCGCCTCGACGAGGCCGCGTGCACCGCGGCGGCCCGGCTGCTGAGCGCGTCGCTGGCGGAACGGACGACGATCGGCGAGGCGGTCGGCGTTGTCCAGTGCACGCAGGGATGTGACGCCGCGGAGGCGTTGGGCGTCTTGGCCCGCGGTGCGGGCGGGGAGGGGGCGGAAGCGGCGCGGGTGACGGCGGTTGCCGATGCCGCTGCCGAGAGCGGGGCGGATCCGGAGTACTGGGGTTGGGCCTGACCCGGTGTCAGCCGGTGAGGTCGGCCGGGTCGAGGGTGCGGTCGATCAGCGATCTGGCGACGTCGCGCAGCGGCCGGTCGTGCCGGGCCGCGTAGTCGTTGACCAGCGCGCGGGCCGTGTCCGGGTCGGTGCCGAGGACGCCGGCGACCACCCCGACCGCCTGGTCGTGCCGGACCCGGTCGTTCAGCGAGGCGAGGGTGGCCTCGAACAGCCGGTCCGCGCGCCGCGGGCCGGTTTCCCGGACCAGCGCCAGCACCGCGAGGTCCGACACCACCTGCGCCAGCGACAGCTGCCACGGCTGCGGCTCGGTCGGCGCGGCGAACAGCAGGGTGAACCCGCCGACCGCTTCGCCGTCCAGCCGCAGCGGCACCGCGACCACGGCCTGGTACCCGGCCGCCAGCGCCGCCGTCGCGAAGCCCGGCCAGCGGTCCCGTTCGAGGGTCAGATCGGGGACCGCGACCACGGCCGCCGTCGCGATGCAGTCGACGCACGGTCCCCGGCGCACGTCGGTCCGCAGCAGTTCCGCGAACTGCGCGGTCTCGTCCGAAGCCGCGAGGACGGCGGGCTCGCCGCCCGGGTCCTTCAGCAGCACCGCGGCGCCGCGCGCGCCGAGGAGGCCGGTGCCGACCTCGGCGATCAGGCGCAGCACCGCGGCGTTGTCCGAGGCGCCGACCAGGCGGGAGGTGATCGCGGCCAGCGCGGCGGGCGCGTCCGCGGGCAGGAGGCCGACGCGCCCGGCGGGCGTCCGGCGGCCGGCGTTCTCGTCGGTGGGATGGTTCATTCGGACGACTCCTCAAGGGTGATGCGGCGCTCCAGCACGTCCCGGGCCACGTCGAGGAGAGGCCGGTTGGTGCTGTAGGCGTGGGCGCGCAGGCGGGCGAACGCGTCGTCGAGGCTGATCCGCAGCAGGGCGGAGAGCATGCCGGTGGCGATGTGCACGTCCTGGTAGGAGAGCACCGTGCGCGGGGCGAATTCCACCCCGGCGAGCTCGGCCTCGCGGGACTGCCGCAGCAGCGCCGCGGTGGCCAGGTCGGCGGCGAGCGCGGCGTCCCGCGTCTCCGCGCTGGTCAGCCCGCCGGGACGGCGCCGGGCGAGTTCGAGGGTGCCGAGCCGGATGCCGCCGAACTGCAGGGGGAACGCGAAGGTCGCGCCGAGGCCCGCCGCGAGCGCGGTCTGGGCGAACCCGGGCCAGCGCACCTGGTCGGCGGTCAGGTCCGGGACCAGCACCGGGCTTCCGGTGTCGAAGGCCTCCGCCCCCGGCCCTTCCCCGGCGGTGTACTCCAGTTCCGCCAGCCGGGCCGCCCAGGCGTCGCTCGCCCCCAGCACCTCCTCCGACCGCGGGCCCGCCCGCAGCGCCAGGATCGCGGCGTCGACCTGGTCCATCGTCTCCACGCAGGCGAGGCACACTCCTTGCGCCCAGCTGCCGCGGCGGCCTGCTTCGTCGGGCGCGGCGGCGAGTGCCTTCCACAGCGGCTGCCGGTGCTGGCCCTCCACCTTCGTGGCCCCCTTTGCGGCCGGACATCCCAGACCCTCCACCCTACGAGACGCCTCGCGGACGGGCAGTCCGGCCTGTTTCGCGAGGAAAGCGGCACTCCGGTCGTCCTGCCGCGTCCGCCCGCCATCGGCCGGGCGAGTCCACAATGGACAGACCGGTGCCCGGCGTGTGCCGTCGCGCACACCGTCCCCTCTCCGGAAGTCCCGGCTGCGCAGGACAAGCGGCGGATGCCCGAAGCTCATGGCGCGCTCCGCTGTCCAGTCCAATTTGACACTTCATGCGAACACATGTTCGACTCCCGTTTCGGGTCGCCGGGAACCGCGGGCGGCCCGGAGCAGGGAAGCGAGCAGGTGAGCCAGAGGTGAGCGAGTGGCCGTCGACCGTGCGGAGAGTGGATCCGCCGATTCCGGTGTGGGTGGGCGTGCGCAAGCTGCTCGTGCTCGGCACGGAGATCCTCGCGCCGCGCGACCGGGCCGGGCTGCGGATCGAGACAGAGCATCCCGGGCTGCTGTTCGAATGGGCGCGCCGCGAGGACGGCGGGCTGCTCGGCTGGGTCACCTATCAGCTGGTCACCGCCGACGACCAGTGGTCGCGGCCGGTCAGCCACTACGTGCCCGCGCACCTGCTCCGCCGCCGGGGGCCCGCCCGCCGGCAGCAGTACGGCGACTACCGGCCCCGGACCCACGGATAGCCGCGCCCGGGTAGTAATTTCCCCTGAGGAGAGAGGGGGCGGACGACAGTGGCACGTCTTCATGTCGGCTGCGCGATGTGGACGCACAAGGCGTGGCCGGGGCGGTTCCTGCCGCAGTCGCTGCCCGCGAAGGAGCGCCTGCGGGCCTACGCCGGCTGGTGCAACGCGGTCGAAGGCAACACCACCTTCTACGCGACTCCCGCCCGAGCCACCGTCGAGACGTGGGCGCAGCAGACCGGCCCGGACTTCCGGTTCGTGGTGAAGGTGCCCAAAACTGTCACGCACGAACGCCGCTTCGCCGGAGTCGAGACCGAGATGCGGGCGTTCCTGGACGCGATCGAACCCCTCGGCGAGCGGGCGGTGCTGTGGACGCAGGTGCCCGGCTCGTTCGGCCCCTCGGACGTCGATGCGCTCGGCCGTTTCCTGCGCCGCCTTCCGGCGAATCTCCGGCGTGCGGTGGAGGTGCGGCATCCCGAGTTCTTCGCCGACGCCAGCGCGACGTCGCTGCTGGAGGGGACGCTCGGCGCCGCGGACGCCGAGTGGGTGCCGTTCGACACCACGGTTTTCTTCCAGAGCCCGCCGTCCAGCGAGGCGGAGCAGGACGCCTGGGCCAAGAAACCGCGGCTGCCGCGCCGGACGCGCGCGCTGACCGACCGGCCGGTCGTCCGCTACCTGGGCCGGGACTCGGTGGAGGAGACCGTCGAGGGATGGCGGCCGTGGACCGAGGTGGTCGCGGGGTGGCTGCGGGAGGGTCGTTCGCCGACGGTTTTCGTGCACACTCCCGACAACGCCGAAGCGCCCGCGCTCGCCCGCCGCTTCCACGACGACGTGCGGGCGCTGGCGCCTGACGTGGATGCCTTGCCGGAGCCGGAGCCGGTCGAGCCCGCGACGCTGTTCTGAGCGACCGCGGGGTCGGCCGGGCTCGGATTCCGTTGCCGGGTCGGGTCGTTCGTCGCGTGCGAGAGCCAGAGCCTGTTGCGCGGCGGGATCCTGTTGTCCTTTGTGGACGGCTGGGTGTGGGATCAGCCGTGAGCGGATTCTCGTGCCGCGTCGGTTCGTTCGTCGCGTGCCAGTGCCAGAACCCGTTCCACGGCCGGATCTCGTTGTCCCGCGCGGACGATCGCGACGATGGTCAGCGCCAGGTCGTCGTCCGGTCCCTCCCGGTGTGCGGCTTCGAGCGTCCGGAACACCACCCCGGGCAGCGCTCCGGCGGGCACCTGTTCGGGCACCAGGCACACGCAACTCCCCGCCGCGACATGGCTGATCAAGCCGGGGAGGCTGTCCGCCCGGGCGCCGTCGCGCGGGGCGAAACCGGCGGCGCGGCAGGCGGCGGCGACCTGTTCGGCGAGTCCGGCCAGCGCGGTCAGCGAGGGCAGCGCGAAGTTTTCGCCCGCGAGATCGGCCAGTCCCACGGCGGTGCGCCCGGCTAGCGGATGTCCGGCGGGCAGCGCGACGGAGAGCCGTTCGGCCGCCACCGTGCGCAGGTCGAGCCCGTCCGGATCGGCGAGCGGGCCGCGCACGAAGGCGAGGTCGAGCCTGCCGGACCGGACCATCGACGCCAGTTCGGCCGAGGTGTTCTGGTGCAGGTGCAGGCGCAGCCCGGGAAAGCGGTCCCGCGTCAGCCGGAGCACCCGCGGCAGGAACGTGTAGGAGATGCCGCTGATGAAGCCGAGGTGGAGTTCGCCTTCGGCGCCGTCGGCGATCCGCCGCGCGCGGCCGACGGCGGCCTGCTGGGCTTCGAGCAGATGCCGGGCGTCGCGGGCGAACGCGGCGCCGGCCGCGGTCAGCCGCACGGCGCGGGTGCTGCGTTCCAGCAGCCGCACGCCGAGGCCGCGTTCGAGGCGCTGGATCGCCTGGCTCAGCGGCGGCTGGCTCATCGAAAGGCGTTCGGCGGCCCGGCCGAAGTGCTCCTCCTCGGCCAGCACGACGAACTGCTCCAGCAGGCGAGTCGTCAGATCCATATCCCCAAGCATATGGATAACGGGCCAAGAAGTATTGGCGGCAGATGAATGACCTCGTCTTGACTGGGTCCAGCTGCCGAGGACACAGGAGGTACGAGCGATGGACGAAACGCCCACCGGCCCGCTGACCGGATTGCGGGTCGTCGAGCTGGCCACCGTGATCATGGGCCCGTACGCGGGCGCGCAGCTGGCCGACCTCGGCGCGGACGTGGTCAAGGTCGAGGCGCCGGGCGGGGATCCGACCCGGCACTTCGAGCCGCGCCGGCACCCCGGGATGGCGGGCGCGGCGCTGAACTTCAACCGCAACAAGCGCAGCGTGTGCCTCGACCTGAAGACCGGGGCCGGGCGGGACGCGCTGCTCGCGCTGCTGGCCACTGCCGACGCGTTCGTCACCAACGTCCGGCCGGGCGCGCTGCGCAGGCTCGGGCTGGCCTACGACGACCTGGCGGACGGCCTGCCCGGGCTCGTCTACGTGAGCGCGCAGGGTTTCCGGAGCGATTCCGCGCTCGGCGACAACGCCGCCTACGACGACATCCTCCAGGCCGCCTCCGGTCTGGTCTGGCTGAACGAACAGGTCACCGGCGAGGCCTATTACGTGCCGACCGTGCTGGCGGACAAGGTGTGCGGCCTGTTCATCGTCCAGTCCGTGCTGGCCGCGCTGCGCCATCGCGACCGCACCGGCGAGGGCCAGCACGTCGAGGTGCCGATGGCCGACACCATGATCGCGTTCAACCTCGTCGAGCACCTCGCCGGAGCCTCGCTCGAACCGGCGGAGGAGCCCGGCTACGGCTACCCGCGCGTGCTGAGCAAACAGCGCCGGGCGTGCCGCACGGCCGACGGGTGGATGTGCATCCTGCCCTACAACGACCGCAACTGGCGCGACTTTTTCGCCCACGCGGGCCGTCCCGAGCTTTCCGCCGATCCGCGCTTCGCGGACATGCCGGCCCGCGTCGCGCACGCCGACGAACTGTACGGCCAGGTCCGCGAACTCACCCCGCAGTTCACTTCCGCGCAGTGGCAGGAGTTCTGCGACCGCGTCAGCATTCCCGCGCATCCCGTGTACAGCCTCCAGGAGGCGGCCGAGAGCGAGTACGCCCGGCAAGGCGGTCTCGTCCAGACGGTGCAGCACCCGACCGAGGGCGCCTGCCGTCTCGTGGCCCCGCCGGTGCGCTACTCCCGCACCCCGCCCGGGATCTACCGGCACTTCCCGCCCGTCGGCGCGGACACCGGACAGGTGCTGGCCGAAGCGGGCTTCGACCCTTCCCGCCTCGACTGACCCGAGCCCGTCCCCACGACAACGTCGTCGTCCCTTACGGAGAACCCATGGCGTCATCCGAACCCCTCGTCCCGCGTCCCGGCAGGGCGTGGGCCGTCACCGCGCTCGTGCTGCTGTTTCTGCTGATCAATTACGCGGACAAGACAGTGGTCGGGCTCGCCGCTGTGCCGATCATGAAAGACCTCGGTCTCGGCGAGGAGCATTACGCCCTCGTGCAGTCCAGTTTCTATTTTCTGTTCAGCGTTTCCGGCATTGTCGTCGGGTTCGCCGCCGCGAAACGCCGCACGACCCGGGTGATGGCTGTGCTCGCTCTGATCTGGGGACTGACCGCGCTGCCGATGGCCGCCGGGCTCGGCTTCGGTGCTTTGATCGCTTCGCGGATCGCGCTCGGCGCGGCGGAAGGGCCCGCGGTGCCCGCCGCGACGCACACCGTCTACGGCTGGTTCCCCACCCGCGACCGGGCCTTGCCGAACGCTTTGGTCCACATTGGACCGACACTCGGCGTCGTGGCGAGCGCGCCGCTGCTCAGCTGGATCATCGCGGACTTCGGCTACCGGACGGCGTTCGGCGTGCTGTTCGCGCTTTCGGTGGTGTGGGCGGCGGCGTGGCTGCTGTTCGCGAACGACGGGCCGTACGCCAAGTCGGCCGTGCCCTCCGGCGCGAGCCGCGAACCGGTGCCGTACCGGGTGTTTTTCCGGTCGGGAACGGTGCTCGGCGCGGTCCTCGCGGGCTTCGTCGCTTTCTGGGCGACCACCACCGCATTGGGTTTCCTGCCCCGCTACCTGTCTTCCGGGCTCGGGATCGGGCCTCAGCAGGCGGGCACTCTTTCCGCGCTGCCGTCCTTGTTCGCGACCGTCGTGATCGTGGTGATGGGCGCGGTTTCCACGAGGTTCCGCCGCCGGGGAGCGGGCAGTCGGCGCGCGTACTGCCTGCCTGGGATGGCGCTGCTCGCAGTCTCCGGGGCCGCGATGATTCTCTTTCCACATACGGAAAAGGTGACGGCGATCGTGCTGATCACGGTCGCGTTCGGACTGCCGAGCGCGTTCTATCCGATGGTGTGGCTGCTCATCGGAGAACTGGTCCCGCCGGAGCGCCGCCTTGCTGTGACCGCCGCGACGACTGCCGTCGCCACCTCGGCCGGAGTGTTCGCGCCGTTGGTGATGGGCGGCTTCCTCACCGCGCGAAACGGTTATGCGGCGGGGTTCGGGGTGTGCGGCGCGCTGTTGCTGGTGGGAGCGGTCGTGGGCACAGTGCTGATCAATCCGGAGCGAGACCAGCGGCGGCTGCCCACGCTCTCACCGGAAAGCGTCAGTGCCGCATGAAGCGTACTGACGAAGACGGAATCGCCACCCTTGTCCTCGACTCGCCGCACAACCGCAACGCCCTGTCGGCCAAGCTGGTCGGCGAACTCTCCGTGCAGCTGAGCCGCGCGACTGAGGATCCGGCCGTCCGCGCGGTACTGCTCACGCACACCGGCGAGACCTTCTGCTCAGGCATCGACCTGGCCGAAGCCCGCGCGGGCACGGGTCTCACCGCCGAGCAGTTGACGAACCTGCTGCGCACGGTCGTCGAGATGCCGAAACCCGTGGTCGCTCGCGTGGCCGGGCACGCCAGGGCCGGAGGGCTCGGGCTGCTCGGCGCGTGCGACATCGTCGCGGCGAGCCCGGCCGCGAGCTTCGCGTTCACCGAGGTGCACATCGGGCTGGCCCCGGCCGTCTTGTCGACCACGGTGCTCCCGCGCCTCGATTCGCGCGCCGCCTCTCGCTATTACCTCACCGGAGAACGCTTCGACGCCGCCGAGGCCGCGCGCATCGGCCTGATCACGCTCGCCGCCGACGACGTTGACGAGGCGCTCGAACCGGTGCTCGCCGGGCTGCGCTCTGCCGCCCCCGGAGCACTCGCCGCCGCCAAGCATCTGACCACGACAGCCGCGCGACAGTTCTACGGCACTCACGCGAGCGAGCTGGCCGCACTCGCCGCGCGGCTCGGCGACAGCGCCGAAGCAAGGGAAGGGATCGCGTCCTTTCTCGAACGCCGAAGCCCGGTTTGGGCGGCAACCCGTTTCACCATCAGGAAGGAGTCGCGATGACTTCCACACCCGGCCTCGACGTCCGCGTCGAGGACCACGTCGGCTGGATCGTCCTGGACCGGCCGCGGCAGAAGAACGCCTTTACCGGCGAAATGCTGCGTGCCTGGGCCGAGGCGTACCGCGCTTTCCAAGCAGACGACCAGGTTCGCGCCGTCGTCGTCACCGGCACCGGCGACGCTTTCTGCGCCGGAGCCGATCTCGGCGACCTCGGCCAGCCTCGCACCCCGCTGGGCAGCAGGCGGCTGATGACCGAGCACGTGCACCCGGTGGCCATGGCCGCGGAAGACCTCGCCAAACCGCTGATCGCCGCCGTCAACGGCGCGGCGGTCGGCGCCGGCATGGACATGGCCCTGATGTGCGATTACCGGATCGCCTCCGAGCGCGCCCGGTTTTCGGAAGGGTACGTACGGGTCGGTCTCGTCCCCGGCGACGGCGGCTGCCACTACCTGCCGCGGATCGTCGGCCGGTCGCGAGCGCTGCGGCTGCTGTGGACCGGCGAGTTCGTCGACGCGGACCAGGCGCTGGCCTGGGGGCTGGCGGACGAGACCTGCCCGCACGACGAGCTTCCGGCGCGGGCCCGGGAATTCGCCGCGACACTGGCGTCCCGGCCGCCGGTCGCCGTCGAGCTGATCAAACGCGCGGTGCGGGCGGGAGAACACGCGGACCTGCGGACCTCGCTGGACCTGATCGCCTCGCACCAAGCCGTCGTCCAGGCGACCGCCGACTCCGCCGAAGCGCTCGCGGCGTTCGTCGGCAAGCGCCCGGCGCAGTACCTCGGAGAGTGAGCCAGATGACCGAAGACCTTCGCCGCCGCGTGCGGGATTTCCTCGCCGCCCATCCGTTCACCCCGCGCTGCGATTCCTGGGCGGGCTCCTACGACCTGGACTTCAGCCGCGAACTCGGCAAAGCCGGGCTGCTGGCCGTCTCGTGGCCGGAACGCCTCGGCGGCGGAGGCGGCACTGCCGTCGACCGGCTCGCCGTCACCGAGGAATTGCTGCGCGCCGGTGCTCCGCTGGCCGCGCACTGGGTGGGAGAACGGCAGATCGGGCCGACCCTGCTCCGGCACGGCAGCCCCGAACTGCAGGAGGAATTCTGCCCGCCGCTGGCGCGCGCCGAATACACCTTCGCGCTGGGGATGAGCGAGCCGGACGCGGGTTCGGACCTGGCGTCGCTGCGCACGTCCGCCGTCCGGGACGGCGACGGCTGGCGCATCACCGGGCGCAAGATCTGGACCAGCGGCGCGCACCGGGCGAGCCATCTGTACGTCCTGGCCCGCACCTCCCGCGAGGCCGACCGCCACGACGGGCTCACCGAGTTCGTCGTCGCGCTGGACTCCCCGGGGATCACCGTCACGCCGATCCTGGACCTGCGCGGCGAGCACCACTTCAACGAGGTCGTCCTGGACGAGGTGGCCGTTCCGGGCCGGTGGGCGATCGGCCGCGTCGGAGAGGGCTGGCGGCAGGTCGTCGGGCAGCTCGCGTTCGAACGGGGCGGCCCGGAGCGGTTCCTCTCGACTTATCCGCTGCTGTCCGCCGTGCTCGCCGCTGGACTCGTCGACGACACCGCCCGGCGTGAACTGCGCGCACTGGCCGCTCGGTTGCAGATCCTGCGAGCCTGGGTGCTGGAGACCGCGCAGGTGCTCGACGCGGGCGGCTCCCCGGTCGTGCCCGCCGCGACGAGCAAATACCTCGGCCACGAGTTCGAGCTCAGCGTCATCGACTGGGCGCGGCCGCTCATGCCGCGAGCCGCCCCGGAGGTCCGCGCGCTCTACGACCAAGCCCTCGCCGCCGCCCCCGCTTCCGGCCTGCGGGGCGGCGCGGCCCCCGTCATGCTGTCGATGATCGCTAGGGACAACTGATGACCACACCCACCCTGGAAGCCGACCTGGACGCCTCGGTCAGCGAGGTGATCGCGGGCTGGGAACGCCCCGGCGACCTGCGCGAGCAGTGGCGGATCGCCGCCGGGCTCGGCTGGACCACCATCCTGGACGACCTCCGCGCCGACGCGCCGGAGGACGACCTCATCGATGCGGCCTGCGGCGCGGTCACCGCCCTGGGCCGCGGTGGGATCGCGCTCCCGCTCCGCCAGACGCTGGTTGCCCGTGCCGGGACTCCACTGTCCACAGTGGATGCAATCGCCGTGCACCCTGCTGCACAAGGAATCTGGGCGCCGATCGCGGACGGCAGCGCGTTCGAGGAAGCCGGACGAGATCTCGCGGACCGGCCGTATTCTCTGGTGCCGCCGACCGAAATCCCGTTGCGGCTCGCCGCGCTGTCCGAGGTCCTCCGGCTCCAGGAGATGCTCGGCGCGGCCCAGGGCGCGGTCGCCGAAGCTCGGCGGTACGTCACCGACCGCGTCCAGTTCGGCAAGCCGCTGACCGCCATCCCGGCGGTGCGGACCACGCTGGGACAGCTGAAAGTCGATGTCCGGCAACTGGAAACGGTCACGCACGAGGCCAGGTCCCGCCTTTTCGGCGACGACGGCGCCCTCGCGTTCGCGCTGGCTACTGCCCGCGAGGTCTCCGCGACGGTGGCCCCGCGCATCGCCCAAACCGCGCACCAGCTGCACGGCGCGATGGGCATCACGTACGAGGCCGCACTGCATTGGCGAACCAGGCTGCTGTGGGCGGATTGCGACGAGGGCGCGCGATGGGGCGACGAAGGCGTGGATGCGGTGCCGGTCGACGAGACGGCCCTGTGGTCGCTGACTGCTCCTTACTCGGCGGGGACGAGCGTGATCAGTCGCTGATGGGGGTCGTCGACGACCTGGAGCACTACCTGGTCCCAAGTTTCCTCGGCTCCGTCCGGCAGGCGGAGCCGGACGCGGATGCTGGTGTGCGGGCGGACGACGTCGTTGCGTTCCCAGAGGGCTTTGAAGTCGGGGTTAGTGCGGAGCAGGTCGTCGATCCAGTCTCCGGTGGGCGGGCCTGCCGGAGTGCTGGCGCGGACGATGCCGATCACGGTGCGCTGCATGGCTTCCAGGTCGGTGAACCGGCTTTGCAGGACGGGGTCGGTGAACACCATTTGGACGAAGCGGCGTTGCTCTGGCGGGATGGCGCCGAAGTCGGTGAGCAGGCGGGCGGCGGCGGGGTTCCAGGCGAGGATCGAGGTGGCCGGCCCGACGAGGAGAGCGGGCACGTCGCCCATCCGGTCGACGAGGCGGCGCAGCGGATCGCTCGGTTCGGGATTCTCCGGCGGGGCGACGGGGTCGGCCAGAAGATCGAGCGCGTAGCGGGTCTGGTCGTCGTCCAGTTCGAGTGCGGCGGCGACGCGGCGGACCACATCGGCGCTGGGCAGGACCCGGCCCTGCTCGATCCTGGTGTAGTACTCGTCGCTGACGAACGCCGCGGCGGCGACCTCGGCGCGGCGGAGGCCGGGCACCTGTCGGCGGCCCGTCTCGGAGTCGGGCGGTGGGGCTTCGTCGCGGCGGGCGTGCAGAAACGCTCCGAGTTGCGTGAGCCGAGGATCGCGCGCCATCAGCAAAGACTCCGGGGGAGGGGAATCACACTCACCTGGTCCCTCCGCTCTGGGGCGAGGCCCTCGCACAGCACGACGGCGACCCGTGAGGCGGGACACTGTCGCCGTGGACGCCAACGGCGTCGCCTCGAGCGTACTGTCGCTCACTGCCCCGAGCGTGGCGGGCTGGACCGGGCGCGGCATGGCCGCCCTTTTCCCGCGTCTGAGCTGAAAAACGACACGTCCGGCCGTGCTGAACCGCAGCACGGCCGGACGCGTGTTCAGGCCAGTGGCGAGTATTCCGCGGCGTCGCCGAGCCGCGCAGTACTGCGGACCCCGTCAACGCTGACCGGCACATCGCCGGACACCGTCACCCGGTGCAGGCGGCGAGGAAGATCGTCGTAGTCCGCGACTCCGTAATGCTGCGTGGCGCGGTTGTCCCAGATCGCCACGTCGCCAGGCGCCCATTGCCAGCGCACGGTGTTCTCCAGCCGGGTGACGCGGGCCTGCAGCAGCTCGAAGATCGTCGCCGATTCGGTACTGGACAAGCCGACCAGTTGCTTCACGAAATGTCCCAGCAGCAGGACCCGTTCGCCGGTTTCCGGGTGGACGCGGACGACCGGATGTTCGGTTTCGTAGACCTCGGACCGGAATTCGTCCCGATAGGACTGTTCTTTCACGTCGACCCCGCCGACGCGGTATTCGTCGGCGCGGCCGGCGTAGTCGTGGGCGTTGGTGTGCACCGCCCACAGCCGTTCCGCCAGCGCCTGCAGCGACGCGGGCAGCTTGGCGTACGCGTTCGCGGTGTTCGCCCAGGTCGTGCTGCCGCCGTAGGCGGGCAGAGTGACCGCTCGCAGCACGCTGATCGCCGGGACCCGGTCCACGAACGTGACGTCGGAATGCCAGCTGTTGGCTTTCCCGTGCTGGGCGTCGATCGGCAGGATGTTCCCCAGCCCGGTGCTGCGGACCGTCGGATGCGGCTGGGTGAGCTCGCCGAGCAGCCGGGCGAACGCCTGCTGCCCTTCGTCGTCGAGGTGGTGCTGCTCGCGGAAAAAGATCACTTTGTTCGCGAGCAAGGCGTCGCGGATCTGCGCGACGGTGTCGGCGGGCAGATCGCCGCCGAGCCGGATTCCGTCGATCCGGGCGCCGATGGCGGCCCCGGTCTTGTGCACGGCGAGGCGCGTGTCCACTGCGTCGGCGAGGGTCATCAGGTACTCCCATTCGGTGTGCTCGGCTGCCTTCAAGACTGAGCGGGCGCGAGCCCGGAAAGCAAGATTGCGTTCAGGGTGAACCGAATTCGTCCCAGAATCCGGGCAGCCGCCGCGAGTCCGGGATGTGGGACGTCGTTGCCTGCCGGAAAGCCTGCTGCCAGCCTGATCCGCACGCCGCTTCCGGCCATTCCGTGCTCCCTTTTCCCCTGTTCGAAAAAAGGACGTGCCACCGTGACCACGAGCCGAAGGAACTTTCTGGGACTTGCCCTCGCGGGCCTCGCGGCGACGGCGGCCGGCTGCGCCGCGGCGAGCGGCGGCACCACGAAAACCCTGCGCTACCAGGGCTGGGCGGGCCAGGTCACGCCGCCCGAACTGGCCGCCGACCTGGGCTACCTCGGCGACGTGACGCTGCAGTGGGTGGGCGACACGATCAGCGGGCCGCAGGACATCCAGTCCGCGGCGACCGGCCAGGTGGACTTCGGCGGCGCGTTCAACGGAGCGGTCGTCAAACTCGCCGCGGCCGGGGCCCCGATCACCTCGGTGCTCGGCTATTACGGCGTGGACAAGCTGGAGTTCAACGGTTTCTACGTGCTGGAAAACAGCCCGATCCGCAGGCCGCACGACCTGGCGGGCAAGAAGATCGGCATGAACACCCTCGGCGCGCAATCCGAGGCGATGCTCGACATCTACCTCCAGCGCCACGGACTGTCCAAAGAGGACATCGCCAAGGCGGAACCGGTCGCGCTGCCCCCGGTGAACACCGAACAATCGCTGCGCCAAGGCAACATCGAGGTGGCCGTGCTGGACGGCATCCTGCGCGACAAGGCGCTCGCGCGCGGCGGCATCCGGCCGTTGTTCACCGATTACCAGCTGCTCGGCGCGTTCACCGCCGGCACCTACGTGCTGCGAAAGGACTTCATCGAACGCAATCCGGACACCGTGCGCACGTTCGTCAGCGGAGTGGCCAAGGCCATCGAATGGAGCAAGACCACGCCGCGCGAGAAGGTCATCGAACGCTTCACGAAGATCGTCAAGGGCCGCAACCGGAACGAAGACACCGACCCGCTGAAGTACTGGAATTCCTGGGGCGTCGCGGACAACGGCGGCGTGATCACCGACAAGGAACTGCAGCTCTGGATCGACTGGCTGGGCGGGCGCGGCGACATCCGGCCGGGTTCGGTCAAAGCGGGCGACCTCTACACCAACAAGTTCAACTCGTACGCGAAGGGCCAGTGATGAGCGGGGTGCACAGCGGAATCAGGTTCGCCGATGTCGGCAAAACCTTCCCAGCCCGGGGATCCGGCGGCGAACTGACCGCGCTGGCCGGCATCGACCTGGAGATCGGCGCGGGCGAGTTCGCGGTGATCGTCGGGCCGAGCGGCTGCGGCAAATCGACGCTTCTCGACCTGCTCGGCGGGCTCGCCGAACCGGACACCGGGCTGATCCAGCTCGACGGAACGCCGTTGCGCGGGCCTGGCCGGGACCGGGGAATCGTGTTCCAGCAGTACGCGTTGCTGCCGTGGCGCACCGCGCAGGGCAACGTCGAATTCGGCCTGGAGGCGACCGGCGTGCGGCGGGCCGACCGGGCGCGGCGGGCGAGGGAGTACCTCGATCTCGTCGGCCTGCTGGAGTTCGCCGACCGGCATCCGCACGAGCTGTCCGGCGGCATGAAACAGCGCGTCGCCATCGCGCGCAGCCTCGCCTACGACCCGGACGTGCTGCTGATGGACGAGCCGTTCGCCGCGCTGGACGCCCAGACCCGGGAGTCGCTGCAGGACGAGCTGCTGCGGATTTGGCGGCGTACCGGGAAAACCGTCCTGTTCATCACCCACAGCATCGACGAGGCTGTCTACTTGGGACAGCGCGTCGTGGTCCTGACGTCGCGGCCGGGGCGGGTGAAGAGCGTGGTCGACATCGACCTGCCGAGGCGCGACGAGGTCGCGGACGTCCGCTCGACCGGCGAGTTCGCCCGGTACCGGCACGCGATCTGGGAACTGCTGCACGACGAGGTGGCCCGGGCGCACGAACTGGAGAAGGAGGCCGTCGGAGCATGAGCGTCACCACTGTCCCGGAGACCACGAGAACCGAGCGGACCGAGCCCGCAGCACCCCGCCCGCGAGCTGGACGCGGCCGGTTCCAAGCGGCCTTCGTGAAGAGCATCGCGCTGATCCTGCTGCTCGCGGCATGGGAGATCGCCCCGCGCGCCGGTCTGGTGGACCCGGTTTTCCTGCCGCCGTTCCACACCGTCCTCAGCGCGCTGGCGGATCTGGCGGGCAACGGGCAGCTCGCCTCCAACGCCGGGGCCAGCCTCACCCGGTCGCTGGCCGGATTCGCCCTCGCCGTCGTGACCGCGGTGCCGCTCGGCGTGCTGATCGGCTGGTACAAACCGGTTTCGGACGTGCTGACCCCGCTGGTGCAGGTGTTCCTCAACACCGCGGCGCTGGCGCTGCTGCCGGTGTTCGTGCTGATCCTCGGCATCGGCGAGACGTCGAAGATCGCCATCGTCTTCTACGCCTGCACCTGGCCGATCCTGCTCAACACCATCAGCGCGGTCCGCTCCGTCGACCCGACCCTGCTCAAACTGGCGCGCTCGCTGGACCTGTCGGCGCCGCGGCTGTTCGCCCGGGTGGTGCTGCCCGCGTCGGTGCCGACGATCTTCACCGGCATCCGGCTCGCCGGGGCGGCGGCGATCGTCGTCGTGATCGCCGCGGAGATGGTCGGCGCGAAGGCCGGGCTCGGCTACCTGATCAACTTCTCGCAGTACAACTTCGCCATCCCGCAGATGTACGCCGGAATCGTCGCGATCTCCGTTCTCGGCGTCGCGTTCAACCAGCTGCTCGTGACCGTCGAACGGCGGTTCACGTCCTGGCGCACGGAAGGGACCGCCTGATGGAAACGCTCGAGTTGACCGCCGATGTGTTCGTGGCGGGCGGCGGCCCGGCCGCGACGTGGGCGGCTTTGCACGCGGCCCGCGACGGCGCGGAGGTCGTACTGGCGGACAAAGGCTACTGCGGAACCAGCGGCGCGACGGCCGCCGCGGGCACCGGCGTCTGGTACGTGCCCCCGGACCCGGCCGCGCGGGAGGCGGCGATGGATTCGCGCGAGGAACTCGGCGGCAGGCTCGCCGACCGGCGATGGGCTGCGCGGGTGCTGGACGAGACCTACGAACGGGTCAACGAACTCGCGGTCTCGGCCCGGTTTCCGTTCCCCGTCGGCCCGGACGGACGCCAGCTCCGCAACGGTCTCCACGGCCCGGAATACCTGCGCCGCATGCGGGCTCTCGTCCGGCGCGCCGGGGTGCGGATCCTCGACCACAGCCCGGTGACCGAACTGCTCGCCGATCCCTCCGGCGCGGTGGCGGGCGCGGCCGGCTACCAGCGCCAGGGCAGGCAGGACTACCGGGTGCGGGCCGGCGCGGTCGTGCTGGCCACCGGCGGCTGCGCGTTCCTGTCCAAGGCGCTGGGCTGCGACGTCAACACCGGGGACGGCGCGCTGTTCGCCGCCGAAGCCGGGGCCGAGCTGTCCGGCATGGAGTTCTCCAACGCCTACGGCATCGCTCCGGAAGGCACCTCGGTCACCAAAACCGCGTTCTACCATTTCGCCACCTTCTTCCGGGCCGACGGCAGCGTGCTCGAGGGAGCCAGCGGTGTCCGGCGTTCGCCGATCGCGCGGGAACTGTTGCGCGGCAAGGTGTACTGCCGTCTGGACCGGGCCGACGAGCAGTCCCGCGCGGCGATGCGGCTGGCCCAGCCGAACTTCTTCCTCGCCTTCGACCGGATGGGCGTCGACCCGTTCACCGAGAAGTTCCCGATCACCCTGATCGCCGAGGGCACGGTCCGCGGAACCGGCGGCATCCGGATCGTCTCGGACGACTGCGCCACCACGGTTCCCGGCCTGTACGCGGCGGGCGACGCGGCCACCCGCGAACTGATCTGCGGCGGCTTCACCGGCGGCGGCAGCCACAACGCGGCCTGGGCGATGTCGTCGGGCTCCTGGGCCGGACGGGGAGCCGCCCGCTACGCCCGGTCGCTCGGATCCCGTGCGCACAACCGCCGGACGCTCGCGCTCGGCGAGGCCGGGCTCCGGCCGGGCGGGCGCGCCGACGGCGACCACCGCGAAGTGATCGCCGCAATTCAGCGCGAAGTCCTGCCCTACGACAAGAATTACCTGCGGCACGGGAATGTGCTGACCCCGGCGCTCGCCTCGCTCGACGACGTCTGGACCGGGCTGCGAGCGTCGCTTGGCGGCACCGGCGAACTGTCCGTCCGCACCCGGCAAGCGGCGGCGATGGCCGCGCACGCCCGGTGGATGTACCGGTCGGCGCTCGCCCGCACCGAAACGCGGGGGATGGCGAAGCGGCTCGATTTCCCCGCGCAGGATCCTGGCCAGCGGCATCGCCTGCACACCGGCGGTCTCGACACGGTCTGGGTCCGTCCGGAAAGGACAGTCGTGGAGGCGGCGTCGTGATCGAACTGGTGTCCGCGGAGCGCTGCATCGCCTGCGACAAATGCATCACAGTCTGCCCGACCAATGTCTTCGACCGCGGCACAGACGGCATCCCGGTGATCAGCAGGCACGACGACTGCCAGACGTGCTTCCACTGCGAGGCGAACTGCCCGGTCGACGCGTTGTTCGTCTCGCCGCGGACGTCGCCGGAACCGGAGGGGGCGATGGCGAAGGACGCCGATCTGCTGACAGACGGCGGTTTGCTGGGCAGCTACCGGGAACGGCTCGGATGGGGAAAGGGCCGCGCACCGGCTCCCAGCCTGGCGATCGGCCCGCCGCTGCGCCCGGGCGCGGACCCGATCACGAGCTGACCGGTGAGACCAGCGTTGGCGCGGTCCGTGAGGGGAACCCTGAGGGACTCAGAGTCCCTCAGGGTTCCCCTCACGGACGTGAAGAGCGAGCCGGGAGCTGATCGATGACGACGGGTGTTCTCGCGCGCGACCACGGCATCACCTCGGCCGCGGCGGTGCTCCGGACCGTGCTCGCGCACGGCCCGCTGGCCCGCGACGCGATCGCGGAACTGACCGGAATCAGCCCGGCCGGGATCAGCAGGCAGTGCGCGAGCCTCGCCGCCCTCGGCCTCCTCGCCACGCGCCCGGCGGCCCAGCCACCGGACCGCCGGGCCGGGCGGCCTCGGACCGAACTCGACATCGCCGCCGACCGGCACGTGGTGTTCGGCGTGCACATCGCGCACCACTTCGCCACCCTCGCCGCACTGGACCTGCGCGGCCGCGTCCTCGCCTCGGAACAGGTGCCGCATCCTGGCGGCGAACCCGAGCGGATCCTTGTCGGGACGGCGGCGCGGCTCCGGGAATTCCGGCAGCACCATCAGAAAGGCCGCGTCCCGGTGGGGCTCGGCGTGGCCAGCGGCGGCTGGGTCGACCCGGACGCCGGCGTGCTCGTCGAGCATTCCTCGCTCGGCTGGTACGACGTGCCGGCCGGGCCGATCCTGGCGGAACTGTCCGGCCTGCCCACCCGGGTCGACGGGCACGCCCGCGCGCTGGCCTCGGCGGAGGCCATGTTCGGCGCTGCCCGAGGCGGCGGTTCGCTGGTGCACTTGTTCGTCGGCAACGTGGTCGACGCCGCGATCGTCTCCGGCGGACGGCTGTATCGCGGCCCGGGCTCGGCGGCGGGCACCGTCGCGCACCTTCCGCTCGGCTCGCCGGGCACGCGCTGCGCTTGCGGACGGTCCGGTTGTTTCGAGGCGGATGCCGCCGAATGGGCGGTCACCGCTCGCGCCGGGCGAGCGTCCATCGCGGAGGCGGTCGAGGCAGCCGGGGCCGGAGATCCGGTCGCGCTCGACGTCCTGCTCGGCCGGGCCCGCACGATCGGCCGGGCGGCGGCGCTGTTGTTCGACGTGGTCAATCCCGAGGTATTGGTGGTCGCCGAGCCGGGGATCGCGGATCTGCCTGCCTGCCGGGCCGCCGTGCGCGCGGAGGTCTCGGCGCGGTCCCGGGGACGCGTCGACGCGGCGAGCCGAGTGCTCCCGACGAGTTTTCCCGGCCGGGACCTGCTCGGCGTCGCCGCCGGGGCGGTGCAACTGGACGCGCTCTACACCGACCCGCACGCGTTTCTCGCCTAGCGGACTTCGGCGAGTTTCCCGGTCGCGACGTCGAAAACGAAGCCGCGGACCGAATCCTGGTGCGGAATGAAAGGACTCGTCCGGATTCGCGCGAGCGACTGGCGGACGTCCTCCTCGACGTCGGTGAAAGCCTCGGCGGCCCAAGCGGGTTTGATGCCGGTCTCGCGCCGGATCGAGTTCCGGAACTCATCGTCGCCGAAAGTGAGCATGCCGCAGTCGGTGTGGTGGATCAGGATGATTTCGGTGGTGCCGAGCAGCCGCTGGCTGATGGCGAGAGAACGGATCTCGTCCTCGGTGACGACGCCGCCCGCGTTGCGGATGACGTGCGCGTCGCCCTCCTCGAGACCGAGAACCCCGTAGACGTTGAGGCGGGCGTCCATGCAAGCGAGCACCGCGACGTGCTTGGCGGGCGGCAGGGGGAGCGGCCCGGTGAAATTCGCGGCGTACGCGGCGTTGTTGGCCAGAAGCTCGTCGGTGACGGACATGATGATCCTTCCGCGAGAAGGGTGGACGGGCCGAGTGGACCGCTCCTCGCATCCGGGCGCAATCGTGTCCACCACCTGGGCGGACCCGGCCGCGAGTTCACCTCGTGCCGACGAGATCCACCGCGGTCGGGCCGTCCGGCAAATCCGCGATCAGCAGACCGGCTTCCACCGCGACAGTCCGCTCTCCGTACGGGGTGTGAGCCCAGTATTTCCCCGGCGGCGGCAGCAACGTGGTGCACGGCGTGAAGATTTCCCCTTCGACAGTCCCGTGCACCCGGTGCGGACGGCCGAGAACCGCCGCGGCACCAACAAGATCGCCCGTCGTGACCAGGGTGCGGACCAGCGTCGAAGAACAACCGGGAAGCAGGTCGACGGCGTGCGCGGTGAAACCGCAGGCAGGCCCGAGCTTCCGCAACAGGGCGGTGTCCCCGGCTCCGCGGTGGCCGAACCGGAAGTTGCTGCCCGTGACCACAGCGGTGGCGTGAAGGGTGCGCATCAGGACCTCCGCGACGAAATCCTCGGCCGACGTCCGCGCGAGGCATTCGGTGAAGGAGAGGACCAGGACCTCGTCGGCGCCGTGGCTCCGCGCCAGCTCGGCGCGATGTTCCAGCGTCGCCACCGGCCTGGTGTCGCGCGGTCGTCCGGCGATCGTCGCCGGGTGCGGATCGAAGGTCGTGAGGACCACCGGCGCGCCGCGCTCCCGGCCTAGGCGTACAGCGTTCTCCAGAACGCGCTGATGACCGCGGTGCAAGCCGTCGAAAACGCCGAGCGCGACGACGGACCGGCCCCAGCCGCCGGGCACGCCGGTGGTGCCGTGCCAGAAAACAGTGCTCACGCGAACCTCCCGCGCTGGTGCCGAGGTGGGAACCGCGGCGCCCCCGGGGAACGCGGAGGCGCCGCGGCGGATCAGGCGGTCAGCCCCGCTTCTTGAGGAACGAGACGTCGTCGTTGCCGATGAGGTCCGGCACGGTCCAGCCGTCGAGGTCGTATTCGGACAGGCACTGCTCGGCCAGGCCCTTCATCGACTCGGTGGTGCCCTGGGCCTCGGCGGCGAACAGCAGCTCCGCCTTCACGTTCTCGTGGTTGCCGGAGTAGTTGCGCTCGTAGAGTTCGTGCCGTCCGCCGAATTCCGAGCCGACCGCGTCCCACAGCGCCTTCATCACCTTGACCCGGTCCACCGCCTCGTAGCCGTTGGAACCGCGCACGTACTTGTCCAGGTACGGCCGCACCTCGGGGGTTTTGAAGTCGACCGAATGCGAGTTCAGGTAGATCAGGCCGCTGGCCACGTCGGATTCGATGATCTCCTTGATCCGCGGGTAGGCCTGGATCATCAGCATCCGGTAGGTCAGGCCGTAGTCGAGTTTGGGCAGCAGGGTCCCGTTGGTCCACTCGTCCGGATTGCGCGCCATCGCGTCGGCGAGCGCGAAGAACGTGTTGCGCCATCCGACGACTTCGCCGACGCGGGTCTGCACGCCGCGGAAGTCCTTGCTGCCGGTGATTTCCAGCGCCTTTAGCAGCAGCCCGGCGATGAAGTCGATCTTCGTGGCGAGCCGGATGCAGCCGTGGAAGGTGAAGCGCGGGATGAAGCCGGAGACCGGGAAGAACCCGTTGATCTTCTCGATGTCGCCGTAGAGGAACACGTTCTCCCACGGCACGAGCACCTTGTCGAATACGAAGATGGTGTCGTTCTCGTCCATCCGGGAGGACAGCGGGTAGTCGAACGGGCTGCCCATCACCGCGGCCTGCTGGGTGTAGGAGGTGCGGCAGATCAGCTTCACGCCCGGCGCGTCCATCGGCACCGTGCAGATGAGCGCGAACTCCTTCTTCTTGATCGGCAGCCCGTAGTGGGCGATGAAGTTGTAGTTCGTGATGGCCGAACCGGTCGCGACGACCTTCGCCCCGGAGACGATCAGGCCGGCGTCGGTCTCCTTCTCGACCTTCATGAACACGTCGCCGACCTCGTCCGGCGGCAGGTTCCGGTCGACTGGCGGGTTGATGATCGCGTGGTTCCAGTACAGGACCTTCTCCTGCGACTCCTTGTACCAGCGTTTGGCGTTGTCCTCGAACGGCGCGTAGAAGTCGGAGTTCGCGCCGAGCGTGCCGAGGAAGCTGGCTTTGTAGTCCGGGCTGCGGCCCATCCAGCCGTACGTCATCCGCGACCAGGTTTCGATCGCGCGCCGGTCGGCGAGCAGGTCGTCGACGGTGTGCGGGCTGCGGAAGAACGGATGCGTGACGCCGCCGTTGCCGGTGTCGGTCGGCACGGTCAGCGCGTCGCGGGTGTCGGGGGAGTGCAGCGCGTCGTACAGCCGGGCGGTCATCCGGACCGGGTTGCGGAAGGCGGGGTGCGTCGTGACGTCTTTGACGCGCTCGCCGTAGATCCACACCTCGCGTCCGTCCTGAATGGACTGGATGTACTCGTCGCCGGTCATCGGCGCGGAAGCGGTGGGGGCGGCGGCCGCCGAGCGGTCCTGCTGGATGGTCATCGCGATGTCCTTTCGGATGAGGGTCAAGCCGCGTGCGGGCGCAGCGGGGTGAACGTGGTCGAGGCGCCGAACCAGCCGGCCTCGGGGCAGTCGAGCGAGCCGCCCCAGTGGGTGCCGGTCTCGCGGGGGCCGAGTTCGCGGAACGCGCCGGCGTAGAACAGCAGCGGCTGCCGGTCTTCGACGGCGATGTCGACGACTTCGCCGACCACGATCAGGTGGTCGCCGCCGTCGTAGGTGCGCCACGGGCGGCAGGAGTACACCGCGGCGGAGCCGACCAGGACCGGCGCGACCGGCCCTTCGGCCCACTCCGGCCCGGGATCGGCCGGGCGTCCGGCGAAGTGCCAGGCGGTGTCTGCCTGGTCCGCGCCGAGCACGTTGACGGCGAACGCGGCGCCGTCGAGGTAGCCGCAGGCCTTCGATCGCCGGGTCAGCGTGACCTGGCACAACGCGGGTTCGAGCGAGACCGCGGTGAACGCGTTGACCGTGGCCCCGTGCGGGGTCCCCTGGTCGCTGCGGCAGGTCACCACGGTGACCCCGGTGGCGAACCGGCCGAACGCGTCGCGCAGTTCGCGGGACGGAACCGTCATCTCGCACCTCCTCGTGCGATGTACGCTATGCGTACGAAGTGAACGCTATGCGTGCAGTGAGAGGAAGGATGCATCAGGAGGCGGCGGAGGTCAAGGCCGTGCCCGGAGCGGGTGAAATACTGCGGAGCGTGACGGCAGCCGGAAACGAGCGCGACTTCGTGCAGAGCCTGGAGCGCGGGTTCGCCGTGCTCCTCGCCTTCGACGAGGAGCGCACCAACCCCACGCTCACCGAACTGGCGACGGCGACGAACCTGTCCCGCCCGGCGGTCCGCCGCCTGCTGCTGACCCTGCAGCGGATGGGCTACGTGACCAGCGACGGACCTCGCTGGTCGCTCACCCCGCGCGTGTTGACGATCGGCCAGCACTACACGGCGACGCGGGCGATGATCGACCTGGCGCATCCGCACCTGCTGCGGCTGGCCGAGGCGACGGGGGAGTCCGCGTCGCTGGCCGAATTCGACGCCAACGAGGCGGTGTACGTCGCGCGGGTGCCGGTGCGGCGGATCATGAGCATCAACGTCGCGGTCGGCACCCGGCTGCCCGCGCACGCGACCTCGATGGGCCGGGTGCTGCTGGCGTGGGCGGGGCCGGAACGGATCACCCGCTACCTGGAGGAGGTGCCGCTGCGGTCGTACACCGCGCGCACCGTCACCGATCCGGCGAAGCTGCGGCTCGAACTCTCCGCGGTGCGCGACGCCGGTCTGTCCGTTGTGGACGGAGAGCTGGAGGAGGGCCTGCTGTCCGCGTCGGCCCCGGTGCGCGACCGGACCGGGGCGGTCGTCGCGGCGCTCGCCTCGTCGACGACCACCGGGCGGTTCGCCCCGGAGCGGCTGCGCGCGGAAACCGTCCCGGTGCTGCTCGAAACCGCGGCGGCGATCAGCACGGACCTCGGGTACGACCCGAGGCCCGCGCCGGTGAAGCGGGACGGCTTCTACTGATTTGCCGGTGGGTTACCCGATCAGCGAAGGGCTTTGCGTGAGCGCCCCGTCGCGCGCGACGATCTTTCCCCGCTTCATCACCAGGCTGCGCGGAGGCGGAAGAACCACAAGCTCGCCGAGCGCTTCGCCTGGCAGCACCAGAAGATCGGCGACATCGCCCGCGGCGAGATCAGCCTTCTCGTAACCGAAAGCAGCCCGCCCCCGCTGGGAAGTCATCGACAGCGCGAACTCCAGATCCTCGTCGCGCCGGAAGTACGACTTGTACGACAGCATCATCGCCCGCGCGAGAATGTCTCCGTCGCCCCAGGGCGACCAGCGGCTCCGGGACGAATCCGAACCGAGGCACATCGGGACCCCGAACTCGGCCAGCCGCCGCACGTCCGGCACCGGCAGGAGGCCGTGCACGCCGACGGCGACGGCGATTCCCGCGTCGGCCAGGACGCGGCTGGTTTCGGCGAGCTGGTCCGGCGTCGGCCAGGGCTCGGCGAGGCAGAAGACGTCGCACAGGGACACTTTCCCCTGCAGCCCCAGCGCTTTCGTGCGTTCGGCGATCTGCTTGATCAGCCACCGGCCGAGTTCGCCGGTCTCGTGCAGGTGGAAATCCACCGCGACGCCGTACTTGCCCGCCAGTCCGAAAATAGTGTCGAGGGAGGCTTTGGCGTCGCCGTCGATTCCGGCCGGGTCGACTCCGGCCACCCCGTCGATGCCGAGCTTCAGTGCCTCGTCGAGGAAATCGGCGGTTCCGGGATGGCTGAGGACGCCGATCTGCCCGAACGCGATGATCTCCAGGTCGACCTGCTCGGCGAAGGCGGCGCGCACTTCGAGCATCCCGTGCACGCCCTCGAGGCCGATTTCCGGTGCGACATTGGCGAAAGTGCGCACGTTGGTCGACCCGTGGCGGATGCATTCGGCGAGGAACCGGCCGCCGCGCAGTGCGCTGGGCGTCGTAGTTTCCCGCCAGTCCTGCAGGGTGTCGGCGAACATCTGCTCCATCGTGATGGCCTCCGACGTGCGCCGGACCCACGGCTCGCCCCACAGGCTCATGTCCAGGTGGGCGTGCCCGTCCACGAAACCAGGGAGGACGATCTGGCCTGCCAGGTCGAGACGTTCTTCTCCCGGCTCCGCGGGCGGCGGTACGGCGAGGACCTTTGCGATCCGTCCGTCTTCGATCACCAGCGTCTGTGCCTCCGGGGCTCCGTTGAGCCGCCCGTTCGTCAGCACGGTGCGTGGCATTGCTTCTCCTCTCTGCCCGCGTCGGGGGACGCGGGGTCAGCGGGATTCAGGAGCGGCGGGCGGCCAGCCTGGCCTCCGCCGCGGCGGCGAGGTGGTACGCCGCGAGCGAGGTCAGCAGGATCAGGAAGACCGCGCCCCAGATGAAGTCGTAGTCGTAGACGGCGGCCGCCACGGTGAGCGTCGCGCCCAGTCCGCTGCCGGTGGACAGCCATTCGGCGACCATCGCGGCGCCGATCGAAACGGGAATCGCGATCTTGACCGACGCGAGAAGCCCGGGCAGCGCGTACGGGATCCGCAACCGCAGGATCGTTTGCCAGCGCGGTGCTCCGGCGGAGCGCAGGATGTCTTCGGCCGCGGCGGGGATCGCCCGCATGGCGAGCAGGATGTTGACGACGGTCGGGAAGAAGGTCATCACCGCGATGAGCACGGTGACCGCCACCAGTCCCCGGCCGAAAACCAGGGCGAGCAACGGGATGATCGCGAGCATCGGAATGGAGCGCAGCGCGACCGACACGCCGAGGACAGCGCTCTCGATCGCCTTGAACTCGAAGGCGGCGATCGCGACGAGCACCGCGAGTGCCACTCCCGAGAACAGGCCGAGCCCGGTGTCGCCGAGCGTCCGGAGCAGCTGGCCGAGCATGTACGGAAGCGCCTGGGCTGACTTGGCGTCCGTGGTGCCGAGCGAGGTTTGGCCGTGGAGCAGGTACGGGATGACGCGGTCCGGGGCTGGCGCGATCGAGGACGCGCCCGGCAGCAGGATCGCCATGCCCCACCAAGCGGCGAGGATGACGGCGAGGGTGCTCACCAGGCTGAGCACGCCGCGGAGCAGTCGCCGGGCCGCGCTCGGTTTCGGCGCGGCGCGTTCGGCCGCGCCGAGGGTCGTCTCGACCGAGCGCAACGCGGGGACCAGCAGTTTCGCGATCAGCGGGATCGCGGCGTAACACACCGCGGCGAGCAGTGACGTGACGACGAGCAGACCCCAGAGCCGGGCCACCTGGAACGCGCCCTGCGCCTGGATCATCGCGACGCCGAGTCCGTGGTCGGCGCCGAGGTACTCGCCGATGATCGCGCCGAGCAGCGCGCTCGGTGCGGCGATCTGCAGTCCGCCGACCAGATGCGGCAGCGCGGCGGGGATCCGGGCGCGGCGCAGCACGGTCCATTCGCTGCCGCCGGCGGCGCGGATGACGTCGACCGAACCGGCTCCGACCGACCGCAGTCCTAAGAGGACGGACGCGACGGTCAGGAACACCACGGACTGGGCGGCCAGGATCACGCTCGGCGTCCCGGAGGAGAACAGGATCGACAGAATCGGCGCGACGGCGACCAGGGGCAACGCGATCGCGGTGACCGCGAACCGTTCCAGCATCCGTTGCAGGATCCGGTACCGGGACGTCAGCAGGGCGGCGGCGATCGCGAGGACGTTGCCCCACAAGAACCCTTGCGCCGCTTCGCTCATCGTCGCGGCGATGTTGGGACCGTAGAAGCCGCGGTCGCTCCACATCTGCCGGACGAGTTCGGCCGGTGACGGAACGACGCTGGCGTACGGTCCGGACAGTGAGATCAGTTGCCACAGCGCGATGATGGCGACAGCGGCGAGGGCGGCACCGCCGTATCTGCGGATCGTGCGCCGGGGCATTCAGCTGCCCGCCGGGTTCTCGAACAGCACCGCCGACAATTCGTCGCACAGCTCGTGGAACTTCGGTTCGCGCAGCGTCGCGGCGGTGCGCGGCCGGGGGAGATCGATGGTGACGACCTTGGAGATAGTGCCGGGTCGCGGGCTCATCACCACGACGGTGTCGCACAGCAGCACCGCCTCGGAAATGCTGTGCGTGACCAGGACAGTCGTGGTGCCGCGGTCCAGCCACATCCGCTGCAATTCGAAATTCAGCCGCTGCCGGGTGAGATCGTCGAGCGCGCCGAACGGCTCGTCGAGCAGCAGCAGGCTCGGGTGGTTGATGAGCGCGCGGGCGAGTGCGGCTCGTTGCCGCATGCCGCCGGAAAGCCGAGACGGCCGTGATTTCCCGAAGCCGGACAGGCCGACCAGGTCGATGAGTTCGGCGACGTCGTGCGGATCCGGCGTTCGCCGGGAGACCTGCAGCGGCAGGGTGATGTTCGCTTCGACGCTGCGCCAGGGGAGCAGGCCCGCGTCCTGGAAGGCGACCCCGATCCCGTGCTGTGAACGGAGTTCCCGCGGAGCGGCGCCGTTGACGGAGATCGTGCCGGACGTCGGTGTGTCGAGATCGGCCAGCATGCGCAGCACGGTGGATTTGCCGCAGCCGGACGGGCCGATGATCCCGACGAACGCGCCCTTCGGCGCGGTCAGCGAGAACTCCCGGACCGCTTCGACGTGCTGTTTGCCGTCGTGGAAGGTCTTCGTCACGCCGGACAGGTCGAGGCCGCCCTGGTCGTCCTTGTCCGGACGGCCGGGAAGGGTCTGTGCGGCGGCCATGGCGTCAGAAGAGTTCATTGGTGAACAAGGAGGGCGAAGTCTTGACACCGACGATGTTCTGCAGCGCGTTGACGGTGTCCTTGATCAACGCGTCCGACATGGTGAGCACGGGCCCGCCCGCTGCGGCCTGCATGAACGGCTTCATCGCTTCGAGCGTCTTGACCTGCGAAGTCGCCGTCAGGCCAAGGGATTTGCCGTACTTGGTCACGGTCGTTTGCGCGGCAGCGGCCGGATTGTCCAGTGCGTCCTGCCATCCCTGTTGGCTCGCCGCGACGACTTTCTTCAGCAGCGCCGCCTTGTCCGGATCCTTCAGCGCGGCACCGGTCGTCACCAGGACGTCCTGCATCCGGTTGAAGCCGTAGTCCGCCAGCAGCATGGTGTGCGTCTGGGTGCCCTTCTCGCCGAGCGTCACCGGCTGGTTGGTCGCGATGCCCCACAGCGCGTCGATCTCGCCGGCGACCAGGGGAGCGGGGTCGAAACTGATCGGCACGAGCGTGACTTTCGCCGGGTCGACGCCGTTCTTCCGGAGGAACGCCAGCGCGGTGTTCTTGCCGGACAGCGTGATGCCGAGCTTCTTGCCGACGATGTCGCCCGGCGTCTTGACCGGTGCTTTGGCGAGCGAGACCCAGCATTCGGGGCTGCGCTGGAACTGCGCGCCGACGATCTTCAGGTCGTTGCCGCGCTGCGCGGCGTTCGCGACGTTCTCCGGGACCGGCTCGACCGCGAGCAGCGCCTTGCCGGTGAGGACGATCGGTTCCGGGCTGGTCGTCGGGCCGCCCGGGAGGATCTTCGGGGTCAAGCCGTTCTTCGCGAAGTGCCCGTTCTCGGCGGCCATGAAGAAGCCGGAGTACTCGGCGTCCGGGACCCAGCCGAGTTGAAGGCTGAAGTCCTGGCTGCCTGAGCTGCCGCCGCCGCAAGCACTCAGCAGCGAGGAGGCGCCGACGAGGAGTGCGCCGTTTCCGGCCAGTCTGAGCGCGTCGCGCCGGCTGATCCCGGCGCGGGGGAGGTTGTCGTCCACGCTTGCTCCTCTGCCTGCAGTGGTCGGGTGCCGTGGAGGAAGGCTAAGCTCAAATCCGGACAGAGGCAATACCGGTAATACCAGTTTGCTCCGCCGGTCGCGGACGGCCGGCGCGGCCTAAGCTGCCGTGGCGGGGGACCCTCCGGCACGACAGGGGAGAAGGAGGAGGCGGTGGCCTTCAGTACGCAGCGCGCGCGGGTGGCGGACGAGCTTTTCCGGGGCATCCGGCACGGCCGGTACCCGGGCGGGAGCAAGCTGCCGTCGGAACGGAGGCTGGCGCTGGAATTCGAGGTCTCGCGTCCGGTGGTCCGGGAGGCGCTGGGGATGCTGAGCTCGCTGGGCCTGGTGGAGATCCAGGTCGGCCGGGGCGCGTTCGTGACCGAAAAGGACGTCGCGGCGCAGTCGCAGGAGGTGCAGCGGTCGCTGACCGACATCGACTTGGTGCGGGAAGTCCTGGAAGTCGGAGCGCTGCAGCTGGCCCGGCGGCGCGGCGTCTCCGCCGAGGGGCAAGCGACCGTGCGCGAGGCGCTGGACCGGCTGGAGAAGACTGTTGAGGCGGGGCAGGAACTCAGCGAGTCCGACCACGCGCTGCACCGGGCTTTGGTGCAGGCGACGGGATCCGAGTCGCTGATCCGGCTGTGGGACGAGCACACCGCGGAGATCGACCAGATCGTGCAGATCGATCCCAAGGGGCACGTGATGGATCGGGACGATCTGGAACGGCATCGCTTGCTGGCAGGCGGAATGCTGGGCGGGGAGGTCGACGCGGCGGTCGAGGTGTGCCAGTTTTTGCATGAGGCGTACCGGGATTTCCTTCGCCGGTTGCTGGGCTGAGCGCGGGATTCCGTTCTCTTCTCGATGTTTTCCGGCGGATGACGGAGAACTGACCACATCGGACTCTCCGCCGGAAGATCGCCGCCGCCGAAATTGTCGGACCCCGCCGCTACCTTTCTCGGCATGACGCTTCTGGAGTTCTGCGAGGACGACGAGTACTCGCCCGACTACGGCACCATCGTGCTTCGAGACGTGTACCGCGACAAGACTTTGCCCGCGCTGGACAACAAACTGCTCGGCGAGCACGGGACACAGACAGTGTCCGGCACAGTCGCGACCGCGGGCGACGGCTGGCTGCACGCCACGGCCGACCACTTCTGTCAGGCAATCCGCTGCGAAGCGCACGACGGGCCACCAGAAGTGCGACTCGGCGACTGGGAGGACATCGTCGAATCGCCCTTTCACAGCCGTTCGGGGACCGCTGGCCTGGGATGGTTGACCGGCGGGAGCCTCAGCCAGGAACTGAGTCTGGGAGCGAAAGGGTTCTACCGCGTCCGGATGTGCCGGAAACCGGCGGAAGCCGGGGAAGAGGGCGACGTCTGGCTGTTCCAGTTCTGGCCGCGTGAGGTCCTGGAAGCGCCGCGGTGGCTTAAACGCACGCGTCCGGCGATTCACCGGGAGGAGCCGGGCTGGCGGGAAGTACTCGGGTACGAGGTGATCGAAGTGTCGTGGTACTTCACGCTCGTCGGCATGCTTCGCCCGGACGGCTGGCTGGACGAACCCTTGACCGGCGAGCAGCCGTCGGAAAGTGTGTGTGCCCAGTTAGGCGTCGACCCGCCGCGCACGCGCCGGGACGGGATTCCGTTGCTGGTCGCCGCTGGGTTGCTGGTGGAGGACGGCAAGGGCGGATACGAGGCGGGAAAGCCGCGGCGGGCCACGGAGGTGCTCGACCTCCCGGACGAACAGGCGAAGCGGATAGACGCCGCCGCGGTCCGGGCCGTCTACGTCTGGCTCGCGGCCGATCTTGTCAACGTCGCCGCGTGGTCGAATCCGGCGCACGTAAGGGATTTGGCCGAGTTGCTCGCTGTGCCGGAGGAAACGATCGAGCCCTTGCTCGCGTATGCGGTCAGCGACAAGCTGATCCACCGGGAAGACGGTGCGATTACCGCGCTTCCTCCTCGACCGCAGCCGACCAGGCCGGTACGCATGCGGGTCAAGACCGTGCGCAGAGACGAACCCGCGACCGTGGCCGGTTCGCCGCCGAAAGCGGGTTTCGTCTCCGGCGACGGCACGGTTGTCGTGTGGCGCGCGGGCGAACCGGTGGTTCTCGGCCGGGTCGAGAGCGAATACCGCTACCGCGCGTTCGAGACGCTGGCAGGCATTTACGTTGCCGGTTCCGGAGAACAAGGACAGCTGATCGACTGGACCGGTGCTGCCATCGAAGTGCCGGTGGACTTGGGAATACTGCCGGTCCGCAGCGTCGACGGACGGTACTTGGCGGGTGTGCAAACACATGTTGGCCGGCAGACCTGGGACCAGGTGCACGTGTTCGACGTGGCCGCCAAGGAAGTGTGGAGCCTGCCGAAATCAGAGAAGCTGACCCGCAGCGTCCTGGGCATTCACGACGGCTCGGTCTATTTCACCACCACGTCGGGATACCAGACGCGCACCGCTTCCCGCTGGACGCCAGGCCAGGAACCGGTCGACCTCGCCTCGTCTCTGCATCAGCTCGACCCGCTTTCCGGCGCTCAAGTGCGCGAAGAAGCCGGAGCGGCGACAGTGTTCACCGCGTCGGGGGAGCGGCGGGAGCTGCCGGAACCCCATCGCTGGCGCTTCGTGCCGGGCGGCGCGCTGATGCATTCGTCCGGTTACGAGCCGCCCGCGGTCGAGGTGCTCGACCTGGACGCGGGGACAACCGCCGAATATCCGCTCCCCGAGGGCTGCGACGCGAGCGGTGGCCCGTCGACCTCGCCGATCTGGGAAACCCCGGACACACTGGTCTTTTCCCAACCGAACCGCGGGTCGACCCGCCGCGTCGTCCGGTGGCATCTGGAGCGGAACGCGTTCGAGCATTTCGACCTGCCCGAGACGGCGGGATACCGCCCGTTCCTGATCGAACCGATTCTCGCCGGGCAGCCGGACGCTCCGGGCCGCCGCCCTGGTGGCGACGACCCGGAGCAGCTGTCCGATCAGGTTCAGCGATGAGCCGTCGCAACGGGAGCGGCGGCAGCCAGCTTCCATACCGCGTACCCGATCGCGTCGGAGTTCTTCTCCAGCGGCGTGTCCGGGATGTTCGCCGTCGTGTCGCAGGCGCGGTGGTAGCAGTTGTCGAACGGTGCGCCCGCCGTGCCGCCCCACTTGTCGGCCTGTTCGTAGCTCTTGATGTCGCCGGCTCCGGTCGCGAGGCCGCCGACCGGGATGCCCGCGCGCTTGAACGACGCGTGGTCGGACCGGCCGTCGCCCTCGGTGTCTCCTTCCGTCTCGATGCCGATGGAAGCGAAGTACTCGTCGAAGACGGCCTTGACCGAAGCGACGTCGTCGTAGACGAAGTAGCCCCAGTTCTTCGAGCCGATCATGTCGAAGTTGAGATAGGTCTTGATCTTCGCGCGCTCGGCGGCCGACAGCGTGCTCACGTAGTACCGCGAGCCGACCATGCCGGATTCCTCGTCGGCCCACCACGCGAAGCGCACGCGTTTGGCCATCGCCGGGTTGGTGCGGGCCAGCGTCAGCGCGACCTCGAGGATCGACGCGCTGCCGGAACCGTTGTCGTTGATGCCGGGACCGGCGCTCACCGAGTCGAGGTGCGCGCCGAGCATGAGGAGCTGGTTCGCGTCGCCCTGCGGCCATTCGGCGATCAGGTTCTGCGACTGGCCGGTGCAGCTCGTGCACGTCTGCCGTTTCGTCGTGTAGCCCGCGTTCTTGAGCAGGTTCTCCACATAGGACACCGAGGCCGCGTAACCGCCGCCGCGCGGCGAACGCGTGCCGCCGTTGTTGCGGGCGATGGTCTGCAGCTGGTTGAGATGCGTCTTGATGTTGGCGAGCGAGATGTCCGGCGCGGCGAGCGTCGAGGCGGGCGCGGCGGTGGCCGCGGGCACGCTGACGACGCCCAGCACGGCCACCAGGGCGGTGACCCCGGCGCCGAGTCTTGTCTTCCACTTCATGACGATGCGTTCCTTCGGTTGGGGGAGCGGGGATTTCGGGGACGGGGACTGCCTGATGCGCGGCCGGGTCCCGCCGGTCGGCGGGGAGCGGGACCCGGCCGCGTCAGGTCAGCGCACGGGCCGCGCCGTGCAGGTCGGCTCGCCGGAGACGGCGGGCACGGAGACGGCGTTCCAGGCTGCCTTGGTGGCGTTGAACTCGGTGCAGCTGCCCGGGTAGAGCGCGATCGCGGCCTCCAGCGTCGCCTTGCGGGCGGCCCGGTGGTTCCACGACGAGGTCTTCTTCAGCAGGCCGTTGTAGAAGATCTTGGCGGCCTTCTGGATGCCGACCCCGGTGACGCTGCTGTTGTTGCACGTGGGGCTGGCCGGCTTGCCGCCGCCCGGGTTCGAGCCCTCGGCGAGCAGGTAGAACCAGTGGTTCTGCGGACCGGCCGCGGCGTGCACCTCGGTGCTGGGGATCGACGACGAATAGCAGTTCGGGTCGCCGACCTTCGACGGGTTGTACATGTAGCGGATCGGGCCCTGGCCGACCAGGTTGACGCCTTCGCCGACCTCGTAGTCCGGACGGTCCTTCGCGTTGTTCGCGTACGCCTCGGTCATCGCCCCGAAGATGTCGCCGGTCGACTCGTTCAAGCCGCCGTTCTCGTTGCCGGAACCCGCGCCGCCCGGGGTGGTCTGGAAGATGCCGTGCCCGAACTCGTGGCCCACGACGTCCATCGAGGTGGCCTGGCGCCGGTTGTCCTGCGAGTGGCCGAAGTGCGTCGAAGAGCCGTCCCAGTAGGCGTTGACGTCGTTCAGGCCGACGGACGCCGGGTAGCCCCGGCCGGTGCCGCTGATGCCGTTGCGGCCCAGCCAGTCCTTCAGCATCTTCCACTCGGTCTGGACGCTGAAGAGGGCGTCGACGCAGCCGGTTTCGAGGTTCGTGCCCGAGCCGTTGCCCCAGCTGTTGTCCGGTCCGCTGTAGACAGACCCGCCCTCGCGGCCGCAGCTGAGGCCGGGGCGGCCGGGGTCGCGCAGGGAGTAGGTGGAGCCGGACTGCGTCGTGTCGAGGGAGACGGTGCCGACGTAGTAGCTGTTGCCGGTGCCCGCGGCGTTCACCGCGTTCGACTGCGGCTGGGACTTGGCCCCGGAGCTGAAGGTCTTGATGTCGTCCCGCTTGTCGAGCACCGCGCCGGTGACGGCGTCGACGAACACGTGCAGCTTGCTCGGTGCCATGGCGGTGCGCCCGGAGACGACTACCTCGTAGGCCAGCTTCGGATTCGTCCCGGCCAGCACCACCTTCTCCGGCGTGCTCACACTGTCCACAGTGGGCAGTTGAGCGCGCGCGGCGGAAACTGCCTTGGCGGCGTCGAGAACGGCTTGCGTCCCCACGGAGATGGGCGCGGTTTCCGCGGCGCTGGTGCCGCGGACGTTCCCGGCCCCGTCTGCGACGACGACCGCGTCCCCGCCCACGACCCGCAGGCCCTGGTAGGTGCGCTCGTAGGCGCCGTAGAAGAGTCCGGCGTCGCCCGCGGTCAGGCCGACGCGCCGGAACGCCTCCGCCGGACCGCGGCTGAGCGCGGCGAGCCCGGAGGCGACCGCCTGGTCAGCGGCGCGAGCGGCGGCCGCGTCCGGGGACGCGGGCTGCGCTTCCGAGGCCGCGCTGGCCGGGGCCGTCGGCAGTACGAGCGTCATTGCGAGCCCGGCGGCAGCCGCCAGGCCCGTCGTGAATCCGCGATGGGGCATCGAGGTCTTCCTTCCATGAAGGCAGGACGATGGGTGCGGGGAGAGGGAACGCGCCCGGCCGCTTACGGTGGGTATGCGGCCGAGCACAGTCGAGTAAAGGATCGGCGCATCGGGGCGTCAATGCTCCAAACGGACCAACGGAATGTTCCGGATTCGCCGGTCAATTGGTATATGCCTTGCCGGTGCTGGGATTCTCGGTGCGTTCGGCGCCGGGCCGACTTTCGTAGGGAATGTCCCGGGTGCCGTACGAATGTCGGAAAAGTTCGCGCGGAAACGGCCGGCTGTTCCGGCTTCCTGCTTCACTGCCTGGGACGACGGCGACGTTGCGAGCTTTCTTGCGCACCAGTGCGGCCAGGTCGCGTCGCCCGGGCGTCGACGAGGGGTGAGCCTCGGGGTCGTGACCCGCCCGGGCGAACTCGCGCGTGCGATGCGCTACGCCGACGCCTCGGCGAGGTCCGGGGTTATGACTTCAGCGGCCGCCGTTTTCAACGGGGTTCTTCGAGGATGGGTGACTGGATTTCACTGTGCTGCCAACGGCTCCGGCACGTGATGGGCGCGACGGTAAGCGAGAGGTGACATGCCCAGATTGGTGTAGAAGTGCTTGCGCAGGGCGACCGGATCGCCGAAACCGCAGGCGGTCGCGATCCGCGCGACGGGAAGGTCGGTCGATTCCAGCAGCAGCCGGGCGTGCGCGAGCCGTTGCTGCGCCAGCCATTTCAGCGGGCTGCTGCCGACCTCGCCGCGGAAGCGCCGGGTGAAGGTGCGGGCGCTCATGTGCGCGTGCTGGGCCATTTCGTCGAGCGTGATCGGCTCGGCGAGGCGGTCCAGCGCCCATTGCCGGGTCGCGGAAGTGGAACGGTCGGTGTCCTGCGGTACCGGGTGCTCGATGAACTGCGCCTGCCCGCCTTCGCGCCACGGCGCGACGACGCAGCGTCGCGCGGCCGCTGAGGCCACCGCGGTTCCGTGGTCGCGGCGGACCAGGTGCAGGCAGAGGTCAATGCCTGCCGCTCCGCCCGCGGAGGTCAGGATGCGCCCGTTGTCGACGAACAACACGTCCGGATCGACGGCGACGTCGGGGAAAAGCCGTGCCAGGGCGTCGCACAGCGCCCAGTGCGTGGTGGCTCGCCGGCCGTCGAGCAGTCCGGCGGCCGCGAGCAGGAAGGCCGACGTGCACAGGCTGACGACGCGGGTCCGCGGTCCGATCCGGGCCAGGGCGGCGGCGACTTCCGACGGGAGTTCTCCGGTCTTGAGGAGGTGTTCGCTGGGCTCCTGCGTGGCGAGCACGACGGTGTCCGCGGTCTCCAGTGCCGACTCGTCGTGCTCGACGACGAGCCGGTAGTCCTCGTGCGTGCGCACCGGTTTCCCGCCGAGCGAACAGGTGGTGACGGAGTACAGCCGGGTGCCGTCCGGTTCGCAGGCCTCGTTGAACACCCGCGCCGGGATGCCCAGATCGAGCGGCAGGACTCCGTCGAGGGCAAGCACGACTACGCGATGGGGCATGGCTGGAATAGTACGATAGGTGTCTGCCCGGCCACTCACTCCTGGTCGCGAGCGCGCGCCACGCTGGTCTCGCGCCGCACTCCCGGCGCAGGACCAGAGTGGGACGGGAATGAGCGAGAACACCATGAGCGAGCACATGCGGGCAGTCACGATCCGGGAATTCGGCGGGCCGGAGGCGCTGGCCGTCGAGCAGGTCGGGCGGCCGGTGCCGTTGCCGACGGAGGTGCTGGTGCGCGTGCGCGCCGCCGGGATCAACCCGGTGGACTGGAAGACCCGCGAGGGACAGGGAATGGCGGGGATGCAGACGTTCCCGCTGGTACTGGGCTGGGACGTGTCCGGCGTCGTCGAGGAGGTCGGCTTCGGCGTCACGACGCTCGCGAAGGGCGACGAGGTCTACGCCATGCCGTGGTTCCCGCGCGCGGCGGGCGGTTATGCCGAGTACGTCACGGCACCGGCCCGTCAGTGGGCCCGCAAACCGGCCAGCATCGACCATGTGCACGCGGCCGCCGTGCCGCTGGCGGCGCTGACCGCCTGGCAGGCGTTGGTCGACACCGCTGACGTACAGGCTGGCCAGCGCGTCCTGATCACGGCCGCCGCCGGCGGGGTGGGGCACTTCGCGGTCCAGTTCGCACGGCACCTCGGTGCCCACGTGATCGCCACCGCCAGCGCCGCCCGGCATCCGTGGCTCAAGGAACTCGGTGCCGACGAGACCATCGACTACACCACCACCCGTTTCGAGGAAGCCGTCGCCGACGTGGACGTCGTCATCGACCTGGTCGGCGATGCGCAGGACCAGACCAGCACCCGTTCGCTCCAGGTCTTGCGTCCTGGTGGCCTGCTGGTCGCCGTCCCGGCCGGTGTCTCGCCGGAACTGGCCCAGTCGGCCAGAGCGGCCGACGTGCGCGTCACGCCATTCCTGGTCGAGCCGGACGGGGCCGCGCTGACCGCGATCGCGGGCCTGATCGACGCCGGCGAGGTCGTTGTCGAGGTGGAGGAAACCTTCCCGCTCGAGCAGGCAGCCGTCGCTCATGCCCGCGGCGAGGCGGGCCGCACTCGCGGCAAGCTCGTTCTCGAAGTGACGGAGTGACCCGGCCGTGTACTACGAAATCCGCCATTACCAGGCCCGGCCCGGACGCCGCGCGGAGTGGGTGCGCTACATGGAAGACGTGGTCATCCCGTTCCAGGCCTCGCTGGGCATGGACGTGACGGCGTCCTTTGTGGACGCCGAGCACGAGGACGGCTACGTCTGGATGCGCCGTTTCGAGGACGAGGCGCAGAGCGAGGCGCTTTACCAGGCCGTGTACCAGCACGACCGCTGGAAGAACGAGATCGGCCCGGCGGTCCGGGAGTTGCTGATCGCGGAGAAGAGCGTCGTCACGCGGGTGGCTCCGACTCCGGCGTCGCCGCTGCGATGAACTGCTTGCCGGGCAAGGAAGTTCGATGAGCACCCTCCGGAAAACGACACCCGTCTCGTCGGTCACCCAGGCCGCTGCCGCCGCGCTCGTCGCCGCGGTGCACGGCGCCGCGGCCCGGATCGGTTTCGCGGCGGCCGTCGCGATCACCGACGCGGGCGGGCACCTGAAGGCCTTCGACCGGGCCGACGACGCGCCGTTCCTCACCGCCGAGGTCGCGTTCGAAAAGGCCTGGACCGCGGCGTCCTTCCGCATCCCGACCCACACGTGGAACGAGTACGTCGCCGACCCGAGGGTCGCTCCGCCGGCCGGGCACCCGCGGATGACGGCGGTGGGCGGTGGCTGTCCGATCGTGGAGAACGGCCAGTGCGTCGGCGGGCTGGGCGTTTCCGGCGGCAGCGACGAGCAGGACCGGGCGGCGGCCGAGGAGGCGCTGGCCGCGGTCGGATTCGAGGTGTCCGGACGCTGACTGACCCGCCGGGTGCCGGACGGCGGGTCCGCGGCTTTGTCGAGACGCGTCCATCAGGAAGGTCGCCGCGGGTGGCAGACAAATCGTTGCTACGGCTGGGCGATCTCGGCGATCACGGCACCAGGATCGGGACGGCCGGCGATCTCGGCGGCGACCTTCCCGGCCTCGCGGCGATAGGCGCTGTTCTCGAGCGCTTCCGTCACCGCGGCGCGAATCCCGGCCGCCGAGTCCACCGTGATCGACGTCCCGGACGCGGCCGCGCGGGCGGCGTTGATCGGCTGGTCGGCGCCCTGCGGCCAGAGCACCATGGGGAGTCCGTGCGCCAGGGCGCCGAGAATGGTGCCGACGCCGCCCGCGCCGACCACCAGATCGGCCCGGTCGAACAACTGGCCCAGCGGCACGAAGGGCACGTACCGCACGCCCGTCGGATCGGCTCGAACCTCTTGGCTCGCGGCGGGATGCCGGAGCGACGCGCCGAGCGTGGCGATCGCGGTGGCCCCGCTGTCGGCGACTGCTGCCACGGCCGTGGCAAGAACGTCCGGGTCGGAGAAGATGGTGCCGAAGGTGACGAGCACCGTCGGCTTGCCGGGGGTGTCGAATTCGGGCAGTTCGAGCGCGGCGTCCTTGGCTCGGCGGTGGGCCTGGGGCCGGACCGGGCGCACCGGGGAGGCGGGGGACCAGTCCGGGTCCTGCAGTTGCGGCGGGCACGGGTCGAGATAGCTCGACGCCGGGACCGATCGGCCGGATCGGGCCGAGGCCGCGCGATCGATCTCGTCGCTGATCGCCGCCGGCAGCGCCGGACCGATTCCGGCGCGGTGCCAGGCGATTCCGAGCCGAGCGGCGACGGCGGGGCCGATGGCGTCGAAAGGTTCGGCGACAACCAGATCAGCACGCCAGTCCGCGGCTTTGCCGATGCTCTCGGAGAGTCCGAGGTCGACCCGCGCTCCGCCGAAGATCTCGCCGATGACCGCGGGCGTCGGATGGAACACGTCGGCTCCGGTGCGCCGGGCCGCTTCCTCGGAGAACTCGCCCGGCATCGCTCCGGCGGCGAGGAATTCGACCTCCGGCGGAAGTTCGTCCGCGACCGAGGCCCGGAATCCGGCGCTCGACAGCAATCCGACGGCGTGCCCCGCGTCGAGCGCCGCTTGCATGAGCGGAACCAGCGGCAGGACGTGGCCGAAAGCGGGGGTCGCGCTGAAGAGGAGTTTCATGGCATCGTTCGTCCTTCGACGCGGCGGCGCCGCAGGGAATTCCGCGCAGCTTTCCTGGTGTCGGAGACGATCTTATGCCGGTCGAAGGACGGCAAGGGGCGAAACCGTTGCGGTGCTGCCTTTCCCGCGCACCGACGCTGCCCGAAAGGCCGTCGCGCGCCGGTCTGTCCACATGGGACTCACGGACGGGCTTCGCCGCCTCGCAGGGCGGCGAAGCCGGTCGCTCAGGCCGGGGAGTTGGCGGCGGGCACGTCGATGCCGTGCGCGGCCACGACTTCGGCGCTGCCGTCGGCCAGGCGGTAGCGCAGGCCGACGACGGCGGCCCGGCCGTCCGCGACCCGGTCGGCGAGCACGCGGGAGCGGTCGAGCAACAGGTCGACGGTGTGCTTGACGTGCTCAGCGAGAATCTCGTGCGGTTCGACCCGGCCCGCCGCCCGCGCGGCGAGGACGCTCGGCGTCACCTTCTCGACGACGTCGCGGACGTAGCCGACCGGCGCGAGCCCGTCCTCCAGCGCCGCCCGGGCCGCGCCGACGGCGCCGCACGAGTCGTGGCCGAGGACGACAACGAGGGGGCAGCTCAGCAGGTCGACGCCGTATTCAATGCTGCCGAGCACCTCGCCGCCGATCACCTGGCCCGCGGTGCGCACGACGAACAGGTCGCCGAGACCGCGGTCGAAGATGATCTCGGCGGCGAGACGGGAGTCGGAACAGCCGAACAGGACCGCGAACGGGTACTGGTTCGGCGCGATCGCCGCGCGCCGGGCCGCGTCCTGGTTCGGGTGTTCCGGGGCGCTGGTGACGAAGCGCTGGTTGCCGGCCATGAGCAGGTCGAACGCTTCCTGCGGAGTCGGCGGTGTCGTGTCGGCCATGGCTTCAGCCTAAGCCGGGAAGGGCCGGTCCGGGTGTTGCGATCGTCTCGCCGCCGGGAGGTTTCGACGCGGGCCGGAGCGGTTAGCGTCCGCGTCCCAGCGCCTCCCGTTTGACGAACCCGACCAGCGCGGTCGCCACGAACAGGACCGCGCCCACCACGATCAGCCAGAACAGGCCCTTGATCACCACCCCGAGCACGATGCACACCAGCCAGATCACCAAAAGCAGACCGAGCAGCGCGAGCATGGGTCCTCCTGACCGTCGCGGGAAATCGCGGTTCACCCGACGGGTACCCCGGCGCGCCCGGGCTATGCGGGCTGCGGCCGGGTTGCGCGCCGACGATCCCGGGACCCCTCCCTCCGGGGCAGCGCACTCTTGCCGCCGACGAGCTCGGCTCAGGAACGGAGTGCACGGTGTCCGGACAGCGACGCGCAACCAGTGCTGCGGCGGAACGGGACGATCGAAGCCGCTTCACGTCGGCGGCGGGTGGGCAGATCATCGGGAGGACTCTTCTGTACCGCCGGGACCGCGGCCGGGTACAGGGTCCCGGCATGGTCGTTGCCGACTGCGTCGACCAAACGGCGGACCGCCGAGGCGGCGTCGTCCGCAGACGCTGACTTGGCCAGATCTCCCGCAGCGGCAGCGGCTTCCGCCGGCCGGTACCACGTCGGTCCGGGCAGTGCGTGCCAATCCCGGGAGTCCATCGCGTCACCGTACTCACGACATCGGCGTTGGCCCCGGCTCCGACCAGCTGATCCGCTATCTTTCGCCAGTGGACATCGAGGTAGTGGAGGGCACCCTGGTCGAGGTGCCGACCAGCGCGGTCACCGGCATGGATCGGCGGGCGTTCGGCGAGTTCGTCGGGCCTCGGGGAGAGCTGGCGTCGTACGCGCTCGGCTGGACCACCGGGGCGGAACCGCACGTCGCCCGGCTTTCGGTCGGGATCGGGGCGGGCAACCCGGGCGGCGGGACCTTCCACGCCGTCATCTTCGACCACGGGGACGGGCACGCGTTCTCCCTGGTCGACGACCCGTTCGAGCGCGTGCCGGAGGGCGGCCCGCACCTGACCGCGGAGCAGGCGCGTGCCCATGGGGACCTGCCGTTCGTCTGGGCGGTGGCCGATCTGGTCATGGAGCGCGACCGGCGGGCCTGGTGGCTGCGGCACTGGCTGCTGGGCACGACCTGCGTCCAGAGCGCCGAGGTGTTCGAGCTCCGCGAGCCGATTCTGCGGGTCCAGCACGGCGGCGACGGCGTCTGGCATCTTCTCGGCGCCTCGGACCTCGACCGCGGCACCGCCAAGACCGGGCATCTGCACCACGCTATCGACGAAGACCCAAGCCTGCTCGACATTCTCGACCTGCCGCCCGGCGGCAGCGCGACCCGAACGAGTGCCGGAAGTCCGTGGGACAGCCGCGGCTAGCGTGCTCCACGACCCGGTGAACAGGGCTGGCGTGATCGACTTTTCTGGCGAATAGTTCATCCCTGGGGCAGTGAAGGCCTTGAGTCCCTTGAGGAAGTGACGTCCGGCGGTGGGCGTTCCCGCCCGTCGCGGGGTGGAATCGGGACACGGCGCAGGGGAGGAGCGGGGCGATGGTCGACGTGGAGCTGACGCATCGCGAATGCGTCCGGCTGCTCCGGTCGCCCGAACGCGGCCGCCGCGGCATCGTCGCGATCGACGGCCTCCAGCCGGTCCCGCGCGTGTGCCTCCTTCTCGACGCGGGCGACGTCCTGATCCCGACCGGGCCGGACAGCGGGCTCGTGCGCGTGGCGGCGATGCGCCCGGTCTCGCTGGAATTCACCGACCTGGACAAGGACGGGCGGCCGCGCTGGACGGTCCGCGGGATCGGCCTCGCGCGGCCGATGACCGGGCTCGACGTTCCGCGTCCGGTGCCGCGCAGCACCGTCCTCGCGGCGATGCCGGACGCGTTCCGCAACGGCGTCCGCGTCGCGGTGGCCCGCTATCGCGGCAACCGGCCCGCGGACGGGGTCGTGATCCCGGCCCCTCGCGAGGGTTGAGCGGGAGCGGCGCTCGATAACCATTCGGCGACACCGTTCCACGGCTCCGCCAGGCGGGTTACGACCGGATAAGATGCGTTTGCCTGAAATCAGTTGTTCATGCGTTTTGTTCACTGCTGGTGTCCGACGCGAACGGCTGAGTGATCAGGGGGGACTGCGAGGCGACCCGGTTGTCGGGGCGCCTCGCAGAAGCGTCATTCAGTCGGAAGGAACCATGAGAACTACTGTCAGGACGTTGAAGTTCGTCGCGATCTGGCTCTTCGGCGCCGGAGCGGTGCTGCTGGGCCTGGGATTCCTCGCCGAGATCACCGCGCCGCCCCACAGCGGTGCCGATATCGGCGGTGCCGCCGCTTTCGCTTTCGGGATGTGCTGCACCGGGTTGGGCCTGGCGGCCGGCGTGGTGGCGGCGGTGACTTGGCGGCGGGTCCCCAAGGACGAGCGGCGTCACGCCGTCCCTCTGCTGCCTTGGGAACACCGTCTCCGCCGCTTGACCGTGGCGGCGGTGATCCTGATCGCTGCAGGGGCCGTCCTGCAGAGCGCGGGAATCATCTGGCTCCTTCAGCAAACCGTGCACTTCGACCGGCTCGGTGCTTATGCGATCTACTTCGTCGGCCTGGGCAGTTCCGTTTTAGGGTTGCTCGCGGGGATTCCCTACGCGGCGTTCTGGCTGTCCTGGCGGAGGACCGCAGCCCATCTCCGGCTCTCGGGCCGCGCGTAGCGGTCAGGCGGGCCGCATCGTCCGCATGGTGCGCTCGACCTCCCAGAAAGCCCGCACGGCGGCGATCTTGCCCGCCTCGTCCACCCGGTAGACGAACACGCCCTCGGCCTCGAGCACCTGTCCGTCGTGCCGGCTGCGGACGTGGCCGGTGAAGGCGACTTCGTGTCCGCAGGCGAAAGAATCGTCGAAGAGGAACTCGATCGACTCGTTGGGTGCGATGGCCTGGTCCCAGAACGCCGAGATGGCGTCGCGGCCCCGGTGCCCGGCGCCTTCCGGGTCGAACTGCGAGGGGCCGACCGGGTCTTCGACCAGAGCGTCCGCGGCGAACAGATCGAGCCACGCCGCTTTGTCCCGCCTCCGGACGGCGGCGTGCAAAGCCTGGGCGGCGGTGCGGGCGGCGGTCATGGAACCTCCTGGTGTCGAGCGTCGATAGCCTGTGAATCATGGTGTTCGACTCCACGCGGCTGGATCTCCAGCCGTATGCCGGTTTCGAAATGGGCCGCTACGTCCGGCGGACGTACTGCAGCTGGGAGGATTCCGGCTGGGAGTCCTTGCTGGTGCAGCGGTTCGAGCACGTCCCGGTGGCCGAGGAGATGGAACTCCCGGCCGCGGCGGATCTGCACCTGGTGCTGCCGACCAGGGGACGCGCGGTGATGGAGACGCGCAGAGGCGGCCGGTGGACGCGCACTCCGTGGACACCGGGGCGCCTCGAGCTGATGCCGCCGGATCAGCCCGCCGTGCGCCGCTATCGGGCGGACGAGGTGCTGAACAGCGTGCAGGTTCACCTTCCGCGGACCACCGTCGACGCGACCGCAGCCCAGCTCGGTGGTGCGGCGGTGGACTTCGCCGCGATGGCCGCGTCGTTGACCGCCGGGGATCCGCTGGTCGAGGAGATCGTCCGAGCCCTCGGCGGCGCGGGCGAGGCCGACGATCTGTACGCCGAGTCCGCGGCGGCGTTCCTGACGATGCAACTGCTCACCCGCCATGCCCGGCTGTCCGCTGGGGCACCGCCGAAGCGGGAGAACCCGCGGGTCCGGACAGTGGTCGCGACGATGCGCGAGCGGCTCGCCGAGCCGATCACCCTCGCCGACCTTGCCGCGGAGGCGCACCTGAGCGTGTACCACCTGGTGCGGGTCTTCAAGGAGGCGACCGGGGCTACGCCGTACCGGTATCTGACCCGGCTGCGGATCGACGAGGCGAAACGGCTGTTGCGCGACACCGATCTGACGATCTCCCAAATCGCCGGACGATGCGGCTTCGCGAACCCGGCGGTGCTGTCGACGGCTTTCCTGCGACACACCGGGATGCGGCCCTCGGTGTACCGCGATTCCTGACCGAGACGGCATCAGGAACCGGTTCGCGCGTGCCGGAACGCTTCCCTGATCTCGGACACCAGCAGGTCCGGCTGCTCCAGACCGGGGAAGTGGCCGCCGCGGTCGAGTTCGTGCCACGAGCGCAGATCGAGGTACCGGCGTTCGGCCCAGTGCCGGACGGTCGGCCACGGGTCGGCCGGGAAAATCGAGCAGGCGGTCGGCACGGTCACCGGTTGCGCGTTCTCCGCTTCCGCGCTGCGCGGCACCCAGCGCATCGCCTCCCAGTACCACCGGGACGACGAGGCGCCGGTGCCGGTCAGCCAGTACAGGGCGATGTTGTCGATCTGCTGCGAAATGCTTACGCCGCCACCGATTTCGGGACGGTTGTCGGAGTAGGCGGCGAATTTCTCGCCCAGCCACGCGGCCAGCCCGGCGGGGGAGTCGACCAGCGAATAACCCAAGGTCTGCGGGCGTGTGCTCATTTGCACGCCGAAGCCGTAGCCGTCGGTCAGGTGCCGGGTGCGCCGGTCGAGGACGCGTTGTTCGGCGGGGCTGGGCGCGAGCAGGTCGTCGGGCATCGGCGAGGCCACCGGCATCGTGAGATGCAGGCCCGCGACGCGCTCGGGCACGATTCGCGCGAGTTCGGTGCTCACGAACGCGCCCCAGTCCCCGCCGTGCGCGCCGAAACGCGGATAGCCGAGCACCGTCATCAACTGTGCCCACGCGCGTGCGGTGCGGCCGGGATCCCAGCCTTGCTCCCGGGGCCGCTCGCTGAACCCGAACCCGGGCAGCGCCGGGATCACCAGGTGGAAGGCGTCGCGCGCGGAACCGCCGTGCGTGACCGGATCGCTCAGCGGCCCGATGACCTTCTCGAATTCGAGGATCGAGCCGGGCCAGCCGTGTGTCAGGAGCAGCGGCAGCGCGCCCGGTTCGGGGGAGCGCACGTGCCAGAACGCGATGCTCAGGCCGTCGAGAACCGCCCGGTAATGGGGGATGGCGTTCCACTGTTCCTGCCGCGCGTGCCAGTCGTGCTCGCGCCAGGCAGTCAGCAGAGTTGCCAGGTGCGCCAGCTGGAGTCCCTGGGCCGTGTCGGGCACGGTCTCGTGTTCGGGCAGCCGGACCCGGTCCAGCCTGGTGCGCAGATCGGCCAGATCCTCTTCGGCGACGCCGATGGCGAAGGGCTCGGGGCGGGGCAGCGGGTCGTCCGCGGAAATATCAGCCACGGAACGAACCGTAGGCCCGGGCGGATCCCGGCTCCAGGTCTGAGATTGCTGTGTGCGAGTCGATAATTGCTCTGCGTCGACGCGTCGTCCCCGTCGGCGGCACACCGGGAGCGCCCGCAGGCGTAAATTATCCCGCTGCCGGAGCAGTCGAAAATAGTGCAAGCAATTATCTTGTCGATAATTTTCCCTTCTCGAAATGACGGGCCGGAGAATGTAACGCCTGGTGTTTCCCTCTCGATTACGAGGCATCGCGGGGCGGCCGGGTCTCTGCCGCCCAGAAATGATCAGTCGAACGAATCCCGGGGATGGGAAACGCATGTCGGCAGAAAATGATGTCCGCCTCGGCGATTCCGAGGTTTCCGTGCCCGAGGAACGCCGGCGGGTGCGGTGGCCGCTGCTGACAGTGACCGGAGTTGTCCTGCTGGGCCTGTACTCCTGGTGGCTCGGGCCGGTCGCGCTCGTGGCGCCGTGGGACAATTTCATCCTGCTCGACGGCGGGTACCGGATCGCGCAGGGGCAGGTTCCGGGAACCGATTTCTCGAACGCCATCGGCCCGCTGGTCTATATGCTGACTTCGCTCGGCATGAAGATGCAAGCGGTTCCTTCGCTTGCCGCAGTCACGTACGGCTGTTTGCTGTTTCTCCCGGTCGCGGCGGTGCTCGCCGGATACGTTTCCCATCGGCGGTTGCCCGGCGGGTATGCGACAGGATTCACCGTCTTCATGGCCTTGCTGGTCATTTCCGTCCGGCCGCCGGGCTACTCGCCGGGCACCACGACCTACGCGATGCTCTACAACAAATTCGGCTGGCTGCTCTACTCCGCGCTTCTGCTCGCCGTGCTGCTTCGGCCGCGCACCCGGCGGCCGCACGCCGACGGTGCCGTCCTCGGCGTGCTGCTCGGGCTGCTCGCCTACGACAAGGCGAACTTCTTCCTGATGGGCGTGGTCGCGGTAGTGCTCGGGTTGTTCCTGCGGACCCTCGTCGCGCGGGAGCTGCCTGGCCTGGCCGGCGGTTTCGGGCTGATCGTGGCGGTGTTCTGGCTGGGTTTCGGGATCAGCCCGATCGGCTACGCGGGCGACGTCGCGACGGCGTTCGCCGCACAGGGCAGCGGAAAGCGGCTGAGTCTCCTGCTGCACGCCGTCGCGTACAACGCTCCGGTCGGCGCGCTCGCCTTGCTCGTCGTGGCCGGTCTCTTCTTCCTCGCCCGACGGCGCGGAGATTCGGCGCGGCCGTGGCGTCTTCTCTTGATCACCTTGTTCGTGCTCGGTTCGAGCGTCGTGATCTCCGCCGCGGACAGCCCGGAAAAGTCCGACCTCGCCGCGCTGGTCGTCATCCCGCTCGTGCTCGTGGCGGTCTTGAAACCGGAGCTGCCGCGCTGGACCGGAGGGGACGGCGGCCGCCGGATTCCGGTGCCGTTGCTCGCCGGGCTCGTCTTGCTGCTCGTGGTGACGACGGCGCCGATCGCCGGGAAAGACGCGCTGGCGCTCGGCATCAGCGCGGCACGCCAGGATGTGGTCGCCGTTCCTCCGCCGTCGCAGCGGATCGCCAGCCCGCACCTCGGCGACTTCGTCGTCCCGGCCGACGCGACGTGGCAGACCGCGTACCGCAATGCCGCCGAGGTCCCGGCCATGCTGGACGACGGTCTCGCGTTGCTGCGCCGCCACGTCCGGCCCGGCGATCGCGTGGCGAGCATGTCCTTGGCCAACCCCTTCGCGTTCGCGCTCGATCTGGCGCCGGTGACCGGCGGCCCGCTTTGGTGGGACCTGGAGATCAGCTTCGACGAACGCACCCACCCGGCGGCCGACCAGGTATTCCGGGACGCGCAGTGGGTCATGGTGCCGAAGCTGCGGGCCGGACAGGGCTGCTGCCAGGACACTGTCGAGGCGATGACCCGGATCTACGGCGGCTATCTGGCGCAGCACTTCCGGGTGGCCGAGTCCACAGCGGACTGGACGCTTCTGACCCGTTCCTGACCTTCGGCGATAAGCTCGCCCCGTGGACACGGGTGACTACCGGGCCGCGGTGACCGGAATCCTCGGCGTCGCGGCGCAGGAAATTTCCGCCAGGCTCGAGAAATTCTGGGCCGCGGCGGGCGCCGACGGCATCGTGATCGACGTCTTCGTCGATCAGGACGGCGAAGGCCCGTTCGACGTGTGGGCCCGCTTCGAGGGGCGCGACGCGTTCGCGCTCGACCGGCGGTTCGACGACGGTCGGCATCTTTTCGGGGTGGTGTGGGGCGAAGACGGCTGGGCGCCCGAGGTTCCGCCGCGGCCGCGCGGCTGGACGCGCGACGACCTCGAAGCGGCTGTCGTCGACGTCGTCACGCAGTGGATCACGCCGTTGATGCCCGCTGGCGCGCCCGAGGGGTTCTGGCGGATCGGAACCGCCGCGTGAGCACGGTGCTTCCGGACCGCCTGTCCTTCCGGACTGTCTACGGCGGACCGGCGATCCCGCTCGACGTGATCTCCGAACTGACCCGGATCCGCGCCGAACTCAGCCGGCTCGAATGGCAGTTCGACTTCGACCTGTTCGTGACCGTCGGCGGCGACCTCTCTGTCGTCACCGAGCCGACCGGACTGCGTCGGCCCCGGGTCATGCTCGCCAAGCGCACTGTGAGCGGAGAGCTTCGCTTCAACAGCGAGGAAGCGCTGCAGACGACGGATCCAGCCGCGCTGCTGCGCCCGGCCGTGCATGCCGCGCTCGACGAACTCGTCACACGCGTAGCGGCGCGCGTTCCCGACTTCGACGCGGAATCCGAGCGAGCCCGGTTCGCCTTCCTTCGGGACAACGCCTCAGGTGCGGCGCCATCATGACGTGCCCGGACATCGTGACCTACGACGGTCTTCCGGCTGCTTCGGGAGGCGCGCACGCGCTGCGCATCCGCAAGCCCTCGGCGGCCCACGCGAAAGTGCGCGCGTTCCTCGACGCCTGCACGGAACCTGTCGGCGCATCGGCGTTGACCTTCCAGCTCTGGGCAGGCGGGCCCGGCGAGCGGACCCAACGCTGGCAGGAAATCGCGGCGGAGCTGCTCGGCGGGCCGAGGCGAACTGTGCGCACGCACCGGGAATGGGGCGTCCGGGAGGACAGCGTGCGCGCGGTTCTCGATGCGCTCGACGCCGCTGGGCCGGAGGACGTCACGCAATACAGTCGGTCCCTTGCCTGCCTGGTGCTGAACATTCCCGTGCGTCTGGTCGACGCGGGCACACGCGAACCGTACGCCGGAGTGTCCACTGAGGACACCGCTGGGTTCGCGGTCGACGGATACGGCCGGACGCTCGGCGCCTCCGGGGTGCGGGCGACGATCGGCTCCGCGTCCTGCTCGCTGTCGCTGTGGCTTTCGTTCCCGGGTGACGACCGGTTGGATGCCGCGGCCGCCCAGGTGCGGGAGAATGCCCCGGTGCGGCTCTCGGCCAAGCACTGGCGACGCTGGACGCCGCGCCGCGACGGCACCGGGTACCGGTCGGTCAAAATCCCTTCGCCGGACGTCAGGTGAGTGCCGGCCCGCCGGGACGCGAATCCGTTCAGGACTCGCCGAGCGCCTGGCCGGCCTTTCCCCAGTTCCCGCGCAGTGTGTCCAAATAGGACTGTGCCTGCGGGCCGGGTTTGGTCCCGCGCGCGAAGGTCTTCATCGCGCCGGGCCCGGCGTTGTAGCCGAGCGCGAGGAGCTCGTCGGAGGTGATCGAGCCGGATCGGTGCGAGGGCAGCTGCGCGGCCAGGTCGTGCAGGTACCAGGCTTCAGCCTGGATGGCCAGGTCCGGATCGTCGGGCAGCTGGTCCCAGGCGCGCCCGGCGAACGCCCTGCCCTTCTTCGTGGCGTCGAAGGTCGCCTCGTGCATGTTCGCGACCCCGAACGCGGCTCCCGGTTTCATCCGCTGCCAGGCGCGCTCGAGACCAGGGTCGTGCGGTTTGTACGACTCGTTGAACAGGATCGCCATGACCAGCCGCGGCGACACCCCGGCCTCCTGCGCGCGCTTCCGGGCCGTCGGGGCGAACTTCGCCGTGTCCTGGCTTCCGCTGAGCGAGGGGGCCGACGTCGCGGAAACCGGCGTCTTCGGGGCCGCCGGTGCGGATTCCGGCTGGCTGGTGGCGCCAGTGCAGGCGGCGAGGCACAATCCCGGCACCGCCGCCGCCAGCCATCTTCGCCAATTCCGCATCGTGTCCGCCTTTCCTCCGCCTCGATGCTTCCACCTTGGCAGAAGTCGCCGTTCGGCGGCCAAGTTCGCGAAGCGACCGGCCCGGCCGACGCTCATGAGTCCTTGACACTTCTTCGGCACCCTGTGCGCCATGAACTTCCTTCGCACGGCCCTCGCCGTACTGGCGCTGGCCTTGGTGACCATCGCGGCACCGCAGGCGTCCGCGGCGCAGGGCGTCGGCGTCGTCGAGTACAACCTCGGCGATCAGGCTTTCCGCGACCCCACCGTGTCCGTGCCGATGGAGCTGGCCGCCGTCGTGCACTATCCGCGCGACCTCGGCGCCCGCCCGCATCCGCTGATCGTCCAGGAGCACGGCAGCTGGTGGAGCTGCCAGGACCCGGTCGCGAAAACCCCGGGCGGCGACTGGCCCTGCCCGCCGGGACAGCGGACGCTGCCGAGCTACCGCGGCTACGACTACCTCGGCGAGAAGCTGGCCGAACGCGGCTTCGTCGTCGTGTCGATCAGCGCCAACGCCATCAACGCGCACGTCCTCGGCGACGAGGGCTACTTCGCCCGCGCCCACCTGGTCAACAAGCACCTGCAGCTGTGGCGCGACCTCGCCCGCGGCGAAGGCCCCCTGGCGAGCACTCTCGGGCGGTTCCGCGGACATGTCGACCTCTCGCGCGTCGGAACGATGGGCCATTCCCGCGGCGGCAAGGGAGTGATGTGGCAGGCCTCCGACAAACACACGCCGGAATGGCCCGCCGGCGTGCGGATCCGCGCGGTCGTCCCGCTCGCGCCGGTCTACTTCAACTCGACCGAGGACGACAACAGCGACGTCCTGGTCACCCGGGTGCCGTTCAAGGTCGTAGTCAGCAGCTGTGACGGCGCTGTCGGCACGGTAGGCCTGCAGTACGTCAAGGACGCCAAGGGAAAGAACCCCGACGTCAGCTCGGTGACGCTCGCCGGCGCGAACCACAACTTCTACAACACCGAATGGTCGCCCGGCAAAATCGGCGGCGAGGACGACGCGCCCGCGAGCTGCGTCGGCAAGCTGACACCGGCTCAGCAGCGCGGCGACGCGGTCCGCGAGATCGTGTCGTTCTTCTCCAGCCGCCTGCGGTAAGGGCTGAAGCAACTCGGGAAGAATTGCTGATCCGGCAGCGAAGCATGCATTCGGCCGCGGAAAAGAGCGAGAACGCTTCGTCTGGCTGCATATTCGACACATCAGCCGATCTCGCCATTTGAGGCCCCAAGATCGCCCCGAATCTCCGCGCGTCCTGACCGTTCGCGCGGAGATCTTGGTAAGGCAACAGTGTTGTCTGCCGCCGGAAAGCTGGACGGTGCACAACGCGGCTGTCAACAATGGCATCGGTCGAGGGAGCGTGACGGTGCCGCGTAGTGAGCGCCCGCTGGACGCGGAGGACAGCGCGCTGGGGAGGTTCGCCGCTGGGCTGCGCCGGTTGCGGGACAAAGCGGGCACTCCCACCTACCGCGAGCTCGCCGGGCGGGTGAACTACTCGGTGGCCGCGTTGTCGACGGCCGCGAGCGGCCGCCGGGTGCCCAGTCTGGTGGTGACGCTGGCTTACGTGCGCGGCTGCGGCGGCGACGTCGAGGAGTGGCGCGAGCGCTGGCACGCCCTGGTCGCCGAGATCGCCGCCGAGCGGTCCGCCGGGCCGGAGGAGGAGCGCGAGCCGGGAGAGCGGGCGCCGTATCTGGGGCTCGCCGCGTTCCAGGCGGCTCAGGCGGACCGGTTCTTCGGCCGGGACCGGGTGGTCGAGGAACTGGCGGACCTGGCGGCGCGGCGCCGGTTCACCGGGGTGTTCGGCGCCTCGGGCTCGGGCAAGTCCTCGGTGCTGCGGGCGGGGCTCGCGGCGCGGGCCGGGCGCGGCGGCAGTCCGGTGGTGGTGCTGACCCCGGGCGCGTGTCCGGTGGAGGAGTTCGCGGTCGCGCTCGCCGGGCCGACCGGGCGATCCGCGCCCGCGCTGCGGGCCGAACTCGCCGCCGACCCGGCGCACGCGCGTCTGCTGATCCGGCAGGCGATGGCGGACCGGCCGTCCGATGTGGACCTGCTGCTCGTCGTGGACCAGTTCGAGGAAGTCTTCACGCTCTGCCGTGCCGAGGACGAGCGGGAGTGGCTGATCGACGCGCTGGTCGCCGCGGCATCCGGGCCGACGAGCAGGGCTCGCGTCGTCATCGGGGTCCGGGCGGATTTCTACGGGCACTGCGCCCGCTATCCCGCGCTGGTGGACGCGCTGCGCGGCGCGCAGGTGCTCGTCGGGCCGATGACCCCGGAGGACCTGCGGGAAACGATCACCCGGCCCGCCGCGGCCGCGGGGTGCATGGTCGAGGCGGCGCTCGTGTCGCGGCTGGTCGCGGACGCGGTCGGCAGGCCCTCGGTGCTGCCGCTGGTTTCGCACGCGCTGCTGGAGACCTGGCGGCGGCGAAGCGGCGCAACGCTGACCGTGGCCGGGTACGAGGCGGCAGGCGGGATCGAGCACGCGGTCGCCCGCACCGCCGAGACGGTCTACACCGCACTGACCGAGCGGCAGCGGGAGATCGCGCGGCGGCTGTTCGTGCGGTTGACAGCGCTGGGCGAGGGGACTGAGGACACCAAGCGCCGGGTCGACCTGGCCGAAGTGGACACCGGCGAGGACGACGCCGCGGTCCTCGAAGTGCTGGCTGCGGCTCGGCTGCTCACCATCGACCGCGAAACCGTCGAGATCACCCACGAAGCGCTGATCCGGAACTGGCCCCGGCTGAGCGACTGGCTCGCCGAAGACCGCGACGGGCTGCGCGTGCACCGGGAACTGACCGAGGCGGCCAAGGCGTGGGAGTCGGTCGACCGAGACCCCGGCGCCCTCCACCGCGGCACCCGGCTCACCCTCGCCGACGACTGGGCGCGCGACCACGGCGGAGCGCTGAATCCGGCGGAACGGGAATTCCTCGCCGCCAGCCTGGCCGCGCGGGCCCGGGAACAGGCCGCGGTGCGCCGCCGGACCCGCAGGCTGCAGCAGTTCGCCGGGCTGCTCGCGGTGCTGTTGCTGCTCGCCGCCGGGGCCATCGTGGTCGCGGTGCGGGCGGAGAACACCGCAACCGAACGGCGCGACACCGCGCTCGCCCGCAAGGCGGTCGGGGACGCCGCCGCGATCCGTGCGACCAATCCGGCGCTCTCGGTGCAGTTGAGTCTCGCCGCGTACCGGCTGGCTCCGATGCCGGAGACCCGCGACGGCCTGCTCAGCACGTTGGCGACGCCGTACGCCGCGAGGATCACCGCGCACACCGACCGGGTCTACTCGGCGAGCTACAGCGAGGACGGGCGCCTGCTCGCCACCGCGAGCGCCGACCGCACGGTACGGCTGTGGGACGTCGCCAATCCCTTCCAGCCCCGGCAGCTGGGCACGATCGGCGACAACACCGGTGCGGCACGGTTCCGGCCGGGCGGCCGGGTGCTCGCCACCGCGGGCGCGGACCGCACGGTGCGGTTGTGGGACCTCGCCGACCCGGCTCGCCCGCGGCGGCTGACTGTCCTCACTGGACATACCTCGAACGTCACCGCCGTCTCGTTCAGCCGCGACGGTCGGCTGCTCGCCACCGGCGGCGAAACGGTGCGGCTGTGGGATCTCACCAACCTTCGCGCGCCGAGGGAAGTCGGCGCCGTCCCCGTCTCGGCGGGCTCGGTCCGCTCCGCCGAACTCAGCCCGGACGGCTCGCTGCTCGCCCTCACCGGCCCGGACCACGGCACCGCGCTGTGGAACGTGCGCGATCCGGCGCAGCCCCGCCGAATGTCCACTGTGGACGGCCAGAGCAGGTCCGCGTTCAGCCCGGACGGGCGGCTGCTCGCCACCGCCGACGACCGGGACTACTCGCCGAACCTGTGGGAGGTCAGCGATCCGGAACGCCCGCGGCGGGTGTCCGTCCTCGCTGGACACACCGCGGCCGTCACCACGCTCCGGTTCTCTCCGGACGGGAAGCTGCTCGCCACCGCCGGCGACGACAACACCGTGCTGCTCTGGGACGTCACCGACCCGGCCCGCGCGCCGCGGATCGCCGCGCTGGCCGGCCACACCAACACCGTTTACGCGCTGGCGTTCAGCCCGGACGGCAGCACACTCGCCTCCGGCGGCGGCGACCGGACGCTCCGGCTGACGGACCTCGCGGCGCTCCCGCTCGCCGACCATGCGGACACCGTCGTCTCGGCGGCGTTCTCCGCCGACGGCCGGATGATCGCCACCGCGGGCATGGACCGCACGGTCCGCCTCCTCGACGCGGCCGATCCGCTGCGACCGCGGCCGCTGGCGACGATCCGGCAGCCGGACGCGATGTTCACCGCGGAGTTCAGCCGCGACGGGCGGTCGCTGATCACCGCGAGCCGCGATCGGACCGCGCGGCTGTGGGACCTCGCCGATCCCGCCCGCCCGCGCGAGCTGAGTGTCCTCACCGGACACACGGCCGCGGTGAGCCGGGCCGTGCTGAGCCCGGACGGGCGGCTGGCGGCCACCGCGAGCTGGGACGGCACCGTGCGGTTGTGGGACCTCGCCGACCGGTCCCGGCCGCGGCTGCTGGGCGTCGCGGCCGGCCATTCCGGCGGTGCGGACGCGGTCGCCTTCAGCCCGGACGGGCGGCTGCTCGGCACCGGGGCCGAGGACGGCGTGCTCCGGCTGTGGGACGTCGCCGATCCCGGGCACCCCCGGCTCGTGTCGGCCGGAACCGGGCACGCCGACTCGATCGGCCGGCTCGCCTTCAGCCCCGACGGCAGGCATCTCGCCACCGGAAGCAACGACCACACCGTCCGGTTGTGGGATTTCAGCGACCCCAGGAGTCCCCGGACGACCGCGGTCGTCGGCGGGCACTCCGACGCGGTCTACGGGGTGGCCTTCAGCCCGGACGGCCGCCGGCTCGTCACCGGCGGCCAGGACCGCACGGTCCGGCTGTGGGACGTCGGCGATCCGGGCAAGCCGGTCGACCAGGGCGTGCTGAGCGGGCACAGCGACGGGGTGACCGGGGCGGCGTTCAGCCCGGACGGCCGGTTCGTGCTCACCGCGTCGAGCGATCACACGGTGCGGCTGTGGGAGACGAGCCCCGAGCGGGCGGCGGCGCGGGCCTGCGCGCTCGGCTACCCCCGGATCAGCCGCGCCGAATGGGACGCCTCTTTCCCCGAGCTGGACTACCGGCCGCCCTGTCCCTGAGCGCGTTGCCCTCCCCGCCCCGAGAGGAGGACAACGCGGCGCGAACCGTCAGGGAATCGGGAACGCCTGCTGGCGGCCGTCCTGCGTGAGCCGGAGGTTCTCCGACTGCACGTTCTTCTTGCGGCCGTTGTCGAACTGCAGCTCGACGTACATGGTGAACTCCCAGGTGTCGTGGCCCTTGGGGTCCATCCGGACGATGACCTGCCCGCCGGCGAAGTCGTCGCGCGAGGCGGGGTCCACGATCTCCAGCCCGAACGGGCCGTTGTCGCTGTTGTCCGGGAACCGCCCGAAATCGTTGTCGACGCGTGCGGCGATGGTCCCGTCCCGCTCCTTGACGAAGACAGTGACGTGCGAATCGCCGTCCTTGTCGTTGTCGGTGGTGTGGAACTTCACGAACGCGCCGGTCAGGTGGTCGCCGGCCCGGACTTGCGCTGTCGTGGCCGAGGCGGCCGGCGCCGCCAGCAGCATTCCCACCGCGGCGACTGCCATCGCCCTGGTGACGATTGTCCGCAACATGATTCCCCTTTCCGGACCCGTTGCCGCGGCCGTCGCGTCGACGGCCTCGGGCCCGTCCGGAGTTCGTTGTAGGGCGGCCCCGTTGTTCACCGCCGGAAAACGCAGACGTGAACAACCGGTTGTGAACAACGCGCTGGGCGGTTCGCGCATTACGTCCCGGGCCGCGCGGGATTCCGGCGGCGGTGCCGGATTTCCTCGCCGGCGTGGCGCAGAGCGGCGACCACCGCGGCGGTTTCGGCGTCCGGGTCCGGCGGGGTGACCGCGACAGTCGACCGGCCGAGCCAGGCCGGGTCGTCGACGTCGACGGTGGTCACCCCGGCCGGGATGGACAGTGCGGCGACCTCCGGCACCAGGCATACGCCCAGTCCCGCGGCGACCAGGCCGAGCCGGGCGGGCCAGCCGCGCACGGCGTGGCCGACGACCGGGTCGGCGAGAGTGGGCCAAGCCTGGAACTGGGGGTCGCCGCCGGTGCCCGACCCGGCGATCCAGGTTTCGCCGGCGAGTTCGGCGACGGGGACAGTGTCGGTGTTGGCAAGCCGGTGACCGGCGGGCACGGCGACGCACAGGCCGCCGGCGGACACGATCTCTTGCCCGAGGCCGGACAGGTCGTAGTCCGGGAGTCCGGCGCCGGCGCCGATGACGGCCAGCGTCAAGCGCCGGGCGCGCAGTTGCCGCAGGAGGGTGGGTGTCGGTCCTTCGGCCAGCGTCACTTCAAGGCCCGGATGTTCGGTGCGCAGCCGGGCCATCGCCAGGGGGACCAGGACGGCGGTCGCGGCGGGGAAGGCGCCCAGCTTGATCCGGCCGGACAAGCGGTCGTCCAGGGCCGAGAGATCCTGGTGCAACGCCTCGACGCCGGCCAGGATCCGGCCCGCGTGGTCCATCACGACGGCGCCCGCCGGGGTGAGCCGCACGCCGCGGCCTTCGCGGAGGAACAGCGCGGATCCGGTCGCCGTCTCCATCGCGGCGACCTGACGCGAGATCGCCGGTTGCGAATAGCCGAGCAGCCGCGCCGCCGCGGTGAACGATCCGGTCAGCGCGATTTCCCGGACGACCCGCAGCCCGGACACGGTTACCTCACCCATACGGCGAGCGTATGGCTTCGATCCGGAAGTGTCATCCCGCGCATGGAGTTTTGTTGGCATGCTTGAGGTTGTTGATTCCGGCAGGCTCAAACAGACAGGAGACGATCATGTCGAAAAGCTGGTTCGTGACCGGTGCTTCCCGGGGGATGGGCCGGGAACTCGTCGAGCAGGTGCTGGCGCGCGGGGACCGGGTCGCGGCCACGTTGCGCCGGCCCGAGCAGGTGGACGACCTCGCGGCGCGCTACGGCGACCGCCTCTGGGTGCGGGCGCTGGACGTGACCGACACCGCGCGGGTGCGTGCCGTCGTCGGGGAGGCGTTCGCCGCGCACGGGCGCATCGACGTCGTCGTGTCCAACGCGGGCTACGGCGTGTTCGCCACCGCCGAGGACCTGACCGACGCGCAGATCGACCAGATGATCGCGACCAACCTGACCGGCTCGATCCAGCTCGCCCGTGCGGTGGTGCCGCACCTGCGAGCGCAGGGCGGCGGGTTGCTGATGCAGATGTCGAGCATGGGCGGGCAGCTCGCGTTTCCCTCGTTCTCGCTGTACCACGTGACCAAATGGGGCATCGAGGGCTTCTTCGACGCGCTGGCCGCGGAGGTGGAGCCGTTCGGCGTCCGCACGACCCTGATCGAGCCGGGCATGGTCCGCACCGGGTTCTTCGACGCGGCGACCCGGGTGCCGGTCAGCGCGCCGTACCGAGGCGGGCCGGCCGACCAGGAGCCGATCCCGGTCGAGGAGATGACCGACAGCCAGGAACGCACGGTGGCGGGCGTCATCCGCGCCGCGGTGTCGCCGAATCCGCCGCGCCGCCTGGTGCTGGGCTCGGATGCCTGGCGGCTGATGACCGGCGCGCTGCGGGAGCGGCTGGAAGAAATCGAGGCTCAGCGGGACAACGCTGCCACCGCGGATGTCGAGGACCTGCGCGTCCGCGCGGGCTAGCCGGACACTCCCCGCGCCGGGATGCCGCGCCAAGCGGTCCCCGGGGGAAGCTGTTCTCCCTTCATCACCAGGGACATCGCGTCCACCTCCGTGCGATCGCCGACCACGCTGTCGTACAGCACCACCGACCGCGCGCCGACGCTCGCGCCGCCCCGGATGTCCACAGTGGACATTTTCATCACCCGGTCCTCGAAGAGGTGGGTCTGGAGCGAGGTCGCCGGGCCGACGCACACGTCGTCGCCGAGCCGGACCAGGTCGAATTCGGTCAGGTACGTCGTGGAGATCCAGCAGCGCTTGCCGATCCGCGCGCCGAACAGCCGAAGCAGCGGGCCCATCAGCGGGGTGCCCGCCAGCGATCCCAGCAGCGCGGGCACGGCGGCGGTTTCGTACAGCGCGGTGACGAACTCGGTGCGGCGCACGAACCGGCTCCACAGCGGTTCGACGCGCGGCCGGTACCGCCCGACGATCAGCCATTTCGCGGCGGCGACCGCGAGCACCACGGCGAACCCGCTCAGCAGGGCCGCCGCCGGGGTCACGAGGACGGCGGCGAGCACGCCGGACGATTTCCCGGCCTGCAGCTGGGCGAGCAGCACGAGATAGCCGGCCGCGGCGAGCAGGCTGCCGGGAACCACGATCCGGAAGAACTCGATGACCAGCCGTTCGACGACGCGCGGCCGGGTCGGCCGGAAGATCAGCTCGTCGGCGAACTGGCCGCTGTCCTGGCGGCGGGGGAGCCGGATCGGCGGGGTGCCGAGCCAGGACGTGCCGTCCGGGCTGCCGTCCGCTGGAGCCGCGGTGTGCACGCCGATCAGGCAGCCGTCGCCGACCGTGGCGCCGGAGCGCAGGAACGAGGCGTTGCCGAGGAACGACCGGGTCCCGACTGTCGTGCGGCCGACCGCGACCTGGCCGTGGCAGTACGTCGCGGCTCCGACCGCTGCCATGTCGGCGACGAAACTTTCCGCGCCGAGCGTGAGCAGGCCGGGGTCGAGCTGGGAGGCCGTCGACACCTCGGCGCGCGGCCCGATGCGGGCGCCGAGCGCGCGCAGCCAGCCGGGCGTGTACAGCGTGGAGTAGAGCGAGTTGGTCGCGGCGAGGCTCGCGCCGAGAAGCTTGTCCGCGATCCACTTGCGCAGCCCGAACGAGGAGGCGACGTACCGGACGCCGGGGCGGGTGACGGGAAGGACGAGCAGTTTGCCAGTGAAGACCACGAAACACACCGTGCCCGCGGTCAGCGGTCCGGCGAGCAGGCACGCCCACCATCCGCCGACAGCGCCCTGCGTGAGATACAGCCAGCTGCCGAGCGCGATGGACGGGGCGAGGAACACCAGGGGCAGCATTTCGATGCCCAGCCAGGCCGCCGCGAACCGGGCCTGCAACGCCCGGGACGGGGCCTGCCCGGCCCGGGCCCGCAACGCCGCGACGAGCGGGTCGGTCTCCGCACAACGCTGCGCGGGCGAACCGGCCCAGTACTGCCCGGCCGGGATGCGCTGCCCGGCCGTCGCGGCCGACATTTCCGCCAGGCCGGAGCCGACGTCGAGCCGGGCGCCCGGCTCGACGACCGCGTTCGCGCCGACGAACACGCGGTCGTGCAGCACGACCGGGGCGATCTCGACCCGGTTGCCCCGCACCCGCACGCTCTGCACGTGCGCGCCGTAGCCGACGCTGACGTCCTCGCCGATCGTCAGCAGCGACGGCAGGCCCAGATTCGCGGTCGCGAGCTGGCAGTGCCGGCCCACCCGGGCGCCGAGGAGCCGCAAATACCAGGGCAGCAAAGGGGATCCGCTCATCGACCCGAGCGGGGCGAGCGCCAGCAGCCCGCTGACGAGCCACACCCGGAAGTACGCGGCGCTCCACAATGGATACTCGCCCGGCCGGATCCCGCGCGACAGCAGGCGGACGCCGGCGATCGGCAGCAGGAACCGCGCGGTCAGGTACAGGACGGGCGCGATCGCGACCAGCAGCCACACGGTGCCGAGCGACAGGACGCCCGCGCTTTGCCCCAGAACCGCCGCGGCCGGTCCGCCGAGCAGCAGGAGAAGCAGGCACAGCGCACCGACCTGCGCGGTGCCCCAGCCGAACAGCCGCGCCCGGCCGACGCTCGGCTCCGCCTCGACCGGTTCGCGGGGCGAGTGCGCGGGCGCGCGGTTCTCGAATGCCTTGGCGAGCGCGCGAATCGTGGGGTGGGCGTAGACGTCGGCGACGGACGCGTCCGGGGCCACTCCCCGTTGGCGCAGCAGCGAAACCGCTCGCGCGGCCAGCAGCGAATGGCCGCCGATGTCGTGGAAGAAATCGGCGGTCACCGACACCTCGGCGGTGCCGAGCAGTTCGCCCCACACCGCGGCGATCGCCCGTTCCGCGCCGGTTTCCGGGGCCGCGGCGGCGACCGCGTGGAACCGGGTGCCGGACGGGCGGGGAAGGCGGGCGCGGTCGACCTTGCCGCTCGGCATCATGGGCAGTTCGGCGAGCGTGTCGACGTAGCCGGGGACCATCGGCGCGGGCAGCCGCCGGCGCAGGCTTTCCCGCAGCCGCGCGACGATCGCGTCCCGGTCGTGGCCGCCGCGGGTGAACGCGAGGTACGCGACGAGGTCCTCGGTCGGCGCGGCGGGATGCGGGGCGACGGCGGCGACCGCCACCTCCGCGTGTTCCATCAGGACGCTCTCGATCTCCTGGAGGTCGATGCGGTGCCCGCGGATCTTGACCTCGGAATCCGCGCGCCCGAGGTACTCGATCTCGCCGCCGGGCAGCACCCGCCCGAGGTCGCCGGTGCGGTAAAGCCTGCCCCCGCCGGTGATCCGCGGGTCGTCGAGGAACCGGTCGGCGGTCAGGTCCGGCCGGTTCAGGTAGCCGAGCGCGACGCCCGGCCCGCCGATGCAGATCTCCCCGACGGCGCCGTCCGGGACCGGCCGCCGCCGCTCGTCCAGCAGCCGGATCCGGTAGCTCGGCAGGGCGCGGCCGATGGTGACCGGACGGCCGGGGAGCAGTTCGCACCAGGTCGCGGTCACCGTCGCCTCGGTGGGACCGTAGGTGTTGAGCATCCGGCGGCCCGGCCTGCTCCACCGCTGGACCAGTTCGGCCGGGCAGGCCTCGCCGCCGACCAGCAGCGTGCGGATGCCCGGCAGGTCGCGGTCCACCGTGGCCAGCACCGTGGGCACGCAGTACAGGACCGTGACGCGGCGCCGTTCGAGGAAGTCCGCGAGGCCGGATCCGATGCGGTCCGCGCCGACCGGACCCGCGACGAGCGTGGCCCCCGCCGCCCAGGTGGGCCAGACCTCTTCGATCGAGAAATCGAACGCGATCGTCATGCCCTGGTACACGCGATCGGTGCGGCGCACGCCGTAGATGTCCGCGACGACCCCGATGAAGTTGCAGATGCTCGCCTGGCTCACCGCGACGCCCTTCGGCCGCCCGGTCGACCCCGAGGTGTAGATCACGTAGCACACCTCGTCCTCGGCCGGCCAGAGCCGGGGCCGCGCCGGGCTGGCGCTCGCCGCCTCGGCCGCGAGTTCCCCGGGCCGGAGCACCGGGCAGCGGACCTCGGCCGCGGCCGAGGCCAGTTCGGGGGCGACGAGCAGGAGGTCGAGCGCGGCGTCGGCGGCGACGTAGGCGACGCGGTCCGCGGGCGCCGCGGGATCGATCGGCACGAACGCGGCTCCGGTCTTCAGCACCGCGAGCAGGGCGACGTACATCGGCGTCGACCTCGGAATCAGGAGGCCGACCCGCCGGTGCGGGCCGATGCCCCGGCGGATCAGCGTGTGCGCGAGCCGGTTCGCGTGCTCGTCGAGCTGCCGGTAGGAGAGCCGGTCCGGTCCGCATTCGAGGGCGACGGCGTCCGGGGTCTCGTCACAGGCCCGCTCGAAGAACGCGTGCAGCCGGACCGGGCCGGGCGTGCGGCGCGGCACCGGGCGGAGCTGCGCGGTGTCCTCGAGGGAAAGCGACAGTTCCTCGCTCACAAGGCTTCCTTCTGCGGTGGGCGGCGGGGGAGAGCGCGCTGATGTGTCCTAAGCCGACAATCCGGTGATCGAACACGACGCCGCGATCCTGGCCCGCGCTGATTTCCGGGCAGCACCTGATGCCACGGTCACGTGCTCCTCGTTCGTTCGGGACCCCCAAGCGCGTCGCAGGCTATGAACGCGACGCTGTGAGAAGCCTGAGTAACCGCGATCCGGTGGCCCGCGACACAAGACAAAACGCTCAGCCGGGCATTCCGGCCGGGTGTTTTTCCCTGGTGTTCAGCAGTTGTGCACCGATTCCGGCGGTCGCGGGCGAGGAAGCCGGACGGCACGGTGCTGTTACCCGAACGGGTGGCCGAGGGGCGGGCCGGAGCTGTCCGGTCCGACCGGCGGACGCGTGCTCTGCTCGGTCGCGCGGGAGGTTTGACCTCGCCTCCGCCGGGTGGTTCAGTGGCGCGATGACAGAGCTGGCGGGGATGCTGGACGAAGCGGCCGAGGGATTCGGCGGCCTCGTTCGCGCCGTGGAGCCGGACCAGTGGCGGCTGCCGACACCGTGCCCGGACTTCACCGCGCTGGGTGTCGTGGAGCACGTTGTCGAAAGCCTGATCCAGTACGCCGATCTGGCGGACGCCAAGCGATTCGACCCCGAGCTGACCGTCGGGCTCGCCGGCGCCGACGTCTTCGCCGCCTACCGTGCCGCGGCCGTCCGGGCGGTGGGCGTGTGGTCGCGGGAAGAAGTGCTCGCCGCCGAGCATTCGCTGCCGTGGGGGCCGATGCCCGGCCGCGCCGTGCTCGGCTATCTGGTGCTGGAACACGTCGTGCACGGCTGGGATCTCGCCACCGCCACCGGGCAGGAAAGCCCCTTCGGCGACGCACTGGTCCAGGCCGCCGACGGCATCGCGCGCGGGCTCAGCGAGCAGGATCTGCGCCAGCCCTACATGTTCGCCGTCCCGGTGCGCGTGCCCGGCGACGCGCCGCTGCTGGACCGCCTCGTCGGCTTCCTCGGCCGTCGTCCGTCCACTGTGGACTGACGGGGTTTTCGCAGGCTGCGAAGCTGCTTCCGGACGGTGGAATGCGCCCCGCCGCGAGGGCGTCGGCGGGGCGCGGACGGGCCGGCAAGTCAGTTCTGGTGGTGGACCAGGGTCGCGCCGGTCCGGAAGTCGTCCAGGAACGCGGTGATCTCCTTGTGGCGCAGCACGCAGGTGTAGCCGGGATCGTGCTCGATCTTCACCTGGACCGGGAATTTGGCGGTTCCGGCGACGGTGCCGTTTTTGATCGGGTAGTCCGCCGTGGTCAAGCCGGTCGCGGACGCGTGGACATCGAGAGTCGTCTCGCCGTTCGTGCAGAAAGCTTTCACGTCGGCGGTCAGTTTGGTGGAAATCGTGGTCGTGCGGCCTCCCAACGCCACATTCACTTCTCGGAACGTGACTGTGGCGACGGTGCCGTCCCAGCCGACGACGGTGGCCTCCGGCACGAAATGCGCGTCGGCCGCCAGCGCGGCGGGGGAGCCGGCGGCCAGGAGTGCCGTCGCGGTCGCGGCGGCTATCGCGAATCTCGCCGGATTCCGCCAAGCCGCGCCGGGCGATCCGCGGTCGTGCGAGGTTCCGGGCCGACGGCTGGCGAGCAGTGCGCGAGGTTCCGTGAAAAGCATGCCGACTCCTTCGGTGCTCGAGCGGGGAGAAATCCGGCGGCGGCCGGCGCCAGGGGAGGCGTCGCGCCGGCCGCCGCCGTCGCCGGCACGTCGGAGGGCCGGCGGCGAGTCCCGGTCAGACCTGCTGGAAGTCCACCGGGACGTCGTTGTTGTTCTGGTCCTTGGCGCCGCCGGACGCGCCGTTGACGACCGTGAAGTCCTTGGTCGTCCCGTTGAACTGCAGCCGCAGCGTCTCGAAACCGATCCGCAGGGACGAAACGCCCCGCAGGTTGGCGGCCGCGACGTGGAACTTGAGGTCGATGTTGACGTCGATCAGCTGCTCGTTGCGGTAGGTCTCCTTCAGCACGCTCCGGCTGCTGTCGTGCTTGAAGCTGAAGACCCACACCTTCCAGCTGTCCGAGGACGGAAGGTTGTAGACCTGGTACAGGGCCTTGAAGTTGTAGCTGCGCAGCCTGCCGTGGATCTCTCCTTCGAGATCGAAGCCCTGCGACTGGATGACGAGCTTCTGGAAGGTGCTGAAGCCGTGGAACGCGGTGATCGGGTCGTCGGCCGGGGTCGCGGCTCTGGCCCCGGTATTCGCGAGAACGAGGTCGAACGGGCCCTGGGTCACGTCGATCACCGAGGAACGCGGCGCGGCGGAAGCCGCCGTCACTCCCGTGGTCAGCGCCATGACGCCGACCGCGATCGCCACCGCCGCCCGGGCGCATGCCTTCCAGGCACGATTTTCCATGTCCGTCTCTTTTCTGTTCCTGTCCGGTTTGGGGCACGTTTCGGGAATTGGGCATTCGACGGCGCGAGGCCGCCGCCGAAACACCTCATCAGGAGGTACTGGACGGAGACTGGACGGCCATTGGACTGCGGATCGCGGCCGGAAACGGGGAGTCCGCAACGAGATCCGGGAAAGCGGTCGCCCGCACCGGCGATTCGCGGAGAGTCCACAAAGGACTGCGCGCGACCGGGAAATGGTCTTCCGTGACGGCGGACGGCCCTGGCGTGCACCCGGCTGTCGGCGGTATTTTAGCCCGGGCGGAGCCACTTTCTTGTGTGCCGGCCGCCGAACCCATTACGTTTGTCCTGCAGCCGAGAGCGTTCTGGCGCGCAGCCGACAGCTGGGGGCCACGGTGGCGACGAAATCGGTACACATCCAAGTGCTGGGATCGCTGCGCGCGTGGCGCGACGGCGCCGAACTCGACCTCGGCCCGCCCGGCAGGCGCGCGGTGCTCGGGCTGCTCGCGCTCGCCGGCGGGGACGCCGTGGCGTTGCGGGATCTCGTGGACGCGTTGTGGGGCGACCGGTCCCCGCCGAGTGCGGTGAACGTCGTCCAGACACACGTCAAGCACCTGCGGCGGTTGCTGGAACCCGGCCGTGCGCCGCGAGCGGGCAGCGGGGTGCTGCCGCATGTCGGCGGCGGCTACGCCGTGCGCCGGGACGCCGCCGAAGTCGACCTGTGGCGGTTCCGCGAACTCATCGCCGAGGCGAACGACGCGCACCGCGACGCCGACACCGCCCGCGTCGTGGTCGCGCTCGGCGAGGCGCTCCGGCTGTGGCACGGCAGGCCGCTGGCCGACCTGCCGCCGCTCGCCGGTCACCCGAAGGTCGTTTCGCTGGTCGCCGAGCGCCGCGAAACGTTTTGCCGGTACGCCGGGGCGATGATCGACACCGGCGCCGCCGCGGAGGTCCTGCCCGGCATCGCCGAAGCCGCCGCGGAACAGCCGCTCGACGAAGCCGCGCAGGCGCTGCTGATCCGCGCCCATCACGCGCTCGGGCAACGGGGCGAGGCGTTCCGGCTGTACGGGCAAATGCGGACGCGGCTCGCCGACGAACTCGGCATCGACCCCGGGCCCGAACTGCAGGCCGCGCACGCGGCGGTGCTGCGCGACCCCGGCGCCGCGGTGCCCGCCGAGCCCCGGCAGACGCACCGGGTCCCGAAGCAGCTGCCCGCCGAACCGCGCGGCTTCGCCGGACGGACGGCCGAACTGTCGCTTTTGGACAGTCTGGCGACCGGCGGCATCGCCGTGGTCTCCGGCACTGCGGGCGTCGGCAAGACGGCGCTGGCCGTGCACTGGGCGCACCGCGTCCGGTCCCGCTTCCCGGGCGGGCAGCTGTACGCGAACCTGCGCGGCCACGCACCGGGCACCCCGGCGTCATCGGCCGAAATCCTCGCGCAATTCCTTGCCGCGCTGGGGATTTCGCCGTCCCGCATCCCTTCGGACCCGGAGACCGCGGCGGCGCTGTACCGGACCATGACGACCGACCGGCGGATTCTGGTCCTGCTGGACAACGCCGTCAGCCCGGAGCAGGTCCGGCCGCTGCTGCCCGCCGGGCCCGGGTGCCTGACGGTGGTGACCGGACGCGACCGCCTGACCGGGCTCGTCGCCGTGAACGGCGCGCGCCGGCTGACGATCGACGTGCTCAACCCAGACGACGCCGTCGAACTGCTCGCGGGCGTCCTGGGCGCGCGCGTCCGCGCCGAGCCGGAGGCGGCCGCCGAATTCGCCAAGCTGTGCGTCCATCTCCCGCTCGCGCTGCGGATCGCCGCGGCCAATCTCGCCGACCGGCCCAGTTCCGACATCGAGGACTACGTCGCGGAACTGCGCGAGGGCAACCTTCTCGCCGCCCTCGCGGTGCCGGGCGACGAACAGACCGCGGTGCGGGCCGCCTTCGACCTGTCCCACGCCGCGCTGTCCGCCGACGCACAGCGGCTGTTCCGGTTGCTGAGCCTGATCCCCGGCGCGGATTTCGACGCCGAGGCCGTGGCCGCGCTGGCCGGCGTCGAGACGGCGCAGGCGGTCGCGGCGCTGGACCGGCTCGCCTCCGCGCACCTGGTCGAACACCCGCCCGGCCGGTACCGCTTCCACGACCTGCTCCGCCGGTACGCCGCCGAGCAAGCCGGACAGCTGGAGTCCGCCGCGGACCGCGAGCAGGCGCTGCGCCGCCTCTACGACTGGTACCTGGCGGCGGCGGACGGCGCTGCCAGGCTCCTCTACCCGCACATGCTGCGGCTGCCGGTGTCCGGCGTCCCGGCCGCGTTCGCCGGGCTGGGCGAGGCGTCGGCGTGGCTGGACACCGAACGCGGCAACCTGGTCGCCGCCGTGCGGTTCGCGGCCGAGGGCGGCCCGGCGCCGATGGCGTCGCGGCTCGCCGATGCGCTGCGCGGGTACTTCTGGATGTGCATGCGCCGGGTCGAATGGCTCGCGGTCGCCGAAGCCGGCCTGAGCGCCGCCGACGCGGACGGCGGGCTCCGCGCGCGGGCCGCCGCCCGGCTCAGCCTCGCGGACCTGTACTTCCGCCAGGGCCGGTACCAGCAGGCAGTCCGGCAGTACACGGCGTCGCTGCTGCTCGCGCGGAAGGCGGGCTGGGTCGAGGCGCAGGCCGCGGTGCTCGGCAACCTGGGGTGCGTGTACTGGCAGTCCGGGCGGCTCGCCGACGCCGCGTCCCGGTTCGGCCGCGGGCTGGCGCTGAGCAGGCGGATCGGCCAGCCGGCCGGGGAGGCGGTCGCCTTCGGCAATCTCGGGCTCGTCCACTGGGAAATGGGCAGGCTCGCCGAAGCCGCCGAGCACTACACCCAGGCGCTGCGCCGGTACCGCCGGATCGGGTCCCGGTACGGCGAAGCGATCAGCCTCGCCAATCTCGGGCAGGCACAGCACGCCCGCGGCCGGACCGCCGAGGCGGTGGACCTGCTCTGCCGCTCCCTCGACCTGCAATGCGAGGCCGGAAACCGGGGCGGCGAAGCGGAAACCCGCAGCAGGCTCGCCCTGGCGCACAGCGATCGCGGCCATCGGGCCATGGCGCTCGAATGCGCGGGCACCGGGCTCGCGCTCGCCCGGGAGGCGGGGGACCCGCGGACCGAAGCGGAGGCGCTGGCCGCGCTGGCGGCCGTGCTCGCCCGCTTCGGCGACCGGCCGGAGGCGATCCGCCGGTACGAGCAGGCCCTCGGCCTCATCCGCGAAACCGGCGACCGGTACCCGGAGGCCGACGCGCTGATCGGCCTGACGACGGTCACCGCGGACCCGGAACCCGCCCGGCAGGCTCTCGCGCTCGCCGAGCGGGCGGGCTACCGGGCGCTGCGGGGCCAGGCCTTGACGGCGCTGGCTGGGGCTCTGCTCGCCCGGGGCGAGCCCGAGGCCGCCGTCGAGCACGCCCTGAACGCGCTCGCCGTGCACCGGGAGACCGGGCAGGGACCGGGGGAGACGCGGACGCTCGCCCTCCTTTCCCGGCTGCGCCGCGGCGAGTGATTCCGGCCGGCGTCACCAGCGGATGCCGCTCCGGTCCACGGTGTAGGTGCCGTCCGGCTCGACGGTGAGGGTCACCCACGGGTTCACGCCGTCCGCGCCGACCGTGCCCTGGCACGCGAATTCGCCTCGGGAGTAAACCGTCCGGCCGGTGCCGTCCTTCGCGGGCTCGCTGTACGCCGCGACCAGGCCCACCCACCGGCAGGCCCGGTTGAGCACCTGGTGGGTGACCGTCACCTCCACCGACGTGATCTTCGAGTCCTGCGCACACCACGAAACCTGGTCGGAGTACTTCCACACCCCTTCGTTGGCCAGTTCGACCGGGGCGGTGGACCAGCACCCGGTCCCTCCCTGCGCCGCGCCGGTGACGAACGGGACGGCGGCGAGCAACCCCGCCGTGACAGCCGTGAGTGCGCCGGCTCTGAGCATGACAACCCCCTCGTTTCCGTGTCCTCCCAATGTGTTGGCTGTCCGCGAGACCCGCAAGACGCGGAGGCGGCGGGTCCAGCAGACGTTCAGTGGGTGTCCAGTCCGCCCGGCGCTTCGGGCGTTGGTGGCCGCGGGTCAGCCGAGGTGGTCGTTGGTGCCGTTGACCCAGGCGATGTATCGCTGCGCGGAGCGGCGTACGGCAGCCTTCGCGTCTGTCTGCAGCGAAGCTCCGGTCAGGGCGTAGAGCCGGTCGAATGCGTAGGGTTCGAGCCGATCCACAAGCCGCTGGACGAGAGCGGCGGAAAGCGGGATCTGGTTGGGGTAGCTGCGCATGAACGTCACCCAGCCCGGCGCGGCGACCGGCACGATGGTGTCGCCGACCAGCAGCGTTCCCTTCTCCGTCGCGATGTGCGCGACCGCGGCGCCCGGGAAGTGCCCGCCCGCTTCGACGAGGGTGATCCCGGGCAGAATCCGTTCCGCGCCCTGCCATTCGCGGATCACCGGGTCTTCCCGCAGCACCCATCGCCGATCGGCGGAATGCACCAGTACCGGGACGTTCCCGAGACTGTGGCTGAGGCTCACCTGCGAGCCGTACATGTGCGGATGGCTGGCGACGATCGCCGCGGCGCCGCCGAGTTCGGCGATCTTGTCGAGCAGCGGCGGGTCGAGGGCGTTGGGCGGATCCCACAGCAGGTTGCCCGCACTGGTCTGGACCACGTAGGTCCGCTGGCCGATGCCGAACCCCGGTTCGCGGTGCAGGCGGTGGATTCCCGGCTCCGGTTCCTCGTGGACCAGGTCGTGCGGGTCGGCGGCCAGTTTGTCCATTGTGGTCCACACCTGCCCGGAGGCGCGGACGTATTGCCGTTCGTCCGCGCAGATCCGGCAGGTCCCGGCCGGAGGCTCTTCGGTGTCGGGATGTTCGACCCCGCACGTCCCGCAAATCCAGATGGTCATGCGCTCACCCTGGTACCTCCAGTTCGCTGGAGGTCAAGACCTCGTGCTGCGGGAAACCTGCCGCCAGTGTTCGGCGGCGTCGATCATGTCCTGCCGGATGTGCCGAAGCCACTGGCTGGTCGTGAGAAGCCGGATGCCGACCAGTGTGTCCCCGCCGAACAGCTCCGCGCCTTGGCGGGTGAAATCGGCCCACTGCGCCATGCCGTCCATGCTGGCCAGCCAGGCCCGCTGCCACACGTGGTCGTCGACCAGGTAACGCTCGCGGCGGCCGTCCCGCTCGCGCCGCAGCAGCCCGCGTTCTTCCAGCCAGGCAACGGCTTTGGAGACCGACGCCGGGCTGACGCGCAGCCGGGCGGCGAGTTCGGTCGCGGTGCGGCTGCCCGATTCGGCGGTGAACAGGCAGATCAGGACCCGCGCCATCATCGAGGGCATTCCGGTCTGCGCGGCCATCCGCGCGAACTGCGTCTCGAAGTCGCCGCGCGTCCGCGGATCGGCCGCTGCCCGAGCCGGCGGGGCGGGCGGCGCGGCGGGGGTGCGGCGGCGCGCTCGTCGCCGGGCGGCTTGCTCGGCGTGGTCGGCCCGGTAGTCGTGCGCTCCGCCGTTGCGGGCGACCTCGCGGATCACCGTCGACTTCGGCCTGCCCAGCCGCCGGCCGATCTCGGCGTAGCTCAGTCCGTCCGCCAGCCCGGCCGCGACGCGCTGGCGTTCCGGGTAGCTCAACCTGCCGCCTGACATCCGCTTCGTCTCCGCCCTCGAGCCAGACCCGCCATCGATGCGTTCAGCTGCAGGCCAATGCATCGATAATGCTGGTTTGGCCTGCGCAAACGCAGATCCGCTGTTTGCGACACCATGAAACATCGCCCTACCGTTTCCCGCAAGAGGTTCACCGGAAGGGAGCTGGCGATGACCAGGACACTGCCGACCGAGCGGGCGGCGGGCCAGCCGTTCGACCCGCCGCCGGGGCTGGCCGAGCTGCGCGGGAAGAGTCCGCTCAGCCGGTTGGACTACCCGGACGGGCACGCCGGATGGCTGGTGACCGGACACGCGCTGGCCCGGGAGGTGCTGGCCGACCGCCGGTTCAGCGCGCGGGTCGAATTGCGGCACCTGCCGATTCCCGGAGCCGTCACCAGCGATCAACCGGCGCCTCCGGGGATGTTCGGCAGCATGGACGCACCCGAGCACACGCGTTACCGGCGGCTGCTCGCCGGCCAGTTCACCGTCCGCAGGATGCGCCGGCTGACCGAGCGGATCCAGGAGATCGCGGACGAATGCCTGAACGCCATGGCCGAACGCGGCAGCCCGGCCGACGTGGTCCCGGCGTTGGCGCAGCCGTTGCCGGCGCAGACGATCTGCGAACTGCTCGGAGTTCCCTACGCCGAGCGGGACCGGTTCCAGCAGCACGCGCTCGCCCTCTTCCGGCTGGACAACACGCCCGAAGAGACCGGCGAAGCCTACGGCGCGGTGCTCGGCGTCATCGGCGAATTGATCGCCGCCAAGCGAAAAGCTCCCGCTGACGACGTGCTCAGCGACCTGACCGGCAGCGACCTCACCGATACCGAACTGGTCAACATCGGCTTCTCCCTGCTGGGCGCCGGACTGGACACCACCACGAACATGCTCGCGCTGGGCCTCTTCGCGCTGCTCGAACACCCTGACCAGCTCGCCCTGCTGCGCGACGACCCGGAGCTGGCCGGCAACGCGGTCGAAGAACTGCTGCGCTACCTGAGCATCATCCCGTTCACCGTCCGCACCGCACTGGAAGACCTCGAACTCGGCGGCGAACACGTGACCGCCGGCGAATCGGTCACCGTCTCGGTGCCCGCGGCCAACCACGACCCGGAGCACTTTCCCGCACCGGAAAAACTGGACCTGCGCCGCAAAACCAGCGGTCACGTCGCCTTCGGCCACGGCATCCACCAATGCCTCGGCCAGCAGCTCGCGCGCGTCCAGATGCGGGTCGCCCTGCCTGCCTTGCTGAGCAGGTTCCCGTCGCTGCGTCTCGCCGTTCCCGCCGAAGACGTCGCCGTGCGCTCCGACATGCTCATCTACGGCGTCCACCACCTGCCTGTCGCCTGGGAGGCCTGAACCGTGCCGAAAGTGTGCTTGCTGACCGGAGCGTCCGCGGGAATCGGCCACGCCACCGCTTTGGAATTGCTGAAGGCGGGCTACCTCGTCTACGGAGCCGCACGGCGAGTGTCCAAAATGGACGAACTTCGTGCCGCCGGCGGCCGCCCGCTCGCCATGGACGCCCGCAGCGAAGCGGACCTCGACCGCGCCGTCCGCACGGTCCTTGACGAACAGGGCCGGATCGACGTCCTGATCAACAACGCCGGGACGGTGCTGCACGGAGCCGCCGAAGACGTCCCGTTGGCGGCCGCGCGCGATCAGTTCCAGGTCAACGTTTTCGCGCCCGCCAGGCTCGTCCAGCTGGTGCTGCCCGCCATGCGCGCGCAAGGGTCGGGCCGCATTGTCAACGTTTCCTCGATCGGCGGGGAGATCAGTCTCCCGCTCGGATCCTGGTACTACGCCTCGAAACACGCGCTCGAGGCTTATTCCGACACGCTGCGGATGGAGGTCCGGCCTTTCGGCATCGAGGTCGTGGTCATTCAGCCCGGCATCATCAAGACCGAATTCGAGGACCAGACCGCTTCGCAACTCCGGGAATACTCCGGAAACGGCCCGTACGGGCACATGGCCGAGGCGATGGCGGGCAAATCCGAAACCGGTCTCGCGGACGGTAGTGATCCCGCTGTCGTGGCCGAGACCATCCGGCGGGCGGTGGAAGCTGACCCGCCGGAGACCCGCTATGCGGTGGGTTTGCACGCGGAGGAGCTGCTGAAGCTCAACCGGGCCTTGCCGGACCGGGATTTCGACGAGCTGGTCACCCGTTCGATCCGGTAACGGAGGCCGGGACGCCTCGCGTCCCGCGTCGTTGGCGTCCCGGCCCGGAAACGCGCGGCACCGCGTCAATCGCGCGGTTGCCGGGCGCCGTCCGAGCGGGCTTGCACGGCAATGGTTTGCAGGGCGGAGAGGTGCTTGGCCAGGGTGTCGCGGCCGCTGTCGGTCAGGTTGAGCCACGTGCGCGGCCGCTTGCCGACGTAGCCCTTGCGGACGTCCACGTACTCGTTCTTGGAAAGCGTGGAGACCTGTTTGGACAGTGCGGAGTCCGACAGCTTCACCGCGTCTCGCACGAACCCGAACTCGGCCCATTCGGCGGCGGACAGCAGCGCCACGATGGCCAGTCTCGTCGGGTCCAGCAGGAGCTGATCGAGGTCGGCCACCGTTCAGTCCTTGTCTCGCCGGCGAAGCAGCCACAGCTGGAACCTGGGGCCGAGGAAGATGATATAGAGCCCGGCCAGCGCGCCGTAGACGATCGTGCCGTGCGGGATGTGCAGCACCGGGACGGCGACGGCCGCGACGATCGCCAGGCCGAGCACGGGCGCGACGCGCCAGACGGCGGGAGGCAGCGCCCGGCTCGACACCGAAACCGGACGGCCGAGCAGGCTGCCGCCGGTCCTGGTGCGCAGGACCGCGACCAGCGCCAGTGCGACGGCCAGCACGACGAAGGTCAGCCAGGGCCGGGTCCAGGAAATCAGGTCGATGGCGACGGTGTAGCCGAACACGACCAGACCGGCGACGATCGGAATCCACCGCGCGCCCAGCGCGGAGGCGAGCACCCGCTCCCGGCTCTCCCAGGCCGTGCGCAGGGCCGCCGCCGCTTCTTCGGGCGTCGGTTTGTTCGTTGGTTCGCTCACTGCTGCCACTCCTTCGCGGCGCAACCTCTCAGGCAAGTACTTGCCTGAGGAGAAAGTACCTCTCGTTTTCCCCTGAGGCAAGTACTTGCCTGAGCGCTGAGCAGTGAGGTCCGACGCCGTGCCGAGCGGCCCGGGCGGGTCGCGAGCGGCAAGAGCTCGGCCGGTTTGTCCTTAGTGGACGGTCAAGGGCACGTCGTTCGGCGGGGGCAGCGTGCCGCCGCCGCGCAGCAGGATCGGCCCGACCGGAGCCGGTTTGGCGACCGGGGGCGGCGGCACCGGGGTCGGTGTCGGTGTGGGTTTCGGCGGCGCGGGCTGGGTGATCGCGGTGCCGTGCGCCGGGGGCGGCGGGTTCAGTTTCGCGCCGGGGGAGAGGTCGACGAGGTCGGCGAGCCCGGGGTCGCCGTCGACGCGCGGGACGCCGAGCTTCGGCAGCTTCAGCAGGTCGATGACGGTCTTCGGGATGCTCGGATGCCAGGACCAGCGGTGGTCGATGCCGGGTTTGACCCGGCCGCCGAACATCAGCAGCGGCACGCGCGGGCCGTAGGCGAGCTGCACGCCGTCCGGGGTGATCTCGACGTTCGGCGTGGCCACGTGGTCGTCGAAACCGCCCCAGTCGTCCCAGGTCAGCAGGAAGACCGTCGAGTCCCAGAGCCCGGCCTTCACGATCGCGTCGACCACCTGCCACACGGTGTCCTCGCCCTTGCCGACGTCCGCGGGCGGGTGCTCGTCGTAGGGCGAGTCGTGCCAGACCATCGACAGCGCGGGCAGCGCGCCGGCCTGGGCGTCGGCGATGATCTGGGCGGAGCGCACGATCTCGGGCGACCCCTTGAGCTGCTGGTAGAACTCGACCGGATACCCGCTGGTCCCGGTGTAGGCCTTCCAGCTCACGCCGTGGTCGGCGGCGAGCCCGGGCAGGGACGGCAGGTCCCACACCGGGTCGGCCTGGCTGCGCGGCGGATTGCGCAGGGTGGGCGTCTGGCCGCCGACGATGAGCAGGTGGTTCGGCGTCGAGTTGGTGCCGTAGCCGGCGCAGTGGTTCTCGACGAACGCGCCGCTCGCCGCGAGCCAGGCGTAGAACGGCAGGTCGGCGACCGTGTCGAACTGGACGTGCGCGCCGGTGCTCTTCTTCGTGAGCCAGCGGTAGTAGGCCTTGCGGTCGTGCGGCTGGTCGGACTTCGGCGGGTTGGGGGAGACCGGCCAGCCGGTCGCGACGTTCGCGCCGAACGCGGCCATCGAGCGGAAGTAGTTGTCGGTGGTGTGGTTTTCCTGGACCAGGACGACGACGTGGTCGATCGGGCCGGTGGCGGCCATGGCGATCCCTTCGGTGCTCCGGCGGGCGGGCGGCCGGGTGCTCCGGTCGCGCCGGTTCCGCTGAATGATCGCCCGCCGCCGGTGCCCCGGCCACCGGGAAACCCCGATGGGAGCAACGGGAATCCCTTGTGCTGCCCGGGATATCGCCGATTGCGCGGAAGGGGCTGTTCGCCGGGTTCGCGCCGGGAGTCCGGGCCGCCCGGGTCAGTGCTGGGCGGCGACCGCGTACCGGTGCGTCGGGCGGCCCGCGCTTCCGTATTCCAGTTCGAGGCTGAGGAAACCGCGGCGGTGCAACTCGCTCAGATGGCGTTGCGCCGTGGGGCGGCTGATGCCCAGCGCGCTCGCGAGCTCTCCGGCGCCGAGCGGCTGCCCGGCCCGGCGCAGCGCGTCGAGCACCTTGCGCATGGTCGGGGGAAGCGGGTCCGTGCGCGGTGCGGAGCCGCGCAGAACGGAATACAGACTGTCCACTGTGGCCTGATCGACTTCGCCGCTGCCGGACGCGCGTTCGCACCAGCTCCGGTACGCCGTCAGCTGTTCGCGCAGCTGCTCGAAACCGAAGGGCTTGACGAGGTAGTAGGCCGCGCCGAGCTGGATCGCCGAGCGGACCGTGCCGAGGTCGCGGGACGCGGTGATCACGATGCACCCCGGCGGGGCGGCTCCCGAACGCAGGTCGCGCAGCAGCGAGAGGCCGTCCTCGTCGGGCAGGTAGATGTCGAGCAGCAGCAGGTCCGGCCGGACTTCCTCGACGCGGGCACGCGCCTCCGCCGCGGTGTGGGCCTTGCCGACGGCGGCGAAGCCGGGCACGCGGTCGATGCTGGCGGCGTGGATCGCGGCGACGCGGTAGTCGTCGTCGATGACGAGAGTCCGGATCGTCATGCGTACTCCGCGGGTTCGAGCGCGGCGCGGGAACGGGAATTCGGGAGCAGCACGTCGAATCGCGCGCCGGCCGAGCCGTCCACGGTGATCGATCCGCCGGAGCGGCGCACCAGCCGGTAGACGAGGGCGAGACCGAGTCCGCGGCGCATGCCCGGACGCGGGGTCTTCGTGGTGTAGCCGTCGGCGAAGATCTCCTGCAGCGCTTCCTCCGGGATGTCGGGACCGGTGTCGGAGACGGCGATGCGGACGTCCGGGCCGAGGGTGTCGACGAGGACCCGCACGCGGCGTTCTCCCGGCTGCCCGGCCACGGCGTCGACGGCGTTGTCGATGAGGTTGCCGAGCACGGTGACGAGCGCGCCGGGGTCGGCGGTGCTGAGGTCGAGCCCGGAACCGGGGTCGACTTCGAGGCGCACGTCGCGTTCGGCGGCGATGGCGACCTTGGCCGAGAGCAGCGCGGCGAGTTCCGGCGGGGAGAACCGGGCGCGCAGATCGGTCGCTTGCGCGGCCGGGCCGTGCGCGATCTCGGTGAGGTAACGGCCGGCCTCCTCCGCTTCGCCCAGGCCGAGCAGCCCGGACAGGACGTGCAGCCGGTTGGCGAATTCGTGTTCCTGCGCGCGCAAAGCGGTGGTCAGGCCGGTGACGGCGTGGAGTTCGCGCACCAGGCCTTCCATCTCGGTGCGGTCGCGCAAGGTGAGCACCGAACCGGCGTCCTGTCCGGAAAGGACGACCGGCATTTTGTTGACCACCAACAGGAATTCGTCGGTGAGGACGACCTCGTCGTCGGCGGCGGGCGCGGCCAGCAGGTCGCGGAGGCGGCCGGGCGGGACGAGTTCGCACAGGTCGCGGCCGCGGGCGGCGGAGGGGATTCCGAGCAGCCGGCGGGCTTCGTCGTTGATCACCTCGACGCGGCCGTGCCGGTCGAGGCCCACCATGCCTTCGCGGATGCCGTGCAGCATCGCTTCCCGTTCTTGGAGCAGGGACGCGATCTCGGAGACTTCGAGGCCGAACGTCGCGCGCTTGATCCGGTGGGAAAGCAGCAGGGACGCCGCCATCCCGATGGCCAGCGCCAACCCGGAGTAGAGGAGCACCCAGGGAATGTCGCTGACCAGCTCGCTCGTGACCTGTTCTTCGAGGATTCCCACCGAAACCTGGCCCGCGACCCCGCCGTCCGGACCGGAGATCGGCGCCTTGCCGTTGGCGGACCGGCCGAGGCTTCCGTTGTCGATCCCGAGATGGCCCTGGCCGTCGAGGGCGGCCACCGGTTCCTCGATGCGCTCGCCGACGAGCGCGGTGTTGGGATGGGAGTAGCGCAGCCCGGACCGGTCGGTGACGACGACGTACGACGCGCCCGTGGCCCGGCGGACCTGCTCGGCGGCGGCTTGGATGGCGCGGCCGGGATCGCGCCGCACGAGGGCGTCGCGGACGGACGGCATCTGCGCGACGGTGTTCGCGATCCCCAGCGCGCGCTGTCCGTATTGCGTGTCGAGGGTCTGGCCGGCGAGCTTCACGTAGAGCAGAGCCCCGGCCGAGACAGTGGCGAGCAGGATCCCGAGCACGGCGACGAGGATCTGCGAGGCGAGGGGACGTGACCGCCACATGACCGCTCCGCTCTGCCACTTGTCGTAGGGGCGTCCCGCATGACACCACGAGACCGCGCGGATGCCAAGAAACCGCGGCCGGTACGCCCGGATCGTCCGGTCCGGCGTGCACTTAATGAGCAGAAACCGAGAAAAGCGCACTGATCGCAGGTATCGCACGCAACATTCCGCCGCGCCGCGGCGCTTCTTAGCCTCCTCGAACGGAATCGGCCCCGATCGAGAGGACGCCACCGTGCACGCACCCAGATCCGGACCGCCCGGCGCCGCCATCGCCATGCGGGACGTCACCAAGCAGTTCGCGACCGAGGGCCCGGAGCCCTACACCGCGCTGCGCGACCTCGACCTGGAGGTGGCTCCCGGCGAGTTCTGCGCGGTCGTCGGACCCACCGGCTGCGGCAAGTCCACCACCTTGACCCTCGTCGCGGGCCTGGAACAGCCGTCGGCCGGCACGGTCCGGGTGCACGGCGCGGACGTCTCCGGCATCACGCCCGGGGTGGGGTTCATGTTCCAGACCGACGCGATCCTGCCCTGGAAAACGGTGCTGGACAACGTTTCCGCCGGCCCGCGGTTCCGCGGCGTGGCCAAGGGTGCGGCGGTTTCCGGCGCGCGGGACTGGATCCGCCGGGTCGGGCTGAGCGGGTTCGAGGACCGCTACCCGCACCAGCTGTCCGGCGGGATGCGCAAGCGGGTCGCGCTCGCGCAGAACCTCATCAACGAGCCGCGGATCCTGCTCATGGACGAACCGTTCAGCGCGCTGGACGTGCAGACCCGGGCGAAGATGTCCGACGAACTGCTGTCGCTGTGGGAACTTACCCGGCCCGCCGTGGTGTTCGTGACCCATGACCTCGAAGAGGCGATCGCGCTCGCGGACACGGTGGTCGTGCTGACCGCCGGGCCGGCGGCGACGATCAAGGCCCGGTTCGCCATCGACCTGCCGCGTCCGCGGGTGGTGCAGGAAATCCGCTTCGAACGCCGGTTCGTCGACCTGTACCAGCAGATCTGGGACGCGCTGCGCACGGAGGTCGATCTGGCGTACGCGCAGACCACCCGGATCAGCGGGGAGGCGGGAGCATGACGACCGAAGTGGACTCGCCCGCGAGCCCCGCCGCCGGAGCTGCAGCAGTTGCTCGCCGTTCGCGCCGCCGGACACACGCCGTCCTGGTCCACACCGTCCAGGCAGCGGTGCTGGTGGTGCTTCTCGGCGGCTGGCAGCTGCTTGTGCAAGGAGACCAGCACGCGATCGTGCTGTACGGCCTTCCCTCGGGCATCTTCGACCGGTTGCGGTCGTGGGTCACCGAGGGCACCGCGCTCGGCTCGCTCGGCAGCCAGATCTGGACCACGATCGAAGAGGCGCTGATCGGGTTCGCCATCGGCACGGTGCTGGGCATCGTCTGCGGCATCGCGCTCGGCCGGATCCGGTTCCTGTCCGAGGTGTTCGGCCCGTTCATCAAGGTGCTCAACGCGATTCCGCGGATCGTGCTCGGCTCGGTCTTCGTGCTGGCGTTCGGACTCGGCCTCGAATCGAAGATCCTGCTGGTGATCGTGCTGGTGTTCTTCGGGGTGTTCTTCAACGCCTTCCAGGGCACCCGCGAGGTCGACCGGACGTTCATCGCCAACGCCAGCATCCTCGGCGCCTCGCGGTGGCAGGTGACCCGGCAGGTCGTGCTGCCCTCGGCGTTCACCTGGATCATCGCGAGCCTGCACGTGAGCTTCGGCTTCGCGCTGATCGGCGCGATCGTCGGCGAATTCCTCGGCGGCTACGCGGGTCTCGGCGTGCTGATCAAGAACGCGCAGGGCACCTTCGACGCGAGCGGCGTGTGGGCGGCGATGGTGATCATGGGCGTCGTCGCGCTCATCGCCGAATGGCTGATCACCCGCCTCGAACGCCGCCTGCTGCGCTGGCGGCCCGCCCAGCTGTCCGGTCCGGACCTGTAACCCCCCGATTTTCCGCTCGAACAAAGGAGATCCCCGTGTCCGCGAAGAAATTGGCGGCCGTGCTCGCGGCGGCGCTGCTCGCCGTGGCCGGCTGCGCCTCGACCGCGAGCCAGAACGCCGGCACCAGTTCCACCGGCGGCACCGGCACCCCGGTGAGCATCATGGTGGGCGGCTTGAACAAGCAGATCTACCTGCCGTTCATGCTCGCCCAGCGGCTCGGCCTCTACCAGAAGCAGGGCCTGAACGTGACCCTGCAGGACGAGGGAGCCGGCGTCGACGCGACCACGAACATGGTCGCCGGAAAGGTCGACGGCGTCGGCGGTTTCTACGACCACACCATCGCCATGCAGGGGCTCGGCCAGTCGATGGAATCGGTGGTGTCGATGCTGACCACGCCGGGCGAAGTCGAACTGTGCCGCAACGAAGTGCGCGGCCAGATCCATTCGCCCGCCGACTGGTCCGGCCGCAACCTCGGAGTGACCGATCTCGGTTCCTCCACGGATTTCCTGACCCAGTACCTCGCGCAGAAGAACGGCGTCGACCCCACGAAAATCCACCGGGTCGGCGTGCAGGCCGGAGCCACGCTGATCGGCGCCCTGCAGCACGGCAACGTCGACTGCGCGATGACGACTGAGCCGACGGTGTCCACGGCCCTGGCCCAGGGCGCCGCGTTCGTCCTGCTGGACATGCGCACCGCGGCCGGCACGAAACAGCAGCTGGGCGGCCAGTACCCCGCGACGTCGCTGTACATGACCACGAAGTACGTGGACAGCCATCCCCAGGTGGTGCAGAAGCTCGTGAACGCGTATGTCGAGGCCCTCAAATGGATCCAGGGCCACAACGGCGCGCAGCTGGCCGACGTGATGCCGGCCGACTACTACGCCGGTTCCGGAAAAGACGCCTACGCCAAGGCATTCGACAACGAGAAGGGCATCTACAACCCGACGGGCATCATGCCGCCGGACGGGCCGAAGACCAACCTCACTGTCTTGCAGGCGTTCAATCCGGATGTGAAGGGCAAGCAGATCGATCTTGGGAAGACGTACACGGACAAGTTCGTGACCGCCGCGCACTGATGCGGAACTGCTGTGCCCGGGCGCCTCGCGGTGCCCGGGCACAGCTGGCGTTTGGAGGCATTGGCTGGCGAATCGCCACCCGTGCAGAGCCGGAAGCCTCGAACCTCGGCTTAGCCCCTGCCCGTCCGCCTCGTGCACCGTGCACCACCGCCCTTCCTCCGTTTCGTCGCCCCGCCCGAAGCGCCGCACCCACCGCACTTCCTACCGTCGAGCTCAACGTTGTGACCCCGCACGACAGGAGCCCGCCGATGACCCGCCTTTCTCGCAGCCGGCTGGGGGTGCTGCTCGGCAGCACCACTCCGCCCGAACAGATCGGCAAGCAGGCCGCGGCCGCGGAGACCGCCGGTTTCGGGGAGTTGTGGCTGCCGGAGGACTACTTCTTCCTCGGCGGCATCGCGGGCGCCGCGCTGGCGCTCGGGGCGACGTCGCGGGTTCCGGTCGGCATCGGCGTGGTGTCGTCGGTCGTGCGGCATCCGGCGCTGCTGGCGATGGAGATCAGCACGCTCGCCCGCGCCTACCCGGGCAGGCTGATGCCCGGGATCGGGCACGGCGTCCCCGCCTGGACCGCGCAGATGGGCCTCACCCAGCGGTCGCCGATGAGCGCCCTGCGCGAAACCCTCGCCGCCGTCCGTGGACTGCTGCGCGGCGAGACGATCGACGAGAAGGGCCGGTTCGCCGCGTTCCGCGAGGTCGCGATCACCCACCCCGTCCCCGAGCGGGTGCCGCTGTTCACCGGGGTGCTCGGGGACAAGGGGCTCGACCTGACCGGACGCCTGGCCGACGGCCTGCTGGTGAGCGCGCTCGCGCCGGTCGAGTACGTGCGGAGCGCGCGGCGCAAGCTGGACGAGGCGGCGCGCGCGGCCGGACGGGACGAGCGCATCACGATCACGGTTCTCGCGGCGGCCAACGTCACGCGGGATCCCGGGCAGGCGGCCGCCACCAGGGAAGCGCTCAAGGCGGTTCTCGCCTTTTACCTTGCCGCGACCGGTCCAGGACCGTTGTTCGGCGCGGTCGATGCCAACGAGCAGCTCGCGGACATGCTCTCGCGCGGCGGTCCCGAGGTGGTCGCCGCCGAGATGCCGGACGACTGGCTCGACGTTTTCGGTGTCGTGGGCGGGCAGGACACCGCGCGGGCGCGCCTCAAGGAATACCTCGACGCCGGTGCGGACAACGTCGCCATCGCGACCGTCGTCGCGGACGGCGCGGAAGAAACTCTCGCCGCGGTCGGAGAACTGACCGGCGAATTCACTCACTGAAAGGGCACGACCATGAGCACTGACCGCGAGCGAATCCTCGAGGTGCACGAAGGCTGGTACGAGGCGAACGTCGGCCTCGTCGCCGACCGGATGCTGCAGTACTTCCCGGAGGGCGACGGCTATCACCAGTTCAACCTCAACGGCCACACCTACCACGGCGTTCTCGACAAGCACCGCCTGTGGGTCAACGCCGCGAAAATCGGGCTGAGCATCACCGCGATCAAGGACACCGCCGGCCCGGACGTCCAGGTTTTCGGGGACGTCGCGCTGCTCACCGCCGAGGGAACCGCGGACGTGCTGGCTCCGGGCCAGCAGGACGCGGTCGCGACTCCGTTCCGCACCACCGAATTCTTCCGCCGCGACGACGGCAAGGGCGGCCCGGACTGGCGGATCTGGCACATGCACGTCAGCGTCCAGGACCCGCGGATGCCCAAGCACGGAACGGAATGAGGATGAGCTTGGACCGCGTCAGCATCGAGGGACGCGCCGGGAAACTTTCGGTGCTGCGCACGGCGGACGGCCGATCCGGCGTGCCGCTCGTGCTCCTGCATCCGATCAACTCCGCGGCGGCGGTCTGGGAGGACGTCGCCGCGCGGCTCGACCGGCCAGTCGTGGCACCGGACCTGCGCGGGCACGGAAACTCCGGGCAGACCGGCCCGTTCACGGTCGAGGAAGGCTACGTGCCGGACGTCTTGGCGGTCCTCGACGCTCTGGGGCTGGACGAGGTGCACCTGGCCGGAGGGTCGCTCGGCGGCACGATCAGCGTCGCGCTGGCGGCGCTGCATCCCGGCCGGGTACGCAGTGTCGCGACGTTCGGTTCGACGTTGGGCACCGGCGTTCCGGCCGAGGCGATCGCCGCGATGGTGCGCGAGCTCGAAGCCCAGGGGACCGCCGGGTACTTCGCGGATCAGGTCCCGCAGATCGTGGGCCGGAAGCACCGCGACTCGGCGCGCATCAGGGAGGTGATGGCGCAAGCGGTCGGCACCCGGCCGACGACGGTGGTAGCCGAGATCCTTTATGGAGCGTTCGGCGCGGACATCCGGCACCTGGCCGGAAAGGTTGCCGCGCCGGTGCTGGCCGTGGCTGGCACCGAGGATCCGACCTGCCCGCCCGCGATGTCGCGCGAACTGGCCGAAGCCACTGGCGGCACGGCGAAAGTGCTGGAAGGAACGGGTCACCTGCCGATGCTCGAGGAAACCGATCAGGTGGCCGAACTCCTCCGGAAACACCTCGCGACCGCCCAGGAAGGAAGGCCGTGACGTACTCGATCGTCGCGCGCGATCCGGTCACCGGCTGGCTCGGCGTCGGCGCCCAGACCCACTTCTTCGGCGTCGGCGCGTTGCTGCCCTGGGCCGAGGCGGGCGTCGGCGCGGTGGCCACCCAGGCGTTCGTCAACGTCGGCTACGGGCCGCGCGGCCTGGAACTGTTACGGGCGGGCGTACCCGCACCGTCCACTGTGGACCTGTTGATCGCGGAGGACTCGGATTCCGGGTACCGCCAGCTGGGAATCGTCGACGCCCGGGGCTCGGTGGGTGCGCACACCGGCGAGTCGTGCGCGCCGCACGCCGGTTCCGCGCGCGGGCATCAGGTGACGGTGCAAGGAAACATGCTGGCCGGTTCGGGCGTGTGCCAGGCCGCGCTCAGCGCCTTCGAGACCGCGGACGGCGATCTCGCTGACCGCATCCTCGCCGGGCTTCGGGCCGCGGACAGCGCCGGGGGAGACGTGCGCGGTTCGCAGTCGGCCGCGCTGCTGGTCGTGTCCGGCCGCCGCGGGCCGACGCCCTGGAACGAGGTGGTCGTCGATCTGCGCGTCGACGACCACCCGGATCCGCTCGCCGAGCTGTCCCGCCTTCTCCCGCGTTCGCGGGCGTTCGGCGCGGTCGGCGGAGTGATGTTCACCCGCGGTCTGACGCTCGGGCCGTTCGAGGGGGTCGCCCCGGACGAACTGGACGAGCGGCTGAGAGACCTCGCGTCGGCGGCGGAGGTCATCGGGCCGGACAACCGCGAGGCCGACTTCTGGCGTGCGGTGCTGCTCGCCCGCGCCGGACGACATCGGGAGGCCGCCGACCTCTTCGCGGAGGTGGCGGCGTTCCGTCCCGCGCTGCTGGGATTCGCGAAAGGCTTGGCCCCGCTGGGCTTTCTCGACCGCGAAGCCCTCGTCGCGATGACCGCGCACCTCGAGGAGCCGGCATGAACCCCGCAGCCGCGGTCCAAACCGCGCGGGTGACCGAACTGGCCGCGAGCCTGATCCGGTGCGACACGCGGAATCCGCCGGGCGGCGAGCGTCCGGCGGTCGAACCGCTGTGCGCGGTCTTGGCCGAGCTGGGCGCCGAGGTCGAGATTTTCGAGCCCGAGCCGGGCCGTCCGTCGGTCCTGGGCCGCATCGGGTCCGGCGAGGGTCCCACGCTGCTGGTCAACGGGCACGTGGACGTCGTTCCGGTGTCCGAAGAGGACTGGTCGGTGCCGCCCTTCGGCGGACTGGTCCGGGACGGGCTGCTCTACGGCCGCGGCGCCTGCGACATGAAAGGCGGGATCGCCGCGGCGCTCGAAGGGATGCGCGCCTGCCGCGACGCCGGAATCGTGCCGCCCGCGAACATCGTCTTCCACCTCGTGGCCGACGAGGAGACCGGCGGCCGGTTCGGGACGGAAGCGCTGGTCTCGGCCGGGCTGGTGCACGCGGACGCGGCCGTCGTGCCCGAACCGAGCGAGCTGCGGGTCGGGGTGGCCGAACGCGGCTCGCTGATGGCGGAGATCGTGGTGCGCGGCCGGGCGGGGCACGGCAGCGACCCGGCGGCCGGGCACTCGGCGGTGGCCGACGCGGCGCGGATCGTCTCCGCGCTCCACCTCGCCGATTTCGGCGACGGCGAGCATCCGCTCCTGGGCACTCCCACCGCCAACGCGGGAACCATCGCGGGCGGCACCGCCGTCAACATCGTCGCGGCCGAATGCCGCCTGCGGATCGACCGGCGCGTGCTGCCCGGCCAGACCCGGGACGCGGCGCTGGCCACCGTGACCGGGTTGATCGACGCCGCGGGCGTGTTCGACTACGACGCGGACGTGCTCGCCTTCGCCGAGGGATCCGAACTGGCCCCGGAGCACCCGTTCGTCGCGCAGGTCCGGCGGACGGCGGGCGACGCACCGGTCCGCGGGCTGAAACTCGGCACGGACGCACGGTTCCTCCGCAACCAGCTCGGCATCCCGACCGTCGTGTACGGACCCGGGTCCATGACCGTCGCGCACACCGCCGACGAGTACGTGCCAGTCGCCGAACTGACCGCCGCCGCCCGCACGTTCGCCCGGCTGTATGCCGGTTTCCGGGGTGTCACGACCTCGTGAGCAGCCACGACGGCAGTTAAGGTTTGCGCATGGAACACGTCGCCGAGTCCGCGATCGACGACGTGGTGCGCGGTGCCGTGCACTTCGGGAGCGGAGGCGGCGGCGACCCGTACCTGGCACAGCAGCTTCTGCTCGCGGCCGTCCGGCAGCACGGGCCGATCCCGCTCGTCACCGCCGACGAACTGCCGCCGGACGCCCTCGTCCTCCCCGTGGTGTCCGGCGGAACCCCGCACACGCTCGTCGAGAAGGCGCACAGCACCGTCGAGGCGGAGACTCTCCGGACCGCGGTGGAAGCACGCGCCGGGCGGAAGTGCGCGGCGATCCTGCCGATCCAGCTCGGCAGCGTCAACGTGGCCGTCCCGCTGGCCGTCGCGGCCGAACTCGGCCTGCCGTGCCTCGACCTCGACCTGATGCGCCGCACGCTGCCCTCGATCGACCTGACGTTGTTGCGGCTGGCCGGGTTCTCCGTCTCGCCGATCACCGTGGTCGGCGGCTCCGGGGTGGTCGCCGAATTCAGCCAAGGCTCCGGCGCCGTGCTCGGCGAGCTGGTGCGGGCCGTGCTGCCGCCGCTGGGTCTCGTGGCGCTGATCAGCGCGTATCGGGTGACCGCGGGGGACTGCGCGCGGCTCGGCGCCCTCGGGTCGATCAGCGAGTGCGCCAGGATCGGCGCGGCACTCGCCGAAGACGGATACGACCCGTACCTGCGCGCCTGCGGCGGACGCCTGGTGTGCACCGGGACCGTCGCCGAAGTCCTGCAGCACTCGTCGGACGGCTGGCCGCGCGGCGTGGTTTCTCTCGATACCCCAGAGGGTTTCGTGCGGATCGACTTCCAGAACGAGAACCTGATCGTCAGCCGGGAAGGCACGGTGCTGGCGACCGTTCCGGACCTGATCGGCGTCGCGGACGCGGACACGGGTGCGCTGACGCAGACGATCGACCTCGCCGTCGGCCAGGAAGTCCACGTGCTCGCCAGCCCGGTCGACGAGCGGTGGCACACGCCCGAAGGACACGCGGCGGCCGGGCCGCGCGCGTTCGGCTACGCCGTCGACCCGGTGCGATTCGACGGTTCGACTCCGCTGGCCGGTGCCCGATGAGCCGGTTGCGAGTGGGCCTCGACGCCGTCGCCGCCCGAGCCGTGGCGATGGACGAGCGGAGCCGGATTGTGGCGTCCTGCCGAGGACTTCCCGAGGCTGACTCGCCGTCGCGATTGCTCGGCGCACTCGTCGCGGAAGGGATCGACGCCGCGGCGATCGACCGGGTCGTGGCGATCCTGCCGGAGCCCGTGCCTGCCGAGACGGGAGCTCGCGTCGGGGTCCTGCGCATCGGCGGCGCGACCGCGCTGCCGCCGCTCGTGGGCTGGCCGGCCGGGATGTCCGGCGCGCTGGCGGGACCGGTCGCGATGGTGCGCGGCGGGCACGAATACGACGGCACTCCGTCGGCGCCGCTGGACCTGGCCGCGGTGGCCGAATTCGCCCGCCGGTGCGCCGGAAACGTGCGCGCGGTCGCGCTCGCCGGAGTCCACGGGCTGGAGAATCCCGACCACGAACAGCAGGCCGCGGCCTTGCTCGCCGACGTGCTCGGTCCGGAGATCCCGGTGCGGAAAGGCAGCGAGACCGAAGCGATCGGGTTGCTGGAACGGGAAAACACCGCCGCGCTCGACGCGGCCCTCGCCGAGTTCGCCCGCGCCCGGATCGCCGAGCTGGGCGCGGCCGTCCGGAAGCACAATCCCGAGGCGGAGCTGTACTTGGTCCGTGGCGACGGAACGGTCCTGCCCGAACTCGCCGCACAGCGTCACGCCACAGCGTGCCTCGGCGCGGCCCGGGCGGCGATGCTGCACGGTGCCGCCCGGCTGGCCGGAGTGGCCGCGGCCGTGGTGGTGGAAACGACTGGCGGCCAGACTGTCGTCGGGACGACCCGCGGCGGGTTGCTTCCGGAATCGGGCGCACACCGGGAATTCGGCGGCATCCGGATCGGCGCGCGCCTGCCTCGGCTGACCGTGCTGAACCGCGAGAGTTCTCTCTCCTCAGCGGTGGCCCGCGCGCGGTACGGGTACGACGATCTTCCCGTCGTTCTCGTCGGAGACCGGTCCGTGCCCGACGCGATTCGGCTGCTGGACGGAGATCTCGCGGCCGCGGTGGGGGCGGCGACCGCGGAGGCGGCGGGTTCGGTCGACCGGATCTTCTGGCAGGGCACCGGCGGAAGGGAAGATTCGGCAGCTCGTGCCCGGCAGCTGGCCCGGGACGCGGCGGTCCGCGCCGGAGCCGATCCCCGCACCCTGCGGGAAACCCCGGTGAAGGAGGCGCTGATGACTTACGTTCCGGTGCCGGCCGCGCGCCTGCAGGCGACCGCGGTGGGGCCGATCCTGGAACCGGTGGCGCCATGACGGCCACCTTGGCCCAGCTGCTGGACCTGAACCTGGTCGAGCACTACGAGGTGCTCGCGGGCGAATCCGGGCTGAAGCGGCCGGTCGGGGCGGTCGTCGCGGGTGCCGCGGTGCACGAGATTTCCGAACTCGCCCCGCGCAGCGTCGTCGTGTTCGGCCGGGAGCAGCTCGTCCTCGACGACCTCGCCGCGGATCTCGCGATCCGGCTGGCAGGCAGCGCGGGACTGTCCGGGATCGTCGCGGCCCGCACGCACCGGCCGGTGCCCTTCGCCACCCGCAGGCTCGCCGACCGGCTCGCGCTGCCGCTCATCGGCGTCGACGACATCACTCCCACCGGGGTGGTCACCGCGTTCGCCTCCTACGTCAGCGCCCCCGAGATCGCCGGCCTGCGCGTGCTCGGCGACGCCTCGCGCCGCTTCCAGCGCCCGCCCGCCGACGCGAACGCGCTCGCCTCGCAGCTCACCGCGACTCTCGGCGAACCGGTGGCGCTCGTCGACGCCGAAGCCCGTTTCGTGGCCGGCGATCCGGCTGTGCACGCGCTGTTCGGCCGGTGTGCCGACCCGGCGCTGCTGGCCGATTCGCGGCCGGTCGCCCTCACTGTCGGCGTGGACGGCGAGCTGATGCTGCACCCGGTCCAGGTCGTCGCGACCGGGCCCGCGGTCTATTGGATCGTGGTGCGGCGGCCTCGCTTCGCGTCCGGAGTGCTGCTCGAACCGGTCCGGCGCGCGATCGCGATCGCGGCGCTGTCGTTCGCGGTGCACGTGGCGGGGGAAGCCCTGCGCGACGAACGGGAACACCGGCGCCGATCGCTGCTGCTCAGCGAAATCCTGGAACAGCCCGGCGAACCGGGACGCGGCACCGTCGAGCGGGCCACCGCGCTCGGCTGGCGGCTCGCCGGACGGCACACCGCGGTGCAGGTGCAGACCGCGGATGTCCCGGCCGCGCTCCGGATGTCCGCGCTGGGTACGGAATTGGAGGCGCGGCTGGCCGAACACGGCATCGACGCGAGCCTCGTAGAACGCGGCGACGGATGGCTGTTCTGGCTGACTGCCGAGGCGGCGGATCCCGGCCCGCTGCTCGACCGGCTGGCCAGGACGCTCGCCGCCGTCGAAGCGGAACATCCCGGGCTGCGGCTGTGCGCGGGAGTGGGCCGCGCACACACGGGCGCGGCGGGCATCGGCCGCTCCGCCGAACAGGCCCGCCGCGCGGCCTTGCTCGCCCACACCTCGCACCGCCGGGCGGTCGTGGAGCACATCGACGCCGGCTCCGCCCGGAAACTGATCGCAGGCTGGTACGGATCCGCTCCGCTGCGCGGGGCGGCAGCCGACCTGCTCGCACCGCTCGACGAGGCAGATCCCTCCGGCGGCCTGGTCCGCACATTGCGGTGCTACCTGGATTCCCAGTCGTCAGCGAAGGCGGCTGGGGTCGCTCTCGGGGTGCATCGCAATACTGTGATGCAGCGGATGGAGCGGATTGCCGAGTTGCTGGCTGTCGATCTCGGTGATCCGGACGATCGTCTGGCCGTGCATTTGGCGACGCGTGCGGCGGGTGTGGATTGGGATGAATCCGGCTGACGTCGCGCACAGGACGGCGGGTTGTGGTTCGTCCGTGGTGCACGATGACTCGGCAGCGAGGGAATCTCTGTTGGCTACAACGCATCACTCGGAGCCGCTCTCGGTCTCCACCGCAACACCGTGATGCAGCGCTTGGAAAGGATTGCCGAGCTGACGTCGCGCACAAGACGGCGAGCCGCAATTCGGCCGCCGTGCACGATGACCCCGCGCGGCCGAGCCGGTTGAGTGTCCCGAATGGACACACGCACTGCGAGAATCACTGTCGGCTACAAGGCATCGGCCGAGCAGTTCGGGCCGCGGCCTCTGGTGGAGCTGGCCGTCCTCGCCGAACAGCAGGGGTTCGATTCGGTGCTGGTGAGCGATCACTACCAGCCTTGGCGGCACCGGAACGGGCACGCGCCGTTCTCGGTGGCCTGGCTCGCCGCGGCGGGGGAGCGGACCGGGCGGGTCCGGCTCGGCACCAGTGTGCTGACCGCGACCTTCCGCTACCACCCGGCCGTCGTGGCGCAGGCTTTCGGCACTCTCGGCGCGCTGTATCCCGGACGCGTCCTGCTCGGTCTCGGCACCGGCGAAGCGCTCAACGAGGTCGCGGTCGCCCGGATGGAATGGCCCGGGTTCAAGGAACGGTTCGCCCGCCTGCGCGAGGCGATCGACCTCATCCGTCGCTTGTGGACAGAGGAGCGGGTGAGTTTCGACGGCGAGTACTACCAAACGGAGAACGCGACCGTCTACGACCGCCCCGCGCGGCCGGTGCCCGTCTACGTCGCGGCGGGCGGCCCAGTGGTGGCGAAGTACGCCGGCCGGACAGCGGACGGCTTCATCTGCACCAGCGGCAAGGGCGTGGAGCTCTACACGGAGAAGCTGCAACCGGCCGTCGACGCCGGAGCCGAACAGGCAGCCGCAAACCCGCGGACGTCGCGCGCTCGATCGAAATCAAGCTGTCCTACGACACCGATGCCGAGGCCGCCGTCGCGAACACCAGGTTCTGGGCGCCGCTGTCCCTGACCGCCGAACAGAAGCACGGCATCTCCGACCCCGTCGACATGGAGCGCGTCGCCGACGAACTCCCGATGTCCCAGATCGCTTCCCGGTGGATCGTCTCCGCCGATCCCGACGAGGTCGTCGAACGGATCCGCCCGTACGTCGACGCCGGCTTCACCGACCTGGTGCTGCACGCGCCCGGCGACGATCAAGCCCGCTTCCTCGAACTGGCCCGGCAGGACCTCCTGCCCCGGTTGCGCAGGCTGGGCTGAGAGCCCTGCCGAGCGGCCTCCGCAGTGCGGTGAGCCCACTGACGGCACTGCGGCCGCTGCTTAGCCTTCCTCCGACGCGGCGTCGCGTGGACGGAAGGAGCAGCCCGATGACGGCAGTCGATACCCGGCCAGGAGAACCGAGTGCCGCCGACCTCCCTCCGCCAGACGGGACGATCCGGCTGCCGCTCCTCCTCAGCGCGCGACGCGGCTGGTTCAGCGTGGCGGCCCCGGCTTCCGGCCTGGACCGGCCGCTAACCGGGGCGGTGCCGTGGGACCCAGCCCAGCCGCCCGGCCGACACCAGCTAGTGCTGATGACGACGCCTTACCCGACTGCCGACGAACTGGCGGAAGCCCTGACCGCGGTTGGCCGCGCAAGAGCTGCGGCGCTCGTCGTACGCGCTCTGCCTGCAGAACTGGACTTCACTGCCGCCGCGGTGCCAGTGCTGGTGGCGGAAAAACAGGTCGGCTGGGCGGAGATCGACACGGCGGTGCGGTCTCTGCTGTCCAGCGCCCGGTTCGGTGCCGTCACCCCGACTGCGAGCGGTCTCTACGACCTAGCCGAAAGCGCGTCCCTGGCGCTGGACGGCGCCGTGATGATCACCGATTCAGCCTTCCGCGTGCTCGCTTTCGGATGTGCCGAACCGGTGGATGCACTCACGACCGAAATGGTGCTGGCCCGACGCGTTCCGGAGAAGGTCCGGAAGCGACTCGCCCAGGTCCGAAAGATCGCGCGTCTTGACCTCCCGGACGCGGGCACGCGCTGGGCCGCCCCGATCCGCTCCGGCAACACCACCGGCGGTTACGTCGTCTGCACACCGCGCCGATCGTCCGCGTCCGTGCCGCGAGTGCTGGATGAAGTGTCGACGGCCGCCGCTGCCTGGTTCATCGACGAACCCGCCGGGCGAGACGACGAAGACACGATCCGCGCCGAGCTGCTGCGCGGACTGCTGGCTGGTTCAGGATCGCTGGAAGCGCTGACCGAACGGCTCGGCCCTTCGCGACGGTGGCGTCTCGCGGCCCTCGGCGCGATCACTCCCGATCGCGAGAGCGCCCTGGCGCGCTGCACCCGGATGCTCAACCCAGACACGGCGACCGCAATACTCGGTTCCCTCATGTTCGTCCTGTTTCCCTCCGCCCCGGGCTCAGGACCCGCCGATTTCACCGAGCGCCTGCGGCGACGCGCCTCGACGGACGTGCCGCTGGTGGCGTGCCTCGGCCGCCCCTGCACCACCGGCTCCGAAATCCGCGCCGAATTGGGCCCACTACGGCACGCCGCAGGTGTGCTGGCCGCCCGAACGGCACCCGCCACCGCCCACCTGACGGACCTTCTCCCGCACGTCCTGATCGCCGAGCTGGCGGACCTCGCCGCCGAACACCCCGCCCTGCTCGACGGTTCCCTCGACGTGTTGCGCCGCGACCCGTCGCCGCGCGGTGCCGAGTACCTGAACACGCTGCGCTGCTGGTTCGACGCCGGCGGAGACGCCACCCGCGCTGCGGCAGCGCTTCGGATTCATCGCAACACCTTCCGGTACCGGCTGCAACGCATCGAAGAACTGTGCGCGGTCGACCTGGACGATCCCGTGCAGCGCTTCACGATCGAGCTGCAGACCCGGCTTTTGGCGTCGCCCGGCGGAGGTCCGCGAGGCCCCTGGCGAGACGGCTAGGGGTGGTCCTCAAACCGTACTGATCGGTATGTTTTGCCAGGTTTCGGACCGCGGACTGTGCACGCTGTGCACGCGATCGAAGAATGGCGGGGAGAACTCGATGAAGGTCTTGTTCACGACGTTCGCGGCGAACGCGCATCTCTACAACCTGGTGCCGATGGCGTGGGCGCTGCGCGCGGCCGGACATGACGTCCGGGTCGCCGCCCAGCCGGACCTCGCCGACGCGATCGTCCGCACCGGACTGCCCGCGGTCGCGGTCGGCCCGGTGCTGGATCTGGGCGGACGCAACGGCAAGGACCAGGAACGGCCCGCCGGCAAGACTGTCTTCGACGGGGAGTTCGACATCACCGAGACCAGGGAAGACCTGCTCACCCTGGACTACGTCCGCGGCGTGTTCACGACGTGGTGCTCGATCGCGCTGGAAAACCTCGCCCACGACGCGGCGCTCGACGACCTCGTCGGGTTCGCCCGGTCATGGCGGCCGGATCTGGTCGTGTGGGACGCGCTGACGTACATGGGCCCGATCGCCGCGCGGGCCAGCGGCGCGGCACACGTCCGGATGCTGTTCGGCCTCGACCACTGGGCCCGCATGCGCGCCCTCTTCACCGACCTGGGCGGCGTCGGGGGAGCTGACCCGATGGCGGAGTGGCTGTCAGGAAAGCTGGACCGGTACGGCTGCGCTTTCGACGAGGAACTGGTCCTAGGGCAGCGCACGCTCGACCCGCTGCCGCCGTGGACCCGATTCCCGGTCGGCACGGACTATCTCCCGGTACGGCACGTCCCCTACAACGGCCCGTCGACGGTGCCGCCGTGGCTGTCCGAACCGCCCTCCCGGCGTCGCGTCTGCGTCACCCTGGGCATGTCCCGCCGAGACCTGTGGGGCGATGACCAGTTCTCGGTCAGCGACCTTTTCGCCGCGGTTGCCGACCTCGACGTCGAAGTGGTGGCAACCCTGACCGCCCGGCAGGCGGAATCGGCCTCAGCAGTACCGGACAACGTCCGGCTGTACGACTTCGTCCCCCTGGACGCCCTGCTGCCGACCTGCGCCGCGGTGATTCATCACGGAGGTGCGGGAACGATCGGAAACGCCGTGGTGCACGGCGTTCCGCAACTGGTGATCCCAGGAAACATGTGGGACAAGGCGGGTTTGGCCGATTTGCTGGCTGCTCAAGGAGCCGGTCTGGTGCTGGAACACGACCAGGTCACTGCCGGGCAATTGCGCGCGCAGCTGGTGAGGCTGCTGGACGAGCCGTCGTTCGCCGTGTCGGCGGAGAAGGTGCGCGCGCAGGTGCTGGAAACCCCCGCGCCCGCCCAGATCGTGCCGGAACTGGAACGGCTGGCGGGCGTCCGAGACTGACGGCTGCCGCTCGGCCGCGGAGACAAGTCCTTGCTGCCGCTGGTGATACGCTCGCCGCGGCAATGGAAAGATTCGCGTGCCAACACTAATGTGGACGTTCGCCCGAAGCAGATGGTCACGAAGCTGAAATTCTACGATCTCGAACTGCTTGCCGATGGTGGTGCTCTCGCGATCGCTCGCCCGAGGTTGCTGCTCGCCGCGGGTGTCGTGTCGAGCGGTCCGTATCTCGATCGTGCGCGCCATGAGGAACGCGTTCTGTCTACTCGGGGCAGCGTCGACTGGTTCACGTGGGAGCCTGTTGACGAGTTCAGATTCGACCGGCGAACCGGCCTGCTGACCAGCGTTGCTCTGCGCGTGCCGGACACAACGTTTCTCGCCGCCCCGCACGGAGCATCCGGCTCGGCGAGCCGAGGCGCAGTGCGACTGGACCCGGTTCGCGATTTCTTCGCCCCTGCTACGCGCTATCGCCACTACCGGTCCGACGACACCTTGTTCTGCGTCGACAGTAATGTTGTCTCGAAAGTGGAAGAAATCGAGGTGGCGTCCGGGCTGTGGTTGCTCTTTGCTTCGGATGGCTATTGCGGCTGGCGGCTGGCCGAGGCCTCCCGGGTGCTCGCTGATGCCGACGATTCGCCGGTAGCTGCCGGTGCTTCCTGCGACCTGCTGCGCGAGTGCCTGGCTGAATACTTTGACCTGACGTCGGAGCAACGGATAGGCGAACTGATATCCGGTGAATCCTTGCATCGACTGCGAAGCATCGCCGCGCGGCTGCAATCGAACGGCGGCCAGTTCTGCGACGGATGCCGAATTCTGCTGCGCCAGGTCGAGGACCTGCTGCGGGAATGGGGCCGGTGAATTGAGAGCGTAAGGAGCGAGCGCGGCAGTTCGGCGAGGTGCGAATCCTGGCCGAAGAGTAGAAGGCCTCCCTGTCCACGGCGACAAGGAGGCCTTCCTACGTCCATAATGGACTCAGAAACGCGTCACCGGCACTTCAGGGCGCCGTCGGAGATCGCCACTCCGCCGACCTTGCCGTCGGCCGTGGGGGTGAATTCGAACTGCCAGCCCGGCTTTTCCGGGAGGGGCAGCTCGAGCCGCCCGGCCTTGCTTTCCTTCAGTCCGCGCCCGTCGTACGCCTTGTGCAGGTCGGCCAGCGAGGATCCGACGCCGATGCCCTCCGCGGTCTTGGCGTCGGGCGGCGCGCCCAGCTCGTGCACGCCGTTCTTGCCGAACGAGGCGCCACCGGCCGCGGCGAACGCCTTGTCGCGCTCTTCCCGCTTGCCCGCCAGGTCGGCACTCGCCATCGCCGCGTCCGCCGACAGCTGAGCCGCCTCCGCGTCCTTGGCGGCCGCCTTGGCCGAATCCGCGGCGGACTTGCCCGCGGGCTGTTTCGCGGCCTGGTCCGCCGCGTCCGCCTTGGCGTTGAGGTCGTCGGCCTTCCGCTGCGCCTCGGCCTCGGCGGCCAGCCGCGCCTGGTCCGGCGCGGGGCCGCCCTGCCAGCTCAGAACCGTGCAGCCGTCCAGCGTGGACACCGGGGCGTTGGCGAGTTTCCCGGTGGCCGCGGCCGCTTCCTTGGCCATCCCGGGCGCGATGCCGCGGTAACCGGCCGCGCCGAAAACCTCGGGCCGGGCGGCGGCGCTTTCCGGCGGAGCGCTGGTGGCTTCCGACGAGCACGCCGCCAGCGCGGAGACCGCGGCGATCGCCGCGGCCGCACGGCCGATGGACATGACAAAACCCTTGTGCATCTGATTCCCCTCGTACCCGGACCCAATCGATGGGGTCGTCGTTCCCGGCGGACCGAGATAGCGATAACTTACCGGACCCCGGAGACTTCCCCCATTGATTACCCGACGGGGGCGCTTTCGGCTCGTGCGGGAGGACGGCCGCCTTGAGTGTTCCTGGGCTTGGGAGGCTCCTGAAAGCGCAGTGTGTCCCGGCTGTTCGGGGGTGCCGACGGCCAGCGAACTGGCGCGTCGGCCGAAGACGACCCCTGGCCGCCAGCCCTGAGCCGCCGAAGGTGCTGCCGCTAGTGACGGCATGCCCGAAGCCGGGACCGCTCCCGAGGACCGGCAATACCCTCCCAGCGCGAGCCTCGGGAACGCGGACGTCGGGAGGACGAGCGATGGTCGGCCCTCGCACAGCTGCCACGACTGGCGGGCCGCACCGCCCTCGGGTTCGCCAGCCTTTCCCTGATCCAGCGCATCGCCGGGCAGCCCACTGCGGCCAGGTCAGCCTGGGCCGGTGCGCGTCCCCGGACAGGGTTGTTCGATACCCGCTGTTTCGCCCGCGAATGCGGCGAGGAACGGCGGTCGGTCCTTATCCCGTGCGAATCGCATTCGGCCCTTCGCATACCGGCAAATGGAGGCTCGGTCATGAGCACGTTCGTTCTCGTGCACGGTTCCTGGCACGACGGTTCGGCCTGGGACGCGGTCGTTCCCCGGTTGGAAGAACTCGGCCACGTCGCGCACAGTCCGACGATGGCGGGTCATGGCAAGGGCGCGGACAAAGCGGTCGGCCACGAGGACTGCGTGCGGTCGGTCCAGCGGTTCGTCGTGGACCGCGATCTCGCGGACGTCGTGCTGGTCGGCCACAGTTTCGGCGGGTCGGTGATCGCGCGGGTCGCCGAGGAGGTCCCGGAGCGGTTGCGCCGCCTGGTCTTCTGGAACGCGTTCGTGCCGCGGCCGGGCACCAGCGTCGAGGACGATTTTCCGCCCCATTACCGCGAATTGTTCGCACGCCTGGCCAGCGAGTCGGGCGACAACACGGTGACGTTGCCGTTCCCGATCTGGCGCGAGGCGTTCGTCCAGGACGCCGACCTCGACCGCGCGACGGCCGCTTACCAGCAGCTGTCGCCGACGCCGTACCAGCCGTTCCTGGACCGGCTCGACTTGTCGAGGTTCTACCGGCTGGAGATCGCCAAGAGCTACCTGAACTGCACCGACGACACGGCGCTTCCGCCCGGCGAATGGGGATGGCACCCGCGGATGTCCGGACGGCTCGGCTTGCACCGGCTGGTGCAGCTGCCCGGCAGCCACGAGGTCGTCTTCACCAATCCCCGGCTGCTCGCCGAAAAGATCGCCCAGGCCGGGAGGGACTGACGCGAGCCTGCCGCACCAGCGCTCGGCAGGGGACTGAACTCGCGCCGGGCGCTCGCGGCCGGACTCCGTCGGCGGTCATCGAAGGCGAATCAGCCGAGGAGAGCTGGCGCGGGGTCGGCTGGCGAGATGTCCACAGTGGACACATGCGCCGGTCATCGCGGCGTGCGCCAGCGGTTCCGGGATTCCAGCGCGGTCCCGGAAACGAGCACGCTCTCGTGGTGGCGGATGTCGAGGTTCGAGCCGTCGATGTAGTGCTGGGTCAGCCTGCCGGGGTAGACCAGCGTGTCCGCGGTGGTGATCCGGCAGTTGACGGCGGTTCGCCGCCGGCCGGAGAGGTTGGCGGGCGAGCTGTGCATGGTGCGCTCGCTGAAGACGAGGAAATCTCCCGCCTTCATCGTCATGGTGACGACGTCGGCGGGGTCGGGGGAGTACTCGGTGAACTTCGCCCACAGCCCGCGGAACCGGTTCGTGAGGTGGTCCACGAGGGTGTCGCGGTCGCTGCCGTCGACGTCGAAACCGGTCAGCCACGCCGAGGTGTCGATGTCCAGGATCAGTTCCCCGGACCGGGTCCGCTTCGCTATTTCGTCCTTGGCGAGCCCTTGGAACGGTTCCTCGTAAAAGGCCGATTCCGGCATCGGGACCCGTTTCCACGGGACCCTGGTGCGCTGGCTGCCGGGGACGAACCGCAGCGGGCCGTTTTCCTCGGTGACGTCGTCGAGCGCGATCCAGACCGTCAGGTCCCAGATCTTGCCCTCCGGATCGACCGGCCGGAGCGACGGGGTGGAGTTGCCGATCTCCTCGCCGTCGAACGCCCCCCACTCCTGGTGCCACCCGATGGCGTCGCCGCCCGGCGGCTTGTGGAAGATCTTCGACCGCCACAGAAGCAGATCGGGGCCGAGCAGCGAGGCGACCCGGCCCACGACGGCGTCCTGGGTCAGCACGCTTTCCAGTTCCTTGTCGACCAGATGCCAGTCGCGATGGGAATACCGGCCGTAGACCGGATGGGGCCGGCGGTTCAGCACCACGTCCTCGAGCCGGTCGGCCAGGGCCGGAAGGCACTGCGGCGCCGAGGCGGGGCGGAACGGGCCGGCGAATCCGTCCCGCCAGAACGCGGCTTCTTCTTGTGCTGTCAGCGAAGCGCCGGCGGCGGCGTCGTTTTCGTCGCGGTCGGAGATCATGCGGCATTTCCCCCTCGGCTCGCACCGTTCTCGCGCCGGTTCGACCGCGCCCGCGCCGAACGGCGGGCAAGGACGCGCGAACGGCTCGATTGTCCGCTGGTGTCCCGAAAAGCCGGGGGAGGATTCGCGGAGTTCCGTCCCGCGGCGCCAGTATCGCTTCCGAGTTTCCTGCGGTGGTCGGCGGCTGTCAATCAACCGGAACGGTGGAGAAGGGGAGGTTGCGGTGCGGAGGCCGACATTCGTACAGTACCAAGGGACTCAGCGGCCCCCGTGTCCGCCGCGAGAGACGGCCGGGGACGAAATCAGCGTCTCCAACGTCGTGTCACGGGGGAATCCAGTGCCACCTCATCGCACTTCCCAGCCTTCAGGCGGTTCGGTTTCGGCCCGCGCGCTCCCGATCCGGGTCACCGCGCCTCCCGACGGGGCGGATCTCGCCGGATGGGCCGGGGACCATCGCGCGGAAATCGACGAGTACCTGCGGACTTCGGGAGCCGTCCTGTTCCGCGGTTTCGGCGTCACGCAAGCGGATCAGTTCGAACCCGCGGCCAGGAGCCTGTGCGCCGGACTCATGCGGGACACCGGCGAACATCCGCGGGACCAGGTCGGGGGAAGCGTTTTCTCGCCGGTTTTCTACGCGCCCGAACAGAAACTGCTCTGGCACAACGAGCAGTCGTTCGACCGGACCGGTCCGGCCCGGATCTTGTTCTGCTGCGCCGAGCCCGCCGAGCAGGGCGGCGAGACGCCGATCGTGGACAGCAGGCTGGTGCTGGCCGCGTTGCCGGGCCACATCCGGGAGCCGTTTTCGGCGCAGGGCGTGCAGTATCGCCGCGCCTATCATCCGGGAGTCGGGCGCAGCTGGCAGCAGGTGTTCGGCACCGAGGACCGGGTCCGGGCCGAGGAGCTGTGCCGGATCGGCGGCATCGAGTTTTCCTGGCACGGCAAGGTGTTGACGACCCAGTGCACGCGGCCGGCGATCCTCGAGCACCCGATCACGAAGGAGCGGTCCTGGTTCAACCAGGCGCAGCATTGGCATCCGTCCTGCCTCGACCCGGCGACCCGCAGTTCGCTCGCCACGGTCTTCGGCCCCGACTTGCCGCGGGACTGCCGTCTCGGCGACGGAAGCGTGATCCCGGACGCGTGGATGACGGCGATTCTCGAGGTCTACGCCTCGCTGGAGTCCGTTTTCCCTTGGCAGGCCGGGGATGTGCTGGCATTGGACAACATTCTGGTGGCGCACGCGAGAAATCCGTATCGCGGCAAGCGGCGGCTTCTCGTGGCGATGGGCGACGAGACGACTTTCGACGGGGCCGCGCCGTCGAACTGACTGGGGGGCGAATGGGTTCGGGGGACTACGAAGACATCTGCGGACTGCTGGCGGCCGCTGCCGAGGCGCGGCCCGGGCAGATCGCCGTGCGGGACCCGGACCGCCAGGTGACCTACGCCGAACTCGCGACGCTGTCCGACCGGGTCGCGGGCTGGCTTCGGGAATACGGCGCCGGCGCCGAACGGGTGGTCGGAGTGCGGCTGAGGCCGTCGGCGGACCTGGTGGCCGTCCTGTGGGGGGTGCTCAAGTCGGGATCCGCTTTCCTGGCAATCGATCCGGCGACACCGGATGCCCGGGTGCGGCAGCTGCTCGAGCGGGCCGCGGCCGACGTGCTGGTCGACGACAACGGTTCGGCTGTCGCCGGCTGGGCGGGCCGGACGGCCTGTCCCCGGGACGCTTGGCTGGCCGCGCCGATGGCGGGGTCGCCCGAACGCGCCCATCCGCTCAGCCTGGCCTACGTCCTGTTCACCTCGGGTTCCGCGGGCGCGCCGAAGGGCGTGGCAGTGCCGAGAGCGGCCCTCTCCCGGTACACGGCGTGGGCCGTGCGGGCCTACCGGTTGCGGCCGGGAAAGGTGTCCGTGCTGCACAGCTCGATCGCCTTCGACCTGACGCTGACGAGCATCTTCCCGGCGCTGGCCGCTGGGCAGCGGGTGCTGGTGAGCAGCGGATTGCCGGGCCTGGCCGAGGCGTTGCGCGCGGCGGAACCGCCTGGTCTGGTGAAACTCACCCCCTCGCACCTGCGTGCGCTCAACGCCCAGAGTGCTGAACGGTCCCGGCCGGAGCGAGTGGTCGTCGGCGGCGAGCAGCTCTACTTCCGCGACTTGCACGGCTGGAACCACAGCGCTGTGTTCAACGAGTACGGCCCGACCGAGGCCACCGTCGGCTGCAGCGCGCACGAGGTGCGCGACTGGGGACCGTCCGGCGACGCGGTCTCGATCGGCCGTCCGATCGACGGCGCTGTGCTGCGGGTCCTCGACAGCCGCCTTCGACCGGTTCCCGACGGCGTGGCAGGGGAGATCTACATCGGCGGAACGGGTCTGGCCCGCGGTTATCTTCAGGCCCCGGCGGCGACGGCCGAGCGCTACGTTCCCGACCCGGAGTCCGAGGTGCCAGGCGCGCGGCTGTACCGGACCGGGGACATCGGTCTCCGCCGGGCCGACGGCAATCTCGTCTACCTGCGCCGGGCGGACGACGAGATCAAGGTGCGAGGACACCGGATCGATCCCGCAGAGATCAACGGGACGCTCTTGAACCATCCCTCGTGCGACGAGGCCTTCACGTTCAAGACCGACGACGAACGCCTTGTCACGGTCGTCGCCGCTGCCCCGGGCGGTCGGCCGGAGGCGGCCGAACTGCGCGCGTTCCTGGCGAGCATGCTCCCCGCCCATCTGCTGCCGGATCTACTGCTTCCGGTGGCGGAGATTCCGTTGACAGTGAACGGAAAGATCGACCGGGGCGCGCTGACCGCGCTCGTCACCGCACCCGGGAACGGGTCCGTCCCGCGGCCGATCGGCGATCCGCTCGAACGGGACCTGGCAAACCTGTTCGGCGCGCTCCTCGGGATCTCCGGCGTCGATCCCCGTGCCGACTTCTTCGAGCTCGGCGGCCATTCGCTGCTCGCGGTCCAGCTCCTCGCCCGCATCGAGGGGACCTTCGGGGTGCGCATCCCGGTCATCGCGCTGCTGGAGGAGGTCGTCGGCGAGGACCCGCCGGCCAGTGCCGCCGGGCTGGCCCAGCGCATCCGCGCCGACGGCGACGCCCGGGTCAGCAGCGTCGTCCGCGTCCGGACCGGCAGCGACGACGCCCCGCGACTGGTCCTGACGCCTCCGGCGGGAGGCGAGTTGTCGGCGTACACCGCGTTGCTCGGCCGGCTCGACGACGACCTGAGCGTCTACGCGGTCCAGTCCCTGCATTCCCAGCACGAAGGCGACCAGGAACTGCGCGGGTTGGTGCGGCGGTATCGCGAGGACCTCGAACGGGTGGCCGGGCCGGGCCGCTGTCACCTGGCCGGCTGGTCCTTCGGCGGGGTTGTCGCGCACGAATTGGCCTGTCAGCTGGCGACCTCGGGCCACGACCCGGCGAGCCTCACCGTGCTGGACGGTTTCATCGCGGGGCCGGGGGAGGACGCGGCCGACGACGCGGACGCCCTCGCGGTGGTGGGCCACATGTTCGGCCGGGAGGTTCCCTCCGGCGCGGACGCGGCTGATTTCGCCGAGCAGATCGTCGCCGCGACAGCGATTCCCCGGGAGACGGTCCTGGAGCGGATCGACCTGTACAGCGCGCATGTTCGGGCCTGGCGCGGACACGTACCCGCCACCTACGACGGCGACCTGTGGCTGGTGCAGGCGGCCGCTCACGATTCCGCCACGCTGCGGGAGTGCGGCCGCCGCTGGCGTGCGGTGTGCGCCGGGGAATTCACGGCGCGCAGCGTCGTCGCCGACCACTATGGGCTGCTTCGGGAACCGGCCGTGTCCGAGGTCGCCAAGATCATCGGCGGGCATTTCCGCTCGCCTGTGCGGTGAGTTCGTCGAGGGCGCGGGAAAAGGCCTCCTGGAGTCGGCAGGCCGTGTCGTCGGACACCCAGCCCGGGTCGTACTCGAGGCGGCCGCGCGCCTGCTCGCGGCCGTTCCGCGGCCACAGGACCAGGGTCAGCTCGAACCGGGGGACGGCAGGCACCGCGTCGACGGCTTCCACCGACAAGCCCGGCACCGACCAACGGGCCGCGCCGTGGTTCTGCCACGCGAAGAAGACCTGGAACAGCGGCGGCCGGTCGAGCGCGCGCCGCCCGGCTGCGCGCGTCAGCTCGCTCATCGGAACGTCGTTGTAGGACAGGGCTTTCGTCCAGGCGTCGGACACTCCGCCCACCGGAGTCGCGAACGTCTCCTCGTCGAAGGGGACGACGACGGTCCGCACGAAGCATCCGATCGCGTCCTGGTGCGAGGGCGAGTCCCGGCCCGCCACCGGAACGCCGACACAGAACCGCGAAGTCCCGGTCACGGAGCGAACGGCGGCGCCGAACGCGCCCAGCAACAGGACGAACGGCGTGACCCGAGCGGCACGCGCCGGTGCCGAAAGCCGGGAAGGCAGGTCTTCGGGCACGGCCCACGGCCGGACAACCGATCCCGCCTCGCTCCGGGTTTCCGTGCGCGCGGGCCATTCCAGAGCCGACGTTCGCGCCAGCCGGGCGGCCCAGCGAACCAGATCCGCGCGGTCGCTCCCGGCCGGTTTCAGCCGGGCGAACTCCCGGTACGACGGCGCGGGCGGCAGGTCTCGCCCGGATAGCAAAGCGCTGATTTCCCTTGTCAGCACGTGCTCGCTGAGGCCGTCGAAAGCGGCATGGTGCACCGCGAGCACGACTGCCCCGGGACGGACCTCGGCGGCGATGAGCGGTCCAGTCTCCAGCGCCACGGCTTTCGCCAGATCTCGGGCCCGGTTCCGGAGGTCGTCGTCGGTGAGCTCGGCCCCGCGGCCCGCAGGCACGGTGATGGTCGCGGCTTCCGGGACGGACAGGGCGAACGCGGCCGGGATGCCGTTCTCGTCGCCGCGGACAGCGGTCCGCAGTGCGTCGTGGCGGCCGGTCACGGTTCGCAGAGCGGCCGCGAGGCGGTGCGGGTCGAGGTCGCCGCGGATCCGGTAGGCGAAGAGCACGACGTTGGCGAGAGACCGTTCCGGCCAGGCGAAGTCGTAGAGCCACATCGCGACTTGCTGTTCGGTGGGCACCAAAGTCCCCGCCGGGCTCACGACGGCGGCGGGCGGCCTGCTCCCCGAATGGTGCGCTGCCGCGATGGCGGCGGGCGTTCCGTGTCGCAGGAAGTCCCGCACCGGCAGGGAAAGGTCATTCTCTTCGAACAGCACGCGAGCCAGGCGCGCGGCGCCGAAGGAATCCAGTCCCAGCGCCCGCAGATCGTCTTCCGCCGTCACCCCGCCGAGTCCGAGAACCGGTCCGGCGCGGTGCGCGATGGCTGCGGCCAATTCGGCCGCAGGCCCGGTCGGGACCGGCTCTCGCGCGCGTCCGGCGGCGGGCAGCGAGGTGCCGGCCAAGGCGGGCAGCGCGGCCCGGTCGAGCTTGCCGGAGGCGGTCACCGGCAGGGCAGCCACCGGAACGCACACTGCGGGCACCAGGTGATCCGGCAGCTGGGCTCTGGCCCGCCGCGCCAGGCGATCGAGGACGTCGTCGGCATGGCCGCGCGCCAGGACCGCGAGCGCCGCCAGGATCGGGGCACCGCTCGCGGCGACGACTACCGTGACCGCGACATCGTCGGCTTCCGGCTCCGCGCGCAGGACCGTCTCGATTTCGCCCGGCTCGATCCGGAAGCCGTGCACTTTGAGCTGATCGTCGGCGCGGCCACGGTAGTCGAGCGCGCCGCCCGGGAGCAGCCGCGCGAGGTCGCCGGAGCGGTAGTGCCGGACCGGTCCGGAGCCGAGGTCGAGGTCGCGGAACCGTTCGGCGTTCGCCCCGGGTCGGTTGAGATACCCGGCGGCGACCCCTTCTCCCGCGATCCACAGCTCGCCGACCGCGCCTTCGGGCACCGGGCGCAGGTCCTGGTCGAGTACTGCGATCGACAGGTGCGGCAGCGGCCGCCCGATCGGCGAGCGCAGGGCCGGATCGCGGTCCGGCCGGAGGATCTGCCAGGTCGCGTGCACGGTGGTTTCCGTGATGCCGTACATGTTCACGAGCACCGGCGGCCGTCGTCCGGTGGCGGCGGCCAGCTCGCCGAAGCGGTCGGCGGCGGCCAGGTTCACCGCTTCGCCGCCGAAGATCACGTAGCGCAGAGACAGCGCCGGAGCGCCCGCGCTCACGAAGGCGTCGACGAACCGGGCGAACACCGAGGGCACCTGGTTCAGGACTGTCACTCGCCGTTCGGCCAGCATGCGCAGGGTCGATTCGGGGGACTGCGCCACCGCGAGGGGGACGACGAAACACTCCGCGCCGGTGGCCAGCGCTCCCCAGAGCTCCCACACCGAGAAGTCGAAACCGTACGAGTGGAACAGGCTCCAGACATCCGTCTCGCGGACGTCGTACAGCGGAAGGGCGTGCCGAAGCAGCGCGACCACATTGGCGTGCGTGACGACCACGCCCTTCGGCCGTCCGGTCGATCCAGACGTGTAGATGGCATACGCGGGGGAGGACGGCGTAGGGTCCGGAACGCCCGGAACCGTTGCCGCGACGTCGTTCCGGACGGACACCTCCACCCGTGTCACGCCGGGCGTGGCGGGCAGACCGGGTTCGGTGACGATCACGTCCACCGCCGCGTCGGCGAGGATCTCGGCGATCCTCGCCGCGGGCAGCGCCGGGTCCAGCGGCACGTAACCCGCCCCGGACCGCAGGACGCCGAGCACGGCCACCCCGACGTCCACAGTGCGGTCGAGCAGGAGCCCGACCCAGTCCCCGGGGCGCACTCCGGAGGCCGCCAGCCGGTCGCCGAGCGCCCTGCTGCGCCGGTCCAGCTCCGCGTACGTCAGCGTCCGGTCCGGATCTCTGAGCGCGACGCGGCCGGGATACCGGACTGTCGAAGCGGCGAACACCTCGGTCAGTGTCCGTGCGCCGGACAGGCGGTCCTCGCCGGGCACGGCTACCGCCCTTCGACGTGGATGGCGGCGCCCAGCCGTTCCGCCGCGAGCCGGTAAAGCTCCTCGGCCTCCGCTCCGCTGATGCTGGAGAACTGGTGCGCGGTCTCGAACGACGGATGCCGCTTGAGCTTCTCCCGGTAGTCGGGCATCGGGCGGCCCGACTTCAGCAGTTCCAGCCACTGCCGGGTCGCCGGGTAGGGGCTGTTGATGTTCAGCGCCACACAGCCGTCCGGGATGTAGCCGCAGCGGTGCATCTCGGCGATCAGCTCCACCGTCTCGATCAGCTGCTCGCGCGTTTCGCCGAGGCCGAACTGCAACGACGTCCCCACGCGCACTCCGGCCTCGTGGCACCACTTCGCCACCTCCCGGAAGCGGGCGGACCAGTTCGTCGCGGCCGGCAGGACGCGGAGCTGGCGCACCTTCTGCACGCTTGCGGGATCGGGTTCGGCGGACTCGACGCCGAAATAGACATAGCTGCACCCGATTTCCGAGAGCTGCCGCAGCAGCGCCGCGTCGACGTCGTTGATCGTGGTCTGGCAGCCCCACTCGATCAGCGGCCGGCCGCCGCCGCGGCGGGCCATGAGCCCGGCGAACTCCGCTACCCAGCGGCGGTCCTGGGTGAATGTGCTGTCGTCGAAGAAGACCGCCTCGAAACCCTGCTCCAGCCGCAGCTCGATCTCCTTCACCACGTTGCCCGCCGAGCGCTGGCGGATCTTGGGCGTCCCGTAGAGCGTCGAGTCGGCCGATTCGTGGCAGAAGGAGCACGAGTACTTGCAGCCGTGGCAGGCCAGCACCTGCGCGGTGAGCTTGCCGCCGAAGATCGGGAACCGGTTCTCGTGAGTCAGGCGGCCCAGGTCGATGAACGGCATCGAGTCGCCTTCCAGCGCCGAACCGCTCAACCGCACGGATTCCAGCGTTTCGGTGCCCTCGTCGACCAGAAAAAGCCGTCCGCTGCCCGGCAGGCCGGCGAAAACCTCGGGCCGGGCCAGGATTTCCGCCTTGATCCGGGCGGTGTCCGCGGTGAGATGGTCCGCGACCACCTTCAGGATCTCCAGGAGCGCGTAGGCCGCGTCGCCCGCGAACACCAGGTCGACGAACGCGCGTTCTTCTTGGCTGGCAAGGGTTTGGAGGGTGCGCAGCCGGTCGGCCTCCTCCGGGGTGATCAGGAACGGCGAATACGCCGCCTGGTACCGCGCGCCGCGCCGGGCCAGCCGCTCCGAGGCCGAAACGTAGACCTCGGGGTTGACGCCGTCCTCGTGCTGGCCGCCCAGCAGCACCAGGGATTCCGGCGACACTCGCTTGATCAGACGGGCGATCCGCAGGGCGAAGTGGTGGCCTTCGGACAGATTGCTGACGCCGACCAGCCGCGGGCGGTGCGCGCGCAGAAGCGCGGTCAGCTGCTCCTCGAAGGCGCTGTCGTAGACGAGCGGGTTCATCACCGCGACGACCTCTGGGACGCGGGCGCCGGGGAATTCGTCGATCCGAAGGGCCCGGTCGAGGACCGACGTCGCGTACAACAGCGGCGTCGGAATGCCTGGGAACGACCCGCTGGCCCCGGATTCGATGTGCGGTGCGCTGACGAACAGCACCGGGAAGTACTTGAGCCGGCGGCGTTCGGCGGCCAGTTCGGCGTCGCTTCGCGGCTTAGGCGAGGACTCCGCCCACGACGCGAGTTCCCGGTCGAGCTCCAGCTCGCGTTCGAGTGCCGTCGCCGAGACCGTTTCCGGGCTGCCGCCGTCGCCTGGGGCGAACCGCCAGTCGCGCTCGTGAGCATGCAACGACCGGGAGAGCGCCCGCCGTCGCTCGCGCACGCGGGCACGGCGCTCGTCGAGCGGGTCGGCCGGCTTGCCGGGGACCATCGCGGTCTCCTTGCCTCAGCGACGCAGGGTTTGGGACACGAACTCCGCCACCGCGGCGTCGGCCAGCAGCTGGGGTTCGGGCACATCGAAGCGGACAGCGCGGTCCCCGGCGTGCGGGACCGCTTCGCGGGTGTTCGACCACACGACTTCCGCGACCGGACCGGCGGCCGTCTCCTCGCATCGGGAAGACGCGACGAGATAGGCGAAATAGGAGGCGAACCGGTCGCACAGCTGTCTTTCGAGAGCAGGCGCCACCCGAAGCCGGCCGCACGCGGCGGTCACCAGGCCCTGATAGACCTCGTCGAGCGCTTCCGCCATGGGCGCGAGAGCGCGGCCGCCGGCGTCGGCGCAGCGCTCCTCCCAGCGCGCCGCCGAATTCCGGGCGCCCTCGATTTCGCCGGGCGTGAGCTGGGGACGGACCGTGTCGAGTGCCTCGGCGAATTCTCGGCTCAGCGTCGTGCCATTGACCCGAAGGGGATCGAAGAGCAGCAGAATCGGTTCTCCGAGGCCGTATTTCGTTGCCGCGTCAGCCAATGCTCTGGCCAATGCGGCTCCCGCGCAGTAGCCGAGCACCGCGCGGACCGGACGTTCGGGCGCGGCCATTTCGGTCAATTCGGCCAGCCAGGGTCCGAGATAGCGATCCGGCTCGGATACCCGGAGATAATCGCAGCCGCGCGCGAACTTCCGCGGAATAGTCTCGATCAGTTCGAACTGCTCGAGTCCGCCGGCGGCCGCGGCGAGGTCGGCGAATCCGGCCGTGCCGCGCACGGCCTCGAAATTGACCGACGGCACCAGGTGCCCGGAGCTGCCCGACAACTGCCGCCAGCAGGCGCCGGCGGTCATGATCGCTGCGGCGGTGGAACGGATTTTTCGGTGACCGGCACGGATTCGACCCCCCAGTTCCGGCCGCTTCCGAACGGGTCGGCGCGGACGGTTCAGCCGCGGAAACCCGGCCTCGGCTCCGCGGTCGAACCGCAGTGGAACCGGCCGGGCGGAACACCCCCTCTTCCTTTCTATTTGAGGCCAGGCAACGGATTCTGTCAAGCCTGCGGGTCTCTGCCGGACGGCCGCGCATTCGCGCGACTGTCCTTGACACTGCCGGTGGACGCTGTTCTACTCGGCAGATCCGAGGGTTCTCCACAAAGTCCGGGCGGCCCGCGGCCGTCCGGCGCCGGGGGAGGGGAATTGATGCCGCGCGGGGAGGCCAAGGCACAGCCGAAAACGTCGGCCGGAACCCGTGATTTTTTCATTTTCCTCAGTTCGCAGACCCTGTCCGCGGTGGGAAACTCCATTTCCTACGTCGCGATCCCCCTGCTCGTCCTGCGCGCCACCGGTTCGGTCGTCCAGATGGGGATGATCACCGGGCTGGTCAGCGTCGCCACGATCGTCACCGGCCTGTTCTCCGGCGCGGTCGCCGACCGGGTGAACCGGCGCCGCCTGCTGATCGTCTGCGATCTCGCCCGCGCGCTGCTGTTCGGGGCCGTCCCGCTGATCTGGGCTTTCTCGCCTCAAGTCTGGCTGCTTTACGTCATTGTCCCGGTGGCCGGGGTTTTCTCGATGGCCGCGCAGGTCGCGTACGTGACCGTCACCCCGAGCCTGGTCGAAGCGGACCAGATCACGAAGGCCAACGGACGTCTCTACGCCTCCTACGCTGTCGCCGGTGTCCTGGGCCCCACGCTGGCGGGCGCGCTTTCCGGAGTTTTCGGCCCGGCTGCCGTGATCGCGATCGATGCCGCCACCTTCGTCGCGTCCGCGGCCGGTCTGTACCTCCTGCGCTGGGACGGCGTCCCGAAGCCGGCCGAAGCGCCGGACGCGGCGCGGCGCTCCTTCCTGTCGGACTTCATGGTCGGGTTGCGATTCCTCGGCGGGCACCCGGTTCTGCGGACCCTGACGATCCTGTTGTCCTTCCTGACTTTCCTCACGCTCGGCCTGATCGACATCGTCGTCTTCCACGTGAAGCACGATCTCGGCCAGCCGGACAGTGTCGTCGGCGTCGTGCTCGCGGCAGGCACCGTCGGAACCCTGATCGCTTCGGCGTCGGTCGCCCGGGTCCGCGGGGCATTGGGTTTCGGCGGCAGCTGGATCGGCGCGTACGCGCTCGCGGGCGCGGTGGTCGCGGGTCTCGGGCTCGCCGCGAATGTCGCCCTCGTCGCGGTGCTGGTGTCGGTTTTCCTGTTCTGCACCGGAATCGCGGGGATTTGCTCGATGTCGCTGCGCCAGGAAGTCACGCCGGACCACCTGCTGGGCCGGGTGACCTCCACCTTCTGGACCGTCCACTCGACCCTCGGCCCGATCGGGGCGGCCGTGCTCACCGCGCTGGCGGCGAAGTTCGGCGTCGGCCCGGTCTGCCTGGCGATCGGCGGCGCGTGCCTGGCGATCGCCGCTGCGGGATCGTTCACCCCGATCGGCCGGCGCGCCCGGCCGGAGCTGTCCGGGAGCGCGGAATGAACGCGACGGTCCCGCTTCTGCCGGCACAGCGCCAGTTCTGGCTGCTGGACCGGATCTGGCCGGGCAAGCCGCACCAGAACCTGGCGACCGCGGTGCGGCTGCGCGGGCCCGTCGACCACTCGCTGGTCGAGCGGAGCTTGCGCGAGGTCGTGCGGCGGCACGAGGCCCTCCGCCTCGAATTTCCCGCGGTGGAAGGACAACCGGCGCCGCGCTTGGCCGCGGACCCCGCCGTGCCGGTGCCGGTGGCGGACTTGTCGCCGTTGCCGTCCGGCCAGCGGGAAGCGCTTCTCGGCAAGCTCGTCGAAGATCTCGCCCACCGCGTTTTCGACCTCGCGCGCGGCCCCCTGGTGCGCGCGGCCCTGATCCGGACCGGCCACGACCGGCACACCCTCGTGGTGTCGGTCCACCACATCGTCTCGGACGTGCACTCCACCCGGATCCTCCTCCGCGATTTCTTCGAGTTCTACTACGCGGCGATCGAGCATCGGCCCACGGAACTGCCGGACCTAGCCGGCCATTACGCCGCGGCGGCGGCCCGGCTGGAGGCCTGGCGCCACGGCGCGGATCATCAGCGGTGCCTTGCCTACTGGCGCGACCGCTTGGACGGTCTCCCCGCCACGGAGCTGCCGCCGGATCGGCCGCGAACACAGGACGCCCCCGCCGAAGGCGCCGTCTACCGGCGCGAGCTCGGCGACGCGCTTTCCGCGCGCGTGCAGGCTTTCGCGCCCGCCGAGGGTGTCACCGTGTTCATGGTGCTGGCGGCCGCGTTCTTGACGACCCTGGGCCGCTACCTGGACGAGGACGACGTCGCCATCGGCACGCCGATCGCCACCCGCGCCGACCCGGCGAGCCAGCACCTGGTGGGACCGTTCATCAACACCCTGGTCCTGCGCGCCGACCTGACCGGCCGCCCGACGCTCCGGCAGGTGCTCGCCCGGGTACGCGACACCTGCCTTGGCGCCTACGCCCATCACGAAATCCCGTTCGGCGACGTGGTGGCGAGCCTGGTGCCTGGCGGGCCGCCGACCCGCAGCCCGCTGTTCCGGATCCTGTTCCAGTACCTGGCCGAACCGGTCGAAGACTCGCACCGCAGCAGGCTGGTCGCCGGCGTCGACCGGGTCGCGGTCAACGTCACCCCGTTCGACCTCGCGGTGGAGATCGTCGAGTCCCGCTCCGGCGCTTCGATCGAGGCGCGCTACGACACCGCGCTCTACGACCGGGAAACGATCGACCGGTTGATCACGAGCTGGCTCGCGGTGGTCGGGCAACTCGTCGAACACCCGGACACGCCCCTGCGGGACGCGGGGATCGTCAGCGAGGCCGATGCGGCCGAACTGGCCCGCGCCGCCCGCGGTCCGGCGCTCCCGCCGGGCCCCCGGCCGCTCGTGCCCGACCTCCTCGAGCGCCGTGCCCGCGCCGCGCCGGAGTCCGTCGCGATCGTCCACGGGGACGTCCGGCTGACCTACGCGGAACTGGACCGGCGCGCGAACCGGCTGGCGCGCCGGCTGATCCGGCTCGGGGTGCGGCCGGAGGACCGGATCGGCGTCTACCTGGAGCGCTCGGCCGACACGTTCGTCGCGGTGCAGGCGGTGTGGAAGGCCGGGGCGGCCTACGTCCCGCTCGATCTCGACAGCCCGGCCGCCCGGCTCCGGATCATCCTGGACGACGCCGGAGCGGAGGTCGTGCTCACCCACCGCGCGCTGGCGGGGGAGATCGGCGGCCCCGCGCTGACCGTGCTGTGCCTTGACGACATTCAGGACGACGACGCGACTGCTCCGGTGCGGGCAACCGGCCCCGACAGGCTCGCCTACGTGATTTACACGTCCGGTTCCACCGGCCGCCCCAAGGGCGTGATGGGCACGCACGGCGGTTTGGCCGCGGTGTACGCGGCCTGGAATCAGACCTTCCGGCTGGAGGCGTCGACCACGGCGCACCTCCAGATGGCGAACTTCACCTTCGACGGGTTCCTCGGCGAGTTCGTGCGCGGTCTGTGCTCCGGGGCGAAGCTCGTCGTGTGCCCGAGGGAGGATCTCCTTCGCCCCGAGGAACTTCTCCGCCTGGTCCGGTCCGAGGGAGTCGACCTGGCCGACTTCGTCCCGGTCGTCCTGCGGGCGCTGCTCGGCCACGTCCGGGCGACGGGCGGCGGCCTCGGCCCGCTGCGGGTGGTCATCGTGGGGTCCGACGTGTTCGACACCGGCGACCTGGCCGCGATCCACGCGCTGGCCGAGCGGGAGATCCGCGTCTTCAATTGTTACGGCGTCAGCGAAGCCACTATCGACAGCACCTGTTTCTCCTGTGCGCCGGAGGAGGACCACGGCCGGATCGTCCTGATCGGGACCCCGTTGCCCGGCATGGAGGCCTACGTCCTGGACTCGGACCTGAACCAGGTGCCGCCGGGCGTGCCCGGCTGCCTGCACGTCGCGGGCCCGACGGTGACCCGGGGCTACCTCGGCGATCCGGCGCGCACCGCCGAAGCGTTCGTGCCCCATCCGTTCGGCGCCGTCGCGGGGCAGCGGCTCTACCGGACCGGTGACCTGGCCCGGTACCGGCGGACACCGCGCGGCCTGGCGATCGAGTTCCTCGGACGCCGGGACCACCAGGTGAAAATCCGCGGCTACCGGGTCGAATTGGGCGAGGTCGAGGCCGCGGCGCGCTCGGTCCCGGGCGTTCGCGACGCCGTCGTCGTCGCGGACAGTGCGCGCCTGCGGGCGTTTCTCGTCCCGGCCGGCGGGCGCTGGGCGATCGAGCCGGAAGACTGCCACGAGGAGCTCCGCGCCCGGCTGCCGGCGTACATGCTGCCCGACCGGATCGTCCTGGTGGACGCGCTCCCGACTACCGCGGGCGGCAAGCCGGACCGGCTCGCCGTCGCGGCCCTGGAGGCCGCCGAGCCGGACCGGGCCCGCCCGTATCGCGCGCCGCGGACCGGGACCGAGCAGGAGATCGTCCGGATCTGGGAACGGGTGCTGTCGCGCTCCCGGATCGGGGCGGAGGACGACTTCTTCCGTCTCGGCGGCGAATCCCTGCTGGCGATGCGGGTGCTGGCCGGCGTGCGCGGCCGGTGGGCGGTCGAGGTCTCGATGCGGGACTTCTTCCGGAACTCCACTCCCGCCCGGCTCGCCGCGCTGGTCGACGACCGGCTCCGACGCGGCGACGTCGGGCCGTCGGAATCGGCGGAGATGGTCCCGGCGGAACGGACAGCCGTCCATTACGCGGGAGAGGAAACGCAGTGATGCCGGAGGCCGAAACCGACGACCGGGCCTACCGAGTCGTCGTCAACCACGAGGAGCAGTACTCGATCTGGCCCGCGGACCGGCCGAACCCGCCGGGCTGGCGGGATGAGGGCACGGGCGGCACGAAAAGCGAGTGTCTGGACCGAGTCGAGCTTGTTTGGACGGATATGCGTCCGCTGAGCCTGCGCGAGCGAACGGACCGGGAGGGTGCGGAATGAAGGACTACTTCAGGGCCTACCGGCTCGGCGACCTCCGGGCATTCCCCGGCTGGGCCGCGGCCGCCCGGCCGGAAGCCGCCGAACTCGGCGACGACGCGATCGTCTACGTCCGCGGCGATCTCGCGGTGGTGCGCAGTCCGGTGCTGGCCGAACCAGGAATCCTGTGGGACACGCTGTCCCCGCAGTGGCACGAGTTCTGCGCCTCGGCGCTGCACTTCGAGATCCCGGAAGACCTGCGGTTCGCCCGGACCTGAGCGGCCCCGTCGAGAGAGGGAAAACCATGGCGCTTCCCTACGTGGTCGAACGCGGCGCGCCCGAGGAAGACCTCGTCGAGCGCATCACCGCCGAGCGCGCGTCCCTGCGGGCCCGGCTGGACGAGCACGGGGCGGTGCTGCTCCGGGGCTTCGACGTCGGCGGGGTGGCCGGGTTCGAGGCGGTCGTCCGGGCGCTGTCCGGAGAGCCGCTTCCCTACGTCGAGCGGTCTTCGCCCCGCAGCACGATCCAGGGCAACATCTACACGTCGACGGACTACCCGCCGGCGGAGGAGATCTTCTTCCACAACGAAAACTCCTACCAGCTGTCCTGGCCGATGACGTTGTACTTCCACTGCCTGCAGCCGCCGCACGAGCGCGGCGCCACTCCGCTGGCCGACACCCGGCGGGTCCTGCGGGCCTTGGACCCGGCGGTGGTCGAGGAATTCGCCCGCCGCCGGTGGCGGGTCGTCCGGAACTTCGGCGAGGACGTCGGCATCCCGTGGCAGCAGGCGTTCGGTACCGACGATCCGGACGAGGTCCTGCGGTACTGCGCCCGCACCGGGACGAGCGCCGAGTGGCGAGGCCCCGGCCGCCTCCGGACCACGGCGGTGCGGGACGCCGTGCACCGGCATCCGCGGACCGGGGAAGCGGTCTGGTTCAACCACGTGGCGATCTTCCACGTCAGCGCGCTCCCGGCGGAGGTCGGCCGGGGCCTGCTCGAGATGTTCGGGGAGGACGGCTTGCCCAGCAACACCTATTACGGCGACGGCGGCCGCATCCCCGACGACGTGCTGGCCGCCCTTCGCGACGCTTACCGGTCCGCCGCGAGCCGGTTCGACTACCGCCTCGACGACGTGCTGGTGGTGGACAACATGCTCGCCTCCCACGGGCGCGAGCCCTTCACCGGGCCGCGGCGGATCGCCGTCGCGATGTCGGATCCTTCGCACGCGGAGGAGCGGCCTTGAGCGCCGCCACCGCCGCCGGGGCGTCGTTCGCCCAGCAGCGGATCTGGTTCTCGAGCCAGCTCGGGGACGACCCGTCGGTGTACAACGTCACCGTCGCCGCGGACCTGACGGGCGCGCTGCACGCCGGGCGGCTCGGCGAGGCTTTCCGGGCCTGCTCCCGCCGGCACGAAAGCCTCCGGACCTGTTTTCGGCTGGCCGGCGGCCGGTTGCAGCAGATCATCACCGGCAAGGAGGTCGCGCTCCGGTTCGTCGATCTGACCGGGGTCCCAGAGGCCGCGCGGACACCGGCGGTCGACCGACTTGTCCGGCAAGAAGCTGACGAGCCCTTCGATCTGGGAAGCGCGCCGCTGCTGCGCCTCCGGCTTCTGAAAACCGCGGAGAACCGCCACCTGCTGCTCGTCACGTTCCACCACATCGTCGCCGACGCGTGGTCGCTGGACAACCTGCTCCGCGAAGCGGGGGAACGCTACGAAGCACTCCAGTCCGGCGACCGCCACCCGCCGCCAATGCCGCGGCTGCAGTACGCGGACTACGCGGCCTGGCAGCACAAGGCGGCGACGGGGGAGGGATTCGAACGGCAGCTTTCCTACTGGCACAAGCAAATCGAGGGGCTGCCCACCCTCGTCCTGCCCGCCGACCGGCCGCGTCCGTCGGACGTCTCCTTCCGCGGCAGCACCTACCGTTTCCCGCTGGACCACACCCTCGCCGAGAAGCTGGCACAGCTCGGCCGGGACGAGCGCGTCAGCCTCTTCATGACCCTGCTGGCGGGATTCCTCGTAGTGCTCCACCGCTGTTCGGGGCAGACCGACCTCGTCCTCGGCACCGCGATCGCCGGGCGCGACCGGCCGGAGACCGACGAGATGATCGGGCTCTTCGTCAACATGCTCGTGCTGCGGACCCCGGTCCGCGCCGGCACCACCTTGCGCGAGGTGCTGGCCGACTCGGCCCGCACCTGCCAGGACGCCTACGACCACCAGGACGTGCCGTTCGAGCGGCTGGTCGAAATGTGGGGCGGCGACCGCCGGGCCGACCGCCATCCGTTGTTCCAGGCCATGTTCCAGCTCATCCGGGCGGCTGAAACCCGGCTGCCGCTGCCCGGCGTGCGGGTCGAGGTCCGGGAGATCGAACGGCCGACCGCGAAGTTCGACCTCTCCGTCACCGTCACCGAAGCCGGCGGCCGCTTGACCGGCGACGTGGAGTACTCCACCGACCTGTTCGACGCCGAGACGGTGACCGGGCTCGTGGACGCGTGGCTGACCGTGCTGCGCCGGATGACGGAATCGCTGGACGAGAGTGTGGGCGGCTTTCCCTTGGGGCAGAACGACGGCGGCTGTCTCGACGAAAGCGCGCTCCCGGCCGGTCTCGCCGCCGACGACCTGTACCGCGAGCCAGCAGCGCGGCCGGACGGCACCTTCCAGGTGCTCGACGCGTATCGGCACCCCGTGCCGCCCGGACTCCCGGGGGACTTGTGGGCCGGCGGCGCCCCGCCGGTCCGGACGGAGCACCGGGTGCGGCGACGTCGTGACGGCGGTCTGGAGCTTGTCCCCGTTCCGGAACCGGCCGGCGCCCGGCGGATCGAGGACGACGCCCACGTGCCGCCGGAAGGCCGGACCGAGGAAGCGGTGGCGGCGGTGTGGGCCGAGACGCTCGGCGTCGAGGACGTGGGCCGGCACGACAACTTCTTCGCCCTCGGCGGCCATTCCCTGCTGGCGACGGTGGTCCTGTCGCTGGTCCAGGAGCGGCTGGGGGCCGACGTCGCGCTGGAACGGTTCTTCGACGCCCCGACGGTCGCGAGCCTGGCCGAGGAGATCCGGGCGGGCGGCGGCTCCCGGCACGAGCTGAGCGCGCTCGTCGACGACCTGGAGCAGATCCCGGATCTCGAGGAAAGCGGGGGGTGACCGTGCCTGACCTGACGGAGCGGATCAGGCGGCTGTCCGCCGGGCAGCGGGAAGTCCTGCGGCGGCGGCTGAAGGAACGCGGCCTGCCGCCGGTCCTGACGGCCTACGCGGGCACCTCCGGCGAGGACGCGCCGGTCTCCTCGACCCAGCGCCGGATCCTGTATCTCGGCCAGCTCAAGTCAGCCAGCTCTTTCTACAACAGTCCCATCGCCTACCGGTTGTCCGGCCCGCTGGACGTTGCCGTGCTGTCCCGCTGCCTCGACGAGATCGTCGCCCGGCACGAGATCCTCCGAACGGCCTTCCCGGTGAAGGACGGCGTGCCGTGGCAACGGATTTTGCCCGCCGCCCGCCAGGAGGTCCGCGTCATCGACCTCCGGGGCCTGCCTCCGGAAGGCCGGGAGCGGGAGTGCGCGCGTCTCATCGCCGCCGAGCACGCCACCCCCTTCGACCTCGCCGCCGGGCCTCCCGTGCGGTTCCGGCTGATCAGTCGCGCGGCGGACGAGAACGTGCTGGTGACCGACTTCCATCACGCGGTGGTGGACGGATGGTCGCTCGGCGTCTTCGGCGAGGAGCTCCGCGCGTTGTACGACGCGTTCCTGAACGGGCTCCCGTCGCCGCTGCCCGCGTTGCCGGTCCAGTACGCCGGGTACAGCCGATGGCAGCGGGACTGGTCGGAATGTCCCGAGGCGGAGCGTCAGCTCGCGTTCTGGCAGGCGGAGCTGAGCGGCGCCCCGGAACTGCTGGCGCTGCCTGTCGACCGGCCCCGGCCGCCGGTGCAGGAGTACCGGGGCGGCGCCCACCGCTTCGCCCTGCCCGCCGGACTGGGGCGGGCGCTGGACGACCTCAGCCGGAACTCGGGGACGACCCTGTACATCACGCTGCTGGCCGCTTTCTCGGTCGTGCTGGCCCGGTACAGCGGGCAGGACGACCTCGTGATCGGCGGCCCGGTCGCGAACCGCCGCCAGCCGGAGCTTCGGTCGCTCATCGGTTTCTTCGCCAACACGGTGCTCTTCCGGATCCGTCCGGCGGGCGATCAGTCCTTTGTGGACCTTCTGAAGGCAGTCAAGCGGACCTGCCTGGCCGCCTACGAGCACCAGGACACGCCGGTGGATCTCATCGCGCAGCGCCTGTTTCCCCGGCGCGACCTCGCCAGCAGCCCGCTGTACCAAGTGAACTTCACGCTCAACAACACGCCGCCGCCGCTCAGCGCGCTGCCGGGGCTCAAGGTGACGCTGCTGGAGACCGACGGCGACGCCGCGCGGTTCGACCTCGATCTCAACGCCTGGGGCACGCCGGACCGGTTGGAGTGCTGCCTCGACTACGCGGCCGACCTCTTCGACGCCGCGACCGCCGCGAGGATCGCCGCCTCGTGGGTAAGCGTGCTCGCCGCGGTCGTGGCGCACCCGGCCGCTCCGGTCGCCGACCTGCCGCTGTTGTCGCCCGCCGAGGCGGACCGCCTGCTGTCGCAGGGAAACGGGGCCGCCGGGGATCGCCGGGAAAGCAGTGTCCTGCACGAACTTTTCCGGGAGCAGGCGGCCAGGACGCCCGAAGCGGTGGCGATCAGCTCCCCGGACGGCGAGATGTCCTACGAGGCTCTCGACCGCGCGTCGAACCGGCTCGCTCACCGGCTCCGGGAACTGGGAGCGTGCCGGGGCGAAGTGGTCTCGCTGCTGCTCGGCCGGTCGCCGGAGCTGGTCACCGCGCTGCTCGCGATCCTCAAGACGGGCGCGGCCTACCTGCCCCTCGACCCGGCCCAGCCGTCCGTACGCCTGGACGCCATGCTGGCCGACAGCGAGTCGGGGCTTCTGCTTACGTGTCAAGGGCTTCGCACCGCCGTCACGGCGGCGCCGGCGCGTGTGCTCTGTCTGGACACCGACGAGGCCGCTGTCTCCGCGCGGCCGGACCGCCCACTCGGCGAAACCGGGTCCGGGGACGACCTGCTTTACCTCATGTACACCTCGGGCTCGACCGGCCAGCCGAAAGCGTCGATGCTGTCCCACAGCAACGTCGTGAACTACCTCCGATGGGTCATCGCGACCTTCGATCCCGTTGGGGGAAGCGGGGTTCCGGTCCATTCGTCGGTCGCCTTCGACCTCACCGTGACGAGCATCTTCGCGCCGTTGCTCGTCGGGCAGCGCCTGGTAGTGCTGCCCGATTCGGGCGCGCCGGGCGAGGATCTGCGGAACTTCGCCCGGACCGCGCGGGACCTGGCGTTCGTCAAGCTGACACCGGCGCACGTGCGGTTGCTGGAGCGCGGCGGGCCTGGAGCGGGCGACCTGGCCAAGACGGTGATCATCGGTGGGGAAGCGCTCTTCGAAGACGACATCGCGGCGTTGCGCGGAAAGACGCGCGTGGTCAACGAATACGGGCCGACCGAGGCCGCGGTGGCGTGCGTCGCCTACGAGGTCGGCGCTGCGGTGTCGCCCGGCGGCCGGGTCCCGATCGGCAGGCCGATCGACAACGTCCGGGCGTACGTCCTCGACCACCGGCTGCGCCCGGTCCCGGTGGGCGTGGCCGGCGAACTCTACGTCGGAGGCGCGGGGGTTTCCTACGGCTACTGGCGGCGCGCGGCCCTCACCGCGACGCGGTTCGTCCCCGATCCGTTCGGCGGCGAACCCGGGGCGCGGCTCTACCGGACCGGCGACCAGGTGCGCTGGCTGCCCGACGGGAACCTGGAGTACCTGGGCAGGCGCGACGGCCAGGTCAAGGTCCGCGGGAACCGGATCGAACTGGGGGAGATCGAGGCCGTGCTCGCCCGCCACGACGCGGTGCGGCAGTGCGCCGCCGACGTAGTCGAGGGAGCCGCGCCGGGCGAAGAATCCCTGGTTGCGTTCCTGTGCCTCGACGAGCGGCGGATCGACGGCGGCGACGATCTGCCTGGCGAACACGTGGGCCAGTGGCAGCAGATCTACGAAGGCACCTATCGCGGACGAGGGGAAGCCGCGGAGGACCCGTCGTTCAACCTCGCGGGCTGGACCAGCAGCTACACCGGCGGCCCGATCGACGAGGCCGAGATGGCCAACTGGCTGCGGGACACCGTCGCCCGGGTTCTGGAACTCCGGCCGCGCCGGGCGCTGGAGATCGGCTGCGGCACCGGGATGATCCTCGCCAGAGTCGCCCCGAGCTGCGAGTCTTACGTGGGCACAGACCTTTCGGCGGCCGCGCTGGACACCGTCCGGGGTTTTCTCGGCGACACAGGGAAATCCGCCGTCGCTCTGCGCCTCGCCGCCGCGCACGAGAGCATCCTGGACGGCGAGGAGTTCGACACGGTCATCCTCAACTCCGTCGTCCAGTACTTCCCCTCCCTCGCCTATCTGGTCGATGTGTTGCGCCGCGCGGCGGCGGCGATGCCCTCCGGCGGCCGGATCTTCCTGGGCGACCTGCGAAGCCTGTGCCTGCTCGATCTGTTCCACGCCTCGGTCGAGGCGCACCGGGCCGACGTGGCGATGCGGGTCAGGGAGCTGAAGGCGCGCGTCCAGCGGCGCACCGCCTACGACGAGGAACTGTGCATCGACCCGCGGTTTTTCGGTGTCCTGCGGGCGGAACTGCCCAGCATCTCTGCGGCCAGGGTCCTGCCGAAACGCGGTCGCTACCGCAACGAACTGACCCGCTTCCGATACGACGTCGTCCTCACCGTGGGCGACGGGAGCGAGCGGCCCGAGGCCGTCCCCGCCGCCGAGTGGCGGGACTGGGAGGCCGACGAGTTCAGCCTCCAGGAGCTTCGCCGCCTGGTGCGGGACCCGGTTCCGCCGCTATCCTTGCGGAACATCCCCAACGCGCGGCTCGAACAGCTCGCGGTGCTGCGCGACCTGCTGGCCGAACGCGATCCGGCGTCTTCGGTCGGCGAACTGCTGGCCCAGGCCGAGGGAATCTCGAACCCGGGCGTCGACCCCGAAGACCTCTGGGCACTGGCCGACGAGCTTCCCTGCCACGTCGAGGTGAGCTGGCTCGAGGGGCGTGCCGACGGTTCGTTCGACGCCGTCGTGCGGCCGGTGCCGGCCGGTCCGGACGTCGAGCCCGGCCCGGCACCCACCCCCGCGCCGCCCGCTGCCCGGCCGGATCTGCGGCAATACGCGAACAACCCGTTGTGGCGCAAGGCCCACGCCGGGGTGCTGGCCGAGGTCGCGGACGAGGTGCGCCGGTATCTCCCGCAGGCGATGACCCCCGACCGGTACGTCGTGCTCCCGGAACTTCCCTTGACCCTCAACGGCAAGGTCGACCGCGCGGCGCTGCGGGAGCTGGCCGGAGTGCCCGAGACGACGGCCGAAACGCCGGAACGCCCGCTCACCGCGACGGAGGAGAAGATCGCGGCCGTCTGGCGGGAACTGCTGGGGCGCGAGCGGATCGCCGCCGACGACGACTTTTTCGGTCTGGGCGGCAACTCGCTGGTCGTGTTCCGGCTGGTCTTCCGGCTCCGCGAGGAGTTCGGCCTCGACCTGCCCGTCCAGCTCCCGTTCGACAAGCGGGTGCTGGCCGACCTGGCCGCCTGCGTCGACGAGGCCATGGCGGAGAAGGAAACTCCCGAGGCGGATCGGCCCGCACTCCGGCGCGTCGAGCGCACGCCTTTCCTGGTGCCGTCGTTCCCCCAGGAGCGGCTGTGGTTCATGCAGCAGATGGATCCCGACGGTTTCCAGTACAACGTGCCCGCCTTCGACCGCCTGCGCGGACCGCTGGACGTCGCAGCGCTGGCCGCCGCGTCGACCGAGCTGGCCCGGCGCCACGAAATTCTGCGCACCGTGCTGGTCACCCGCGACGGGCGGCCGTTCCAGTCGATCCGGCCGCCGCTGCCCGTGCCGCTGCCGGTCGTCGACCTGAGCGCGCTGCCGGCGGGCGAGCGCGAAGCCGAGGTGTCGCGCTTGGCGTCGGCCGAGTACCGCCGCCCGTTCCGGCTCGACCGCGAAACGTTGCTGCGAGCCAGGATTCTGCGCCTGTCTGCGGACGAGCACGTCCTGATGCTCTGTTTCCACCACCTCGTCCACGACGGTCGGTCCATGGAGCTGTTCCGCACCGGGCTGGCCGAGTTGTACCAGTCCGCGCTGCGCGGCGAGCCGTTCCCGCCGGGCGAGCCCGCGTTCCACTACGCCGATTACGCCGCCTGGCAACGGAAACTGGCCGACGAAGGGTTCTTCGACCGGCAGCTGGACTACTGGACGGCCCGGCTCGACGGGATCCTGGACCTGCCCCCGCTGGCCACCGACCGGCCGCGCCCGGCCCGGCTCGGTCACGAAGGACGCCTGGTTCCCGTCTCGTTCGACGGCCGGACGACCCGCGCGGTCCGGCGGCTGGGCGAAGCCGAGCACGCGACCCCGTTCATGGTGCTGCTCGCCGCGTTCTGCGCCGCCTTGGGCGAGCACACCGGCCAGCGGGACCTCGTCGTCGGCACGGACGTGGCGAACCGGCCGGACCCGGAGACCCAGGAGCTGATCGGCTTCCTGGTCAACCAGATCGTGCTGCGCGTCCGGATGCCGGCGTCGCCAGCCTGGCGGGAGCTGCTGGCGGAGGTCCGGGCGGCCGTGGTCGGGGCGCTGCCGCACCAGCACGTCCCCTTCGAACGGGTCGTCCAGGCGCTGAACCCGCCTCGCACCGCCCGCCACAGTCCGCTTTTCCAGGCGAAGCTCGGCCTGACCACCGCGACCGGCGATCCGTTGCCCGCGCTGCCCGGGCTGACCGCCGAGCCGATGGAGCTCGACCTCGGCACCACCCGCAACGACCTGGCTCTGCTGCTGACCGAACACGACGACGCGATCAGCGGTTTCCTGGAGTACAACGCGGAACTGTTCGAGGAACGGACCGCGCATCGCCTGCTTGCCCGGTTCTCGGCGCTCCTGGGGCACCTCGTCGAAAACCCCGGCGGGCGTGTCCCCGCGGCACCGGGCGGTACGGGGTCCGGGCGATGACGGCAGACGCCGGGAACGGCCGCCCGGCGGCGCACCGGCTGGTCGAGCAGCAGTGCCGCCGCACGCCCGGCCTGCCCGCGGTGGAGCACAGCGGGCGGGCGATGTCGTATGCCCGTCTCGATCTCCTGGCGGACCGGCTGGCCGCCCGCCTCGCCGCGCTCGGCGTCGCGGGCACGGTGCTCGGGATCTGCGCGGAGCGGTCGTTCGCGCTGCCGCTGGCGATCCTTGCCACGTTGAAGGCGGGCGCCGCCTACCTGCCGCTGGACCCGGGCCTTCCCGCCGAGCGGACGGCCTTCATGGCGGCCGACGCGGGCGTCCGCGTGCTCGTCGCCCGGCCCGAGGCAGCCCGGCGCCTCGGGATGCCGGCCGGGATCACGGTCGTCGACCCGGACCAGGCCCCGGAGGGAGCGCCGCCGGAGCCGGTCCGCGTTCCCGTCTCGCCCGACGACCTCGCCTACGTCATGTACACCTCGGGTTCGACCGGAGTGCCCAAGGGCGTCGCGATGCCGCACGGCCCGGTGGCGAGTCTCGTCGAGTGGCAGCGCGGGGACTCGGCGGCCGGCGAAACCGACCGGACCCTGCAGTTCTCCGCCGCCGGCTTCGACGCCTCGTTCCAGGAGATGTTCAGCACCTGGTCGACCGGGGGCTGCCTGGTTCTGGTGGCCGACGAAATCCGGCGCGACTCCGGGCGGCTGCTCGGGTTCTTGACCGAGAACCGGATCACCCGGCTTTTCCTGCCGTTCGTCGCGCTTCAGGCGCTCGCCAACGCCGCCCACGCCCGGGACGCCTATCCGACCCTGCTTCGCGAAGTGATCACCGCGGGCGAGCAGCTCGTGGTCACGCCGAGCCTGCGCCGGTTCTTCCAGCAGCTGCGCGGGACCCGGCTCTGCAACCAGTACGGCCCGTCCGAAACCCACATCGTGACCTCGACCCGGCTGGCCGCCGACCCGGGCAGCTGGCCGGAGCTGCCGCCGATCGGCCGGCCCATCGACGGGGCGAGGATCGAGGTCCTCGACGAACACGGCGCGCCGCTTCCGCCGGGGACCACGGGCGAACTGCACATCGGCGGCCCGGTGCTGGCGAGGGGCTACCTGAACCGGCCGCGGCTGTCCGCCGAACGGTTCGTCCCCGATCCGTCGGGACCGCCGGGCGGGCGCGCCTACCGGACCGGCGACCTCGGGCAGGTCGACGCGAACGGCGAGGTCCTGTTCTCCGGGCGCGCCGACAATCAGGTCAAGATCCGCGGTCACCGCGTCGAGCCGGGGGAGGTCGAGGTGGCCGTGAAGGCGCTGGCGGGACTGACGGACGCGGTGGTGGTCGCCCACCGCGACCCGGTCGCGGGGGTCCGCCTGATCGCCTACGTGCTCGCGGGCGACCGGGCCGCCCCGCCGGACCTCCGCGCGCAACTGGAGCGGAAGCTGCCGGAGCACCTGGTGCCGGTCGCGTTCGTGGCAGTTCCCCGATTTCCCTTGACTGCCAACGGAAAAGTCGACCGGCGCGCGCTCGCGGAGCGGCCGGTCACCATCTCGGGGAGCGGGCGCGAGGCGCGGGACCGCGTGGAGGAGGCGCTGCTGGAGTCGTGGGGCCGCACCCTGAACGCCGTCGAGGTCGGCGTCGACGACAGTTTCTTCCACCTGGGCGGGAACTCGTTGCATGCCGCCGCCTTGCTGACCGACCTCAACGAACGCTTCGGGGTCGAGGCGTCGCTCGAGAAGCTGTTCGAACGCCCGACCGTGGCGGCGTTCGCCGAGTGGATCCGCGAGAGCAGGGGAGAAGCGGCGGAATGAGGATCTGCTGGACCCGTCGCAGCCCCGGCCCCGTCGTGGCGGTCCGGGCCGTCGAGGAGCAGGAGGCCGTCGCCGTCGAGACGACAGGGGAGACTTTCCTGCTCGACAAGTCAGGCGAGCCGGTCACCGGTCCGGAACCGTCCCGCGCGCCCGGCAGGACCGCGCCGGGACCGGTCGAGGACTGGGGCGGCGATCTCCCGGTACGGCACCGGGCGGAGACCGGCGAGCCGCGCCTGGTCGTTGCGGCCGACGCGGAGCGCGTCCACGTCCTCGTCGAGGGCATCCCTTGGGACTCCCTCCGGCTCGACGGCGAGATCGTCGGCTTGGCCTTCGCGAAGAACTGGGGACTGGCTGTCGCCGCCACCGCTTCGGGAGTCCTGTACGCCGTGCACGTCTCGCCCACCGCCGCCGAGGTCGCCGCCCTCCTGTGCGCGGAGCAGGAGCTGAGCGGCCAGCACTTCTCCCAAGCCGCGTGCCACTTCAGCTCCCTAGGTTCGCCTGGCTTCGCAGTGCGGCGAATTGCCCGCTTGCGCCGCACGGGCGTGCTCGCCCAAGAGGACGCGGACCGGCTCGTGGCGGAGATCGCCCGGACGTCCGGGAGAACCCTCCGCGAAGACCCGTTCGCCGCTTTCGACGCCGCCGAGGCGCTCGCCCGAACCGGCGAAACCCAGACGGCGATCGGCTTCTACCAAACGGCGGCCGATTCGGTCCGGCTCCGCGCCCGTGCCCTGCGAGCCGTCGGCGACGCATTTGGCAGTCTCGGAGCGGACGCCGCAGCGGACCTCGCCTACCGGCGGTCCGCTGCCTGCGAGCCCACTCTCGCGGACAAGCGGAAGATCTACGATTTCGCTTGCGCTCTCCAGAAACGGGCCCGGTTTCCCGAAGCGGTCTGCCAGTTCGAACTGCTTCTTTCATGGGAGGCCGGTTTCCAGGACGCCTGGACTCGCGCCGAGACCTGCCGACGAGAGCGGACGGCGGCCCGGCCGGGCACCCGGATCAGCGCTTACGACGGCACCTTCTACCACCAGTTCGAAAACGCCTCCGAACCCGACCGCGCCAAGAAACACGTCGAGATGACCCGCCTGTTCGAGGCGATCGACCTGTCCCGGACGAGAGCTTCGCTCGACGTGGGCAGCGGGACCCTGCGCTATCCGCGGCTGCTGGCCGAACACGGAGTCCTGTCCGTCGGGATCGACCTGCGCGACGAGGGCATCCACCAACTCCCCGACGACGGCGGCCCGCGCCGGTTCGCCGTCGCCGACGGATCGGCCCTGCCCTTCCTCGACGGCTCGTTCGATCTCGTTACCTGCATGATGGGAACAATCAACCACTTTTCCCGGGCGGCCCGGCTGAGCTTCGTCGCCGAGGCCCACCGAGTGCTGCGCCCGGGAGGGGTTTTCATCGTGAGCGCCTGGGATCCGCGGTGCCCCCACCAGTCGTTCCTCGCCATGTACACCCCGGCCGAACTGTCCGACCTCCGAACCCGCCTAGTCCCGCCGCCCGTGTTGGCAGGCGAGATGGCCGCCGCGGGCTTCACCGAAACCGGGACCACGCCCTTCTACCTGCTTCCCGACTGGATGGCGACCTCCACCGGCGCGACCACAGCCCACCTGGACGCACTGGCCGAGTTCGACGCCGAACTGCGCGCCGCCCGCCCCGGCGAATGCGGGCAGATGTTCTTCGCTTCGGGGCGCCGCCCTTGACGCTTGCGTTGTTTCGCAGGGCGGTGACAGCGATGGCGAGCACCAGCCCATACCGTGGTGAACACCGGCCCCGAGATGGCGGCACGGGTTTCCGAGACAATGCAGCTGTCCCCGTCTCAAAGGCTGACTGTGCTCGATGACCCGGCGGCATCGTCGGAGCGGCGGTCTGCCTGCTCGCGGATCGGAATAAGCAGCAGCACCCCCAGCAGCGGCCCGATCGCCAGGACGCCGAAAGCCAGGAACAGCGAGCCGGTCGCGCTGAAGACGGCGCCGACGGCGATCGGTGCGAATACGCCGCCCAGTTGCCAGGCCGTGTTGGCGAGGCCGAAGGCGCCTCCGACGAAGCGCGGATCGGCGTACTGCGGGACGGTCGAGTTGGTCAGCACTGTGTAGCCGTACACGCCCAACCCGAGAAGCGGGGCGAGGATCAGCAGGACGGTGTAATCGCGCACCAGGCCGAAGACGACCAGGATGAGCACGAAGTACCCGCTGAGGATCATCAGGTGCGCCTTGCGAGTGCCGCGCAGGCGGTCGGACATGAAGCCGACCAGGGGTTTGACGCCGATCGCGGTGGTGCTGACGATGACCATGACCAGCGCGGCCTTTCCCGCCGAGAGCCCGAGCGATTTCACCATCAGGGAGTTGCCCCAGGCCAGGAACCCCAGGGTGGCCCACTGCATGCCGAGTCCGGCGGCGGCGAGCGACATCAGGTTGCGGTTCTTGAGCATCGCCGCGAAGCCGAGGCGTCCGCCGGGTTCTGCCGGCTCGGCCGAGCCGGGCGGGTCGTTGCGCAGCAGGACCCAGCAGACCACGCCGGCCGCGACGGTGAGCACGCCGAACAGGTAGTAGACCCCGTTCCAGTCCAGCCGCGCCATGAGCGCGGGGATGGAGGCGTTGGCGAGCACGCTGCCGAACGCGGTCGCGGTGATGTACAGCCCGAACGCGGTCCCGCGCTCGCGCGGCGGGAACCAGCGGCTGAGCAGCTTCGTGAAGGACGCGACGTCGGCGCCGCTGACCAGCCCGATGAGGACCTGGATCGCGATCCCCACGCCGAGGTTGCGCACGGTGCCGAAGGCGAACGTCAGCACTCCCGCCAGGACAAGGGAAATCCCCACGGCGAGGCGGCCGCCGATCAGGTCCGCGACGATTCCGCCGGGGATGTTGGTGACCACGTACCCGATGGACATCGCGGTCGCGAAGATCCCCAGCTGCGCCACGGACAACCCGATGGAATGCGAAGCGTCGACCGCGACCACGGACCAGGCGGTGCGGTTGAGGTAGATCAGGGTGTAGGCCAGCCAGCACACGGCGAGGATCACCCACCGGTAGCGAGAGGCCTTCGCGACCAGGGGCGCGGCGGTGTCCGATGCGGACTTTGTCGCATCCATTGTGGACCTCCTTGTCCAGTAACGGGAAGCTCAGTGCAGCAGGCCCCACTCGCGGAGCTGTGCCGCGTTGTGGTGCAGGGTCGCGACGGGCGGGCGGTCCAGGCTCATGTCCTCGACCGAGACCCAGCCGGGGTAACCGCGTCGGTCGATGAGGCCGAGGACCTGGCGGACGTCGACTTCGCCGTCCTCGAGCGGAGTCCACCCGGCTTGCCAACCGCCGCCCGGCGAGCGGAAGTGCGCGGCATTCTTCAGGTGCACGTGTCCGAGATAGCCGCCGAGCAGGTCGAGCGCGATCTCGTGCGCCTCGTAGCCTTCGAAGACGAGATTGCCGAGGTCGTAGATGACCCCGACGTGCGCGGGGTCGAAGCGTGAGACCACCCGGTGCGCGAGCGAGGCGCTGGGGCAGATGGTGTTGTGGTGGATCTCCAGCAGAGCGCGGATTCCGGCCGCTCTCGCGGCGGTCTCGATTTCCCCGAAGAACGCGACGGTGCGCTCGAACAGGTCCGAATAGGACTGTCCCGTTCGGGAGATTCGCGGTGCCTGCAACCGGATTTGCGGAGCGCCGGCAGCGTTGGCCAGATCGCACGCGAGCCGGAGCATCTCGGTGTCGCCGACCTCGAGGTAGGGCGCCAGGCCGATCACGTCGAGTCCTGCCGCGCGCGTGTCGCGGGCGACTGACTCGGCCGTGGGCACGTCCAGCGGGAGGGTGGCGCGGTGGCCGACCAGGTACGGATGCGCGGGCTTGGGGTCTCGGATGCTGCCGGGGCGCGGCTCGACCCGCCATTCGATCCCGGCGAAACCCGCTGCGCGAACCTGGGCGATGCACTCGGGAATGTCCACTGTGGGCAGACAGATCGTCGCGACGCCGAACTTCACGGCAGGGCCGCGTGTTCGACGGCGAGCGGGGTCTGGGGAAGCGGGGCGAGCTGCGCGCCGCCGCATACGTGCAGGACCTCGCCGGTGATGAACGACGCCGCGGGCGAGGCCAGGAAGGCGACAGCTTCGGCGACGTCCCGGGGTTCCGCCATCCGCGGCATCGGCGTGATGGCCTGGTACTCGGCGGTCAGGCGCCGGATCTGCTCGTCGTCGCGGTCGTAGGCGGTGAAGTCGGACCGGATGAAGCTGGGCGCGACCGCGTTCGCGGTGACGTTGTGCTTCGCGAGTTCGGTGGCGAAGGAGCGGGTCAGCCCGACGAGCCCGGCTTTCATGGCGGTGTAGGCGACCGGCCCGCCGGAAACCCAGTTGCGCGAGGCGATGTTGACCACCGCGCCGCCGTGTTGCGCCTTGAAGAACTCCAGCGCCCTGCTGACGAGGAACGCCGGGCCGCGCAGGTTCACCTCGCTCATGAGGTCCCAGTCGTCCGCCGACAGTTCGGCGAGCGTGGAGCGGCGGTTCACGGCCGCGTTGTTGACGATGACGTCGATCCGGCCGAAGCGCCTGCCCACGTCCGCGACCAGGGCCTCGATCGACTCGACGGACCCGAGATCCGCGGCGATGCCGACCGCGGGCGGGGCGAACCTGGCGCGCAGATCCGCGGCGGTCGCGGCGGCCGCACCCGACTTGACGTCGGCCACCACGACGGCGACGCCGTCTTCGAGCAGGCGTTCGGCGATGGCGGCGCCCAGTTTTCCCGCGGCTCCGGTGACAATGGCGACACGGCGGGGTTCAGTCATGGTGTGCTTCCTTCTTTTCCGCGGGGGACAGGAATTCGGCGATCGCGGCCACCACGTCGCCGGGGTGCTCGTGGTGCGTCCAATGCCCGCCCGGCAGGACTTTGACCGTGGCTCCGGAGAGGAACTCGCGGGCCAGGCGGGCGCGTTCGTCGTTTCGGTAGATCGCGAGCAGCGGTACGGGAAAATCGGCGAAGAACTGCTTCGCCTGAGAGCGGAAATGCAGCGCCTCCGCGCCGAAAGCGAATTCGATGAACAGGTCGCGGACAGCCTCGGGCGCGGCCGCGACCTGGTCGCCGGTGCCGGGGAGCACCGGGCACGGACCGTGGTCGGCGAAGTGTTCCCGGGCGACCGCGACGGGATCCTCGCGCCGGAGCCGCTCGGCGATCGCTTCGATGCGGGCCCGATCGTTGTCCGGAAGTCCGAACGCCGGGTCGATCACGACCAGCCTGGCCACCGATTCCGGTGCCTGCCGGGCGAGGAAGGCGGCCACCTCGCTGCCCGCGGAATGAGCGACCAGCACCACCCGGCCGAGACCGAGCCGGTCCACCAGCGCGCGCACGTCCGCTGCTAGGTGCGGCAGCCGCATGTCCGGCCCCGGCCCGGACTCGCCGTGCCCGCGCAGGTCGACGAGCACGACCGGAGCGATCCGTTGCAGGCCAGGCAGAACGGGGTGCCAATCCGAGCGCGAGCGTGCCCAGCCGTGGACGAGCACGAAGACGAACGGGGCTTCCTCCGGCCCTGGCAGTTGCTCGAAAGCCAACTCGACGGTCATCGCTTCCTCTCCGCTCTTCTGCTCGCTGGGACGATCCTGAGCGACCAGCAGTTATAGATCAAATGCCTATTGATCGACCTGGCCATGCCTCAGAGGCATATCATCGGTTCATGCTGGAGCTGCGCCACCTCGACTATTTCCGCGCTGTCGCCGAGTTCGGCTCGATCTCGCGCGCCGCGGCGGCCCTGCACCTCACCCAGCCGACGCTGAGCAGGCAGATCGCCCGGCTGGAGAAGTCGCTCGGGCACCAGCTCTTGCGGCGTACCGCGACCGGCACCGAGCTGACCGCGGTCGGCGAAGGCCTGCGGGACCACCTGCTGTCCATCTTCGAGCTGGTCGACCGGGTCCCCGAGGTTCTCCAGGCCGCGGCCGGCGCGCGGCGTCTCGTCCACTTGGGAGTCCCGTCGGGGATTCCGGCAGGCTGGATCGAGAACTACCTGAACGCGGTGCGCGAAGCCGCGCCGGAGATCCATTTCGCGATCGTCGAAGCCACGAGCGAGGAGCAGCGCCGGTTGCTGCTCAACGGGTTGCTGGATCTGAGCCTCGTGCACACCCAGCCGCCCGAGCTCCGCAAGGAACTCCTGTTCCGGCAACGGCTCGGCTGCGTTTTCCGCGAAGGCACCGGGCCGCGCGACCGGGAGCAGCTCGATGTCACCGATCTCGGCGGGCTGCGCGTCATGGCCCATTCCGCCAAGGGAGAAGAGGTCGGCCTCCGCGCGGCGGCGACCGCGACCGGAACCGAAGTCGACTGGCTGTTCCGCGCGTTTTCCGAGCACAGCGAACTGATCGCCACCAGCTCAGGGGTCGACACAGTGCTCATCGGCGCGACGTCCGCCCGGAAGTGGTTTCCCGCCTGGCGTTGGATCCCGTTGCACGCGGAGCGCCCCGAGCACTGGATGCGGACGTGGGCAGCCTGGGCAAGCAACGACCTGAAGCACGGCGACGTGCTGCTGGGCTGCCTGCGGGAAACCGCCCGGAGCTACCAGGACGATCCCACCTACGAGTCCACCGCCTAACGCCCCAGCGAACCCGCGACCCACCCGCCCCCTCCAGCAGAGACACTCGACGGCAATCCGGTCTCCACGGCGAAGCCCGCTCCCGCCCGCCCTGAGCCGAGCTGCCAGCCCCTGCGCGAACAGCCATCGACCCCCACCCCGCAAACCTGCCCCCGGCCGTCGCCCTAACCCCCCGCCGCACCTAACCGGGAAATCGCCCCACCGTCGCCTTGACCGCCCACTGAACCGGCCCGAGAAATCGCCCCGGGTCGCCCTGACCCCACAGCCGACCACAACGAGAAATCGCCCCGGTTTCTGGACTGAGCGATCCGATCGGCCCCCGGGCCGAGCGGATCGGGAGGGAAGAAACCGGATGAAGGCGATTTCTCCGCCGCGACGAAGTCGCGGCAATCAAACACAGCCGCCCTCACCCCAAAAACCCCTCGACCGCATCCACGACCGCCCCCGGCGCTTCCTCCGGAACGTAATGCCCGCCAGGAACCGACCACCCGCGCACACCAGCCGGATCAGCGTGGTGTTCCTGCCAGACCTTCACCACGTCGAGCCCGCCGAGGCCCCCTTCTGCGCCCCACAGGAGCAGCAGCGGCGCCTGTATCCGCGCTCCGGCGGCGTGGTCCGCCTCGTCGCGGTCGAGGTCGGTCGAGAATCCGGTGCGGTAGTCCTCGAAGGACGCGTGCAGCCGCTTCGGGTCGTCGAACGCTTTGACGTAATGCCGGAAGGTTTCCTCGTCGACGGCTCCGGTTTCGCGCACCCTGGCGAGGAAATGGCCGAGGTAGGCCTCGACGTTCCCGGAGACCAGTTTCGCCGCAAGTTCGGAGTTCCGGTGGAAGAACCAGTGCCACATCGCGTTCGCGGAGCCGCGGTCGAACGAGTTCATGACCACCCTGGTCGGCAGGATGTCCAGCAGAGCCAGCGCGGTGATGTCGGCGGGGCGGTCGAGCGCCCAGCGGTGCGCGACCCTGGCGCCGCGGTCGTGGCCGATCACCGTCGCCGATTCGAATCCCAGGTGATGGATCAGGCCACTGAGATCGGCGGCGGTGGCGCGTTTGTCGTAGCCGCCCGAGCGGGCCAGTCCGGATGCGCCGTAGCCGCGCAGGTCCGGGGCGACGACGGTGCGGCCGAGGCTGAGCGGCTGGATGACCTGACGCCAGCACTCGTGCGTCTGCGGCCATCCGTGCACCAGGACGACCAGTTCCGGTCCGTCGCCGACGACGCGGCAGGCCAGTTCGACGTCGTCGAGGCGCACCGACTCGAGTGTGTTCCGAAGCATGCTTTCTCCCTTGCGGTCGGCGTTTCGAGTCACGAGTCGCCGGGCGACGGCTGTCGCCCAGTGGCGGCCGGGTGTCGGGCGAGCAGTTCGTCGAGCCGGCCGCCGACGTCGGCGCAGTTCTGCCGGACCACGGAAAGGAAAGCGGCCAGCGTCGGCGAGGAATCGGCCGCCCGGAAGGACATCTGCAGGTCCGGCAGCCGGAATCGCGGCTCGACGGCGCAGAACCAGATGTCCTTGCGAGCGATCAGCCGCATCCGTTCCGGACCGAGTCCGACTCCCGCGGAGCAGGCGGCGAGCCCGGCGATCGTGTGGATGTCGCGCGCCAGCGTGGCGCTGTCGAGGGCGGCGGGCTCGAACACCGATCTGAGATAGGAGCCCGCCGCGTCCGCGCTGACCACGAGCGGCTCGCGGGAGAGCTGTTCGACGTCGACGGACCGGCGCCCGGCGAAGGGATGTCCCGCCGAAACCGCGGCCACCAGGTGGTCGGCGCCGATGGGCACGGTGACCAGGTGCTCCGCGCCGGTGCCGCGGGGGCTGCCCCGTCCCACCGCCACGTCCAGCTCGCCCGCGAGCAACGCCGCGGACCCGGCGGAACTGTCCAGCTCCTGCAAGGTCATCCGGACCTCCGGACGAGTCCTCCGGAACCGGCCGATCACCCCGGGCAGCGGGTCGAGCAGCGCGGACCCGATGAACCCGAGACGCAGCCTCCCGGTCTCCCCGCGTGCCGCGCGGCCCGCGTCGACCAGCGCGAGGCTCATCTCGGCAAGCGCGCCGCGCGCCCTGGCGAGGAACGCGTCCCCGGCGGCGGTGGGAAAAACGCCGCGCGCGGTGCGGTCGAACAGCCGCTCGCCGACTTCCCGCTCGAGCGCGGCGATCTGCGTCGACAACGGCGGCTGGGCAATGCCCAGCGACGCGGCGGCGCGGCCGAAGTGCTGGTGTTCCGCGAGGGCCAGGGCGTAACGGAGGTGACGAGCTTCCACGGCGTCATGATACGCAGGAAGTATCGCGAAGGCATTCGCAAGATATCGCGGTGGATAACGCTGCACGGCGGGTGTGCTCTGGGGAGGTCCGTGATCGACTCCCGAAGGACCTCAAGTGACCCGACCCTCCTCGTCCGAGACCGTCATCCTGCTCGTGCACGGCGCCTGGCATTCCGCCCTGCACTGGACAGCGACGCAACGCGCGCTCGCGCGGCACGGCCTCGCCAGCGTCGCCGTGGACCTGCCGGGGAGCGGGCTCGACGCGCCTGTCCCCAGCGGGTATTTCCTGCCTGGCCAGCCCGGCTTCGCCAGCGAAAGGTCGGCCCTGCACGACGTCACCATGCAGGACAGCACGGACGTCGTGCTCAACGCGCTTGTCAGCGCGCGCACCCGGTACCGGAACGTCGTCCTGGTCGCCCACAGCGCCGGCGGCGCGGCCGCGTCCGCCGCCGCGGAGCAGTCGCCGGAACTCGTCGACCGGCTCGTTTACCTGTCCGCGTTCGTGCCCGGCGGCCGGCCCCGGTTCGCCGACTACATCGAGGCCAAGGAGAACGCGGGCGCCGTCCAGGTCCCGCCGGTCGGCGATCCGGCCGGACTCGGCGCGATCCGGATCAACCCGCTTTCCCCCGACCCGGCCGTCGTGGGCGTCATCCGCCGGGCGTTCCTCGACGATCTCCCCGAGGGCAGCCCGGAATCGTGGCGGCAGTTCCTGCACCCCGACCTCCCGTTCGCGAACTTCACCACCCCGGTCCCGGTCTCCGCCGCGCGCTGGGGACGGATTTCCCGCTCCTACGTGCGGCTGGTCGACGATCTCGCCCTGCCGCCCGCGACCCAGGACCTGATGATCGCCGAGGCGGACCGGCTGACCCCGGACAACCCGTTCCGCGTGCATTCCCTGCCGGGCGGCCACTCTCCGTTCGTGACCCGGCCGGACGAACTGGCGACGACCCTCGCCGCGGTCGCCCTGCACCGGTCCGACCGATGAGCTCGGTGCGTCTTTCTCCGGCGTCGCAACGACTTCTGCTGCCGATCGTCCTGTCCGGCACGTTTGTGCAGCTGTTCAGCGTCACGGTCATGCAGGTGGGCGTGGTCGACATCCAGCGGGACCTGAACGCCGGGGCGGCGGAGACCCAGCTGGTCCTCGCCGCCTACACCCTCACCTACGCCTGCTCGCTGCTCGTCTCCGCGCGGTTGGGGGACAAGTACGGCTACCGCCGGATGTTCGTCGCCGGGATGGCGCTGTTCACCGCCGCCTCGATCGGGGCTGCCGCCGCGCCGGACGCGTGGGTGCTGATCGCCGGGCGCGCCCTGCAAGGTTTCGGCAGCGGCCTGATGGCGCCCCAGATCCTGTCGATCATCCAGTCGGCGCTGCCCGCGAACCGCCGCCCCGCCGCGCTGAGCGCCTTCGGAGCGACGATGGCGGCGGCTTCCCTCGCCGGCCCGGTGCTCGGCGGCGTGCTGACCCAGCTCGATCCGCTGGGACTGGGCTGGCGGGCGGCGATGCTGGTGGTCGTCCCGATCGGGATCGCCGCCCTCGCGCTCTCGCCCGCGCTGCCGTCCGTCCGGGAAGAACGCAAACCCGCGCGCGTCGATCCGCTGGGCGCGACGCTGAGCCTGCTGGGCTTCGCACTGCTGGTGTTCCCGCTGACGATGGGACGCCAGACCGGCTGGCCGCCGTGGACCTGGGCAAGCCTGGCACTGGCGGCGGTGGCGCTGACCGGTTTCGTGTTTTCCCAGCGCAGGGCGGCGGAACCGCTCATCCAACCGTCCACATTGGACGAACCAGCGACCAGATGGGGACTGGCCGCCGTGCTGGTCTTCAACGCGGGCGTCCCGTCCTTCACTCTGCTGCTGTCGATGCACCTGCAGGGCGCCAAGGGCTGGAGCCCGCTTGAGACGGGCCTGAGCGTCACGCCGTACGCCGTCGGAGCGCTGGCCAGCAGCCGGATCGCGAACAGCCTGGGCAACCGGTTCGGCCCCCGGGCGCTCGCCGCCGCCTCGCTCGCGATGGGACTGGTGTGCCTTGCCGTCCCGGTGCTGATCGACCTGCGCTGGTGGTATTGGCTCGCGTTGTGCGTCGGCGGAGTCGCCTTCGGGGTCTTCACCGCGTCGGCATTCACCCAGATCATCGCCAGAGCGCGCCCCGAGGCGGCGGCTTCGGTTTCCGGATTGCTTCCCACGGCGCAGCAGCTGGGCGGAACGCTGGGAGTCACGTTCGCTGGCATCGCGTACGCCGCGCCAGCGGCGACGGCGGGTGCGGCGTTGTGGCACGCGATGACTTACGAGGCCGCGGCCTTCGCGGTTGCTGCCGTGTGCGCGGTTGGCGGCCTTCGGAGTTCGCGAACCGCGGGTGATCAATCGCCGAGGGTGTCAGTGCGAGGGTGAGAGGGCGGACCGTCTCTGCGTAGTCGCTCGCTTCGTCGGTGCCAAGCGCCTCCGCGAACTCTCGCTTGCCTGTCATCGCGTCCGCCGCCGCTCCCAGGCCAGGAGCGGCGATCTGTTGGCGGGTGGCAAGTTGCTCGCGCTGGCTTGGCCGCGAGCGGGGGCATCGCGTCCTTGATCAATTAGGCTGACTCGGCGATGTTCCTGTTCGCCGCCTCGGGCCTGTCGGAGCAGGCAGTCCGTTGCACCGAATGCCGGTCCATGCGCAGCGGCGAACTGTGCTACCGTCTCCTTGCACCACGCGGTCTGCGGAAGCACCCGGACCATCAGTGCGCACCCATAACCTTTGTTGAGGGGCGTTCTGTCGGCGTGTGCTGGCAGAACGCCTGGTCAGCCTCTGCTATCGGAGACCACTGTGTCCTTTGACGACGATCGGTACGAGGCATTTTTGCCTCATCACACAGCCAGCAAGCACCGGATTATGGCGATCACCGGATTCCCGGGCCATCCTCAATTGCTTGCCTTGGCCACCGTGCCCGATGCCACCGCCGCGCGGCGTCTGGCGGATGCTCTCAATTCTCGTCTGCTCGGTCGTCGCAACCACGTCGAACGTCTTGACGGGGCGTTGACCGGTCTGCCGGAAAGTGTCGCCGCAGCGGTGCGTCAGCTGCCGATCGAGCCTGCTCAGGACACCCGGCTGGGACGGTCAAGGCTGGCGGACCATCTGCCTGGCGACCCCGTCGACGGAATCCTGATGTTCCCGTCGACGGTCTGCCCATCCGGCGAGTGCACCGCGTGCGGAAACTGTGTCGACGACTGCCAGGATTGCGAAATCTGTGAAGAAGGCGGGTGTGTGGACTGTGTCCGGCCTGATCTGACTCCTCGCACTGCGGAGGTGTTGGCCGCGGCGGGATCCATCCTCGCTGACCAGTATTTCGACCATGCTGAGGAGGTGAATGCCGGTGGTCCGCGGACCTTTGCGGAAATTATGCCTGCCATCATGGCCAAGCAGCCAGCCGAGTTCTTTCGCCGCATGGCACGCGTCTTCGACGATCTGACCAACGATCTGCAAGACGGGGTCGAGCCACATCCTCTGGACATGGCGGAGCAGGTCGCTTTGGACCTGATGATCCGGGAGGCGGAGGGCCTGCTCGACGACCCGGACGTGATTGAAAGCTTTGTTCAAGGCTTGCCGGAGACACGATACGACAACGAGTTCGACAACCTCTACGACGCGCTTTTCGAGGACACGGACCACATTGGTTTGTTGTACTCGGATCAGAGTTCCGCCGCGCCCGGCGAGCTGGAGTTTTTGTTCGAACCATTCTATGACGGCGAGGAACGCGACCCGAATCGCGGCTTTCGCCGCTGAAGTCCACGCCTGCAACGCATTGTGTCCGGAATGGAGTCCGGGAAGGTCGTGATCGCAGCGGTTCAGCGATCCGAGAGCGGCATTATCGACGGCAAGGTCGCGAGGCCTCAGACAGCACCTGATGGGCAAGGTGCTGTCTGAGGCCGGGTACTCGCCGCAATGGGGCCGAGCGCACGGTGCTCTCCTCCGATCAGGGACGCTAAGGTATTCCCCGTCATGCGCTCCGTCACCACGCTGCGCCGAGACCGGACACTGTCGTCACGAAGACACCGGGATTCCGATCCCGAAAATGTGCATCAGCTGGGCAAGGGTGCGGTAATAGCCGACCAGGACGGTCAGTTCCACCAGGGTTTCGCGGTCCAAATCGGTGACCAAGGCCCAGGAGCGCCAAGCAAGCGCAGGCACATCCGGCACGCGGCGGCTTCAGCGGCGTCCTGTTCTGTGAACGTGCCGGACGCCAAAGCGGACAGTTCGGCGGGCATAGGTTTAGAACCCGCTCCGGGGACAGGCGCGACCAGCGACTCGGCGACCGGGGCGAGACTGTGAGCCGCAGCCCTCGCACACCAGCAGCGGCTCGTCGAAGTGCTTGCGCAGACGGGCCAGCGACGCGTCGAGCGCCACCAGGAGATCCAGATCGATACCGCTGAGGCCCATGCATCCCGTTCCGCGTGCCGCCGCGTCGCTCGAGCTGCGCACCCGGCCGGATCTGCGACGATAGGGACGATCGTGTCGACGACGGGAGAGCTGATGGACGAGTCGAGCCGCCGGGATGTGTGGCGTCCGGGCCAGGACTGCCAGGCGGTGGCCACGGCCCGGTCGCTGGGCCAGGACGTGGACAAGATCCACGGGGACGCGTGGGGCGTCGTCGGGACCTTGGGGGACAGCGTCTGCTGCGTCGGCGTCACGGACAAAGTCACGGCGATCCACGAGGCACTGGCGCGCCGGATCCGCGAGCGCGACCTGCCCGTCCGGCTGCTCGCCCCGAACTACTCCGGCGGGATCTCGGACGGCCAGCGCAACGGCACCCCGCAGATGCGGTACTCGCTGATCGGCCGCGAGACGACGAACGACGGGTTGTCCCTGCATTTCGAGGGCAGCGAGATGCGGGGAGTCGTCGCCGTGGTGGCGTGCGACAAGCCTCCGGTCGGCGCCACGGCGGCGATCTTGGAGCGCGACGTGCCCGCGGTGGTGGTTTCCGACGGTTCCATCCGTCCGGGCACGGATCCCGAAACCGGGGAAACGATCGATCTGGTCAGCTGCTTCCAGGTCGCCGGGGACCCGGACGCGGCCAAACGCGAGCGGTGGGCGCGCAACGCGTGTCCCGGGCACGGCAGCTGCGGCGGGATCTTCACCTACAACACGATGCAGTCCTTCATCGCCGTGCTGGGGCTGGAGCCGCTGCATATGGTGTCGCCGGCGTCCGAGGACCCGCGCCGGGTCGAGGAATTCCCCGAGCAGATCGTGGACTGCCTCGAAATCATGACCCAGCGCGGAATGGCGCCGCGCGCTCTGGCCACCCCGCTCGCGTTCCGCAACGCCGCCGTCGTGGCGATCGCGCTGGGCGGCTCGACGAACGTGGTCCTGCACGCGCCGGAGATCGCCCGCGCGGCCGGCCTCGACTTCTGGTCCGAGGTGATGACTCAAGAGGAGTTCAACCGGCTCTCCCGGAACGTCCCGGTGCTCGTCGACGCCCGGCCGTTCGGGCAGTACAGCATGGTGGACATCGACACCGCCGGCGGCCTGCAGGCGGTGGTGGCTGAACTGCTCCGGCACGACCTGCTCGACGGCTCCGCCCTGACCTGCACGGGCGAGACCCTCAGCGAGCAAATCGAACGGCTCGACCCGCCCGCCCCGGACGGCAGGGTGATCTTCCCCGTCGCCGAGCCGTTCAAGCCCACCGGCGGCCTGCGGCTGTTGTCGGGCAACCTCGCCCCCGGCGGCGGCGCGGTGATCAAACTGGCCGGGGTCGAGACCGGCGTGGTCGACGGCCGCTTCGAGGGACGGGCGCGCGTTTTCGACAGCGAGCAGTCCCTGCTGCGGGCGCTGGTCGAGACGCCGGACGAGTTCGCGGACCGGGACATGGTCGTCATCCGCTACGAAGGCCCGCGGGGCGCGCCGGGCATGCCCGAGATGCTCGACCCGACCTCCCGCATCACCGCGCTGTGCCGGACGAAAGGCATCTCCATCGCGCTGATGACCGACGCGCGGTTCTCCGGCGGATCGGTCGGCCTGGTCATCGGACACGTCGGCCCGGAAGCCGCGCTCGGCGGCCCCATCGCCCTCGTCGAGGACGGCGACACGATCACCGTCGACCTGAACACTGACACCCTCGAGTGCGCCGAATTGGCCGACCCCGCCGTCCGCCAGTCTCGCCAGGCGAAGTGGCAGCAGGCCGCCGAGGCGAACGGCGGCGTCCACCCGTTGGTCCGCCCGGTGACGTCCCGCCTGCTCCGCCGCATGCGCGCACTCGCCGCCTCCGCGATCGACGGCGGGGGGATGGCGGAGGTCGTTCCCTGATCGAGGCCAGGCTGGCAGCGCGGAGTGCGGCGCGTGGCGTGGCGTGGAACTGCTCACGAGCCTGCCGGGCGGCCGCCCGGGCTGCCGCTGAAGCGAGGGCCGTAGACGAAACAGTGAGAATTCGCCTCACCGGAGCGCGAAACACGGTCGAGCCCGAAGGCGGCGGCTGCCGCTCGTGGCCTTCCTTTGCACGGCACCGGGTCTGGGCGCTCGTGACCTCTCAGTTCAGTCAGGAGTTTCGCCGGTCAGGGCTCGTGCCTGGCGCGCGGCGAGCCGTGTGACGTGGGCCGTCAGCTGCCGGATCAGGCCGGTGCGCGAGAACGAGGTGTCTCGCTGGGCGGGCTGGACTGGACCAGTTGCCCATTGACGCATGGCTGTCCGGCTTGCCGCGGAGGACAGGATCCTTGTGTCGAAGCGGCGGTGGGAGTCACCCCGCCGGCAACGAGATCGCCTACGTCACGACCTGAACAGGCGGTGAGGGCGACGCCCTTGAACATGAGCAAACTCCTTGCCACATGGTGATTTGTAGTCGTGTGTGCGACTCCGTTCGTTACGCCGGTCATGTCCGCTTCGTTCAGCACGCCCAGGAACCCACATCCTCCGCCAATGGTTCGGCTGGCCTGGTGCGCGTAGTTGATGCTGCGACGTCGGAAACATCCGAACCTGCCGCCGCGATCGGCCCCGGCGCGGGGGATTTCCGAGGAAGGGCGCGTGTCGCTGCCGCTCGCTTCCGGCGGCAGCGGAGAAGCTGTGCGCCGCCCGGATCTGGGCGCGCGTGATTGTTGCTGCGGTGAAAGGAAGAACGTGCTGAAGAAGGGTTTACGTCCGCTTCGGGCGGTACGTCTCGCTGGGGTTCTTGCCGCGGGGATCGTGGCATGCTCCGCGTGCACCCCCGGCCACGCGACCGGGCAGCAATCGAGCGGTGGCAAGGCGCCTGCCCAGTCGGCCGGCGGTGCCGCGCTGTCGGTCGGAAGCTCTGCGACGCCGCTTCCGGCAGCTGGTTCCTGCCACCTCGGCAACCGCGACGGGCAACCGACGCCAGACCCGTCCTGCACCCCCGGTGCGGTGAATCCGCAGGTCTCCCAAGCGAATATCGCCACCACGGTGTGCAAGAGCGGCTGGACCAAAACCGTGCGTCCGCCCACCGGCAAGACCAGTCGCATGAAGGACACCACGGCGAAGGCGTACACCCTGCCCGCCGGCGAGACCGGCGAGTACGACCACCTTGTCTCCCTGGAACTCGGGGGAGCGCCTGACGACCCGCGCAACCTGTGGGTCGAGCCGGGGAAGATTCCCAACCCCAAGGACGCGGTCGAGAACAAACTCAAAGACGCCGTCTGCAGCGGGCTGATCCCGCTCGCCACCGCGCAGACCGCCATCGCCCGTTCCTGGACTACCGCGTTCGACGACGCCGGACTGCGCGTCAACGGAGGTGCGGTGTGCCTGCGCGCCGAGCCCAGCCGATGCGCCCACGGCCAGCGTGGAGACAGCACCGGAGAGTAACCCGGCGGCCAGTTATTCGCGGACGGGCTTGATTGCCAGTCCGCGGAAGAAGAACGACGCGAGAAAGAGCGGCAAGAACCGTTTTCCAGTGCACCGTAAAGCGACGGTGTCGCTCGAACGTCTCGGTCCGGCTTGAGTTCCGGCCGGCGCCAGGCGTGGAAGCGACCGTCCCAAGTGGACACTCGCGCCCGACCGTCCGCAGACCGAGCACGGAGGCGTCGACCGCGCTGGGCGCGCCGCGCTCGTCGCCTCCGCTGCGCCGTTCGGGCGCGGGATTGCGACAAACGTGAACCTACCTTCGTCGGTGTCGCACTTGCCTCGAATTGTTCGAGAATCACGAACCGAAGGTTGATCACGTTCCGTTTCAACGACGAGACGGTCCGGACCGCCGAACTGGAGGTTCATGGTCCCGATCCGGTCACCCGACGCACCCGGGCGGAGCTGCCTCCGCACTCAGCCGAGCCCGGCACCGAATCCGGAGGCCCTGACGCGGGCTCCCCGCTCGGTGCACGTCCTTTCTCTCCCGTTCCGCACAGGAGGAAACACATGCGATCGACACGTTTCAGGCTGAGCGTCCTCGCCGTCGGCTCGTTCGGCACGCTGGCCCTCGCCATGACCACCGTGCCCGCCGCGTCCGCGGCGGCGACACCGGCCGCGGTCATGAACAGCCTCGGCTCCGCCACCGGCGGGCACTACCTCGACGACAGCGGCGCCTCGGTCGTCACCGTGCTGAACGACGCCGACGCGGCCAAGGTGCGCGCTTCCGGCCTGAACGCGAAGGTGGTGCGGTACAGCCTGGGCCAGCTCGGCACGGTGAAGCAGCACCTGGACGCCACCGGCGGCGTGCCCAGCGCCGGCTGGGGCCTCGACCTCGCCCGCAACCAGGTCGTCGTCGACGTCTACGACGCCACCCCGAAGGCACAGAAGGACTCGCTGCTCGAGACCGCCCGCCAGTACGGCGACATGGTCCGCGTCGAGCACCATCCCGGCGCGATGTCGTTGTTCATCAAGGGCGGCGACAAGATCAGCAACGGCCAAGCGTCCTGTTCCAACGGGTTCAACGTGGAGAAGGACGGCCAGAAGCTGCTCCTTTCCGCCGGCCATTGCGAGAAGCTCGGCGGCGGCGGCCCGTGGAACGACGGCAAGACCGTCGACGCGGTGTTCCCCGACGAGGACAACATGCTCGTGGAGAACGCTTCGGGCGAGGGACCGAGCGAGATCAACGACGGCACGAAGATCACCGAGTTCGCCGACGCGACGGTAGGCGAGCAGATCAAGCGGGCCGGGATCACCTCGGGGGTGACGTCGGGCGAGGTGACCAAGGTCGACTACACCTTCGAGGCGGAGGGTTACACGGTCTACCACGAGTTCTGCACGACCGCGCATTCCGATCACGGCGACTCGGGCGGTCCGGCCTATGACGGGAGCAAGGGTCTCGGCACGCTGTCCGGCGGAGACACTCAGACCTCGTGCTTCTTCCCGGCGACGTTGTCGGCCAAGAGGTACGGCGTGACGCTGCCCAAGTCCTGATTCGCGGGTGCTGTCGGGAGGCGCCGGAGCCGGTCCTCCCGACGGCATGCCCGAGCGTCGCCTCCCGCAAAGCCTTGTCCGGCCGACGATACCGCCGCCGCAAGCCTCAGCACCGAGGTCTCGGCAGGTCCAACGCCGGGTTCGCGGCGAAGAACGCCACCGGTTTGAGATGGAAGCCCACCTTGGACACCGGCATCACCGGCCAGTCCTCCGGGCGCGGCACGTGGTTCGCTCCGAACGTGTACCAGACAACGACATCGGCGTCCACGAGCGGCCGGTCGGCCCGGACGTACTCGACGAGTCCGTCGTCGCCGGGACGCTGGTTCGGGTAGTCGCCGGACGCGTAGCGCTGGTCCGGATCGTAGGCGGTGACCCACAAATGCCGGTACGCGAAGCCCGCGCGCCTGCTCGTTTGCGATCCGGTCTGGGCCAGCGGCAGGATGTTCGTCCCCGGCATCAGCTGGTAGCCGACCGGGCGGCCGGTGTGGTGGCGGACCGACGGGTTGACGACTGTCCAATTGCGACCGGAGAGCGGGTCGACCAGCCGCTGTGCCTCGCTTTCCCGGGCGAGCAGCGTCGGCTGCGCGGCGAACGCGTTGTGCTGCTCGGAGCCTGGCACCGCGACAGTGTCCACTTCGTACACGCTGTTGTGCTCGCCGTCGACGGACATGTCCAGCCGCATGTTGAAGAAGTGCTGATGGTTCGGTGCGTACAGGCCGGGAGCGACCGCGGTGCCGTAGCGCGGAGCATCTCCCTCGTACGCGCCGGTGGAGACGATGCCGGTGAGCTTCACCTCGAACTCGATGGTGCCGTCGAGGTAGAAGTACCAGAAGAACCCGTAGTCGTAGTTGTTCGCCGTGGCCCAGCAGGAGACCACGAGCCGGCGTTGCCTGCGGGTTTCGGCGTGCCCGAGGTTGCCGTCGGTGTGTTTCCAGGCCAGGTTGTCGTCCTCCTCGTGGATGCAGACGGCGTTGGGCAGCGTCACGGGAGCGCCGTCGTCGTCGCACATCACGACGTCCAGGTAGCGGATCTCGCCGAGGCAGTCGCAGCCCAGCGCGAGGGAGTTCAGCCAGGGCCCGATGCCGCCCTCGCCGATGTCGAAGGCGTTCTTCACCCGCTGCGACGGGTTCGGATCGCCGTAGGGCACGTAGAGCTCCGACATCGAGGCCCGGTACACGATCGGCCGCTCTCGCCCGCCGTCGTCGTACCCGATCCGGTGCAGCACGAGGCCTTCCCGCATGGTGTAGCCGACGCGCAGGCGCCAGCGCTGCCAGCTCAGCTCGTAGCCGTCCAGCGTGAAGCTCGGGCCGTCCGGTTGCGTGATCTCCAGCGGCCGCAGATCGTCTCGGGTCGCGGCGAACGCCGGGACGTTGTCCGGGTAGCCCTCGATCTCGCCGGTGATCAGCTCCGGGATGTAGTTGCCGTGCCGGTGGGGGATCGGCACGACGCCGTGGTCGACGAGTTCCGCGACCTCCATCCGGTCGATGTCGACCAGGGCAGTCAGGCCTTCGACCGGGTGCGCGTAGCGATTGTCGTACATCCCTTGCCGCACATAGACTTGCGGGCGCATCAGCCGCCGTGCCGGGTCCTCGGCCGGGCCGGTGTTGCCCGCCGCCCACAGGTCGATCGCGACCGAGTCCAGATCGGTGATTCCCCGGCGGCGCAACGCCTCCCGGAACCGCGGGTCGGAGCGCAGGACCGCGTCGCAGTCGGCGAACTCGTCGCGGGAGAAGCCCGGCTGCGCGCCGGGAACCTCTCGCCAGGACAGCAGTTCCCCGCGGGTGATCGAGGCCACGGCCTCGATCGTGGTGCGGCTGTCCCGGTCGCGCAGGACGGCGAACGCCTCGCGGTCGACCGGGACGCCGTCGAGCACGGAGCGTTTCGCCGGCTCGTGCAGTTCGATGCTGATGAACCGCACCATGGCGCCGAGTCCCTTGGCTCCCTTGAGAATCGCGGACGCGGCCGCGATCTCGTCGGCCGTGAGCGGCGCGAGCGGATTGGCGGTCGTCACACTTCCTCCAGGCGGCGATCGGGGTTCCAGTGACCGAGCAGGTCCCGGTAGAGCGGAGACGTTTCGAGCAGTGTCTGGTGCTCTCCGGCGATGGCACCGGTGCCGTCGAGCACCAGCACCCGGCGAGCGCGCAACGCCGAGCTGATCCGGTGCGCGATCACGATCAGCGTGCAGTCGCGCCGGGCGAACGCCTCCTCTGCCCGGCGTTCGGCAGCGGGGTCGAGATGGCAGGTCGCTTCGTCCAGGACCACTACTGAGGCCGGCGAGAGGTAGGCGCGCACCAGTGCGATCAGCTGCCGTTCGCCTGCCGACAACGCCGAGGGCACGAGTTCGTCGCCGAGCCGGGCCACGAGCTCGTCCGCGCCGATCGCGGTGACGGCCCGCGCCACCTGCTCGGGGTCGGCGTCCGGCGCGAAGTAGGTCAGGTTGTCCAATACGGAGCCTGCGAAGACGTAGGCCTCCTGGGGGATCAGCGTGCGCACCTGTGCAAGCCGTTGCGCGGACAAGTCGGAGACCGGCACGTCGCCGAGCAGGACCTCGCCCGCGGTGGGACGCAGCAATCCGCAGAGCAGCCCGGCCAGCGTCGACTTGCCGATGCCGCTGGGACCGACGACGGCCAGGTGATCTCCCGGCGCCACGACGAGATCGAGCCCGCTCAGCACGGGTTCGGCATGCGAGCCGTAGGCGAAAGTGAGGTCGCGGACGGTCAGTTCGCCGCTGCGGCCGGCCTCGGCCCGGCGCTCCGGTTCGGCGGGCAGCTCAGCGGCGTCGAGGATGCGCCCGACGGTGACGACGTACCGCAGGCCGCTTCCGCCGACCGCGGTCATCAGGTTGCGCAGCACCGGCTGGAGTCCGATGAGGACGTAGGTGAGCCCGCCCATCACGGCGCCGGCGGTCAGGCCGCGGCTGACCAGCCACGGTCCGGCGACGAGCAGGACCACCAGCGGCACCCAGCCGCCGACTGCCAGGCAAAGAGTGCGGGCCGCCGTGACGGTGGCGATCGCGCGCTCGGCGTCGGCCTGCGCCCGGATCGGCCCGGCGACCAGGTCCGCGGAGTGCTCTTCGGCACCGGTCGCGGCGATGTCGCGAGTTCCGGCCAGTACGGCTCCCGCGGTGACCGCGAGGCGCTCGTCGGCGTGCACGGATCGGCGGAATCGTTCGGCGGCAAGGTGGAGCGTGCCCAGGAAAAGGCCGAGGCCCAGCAGGAACGGCGGTAGCAGCAAGGCCACGATGACCGGGTCGACCGACCCCATTCCGGCTACCACGCCCACGACGGTGACGAGAAACCCGCGCAGCACGACAATCAGCCCGGCGTAGGTGTCCCGGACGATCTCGACCTGGTGGGTCAGCCGCGCGATGGCCCCGTCGTCGGCACGCCCGCGCACCGCGTGCCCCAACGCTCCGCTGACGACCTTGCGCACGAGCGTGTCGCGGAACGGCTCGACCAGCGCGCCGAGCAGCCGGTACACCTGTCGCGAGCCGACGGCGCCCAGTCCGGCGGCCACGAGCAGCAGGCCGAGCCACGCGAGGCCCACTGCCGGGCGATGGGCCAGGAAACCCGAGTCGACCGCGTGCGCGACCGCGAACCCGGACAGCGCGGCGGGCAGCGCCTCGGGCACCGACCACAGCAGCAACGCCGCCACCGGCCCGCGCGGCATCGCCTTGAGGCCAAAGGATATTTCGCGCTTCATCCGAAGACCTCCCGGTAACCGGGCCGCGCCCACAGTTCGTCGTGGGTGCCGGTCGCGACGACCTTGCCCCCGGCCAGCCAGACCACCAGGTCGGCGCGGGCCGCGGTCGCCGCGCGGTGCGTGACGATCAGCCGGGTGCGTTCGCCGTGGTCGTCGGTGAGGGTGCGGGCGATCTGCATCTCGGTGACCATGTCCACACTGGACGTCGCGTCGTCGAGGACCAGCAGGCGCCGGGCGGGCCAGGCACGGGCCAGGCCGAGCCGCTGGTGCTCGCCGCCGGACAGGGGAGCGTCGGCCAGCGGTGTCGCGTAGCCGTCCGGGAGCCGGCCGACGAACTCGTCCGCGTGCGTGGCGCGCGCCGAGGCCCGCACGTCGATCTCGCGCCCGGCGGCCACCGCGTCCCCGATCGACGCGCCGACGAGCACCGGCCGCTCGAACGCGCAGCCGACCGCGGTCCGCAGCGCACGATGATCCAGCGCCGCCAGCGCGATTCCGTCGAGCAGGACCTCGCCTTCGTCCGGTGCCCGCAGGCGCGCGGCGACCTCCGCGAGCACCGACTTGCCCGCCCCGGAAGCGCCGACGACGGCCACCGCCGCTCCGCCGGGGATACTCAGGTGCACGTCCTCCAGCAACACCGCGTCGTCCGCGCGCACAGTCACGCCGCGGAATTCGACAGTGCCCGGGCCGTCCGGCAACGCTTCGGTGCCGTAGGAAACCGGTTCCGTCGCGAGAACTTCGCCGACCCGGCGCACTCCCGCCTTGGCACGGGCGAGCCTGCTGAAGACCCCGGTCAACGCGCCGAGCCCGCCGCCGATCACCGCGTACTGGCTGGCGGCGAACAGTTCGCCGGGAGTGATCCGGCCGCGCAGCAGTTCGATGCCGCCGGCGGCGAGGACGGCGACCAGCACGAGCGGGCCGACCAAGGTGGCTTGCGCGCTGGAACGCGCCAGGACGTGCCAGGTGCCGGCACCGTGTTCGTGCAGCTTCGGCAGGTCTGCCAGCACCCGGCGTTCTTCCGCGCCGACCGTGCCCGCGGCGGCGATTGTCCGGGCCCCGCCCAGGGATTCGGCGAGCCGGGCGGCGATCGCGCTTTGCGTCTGCTGGTAGGCGACCAGCACTGCCGCGCTGCGCAACGCGAACGTCTGCAACACAACCACTACCAGCGCGAGGCCGGCCAGCAAGGCGAGAGCGAGCCACAGGTCGATCCAGGCCAGCAGCACGAGGCTGCCGATCGGCGGCAGCGCGGCCGAGATCGTCGTGACGACGGCGGGCCCGGCTTGCGCGGCCTCGACGGCGCTGCCGGAGACCCGCGTGACCAGGTCGCCGGTCTCGAATCGGGCGGCGCGGGCCGGACCGATCGCGAGCACGTGCCGCACGACGCGATCGCGCAGCCACGCCGTGGTCCCGGCGACGCAGGCGGTGCCCGCGTAGGCGTCGACCACGTCGAACACGACATTGACGGCGATCAGGACCCCTGCGGCCGCCACCCAGACGCCGCGGCTGTGCCCGGTGATCAGCGCGTCGACCGCGTGGCCAAGCACGGTAGGCAACGCGAGGGTGCCGAGGCTGCCGACGAGGCCGGCGAGCCCGATCAACGGCAGCCAGCCGCCCGCGCGCCGCACCACGTCGCCGAAAGTGATCATGAGAGGTCCAGCCCGGTGTGCTCGGCGAGGAACGCGAGCAGGTCGCCCGCCAGCCGCATCGCCCGGGTAGCCGAACTCGCGCCGTGGCCGGCGTCAGGTTCGTGGCGCAACAACACCGGCCGCCCGCTCGTGGTCGCCCATTGCAGCGCCGCGCACATCTTGCGGGCGTGCATCGGGTCTACCCGGGTGTCCCCGCCGAACGTCGTGAACAGCACCGCGGGGTAAGCGACGCCTTTCTCCACCCGGTGGTACGGCGAATAGCCCAGCAGCCAAGCCAATTGCTCGGGGTCCGCGGCCGAGCCGTACTCCTCGCGCCACTGCGGACCGAGGCCGAACCGCTCGTACCGCACCATGTCGAGCACCGGCGCCGAGCACACCGCGGCGGCGAACAATTCCGGACGCTGAGTGAGCGCTCCCGCGACCAGCAAGCCGCCGTTGGACTCGCCGCAGATGCCCAGCTGCGCCGGCGTCGTCCAGCCCTCGGCGATCAGGTGCTCGGCCGCGGAGACGAAGTCGTCGAAGGCGTTCTGCTTGCGGTCGAGCATTCCGTCGCGGTGCCATTCTTCCCCCTCCTCGCCGCCGCCTCGCACCTGAGCGGACGCGAAGACACCGCCCGCCTCGACCCACGCGAGGATGTAGCTGGAGTAGGACGGCGTGAGCGGAACGCCGAAACCGCCGTAGCCGTAGAGAATCGTCGGACGCGGTCCAGTGCCGGGCTTCGCGAGGACCACGACCCGGATCGGGGTGCCGTCCGAGGACTTCGCGGTCAATTGCCGGCTGAGCACGTCGGGGACTTTCATGCCGGGCGTTCCCGCCCAGAGTTTGGTTTGGCGCGTCTCGGCGTCGTATCGGTAGACCGCACCCGGGGTCACGCTGTCGGTGTAGCCGAACCACGCCTCGTTTCCGCGCGTGGACACCGATCCCAGCGATCCGGCACCGGGCAACGGCACGTCGGCGACCCGGTCGCCGGTCCTGAGGTCGTGCAGGCTCATCTCGCCGATCGCGTGCCGGATCCGGCTCACCACAAGGAAATCGTCCAGCACTGCGACATCGCTGATCACCGCCGCCGGATCTTCCGGGATCAACTCGCGCCACTGCGAGGGCGCGGACTGATCGGCCACGCACACCCGGCCGCGCGGCGCGCCCTTGTCGGTGAGGAGGTACAGGAGATCCTTGTGGGGCAACGCGGCCGCGCGGCCGTCCGGTCCTTCGTGGACAGTCCGCTCCGCGCCGGTGGCGGGGTCGACGAGCCACAGGCCGGTGCCTTCGGCGAGCACCAGGCACCGGCCGTCGCGGTCGATTTCCAGCCCGAACGACCCGGTTCGGCCGGTCACCGCGACGTCCTGCTGGACCGAGGCACCGACCTGATGCCGCCACACTCGCCGCTCCCGCACGTAGCAGAAGCTGTCGGCGCCGGGCAGCCACGCGACCGGCGTGTACCGGCATCCCCGGATCGGTCCGTCGATCTGCTCGCCCGAGCCGACGTCGAGCATGTGCAGAACGGAGTTCTCCGTGCCGCCGCGGGAGAGCTGGAACGCCAGGCGGGCGCCGTCGTGGCTGGGGTGCCAGGCATCGAGCGCCACCAGGCCGTCGCTGTCCAGCTTCATCGGGTCGACGAGCGCCCGTTCCGTACCGTCCGATTCGGACACATAGAGCACCGGGTGTTCCTGACCGGGTTCCTGGCGCAGGAAAAACCGCCGGTCGCCGCGCCACAGGGGAGCCGTCACCACCCCGACCGCGCTCAGCCGCCGCACGTCCCCGTGCAGCCGGGCGCGTCCGGGCAAAGCGGCGGCGTGCGCGCGCCAGCGGTCGTCCTCGGCGGCCTGCCAGCGCCGGGTCTGCGCGCTGGCGGCGTCTTCGAGCCACCGGTAGGGATCGGGCACGAGGCGGCCGTGCAGGTCGTCGGCGATCGGCAGGCGTTCGGCGAGCACGGCCGCTCCTTTCGCGAAGGGCAGGGTCCTGGGCGGAGGCCAAGTCCGCCCAGGACCCGTCGGGCGTCAGTGGCAGAGCAACAGGCTGACGTTGCTCGGCGTGTGCGACGCGCAGCCCAGAACGGTCAGCGTGGAACCGCCGCCGCCGCCCTTGCCGCCGGGGGCCTCCATGCCCTGCAGGTCGAGAAGTGCCATGTGATTACACCTCCTTCGATGGGTCGTCACTTGACGAATGCCCAGTGGCATCCGGGTCTTCGGGGCCGGCCAGGAACGGGAGCCGCACCGGTTCGCCGTGCAGCGCCGAACCGAGCGCGAACAGCACGCCCGCCGTCCCGGTCGCGAAGTCCATCGACAGGCGCAACAGCTGGTCGCCGGGAAACGCGAGCCCGTCGCCGCAGGGCACCGCGTGCCAGCCCAAACCCCGGACCAACGCGTCCGCTCCGGACGGTTCCGCGGCCAGGAGCATTCCGGCCCGGCCGGTGTAAAGGCCGGACTGCACGAAAAACGCGCTCCGGGTGACCGCGCGCAGCCTGGCCAGCATTTCGCCGAGCTCTTCGTCCGGGCGGTGGCGCAGATAGCGCTCCAGCACCAGCGCGATCCCGACCGAGCCCTCGTCGAGATACGGCAGCGTCCGCCAGCCTTGGTCGACCTGCACGGTGCCGTCCTCGGCGCGGATGCAGCGGCGAAGGTCTTGGCGCAGCGCGATTTCCGCGCGATCGAGCAGGCCGAGGTCGCCCGTTTGCTCGTAGGCGTGCAGAAACAGCAACGCCGGCCCGGCCGATCCGAACATCAGCCCGGCCCGGGGATGGTCGCCTCCGCTGATTTCGGGGACATCGGTCACTCCGCCCAGCCGGTCGGCGACTTGGTCGACCACCGACAGCGCGGGCCCGATGCCGAGGTCGGCCCGGAAGTGCAGGAGAGCGAGCCCGATGCCGGCCAGCCCGCCGTGCAACCCGAGTTCGGCCGCGTCCGCTGGCATCGCGAGGCAGCGTTCGACGATTCTCAGCGCGTCTTGCCGATGCCCCAGTTCGGCCAGGACATACGCGACGCCGTGGAGGCCGTCGTAGAAGCCGAGGGCAGCGCCGTCGGCCGGAGTCAACGCGTGTTTGCGCAGCCAGTCCTCGTGTTCGGGGAAGCGTCCGGCACCGGTGGCGGAGAGCGCGTAGAGCACGCCTGCCGCGCCATACGCGATGCTGATCCCGCCTCCGGGCAGAAACTGCGCGATGTCGCCGGGGAAAAGGCGGTCGTCGCGGTCCGGGGTGGCGGACGCGAGGATCGAGGTTCGCAGCGCGGCCCGCAGATCGTCCCAGGGGGAGACTCCGGGCAGCGGAAGCCCGCTCATCCGGGACGGCCCCGGCTCCGCGCCCTCGATGACGCGCACCGACTCGTCCAACGCGCCCGGCGGCAACGGGAAGACCTCGGCCGCGTAGGCCGCGATCTGCCGTGCCTTGCCTGGGTCGAACCGCGTGGTGATGGTGGCCTGCGGAGCGAACATACCCAGGTGCAGGCAGGCGAGCGCATACCGGTCCACCTCGGTGCCGACCCGGTCCGGCGGCGCGGAGAACGCCGGGTGCGCGAGCGACGAGCGGGCCGCGTCTTCCGTCAGGGTGGCGACCTCGAAGTCGATCAGTGCCAGCCGCCCCTCGGCCGTGACCAGGATGTTCTCCGGATGCAAGTCGCCGAACACGACGCCGCGCTCGTGCAGCGCGTCCACCGCGGCGGAGACCTGGGCCAGCATGCCCAGCGCCCACTCGACGTACTCGGCCAGCTTTTCCGGCTCCGGATCGGGATGGGTCAGCGGATAGCGGTGCACCAGCAGGCGCTGCAACGGGTTGCCGTCGACGAACTCCTCGACGAGGAAGTGGTGTTCCCCCAGTTCGAAGCAGTCGAGCACCGCGGGCACCGCGTCGAGCCCGGCGAGGCGGGCCAGCATGTCGCGCTCGTGCCGGATCCGGGTCACCGCGTCTCGGCCGGCCACGTCGAGGCCCGCGTACGGCCTGCCCTCCTTGAGCACTACCTGGTCGCCGGTGCGAGTGTCCCGGCCGAGGTACACGCCGCCGCCGTTGGAGAACTGCATCGCGCTCTCGATCGCGTAAGGCAGATCCGCGGTGGTGACGGCCGCACGGGCGGCGAGGTGCGGTTCCAGGAACGACGGCAGCTGAATCCACGGCGGGAGCGCGAACGTGGGACCGCGCACGTCGGGCACCAATGTCCCGTCGGCGTTTTCGATGGCGAGCACGCGCTCGCCATTGTCCGATACGCAGAAACGCTCGGTGAAGCCGCCGTACCGCACGTACAGCGGCCCGTCGCCGTAGCGAAGATCGCTCAGGATGTACGGGCCTGCTACCCCGCGAAGCAGGCCGTCCAGTTCGGCGAGCACGGCCTCGAAACGGGTGTCCGAATCCGGGTAAATCGTGACCAGTTTTCCGCTCGATCCCCGGAATGCCGATTTGGCGTTGAACAGCACCAGAACATTTCTGCTGCGCAAGAACTTGAAGGCGATTCGGTTGCTTTCACAGAATTCCCGTACCGTGTCCAGCACCCGTTCGGCGTCCTCCAGCCGCGACGACACGTGGATCTTCCAGCCCTGTGCCGGAAGCGGCACGTCCTCGGGCGCGTAGTACATCCAGGTGTCGCTGGACTCGTGCGCCCAGCCGGGCGGAACCGCGCGCGCGGCGGCCGCGAAGTCCGTGCTTTCGCCGGCGTGACGGGTCGGCTGGTCGTAGAACAGCCGGTCGGCGAGGCAGTAGACCTCGTAGTTCGCCTCGTCCTGCACCGTCATCCGAGCCACCCCTTTCGGCTGCGATTCGCGGACGGACGGAAGGTTAAGAAATGGGGTTTCCGGCAGGCTTAGCGTTCACTTAAGGGCATTCGGCGGCGGGTTAAACGGCTGCCCGCTGCTCCATTCGGGGGCTAATCCCACGAATGGAGCAATTTCGTTTCCAGCGGTAACGGAGTGCGGTTCCCGACGACTGGATGTGGGCAGACCAAGCACTCCCTCGACGAAGGACGCGTATGAGCATCCGGCATACCCAGGACTTCGCCGGAGCGGCGGAATCAGCGCCAGAAGTCCGCCGAGACGGCGGATTCCGCCCGGACGAAAGCAATGGGGGTCGGATAGTGAACGCAGGCTCGGCAGGTGACGGGAAGGCCGGGAACCGGCGCAATGGTCTGAGCCGCCCGCGGCCGCCTCGGCGACGGCGCGTGTCCCCGGGTTTTCCGCCCGCTCGGTGCCGGGAAGTTCCGGCGTTCGACGGGAAAAGACCAACAAGGCAAAGGCATTCCAGGTGAGATCAATGCGACTAAACTTGCCTGACACCGCCTCGGTGGCCAGTCTGAAGGAATTCGCCGCAGCCGGTGCGGACGTGCCGCGCGAAAACGCCGAGACTCGAGAAGAGAACGGCCTCCGTCCGGAAGGCGCCGCGACCGTCTCGCTTCCCGGCTTCGCCGCCGGCACCCTGGCCGCGGTGCCCGCGCACGGCCTCGACCCGGCTGTCGAGTGCGGCGCGAACGGCCTTCGCTCGGCGACCGAAGCGCCGCACACCGTGGCGATCTACGCGCTGGGCAATTTCCGGGTCATCCGAAACGGCGTCGCCGTGCCGAGGACGGCGTGGCAGTCACGCAAAGCGCGAGACCTGCTGAAAGTCCTCGTTTCGCGCAGCAGGCCCGCGCCCCGGGACCAGCTGATGGAAGTCCTGTGGCCAGGCGTCGACCCCGGCAAGTCCAGCAACCGGTTGTCGGTGCTGCTGAGTACCGTGCGACAGGTCCTGCAGCCGGCCAAAGATGATCCGCAGCCGCTGCTCACCGACGGCACGTCCGTCTGGCTGGACTCGGCTTTGGTGAGCATCGACGTCGCGGAGTTCCGCAGCACCGCAATCTCCGCGGTGGAAGCGCATCGCGCCGGCCGGACCGATGCCGTGGCCCGCATGTACCGGGCCGCGGGCCTGTACACGGGCGACTTCCTCGAAGACGATCCCTATGCCGACTGGGCACAACACACGGTCGAAGAGCTGCGCGCTTTGCACCAGGCGGTACTGCGCGCCCTGATCCACCACTGCCAGACGAACGGCGACGTGGACGAGGTTGTCCGCCACACCTTGCGCCTCTTCGAGGACGACCCCTACGACGAGCAAGCGCACTTGAACCTGATCAAGGTGCTGATCACAGCGGGCCGGATCGGAGAAGCGCGCCGCCGCCATGACATTTATCGCCGCGCCATGGCCGAGATCGGAGTCGAGCCCCGCGCGATGCCTGCTCTCCGGCCGCGGACCGCCGCCCTGCCGGCCTGGCCGCCCGCGGCGTTGTGATCTTTCCTGCCGCCTCGGCCGCCCGGTCAGTTCGATCGTCGAACCGACGTCCGCGACCTCATGCTGGCGGACAGGGGATGCGCGGACGGCCTGACCTTGGCAGGACCGAGACCCGGCGTTCGCTGTCACGGACTGGCGGCCGATCCGCCCGGCCGGACGGGCATGGGCGTCGTCCTGTCGGGGGACCGGCGCGATCCATTCAGGACTATCCACTAAGGACAGTCCTGAATGGATCTCAGGTGCCGAGCGTCGCGCAGGCCCTCGGCAAGGCGCAGCCGGTGGCCGCCCAGCGCCCGGCGCACCATCGCCAGCACGATGCCCCGGCCGAGCGCGCCCCGGTCCCGGCTGACGCCGCACACCGTGGGCACAATGCGTGCGACGCGGCAAAAAGCTGTCAGTGCCAGGGTAAACCGGACAAGCAGCCGGATTCGTCGAATCGCGACCAGTGCCCAAGTCCGGACCGGAATTTGCCAGCGGCCCGCCGCCGTCCTCCGCTATTTGTCATCGACGTAGGACGCGAACCCGGTGCCACCCGCCAGGTGCGGGCTGAGCCCGAGTCAGGCCGTGACCCGGCGGAAACGCCGGACAGCCAACGGGATGAACAGCGCCATCATCGCCAGCGGCCAGACGACCGCCATGAGCTGCGCGTGGTGCACGATCCAGGAGTCGCCGCCGACGCCAGGGTTGCCCCACAGTTCGCGGGTGGCGTTCACGATCGAGGAAATCGGGTTCCACTCGGCGACCGCGCCGAGCCAGTCCGGCATCTTCTCCGGGGCGACGAAGCTGCTGGAGATGACCGTCGCCGGGAACACCAGCGGGTAGACGATCGGCGAGACCGCCTCGGCGGGCACCGTCAGGCCGAGCAGAATGCCGACCCAGACCAAGGCCAGCCGTAACAGCAGGAGCAGGCCGAGAGCGGTGAGGAAATCGCCCCAGCCGTGGTGCCAGTTCCAGCCGATCAGCAGGCCGGCCAGCACCACCACGACGGTCTCGACGACGCCGCGGGCCATCTCGTAGATCGCCCGGCTGGCGACCAGCGCGGACGCGGCCATCGGCATCGAGCGGAACCGGCCGAAGACCGCGCGCTCGGTGTCCCTCGCCATGCCGGACGCGGTGTTGCTCAGTCCGTAGGCGTTGACCATCACGATGATCCCGGCGATCAGGAACTCGCGGTAGTTCGAGGCGCCCGGAATGGTGATCGATCCGCCGAAGACGTACCCGAGCAACAGCATCATCATGATCGGGATCACCAGCGAGAGCAGTGGCTCGATCGGTTCGCGGATGCCGTGGGTCATGGTGCGGCGCACCAGGGCCCGGGTGTCCGCCCACGCCTTGCCGCCGCGGCTGTGCACCGCCCGGTCGCCCGGCCGCGGGGCTTGGCCGACGCCGGCTGGCGCCCCGGAACTGCGGGTGCTGCTGGAAATCGTCATGACGCCGCGCCCTCCGGTTCCGGTTCGCCGGCGCGCCGCCCGGTCAGTCCGAGGAACACCTCGTCCAGGGTCGGCCGCCGTACGCCGATGTCTTCGACGTTGATGCCCGCGTCGCCGAGGAGGCGGAGGATCTCGTTGAGCATGGTGATCCGGTCGCCCTGAACGGCCATGCTGAGCTTGCGCTCGTGCTCGACCGCCGACGGTTCGCCGAGCCTGCGCAGGACGTCGGCCGCAGCGGAGAGGAAGGCCTCGTCGCGCACGATCACGTCGACCTGGTCGCCGCCGACCCGTGATTTCAGCTCGTCCGCCGTGCCCTCGGCGATCACCTTGCCGGTGTCCAGCACCGCGATCCGGTTGGCGAGCTGGTCGGCCTCCTCCAGGTACTGCGTCGTCAGCAGCACCGTGGCGCCCGCCTCGACGAGTTGCCGCATGCCGGTCCAGACCTGGTTGCGGCTGCGCGGGTCCAGGCCCGTCGTCGGCTCGTCCAGGAACAGCACCTCGGGCGCCTGGACGAGGCTGGCCGCGAGGTCCAGCCGTCGCCGCATTCCGCCGGAGTACTGCGCCACGGACCGCTTGCCCACCTCGACCAGGTCGAAGTGCTCGAGCAGTTCGCCGGCCCTGCGCTTGGCGGCCGGGACGGTCAGCCCGTAGAGACGGCCGAACATCACCAGGTTCTCGTGTCCGGTAAGGATCTCGTCGACCGCCGCGTACTGACCGGTCAGCCCGATCCGCCGGCGCACGGCGTCCGCGTTCGAGACGACGTCGAGCCCGCTGATCCGCGCGCTGCCCGCATCGGGCCGCAGCAGCGTGGCCAGGCATTTGACCGCGGTGGTCTTGCCGGAGCCATTCGGGCCGAGCAGGCCGCACACGGTGCCCGCCTCCACGGTCAGGTCGAATCCGTCGAGGGCGGTCAGCGAGCCGTAGCTCTTCCGGATCCCTCTCGCCGCGATGGCTGTTCCGGTCGGGGTCACATTCTTCTCCTCGAACTACCGATGGATCGCTGCCGTCCGAATGGCTGTCCGGTTAAGTTTATAGCATACGCGTAAGTCGTACGCGGTTCATGGGAGAGGCGGGCGGCCTGCTCACGCGACCCCGGACGTCGCTCCATACCGCGCGTGCTGACCTGGCTGTTCTCCCCGCCGCGGAGAAGCGCGAGCGCCGCCGCGCACTACAATCTGCGCTGGACGAAACAGACTGGCGAAGTCGACGAAAGCGGACCACATGGGCGATCGGCGCGGACTTGGATTGCCATCGGTGATCGAAGCGGCCTGGGGAGTGCGAGAGCGGCCGGGCAAGGCACGGCAGCGGGGGCTGAGCCTGGAGCGCATCGTCGACGCGGCGGTCGGCGTCGCGGCATCGGAGGGGTTGTCCGCGGTGTCGATGAGCCGGGTGGCCGCCGAACTCGGCTCCTCCACCATGGCGCTCTACCGCTACGTAGATACCAAGGAGGAGTTGCTCATCCTGATGTCCGACGCGGCATACCGCACGCCGCCGTCCGCTGGCGAGCCCGGCGAGCCCTGCCGCGCGGCGTTGTCCCGCTGGGCCTGGGATTTGCACACCGTCCTGCGCGAGCACACCTGGGTGCTGCGCATCCCGGTGAGCGGTCCGCCGGTCACGCCGAACCAGGTGATCTGGCTGGAACACGGGCTGGGCCGCCTCGACGGCAGCGGGCTCGGCGAGCGGGAGAAGCTCTCGGTGATGATGCTGCTCATCGGATTCGTCCGGAGCGAGGCCACGGTGATCGCCGACGTGGCGGACGCCTTCGCCTCCGCCGGAGCCGAGCATGGCGAGGCGATGTCGTTCTACGGCCAGATGCTGGGCAAAGTCCTTGACCCGGCCCGGTTCCCCGCCGTGGCCGCGGCACTGGAGGCCGGAGCGATCGACGCCGAGGACGGCCCGGACGACGAGTTCGTCTTCGGCCTGGACCGCATCCTGGACGGGATCGAGGAGCTCATCCGGACGAGGGCCGGCGCGTCCGCTTCCGGCTGAGACTGCTCGACGCAACCCGGACCGGCTGGCTGTGCCGGTCCGCAGGATGTTCGGCGACTACCGCCGGAAGTTCGGCCTGGGCGACAAACCCTCAGCGCTCCCTTGGCCTTCGCCGCCAGGTCCTGCCGTTCGCGGTCGCCGACGGCGGTAGCAACGTCGCGGCCCTTGCCTACAACACTTGTACAAGTATTTGACAGTGGTGGCCGTGGAGGTGTTCACTGGCGGAGCGGCACCTCGTTAGGTGAGGCGTCTGTCCGGACACAGGCCACTGACCCCACGACGTCGAGAGACGCCCACGGTCAGGACACCTCTCCCCGGGTTAAGGGGTGAGGCCAAGTGGCTTCTCGCGCACGGGTGCGCGGATACGCCGGGCAGTGCCAAAGCTCTTACGAATGTGCAGGGGTGCGCCGCTCGCGGTGGAACGCGGTCCCCTGTCTTGGCGCGGGCATCGACCGGTTGGTGCCCGAGACAGCAAAGGGGGGCGAGGAATGAGCCGAAGTCGCCCGGGGCGAAGCAGCCCCTTCACCCTCGCGTCCCCGTCTGCACCCGGCATCCGAGACTGACCCTCAGGCCGAACGACCCGCCCGGAGATTCCGGTGCGGGGTTCGCGCCTGCCCGAAACACGGTCGGCCGCAGTCCAGCTTGTCCGTCAATGCGCGAAGGAGGTGAGGGCCGTGAGTCCGTCGCACAGTCGCCGCACATCCGTGATCGATCAATCTTTGGGAGGACTCATGACAAGGATCCTGACCGGCGTCCGCCAGCCGCACGCTGAGACGACCCCGCCGGCCCCGCGCCGTCCGATCGAGCAGGCTCGTCGGCTGCGGATGATCTGGGAGCCGGTGCTCGACGAGAACGGCACGCGTCGGCTGCGTGCCCGCTGGTGCGGTGAAGTCTGATGTGGACGGTGCTGACCCGGTGCCTGCGCCGTCGCCGCGGGGACGGGTGCGACGAGTTGCTGGCGGAGGCTCGCCGGGAGTTCGAGCGCGACTTGCTGTGCTCGCTCCCGCCGGATTTGGCGGCCGAGTTGCCGGAGGTGTCCCCGGCGGTGCTCTACGTCGGTTTCATCCTGGCCGAGCGCGGCGCTTCGCTCGGCACCTTGTGCGGCTGTCTCGGGGTGACCCGGGACCAGGCGCGAACCCTGCTGTTCCACGCCGGGCGGCGCGACGGAGGACGCGCTCTGCCCGGGCCGGAGCTGTATCCGAGGTACTGACTCCGCGGGCGTGCCCGGCGATGATCTTCTTGCCACGACGGATGTTTTCGACGCTGTGCTCCCATGGACGCCGACAGCCGTTCAGCCGTCGGCCTCCTTGAGCTTGCCGATGGCTTCCTGCCGGAGCCGACGAACTGGACCAGCTCCCGGTGCCGAAGCTGGCCGGAGAAGGGGAATCCCGGTCCTCCGCAGGGCAGTGCCGACAGAGCTGGAGCGGAGCCAGTCGTCTCTCGCATCCGGGTGAGCACGAAGCCGGTGTGCGCACCGAGATCGGGTCCGATGTGGCGGACTTCGACCGAGTGCTCGCCGAGGACCGCCACGACGCCCGGGAAAGCGAGAACCCGAGTCTCGTCACCGACGGAGAGCGGAAATTCCTGGATCATTCCCCGCGCCCGGAACTGCGGGTTGTGCCTTGACTCGCTTCATGCGCAATGAATCTGCTAGCTGGCGCACTGTAGCTGTCACTTGTGAGCGGATGTTGTCATCAGGGGTCGAGCAGCGTTCGCCGGTTTCTGACTGCGACCGGCCGGATAGCCCGGGTATCGGTCGCTCCTGGCGGGGGACGCCGTCTGTGCGATCACGGCGGCGTCCCGGCTGATGAGCGCGAATGCGACCACACCGCATCGGCCAACGCGCCTGCGGCCGCGAGTGGAATGAGGGAAGTTCCTGCCGAAGATCAGGCCGGTCACGCTCTGCGGGTTGCTGGAATGGTCACTTGCTGACAGTCGGGGCAGGCGAAGGCCGGGGGCAGACGCCACGCGGCCGCTAGTTGCCTTTGTGGGCCTGAGGACGGGGCTGTCGTCGCCCGCGCGGCCGCGAAAAGCAGCCGGTCGTGGCGCGCGGCTGCCACTCTGTGACGGTGGGCAAGCGCTTGGAACGGAGGACTGCACCGGCATGAAAATCCGTGGCCATGCCACAAAACCGGAGTCATTTCTCGGGAAAAGGATCTCGGGCGGGCGCACGTGACGCTGCGGTGACGCCCGCGAGGCACGGTTCCTCGCATGGGCGAACACGCGCACGCACGTCCGCGTCGACGACACGTCCCGCCCGCGGCCGTGCACGAAGTGGTGCGATCGACGGGCGAACCGCTCGAAGAATCGGTCCAGCGGGCCGCCGCGGACAAATTCGGCCAGGACTTCAGCCACGTGCGGGTGCATACCGACCGCCGCGCGGACGCATCAGCCATCGCTGTCGGAGCCCGCGCCTACACAGTCGGCTCGCACATTGTTTTCCAGGCAAGCAAGTACCGACCGGGTACATCCGAAGGCCGCCGACTCCTCGATCATGAATTGACCCATGTCGCCCAGCAGCCACCGGCAGCGACCGTGCCGTCCGAGCCGTTGCCCCTGGGAGCAGCCGCCAGTCCCGCCGAGCACGAGGCCGACGCCGCGGCCGGAGCCCGAACCGTCAGCGCGGCGACGCCCACGGCGCTCGCCGTCCAACGTCAACCGGATCCCGACATCGACGTGGATGTCGAAGGCCAGACCCCGCAGGAGACGGCCCGGCTTCGCAGCGCAGGGGTGCGGCTCCCCGCGGTATCAGCACAAGCCGCCGACCCGCGCGCCGCTGCCGACTACCTTGACCGCCGCGTCACCGCCGTGTATTTCAACCTCTATTTCGGCGGGTATCTGATCGTGTGCAAGGGGCTGGACAAGCCGGTGTTCGTCGCCGACGCCTACGTTGATCTCGGACTGCGGCGGGCAACCCCGATCAATCACAGCGTCTACGCCGCCTACGACGACGCCGTGAAGGATATCCCGTTCGGGCCGTTCGCCTCGGGGACAGCGCAGCCATTCGCGTATTACCGGGGCGCGGGCGGCGCCGTGATCGCGCCCACCGTCGTCTCACCCGCCACGACCCCTCGTCTGGCGTGGATGATGAACGACGCCATTCATGAATACGTCGCACAGGTCCAGCGCGAACTCACCGTGCTCGCCCTGACGCTGGTGGCCGCGTCCGCTGCGGTCATCGGCGTGCGGATCGGGTTCGCCAGGCTCGGCCGTTACCTGAAGGAGCCGATCCCTCCAGAGTTGCTCAGAACCTCACCGGTACCGGGTGAGGCGCCGGGGATCGCGAAGGAGCCAGAACCACCGGCCGGGTCGGCCGAACCCGAAGCCCCGAGTGCCGGACCCGCCATGCCGAGTCCTCGGACAGAGACCGAACCATCGGCTCCGACGACACAGCCGCACGGTCCCGCGGAGCCTCCGCGGGCTGACAAGGCAGGCTCGCCGCAGGGCCCGACCGCGCAGCAGCCTCCGGCCACGGGCCAACCACCAGCCCGGCCTCCGCTGCAACGTCCCGCCGCTGGCCGCCCCGCATCGGAGGACGTGCGACAACGGCAGGCCGCGCAGACGCAGAAACACCCGGCTACGGCTGCTCGCACGCCGGACATGTCAAAGGCAACCGCACAGGCGCGGGCACTGGTGAAACGCCTTCGCGCCGAAGGCAAGGAAGTGGTGGCCAACCTCGGTGGCACCGGAGCGGCGCACGAGCCGCCGGACGGGATCAACGTCAATCTCAACATCAAGGCTGTCAGCCGCAAGGACATCCCGAACCACGTGGAAGCCGACGGCTCCGATGTCGGCCAGCTCTTCGAGCCGGGCAGCCTCGATGCCGTCGAGGGCTACTACATGGCGCCCGAGGCGATCGACTGGAACCGGGCCGCGCCCGGCGCGTTCCGCGCGCTCAGAAGCGGTGGCAGCTTCAAGTATTCCTGGCGCGGGGCGAGCAGCGACGTGGAGGTCTGCGCCAAAGCGCTGGAGGCTGCGGGCTTCAAGAACATCGAAACCGACCAGGCGACGATCAGCGCCCGGAAGCCGTAGGGGCCTGGCTCCGCAGCCTGGGCACTCCGCTCCGCTCGCGTGGGATCGAACCGCGACGGCTAGCCGTCGGGCAGGCACTTGGCCCGCAGCGACAGACACCGTGGTCACGCGAAGCTGAGCGCCACGCCAGCTGAGGAATTCGCTTCGTATACGGGCTTCCGCGATTTCCTGCGCCAGAGCCTCCTGGACCTGGACACGGCGGTCAACGCTGTGCAATCGGACCGTGAACTCCTCAAACTGGGTTTGCAGATCAAAGACCGCATTCGGTCGACACGTTCCGAGATGGAGAAAGCACGGCGGAAGAAGGTCGTCGGCGTCACCGGTGCCGTGATCGGATCGGTCGGGGCGACGCTGGTGGCCGTGTACGGGCCGGCCTTGCGCGCTTCGCCAAGACTCCTGGTACTACGTCTGGACGCTGGCTCAAGAGGCCGATACCAACATCATCTAGCGTCCAGCGAGACAACATTGCTGGGGCTGTGGACGCATGGGCATCATAGTGTGATGGGGATCGAGAATTTCGAGTCGGTCGTGTCGGCTGCGCTGCCGGACATCGTTGCGCGCGTGCCGAAAGAGCCTGCTGGTCGCCTTGGCCGGTGGGAGCCGAAGGGGTATTCGCGGCACGGCACGAGGGTCCAAACAGCGCTGGACGAAATTGGCGACGTACTTTCCGAACGGCTGCTGGGTGCACTGGAACTGACTGTCGATCGGTTGGCCGTGGACATCCCGCATGATCTTGTGTCCGGACTGGCTCAGTCGACCGTCACGCGGTACGTCACAGGGTGGATGGGCGATGAGCAGTGCGCCACGAAGCAGGCCGTGGCCATCGTCGAACAGGTACACCCTGGCGCGGCTGACCGCGTGGTGGAACTGTTCGAAGCGTTGCGGGACATAGCGGCTGTGCCGCATGCGGCCGGCGATGAAGCGGAAATTGCCGCGCAGCACGGTGCCGCGCATTTCGCTCTGGCCGTGATCGTGTCGACCGCGGTGCTGCGCTCGTTGGGCAGTGCGGTGGCCGGTGAGACGCCCGCGATCGTCGGTGTGGCGCTGGGTGCTGCGGCGCTCGTGTTGCCGACGGTGCCCAAGCCGCTTGGTTACGCGGCGGCCGTGCTGGCCAAGCGGCGCGCTGAATACCTGCTGCCGCAGTCTTCCTCAATGTCGGCCGCGGTAACGGACCACCGGTTTTGGGTCACCGAAGGTGCGGTTCCGGCGAACGCCGATTTCTCCGGCAACGGCCTGGTCGCCGCAGTGGAAGACGGCGTGGTGATCCGGACGGGCGTGGCCGAAGGCCACGTGCCGATATCGATGCACGTGCTGACCGGACCGCCCGAGGAACTCGACCTCACCGGCTGGGACGAGGTCGTCGAGATCAGTTGGACCGCGTCGGAGGGCGGTGCCGTCTTGTCCGGGAACGCATCCGGATACGGCCGCCGCTGTGGGGAAACGCCGCCGTGGCCGGGCGACTACCGAGTCCGCGTGCAGGTGACCGGCCGCGACGATGCCGAAGACTTCTGTCACCTGGTCATGTGGCAGGCACCGGCCGCACCCGACGCGGTGCACAAGAAGACGGACCGGCTCGGTCATCGGCTGCGTGGGGAACCTGAACCGCCTTTGGTGATCGCACCCGACGCCGAGCACCGGTGGATCGAGAAAAGCTCGCTCGGCCAAGCCGCCACGATCACCGTTGTGCGCGGCCTCGCGCCGGAGGAGGTGATCAGTGCGCTCGGCGGCGACCCAGCCGCACCGGTGTCGATCAAGTCGATCGTCGAGCGGCCCGCGTGGGAACGGCTCAGGGGCCCAGGGCACGGGTACGTGCCGCTGCTGGCCGTGCTCGAGGTGGACGACGTGGTGCTGGCCGTCGAGGAGAACGGCTTCCAAGGCGCCGACCGTGACAGGCTGACCGCGCTGTCCCGCAACGGAAAGGCCGCGAGCCTGTACTGGAACGTCAACGCCAACTTTCAACTCACCCTCGCCGAGCGCGGGCAGTTGTTGTACGCGGGCCATCCGGGTCATGACCCCGGCGCCCCGCACTGTGAAGACCTGGACTTCGACGACTTCCGGCACCTCAACGCGAAGGGACTGACAGTGATCGCCCGCTTCGCCGGTCGCGGCATCACCGCGGACGACCTGGCCGCGATCTACGCGACCGACCGGGCCTACGTCCTGCCGGGGTAACCGCCGAACCCCGCGCCGACGCCACCGAGCCTGCCGGCGTCCCCCTCTACTTGCCCGTGTGATGTCCTCTCGTTGGCATGAGCGGACGTTCTCTGTCGCAGTCGCTGATCAACATTCGGAGCACCCGCCTCGCCCTGCCAGGAAGCGAACTCGCGACTGCGGAGCTGTCCTCGAAGATGGCGAAGGCGGCTTCACACGGTGCCTGCCGCCCGGCGCTTCCGGCTGGTGTGGGTGCGGTCGGTGGTCCAGGCGAGCACGGCGACGACGGGGAAGGCCGCCGCGGTGAGCGTGACCGCGTGCCAGTTGCCCCAGTGGTAGGCAAGGGTGCCGAGTTGGGAGCCGATGGCGCCGCCGATGAAGAAAGTGGCGATGTAGACGCTGGTGATTCGGGCGCGGGCGGCCCCGTCGAGTTGGTAGATGATGTGCTGTCCGAAGATCAGGGAGCACTGCACGGCGCAGTCCAGGAGGACCGCGGCGGCGGCGAGGGCGACGATCTGGTGGGCAGCCAGACCGGCCCAGGCGAGGGCGGCTGAGGCGAGCAGACAGGTCACGGGAGTGAGCCGGTGGGCGAGCCCTCGGTCGGCGAGGCGGCCTGCGAGAGGTGCGACGAGCGCGCCGGCGGCGCCGACGAAAGCGAACAGGCCGATCTGGAGCTGGGAGTAGTTGTACGGCGCGGCGGCCAGGACGTAGGAGATCGTCGTCCAGAACGCGCTGAAGGCGGCGAACATGCAGGCGTGGTAGAAGGACCGGCGGCGCAGCCGAGGATGCACGCGGACCAGGCTGGTCGTGGAACGCAGCAACGCGCCGTAGGAATGGGTGCTGGTGGGGGCCCGGCGGGGCAGTGCGCGGCGCAGGACCAGGGACAGGACCGCCATCAGCGCGGCGGAGACCTGGTAGACGGCGCGCCAGCCCGCGACGTCCGCGAGCAGGCTGCCGACGGTGCGGGAGAGCAGGATCCCGGCGAGCAGTCCGCTCATGACCTTGCCCACCACGGCGCCGCGCAGGTGATCGGGGGCGAGGTCGGCGGCGTAGGGGACCAGGACCTGTGCGACGACGGAGGTGGCGCCCGCGACGAGCGCGGCGACGAGCAGGACGGTGAAAGTGGGGGCGAGGCCGCCGGCGGCCATGGCCAGGGCGGTGACGGTGAGCAGGACGGAGACCAGGCGGGAGTTCTCGATGCGATCGCCGAGGGGGACCAGGAACACCATGCCGGCGGCGTAGCCGAGCTGGGTCAGGGTGATCAGCAGGCCGGCTGTCGAGTCCTGGAGCTGGAAGGTCCGGCGCAGCATCTCCAGCAGCGGCTGGGCGTAGTAGAGGTTGGCCACGGTCAGCCCGCAGGAAACGGCCAGGAGGACGACCAGCCGGCCAGGCACTGCTCGCTGGTGCGTATTCGACTGGGCGGCTGCGGGCATGGTCTATCTCCGGATGCGGACGCGGGGAGGGTGGCAGGCGAGTCGGTAGCGGTCAGCTCGCTGGCATAGAATCTAGATTCAACATTGAATCTAGATTCAACATAGAACCCGGCAGGTACGATGTCAACCATGAAGAACCCGGGCGACCCGCTTCCTCAGGGGATCGAAATCGGTGCTCTGTCCAGGATCATCCGGCAACACTTCGCCGACCGGATCGAGCAGGTCATCCACCCTCTGGGGCTCACCCTCGGGCAATGGACGGTGCTGCGGGAGCTGAAGCGGGCGCCCGGAGCGTCCGCCTCGGAACTCGCACGCGCCGCGGTCCACACGCCGCAGGCGGTCAGCCGGCTCGTCCGGAGCCTGCAAGAGGAGGGGTTGGTGGAGCGCTCCCCGGCCCGGGGCCGGGTGGTGGACAACAATCTCACGGCCAAGGGGCACAAGCTGATGGACGAGACCTTCGTCCAGATCGAGGCCCGGCTGGCTCCGGCACTGGAGAAGTTCGGCCGGGCCGACGCCGAGGAGTTCCGCCGACTGTCTCTTCTCCTCGTCAAAGCCCTGGAAGACTCGGCCTGAACTGGAGACTTGGGGCGCAGGGCTGCTGCGCCGGGACTCAGCAGCGTCGATGCCCTGGTCTTGCCCTTGAGGTCGGCGAAGGCGCACGGATCGCAGTTCATGGAGACGCGGATCGGGTCGATGCGACTGAACGCACGCCTGGAGAACACGTGAACCGCCACACCGCCTGTCTACCGCTGACGACGTCCGCCCGGCCCACGACGAACTCGCCGAAACGACCGGCAAGGCCCCGGCCGTTGTCGCGCTGGCCGGGCGGCTCGGTCTGGCCAACACCGCCATTTCCCCGACATCGCCGCCGAGCTCTCACACAGCAGCGGGCCGTAGCCCCGGCGGCCCAGGCACCGCGAACATCCGGTGCCTCATTCTGGAAAGCTTTGGCTGGCCGCTCAGATTGTCGTGCGCTGGATACGAGGTTTCGTCAGTGAAGCTGGCCGCCGCCACCAGCGGCTAGCGATGAGGTGTGCTGAGCAACGGGAGCATCAGCCAGAGTCGCTTGTCGTGATCGCAGGCCTCACTATGGCCGCGGTCGTCATCCAGTTGGATCGGGTCGTATCGCGAACCACGCGCCGCCGGGATTCATGCAGCGGACCGGAGCCAGAGACTGTCGCGATCACGGATCCCCGGGCGAGCAGACCGACTGGATGCCCGGACGAACTCACGGCCTCCTGCAGGCGGACCGCCTCCGCCGACGTCAGAGGTCGAGGACCGGCACGGTCACCCGGGCAACGTCGCCGGGATCGAGCTTCTCGGCCTTGCGCACGGCGCGTTTCACCGGGAGCACGTAGCCGCGCGTGCTGCCTCGCCCGAGATGTCACCGGGCAGGGCGACAAAGGTCCAGGTGTCGGTCCGCCGCGCGTTCCAGATCCACAGTTCAGCGTCGAAGTGCACTTCCACGTCACCAGCTTCGCACGCGCCACCGACAGTTTCCGGGGCGATCCGCGAGCAGTTCGCACCCGGGTGGCGGAGGGTGCGGCGGCAATGTCGCGCTCCCTTCGGCTACACGACCGGCGTAATTGCGTTAACCGGTCACCGAGCCCTGGGCTGGTCGATCCCGCTGCAAGACACGGCATTCGGTGCAACGACCGAGGCGCGGCCTCCACCAGGTTGGGTGATCGTGACGACGAGACACCCTCCCCGGCCGATGCGAAGGTGATCTTGCCAGGGGCGGTCAGGGGAGAGGTGCTGGGTGGACTCGGTAGTCGAACGCCTCATTCCGGTCACGGTCGTCGCGCTGCCGCTGTCGCAGATCCTCTGGGTCGTGCTGGCGGTGCGCCGAAGTCGGCGCTGGCCAGCCTCCGTCGCGACGTTCACCGCCGCGATCGACACCGCGATCCTGCTCTGCGGCGGGCTGGTCGTCGTCCTGGTCACGGCGCCCGCCGGGGACGCCGAAGGCAGCACTTTGCACCTGATACCGGGCCAAGACGTCGCCACACTGGGAGAAGACGCCGGCTGGCAGATCGCGGGCAATCTGGTGCTGCTGGCGCCGCTTGCCGCGCTGGTCCCGTTTCGGTTGCAGTGGCTGCGGTCGCTCACCCGAGTAGCAGCGGCGGCGGCGCTCGTCTCGATCGGAATCGAAGCCGTGCAGTACCTGTTGGACGCTGGCCGGGTCAGTGCCACCGACGACGTCCTGTTGAACACCATCGGCGCCACCGCCAGCGCGCGCCTGACTCGAAGCCTCTGGTGTGCGCTGTCCCCGACGATCCCTCGCCCTCGCGAAGGGATCGAGACCGTGGCCGCCAGCGCTACGACTCCCGGTGGGCTGGAGGATCTTCGCGCTAGGGCTCGCTCGGGGAACTCGAACTCGCGCGGCCGTGATCAGCGTTAGCGCGTAGACCGGGTCGTGGTTCAGGACCGCAACGGTGACCACGGCCAGCGCCGGGCGTAACACCAGCAAAAGCGCGGCCGACCAGAGATTGTGGCGGGCAGGCCTGCCCGCGGATGAATGCACGATGGGCAAGCTGAGGTGTCTTTTGACGCCGCGTGGGGAGTCTCATGATCGGTCGGATCCTGTGCAGTGCCGTCTGCGCCGTCGGCGCGGCCTACCTGGTGAACCTGGCCAGCGACCGCAACAGCGTGGGGACGGTCGCCGCGGGACTGGGCGTGGCAGCGGTCTTGACCGCGATCCAGTTGGCGCAGAGCGGTGTTGCTGGCGGTTCGCAGAAAGTGCGAATTCGGCCTGACGGCGACGGCGGCGGCTCGAGAATCTGGATGACGATGGGAGTGTTCCTCGGCACCACCGGGATAGCCCTGTTCTGGGTTTCGAATGACCGCGGGTATTCGATTCCGGCTGCAGTCGGCATGCTCCTGGTGGCCGTGTTCTGCGTCGGTATCTCCGTGAACTCCTGGTGGACGTTCTACTGCTGGGCGGAGTTCGCTCCCGCGTATCTGGAAATCTCGTTCCGGGAGAACAGGCGCACCGAACGCGAGCACCTCACCATTCCGTGGACGCACCTGGCGAACATTTGGTCCGAAGACTCGGGCGGGCTCTGGGTGAAGGCAAATGCCGACGCGCCGGAGTTCAGCTGGAAGGGCGAATCGAGCAGCATTAACGGAATACCGGGCCGCGTGCAGATGCTGGACAATTGGAACTTTCGCGATCCGGTGCGGATTCGGCGTGCGATCAACACCTACGCGGGGGAGTTGCACCGCCGGGCCTAGGGCGGTGGAAGGCACACGGCCAAAACGTCTGAATCACCGACAGCAGGGGATCAGGTCTCCTGGTTGGTGAGGAAAAGGAACCGGGTGGGCGCGCAGCCGGTGAGCGCCCGGAACTCCCGGTTGAAATGGGATTGGTCGGTGTAGCCGCTGAGCGCGAACCCGCAGGTGTCGACCGATGCGCTCCGATGCTCTGCGGGGTGTGTCGCCGCATCGGATGCACGGCTGGGCGACCGCGGTCGCGGAAACGTCGACCGGCCCGCGGTTCGATCCCGTGCTGCTGACCGCGATTCGGTCGCGGTCAGCAGCACGGGCGGCTTGTCCGCTAGTGGGGAACGACCACGGTTTTGGTTTCGGTGTAGGCGTCGAACACCGCCTCACCGTGTTCGCGGCCCCACCCTGACTGCTTGAAACCGCCGAACGGCAGGGCGGGGTCGAGGACGTTGTAGGAGTTGATCCAGACCGTGCCCGCCTTCAGTTCGGCCGCCACGGTGTGGGCGCGGGCCAGATCGGCCGTCCAGATCCCGCCGGCCAGCCCGTACGCGGTGGCGTTCGCCGCCTTCACTGCGTCCTCGGTGGAGTCGAAACGCTGCACGGTCAGCACCGGTCCGAAGATCTCCTCGTCGACGACCTTCATGCCCGGCCGTGTCTCCACCAGCACTGTCGGCTCGACGAAATAGCCCACCGAACCGTGCCGTCCTCAGCCCGCGGCGACGCGCGCGCCTTCGTTCGCGCCCGGCGAACCCGGTGCCGGACGCACTCGCGGAACTGGCCCGCGCCGCCGAGTGCTGCGGATACGATTCGGTGTGGGCTCCGGAAGTCCGGGCCACTGATCCATTCGGGCTGCTCGCCTGGATCGGGGCCAGGACCACGACTATCCGCTCGTCTTGGTGCGCGATGCGAGGCCGCTGCATCGCCCGTGCAGGTGTCGTGGCCAATCGAGCCAGCGGACGGTCCGAGTTGCGGTGAGGATCAGGCTCTGGCGGCTCCTCGGAGACCTGATCAACGATACGAGCGATCGCGCAAAATCACTGGTCAGAACAGGAGGTTTGCTCTGGTGCCCCGGACGGACGGGCTGCGAGCGGTGGAGACGCGGTGTTTGTCGTTGGAAGTGCCAGGTATGTGCCGCGCGCAGATCGCCCTTGCCGTTCGCGGATCGTCCTGGCGGGTCCGTCCCGATTGGGCTGCAACCGGAGGCTTGGAGTAATGAGTTTCGGGGGTTTTCTGAGGGGATCAGCGCGTTCCGGATCATCACAGCGTTTGCGCACTCCCGGCGCGCGCCGTATTGTTGGCGCGGAATTACGGGGGAGGCTTTACTGGCATGTGTGGAGTCGCATCGGTTCGGTTTGCCGCCCGCCAGCCAATGCTGCGTGGAGCGAAGACTCCCGTAGTCTCGCCCGACAAGTCGATGTGAACGGCCTCGCCGTCCGCGACAAGACTGCTGCTCGTGTCGGGCTGGGCTTTCGGGCGGGTGAGTCGTTGTTCGTTCAGTGCGCGCGGGTTGGGCTGGTGAACGAAGGCCCAAATCTCAGCGAACGAGGCTCGCACCGCAACCCGACGACTGCCCTCGTTCGATCGTAAGAATGGAGTACTGGCAAGTGATCATGGACATGCCTCGATCTCGTACGCTCGTGACCGAGTCTGCCACCCTTTCTGTCGTGCTGCCTGCGCATAACGAAGAATCGAGCATCGCAGCCGCGGTGACCGCCGCTCGGCAGGGAATTTCAGCGTTGGGCGTCGAGGGTGAAGTGATTGTCAGCGCGAGCGGTTGCACCGACCGGACGGCGCAGGTCGCCAAGGACTCCGGCGCGAGCGTAGTGATCGCCGAAAAGGGTAAAGGGGAAGCCATTGTTCAGGGCGTAAATTCCGCAGCGGGAGATATTGTCTGCCTGATGGATGCCGACCTGGAGTACTATGGAGAAACGCCGCTGGTTGCTTTATTGGTCGATCCTATTGTGCATGGGATTGCCGACGCGACGATCTCGAACCTCTACTGGCGTCCCATCTACCCCGATCAATGGCTTAATGGTTTTTTCGCCCCGTTGGCCGGTCTTTTTCTGCCTGAAATCCTCCCTAAGGTTGGTTCTACTCCGTGGTCAGGCCAGCGCGCGGCGCGTAGCGACCTCTGGCCCAAGGTCCTGCCTGCGGGCTTCACTTCGGACTTGGCAATAACGCTCCATTGGAATGAGCATGCCAGCCGGCTGCGCTCGGTTCTCGCCGACGATTGGTTCAACCCCATTCGGCCCAAGCCGGAACTGCTTGCGCAAGACTTCCGGTTGCTCGTCGAGCACGCGATCGGCCGCGGGCGTATTCCGGTCGGCTTGAAGCCCAATCTTGAAGCGTGGTTCTCCCGGATCGAAGCCATTATCGACGGCTACGACGAAAGCGATCCCGATCCCATGGCCTATGAGAAGAATCTTCTTGAAACTTCAGTTCGCGAACTCCGACTCCAGGTGGCAGGCGCGATGCAGTGAACTCCGAGCCGGCGGGAATTTCAGCGACAAGGGCTTGCCGCATCACTTTCTCGCTGCGGGAGAAGAGTCGCGGCGGGGTCACCGCGACGTGGTTCGCTGCCAGGGTGTTGTGGCCGGGAAAAGGTCAGTTTGAACTGCCGTCAGTCGGGTTCGCTGCCTGTTTTGACTCTTTTGTGGCGAGGTGGGTGAGGATGAGGCCGAGTGAGGCGACAATGACGTTTTGAAAGGCTGGCGAAAGGCCGTTCCACTTGCTGGACTGCCACATTTGAAACCATTCCCCGCCGATTGCCATGAAGCCGACTCCGAAAAGTGTCAACTGCATGACCCAGCCAAGGTTGGAAAGCTGGCTCGCCATCGGCAGAGTGCGTCCGGCCAGGTGGGACCGTATTCCGGCGAAAAAACCGGCGATCAGTGCCAGTGCGGTGATCAGTTCCCATGCGATGATGGCGACGTAAATCGCGTCGGCAACTCCGGTGCTGGTGATCGCACGCCACATCATATGGGGCGACTGAAAAGTCGTGTCCATTGCCAGGACATGACGGACGAAAGTTTGGTTTGTTCCGAAGTCCGTGATGTTCCCGGCAGCGACGAGAGTCATTTGCACGGCTGTCATTCCGGTGAGAACCGTGGCGGCCGCGGGAAGAGTTCCGAGTCTCCTGAAAACCTGCATGCATCCATGTTACACGTTTTTCGTAAATGTTGCGGTGGTTTAAAGAAATGAGGCTCCGCCAGTGTAGGACTGGACCAGGGTTTGCTGTGGTGAAGATGCTTTGCAAAGGAGGCAATCTTTGAAAACGTTACTGGCAGGGTGTATCGTAGTCGATTTGCGGGAAGCGTGCTCGCGGTTGCTTGGAGGCCAGAACATTATTGGTCGACTCGCATATTCGGCGGACGGCCTGCTGCTCGTCGAGATTCCAGATTCGGACTGCGCCGTCCTCCCCTCCGGTCGCGAGAATGTTCCCGTGCGGATCGAAGGGGTGAAAGGAACTCAGGTGGACGGCGTCCGCATCCGCGCCGATGGGCTGGCCGATGGGTGTTGCCTCTGTCGCCGAGACGGCCCATAGCTGGAATGTTCGATCGGTGCTGCCGGTTGCGAGCATAGTGCCGTCCGTACTGAACGTGATGGAGTTGACGGCATCGGTGTAGCCGCCGAGGGGTTGGCCCAGCGGGGCCGGGCTTGACGGATCGCCGATGTTCCAGAGCCTGAGTGTTTGATCGTCGCTGCCCGTGGCGAGTGTGCGGCCGTTCGGGCTGAACGCCACGGACAGGACCGGCTTCGTGTGGCCGGCAAGAGGTCGGCCGAGACGTGACGCGTGTGCGGGCGCGGTGACGTTCCAGAGTTGTACAGTGCTGTCGTCGTTGCTGATGGCGAGGATGCGGCTGTCCGGGCTGAACGCCGCGGAGTTCCCGTTGGACGGGTTGCCGGGAATCGGCTGGCCCAGTCGCACGGGATCCGCCGGGTTGCGGACGTCCCAAAGTTGCAGGGTTCGATCGTCGTTGGCTGTGGCGAGAATGCGGCCGTCCGGGCTGAACAGAATGGGGCTTCCGTATTTTGTGTTCAGTCGGAGCGGGTGTCCGATCGGAGTCGGGTTCGCTGGAGCGGTGACGTCCCAGAACTGAATGGTGCTGTCAATTCCGCTGGTGGCGAGAACGCGGCTGTCGGGACTGAATGCGATCGAGCTGACTGACCCCTTGTGTCCCGTCTTCGAGAGCCAGAGAGAATGGGGGTGCGCCACGTCGGCGACGTCCCAGAGTTGGCCGGAGTTGTCTTCGGAACCGGTTGCCAGCAGTCGCCCGTTCGGGCTGAAAGCCAAGGACGTGATGGCTGATTTCTGGCCCAGCAGAATGAGGTCGGGGATGGACCACAGCCGTGCTATGCCGTCTCCGCTGCCGACTGCGAGCGTGCGGCCGTCGGGGCTGAACATGACTGAGAACACCTGGCCGTTGCTGGCCGACAGCGGCTTGCCCAGCGGCACCGCGGCGGATGGGTCGGAAAGATTCCAGAGCCGCGCGGTGCTGTCGCCTCCTGACACGAGCATGCGGCCGTCCCGGCTGAACGCGACTTGCCAGACCTCTCCGACATGCCCGAGGAGAGGCTTGCCGAGAACGGCCGGCCCTGCCGGCGCGGCGAGATCCCAGAGGCGCACGGTCTTGTCTTCGCTGCCGCTGGCCAGAGTGTGACCGTCCGGGCTGAATGCCACTGAATGCACGATGCCGGCATGGCCCAGGATCGGCTGTCCTCGCGGCGATGGCCTGGTGGGGTCGGAGACGTCCCACAGCCGGATCGTGTGGTCGTTGCCGCCGGACGCGAGGGTGCGTCCGTCCGGGCTGAACGCGACAGTCCGCACCAGCCCGGTGTGACCGGCGAGCGGGTTCCCGAGCGGGACCGGGTGTGCGCGGTCGGCGATGTTCCAGAGCCTGACGGTGCGGTCGCTGGTGGCGACGGCCAGCGTTCGGCCGTCCGGGCTGACTGTGGCGGTGTAAATGGTGCTCCCGACGTCTGCCGAGGGTCCCAGCGGGCGCGGACGGGCGGGATCGGCGACGTCCCACAGCCGGAACGCATGGTCGTCTCCGGCTGTGATCAGCGTGCGGCCGTCCGGGGTGAAGACCGCGGAGGCGACCCAGCTGCCGAATCCGGTCAAGGGCGCCCCGAGCTGGCGGGGTCGTCCGCGGTCACGCGTGTCCCAGAGCCGGACCGTATGGTCGGCGCTGGCGGTGGCCAGGACGTTTCCGTCGGGGCTGAAACCGGTCCAGTACACGGCGCCGTTGTGGCCGGCCAACGGTGTGGCCAGCGGGCTTTGCTGGGTGGACAGCAGCCTGGTCTGCACGTTCTGATCGTCTGGACGCAGCTGGTGCGCGACGAGATCGAGCTGGGCCGCCAGCGAGGGGTCGGACGCCTGGAGCCGGTCGGCTTCGGCGACGACCTGCAGGAACTGCGCTTCGTCCCGCTGCCGGATGGCGACCACTGCTGTTGATGCCGCGACAAGGGCGAAGACGACTACAGCGGCCATGGCAGCGCGTCGAGTCCAGCTGCTTCGACGGCGTTGCCGTGACGATGCCGCGAGGAATTCCTGGGCGGTGGTCGTCGCCTCAGCGGGGTCCGCTGTCTTGATCCATTGCGCAGCCGCCTCCAGACGCGCGCCTCGGTAGAGCAAGGACGCGTCGCGTTCCTGTCTCTCCCAGGACGTCGAGTCCTCTTCAAGCCGTTGCCGAAGAAGGTTGCCGGCTCGGTCCTGATCGAGCCATCTCCGCAGCCGCGGCCAGGCTTGGAGCAGGGCTTCGTGCGTGATCTCGACCGATCGCTCGTCGAGCGTGACCAGCCTGGCCGCGGTCAGCATTTCCAGGGCTTTTTCCGCGGCGACGGGATCCTCGGCCTGGTCGACCAGGTGGTGCCGGGTCGATCGCCTCCGCGTGTCGCGCATGTCCTCGCTGACCCGCACGAGTCGCAGGAGGATGGCGCGTGCGGCTGTTTGCCCTCGCCCGTCCAAGTCGGCCCACACCTGTTCCGCGGTTGCTGCCACCGCACCCCGGATTCCGCGGGCTGATTGATACGCCTCGATGGTGAGCTTGCCGGGTTGGCGGTGCTGCCACGTTGCCAGCAACGCGTGCGACAGCAGGGGCAGAACTCCCGCGTCGTGGAGCCCTTCGGCCGAACCGGTGTGAGTGCGTGCCGCGCCGGCGCCGACGTCGCGGATGATCAAGTCGACGAGCCCTGGCTCCAGTTGCAGACCAATCGACTTCGCCGGTCCGGTAATGGCCTCGCGCAGCTCGCCGGTGGTCATCGGGCCGAGTACCTGGAGGTCGCCGTTCTGGGAGGCGGCCGTGAGTTCCGGGTATTCGAGGCAGTGAACGAAGAAGTCGGCCCTTAACCCGAGCAGTACGACAACAGGTCGTCCAGTGTGGGGTGAAGTGCAGCTGCTGATGGCGTGAAGTGTGCGAACGAACAAACGTCGCTGCAACTCGTCCGCGCACTGGGTAAAGGTTTCCTCGAATTGGTCCACTACCAGCACGAGCCGAGTCGTCGGTCGCGCTCGGCGGTCGAGGTGCTCAGCGACAGCGACCTGCACCGCTTCCAGGAAATCGGCCTGGACGGCGTCAGGCTCCCCTTGCTCTATGGCCGTTGAGTTGTCTTCGCTTGACGAAGAGCCGGATTCTGTGTCGCGCAGATCAGACAAAAGCTTCGCGGCATTTTCAAGCTCTGGCACACGTGCGGCGAGTTCGCGGATCGGATTGTCGCGCGGGGTCATCGTGACAGTTGTCCAGCTGCCGCTCGATGCGGCCTCTTCCAGCCTCGGGAGCAGGCCGGCGGCGATCAGCGACGACTTCCCGGCGCCTGACGCTCCGATCAGCATGACCACGCCGGCGTCCGCCTTGGTCGTCAGCCTGGTGACCAGGGCGTCCGTACTCCGGCCGCGTCCGAAATAGGAGCCGGCGTCCTCTTGCCTGAACGATGCCAGACCCCGGTAAGGGCAGGCGGCCGCGGCTGCGGAGCCGGGCTGACCGGCGGTCTTGCGGTCAGTGTCGTCAGCCGCGGAAGTGCCGGGAATCGGGCTGTCGAGCGCCTGCTTCCACAGTTCTTGCCAGGCAGCCAGGTCGTACAGATCGGGCACGACCGGGGTGGAACGGGTCTGGCGTGCCTGCCCGATCAGGATCTCCAAGACGACAGCTAGCGAGGCGAAGCGGGCAGGGACGTTTCGTCCCCGTCGCCAGTCGCTTACCCGCTGCGCCGAGACTGTGATGGGCCGTCCCCGTTCGTCGAGCCGCCGCGTGCGCAGAACTGATTCAGTTACCCGCTTCAGCGGCGGATCGCCCGCCTCGGCGTAAAGCAGCGCGAAGCGCTCCGCGAAAAGCCCGCGCGGCTCAAAGCCCATCTCATCGTCCTCCCCAAGCCGATGTCGCCGTCGCGGTCGGGCACCGTACGTGCTCGGGTGGCTACTCCGGTCGGGCGGAGACTCATACTGGCCACTGCGGTCTGGGAATGCAAGGTGATCCCGGCGAGCATGGTGGTCGGAGCAGGCGGACCCGGCATTCGGTCTTTGCGAGCGAGGAACGGTCGAAACCACGCAAGTTGCCGGCCGCGGCGCGGCCTGCTGGAACTGAGTGCTGCCCCCGTCCGGTGAAGCGGCGTGCGCGCTGCGGAGGTTGCGATGGACGCGAACCCGAAAGCGACGGCCAGGGCTTCGTTCAGGACCGTCATGGCGCCTGTGAGCCTCCGCGCCGTCCGGACCGGAAAACGCGTTTGGGCCTCTGGCCTTGGTGTTGTCGAGGCGAACGGGCCTGGAAGATCCACTGAGCGCGGAGCAGTACCAGACTCGACGGGAAGACAGCGGCAGCGACGTCGTTGTGCCCGAACCTATGCCGTGGTCTCAGTCGGCTCGTCCGGGCATTGGGTTCGGCGTTGCACGATCTGTCGAGGGGGCAGGTCGTGCAACGCCGACGGACGCGGAGAGGAAGCGATGTGGCAGCAGACGGCAGCCGTGTCGGTCGCTCAGCAGGAGCGCGTGCTCGCAAAGGCGGTGCCGACGGTCAGCATTAATCGGACCGGGCTTGTCCGGCTGCGACCATCTCGCGGTGAAGACTTGCGGTTCGTTCGCGCAGCCGGGCACTGCGGTGCCGCTGCTGTGCCCGCTGTCAGTTCGGGCTCCAAGTTCAACTTTTGCGGGTGCACAATCGCAATGCGGGCAGTCGGCGTTCGTTGGGCCCGGGTTCGGCTGGACGGTGACCTGCTCGGCCGTTCGACGGCGGGCTTGCGCGAGCGGAAGCCGTGGATGCGCCGGGGCGCCACTTGTCAAGCGACCGCTCAGCTCCGTCGCCTCGCCTTGGCTTCGACGTGCCTTAGCCTGTCCGCACGATTTTGCCGGGATCGACGGTGCCGTGGTGCAGAGCTATTCCACGTGCGTATTGATTGCTCGACGATAAGCTGCAGGAGCGGTATTCGCGACGTTTCTAGTCCATGATTATAATTGCTCGGGTAGGTGCGTCGATATGATGGGCGATCACCCAGTCCGACGGTCGAGTGCTCTAGCGATCTCTTTGCGCGGAGAATGTTCACGATTTTCTCGTGCCGGAAGCGCCTAATTCGCTGATTCCGCGAACGTGGGCTTCGGGGTAAGCTGCCCCAGGTCGCATTACTCAAGCGAGTATGGATGTCGCGCGTAACCGAACGCGGCACTGGCGATTCCGGCACCCCGCTCGAGGCTGAGATCGTTCGTGAGAATTTCGCCAAGGTCCTCGCGCTTCTTCGGACGGTACGAGATCTCGCGCACGACCCAGCCGGTGGACGACGACGTGGTCTGGCAGCAGGTGCACAACGAGTTGCAGGCATGCTGACTTGGAGGACGGCGCGAGTGTCGACTTCTCCTTCGGGCGGCGGGAGATGCGTGCTGATTGCGGTAAGCAGAGGAGGGTTGATGTCGGTGCGTCTGACGGTGGGGGAGGACAAGCCTTCCCGACGGTCGGCAACCGGGGCGACTGGCACAGACCGAGTCGGCAACGCGGCGGCGAGCGGCGGCCTCGCCGGTTCCGGCTCGCCGGCCCCGAGCGTGCGGGACCCGGTATCGGGACTGGAAATTCTGCGCAAGGATCCGGCGTTGCGGCAGGCCGAGCTGGGCCGCGGCATCCCGCCGCATTGCCGCGACGCGGTTTCAGGTTTGGCGCGGGAATGTGCGCGATCATGGGCGGATTTCGCGCGGCGACTCGAAGGCCGAAGCCAGCTGACGGGGTCCTCTGCGGAAAACTCGGTCGATTGATGCGTGTCGTGCAGGGGGACGACCAGGAGGCGGCTGGGCGTCGGGCGTATGGGGCGAAGGCGGGCCGAAGCGTCGTCCTGCCCAGCAGTCGCCGCGAAGCACTGATCGATGTGGCCAGGCATCACGGGGCGCTGGTGGTCGAGGACGACGCCTACGCGGACATCACGTTCGGTTCGGTCCCGCCGTCTTCCGTCGCCGGACTCGCCGGATACGAGGGGGTCCTGCGGCTGGGGACCTTCTCCAAGTCGCTTGCCCCAGGTCTGCGCCTCGGCTGGCTCGCCGCCGATGCGGGTACGGCGAGCCGGCTGGCTGAAAGCGCGGTGTTCAGCAGCGGCGGAGGCCTGAATCACCTGGCGGCTGTCGCCGTCGCGGGCCTGCTGGCCAGCGGTGCTTACGAAGCCCATGTGCGACGTCTGCGAGAGCAGCTGCGACTTCGCCGCGACGTCCTGGTTTCCGCGTTGCGCGAGCACCTGCTGCCCGAGTTTCGATTCGCCTGCCCCCACGGCGGATTTTTCCTCTGGCTCGCGCTCCAGTCATCCCCGGTTCCCGCTTTGGCCGCGGCCCCGTGCCCGCCGTCCGGCTGTCCTACAGTTTCCACCGCCCGGACCAACTCGTCGAAGGCGTTCGACGGCTCGCCCGCGCGTGGGTGTCAGCGCGCGTCTGACTGGCGCATCACCACCGTTGTCGCCGTTGTGGCCACTGTCAGCAGCACCACGACACAGGCCGCCGCGATCGACAGCAGCGGACCCCACGGCAGGTCGAGCGGGATGTCGAGCCCTGCCGACCGTATCGCCTGCCACAGTCCGCCTACTGCCAGTGCGACCGCCGCCGCTCCCAATGCGAGACCGGTGAGCGCGATTCCCATGGCCTCCCACAGAACCATCCGCAACACTTGCGCTCGTTGGGCGCCGAGCAATCGCAGCTGGCTGAACTCGCCCGCGCGCTCGCCGAACGACATGGTGACCGTGTTGGCGACGGCGAACAGGGTGTACAGCAAGGCGAACCATGCCAGCAGCTCCGCGCCGAGTCGCATGCCGTCCTCACGGAACCCCGCTGAGGTCGCCAGCCATTCCGCCGTCGACGTCACCCGGTAACCCTTCGCTGTCAACAGGTTTTCCACCCTGGCGGCGTCCGCCGGATCGTTCAGCGCCAGGTGCAGCGCGGGTGGACGGGAACCGGGCGTTCGGTGTTCGGCCACGAGCTGTTCCGGCAGGAGCAGGGGAGTGGCCAAAGGCGGGCCGTCGTAGACCGCCACCACCCTGACCGGAACTGTTGTGCCATCGGGCATCCGAAGGATCACAGAGTCGCCGACCGCCAAGCCGAAGCCTGCCGCCTGGCGTCTTCCCAGCATCGCGGTCGAACCGGTGAGCCGAGCCGGGTCACCGGTGGTCGTGCCCAGTCCGAGAACGTCGGAGAGTCCTTTCCCGGTGACGCCGACGGCGGTCACCTCTCTGCTGGTGCGCTGTACCAGCGCGCTGACTGTGGCCTCCTCGGTCAGCACTGCGGCGCGGACACCGGGTACAGCTGTGTCCAGGTTGTCTCCGGTGGCCCGTAATTGCGACGTGTACAGCTTCGCCGCGCTCGCCCGTCCCGCCGCCCCGAGCAGGTCCGTGCCAGCGAGCAGGGAGCCGGTGATTCCTATTGTGACCAGGACGGGAGCGGCGCAGGACGCAGTCCGGCGCAGCGCAGCGCGCAGGTTCTCTCGCGCCAGCAGACCGCTGGCTCCGGTGAACGCCGTCAGAGGTGCGACCACGAGCCCGGTGAGCCGAGGGACGAACGCCGGCGCGAGCAGCGCCAAGCCGACCACGATCGGCTGGGCGGTGAACAGGGCGAGCGGCAGTTGGCCGTCCGGGGGCACGCGCGGCAGCGACAACACCATGCCCAACCCGGCGGCCAGACCCAGCACACCGAGTATCCACCGGGCGCGGGGGATCGGCCGGTTGTCCACGACCGCCTCCCGGAAGGCTTCCACCGGACGGATCGCGCCGGCCCGGCGCGCGGCGGGCCACGCGCCGAGGAGCGCGACCACCAGGCCGAGCGCGAACGCCACCAGCAGCGGTGCGACCAACCTCGACGGAGACAACGGCAACTCGATGCCGGCGGGCAGCACCTGCTTCCATACCAGGACGTCGCTGAGCACCGAGGTGAGCGGGACTCCGAGCAACGCGCCCAACGCCGCTGCCGCCGTGCCGAGGAGCGTCGTCTCCGTCAGCACCATCCGACGCACCTGACCGGGATCGGCCCCGGCCATCCGCAACAACGCCAACTCGCTCCGGCGTTGCGACACCGTGAACGAGAAGGTGCTTGCCACGATGAAGATCGTCAGAAATCCGCCGATGCCGGCGAAGAGCGCCAGCAGATTGCCCGCCTCGGCCAGTGCCGTGCGGGCGGCCAAGCCTGCGGTGCCCGGCTCGTCTCCTGACACGGCGATCACCGTGCCGGCCGCGGATATCATGGCCACGCCGAAAACCAGCGTGAGGAACGCTCCCGCGAACGACACGCGGCGGCCGCGCAGGGTGTGCAAGGCGATCCACAGCATGTCAGCCGGCCTCCTTCGGCGCGGTTTCCTCAAGCGCGGTCATCAGGTCGGCGACCACCGCAGCGGTGGGCTTGTCGAGATGACCGGAGACCCGGCCGTCCGCCAGGAACGTCACCCGGTCGGCGAACGCCGCCGCGACCGGGTCATGCGTCACCGTCACCACGGTCTGCCCTTCGTCATCGACGAGTTTCCGCAGCAGTTCGAGCACGTCACGGCTGTTGCGGCTGTCCAGGGCACCGGTCGGTTCGTCGGCGAACACCACCTCAGGATTGCCGGCCAGCGCACGCGCGATGGCCACCCGTTGCTGCTGGCCACCGGACAACGAGGCCGGCCGGTGTGTGGTTCGGTTGCCCAGCCCGACCTGTGCGAGCAGCTGGTGCGCCCGATCGGCTTCCACCCTGCCCCGGGCCAGGCGAAGCGGCAGCGCCACGTTCTGCGCGGCCGTCAGGGCGGCCATCAGGTTGAAGCTCTGGAACACGAACCCGATCCGGTTCCGGCGCAGCGCAGTGAGCTCCCTTTCGGACAAGGTGCTGATGTCGGTGTCCCCCAGGAAGACCGCGCCGTCGGTGGGCCGGTCCAGGCCTGCCGCACACTGCAGCAGCGTCGTCTTGCCGGAACCGGACGGACCCATGACCGCGGAGAAGGTGCCCCGGCGGAATGTCAGGTCGATGGCGTTCAGCGCCACCACTTCGTGCGGCGCGGTGCCGTGCACTTTGGTCAGGCGCACCAGACGAACGGCGTCAGACGACGGCGAAGATCCCATGCGCTCGAGCCAACACTGGTTCGAACCTCCGCGCACGGGCCTAGGCAGGTGTTCAGGGGTAGTGCTGGATATACCGGCGCGGTGCGTGCCAACCGCCCTATGGTGGTTTCCGAAGGAGGGGGCGTGGTGCGCGACAGGTCGAGAGCCGGCGTGGTGCGTTCGGTGGCGTACTTGCTGAGCGGTGTGCCACTGGGCGTCGGCTGTCTGCTGGTCATCGTGGCGACGGCAGGCGCGGGAGTGGCGCTGGCACCGGTGGCGATCGGGCTGGGGCCGTTGCTCCTGTTGTGCCAGTTGGGAATCCCGGTCGCGCGGCTGGAGCGGCGCAGGCTGCGGTGGGTCAGTCCCGAGCCGGTGCCGGTCGCCCTCCGCTCGTCGGGCGCGGGCGGCTGGTGGCGACGGTCGAAAGCCAGGTTGCGGGAACGGGCCACCTGGCAGGAACTGGGTTACACGGCCCTGCTCGCCACGCTGCTGTGGGTGTTCGACCTGCTCGTCGTGCTGGTGGGCGTGGTGCTGCCCTGCGCGATGATCCTGGCGCCGTTGGTGGTGGCGGTGTCCCCGTCCGGATGGGTGCCCTCCGGCGCTGCGATGGTGCGAAGCGGTCTCGCTTGGGTGATTGTGCCGCTCGGAGCTGTCGCACTGGCGGTCGCCGTGTTCGTGCTGCCCGCGGCGGCGGGCGCGCGGGCCAGGGTAACCCGGGTGATGCTGGAGCCGGCGCGCGGCGGCGAGTTCGAACTGGTGGAAGTGCGGCGCTCACGTGCCCGGATGGTGGACCAGCACGAGGCCGAGCGCCGCCGGATCGAACGCGACCTGCACGACGGCGCCCAGCAGCGGCTGACCTCGCTGGCGATGATGCTGGGCCTGGCCCGCACCCAGCTGGACGCCGGAAGCGGCCCAGGAGCCCTGGTCGACCGCGCTCATGCGGAGGCGAAGCTCGCGTTGGCGGAACTCGGCGACCTGATTCGCGGCATCCATCCCAAGATCCTGTCCGACCGGGGGCTGGACGCCGCGCTCGGCGATCTGGCGGACCGATGCGCCCTGCCGGTGCGGCTGGACACTGCGGTCGGTGCACGACTGCCGGATTCGGCGGAGAGCGCCGCTTACTACGCCGTGAGCGAAGCACTGACCAACGTCGTCAAACACAGCGGCGCCGACCGGGCCGAAGTCGTCGCGCGATACCAAGAAGGCGTGTTGCTGGTGGAGATCCGGGACAACGGCCGGGGCGGCGCCGACCAGCACGCGGGCGGCGGCCTGACCGGGCTGGCCGACCGCTCGGCGGTGGTCGGCGGGACGGTGGCGCTGTCCAGTCCTCCCGGCGGCCCCACCGTGGTGCGCGTGCGCATCCCCAGCGAGCCCCTGTCGTGACCGGGCTGCGGATCGCGGTGGCCGAGGATTCGGTCCTGCTGCGCGAAGGATTGGTGCGAATCCTGGAGTTCCACGGCCACCAGGTGGTCGTCCAGGCTGGCACGGCCCCGGAACTTCTGGCATCGCTAGCGCGGGCGGAATGCGACTTGGTGATCACCGACGTGCGGATGCCCCCGGGAAACACCGACGAAGGACTGCGCGCGGCCCTGCGGTTGAGAACCACCCGCCCGGCTTTGCCGGTGCTCGTGCTGAGCCAGTACGTGGAGCAGACCTATGCGGCCGAACTCCTGCGCTCCGACTCCGCGGGCGTCGGGTACCTGCTGAAGGACCGCCTGGGCGACATCGACGTCCTCACCGACGCGATCCGTCGCGTCGCCTCCGGCGGAACGGTGATAGATCCCCAGGTGGTCCGCCAGCTGCTCGCCAGAAACCGGGAGAGCCCCACCCTTTCCCGCCTGACCGCCCGCGAGCGCGAGGTGCTGGACCGCATGGCCCAAGGAGGGAGCAACGCCGCGATCGCCGCCCAGTTGTCGGTCACCGAAGCGGCGGTGGCCAAACACATCGGCAACATCTTCGCCAAGCTCGAGCTGCCGGTCGCCCCAGACACCCACCGGCGAGTCCTGGCCGTCCTGACCTACCTGCGTGAAGCGCACTGACCCGTCCGGGGACCGGAACCGGTCTGCGGAGGTCCCAAGCCGGGCCCTCGTGCTCGACTTGCGGCAACGGAGGCGTGGTCGGCGGTCGGCGCAGTCGAGGCTGCGCCCACCGCGCGGCGCGAAGCAGGGTGGCCGAGCGGGCGGGCCTGCGGCGACGGTGCCGAGAACGGCGAGGTTCTCGGTTGCTCCCATGGTGGCGCAGTGCGAGAGCGAAATGTCGAACGCGGAGGTGGACCACGCGGTTCGGCGACTGGTGTCGGTGGGGCGTCTCCGGAGATCGACCGTTGCGATGACGCCCAGACCGTCAACGATCAGCGGCCAGATCGCGGCGGCGATTGGGGAGTCGCCGAAGCGGAACGCGAAAGGTGCGTCTGGTAGAAGGGGTAGGCAGCGCCGTCGCCGAAGCGGCGTTCGACGTGAGCGAGGGCGGTGCGCCCGAGTCGTTATCAGAAGTGGTCGCACTGACGTTTGGTGCTGTGTTCGCCGTTGCGGTAGCGCAGGAGCGGCCCCGGGATATATGAATCCTCGGTCGACGGGGTGGTCGAGCAGTAGCCGCATCAGCGTATCTATGTCCCGCTTGGCGAGGCGCTCTCGAGGATGCAGAGGAGTCGCGTCCGCGCATGGATCCATGCGTTCGACCTTTCCTCGGCTTCGTTCGTAGGATGTTGATTGGTAAGGTGCAATTGCTGATTCGTTTTTCGGCAGTTCGCCGTCTTCGCAAGGATTCAGCCTGACAGCAGGCCGTCCGGCTGGCGGGCGTTCCGAGGCAGCCGCATGAGCAATCTGTTCGAGGGCAAAGACGGCATGTACCGGATGCTGGTCAACGATGAGAATCAGCACATCCTGCGGCGGTATTTCGTCGACGCCCCAAGGGGTGGACGGTGGTGCGCGGGCCGTCGCCGCGCCAGGGCGCGTCGAATGCGCGGAGAACAACCGGACCGGTTTGTGGGCGGCTTTACCGGTCGCGCGGGTGGGCGTTCGGTGGCCGTCCTGTCAGCTGTTCAAGTAGGCCACCACGGCGGAAACTCTGCGATCGCTGTCTCCGGCGGCCTGCAGGCGGAGTTTTCCGAAGATGCTGTTGGCGTGCTTGTCGGTCGTTTTCTCGGTGATGAACAGAAGGGCGGCGATGGCGCTATGGGATGGACGCTCGACTTCCAGTGCCAGAACCTCCAGTTCGCGGGGTGGACCGTCGAGAGTGCGCCCCGCGAGCCGTGAGAGTGCATCTCGGCGACAGTCTCGGGGTCCACGGCGCCGCCGCCCGCAGCGACCCGGTGCACGGCGTCGATGAACTGGCTGATGTCGGAACTCGCTTTTTGGCAGATAGCCGACCGCGCCCCGGCCGGTTCGACAACAACTCTCGGGCACGCAACGACTCGGCGTACCGGGCAGGGTGAGCGTCGGCAGCGCGGGCTGCACGCGCCGGGCGGCGATCGCTGCGTGCGGCCCGTCCTCCGCCATAGTGGGCGGCACCCGAACGTCCACCGAGGAGACCGATCCGTGTCCTCTCGAGTTCAGATCCGTTGCCGATCGTGACGATGCACGCATGCGCTTCGAACAGACGGATCAAGCCCGTCCCGCGGCAGCGTCAGAGCTTCGCCGCGCGCGACTCGCGGCACTGCCTTCATAGTGGTCGGACTGGGTGGCGTGATCAGCTTACCGCATGCGACTCCGGGTGCTGCGCGGTCCAGAACGCTGATCGCTCTTCACTGTCGCTGCTGGTCGAGGTCTTTCGCGTTGGCAAAACAGCTGAATTCGTACCGGATCGGCAGTTTTGACACTGCGATTCCGGCCTGCTTGACCGATTGGCTCAAGAGGATCACCATGTCGAATATGGAGTTCTGCGGTAAAAACTGCTCGGAACGTCCCGTTAGGCCGTTCGGACGTGTGAGGTGTGTTCATGCATAGGAACTGAGAAATCGGGATGATTCGACGGTTCGGATCGCGTGTTGTGTGTATCGTGCTGGTGTTGGTGCACGGGGGGATTGTGGTCGAGTCTTCGAGGGACTTTCAGGGAACTTTTCTAATTGGCGAAGAACGTAGAACGGCGCTTCCCATGGCGGAAGAAGTTCGCCGCGGGAAGTCGGTTCGAGTTCCGATTAAAGAACTGCTGGCCGCTGACTCGCCGAGGATAAAGGGCGAGAACGACGAGCATGTCAGAACGCTCGCTGAGTCGGGGGTGGAGTTGCCGCCGATTATCGTGCAGCGGGGCACGATGAGAGTGATCGACGGAATGCACCGGCTGCGGGCTCAGGCGTTGCGCGGTGCCGGGTATATTGAAGTTGTTTTTTTCGATGGCGACGATACTGCGGCTTATGTTCTCGGCGTGCGCGAGAACATAAGTCATGGCTTGCCTCTTTCGCTCGCCGACCGGATGGCGGCGGCGACCCGCATCATCGCCTTTTACCCGAGCTGGTCGGATCGGCTTATCGCCGCCGCTGCTGGACTGTCGCCGCACACTGTCGGCGGGCTCCGGCAGCGTGCAACCGGGCGCGACGCCCAGTTGCGCAACAGGGTTGGCCGTGACGGTCGCGTGCGGCCGATCAACAGTGCGGGCGGCAGAGAGCTGGCCGCTCGCCTGATCGCCGAGAACCCGGACGCTTCGCTGCGTGACATTGCTCGCACCGCGGGTCTCTCCCCGGGAACGGTCCGCGACGTTCTGGCTAGGATTCGCCGCGACGAGGATCCGGTGCCGCAACGGTTGCGTCGTGCTGCCGACCAGTCCGGCCACGGTCGCCGGCGCGGTGACGACGACGGGCCGGCCGGCCGGATCTTCGCCCAAGAGCGGGCACTGGTCCTTCGCAGCCTGCGCGGGGATCCGTCCCTGCGGTTGAACGGGGTGGGCCGGATGCTGTTGCGCCTGCTGGACGTCAATGCCGTCACTGAGCAGGAGTGGGAGCGGATCATCGCCAACGTGCCCGACCACTGCAAGGAAACGGTGCTGGAGTTGGCCCGGGGCTGTGCGGAGATGTGGCAGAAGTTCGCGGAACGGCTGGCTGCCGAGAGGGCGGACGGGACAGCCTGACGGCCGGTGAGTTCGCTGCCAAGCGGGCGTACCTGCCCGCTCCGTCGTTCGGGCCGGTCCGTTCGGCCAGGGGCGGTCACTGCTGCTAGTACCTCAATTCGATGCTATTGCTAGCAACTCAATTATTCCGAATTATCGGGATTTGCTGCGTCATGAATCAGGGGGGGATTTCCTTCGGGTGGACGGGATTTGAGTCAGCGGCTAGTCTGGTGGCGGCCGTTCTGGTCATATAAAAATGCGTAATAATTGTCTTTTCAGTCAGATATGAAACGGGGCAAAAATGAATTTGACTGGCCGTCGAACCGCTCTCGGGGCTTCGATGTTCGTTTTCTCGATTGGGCTGGCCGGGCTCGGGCAGTCCGTCGCCGCGGCTGAACCGCTGGCCGGTCCGCCGGCTGTAACGGCGACACCGTCCACTGGTCTCAACAGCGGTGACACTGTCTCGTATACGGCGTCCGGGTTCACCGGCAACGAGAAGGTGCGAGTCGGCGAGTGCGCGCAGATCGGCAGTGACGTCGTGTGCGTGCAGGCTACCTCTCAGCGCGCGACTACTGACGCGAACGGCGGTCTGTCCGGCAACCTGGTCGTGACGAAGACCTTCGAAGGGGTGAAGATCGACGGCAGTCCGTACGGCTCGGTGGACTGTTCCGTCTCAGTGTGCGGAGTCGGTGTCACCAACGATTCGTTGAGCGAGCACGCGGTTGCGACGATCTCGTTCAACTGACCCAGGAATCCTGCTTGACCGCGTTGCCCCGGCCCGTCGGCCGGGGCAACGCCGTTTCTCTCGTTGGGCAGGCGGTGACCGGCCGCGGCCGCCGCGAGGGCGAGCATCGAGCACTGACACCGGCGGCGTGGCGGGTATTGGTCATCTCGTTCTCCAGTCGTTCGGGCTGTTCTGGGGTGCTCGCATGGGCCGCGGTGTGTGTTGCCGGACCCGATACGCGCAGATCCGTTCTGGGCCGTTCGCCGTCACGGGCGGGGTCGGGACGGTCCTGGAAGCGCTGATCGAACCGTTGAACCGCGCACGGAGGAACGCGACGTGGCAGCAGAGGAGCTGGCGAGAACTCCAGCCGGTTCGGCGTCAAGGAGAGCGGACGTTGAGGCGCTGGTCGACTCGCTGGCGGATGCCGGTCGGCAGGTGATCAGTGCGAGCCCGGCCCGGCTGCAAGAGCTGTACGAGCAGATCGGCCTGGAACTGGTCTATAACGCAAAAGAGCGGATGGTCGCTGTGACCATCCGCCCACCCCGTAGGGTTAATGCGTGTGTCCGAGTGCGCCGTGCGCGACGAGTGGGTCGTCTTGATTCAGGAGCTCCGGGACGACTACGCGAATGAGGGGCTCGGTGGGATTCACTGTCGATACATTCCAGCTCGGCGTGTATGCGGGGATCGTCAAGAACCATCAGCAGGATGCGACGGCCGCCGAGGGATTCGCGGACAAAACCTGCGGATCGGCGAGCACCCGGGCCTGATCGCTGGGCTGCTCGGCAGTCACGAGCAGGCCAAAACGGAGATCCTCACCGCGTTGCGGAATCTGGAGAAGGTGTGCGAAGCAAGCGGGGCCGAACTGGATCGCGCTTGGCAGATGTACGACCGCACCGACCACGGTTCGGCCGGTCGGCTGGACCAGACCTATCCCGATCCCGGCGGTCCGCCGCCGATGCCGTCGCTGCCCGGGCTTCCCGCCGGCCAGGGGCCGGAGGCCGTCCAGCAGACCGCGTTTCCGGCCACCCGGCTCGCGGAGCCCAAGGCCGACGGGTTCACCAACCCCGTCCAGATCCTCAACGATCTGGGCAATCTCATCAGCCCGGGGTACTGGATCCAGAAGGCTCTTGAAGGCACGATCGGGGTCAACCCGGTTCAAGAGTTCTCCAACTGGGTGGCCGGCGACTGGGAGCAATTCGCCAAAGCGTCGGACGCGTTGAACTCGTTGTCGTTCTTCTGCTCCGACCTGGGACAGGACCTCAAAGCGAATATCGACGCACTGCTGACGTCCTGGACCGGCCACGCGGCCAACGAAGCATTCCATTACTTCACCGGGCTCGGCGACGTGGTCAACGGATACAGCGGAGGGCTGGCAGCTCTGCGAGACAAGTACCGCGAGGCAGCGCAAGGAGTTTGGGAGTTCTCGGAGTCGGTCAATGACCTGATTCAAAGCATCTTCGACAACGCCTTCTGGGCTGCCATCGAGGTCGCCGCCGGGGCTGTGCTGTCCGAGACTGTGGTCGGCGCGGCGGCGTTTTGGGCGTTGGCGGCTCTGGAGTGCAAGAGCATCGTCGACGCCTGGGAACAGATAAGCAACCTCCTGATGAATATTGAGAACACCGTTCGAATCACCCACAGCGGCATCCTCGATGTCGTTGGCTCCAGCGGAGCACTTCAGGCACACCCATTGCCCGCCGGCTACGATCACCCCGGCGCGTGAAGATGACCGAAGACCGCCCGCGGTTTTCCGCCGACCCGGTCCAGGACCGTGCACGGCATGCGTTGCTGGTCAAATTGGCCGCGAACACCCGAAACCCGGTGATGGCGGAACTTGCTCGAGAACTGCTGGCCGGGAATGTGACTCCGAGACGGGTCGTCGAGTCTCAGCTCTACGCCGGGGCTCTGGAGAAACCGGTCGACGACTTCGCCGCCTGGTACAGCGGCTTGTCGAAGTCTGAGAAGGACGCTGAGGCAGCCAAAGGCGAGAACGCACTCCGCGATCTGGCAGACGAGCAAGTGGACGAATCACGGAAGCCTCGAACTTCGCGCCGTCAGTTCGAAGACGACGAGTACATCGAAGACTTTTCCGAACGGGACTGGCTTGATGAGTAACAGCCGTCGAACTTCGGGCGAGGAGCCAGGTCCGGTGTATTGGCAGAGCGCGATCCTCCGGCAAGCGTGTTTCAGCGCCCTCCTGATCAGCCTGGTCTTGGCGGCACTAGCTGTGCTGGGTCTGTTTGTGCGACCGCATTGGCTGTGGGCAGTGCCGATCGGCTGCGCGGTACTGAGCCTGCTTCTTGCCCTACGGCTCAGGCTCGCGACGACCCGCGGCACGGTCGCGGTCCTGAGCACGGCGGTGCTCGTCCTTGTCGTCGCAGCCGGATGTCTCGCAGGGCTCGCCGCGCATCTCACCCAGCGATCCTGAGCAGGCGTCCCGATGGCTCGGGTGCGGTCTCCGACGGGCTGACGCCGAAGCGGGAGCGACAGTGCCCGGGTTGTTGGAAGCCCCACGCCGCGGTCACATCGGTCGCCAAACCCCGGCAGTTGAGCCGATCATGCCGGACCCGGTCATGGCGCGCTCCCGGTTGGCCGCCGGATCAGATTCGATGAGGTAGCCGAGGTCGCGGACGCCCCGACGCCGCCACGCTGGTTCGGCATCAGGGCGTACTGGCGCGGCACCACCGCCATCAGCCGAGTGGTGACCAGCAATTCGAGTTCGCGCCGCGGGGTCTCCGCGCGGTGCAGTTCGGGGAAGCCGAAGTCCTTGGCGGCCAGCACCCACTGGCCCGACTAGCTCGCGAGGCGCGGGCTGCCGCCCACCCGCAACACGCTTGAGGACTGCGTACACCGCTAGGGTGCAGGAAGATCCATGCCATGACGCCCGACTCCCGATTCCGGCTCGTTCCGATGCGACCGCGCGACCCGAACGAAGCCGGGCGTGCCGCGTCCACCTTGGAGTTGTTCTTCGACCTCGTCTTCGTGGTCGCCGTGAGCATCGCCGCCGCGCAGTTGCACCATGCGCTCGGCGAGGGGCACGTGCTCGACGGGATCGGCAACTACTGTGTCGTGTTCTTCGGGATCTGGTGGGCCTGGATGAACTTCACCTGGTTCGCCACCTCGTTCGACACCGACGACTGGCTGTACCGGGTCTTCACGATCGTGCAGATGGGCGGCGTGCTCGTCCTCGCTTCCGGCATCGGTCCGGCGTTCGAGCACGGCGACTATTCGGTGCTGATCCTCGCCTACGTCGTGATGCGCTTCGCGCTCGTGGCCCAGTGGCTGCGCGCGTCGCGATCAGGCGGGCCCGCGCGCCGGGCGACGCTCATCTACGCGGCGGGCATCACCCTGGTCCAGCTGCTGTGGCTGGCTTCGCTGCTGCTTCCGGCCGGGATGTTCACGGTCGCGCTGATCGTGCTCGTCGTCGCGGAAATCGCCGTGCCGATCGTCGCCGAGCGCACCGGGTCCACGCCCTGGCACCCGCATCACATCACCGAACGGTACGGCTTGTTCACGCTCATCCTCCTCGGCGAGAGCCTGCTCGCCTCTGCCAACGCGATCATCGAAGCCCTTCGCGACACCGAATCGCCCGGAGAACTCATCGGCATCGCCGTGCTGACTCTCGTCGCGACGGCGGCGCTGTGGTGGATCTACTTCTGGCCGCCGCATCACCGCGCCATCAAGGGTTTCGCGAGTTCGCTGGCCTACGGGTACGGGCACTTCTTCATCTTCGCCGCCGCGGGAGCGTTTTCCGCCGGCATCGAGGTCGAGATCGACGTCCTCACCGGGCACAGTGCGCTGCATCAGCCTGGCGCGTCTTTCGCCTACACTGTTCCGCTCGCGGTCTTCGTGCTCGGCATCTGGGCTCTCGCGATCCGGCCGCACGCCGACCGGGTCGTCAACGCCGTCCTGCCGTTGGCCGGGCTGCTGGTCCTGGTGGACCCTTTCATTCCGGTCCCGTTCGCGCTCACGGCCGCGATCCTCGCCGGAGCGGTCGTGGTCCTCGTCTGGCGGCGGCCGCTCGACGGCCAGGAGGTCTGACGGCGCGGCGGGGTTCAGTCAAAGACCACGACGCTGCGCGCGGTTTCGCCTATCCCGAGCTTCGCGTATCCGTCGTTGACCTGGTCCAGTGTGATGGTCTCCGAGACGAGGTCGTCCAGGTTCAGCCTGCCTTGCCGGTACAGCCGCGTGTAGAGCGGGATGTCGATCTCCGCCACGGTCGCGCCCATGAACACTCCGCTCAGCTTCTTGTTGCCGCGCAACAGGTCGTCGGCAGTGAGCGCGGCCCCGGTCCCCGGTTTCATCTTGCCGACGACGTAGGTCGAACCGCCGCGGCCGGTGATGTCGGTCGCCTGCCGAACGGTCTGCGGCAGCCCGACGACCTCGAAGGCGTAGTCGACACCGCCCTTGCCGACGATTTCCCGGACGCGGGCGGCGAGATCGGCCTCTTCGGCCGGATTGACGACCTCGGTGGCGCCGAATGTGCGGGCGTGTTCGAGCTGGCCGGCTGGAGGTCGATCGCGATCACGTGGCTCGCCCCGGAAATCGCGGCTCCCTGCACGACGTTGAGGCCGACCCCGCCGCAGCCGATCACGGCGACGGTGTTCCCGAACTTCACCTGGGCGGCGTTCTTGACGGCCCCGATGCCGGTGATGACTCCGCAGCCGAGCAGCGCGGCCCGGTCGAAGGGGAGGGCCTTGTCGACCGGGACGAGATTGCGCTCGTGCACCAGGATCTTTTCCGCGAAGCCGCCGATGTCGCCGATCTGGGTGACGGTTTTGCCGTCCAGCGAATAACGCGGCCGCTCGTTCGGTCCGCGCCGGATCGCGCCGGGGTTGGCGCAGTTCGTCGGGACCCCGAGCACGCAGTCGGCGCAGGCGCCGCAGCTCGAGATCAGGTTGGCGACGACATGATCGCCCGCCTTCACTCCGGTGACGTCCGCGCCGGTCGATTCCACGACGCCGGCGACCTCGTGGCCGAGGACCAGCGGCAGCGGCCACTCGAAGTCCGTGTTCATCGTGTGGAGGTCGCTGTGGCACAGCCCGCTGGCCTTGACCCTGACCACGACCTCGCGCGGCATCGGCTCGTCGAGCTCGATCTCGCGGATCTCGAGGGGCTTGCCCACCTCGACCATGACGGCCGCTCTCATCGGATGTCTCCTGTCTCTTCGATCGGGTGTGCTCAGCGGGCGGGCCAGGGCAGGTCCGAGGGAATGCCGATGCTGTTGATCTCGACGAACTCGTCGAACCCTTCGAGACCCAGGTCGTAACCGAGCCCGCTGTCCTTCACCCAGCTGGGTGTCCAGCCGATGGTCTTCGGGGAATCGGATGTCGAAGGCTTCGGCGAGGGGGCCGTAGGCGCGGGCGGGGTCACCGGCGGCGTCGCTGTCTAGTCCGGAGTCGAACATGAGCAGGCCGAGGTCGTGCTCGATCAGGAACGTCGGGATCGGCACGGCGAGCGGGGCGCCGCCGGTGCCGAGCTGGAACAGGCCGCAGTCGGTGGCGATGGTGGGGGCGTCGAGCGCCCAGAGGTGTTTGACGGTGCCGGACACGGAGGTCTCCTTCGGGCGGTTCAGGCGAGGACGACGGCGCGGGCGCCTTGTTCCGCGGCGCAGTAGTCGACGGCTTTGGCGATGTCGGTGAAGGCGAAGGTCTCGGTGACCAGCTGGTCGAGGTGCAGGGCACCGCTGCGGTACAGCTCGACCAGGCGCGGGATGTCGCGTTTGACGTGCGCTGAGCCGTACAGGCAGCCCTTCACCGTCTTGCCCGCCATGACGACGTTGCCGAAGACCTCGTCGATGCCGACGCCTGGTCCGGCGCCGACGAGAACCGTCGTGCCGCCGCGGCGTGCCATGGCGATCGCCTGCTGCACGGTTTCGTGTCGTCCGGCCACCTCGATCACGACGTCCGCGCCGCGACGTCCGGTGAGGGCTTGCACCTGCTTGACGACGTCGGGGCCCGCAGTCAGGGTGTGGGTGGCGCCGAGTTCGGAGGCCAGCGCCAGGCGGTCCGCGTGCACGTCGATCGCGATGATGGTGGTGGCTCCGGCGATTCGGGCGCCTTGCACGGCGTTGAGGCCGACACCGCCACAGCCGACGACGGCGACAGTGTCGCCCACACGTACTTCGCCAGTGTGGACGGCGGCGCCGAATCCGGTGAGGACACCGCAGCCGAGCAGGGCGGCGGAGGCGATCGGGATGTCGTCGGGGATCTTGATCGCGGCTCCGGCGGGCACGACGGTCCGTTGCGAGAAGCTGCCCAACCCGCAGAACTGGCGGACGGGGGCGCCGTTCAGGCTCATCCGGGTGCTTCCGTCGACCATGGTGTGCGCGCCGAGCATGGTCCGGGGACGGCCGCACAGGTGCTGTTCGGCCCGCTGGCAATAGAAACAGCTGCCGCAGCTGGCCAGCCAGGACAGCACTACGTGGTCACCGGCTTTCAGGTCCTCGACGCCGGCACCGACCTCGACGACCACGCCCGCCCCTTCGTGGCCGAGGACCAGCGGTACCGGCGCGGGGAGCTTTCCGGTGAAGACGCCCACGTCGGATTGGCACACGCCGGTGGCGCGTACTTCGACGACGACCTCTCCGGGGCCTGGATCGGCCAGCGTGATTTCGGTGATCCGGAGGGCGGAGCCCGCCTTCTCGAGCAGCGCGGCTTCAGTCATTTCGCTTGCCTCCATAAGTTGTGCGGAGAACGCTCTTGAGGACCTTCCCGCTGGCGTTGCGCGGCAGGTCGTCCACGAAGTGGAAGTGTTTGGGGACCTTGTATTTGGCCAGTCGTTCCGCCAGCCACCGGCGCACGTGCTCGGCGTCGACCGGGCGGCCTTCGGCGGGCACGATGATCGCGGCCCCGGTCTCGACGTACCGGGGGTCGGGGACGCCGATCACCGCGGCGTCGGCGACATCGCGGTGTCCGGTCAGGACCATCTCGACTTCGGCCGGATACACGTTTTCGCCGCCGCTGCGGTACATGTCCTTGGCCCGTCCGGCGATCGTCAGGAAGCCGTCTTCGTCGATGCTGCCCAGATCGCCGGTGTGACACCACCCGTCGACGAAGGTCGCTTCGGTGGCATCCGGAAGATTCCAGTACCCGATGCTCACCCCGCCGCTGCGGACGCAGATCTCGCCGACTTCTCCGCTGCCGGTGGGTGTTCCGTCCGGCCTGATCACCTTCACCTCGGTCATGGCCTGCGGGCGGCCGATTCTGCTTTCGCGGCCGCGCGCCACCGCGAATTCCAGGCTGGTGCTCACGGCGCCGCCTTCGGTGAGGCTGTAGGACTGCACCAGTTCGACGCCGGGGAGCCGACGTTCCATTTCGTCGTAGATCCACGGCATGACGACGTCGCCGCCGGTGACGATCCGGCGGAGGGCGGCGGGGACGAGAGTTTCGATCGCGTCCATGTGCAGCAGGTCGGCGAGCATGAAGGGGTAGAGGAGCATGGACGTGGTGCCGTTGTGCCGGGCGACTTCAAGGAACCGTTCGCAGGTGAAGTTGCCGGAAGGGAAGGTGACCGCCGTGCCGTGTGCGAGCAGCGCGGGCAGCAGCAGCACTTCGAAGCCGCCTGCGTGGAAGAGCGGCCCGCTGGTCTGGGCGACGGTGCGCTCGTCGATGCGCCACCGTTGCGCCTGGACGGAGCCGATCCACAACGCGTTGCCGTGGGAGAACAGCACACCCTTCGGCCGCCCTGTCGTACCAGACGAGTACATCAGCGAGACGGGGTCGTCGGCGTTCAGTTCGGGGAAACCGGAGGCGTCGGACTCCTCGGCGGCGAACACCGGCAGGGGAGTGGCCCAGTCCGGGCCAGGGCCGGTCGAGGGGCGTGAAACATAAGTGGAGACCACGATGCCGTCGCGGATGTTCTCGATCACCGGTGCGAACTCGGCGTCGAACAGCAGCAGGCTCGCGCTCGAATCGCTCAAGGCGAACTCGAGTTCCGGGCCGGTCAGCCGCCAGTTGAGGCGAACGGCGATGCCGCCCACCCGGCCGATCGCGAGGTACAGCGCGATGTAGTCGGCACAGTTGCGCAGCAGGAGCGCGACCCGGTCGCCTTTCCGCACGCCCGCTCGTTGCAAGGCACGGGCATAGCGCAGTTCCCTCGCCCGCAGTTCCGTCCAGGACACCGCGGGTTCGCCGCCCAGGACGACGGCCGGGCGGCCGGGGTCGATCGGCGGCAGTTGGCCCGCGATCGAATCGGTGACGTAGTTGAGGCTCATCCCCATCGATGACTCCCGTGTCTCGCGTCGGACGGCTAAACGATCGCTCCGGATGCCCGCAAAGCGGTCACCTCTTCCGCGGTGAGGCCCCAGTCGAGCAATGCGGTGCCGGTGTCGGCCCCCGCAGGAACCGCCGGGCCTTGGACGACGCCCGGGGTTCGGCTGAACCGCGGCGAAGGGGCGGGCTGCAGCACGCCGTCGACCGGAACGAAGCTCTTCCTGGCTGCCGCGTGTTCGTGACGCAGCGCCTCGTCCAGGTCGAGGACCGGTGTCGTGCACGCTTCCCGCCCTTCGAACCGGGATTCCCACTCGGTTCGCGAACGAGTGCGGAAGACCGCGGCGATCGTCGCGTGCAGCGACGGCCACTCGGCGCGGTTCCATTGGCGCGCGGCGAGTTCCGGTGCCAGTTCGAGGACAGCGAGCAGCTCCGCGAAGAACTTGGCCTCGATCGCGGCGACAGCCATCCAGCCGCGGTCGGCGGTCTCGTAGACGGTGTAGAACGGCGCCCCGCCGTCGAGAGTGTTGCTGCCTCGCTCGGGCGCGAGCATCCCGGCTTGGTGCTGGCCGTAGAAGACGCCGCCGAGCAGGGCGATTCCGTCGAGCATCGACGCGTCGACGACCTGGCCGGGTCCGCCGTCGCGGGCTTCCCACAGGGCGGCCACCAGGCCCATGGCGAGCATCAGCCCGCCGCCGGCGTAGTCGCCGAGCAGGTTGAGCGGGATCGCCGGCGGTCCGCCCGCTGGTCCCATCGTCGCGAGCAGGCCGGACGTCGCGAGGTAGTTGAGGTCGTGTCCGGCGGTCTGGCTCAGGGGACCCTCCTGGCCCCAGCCCGTGGCCCGCCCGTAGACCAGGCTGGGGTTGCGTGCGAAGCAGTCCTGCGGGCCCACGCCAAGCCGCTCGGCGACTCCCGGGCGGTTGCCCTCGATGAGGACGTCAGCCTGTTCTGCCAGCCGCAGCACCACATCGACGCCTTCGGGGTGCTTCAGGTCGACCGCGATCGAGCGCCGTCCCCGGTCGTTGACGAAAGCCGGTTGCCGCCCGTTGGCGGCGCCGAGATCGGTGCGCATCGTGCCCACGGCAGCTGGCCGGTCCACCCGCAGCACTTCGGCGCCGAGATCGCTGAGCAGCATTCCGCACCACGGCCCCGGCCCGATCCCGGCGAGTTCGATGACTTTCAGCCCCGTCAGCGGTCCCGCCGTCATGCGGCACCGACGAGGATCTGCTTGAGCTCGGTGAAACCGAGGATTCCTTCGGGCCCGGACTCGCGACCCCAGCCCGACGCGCCGACCCCGCCGAACGGAGCGCTCATCGCCGGACCGAAGGAATTGACCGCCACCGCCCCGGCGCGAATCCGGCCCGCGATTTCGATCCCTGCCTCGACATCAGCGGTGTACACCGCACCCGACAGCCCGAAATCGGTGGCGTTGGCCAGCCGGACGGCGTCGTCGAGGTCGCGGTACACCTGCACCGCGGTCACCGGCCCGAACACCTCGCGCCGCACCAGTTCGGCGTTCTCGGCGACGTCGGTGAAGATCGTGGGCTGGTGGAACCACCCGGTCTCCAGCCCGGCGGGCCGTCCGCCGCCGGTGACGAGCCGGGCGCCGTCCTGCCTCGCCCGGGCGACGAAACCTTCGGTGCGGCGCAGAGCCGCCTCGTTGACCAGCGGGCCGATGTGCGTCGCCCGATCGAGCGGATCACCGATGACGAGGCGTTCCCAGGCGGACTTCAGCCGCTCGACGACCTCGTCGTGCCGACGTTCGGAGACCAGGATCCGGGACAGCAACGCGCACACCTGGCCCGCCCCGTTGGTAGCGCCGGGCACGAGCGCCCGCAGCACCTTGTCCAGCGGCGCGTCGTCCAGGATCACCGCCGGCGACTTCCCGCCCAGTTCCAGTTGAGTGCGCGCGTACCGGCCGTGCGTGACCGCGAGGACGTCCTGCGCCGCCGTGTGCCCGCCGGTCAGCGAAACCAGATCCACCCGGGGGTCCCGGGTCAGTGCCTGCCCGACGGTGACCGGTCCCGACACGAAGTTCACCACTCCGGCGGGAAAACCGGCCTGCTGGGCGCATTCCGCCACTAACGCCATCGTCAACAGGGATTCCGGTGCTGCCTTGACGATCACGGGGCACCCGGCGAGCAACGCTGGAACGACCTTGGACGCCACCGTCACCACCGGACCGTTGTAGGGCAGCATTGCCGCCACGACGCCGGCTGGCTCCCGCCGCAGGAGGACATCGCCGAGTTCCGAGGACCGGCGTCGTTCCCGCAGCATCTCCTCGGCGCCGTCGAGCGCGGATCGCCACGAGGCGAGAGTCCCGAACCGGTGCAGCGCCTTGCCGTGCCGCACCGGCATTCCCGCCTCGACGGCCCAGGCCACGTCCAGATCCGCCGCACGCCGGTCGACGTTGTCCAGCCAGCGGGCGCACGTCGCGACCCGGTCGGCCAGGGGAGTGGCGGCCCACGCTCCACGGGCGGAGAAGGCGGCATCGACCGCCGCGGTCGCGTCGTCTTCGGAAGCCTGCCGTGCCATGCCGACCGGACTCGCGTCCGACGGAGACACGATGGTGTGCCCGTCTCCGGTCGCCGGCCGCCATTCGCCACCGACGAAGACGTCGTCGGTGTGCGGTACCCGTACGCCTGCCGCTTCCACGATTCTCCTGACCGCTAGATTCCCTATGAATGAATAGATAATATATTGTGCGTTCAGATCGGGCAAGCGAGGAGGCCGGGTGAAGGACGCGAGCGGCACCGAGGCCCGCGCGACGCGCAAACGCGCCGAGCGGGTCCGGCTCATCGAGCACACCGCCGCCCGGCTTTTCGCCGAGCGCGGCTACGAGGCGACGAATTTCGAGGACATCGGCGCGGCCTTGGATCTGCGCGGCCCCAGCCTCTACCACTACTTCTCGTCGAAGGAAGAGCTGTTCCTCCGGTGCATGGAGCACGCGGCCGCGGAGGTGTTCCCCCGGCTCGTGGCGATCGCGGAGTCGGAACATCCGCCACGGGAAAGGCTGAGGCTGATGTTCCGGGAGGAAGCCGTGCTCGCTCTTCGCGAGTACCCGGAGTTCATTCCGCTCTTCCTCAAGGTGCGGGTCCCGGTCGCGGCGCTGGAGTCCCGTCGCGACGAACTCCGGCGCGAGCAGACCATGATCTTCCGGGCAGTGGCGGACGAGCTGGCCGAGGACCTGCACCTGACCTTGAATCTGGCGCTGGGCGGACTGGCGCTCATCGGCGAATGGTTCGACCCGGAATACCGGCTCGGCGTGGACGAGTTCGCCGAGTCGGTGTCCCGCACTCTCGTCGGGCTGTTCGGGGGCGGTGAGTGAGCCGCGTCAGGCAGCCTGCCCCAAGTGCTTGCGGTAGAACGGAATCAGCGCGTCGAGCGCGATCTTGACCGGCTCGGGCTGGTCGTAAAGGTCGTAGTGCGAGTAGCCCTCGGCCACGACGAGCTGGCGGTCCCGCGATGCCGCGATCCGGCCGTACAGCTCCGTCCCGTCGCGGTAGGAACCGAACGCACCCGGCTGGTCTCCGACGACGATCAGCGCCGGCTGCGTCAGCATCGTCTCGGCGCGAAGGAACGCGTCCCAGTTCAGTGCCTGGTTCAGCGAGCCGAAGTTCATCCGGGCGACGCCGTTGGGCTTCCCGCCCCGCCCGGTCTTGTAGTAGTCCGTGGCTTCGACGACGTCCCGGTCCGTAGCGCCTGCTTCGCGGGCCGCTTCAGGGGAGGCCGGCAGCAGTTCATTGACCTGGACGTCGCCGCCGCGGGCCTCCTTGGTGCGCTGTTCGCCGACCTGTTCGAGCAGCTTGACCGGGTCGAACTCGCTGAAGCCCTCCTGCATGAGACGGCCGTAGTTCACCGGCACGACCGCGCCGAGCGCCTTGATCCGGCGTTCGAGCATCGTCGCGTTCGTGGCATACCCGCCACCGCCGCAGATGCCGAGGACGCCGATCCGGTCCGCGTCGACGTAGTCGAGCGTCACGAGGTGGTCGACCACGTGGGAGAAGTCGGCCACGCGCTGGGTCGGGTCCTCGGTCCAGCGCGGCTCGCCGCCGCTGTCGCCCTGGAAGCTCGCGTCGAAGGCGATGACGACGAAGCCTTCCTGCGCCAGCGCCGGGCCGTAGACATTCCCGGCGGTCTGTTCCTTGCAACTGCCGATCGGATGGGCGCTGAGCACGGCAGGGTAGGTCTTGTTCTCGTCGAAGCCCGGCGGCAGCAGCAGGTTCGCCGCGATGTCCCAGTACGGGGCTTTGACGATGACTTGGCGGGTCTCGATCTCGCTCATGAGCCTCTTCTCCTCGGCAGTGGCTTCCGTGAGTTCGAGCCTGCCCGGATTCGCCTCGTCGAGACAGACGCTCCTGTTCGGGGGTACTGGCGACCCCTGGCTGAGAGCGCCTCAGCCAGGGGTCGGGAGCTACAGGATCAGATCGCCGCCGTTGATGTCCACCGTGGCTCCGGTGATGTAGTCGGACTTCGGGGAAAGCAGGAACAGCACCAGTTCGGCGATGTCGGAGGTCGTGCCGATGCGCCGCAGCGGAGTGGCCGCACGGGCTGCTTCCCGTTTCCGCTCGTCGACGGAACCGCTCAGCATCGGGGTTTCCACCAGCCCGGGCGCGATCGCGTTGACGTGCACGTTGTCCGGTGCCGCTTCGAGCGCGACTTGGCGGGTGAGGCCGAGCAACGCGGCTTTGGACGCGGAATAGTGCGCGCCGGCGAAGTTGGCGAGGGTCCGCCCGGCTCGCGAGGAGAGGTTGACGATCTTGCCGGATCGCCGCGCCTTCATTCCGGGCAGTGCCTCGCGCATCCAGTGTAACGCGCCGTTGACGTTCACCCCCATCAGCCGTGCCCAGTCGTCGTCGGAGATGGTCTCGACCGGCCGGGTGACGCTGACCAATCCCGCGCCGTTGACGAGAAAATCGATCTGCCCGGCGTCCGCGAGGACGGAGGCGGCTGCGGCGCGCACGGCGCGGGGGTCGGAGACGTCGCACGGGACCGGGACGATCCCCGGCGCGGATTCCGAAGCCGGTTCGAGGTCGACCGCGAACACGGATGCTCCCGCCTGGGCGAGCCGGGACGAGATTTCCGCGCCCATGCCCCGTCCCGCTCCGGTGATCACGGCGACTTTGCCCGCGAATTCTTCTGTCATGAGTCCGTCAGTCTTCCGGTGTCAGGGGCAGCAGCAAGGCCGCCATCACGTCGTCGACCTTTTCCAGCGCCAGAACGTCCTGGAGCATCCGGTCAGCCGTCGAATCCTCGAGCGGCAGCACCGAGAACGGCAGGCACATCCGGAACTTGTCGATGAAGTCCTGTTCGCTGAAGGGGTTCTTCGGATGCCCCTTCACATAGACGTGTTCGGTGGCGATCACCCGGCCGTCGCGCAGGGTCGTGGTCAGCCGGGTGCCCCAGTCGGAAACGGACGGATCCTCGACGGCGGAGATCCGGGTCATCAGCTCGCGCACCTCCGGACGCCGCCGCGCTTCGTCCGAATAGGACTGCACGAACACCCGTCGGTCGAAGGCGGCAGTGGCCACGGCGTAGGGAAGGCTGAACTGGCATTCCGGGACGGTTTGCGGATCCCACTTCTTTTCGGTCGGCTCGCACACTGCCCGCCATCCCGAGGTCGAGACTGCGATGTGGACGTTCGCGATGTCGGCGGCGGCGAACTCGTGCGCGCGCATCTGCTCGATGATGCCGTCGATCGAAGAGTGCGAGAAATAGCAGGCGCTGTAACCCTTGCTAGTGATCTGGGTTGCCGTCCAGTCCTTTCCGAGGCCGCGGGCGATCGCGTCCGGATCGGTTTCCCAGCGTGCGGTGCGCAGAAAACCGTTGGGTCCGGTCAGCACTTCCTGCCGGGGCCCGGTGATGCCGCGGCGAGCGAGCAGGCACGCGGTGATCGCGGATTGGCACACCAGCCCGTGGTGCACACGCACCATCAGCGTCGCCGGTGCGTAGATGCCCATAGTGTGCGGCTGAGTCATCGTGCGGGCGATGCCCTGGGCATTCTCCAGCTCCTCCTGGGAGAATCCGAGCAGACTGCCGACCGCGGCGACAGCTCCGAAGATGTAGTGCCCGCCGCAGTCGTTGTCTTTCACCGCTTTGCTGATCACCCGGTACGCCGATCCGATGCGGATCAACGTTTCCTGGCCGATCACCAGTGCGGTCAAGAACTCCGCGCCCGTGACGGCCGACCGCAGCCCCGTGGCGGCGAGCAGGCTCGCGACGATGTACTCGCTGACGTGCCCGGCTTCCTCGTGCAGATCGCCGCAGTCCATCGCCCTCGGCATCGGGCCGATGGCCAGCGCGGCTTCGGCGGCGGGCACGCGTCCGCCGTAGAACGGCAGGGGCGTTTCCGGTTTGCCGCCCTTGTCCCGCACCAGGTCCGCGATGGCCGGGATGCCGTCCATTCCGGACCCGCCGATCAGGACCGCCATGCAGTCGAGCAGGGTGTGTTTCGCGTGCCGGACGACGTCTTCGGGAAGGTGGGCGCAGGTCGTCCGCGCTGCGAACCGGCACAGCGCGCGCATGGGGTCCTCGGTCATTTCAGCGTCTGCCCCGCGTCGATCTTCAGTTCGAGCCCGGTCACGTAACGCGCTTCGTCGGAAGCGAGGAACGCCACCGCGTTGGCGACGTCCTCAGGTTCGACCCATGGCACGTCCATCACCGGGATGGTCGCGAACCGGTCCTTGACCCGGTCGGCGGTGCGTTCCGCTTCCGGGAGGTCCGGTGCGAACAGCGCGTACGTTTCGTCGTTGTGGATCAGTTTCGTGTTGACCGATGTCGGCGCCACGCAGTTGACCCGGATCCCGAACGGGGCCAGCTCCAGCGCTTGCGTCTTCATCAGGCCGACCACGCCGTGTTTGGCCGCGACGTACGGCGAAAGGTTCTGCATTCCCTTGATCGCCATGGTCGAGCTGGTGAAGATCATCGACCCTCCCGAGCCCTGGTTCTTGAGGATCGGGATCGCCGCTTTCGCGGTGTGCCACACGCCTTTGAGGACCACGTCCTGAGTGGTCTGCCATTCGAGGTCGGAGATCTCTTCGCTCAGCCCGTACGACCAGATCCCGGCGTTCGCGACCACCACGTCGAGGCGTCCGAGCTGTCGCACCCCGTCGTCGAGCGCGGCCTTCAGCGCGGCGTAGTCGCGCACGTCGACCTGCGCGGTGACCACCGAACGTCCCAGACTTTTCACCCCGCGCGCGGTTTCTTCGAGGTCTGCGGGCGTCGCTGGCGGCGCCACGTTGGTCTCCACCGGTGCGGCGATGTCGACGGCGATGATGTCCGCGCCGTCCCGCGCCAACCGCAGCGCTTCGGCGCGGCCTTGCCCGCGCGCCGCTCCGGTGACGAACGCGACCTTGCCTGCGAGTTTTCCTGGCATGCGCTCAGCTCCGTTCTCGACTCCGTTGTCCGGCCCCGAGATTCGTCCGGTTCGGCCGACGCGGGAAGGGTGTTTCTCGGCTGTCGAGAAACAGCCGGTGCGATGAGTCTCAGCCGGGTTCGACGGCACGCCGGATCTGCCGGAGGAGCAGAGCGATCCGCGGGTCGGGCGAGTGGAGCCGGTACGCGCGGGAGATGCCGCGGGCAGTGGTGTGCAGCGCGGGCAGCAGTTCGGCGGCCGCGTCGGCGGCGAACGGGACGGTGACGGACAGGGCGGCGAGCGCGGTGCGGTCGTCGGCGAGGATCGGGCGGCGATGCCGGTCGAATCAAGGGAGATCCAGCGGCGCGCGACGACGTGCCCGACCCGGCGGGCCTCGTGCACGATCCGGGCCACCTCGGCGCGGTCGAGGATGCTGTGCGCGGTGAAGCGGACGATCTTGGCGGAGGAGAGGATCTCGTCACGCACGCTCGGCGGGGCGAACGCGACGAGCACGATGCCGGGCGACGAGGACAGCGCGGGCAGCCGGACGCCGGGCTGGGTGACATTGGTGGCACCGGCCTGGCGTGCGGACAGGGTGTCGACGTTGAGCACGTCGTTGTGGTCCAGGACCGAAAGCAGCGTCGGCGCCTGGACGACGGCGCGCAGATCCTCCAGGTAGGGGAGAGCGCTCTCGCGCAGGGTCGGCAGCCCGGCCGACCGGGCCGCGATCTCCCACAGCCGCACTCCGATCCGGATCCGGCGGTCGGCGTCGCGGTCGAGGATTCCCAGCCGGGTCAGGTCCGCCACGATGCGGTGCGCGGAAGGCACCGGAATCCCGGTGCACCGGGCGATCTCGGACGCGGTGCGCGCGCTGCCCGTGTCTTTCACCGCCTCGAGCACGCGCACGACCCGCTCGATCATCGACTCGCCGCGCGGAGACATCCGCCCCGCCTCTTGCTGCTTCTGGGGGCATTTTCCTGAAGTACGACGGCCGGCGTCATTCGTCGGCCCAGGTCACCACTTCCTCCAGCGGCGCGCGAGCGGTGCGGTAGCTGTTCGTCGGATGGTCCTCGTGGGGATAGCCGAACGAGATGCCGAGCAGGATCTTCCGGTCGTCCGGGATGTCGAAGTGCTGCCGGATCAGCGTGGCGTGCCCGGCGAGGGCGGCCTGCGGGATCGCGCCCAGCCCGAGGCTTTGCGCCGCCAGCAGGAAGGTTCCGACGTACAGCCCGCTGTCGACGGCGCCGTAGAGGTCGTGCACGGCGTCGGTGGTGACGATGGCGACGTGCGGGGCGCCGAAGAAGCGGAAGTTCTCGAACGCTTGCCGGGCGGATGCTTCCCGGTCGCCGCGTTCGATGCCGACGGCTTCGTACAGTTGCCAGCCGCTGGCGCGGCGCCGGTCGCGGTACACGCCGCGGTATTCGGCGGGCGGGGCGAAGTCGAACTCGGCCGGGTTCTCCCGCGCCCACTCGGTCATCGCTTTCCGGAACCGTTCGGTCGCCGCACCGCTGGTGACGATCACCTGCCAGGGCTGGGTGTTGCACCACGACGCCGTCCGCTGCGCGAGCGACAGCAGCCGCTCGACGACCGGCCGGGGCACCTGCCGGTCCTGGTAGGCGCGACAGCTCCACCTTGTGACCAGCAGATTCTCGAGTGCCTCGTCAGGGGTCATGCGCACAGTCTAGCAATAATATAAAAAATATTTCTAGACCGGCGCAGGATGCGATGCGGTGCCGGGCTCGATCGGAGAGTGCGAGTTTCCGGGCGATCGAACGGTTCGCGTCGCCCGGCAGACCGGCGGCAAGGCAGTCATCGAGTCCTGTGGCAGGCAAGCGAAAAGCGGCGGCGGAGGCCGAGACCCGCCGCCGCTTTTCGCCGATTCAGGCCCGCAGCAGCTTGGCGAACTCGGCGGCCGGCTGGTCGAGGTCGCCGCCCTTGATCGCGTGCAGCAGTGCGGCCCGCTGGTCCTCGCTCAGCGCCGAGGACAGCACGTCGTGGAACTTCGCGTCCAGATCCGCCTGCGACATCGGGTTTTCCGCCGTCCCGGCGGGGTTGTCCACGAACACGTGCTCGCCCGTGCCGTCCTGATAGGTCACCGTCAGGTCCGCGACCCAGCGCCCGGGGTACTGCTCGTCCAGGTCCGGCCGCACCTCGATTTTCACCTTCCGGGCCAGCGAGGCGACGTCGCTGTCTTCGCCGAGGTCCAGTTTCCCGGCCAGGTACGCCTGATGCGTCGAGAACCCGTTGCCGCGCCCCAGCGCCGACAGCGCGAACTGGAACGGCAGGCTGTACTGGAGGTGTTCGATGATCTTCGGCGCGTACGCGTTGCGGTTCTGGTTGCCGATCACCACGTCCCCGCCGGTCTGGATGCCCAGCAGCACCGACTCGATCCGGTCCGCGTCTCCGGTCAGCTGCCGCGCGCCGTCGATGTAGGCGTGGTTGATCCCGCAACAGCAGTAGCGCTTGAGCCAGACGCGGGAGATCTCGAAGGTCTCGCCGAGCCCGAAGTCGGCCGCGTGCTCGTCGCCGACCTCCACTGCGGCGAAGGTGCGGAAGAAGCCCTTCGAACCGGTCAGGAAGGTGGTCGGGCCGGTGATCCCGGCCCCGGCGAGTTCGGCCGCGCGGATGCCGCCGCGGGTCCCGATGCCCGAGTGCACGCGTTTGATCGAACCGCCGCCGGAGGTGTACTCGGTGGTGCCGGAGGCGTGGCTGAGCGCGATCGAGAGCGCGTGCCCGGTGGTCTCCAGGTCGAATCCGCGCAGTTTGGCCACCACCGCGGCGGCGCCGAAGGTCGACAGCAGACCGTGCGGATGGAACCCGCGCACGAGGAGATCGGGGTTCGCCAGCTTGCCGATCCGGGTGTAGACCTCGTATCCCGCGACGATGGCGGTGAGCACGTCGCGCAGGTCGGAGCCGAGTTCTTCGCCGACGGCCAGCGCCGCGGAGATCACGCAGCTGCCCGGATGCGCGGAACTGGACCGGTGCGCGTCGTCGTACTCGAAGCCGTGGCCGAAGGTGGCGTTGAGGAAGGCCGCGTCGGCCGCGCTCATCGCGTCGCCGCTCGCGACGACGTGCGCGTTTCCGGGGACGTGTGCCGCCCTGGTCGCTTCGAGCACGGCTTGGCTCCACGGCAGCGCCGCGCTGCCCACCTGGAGGGCGAGCTGGTCCTGCAGCAGCCGACGGGTCCCGGCGACGGCTTCGGCCGGGATCGCGTCGAAGGTCAGGTCGGTGACGAGCCGCGCCGCGGCTTCTTCGACGGGAGAGAAGGTACCCACAGTGGTTGCCTTTCCGATCAGGAGAGGGGGAGGCCGTAGGACTTGAGCTCGACGTAGGCGCCGAAGCCCTCGGGGCCCGCTTCGCGGCCGATGCCGCTGTTCTTGAATCCGCCGATCGGCGCGGTGAAGCCGACCGGGTTGCCGTTGACCTCGACGGTGCCGGTGCGGATCCGCCGGGCGACCGCCAGCGCGTGCTCCGGGTCGGCGGAGAACACCGAACCGTTGAGGCCGTAGTCCGAGTTGTTGGCGATGGCGACCGCCTCGTCCTCGGTGTCGAAGGCGTGCACGGTCAGGACCGGGCCGAAGATCTCCTCCTGGGCGATCTTCGCGCCCGGATCGACGTCGGCGAACACGGCGGGGGAGACGTACCAGCCGCGCTCCAGCCCGTCCGGCCGTCCGCCGCCGATCAGCAGCGACGCGCCGGACGCCTTGCCGTCGGCGAGATAGCCCTCGACCCGGGTGCGCTGCGCCGCGCTGGCGAGCGGGCCGATCTCGGTCGCCGGGTCGAACGGATCGCCGACCGGCATCGACCCGATCAGGTCCACCAGCCGGTCGTGGAGTTCGTCGCGGCGCGAGCGGGAGACCACGATGCGGGTCTTGTTGCTGCACACCTGGCCGGTGTTGCGCAGCGACACGGCGCGGACGGCGGCGATCGCGGCGTCCAGGTCGGCGTCGTCGAGCAGCACCGCCGCGGACTTGCCGCCCAGTTCGAGCGTGCAGCGGCGCAGGTCCTGGCCGCACAACGCGCCGATCCGCCGCCCGGCCGCGGTGGAACCGGTGAACGACACCTTGTCCACGCCGCGATGCCGGACGAGATATTCGCTGACTTCCCGCCCCGCCGGGACGATGTTGACCACCCCGTCGGGCAGCCCGATTTCTTCCAGCAGATGGCCGAGGAGGTACGCGTCGAGCGGGGTTTCCGGCGAGGGCTTGAGCACCATGGTGCAGCCGGCCAGCAGGGCGGGCGCGAGCTTGATCATGGTGATCAGCAACGGTGCGTTCCACGGCACGATCGCGGCGACCACCCCGACGGGCTCCCGGGTGACGAGTGCGTGCCCGGTCGCGGACCGGCGGGTGTCTTGCCACGGGTAGTCCGGCGCGAGATCGAGGAACGCGTCGAGCAGCAGTCGCGGGCCGATCGCCTGCATCTTCGTCGACAGCGTGATCGGGCAGCCCATCTCGGCGCTGACCAGCTGCGCGATGTCGGTCTCGTGCTCGGCCAGAGCGGCGCTGAGCTTGCGCAGCACGGCGATCCGCTCTTCGAGCGGGAGGCGGGGCCACGGGCCGTGGTCGAACGCGTGGCGCGCTGCGGCGACTGCCGCGTCCATGTCCGACTCGACGCCCTCGGCCACCCGGGCGAGGACTTCCTCTGTGGAAGGGGAAACCACGTCGAAACGCCGGCCGGACGCCGGGGCCGTCCACCGCCCGCCGAGGAAAAGCTTGTCGTAGTGGCCTTGCCACAGCTGGGGCTGTGCGGGCATCGGGGCACGCTCCTTGCTCGTCCGAGGGAGACCTGGGTCAGCATACAGAATATAAAATATCTAAACCAGGGTCAGCGGCGAACGGGGACGCCTTGACTCACGGCAGGCCAGATAATATAAAATATTATCGCAGTGCACCCTCAGCGAAGGCGGGCGACATGCAGCACAAGCCACTCGACGGCATCCGGATCCTGGAGATCGGGGGCTACATCTCGCTCCCGTTCGGGACCTCGATGCTGTGCGGCCTCGGCGCCGAGGTGGTGAAGGTGGAGAAGCCGGTCGTCGGCGAGGACTTCCGGCGCCGGATGAACAACGAAAGCCCGTACTTCCGCCAGTACAACGCCGGCAAGCGCAGCCTTTCGGTCGACCTCAAGACCGCCGAGGGGATCGACCTGATCAAGGCGCTGGTGCCGCGCTTCGACGTGGTGCTCGAGAATCTCCGCCCCGGCAAGCTCGCCGCCATGGGGCTCGGTCCCGACGAGTGCCGGGAACTGCGCCCGGACGTCGTCTACGGTTCGGTCACCGGGTTCGGCTCCACCGGGCCGCTGGCCGGCCGGCCCGCCTACGACACGATCGGGCACGCGTTCGGCGGGCTGTACTCGCTCTTCAGCGACGACGGGCGGCCGCAGCTCGCGGGCGGGCTGAGCGCGGACCTGGTCACCGGGCTGACGACGGCGGCGGGCGTTCTCGCCGCGCTGGTCGGCAAGCTGAAGACCGGGCAGCCGCAGCGGATGGAGACCTCGATCATGGAGGCGGTCAGCGTGCTCACCGCCGACGGCATCACGCAGGCCTTCGAACTCGGCCGCGATCCCAGTCGCACCAGCAGGCACCCGCAGGCGCAGAACTTCTGCGTGCCGACCTCCACGGGCGAGTACCTCGCGGTGCACCTGTCGTCGTCGCAGAAGTTCTGGCAGGCGCTGTGCCGCGCGCTGGAGCGCACCGATCTGCTCGAGGACCCGCGCTTCGCCGAGTACCGCCCGCGCGAGGCGAACTACTTCGAGCTGGTGCCGATCGTCGAGGCGGAGTTCGCGCGCAAACCCAAGGAATATTGGGAGCGCGTGCTCACCGAACACGACGTGCCGTTCGCGCCGGTGCTGTCCATGACCGGCTACCTCGACCATCCGCAGGTGCGGCACCTGGACATCGCCGACCATCAGCCGGACGGTCTCGCGCTGCTCCGTCCGCCGTGGACGTTCGACGGCGTGCGCCCGGACCGGTCTTCGGTCGCGGCGACGGTGGGCGCTGACTCTCGTGCGGTCGCGAGCGAGGTGCTGGCGGCCGAAGACGTCGAAAAGCTGTTCGCGACCGGCGTCCTGTACGAATCCTGAACGATTACTGGAGAACTTCGATGAAGCCGTACCGTTCCATGCTCTTCGTCCCCGGCCACAAGGCTTCCTGGGCGGACAAGGGTCTCGCGTCCGGTGCCGACGCGCTGATCCTCGACCTCGAAGACTCCGTCCCGGTCGCGGAAAAGGAGAGCGCGCGCCCGGTCGTCGCGGAGACGATCGACCGGCTGCACGCGCAGGGCGTGCGTCCCGACGTGTGGGTGCGGCCCAACGCGTCGGTCAGCGGCATCCAGGGCGCCGACCTCGAAGCGGTTATCCGGTCCGGGCTGGCCGGACTGTTCCTGCCGAAGGTGTTCGACGCCGAGGAATTGATCCGCATCGACGCGGTCGTGTCGCACATCGAGGCGCGCGAGGGACTTGAAGCGGGCAGCGTCGGGCTGATCGTGAGCTTCGAGACCGCGGTGTCGATGGCGCACTGCGAGGAGATCGCCGCCGCGACGACTCGGGTGTCCAGCCTGCTCGGCGCGACCGGCCCGAGCGCCGACGTCGGCCGCGAGCTGGGCTTCGAGTTCACCCCGGCCGGACTGGAGACGCTGTACCTGCGCAGCAGGCTCGTGCTCGCCGCCCGCGCGGCCGGACTGCACCACCCGGTGGCCGGGGTGTGGCAGGACATCCGCGATCTCGACGGGGCGCGCCAGTTCTGCGCGGACAACAAGCAGCTGGGCTACCGCGGGATGGTGTGCATCCACCCGTCGCACGTGGCGATCGCCAACGAGGTGTTCACGCCGACGCCGGAGGCGGTCGATCACTCCCGGCGGCTGATCGAGGCGTTCCGCGCGGCGGAGGCGGCGGGCAGCGCGGCGGTGGACTTCGAGGGCCAGCACGTCGACATCGCGCACGTGAAGACAGCGGAAGGGATCGTCGCGCAGGCGGACGCGATCGCGGCGAACGCTTGATCTGTTCCCGGCTGCTTCCGGGGCGGTCCGCCTCGGCCGGTTCGAGGATTGTCGCGCGGGCGGAGACTGGCGCGGTGAATGCCCGGAAAGCACCAATGCCAGGAGCTTAAGGCGGCGCTGCGGGTGCGTTCGAGCAGCGTCCGCCCAGGTCGATGGTGTCTCCTGGCCTGGGATGCGGGGTGTGCGGTCCGTGAGGGGAACCCTGAAGGAATCAGATTCCCTCAGGGTTCCCCTCACGGACCGCAAGACAGGGTCGGGCGGGGAGCAATCAGGCATTTCAGTGGCTGTGGCGTCTCTTGTGGACGGTCAGCGAGACTGAGACCACGCGGCTCAAGATCCTGGCATTGCCGAAAAGCGCCGGCTGGGTCACCTCGATCGAGGTGACCCAGCCGGTTTCGTTCTGTCAGCGGCAGGCCGCTCAGCCGCTGTCCGGTGTGGACTATTCCGTCTCTTCCGACCAGAGACCGCGCTCCTCGAGCATCCGGACGACGTTGTCGGCTCCGTCGAGGATGTGCCGTTCGGCGATCGTGCGCGCCTTGCGGGCGTGGCGGCCGCGCAAGGCCTGCAGCAGTTCGGCGTGGTCGGCGAGGGTGTGCTCGACGTGGCCTTCGATCGTCGCGTAGAAGCGGTTCGGCAGGTGCTTGACCACGGAGCTGAGCAGCAGCGTCAACCGGTGGGAGTCGGCGGCCAGGTTGAGCTGGCGGTGGAACTCGTGGCCGAGCCGGGTGATCGCTTCCTGGTCCCCGGCTCCGGCGGCCTTCTCGAAATCCTCGTTGATCGCTTCGAGGCGCGCGACCTGCTCCGGCGTGATCTTCTTGGCGGCGCGCGCGGCCAGTTCGGCGGAGAACTGGGCCTGCGCCCAGAACAGGTCCCGCACGTCCTGGCGCGACACGGGGGCCACGACGAACCCGCGGCGCGGCACGAGTTCCACGAAACCCTCGCTGCGCAACGAGAGCAGCCCTTCGCGCACGGGCGTGTTGCTGACCCCGACCGCCTCGGCGATGGGTTCGGTGCGCAGGAATTCGCCCGGCTTGACGTCGCCGGACATGATCAGCTCGCGGACGTACGTCGCGACTTCCTCGGGCAGCTGCTGACGGCGGTCGCCGCCGCGCAGCCGGGCCAGTTCGTCGGCCACGGGCCACCTCCCCAACGCCTCGAAGCGGTTTCGAGGATCTGATGTTCAGCAAAGAACATGATATATCGACGGCAGGGGATTATGGCACGGCCGGCAGGCTCCCGGGCGCGCCGACCCGCCGGGGATCCACCGGCGCGGCGGCGAGCAGCGCGGTTCCGCTGACCGTGCCGAGGGGCCCTTCGCGGTCGAACACGGTCGCGGTCGTGACCGCGACGCCGTCGTGCTCGACGCGGTGGTCGGCGGCGAGGCCCAGCTGCAGGTCGCTCGCGGGGACGCGGCCGAGGGTGAGCGTGAGGTCGGCGTTGATGAACTCCAGGCCGGCGTCGCCCCAGTTGGTCACGAGGTTGACCAGGTCCGCGGCGGTCGCGGCGTGCTGGAAGGGCGTGGGCCGCTCGCCGCGCACGATGTCCTGGGGGAACACCCAGATCGTCTTGCGCGAGGCGTTCTGGTGCGGTTCGGGCGATCCGGTCCAGCCGACGCCCTCGCTGTGGAACACGCGCGGTTCCTCGGTCGCGGGCGCCACGTCCGGCGGCGGTGGCGCGGGGTGCCCAGCCGGGGCCCAGACGCTGCCGACAGCGGGGGAGCCGGCCGCGAGGAACAGCCCGGAGCCCTTGCCGACGAGGGTTTCCCCTTGCCAGAGCGTCGCCTCGACGAGGCAGAGGCGACGGCCGCGGCGCACGACCTCCGTCCGTACGGCCGAGGGCGCGAACGCCGCCGGGCGCAGCAGATCGACAGTCCAGCGGGCCGGGCGGAACGCTCCCGTCCCGGCCGCCCGTTCCGCGGCGCGAGCGAGCGCTCCGCTGGTCGCCATGCCGCGCAGCTGCGCGCCGTCGCTCCAGCTCGCCCGTGCTTCCGGCAGCGGGTGCAGGAGTTCGCCGGCCGGGCCCGGCGCCGCGGTGAAAAAGGCCATCGTCACCTCCCGAATATAACATTTTATATGTCAGAGGAAGGAGGCGGCCGCGGACAGCGTCGTCAGTTTTCGGCGGGCGTCGGCAGCACTTCGTCGTTGTGCTGCCCGACTTCCGGCGCGGGGCGGGGGGCGAGCCGGGCCCCGTCCACTTGGATCGGCGACTTCGGCGCCTGGTGCGGGCCCGCGCCGGGCTGGTCGACCTCTCCGAACAGCGCCAGTTCGCGCAGCGCGGCCCCGCCGTCGCGGCCGAGTTCGGCGAAACTGCGGTAGCACTCCCACAGAATCCGGTGCCGTGTCAGCGTTTCCGCCGCTTTGGCGTACGGCGTCCGCCCGAACCACCTCGCGAGCAGCGGCGTGATCACGTCGCGGTGCCGGTAGCGGTCGGACTCGGTGGCGAACGAGATTCCCAGCGCCTCGGCCAATCCGGCGAAGGCGGCCGACAATCCGGTCGCGGCGAGCATTTTCGCCCAGTGCCGTTCGGTGAGCAGCACGATCATCACCCGGACGCCGTCGGCGGTCTCGAAATCGTGGCCGTAGGTGCCGTAGACGTCGTTGCCCGACTTCGTCCGCTCGTGGCCGGTGAGCTGTGCTTCGGCGAGGTAGCCGAGGTTCCCGGCGGTGGCGAGGGCGACGTCCTCGAGCGCGACCCGGATCGACCGGCCGCGGCCGGTGACCTGCCGGTGCCGTTCGGCGGCCAGCAGCCCGACCGCGAGGTACAGCCCGGCGCAGACGTCCCACGCGGGCACCACGTGGTTGACCGGCGCGGGCGTCTCGGGGGCACCGGTGAGCATCGGGAATCCGGTCGCGGCCTGGACCGTGTAGTCGACCGCCGCGCCGCCGTCCGCACGCCCGGACAGCAGCACGTGGATCAGGTCCGGCCGTCGCGCGCTGAGTGTTTCGTATCCGAGGTCGGCGTGCCGTTCGGTGTTCGTCACGACGACGCACGGGCCGCCGCCGACGATCAGGTCCGCGACCCGCGAACGGTCCTCTTCGGACTCCAGGTCGACGGCGATCGCGCGTTTGCCCTTGTTCAGGCCGGACCAGTAGAGGCTGGTTCCGGAGTCAGAGAGCGGCCAGCGGGTGCGGTCGGCGGCGCCGCCGAGCGGTTCGACGCGGATCACGTCCGCGCCGAGCTGGGCGAGGGTGAGCCCGCACAGCGGGGTCGCGACGTAGGCGGACAGCTCGACGACCCGCAGCCCTGCCAGCAGTGCGGGGTTCATGCGTCGTGCACCCGGGAGAAGTCCGGCTTGCGGCGTTCGCGGTGCGAGGCGAGGCCTTCGTGCACCTCGGGCCCGCCGAAGCCGTAGAACTCCAAAGCGAGCGAGGAGTCGAAGATGGCACCGGCGAGCTGGCGGTACCAGAGGTTGAGGCTCTGCTTGGTCCACCGGATCGCGGTGGGCGCGCCGTTCGCGAGTTCGTGCGCGATCTCTCGGGCGGTGGGCAGCAGGTCGGCTTCCTCGTCCACGCACAGCGACACCAGGCCGATCCGTTCGGCTTCGGCGCCGTTGAGCGGTCGGCAGGTCATCAGGTAGTACTTGGCTTTGGCCATCCCGCACAGCAAAGGCCAGCACACCGCGGCGTGGTCCCCCGCGGCGACGCCGAGGCGCGTGTGGCCGTCGATGATCTTCGCGTTGGCGGTGACCACGGAGACGTCCGCGAGCACCCCGGCGACCAGCCCGGCGCCGACGGCAGGGCCGTGGATCGCCGAGACAATCGGCTTCGAGCAGTCGATCACGTTGTAGACGAGGTCCCGCGCCTCCCGCATGGTGCGGGAGCGCGCTTCGAAGTCGGTGGCCAGCTTCTCGACCAGATCGAACGACCCGCCCGCGGAGAAGCCTTTGCCTTCGCCGCGCAGCAGAACGGCTTTCACCGAAGGGTCGCGGTCGAATTCGCGCCAGACGTCGGCGAGGTCGGCGTGCGCGGCTTCGCTCACCGCGTTGAGGTTCGGGGCGTCGAGGACCAGTTCGAGGACGCCGTCCTCGTCCGGTCCGTCGATCCGCAGGTTCTCGAATCGTGCGTAGCGGCTCATGCTGCTCCCTTCTTGCCGTCGCGGAGGAACAAGCCCTCGCGGTCGTACTTTCGCAGCTGTCGTACGTCTTCTTCGGTCACCTCGGGCAGTTCGCGCAGGTCGTCGGCGACGGTGAGGTCCCAGCCGCACCGCGACCGGACGTGCTCGATGCGTTCGGCCAGCGGCTCCGGACCGGGCGCGATCGCGGTGAGCACGAGTTCGCCGTCGCGCTGGGTCAGGATGCCGAGATCGGTGACCACGGCCCGGACCCGTGCGCCGGGGCTGGTGACGTAGCTGCACTTTTCGATGAACCGCCGCGGGCTCATCGTCCCGACGACGTACGTCTCGTCCGCACCGGTCACGACGTCGTTCCCGCCGCCGGAACCGACGAGATACGGGCCGCCGGCGACGCGGGTGGTGTTGATGTTGCCCTGCCGGTCGATTTCCGCCGCGCCGACGCAGGCGATCGAGCGCGTCGCGGGGCCGTTCACCAGATTCCCGAGCGCCTGTTCGGTGTCGAGGAGCATCGAGGACGACGGGAAGTTGGCGAAGCTGAAGATGAACGGGTCGCCGGGCGTCGGCGAGTAGTCCCACAGCCCGAGTTCGGCCGCCAGCGCGACCTCGTGTCCGTCCGCTTTCGCCTGTTCGACGGCCACCCAGGCGGCGAGGTTCGCCAGCCCGGCACCGGCGAGCACGCCGTCGGCGCGGGTTTCGGCGATCCGCGACCGGACCAGTGCGGCGAGCCAGGTCGCCGCGCGTTCCGGCCGGGTCACTGGCCCGGTGTGCTCGCCGCGGCCGGTCGGCGGAGTCGACTGCCCGAGCGTGCGGGTCAGGTCGGCGAGTCGCGCTTCGCCGAGTTTCGCCAGGTAGGTGTCGTGGTCGATGAGGATCCATTCGCGGATCCAGTCGTCGAAGTCCGCCGAACGGCTCGCTTCCCGCGCCGCGATCCAGAACTCGACGTCCTCGGCGTAGCCGTCGACCGGCAGCCGCGCGCCCTCGGTGCCGGGGAAGACCCCGCCGGGATGGGCGCCGAACGGAGCCTCGACCGCGGCCAGCACCCGGTGCGCCGGAATGCGGACGAACGGTGCCCAGGGACGCAGGTCGTCCACGACTTTCTCCACCGTCGCCAGCACTCCGCGCCGGGCGGCGAACGCGCCGATCGAGCCTTCGAACATCGGCGGTGCGATGGCCAGGTTGCCCTGGCGGTCGGCGACCGCGGCGTGCACGATCGCGACGTCCGGGGTGAGCGGCGCGACCAGGCCGACGCGGCCGAACGGCGTGTCGACCTCCGCGTAACCGGGGTTTTCGGCCATTGACGAATCGCGGACCGAGCCCGTGACGACTGCGGGCACGCCGGTCGCGGCGGCGCGCAAACCCTGGATGTAGCTCAGGAACGACCAGTTCTCGACCTCGACCGAACCGTCCGAATAGGACTGCTGGAACACCGGATTCGGCGTGAACACGGGAAACGAGTCTCCCGAGTAGACAGTCACGACCTTCTCCAGGCACCCGGAACGGAACAGCACCGCGCCGAGCGACGAGAGGCTGGCCATGATCAGCGTGAACCGCGACGGCCGGTGCCAGTGCTGCCGCGCGATCTCGCGCACGAGCGCGCTCCAGCGGCTGTGTCCCAGGATGACGTGCAGCGCGTCGCCCTCGCGGACATGGCGGGCGACGGCTTCGTCGAGGCGGCAGAACTCGGTCATCCGGCCACGACCACCAAGGTTTCGGCGACACACGCCGGCTTCGCCGCGCCTTCGAGTTCCACGGTGTACCGCGTGGTGACGGTGACCCCGGCGGCGCTGTCCTTCGCCTCGGCGAACGTCGCACGGGCGCGCAGCCGGGACCCGACCGGAACCGGTGCCGGGAAGCGGACCTTGCCCAGCCCGTAGTTGATCCGCGCGGACCCGAACTCGAGCCGGACCAGTTGCGCGCTGAAGAACGGGATCAGCGACAGAGTGAGGAAGCCGTGCGCGATCGTCGACCCGAACGGCCCGTTCGCGGCCCGCTCGGGATCGGTGTGGATCCACTGCCGGTCGCCGGTGGCCTCGGCGAACGCGTCGATCCGTGCCTGGTCGACGGCGAACCAGTCGGTCGGCCCGATTTCCTCGCCGATCGCGGCCCGGACTTCGTCGGCTGAGCCGAATACGCGGGTCATGCGGTCACCCGCTCGAAGACCGCGGCGAGGCCTTGCCCGCCGCCGATGCACATGGTTTCGAGTCCGTAGCGTGCTTCGCGGCGCTGCATTTCGCGGGCCATGGTGGCGAGGATGCGGGTGCCGGTGGCTCCGACGGGGTGGCCGAGGGAGATGCCGGAGCCGTGGACGTTGAGCCGGTCGAAATCCTTGTCGCCGAAGCCCCATTCGCGGGTGCAGGCCAGTGCCTGCGCGGCGAAGGCTTCGTTGAGTTCGATGAGGTCGATGTCGGAGATCTTGAGCCCGGCGCGTTCGAGTGCGAGCGCGGAGGCGGGCACCGGTCCGATGCCCATCACCTTCGGCTCGACCCCGGCGACGCCGTGGGACACGAGCCGGACGAGGGGGCGGAGGCCGAGTTGGTCGGCGCGTTCGCGGGTGGTGACGATGCAGACGGCGGCGGCGTCGTTCTGGCCGCTGGCGTTGCCCGCGGTGACGGTGGCTTCGGGATCTTGTTTGCCCAGCACCGGTCGCAGCTTCGCGAGGGTCTCGACGGTGGTGTCGGGCCGGGGGTGTTCGTCGGTGTCGACGACGGTGGTGCCTTTGCGGGTCTCGACCGGCACCGGGATGATCTCCTCGGCGAACACGCCGGATTGCTGTGCGGCGACGGCCCGGCGGTGTGATTCGGCGGCGAGCCGGTCTTGTTCTTCGCGACTGATGCTGTACTGGCGGCGGAGGTTCTCGGCGGTTTCGAGCATGCCGCCGGGGACGGGGTAGTGCTTGCCGCCGGGGGTTTGGCGGCCGCGGGTGAGGGAGTCGTGGAGGTGGACGCCTGCTCCGGAGGCGCCCCAGCGGAGGTCGTTGGCGTAGAAGACGGTGTTGGACATGCTTTCCGCCCCGCCGGCGACGATCAGGTCGCTCGCGCCCGCCTGCACCTGGAGCGCGGCCAGCAGCACCGACTGCAGCCCGGATCCGCAGCGGCGGTCGACCTGCATGCCGGGCACGGTGACCGGCAGTCCGGCGTCGAGCGCTACGACGCGGCCGATCGCGGGGGCCTCGGCGCTGGGGTAGCAGTGGCCGAGGATGACGTCGTCGATCGCGTCGGCGGGCGGGCCGGTGCGTTCCAGGAGGCCTTTGAGCGCGATGGTGCCGAGGTCGGCGGCGGGCACGGTCTTGAGCGAACCGCCGAAGCGGCCGATCGGGGTGCGGACAGGTTCGCAGATGACGGCGTCACGCATGGGGAGTGCCTTCCTCGGGGTAGTCGGCTTCGAGGCTGGTGCACGGCCCCGCAGGACCGACGAGAGTCAGGGTCGCGCCGCCGGGACGCGGTTCGGTGCGCAGGTGCGCGGGTTGGCCGCAGAACAGCGGTGCCAGGTTGCGGTGCGCCAGCCGGGTCACCCGCGCGGCGGGGGAGCCGAGGCGCAGCACCTCGGCCAGCGCGAGAGACATCAGCGGCCCGTGCACGACCAGACCCGGATAGCCCTCGGTCCGGGTCGCGTAGGGCCAGTCGTAGTGGATGCGGTGGGCGTTCGCAGTGGCGGCGGAGAAGCGCATCAGCAGGGTGGGGTCGGTGGCGAAATCCCAGCCGTCTTCGCTGCGGCGGAACGGGGCGCCCGCGAGGTCGGCTGGCGCCGGGGCTGCCTCGGAGGCGGTCGTGCCTGCTTCGCGGTAGATGAGGTCCTGCCGTTCCTCGACGAGCGGCGCACCGTCCACACCGGACAGAACGGTCCGCACCACGACGATCACCAGCTGTCCGGAACGGCCGGATTTCTCCGTCACGGAGTCCACAATGGACCGACGGGTGACCGTCTCGCCGATCTTCGGCGCGCGGTGCAGCAAGACTTCTCCTCCGGCGAACATCCGCCGCGGCAGGTCGATCGGCGGAAGGAACGTGCCGCGCGCCGGGTGTCCGTCGGGGCCGAGTTCGGAGGAGACCGGCCAGCGGGGGAGTGCGACCCAATGCCACAGCGGCGGCAGGTCGTCGCCCGGCTGCGGCGCCGGCAGGCCGTTGTCGAACAGTGCGGCCAGCGCCTCGACCGGGGCCGGGTCCACCAGCTCCGCGGTGGTGACGGCGTGCGGTTCCCAGCCGGTCACATGAATCGCCCGCCGGTCACTTCGAGCACGGTGCCGGTCATGTAGGAGGACAGGTCGGAGGCGAGGAACAGCGCGACGGAGGCGATTTCGCTGACTTCGCCCGCGCGGTGCATCGGGATCTCGGCCATTTTCTGGTCCCAGGCTTTCTGCGGCATGGCTTCGGTCATGGCGGTGCGGATCAGGCCCGGTTGGATCGCGTTGACCCGGACGCCGTGGTGGGCCATTTCTTTGGCGGCGGCTTTGGTGAGTCCGACGATTCCGGCTTTGGCGGCGGAGTAGTTGGTCTGCCCGACCATGCCGACCTTGCCCGAGAGCGAGGACAGGTTGACGATCGCGCCGCTCTTGCGTTCGCGCATGAGCGCGGCGGCCTTGCGGGTGCCGTTCCAGGTTCCCTTGAGGTGCACGGAAATGACCTGGTCGAAGTCGTCCTCGGTCATGGTGCGCATGGTCGCGTCGCGGGTGATGCCCGCGTTGTTGACGAATACGTCCACCGGAGACGGGGCCGCGGCGAGCAGAGCGTCCACATCGGACGCTTTGGTGACGTCGCAGGCGACGCCGACACCGTCCAAGCTCTCGGCGGCTTTCGCGGCCGCGTCGCCGTCGATGTCGCCGAGCACCACGCGGGCGCCCTGGGCGACGAACAGCTGGGCGATGGCGAGTCCGATGCCTTGCGCGCCGCCGGTGATCACGGCGGTCCGGCCGGTGAGCAGAGTCATGGCGATTCCTCAGATATTGTTGCGGGCGACGAGCTGGGCGGCGATGACGTTGCGCTGGATTTCGTTGGTTCCCTCGCCGACGATCATCAACGGGGCGTCGCGGAAGTAGCGTTCGACGTTGTATTCGCGGGAGTAGCCGTAGCCGCCGTGGACGCGGATGGCGTCGAGCGCGACCTGCATGGCGGTCTCGGACGCGAACAGTTTCGCCATCCCGGCTTCCATGTCCGCTCGTTCGCCCGCGTCGAGCTTCTCCGCAGCGTCCAACGTGAGCAGCCGGGCCGCGCGCATCTTCGTAGCCATGTCGGCGAGCAGGTTCCCGACGGACTGGTGTTTCCAGATGGGCTTGCCGAACGATTCACGTTCCTGGGCATAGCGGACGGCGTCGTTCAACGCGGCCTGCCCGACCCCCAGCGCCCGGGAGGCGACCTGGATCCGGCCGACTTCCAGCCCGCGCATCATGTGCGACCAGCCCTGGTTCGGCTCGCCGCCGAGAACCGCGTCGGCAGGCACTTTCTGGCCGTCGAAGACGAGTTCGCACGCTTCGACGCCGCGGTAGCCGAGTTTGGGCAGCTTCTTCGAGATGGTGAGCCCGTCGCCGGGTTCCACCAAAAGCACGCTCATGCCGCGATGGGCGGGGGAGGCGTCGCGGTCGGTGATACACAGCAGCCCGATCAGGCCGGAGTGCGCGGCGTTGGAGATCCAGGTCTTCGATCCGGTGATCGTGTAGCCGTCGTCGCCCGGCACAGCCTGGGTGCGCATGGCCTGCAGATCGCTGCCGCCGCCGGGCTCGGTCAGCGCCATCGTCGCGCGGATCCGCCCCTCGGCCATCGCGGGCAAGTATTTCTCGCGCTGCTCCGGAGTGCCGAAGGTTTTGATGAGATAAGTGATGACCGAGTGCCCGCCGATCGCGCCCGCCAGACTCATCCAGCCGCGCGCGAGTTCCTCGGTGACGCGGGCGAAGCACGCGGTGCTGACGTCGACCCCGCCGTACTCGGCCGGGACAAGCAGGCCGAAGAAGCCGAGTTTCTTCATCTCGTCGATGAACTCGGCCGGGTAGATGTCGTCGGCTTCGAATTCGCGCACGCGGGGCCGGACCCGTTCGTCCACGAATTCCGCGACCAGGGCGACCATCTGCTGTTCGTCGTCGGTGAGCGTCATCGCCCGTTCCCTTCTCGTGCCTGCCGGAGGACGCGCTGGGCGCGTTCCAGCACTGGCTTGTCGACCATCTGCCCGTTCACCGCGACCGCGCCGTCCGCACCGGCATCGAGGATCGACTGTGCCCAGCGGATTTCCTCGCGGGTCGGCCGCAGCGCCGCGGCGGCGACCGGGACCTGTTTCGGGTGCACGCACAGCTTTCCGGTGAACCCGAGCCGCCGTGCGTAGTGGACTTCGTCGGTGAGATGCAGCTCGTTGTCCAGATCCGCGGTGACGCCGTCGATCGGTCCGGGCAGACCGGCTGCGGCGGAGGCGAGGACAAGTGCGCCCCGCGCGGCGACGAACGCGTCCCGGTCCGCCGGATCCGCGCCGAGTTCCGCGGCGAGGTCGAAGCTGCCGAACGCGAGGCGCTGCACGTTCGGGACGGTCGCGGTCTCCCGCGCGTCCAGCACCCCGCGCGCGGTTTCGACCAGCGCGATCACCACCGGCAGGACCCCGAGCTGTTCGCCCGCGGCGCGCGTCGTGACCGGTTCGGCTTTCGGCAGCATCACGGTGCACCGGCGCCGCCTGAGCACGGCGAGATCTTCGTCGTGCCAGGCGGTGCCGGCGGCGTTGACCCGCACCGCGCACTCGGGGTTCTCCTCGAGCCACGCGACGACTTGTTCCCGCGCGTACTCCTTGCGGTCCGGCGGGACGGCGTCCTCCAGATCGAGCACGACCAGACTCGCCCCCGAGGCCACGGCCTTGCCGAAGCGCTCGGGGCGGTCGCCCGGGACGAACAGGAGGGTGGTCGCTTCCCGTGCCCGCGTCGCCGCGCGGCTGGTCATTTCTGCGCCTTCTTGGCTTGGCGGACCAGACCGCCGCCGATGATCAGCCGTTGGATTTCGCTGGTGCCTTCGTAGAGCCGAAGGAGCCGGATGTCGCGGTAGATGCGTTCGACGGGGACGTCGCGCATGTACCCGGTGCCGCCGTGGATCTGCACCGCCAGGTCGGCGACCTTGCCCGCCATCTCCGTGCAGTACAGCTTCGCGGCCGAGGGTCCGATCCGCCGGTCCTCACCGGACACATACCGCGCCGCGGTCTCCCGCACCAGCGCGCGTCCTGCCATCACCCCGGTCTGCTGATCGGCCAGCATCGCTTGCACCAGCTGGAAATCGCCGATCGGCTGACCGCCCTGCGTCGCCGAAGCCGCGTACGCGACGGACTCGTCCAACGCACGCTGCGCGGAACCCACTGCCAGCGCTGCGATGTGGACCCGGCCGCGAGCCAGCGACGTCATCGCGGCGCGGTACCCGTCGTCCTCGTTGCCGCCGACCAGCGCGGACCCGGGCACGCGGACGCCGTTGAAGGTGACGTCGGCGGTCCAGGCGCCTTCCTGACCCATCTTCTTGTCCTTGGGCCCGACCTCCAGCCCCGGCGTGTCCGCGGGCACGAGGAACACCGCGATGCCCGGCCCGGACTCGTCCGCCGGCCGGGTGCGGGCGAAGACGACGAACAGATCCGCCAGGGGAGCGTTGGTGATGAAGCGTTTCTGCCCGTCGATCACCCAGTCGTCCCCGTCGCGCACCGCCTTGGTGCGCAGTCCCGCGGGATTGGACCCGGCGCCGGGCTCGGTCAGCGCGAACGACGCGACCACCTCGCCCGAGGCGATGCGCTCCAGCCACTCGCTCTTCTGCTCGTCGGTGCCGAACCCGACCAGCACCTGCCCGGCGATGCCGTTGTTGGTGCCGAACATCGACCGCAGCGCCAGCGACGTGTAACCGAACTCCATCGCCAGCTCGACGTCCTGGGTCAGGTCGAGCCCGAGCCCGCCCCACTCCTGCGGGATCGCGTAGCCGAACAGGCCCATCTCCGCCGCCTGCGTCCGCAGATCGTCCGGGATGGCGTCGCCGTCCATGATCTCCTGCTCGCGCGGAACGACCTTCGCCCGGACGAAGTCGCGCACCAACTCCAGGATCGGCCGGAAGTCCTCGGGGGTAACCGCTGCTGCCATGCCCCACACTATGACCCAGAACCGCCCGTTGAGAAAATACTTTATCAGAAATCATCGAATGGCTCACACCGCCGGGTGAGCCGGAGACGATCTCTTGTCGGACTTTCTTCCCAGCTCAAGGCGCTTTTCCGATCCTGGCCGCCCTCGTCGGTAAGGCGGTGAAGAGCCCGCCTGGGCTTGCCCCGGTCGTGTAATACTTCATCCGATACAGCCGCCGACGCACGGATCGGAGAGAGTCGTGGCGATGCCCGAAACCGCGAAAGCCGCGCCGCGCCGCACCGGCCCGGCGAACCTCAAGGCGATGGCCGCCCAGGAGATCCGCCGCCGGGTCTTCTCCGGCCAGCTGCGCGCCGGGGCGAAGATCGACCAGGAAGCCCTCGCCGACGAACTCGGCATCAGCAAACTCCCGATCCGCGAAGCGTTGATCACCCTCGACCACGAGGGCGTGGTCGAGCACATCGCCCGCCGCGGCGCGTTCGTCGCGCAGTTGACCCGCGACGACATCCGCGACCACTACCGCGTGTTCGGCCTCGTGTCCGGACTGGCCGCCGAACGGGCGGCGAAGAATCTGTCGCCGGCAAGCCTTCAGGCGCTGGAAGATCTCGCCGACCGGATGGAACAGGAGCCGGATCGGGCGGAGCTGGAACGGCTGAACTTCGAGTTCCATCGCCGGATCAACCACGCCTCGGGCTCGCGCCGGCTGGTCTCGATCCTGGCGATCCTGGTGAAGACCGTGTCGCACGGGTTCTACGAGGCGCATCCGGACTGGCCGGACAAGGCGGCCGACGACCACCGGCGGATCCTGCGCGCGCTGAGCAGCCGTTCGGGCGCCCGCGCGCGGACGCTCGTGGAAAAGCACTTCGCGGACGGAAGCGAGCGCGCGGTGGCTTTGCTGGAGCGGCAAGGGTTCTGGGCGAACTGACCGCTCGCGACGGGGCGACGCCCTTGCCTGGGCCGACCCGGAGTATATAATATTTAATTATCTCTGCCGTGATTCTTGCGACTGCCGAGGAGCGCCGATGACCACCGAGACGGCCGGGACCGGACCGCTGGCCGGAGTACGGGCGGCGGTGCTCGCCGGGATGGGCCCGACGCCGTTCGCGAGCATGCTGCTGGCCGACCTGGGCGCGGAAGTCGTGCGGGTGACGCGACCGGCGCGCCGGCGGGGCCGGGCGCTCGGCCAGACCGAGGGCATGGCCGCCCGCCACGATCTCGCCAACCGGGGCGTCCGGACGGTCGAGGCCGATCTCAAGTCTCCGGAGGGCGTTCGCGCGGTGCGGCGGCTCGCCGAAGCGGCCGACGTGTTCGTCGAGGGTTATCGCCCGGGCGTCGCGGAGCGGCTCGGGCTCGGGCCGGAGGTCCTGCTGGCCGGGAACCCCGCGCTGGTCTACGCGCGGCTCACCGGATACGGCCAGTCGGGTCCGCTCGCGCAGCAGGCCGGCCACGACATCAACTACGTCGCGCAAACCGGTGCGCTGCACGCGATGGCCCGGGCAGGGGAGGCGCCGCGGCCGCCGATCAACCTGCTTGGCGACTACGCCGGCGGAGGCCTCGTCGCGGCCTTCGGCATCGTGAGCGCGCTGCTGGAAGCCCGCACGTCGGGCCGGGGCCAGGTGCTCGACGCGGCGATGATCGACGGCGTCGCGTTGCTGACCGCGAAGCTCCAAGGCTTGCGGGCCGCCGGCCGGTACTCCGACGAACCCGGCACGAACTACCTCGACTCCGGCGCTCCGTTCTACGACACCTACCGCTGCGCGGACGGCCGGTACGTCGCGGTCGGCGCGCTGGAGCCGGATTTCTACCGCGAGTTCGTCTCCCGGCTCGGCGTCGATCCGAGCGACTGGCCGGACCAGGACGACCGCGCGGGATGGCCCCGGCTCCGCACGCTCATCGCGGCGGCGCTCGCCGGGAAGGACCGCGACGAATGGGCCCGGATCTACGCGGGCACCGATGCTTGCGTCACGCCGGTGCTCACTTTCGACGAAGCGGCCGAGCATCCGCACAACGCCGAACGGCAGGTATTCGAGCGCGTCGGCGGTGTGCTCCACCCGCGGCCCGCCCCGCGCTTCAGCCGTACTCCGGCGCGCGAACCGTCCGCGCCCGACGCCGGGGTGCTGGACCTGGACCGGCTGCTGACTGCGTGGACCGCGTCCGCCGAGCCTCGCGAACAGTCGGCCTGAGCCCCGGAAGCCGTCCGTCAGCCGCACCGGCGGGCGGTTGCCGACGGCAGCACCCCGAACCGTTCGCGGTACTGGTGCGCGAATCGTCCGGGATGGAAGAAGCCCCAGCGCGCCGCGACGTCGGTGACTGAGTCCGGCCCGCCGGACAGCAGTTCGCGGTGCACCCGGTCCAGCCGGACGGCGCGCAGGTAGGCCATCGGCGATTTTCCGACCTCCTCGCGGAAACCCGCTTGCAGGGCTCGCGGGCTGATCGAGGCCATGGCGGCCAGGTCGGCGGTGGTGACGGTCTCCTCGGGGTGCCGGTCGAGGTAGTCGACGATCTCGCGGATGCGGGAACCCCGGGTGTGCGCGGGGCGGCTGTGCAGCCGGTCGCTGAGCCTGCTGGGCAGGGTCAGCAGCAGCTGGGTCATCAGCGCCGACTCGAACTCGTGGCACGCGGCCGGAACCGTCGCCAGGCCGCCGTCCCGGTTCAGTTCCGCGTACAGGAAGCTCACGGTCGCGAGAAACGCCTGCGCGGCGGGCGAACGGAGCGAAAAGGTCAGGTCGAAGTCGATCTCTTCGCGGATCGGCTGCCCGATCAGCTTCGCCGCGTGCGCCTCGAGCAGATCCTTGGGCAGCTTGACGTGGTACTGCCAGGAGTCCGCGCTCCACCGCACCAGCACCGGGGACTGCGGCACGAAAGCGACGCCCGCCTCGCCCGCGGCGAAGGTGCGGCGGACGCCGTGCTGCTCCACCGTGCTGGTGCCGGTGGCGGGCAGGTTCACGTGGTAGCACAACCGCATCGGCGGGCCGACGATCGTCGTGTCCGCCCCGTAGGCCATCCGCCCGATCGTGAGGTGCGGGGACGGCGCGAGATCGAGCCGGAACCGCATTCCCGCGCGATCGGCCACATGCACCTCGTGGCTCGCGAAGGTTCGCGTCACCTGCTCGCGGGCCGTGTCGAGGTCCGCGGTGCGGAAGGTGACCGGGCCGGGCCGCGCGGCGAGTTGCTGGTCCTCGGACATGGGCTCCTCCTCGTCTCCCGCGCCGTCGGGGGAGTACGCAGAATATATGATATTCACCTCGCGGCTGGACGGGTCAACTCGCAGAGTATATATTTTATATTCAGTGAAGGCGGGGCGCGGCCGAGCAACCGGTCCGAGGCCCGGCGGCACATCAACCGTGACTACAGGCGCCGCGACCAGCGCGGCGGGGAGAGGACACCGGATGGCAGGCCTGTACTTCGAGGAGTTCGAGCCGGGGATGGTCATCGACCACCCGACCCGCCGCACGGTCACCGAGGCCGACAACACGCTGTTCAGCGTCATGACGCTGAACCTGGCTCCGCTGCACCTCGACGCCGAGTACAGCAAGAACAGCATCTACGGCCAGCGCCTGGTGAACAGCCTGTTCATCCTCGGCCTCGTGTCCGGGGTGACGGTGCCGGAGACGACGCAGGGCACCACGCTGGGCAACCTCGGTTTCGAGAAGATCACCTTCCCCAAGCCGGTGTTCCACGGCGACACCATCCACGTGCGCACCGAGATCGTCAGCAAGCGCGAGTCCAAGAGCCGCGGCGATTCCGGCATCGTCATGTTCCGGCACCTCGGGATCAACCAGCGCGACGAGATCGTGTGCGACGCCCTGCGCGCCGGCCTGATGCTCAAGCGGTCCGCCGACCCGGCAGCCGCACAGGCCTGAGCAGCGGTTCGGGAAAGGAAGTGGCCATGGCCGAGGACGCAGCAGGCCCTGCCTGGACGCCGCCGCGGGAGGTGCGGGACCGCAGCAGGTACCTCGCCGCCGTGCGGAAGTGGGGAGCGTCCGCCGACGCGGCGGGCGTCGCGGAGGTGAACCGGCGGGCGATCGCCGACCCGGAGTGGTTCTGGCGCGCCGTCGTCGACGACCTCGACGTCGCCTTCGCCGAACCGTTCGCCCGGGTGCTGGACGAATCCGAGGGAAAGCCGTTTCCCCGCTGGTTCCCCGGCGGCCGGATCAACGTCGCCGAACTGTGCGCGCACCGCCACGCCCGCGGCGAACTCGCCGGCAAGACCGCGGTGGTCTACGAGGGCGATTCCGGGCAGCGGCGCACGCTGACCTTCGGCGAACTGGACGAGCGGGTGCGCCGGTTCGCCGCGAACCTGGCCGCCGCGGGCGTCGCGCGAGGCGATCGGGTCGTGTTGTTCATGCCGGTCGTGCCCGAGGCGGTCGTGGCGTTCCTCGCGATCGCGATGCTCGGCGCGATCGCGGTCCCGACGTTCAGCGGCTACGCGGCCGACGCGCTCGCCACCCGGTTGCAGGATTCGGAAGCGGTCGCGCTGATCACCGCGGACGGGACCACCCGGCGGGGCAAGGAAGTCCCGCTGAAACCGGTCGCCGACGCGGCGCTGGCGGACGCGCCGTCCGTGCGCACCGTCGTCGTGGTCCGCCACCTCGGGACCGACGTGGCGATGCGGCCTGGCCGGGATGTCTACTACGACGAGCTGGATCCGTCGCCCGCTCCGGTGGAAACCGCGTCGACCGAGGCGAACGACCCGCTCACCGTCGTCTACACCTCGGGCACGACCGGCCGGCCGAAGGGGATCGTGCACTCCCACGGCGGATTCGCGGTGAAGACCGCCGTCGATTTCGCCTACGGCTTCGACGTGCACGCCGACGACGTCGTCTGCTGGATCACCGATCTCGGCTGGCTCGTCGGCCCGATGCTGATGACCGGACCGCTGCAGCTCGGCGCGACCATCGTGATGATCGAAGGCCTGCCGACGCATCCCGCCCCCGACCGGATGTGGGACGTCGTCGAGCGCAACGGCGTTACCGTGCAAGGGATCGCGCCGACCGCGGCCCGTGCGTTGCGCGCCGCGCAGGAGAAGCCGGAGCACGCGCTGGCCACGCTGCGGTCGTTCGTCTCCACCGGAGAGGCGTGGGACGAGCCGACCTGGTGGTGGCTGTTCGACCAGGTCGGCAAGCGCCGGGTGCCGATCGTCAACTACAGCGGCGGCACCGAGGTCGGCGGCGGGCTGATCGTCGGTTATCCGTTCCTGCCGGGCGAAGCGGCGGCGTTCACCGGTCCGCTGCCCGGAGTGGACGCCGTGGTGCTCGACGACGCCGGGCAACCGGTCGTCGGCGCGATCGGCGAACTGGCCGTGCGCAACACTTTCCCCGGCATGACGCACGCGTTCTGGCACGACCGCGAGCGCTACCTCGAGACCTACTGGGCACGGTTCGACGGCATCTGGGTGCACGGCGATCTGTCCAGTGTGGACGAGCACGGCCAATGGCGGATCCACGGCCGCTCCGACGACACGCTCAAGCTGGCCGGGCGGCGCGTCGGTCCGGCCGAGATCGAGGCGGCGCTGCTGCGGGACGAGCGGATCGCCGAGGTGGCCGTGATCGGCGCCCCGGACGCACTGCGCGGCCAGCGGGCGGTGGCGTTCGCGGTGCTGCGCGCACCGGGGGCCGACCGTGGCGACCTGGCGGCGACCGCGCTCGAAAACGCGGGGAAGTCGTTCGCCCCGGAGCTGTACGTCGTGCCGACGCTGCCCAAGACCAAGAACGGCAAGATCATGCGGCGCGCCATCCGGGCGCGGTTCGTCGGGACGCCGGTCGGCGACCTGTCGTCGCTGGACCCGGCCACGCCGCTGGAAGACATCCCGGTACTCGCGGAGGAGAACGCGCAATGACCGACCCGGAAAGCAATGTCGAGATCGTCCGGAAGGCGACGCGGGAGCTGGCCCGGAAGTTCGACCACGACTACTGGCTGGACAAGGACCGCAATCACCAGTACCCGTGGGAGTTCGTGAAGGCGTTCGCCGCGGGCGGCTGGCTGGGCGCGATGATCCCGGAGGAGTACGGCGGCATCGGCCTTGGCCTGGAAGAGGCCGCGGTGATGATGGGGGAGATCTCGGCGTCGGGCGCCGGGATGGCCGGTGGTTCGGCGATCCACTTCTACGTGTTCCCGCCCGCCCCGGTCGTGAAGTACGGCTCGGAGGAGATGAAGCGGGAGTTCCTGCCGAAGCTGGCGGCGGGCGAGCTGCTGATGGCGTTCGGCGTGACCGAGCCGGACGCCGGGGTGGACACGTCGCGGATCAAGACCAAGGCGACCAAGGTCGAGGGCGGCTGGAAGGTCAACGGCAAGAAGGTCTTCATCACCAACGCGCAGAACGCGCAGAAGATCCTGCTGCTGGCCCGCACCTCGCCGCGGCGGGAGGACAAGCCGCTTTACGGCATGTCGCTGTTCTTGGCGGACATGGACCGCGACGCGATCACGGTCCGGGAGATCGAGAAGCTGGGCCGCGCGGCGATCGACACGAACGAACTGTTCATCGACGACCTGTTCGTGCCGGAGGACCGGCTGGTCGGCGAGGTGGACAAGGGCTTCTACTACCTGCTGGACGGGCTGAACCCGGAGCGCATCGTGGTCGGCATGGAAGGCATCGGCCTCGGCCGGGCGGCGCTGGACATCGCGTCGGAGTACGCCAAGAACCGGGTCGTGTTCGACCGTCCGATCGGGCAGAACCAGGCGGTCGCCCACCCGCTGGCGGATTCGTGGATCCGGCTGGAAGCGGCCGAGGGCATGGTGCTGCGCGCGGCGCGGCTGTTCGACGAGGGCAAGCCGTGCGGGCCGGAGGCGGCCGCGGCGAAGTATCTGGGCGCCGAGGGCGGGTTCGAGGCGTGCGACCGGGCGTTCTCGACGCTGGGCGGCTACGCGTATGCGAAGGAGTACCACGTCGAGCGGTTGTGGCGCGAGGTCCGGTTGCTGCGCAACGCGCCGTTCTCGCAGGAGATGGTGCGGAATTACATCTCACAGCAGGTGCTCGGGCTGCCGCGCTCGTACTGAGACAGGGTGCTGTGGCGGGAAACGGCGGTACCTTCGGCGCTTAGCTGAGGGCCTCGCCGTTCCCCGCTGCTCTCTGTGCCGGGCCGCTGGGAAGGCGGTGTTTGAACCCTCGCCCTGCTGCGCATATATTGTGCATAACACGGCGGCGATGCCGTGCCTCGGAAGTACCAGAGGTGGCCGATGGACGTGGAGAACACGGTCTCGGAGGCCGCGCGGTACCGGGACTTGTGCGTGGACGTCGGGGCCGCGCTGGGGCTCGACGTGCCGGTGCCGCGGCTCGACGGTCCTTGGGCCGACGAAGCGGTCAGCGTGCTCGGGCGGCTGTGGAACGCGGTGCTGGCCGAAACGCTGCACACTGCCGAGGAAGCGGGAGTGTCCGGAACACGGCGGCGTGAGCTGGCTGAGTTGCTGGCCCGGATCCGCGCGGTCGAGGCCGAACTGGCGGAAGCGCGGCTCGCCGACCGGCATGTGCTGCTGCGGCAGGTGGCCGCGTCGCTCGCGTCGGTCCGGGACGCTAAGTCCGTGGACGAATTCCTCGGCCGGGTACCGGAAGCGGGGTGCCGGCTCGGGTTCGACCGGGTCCTGGTCTCCCGGGTGGTGGATTCGGTGTGGCGGCTGCACACGATGTGCGTCGTGCGCGAGCCGCGGTGGGCGGACGAGATCGTCGCGGTCGGGAAAGCGTCGCCGCCCGCCTTGCGCGGCGGGCTGATCGAGGCCGACGTGGTCGACCGGGCCGAAACCCGGCTCATCTTCGACACCCAGCACAGCCGGCGCGTGGACCGCGACCTGATCCGCGTCACGAAGTCCACTTCGTACGGAATCGCGCCGTTGACGGTGCAGGGCCAGGTCGTCGGGCTGCTGCACGGCGATCGCTACCACCAAGGCCGCGACGTCGACGAAACCGACCGTGCGCTGCTCACACTGATGGCCGAAGCGCTGAGCCATTCCCTCGGCCGCCTCACGATGCTGGAAGGCCTGGCATTCCTGCGCGACACCGCCGACGGCTTGATGACGCGTCCGGCGGCTCTTCCCGCGCCGGTCGCTCCACCTGCGGCGAGTCCGCAAATCCCGTTGACCGCACGGGAAAATGAGGTGATGGAGCTGCTCGCGGCAGGCCGGTCCAACCGGCACATCGCGCGCGAGCTGGCGATCACCGAACGCACCGCTAAATCCCACGTCACGCAGATCCTGCGCAAGCTCGGCGTCGCCAGCCGTACGGAGGCGATCGCGCTCTGGCTGCGCGGAGGACTGTCCTAAGGTCCCACTCCCTCTCGCACCCTTGTCCGATGTGACCGCGGTCGCACCGAGCACAGAATCACCTCACACACCACGACCCGTGGAGGCATGAGGTGACTGAGCAACGAGGCTCGGCAGGCTGGCTGGTCGGCATCGACGTCGGCGGGACCTTCACCGACATCATCGGGCTTGACCGCGCCACCGGGGAAATCCGGGACGGCAAAGTGCTGTCCACGAAGGAACAGGAACACGGCGTCCTCGAGGCGCTCGCCGCGATCGGTGTCGAGCCGGCCGAGGTCGCGGAGATCGTGCACGGGCACACCGTCGGCATCAACGCGCTGCTGAGCCGCGCGGGCGCGAAGACTGGGCTGCTGGCCACGCGCGGGCACCGGGACCTGCTCGACATCGGCCGGATGCACCGCGAGTTCGGCGACCGGTTCTACGACCCGACCTGGCTGCGTCCGCACCAGGAGCGGCCGATCGTGCACCGGCGCGACCGGATCGGCATCCCGGAGCGGATCGGCTACGACGGCACGGAGCTGCTGGCGCTGGACGAGGACGCCGTCCGCGCGGCGGCCCGCGATTTCGCCGCGCAGGGTGTGCAGGCGGTCGCTGTGTGCTTCATGAATTCCTACCGGGAACGCGGCCACGAACGGCGCGCAGCGGAGATCCTCGCCGAGGAGATTCCGCACGCCTACGTGCAGACCTCGGACCTGTATCCGGTCACGAAGGAGCACGAACGGACCACGACCGTCGCGCTGGACGCGTATGTCGGCCCGGCCGTGGTCGGGTACCTGCAGCGGCTCACCGTCGCGCTGGAGGAGCGGCGGTTCGGCGACACGCTCTGGATCATGACGACCAACGGCGGCGTCGCGACCGTGCAGGACGCTGGCAAAGCTCCGGTCTTCCAGCTCGTGTCCGGCCCGGTCGGCGGCGTGACCGGCAGCCTTCAGCTGGCGTGCGAATCGGGCAAGCGCAATCTGCTGACCATGGACGTCGGCGGCACCAGCACCGACGTCGCGGCGATCGTCGACGCGCAGACCCCGCTCACCGACCTGTGGACCCTGGAAACCGGCCTGACGCTGACGTTGCCACTGGTCGATGTGGAGAGCGTCGGCTCGGGCGCGGGCAGCATCATCGGCCCCAACGCGCTCGGGCAGGTCGCGGTCGGACCGAAATCGGCGGGCTCCAACCCCGGCCCAGCGTGTTACGGGCGCGGCGGCACCGAGGCAACGCTCACCGACGCCTGCCTGCTGCTCGGAGTGCTCCAACCCGATCTGTTCGCGAACGGCCGGATCTCCTTGGACGTCGAGGCCGCCCGCGCTGCGCTGGCCAAGACCGGCGAGCAGTGGGGGCTTTCCGCGCTGGAGCTGGCCGAGGCCGCCTACCAGATCGCGTGCGAGGACATCGCCGCGAAGATCCGCACCATCTCGGTCTACCGCGGACTGGACGTCCGCGAGTTCGCGTTGCTGCCGTTCGGTTCGGCGGGCCCGATGCTGGCCGACCGCGTCGCACGGATCCTCGGACTGGACACGGTTGTCGTGCCGTCGACGCCGGGCCAGTTCTCCGCGCTCGGGCTGTTGCAGAGCGACCTGCGGACCACGCGGGCGCAGTCGCTGATGGTTCCTCTCACCGCCGACAACGCCGAGACGGTCGAAGCGGAATTCGCCGCGATGGAACAGAGCCTCACCGAGGAACTGGCCGCACAGGGCGTGGAACTGGACGGGCTGGCGTTCGACCGCGCGGTCTTCGCCATGTACCGCGGGCAGACCTGGGACAACCGGCTCCCGCTCGCGCCCGGCCCGATGTCCGAGGAGCGCGTGCCCGGCGTGGTCGCCGACTTCCACGCGTTCTACCAGGATTCCTACGGTTTCTCCGCGGCCGAAATCCCCGTCGTCGTCTCGACGCTGGAAGTGACCGCGGTGATCCCGAGGCCGAACAAGGTGCCGTCCACCGCGGCCGAGCAAGGCGAATCCCTGCTCGGCGAACGCGACTTGCGCGTGCCCGGGTCCGGTGAGACCACGAGCGTCCCGGTGCATGTCCGCGAACGGCTCGCCGCGGGCGAGGTCGTCGACGGCCCGGCGATCGTCTCGGAGAAGTTCGCCACCACGGTCGTGCTCCCGGGCCGCCGCGCCCGCGTGGACGCCGACCGTCTCCTGATCATCGAAAACCAGGACTAGGAGCGCCGCCATGACGATTTCCGCGGAACCCGCCACCGGCACCGCTGAGTTCGAACTCGACATCCTGCGCTACGGCCTGATCGAGGTCGCCCGCGAGATGAACGAGGCGCTGATGCGCAGCGCGTTCTCCCCGGTGTGCCGCGACATTCTCGACTGCACCACCGCCATCCACGTCCGCAGCGGCGACGGTTGGGAGACCGTGGCGCAGTGGGAAGGCTGTATGCAGCACGCCTTCACCTCGCCGCACATCGTGAACTTCGTGATGGACGAGTTCGACCTCGACTCGCTGCAGCCCGGCGACGTCATCTTCGTCAACGACCCGTGGCGCGGCACCATCCACCAGTCCGACGTGAACCTGCTCCGGCCGGTGTTCGTGGACGGCCGGGTCGAGTTCATGCTGCATTCGACGTCGCATCTGGTCGACCTCGGCGGCCCGATCCCCGGCGGATTCTCCAACGGCACCCAGACGTCGTTCGAGGAACAGCTCAAGCTGCCGCCGTCCCTGCTGTATGCCAACGACGTTCCGGTGCGGCCGCTGTTCAACTTCATCCTGGAGAACAACCGGGTGCCGCACCTCGTCCTCGGCGACTTGCGCGCCCTGCACGGCTGCCTGGTCGTGGGGGAGCGGCAGTTGCAGGCGCTCGTCGCGCGCGGCGGTCTGGAGAAGGTGAAGGAAGCCGGTCGCTACGCGATCGAGGCCACCGAAGCGAGCATGCGCCGCGGCATCGCGGGCATCCCGGACGGCGACTACACCGTGGAGGATTTCCTCGACGAGGACGGCGTCACCGACGAACCGATTCCGGTGCGCGTGACGGTGAAAGTGCGCGGCGACAGCATGGAGATCGACTTCTCCGGTTCCGGCAGGCAGCCGCTGGGCAACTGCGGCACGGCGTGGTGCGAGGCGGTGCGGTGCATCGAAGCGGTCAAGCTGATGGTCGACCCGAGCACGCCGGTCAACAGCGGCACGCTCCGTCCTATTGAGACACTTCTGCCGCAGGGCAGCGTGGTGTGCGTGCTGCCGCCGTCGAGTTGCTCGAACCATGCCGACATCGGAGCCCGCGGCATCAACGCCGTCGCCAGTGCATTGAGCCAGGCTGTCGGCGACAGGGCGATCGCGTGCGACACCGGTACCGCACTGGTGGTCAGCCTGGGCGGGATCGACACTCGCGCCGGGCACGAGGGCATGCCGTGGGGCGCGTTCGCCCTCGCCGGCGGCGGGTGGGGCGGAACCTGGAAGGAAGACGGGATTTCCTTCTGCGTCACGCCGATCGGCAACTGCCGGACCTCGGTGCAGGAGCACGTCGAGATCGAAAGCCCGTTGATCGTGGCGCAGCACGAGATGGTGCTCGACACCGCCGGAGCGGGCGAGTACCGCGGCGGGCTCGGCTCGGTGTACACGCTCACCGCGCAGTCGGACACGATGGTCACGATCACCTGCGACCGGGTGCGCGTCGGTGCGCCGGGCGCCGCCGGGGCCGGTCCGGGCGCGCCCGCGTTCGGCTGGTACATCGAGAACTTCGACCTGGCACAGCACGCGGATCCGCTCGACCTTCGCGGCACCGAACCGCTGTTCGGCATGTTCGACGACGACGGCCGCCCGGACCCGAACAACGGCGGGTTCTGCCGGGGCGCGCGGTACCAGACCGGCAAGTTCTCCGGGCTGGTGCTGAAAGCGGGCGACGCGATCCGCTTCCTGATCGGCGGAGGCGGCGGCTGGGGCGATCCGCTCGCCCGGGACCTCGGCCGGCTCGGCCGTGACCTCGCCGACGGGCTGTACAGCGAGGAATTCGCCGCCGAGGCGTTCGGGGCCGTGCTGCGCGACGGCCGAATCGACGAGACCGCGACCGCCGAGCGCCGCGCCGAACTCGCCGCCCGGCGCGACGCGGGCACCTGGTCGGTGCCGGTCGCCACGCCCGTCAACTGGATCCTGGGATAGGAGCACCCATGTCTGTCGACCGACTTCTCTTCCCCCGCCCGGAAACCCCGCGCGTGTCCGTCGAGCGGACGCCGGTGGACGCCACCTGCCCGTCGTGCGGGAGCACGGACGTCAAGCGGTACCCGGTGGCCAACTACCTGGGCCCGCGCATGGTCGTGAAGTGCCAGGATTGCTTCACGCATCTGTCAGTGACCCGGCCGGAGCCCGAGGACCACTGGCCCGCGTGGCGCTCGCCGACGCGCGACTGGGCACCCTCGCGGCTGGGGTGACGCGCATGTCCCCGACCCCACTGGCCCGGCTGTACACCCAGGCGTACGCCGAGTTCGCCGACCGGCCCGCGATCCGGGACTCCCGGCGCGAGCTGACCTACGGCGAACTCGGCACCCGCGCCCGGCGGATCGCCCAAGCGTTCCGGGCGCTCGGCGCGGAACGCGGCACCCGCGCGGTGCTGCTCGGGCCGAACAGCTGCGAATGGGCCGAGGCGTACCACGGGCTCGTGCTCGGCGGCGGAGTCCGCGTGGGGCTGCTGCCCCGGCTGCACCCCGCCGAGCTGGCCCAGATCGCCGCAGACGCGGAACCGGCGTTCGTGCTCGTCGACGGCGAGTGGCTCGCCGAGAACGGCACCGCGTGGATTCCGCCGCAGGTCAAGGAAATCATCGTCCTCGGCGAAGGATCCGAGGGCATCCCGTTCGAGGAGTTCGTCGCCTCCGGCTCGGACGACGAGTTGCCACTGCCCGATGCCGAGGACGATGCCTGGCTGCTCTACACGTCCGGCTCGACCGGGCAGCCCAAGGGCGTGCGGGTGCCGCACCGGACGGTCGGTGCGCTCGTCCGCAACGCCCGCGAGGTCCTGCCTCCACTCGGCCTGGGCGACGCCGCTCTGCACACCGCGCCGATCAGCCACTTCAGCGGCGGCATCGCCGACGTGCTCACCGCCAGCGGCGGGCTGAACGTCTACGCGTCGAAGTTCGACGCGGCGCAGGTCGCGGACCTTGCGGCTGGTGGAGAGGTGACTGTGCTGCCGCTGGTCCCGACGATGATCACCATGCTGCTGGAGGAACTCGCCCGGCGCGGCGCTCCGGCCGGTCGCGTCGGCAACGTCCGGATCCTGCCGTATGCGGGCTCGGCGATCCAGCCGGATCGGGCGGCCAAAGCGCGGGCGTACTTCGGCGAGGCGATGCAGCAGCTGTACGGCGCGAGCGAAGCGCAGTTGCCGATCGCGACGCTTCGTCCGGAGGACCACGTCGAAACCCTGAACGAGCGCGGTTTGCCCCGGCTGGCCTCTGCGGGCCGGGTGACCGCGCACGTCGAGGTCGAGATCGTGGACGCGGACCGCCGCCCCGTCCCGCCCGGGACGACCGGCGAGATCCGGACCCGCGGCGCGCACGTGAGCGCCGGGTACTGGCGGAAGCCGGAAGCGACAGCCGAGACCTTTGTGGACGGCTGGGCGCACACCGGCGACGTCGGCTGCCTCGACGAGCACGGGTATTTGTTCATCCTCGACCGGCGCAAGGACATGATCATCACCGGCGGGTTCAACGTGTACCCGCGAGAGATCGAGAACGTCGTCTCCGAACTGCCCGGGATCCGGGAAGTCGCCGTCGTCGGCGCTCCGGACGAGCGATGGGGCGAGGCGATCACCGCGTTCGTCTCGACCGAACCCGGGAACGCCGTGTCCGCAGACGGGGTGCTCGCGCATTGCCGGGCGCGGCTCGGCGGCTACAAGGTGCCGAAGAAGGTGGTCTTCGTCGAGGACCTGCCGAAGACCGGCACCGGGAAGATCCAGAAACAGATCCTGCGCGAGAAATTGTGGACCGGCCTGCAGCGCCGGGTCTGAATTCCGCGTGAACCAGAAGGAGTGAAACACATGGCGGCGCCCACTTTCGACAGCCGGAGTCTGTTCTTCGCGTGGAGCACGTACAGCACGGACTACGACACCTACGCGAAGTGGTACGACGACGAGCACATCCCGCAGGTGATGGACGTGCCGGGAATGGTGGGAGCGCAACGGTTCCTGCTCGCGGACACCAAACCGCTGCCGGGGGTGCGCGCGCTCGATTTCGGGCACCTCGCGATCTACGAGATGGAGGGCTCGGCGCAGCCGTTCCGCGAGGAGGTCAAGCGCAAGCTGATCTCTGGCGAAATGGTGCTGCCGGACTTCATGAACCGGCCGTTCCAGGCGTTGTTCCTCGACGCGGTGAGCGAACCGTTCCACACCGAACGGTTCGCGGCGGCGGAGAACCTGGACGACCGGCATCTGTTCTTCGCGTGGAGCCGCCACACCGGGGACGACGCGACTTTTGCGAAGTGGTACGACGAGGAGCACATCCCGCAGATCATGTCCGCGCCGGGAATGCTGCGCGCCCAGCGGTTCGAGATGTCGGGACTGAAGCCGCTGCCCGGCGTCGAAACCCCGGATCTCGGTCATCTCGCGATCTACGAGATCGCCGGAGACCTCGAAGGCTTCCGTGCCGAGGTGAAGCGACAGCTGATCTCCGGGGAAATGGCGCTCCCGGACTTCATGATCCCTCCGTTCACGGCGATGTTCCTGAAGCCAGTCAGCCCGTTCTTCCCCGCCGAGAACTGACCGGGAGTCGCACATGAGCTATCCACCACGGCGCGCCAAGCCGGAACTCGCGCTGATCACCGGGGCCGCGGGCGGCGTCGGCTCCGCCACCGCACGACGGCTCGCCGAAGGCGGTACCAAGCTGGTCGTCACCGATATCGACGAGGACCGGCTGGCGAAGGTCGCGAACGACACGGGCGCGCTCGCGGTCCCGGCCGACGGCACCGACCGCGAAGCCATCCGGGCCTTGGTCGCGCGAGCGGTCGAGGAATTGGGCGGCCTCGACACGGTGATCGCCACCCAAGGCGCGGCGATCGGCGGGGGAGCACACCCGAAACACGTCGACTCGTACCACCGCGCGCTCGACGTCAATCTGCACGGATCCTTTTACCTGGCCGGAGAAGTGCTCCCGCACTTGGCGGCCAGCAAAGGCTCCCTGGTGCTGTTCGCCTCGACCGCGGGATTGATCGCCGGTCCGCCCGGAGCTGCGGGCTACACCGCGGCGAAAGCGGCGATCATCGGCCTCACCCGCTGGCTGGCCCGCGATTACGGGCCGAAAGGCGTGCGCGTCAACGCGGTGTGCCCGGGCTTCGTCCGGACCGCGCTCGCCGCAGGCAGCATGGCGCACCTCGCCGAGCGCGAAGGCATCAGCCTGGAAGATGCTTACGCGCTGAGCGCCGCGCACGTTCCGCTGCGCCGGGTCGCGGAGCCGGAGGAAATCGCGGCCTGCTGCGCATTCCTGGCCTCGGGCGATGCCTCGATGGTCACCGGCCACGTGCTGGTCGCCGACGGCGGCGGCGCGGCGGTGGACGCCTCGACGGTGGCCTTCGACAGCTGAAGTGTCCAAGTATCCGGACAGTCGGGCGGTCAGTGCGCGCTTAGCGTTCTTCGCATGTCAACGACGACTCATGAAGAACTGGCCAAGGGCTGGATCCGCGCGCTCTCGGACGTCGAAGTGTTCTACTCGCTGTGCGCGGACGACTGCAAGGTCTGGCACAGCGCCGACGACAAGTGGATGACCGTCAAGGAAGCAGTCGACGCCGTCCACGAGCGTGGCGGCCTTCCGACGTTCGAAAACTCCCGCTACACGTTGACCGACAAGGGTTTCTTCGTGCAGACCTCGGCCACGCTGGCGGCCGCGCGGGTGCACCTGATTCAGGTGGTAACGGTGAAGGACGGCAAGGCGGTCTCGGCCGAGGAGTACATCGGCCCCGAGATGGACATCGCCGTCTAGGCGGGGAACGGACTTTCGATGAGTGCAATCGCAGGACGCTCCATCATCGTCACCGGCGGTGCGAGCGGAATCGGCGAGACGGCTGCGCGGCTGTTCGCCGAGAACGACGCGCTGGTGACCATCGCGGACATCAGCGCCGAAGCAGGCCAAGCGCTGGCGGAGGAACTGTCGGGCAAGGGTTACGAGGTCCAGTTCGTCACCACCGATGTCACCGACGAGGCGCAGGTGGCGGCGATGGTGGAAGCGGCGGAATCCGCGTACGGCAGGTTGGACGGCGCGTTCAACAACGCGGGTGTGCCGAACAACGGCAAGAAGCTGGCCGATCTCAGCCGAGAGGAGTTCGACCGGGTCTTCGCGATCAACGTGACCGGGCCGTTCCTCTGCATGAAGCACGAGGTGCCGGCGATGCTCCGCGCGGGCGGCGGGTCGATCGTCAACACCGCGTCGGTCGGGTCGTTCATCTACATTCCGCTGGCGGCCGAGTACACCGCGTCCAAGCACGCGCTGATGGGCCTGACGAAAGCGGCGGCGGCCGAATACGGCGAGCACGGCATCCGCGTCAACGCCATCGGCCCGTCCACCGCGCGCACGCCGATGTACCTGGAGTACCTGAAGCTCAATCCGGAGTACGAGAAGACCGTCGCTGCCACGCACGCGCTGCGGCGCGGCAGCGAGCCGGTCGAACAGGCGCAGGCGGCGATGTGGCTGCTGTCGGACGCGGCGTCGTTCGTCACCGGCGTGACGGTCCCGGTCGACGGCGGCTACACACTGTACTGAGCGGGCCGTTTCATTGACCCGGCGGACGGCCACATGAAATATTATGTTCCATGAGTGCGGTGCCGACTCGCGGCGCGCTGGCCCGCGCCGCGGGTCCGGTGCTCGACCGCGTGCAGACGGAGGTGCGGGGCAGCGCGGTCGCGGTGCTGCTGGCCGACCCCCAGGCCCGGGTGGTGGACATCCGGTACGGCGAACGCTCGTTCGGCCGGGAAGTCGCTTCGCTGGGCGTCCTGCCGGGCGTGCGGCTGGGCGAGGACGACGTCGGCGTGAACGCGATCGGCACGCCGCTGGAAACCCGCCGGAGCCTTCTGCTGCGCGGCGCCGAGCACGCGCTGCCCGCGTTCCACGGGTTCACCTGCTTCGGCCACCCGATCGTCCACCCCGGGACCCGGCGGGTTGCCGGAGTGCTCGACTTCGCGGTGCCCGTGAGCCGCGACGAACGGCTGGCCCCGGCACTGGTGCGCCATCTGGTCACGGAGATCGAAAGCAGGTTGCGCACGGACGCGGCGGAGGCGCAGCAGCGGCTGCTCGCCGCGTTCCAGTCCGCGGCTCGCCGACGGGACCGTCGGGTGCTGGTCGTCGGGCACGGCCTCGTGCTGGCCACTCAGCCCGCGCTCGACCTCTTGGCACCGGCCGACCATGCCGCGGTGCAAGCTTGCATCGAGGACGGCGGGGAGAACGCGCGGATCACGTTGACGTCCGGCCAGCCGGTGCGGCTGTCCTGGGCACCGGTGGACGGCACCGAGGGGACCATGGTCGACCTGGTCGCCGAGACGCAATCGCGTGCGCGCGCTGCGGTGCCGGTGCGATGGCCGTTGCTGGTGGCGGGGGAGCCGGGCACGGGCAAGACGACCGTCGCGCGGGAGGCCGCCGGGGAAGACGCGGCGGTGCTGGACGGGGTCGAAACGGTCCGGGTCGGCGAGGCGGACTGGGCCGAGCAGGCCAGCCGCCTGCTGGACGGCGACGGGCCGGCCGTGATCGTCGAAAACGTCCAGCTGCTGTCGGGGCGGCTGGCCGCGCTGGTCGCGGCGCGGGCCCGGACGTCGAAGCGGAACCTCGTGCTGACCTCCGCCCCGGGCGAACCGCACCCACCGATCACGGCGTGCTGCGGCGAGCGGCGGGAGCTGGCTCCGTTGCGCGTCCGCCGCCACGAGATTCCGCGGCTGGCGCAGCGCATGCTCAGCGAGGAGTGCGCGGCCTGGTTCACGCCGGAGTCCTTGCGGGTGCTGGCGGCTCAGCCGTGGCCGGGGAATCTGGCCGAACTGCGCCGGGTGGTCCGCGCGGTGGCGGAGCTGCGTTCGGCGGGCGACGTCGTCCCGGCCGACCTTCCGCCGTCTCACCGGGACGGATCGGCGCTTGCTTCGCCGTTCGACCGGGCCGAGCGTGAAGTGATCGTCGCGGCGATCGCGGCCGCAGGCGGCAACAAGCTCGAAGCCGCCCGGGCGCTGGGGATCAGCCGCTCGACGCTGTACAACCGGCTGAAAGCCTTGCGCATCCGCTGATTCTCCGAGCCGCCGCCCGCGCGGGTTGACCGGATCCATTGACTAGATATTATATATTTCATGCGCGCTGCCGGGTGGCGGCCGACCTGACATCGACGAGGAGCAGGCATGGCGACGATCATCGAGCAGCTCGCGGGATTCGCCGCGGGCGCGGACGCCCGGGAATTCCCCGACGAGGTGATCCGCGAATCCCAGCGCATCCTGCTCGACTCGCTCGGCTGCGCCGTGGCGTCCCTCGGTGACGAAGGCGCGCAGCGCGGCGTCGACTACGCGCGCTACCTCGGCGGCACTGAAGGTTCGGCGTCGATCCTCGGCACCGGCACGAAGACTTCGGTCCCCGCCGCCGCGTTCGCCAACGCCGAACTGATCAACGCGCTCGACCAGGACGCGGTCCTGCCGCCCGGGCACGTCACACCGTACGTGCTGCCCGGCGCACTGGCCACCGCGGAGTCGTTGCGGACGTCCGGCATGAAGCTGCTCGAGGCCATCGCGGTAGCCCACGAAATGTCGTACCGAATCGGGAAGGCGACCGACTACCTGCGCGACATCAAGGACGGCGTCGTCACCATCCCCGACGTCATCGGTTACAGCAGCACGCTTTTCGGTGCCGCGGCCGCGGTCGGCGTCGTAAAGGGCCTCGACGGCGAAACTCTGGCCGACGCGCTCGGCATCATGGGCTCCACCGCGCCGACCAACACTCAGCGCGCGTGGATGATGCACGCCCCGTCGACGACGATCAAGTACCAGCTCGCCGGAGGAATGGCGCTGTCCGCGGTCACCGCCGCGAACCTCGCCGAACGCGGCCACACCGGCGACCGGCAGATGCTCGACGACCGCGAGTACGGCTTCCCGCGCTTCATCGGCACCTCCCGCTGGGAACCCGCGCCGATCACCGCGGACCTCGGTGCGGAGTGGACGTTCACGCCGTTCCAATCGTTCAAGCCGTATCCGCACTGCCGGGTCATGCACGCACTGTTCGACGCGCTGACCGAAATCGTCGAGACCCACGACCTCCGTCCCGACGAGATCGACGCGATCACCGCGTATGGCGAGAGCTTCGTCATGCAGCCGGTGTGGGTGAACGAAAGCATCCGCAACCCGCGCGACGCCCAGTTCAGCATGACGCACGGCCTCGCTCTCGCCGCGCACCGGATTCCGCCCGGCAAGGACTGGCAGACCCCGGAAGCGGTGCTGGACCCGTCGGTGCTCGACCTGACGAAGAAGGCCGAGTTCAAGGCGCACCCGGACTACACGGAGGCGCTCAAGAACAACCCGGCCGCTCGCCGGTCGCTGGTCGAGGTCCAGGCGCGCGGCACCACCTACCGCGGCGAGCGCGCCTACCCGAAGGGCAGCCCGTCGCCCGACCCGGCCACGTATCTGACTGACGACGAACTCGTCGCGAAGTTCCGGCACAACGTGGAGGGCGTCGTGGCGGACCCGGACGCGATCGTCCAGGCGGTTTTCGATCTGCAGCACGTCGAGGACGTTTCGGTGCTGCTGAACCAGGTCGGAGGTGTGGCATGATCGACGTCGTCAACCCGGCCACGGAAGAAGTGATCGGGTCCATTGTGGACAGCGACGCCGCGACCGTCGACGCCGCCGTATCCGCCGCCAGCGCAGCCCTCGGCCCCTGGTCGGCTCTGTCGCCAGCCACGCGTGCCGGGTACTTGCGCGCGTTGGCGGACGAGTTCGAGAAGCGGTCCGACGAGATCTCGGAACTGGTCACGCGGCAGAACGGCACTCCGATCAGTATCACCCGCGCGATGCAGAGCCAGGTACCGGTCTGCTACCGGTACTTCGCTTCGCTGGCGGAGAAACTCTCGGTCGAGGAACACGTCACGACAGCGAGCGGCGACGCGATCGTGCTGCGCGAACCGGTCGGCGTGGTCGCGGCCATCACTCCGTGGAACGGGCCGCAGCCGCTCATCGCGTGGAAGCTCGGCCCCGCGCTGACGGCTGGCTGCACCGCAGTGATCAAGCCGGCGCCAGAGACGTCGCTCGATGCGTTCGTTTTCGCGGAAATCGTTGCTGCGGCGGGAATTCCCGAAGGCGTGGTGAACATCGTGACTGGCGGCCGCGAGACTGGCGCTGCCCTGGTCGCGCACCCTGGCGTGCACAAGGTGGCCTTCACCGGTTCGACCGTGGCGGGCAAAGCGATCGCCGCCGAGTGTGCGAAGCAGCTGAAGCACGTCACGCTGGAGCTGGGCGGCAAATCGGCGGGCATCCTGCTCGACGACGTCGATCTCGACGCGTTCCGGCCGCTGGTGCTCTCCGCGTGTTCGCCGAACACCGGGCAGACCTGCCGGGCGTTGACCCGGGTGCTGGCTCCGGCGTCGCGCTACGACGAGGTCGTGGACCTGCTCGCGGCCACGATGACCGGGATCCCGCAAGGAGATCCGCTCGACCCGACGGTGTTCTTCGGCCCGCTCGTGAACGCGACGCAGCGGGAACGAGTGGAGTCCTACATCGAACTCGGCAAGGCAGAAGGCGCCGAGATGGTGATCGGCGGCGGCCGCCCGTTCGAGCGCGGGTACTACGTCGCACCGACGATCTTCCGCGGCGTCACCAACGACATGCGCATCGCGCGCGAGGAAATCTTCGGTCCGGTACTCACCGTGATGCCGTACCAGACGGTGGACGAAGCGGTCGCCATCGCGAACGACTCGGAGTACGGCCTCGGCGGCGGAGTGTTCTCCCCGGATCGCGAGCGCGCGACGGCGGTGGCTCGCCGGATTGTGACCGGGAGCGTCGGGGTGAACACCTCGACCCTGCCGATCGAGACGCCGTTCGGCGGGGTGAAGAACAGCGGGATCGGCCGGGAACTCGGGCCGCAGAGCGTGGACGCGTACCTGGAGTACAAGACGATTTTCCGGGCGTAGCCCAAGTGCGCACGGCAACGGCGGCCCTGCTCGGTACTCGCGACCGAGCAGGGCTGCCGCGTGCTTGCCCGGGTCCCCGCACCATCGGCGACTGAGCGAGTCCGGCGATCTTCCGCGGTGTCGCCGACGACATGCGGATCGCCCGCAGGGAGATCTTCGGCCCGGTCGTCGTCGCGATTCCCGCGTCGTCTCGAGACTCCCGCCGGCCATGCGGCCGGACTCTTCAGCGCGCTCTGCCCGGGCCCGAGACCCGCCCGTCAGCGCACCGCTTGACCCGCCGCCGAATCAGGATCCGGTTCCTTGTGATCAAGGATTGAATATTTTATATTTCATTGCCCGTCGAACACTGTCGGGTGAACACCGGCTCCGGGATGAGGACGACATGAGCGTACAAGGACGTATCGCACCGGCTGAGGCGGCGACGAAACGCCGCGGGAAAGTGCTGGCGGCCGCCATCGCGGCGCAGTCTCTGGAGTACTACGACTTCTTGATCTACGGAACCGCGGCCTCGCTGGTCTTCAACCACGCGTTCTTCCCGTCGACGAGCGCGGCGGCCGGGGTGCTCGCCGCGTTCGCGACCTTCGCGGTCGGGTTCGCGGGCCGCCCGGTGGGCGCGGCTGTCTTCGGGCACATCGGCGACCGGTTCGGGCGCAAACCCGCGCTCGTGGCGTCGACGCTGTCCATGGCGGTGGCGACCACGTTGGTCGGGCTGCTGCCGACGTTCTCCTCGGTCGGCGCGCTGGCTCCGGTGCTGCTGGTGATCCTGCGCGTCGCGCAAGGGATCGCGGTCGGCGGGGTGTGGGGCGGGTCGACCCTGCTCGCGGTCGAGCACGCTCCGCCGAACCGCCGGGGGCTGCACGGCTCGCTGCCGCAACTGGGCATCTTCGCCGGGATGGTGCTCGGCACCCTGGTCTTCGTCGTGCTGTCCGGTGCGCTCACCGCGGACCAGTTCGCCGCGTGGGGCTGGCGGATTCCGTTCCTGCTCGGGATCGTGATGATCCCGGTCGTGTTCTACATCCACCGCTTCCTCGAAGACTCTCCCGATTTCCGGGCGGTGGAGGAGAAACTCGCCGCGGCGCCGAAGCGCTCGTCGGTCGTGCAGGTGCTGCGCCGGCCGAAGAATCTGCTGCTGGTCGTGTTCATCTTCCTGCCCGCGACGATCATGTTCTACGCGACCGTGACCGGCCTGCTGGACTACGGCGTGCGGGAGCTGAAGATCGCCAAGGGCACCATGCTCACCGCGGTGATGTTCTCGATGATCGCGACCGGGGTGAGCACGGTGCTGTGCGGGCGGCTGTCGGACACCGTCGGCAGGCGTCCGGTGTACGCCGGCGGCGTGGTGCTCGCGGGAATCTGGGGCTTCGCGCTCTTCCCGCTGGCCGACACCCGGAACTTCTGGGCGATCCTGCTGGCGATCGTGGTCGGGCAGATCTCGGTCGGCGCGATGTTCGGCCCCGGCGTCACGATGTTCGCCGAGATGTTCCCGCCGTCCGTGCGGTTCTCCGGCGCGTCGATGGGGTACCAGCTGGCCAACATCATCGGCGGGGGACTGGCCCCGTTCGTGATGGCGGCGCTGATCGCCGCGACGCACACGACGCTGTCCGTGTCGGTCTACATCCTCGTGGCCTGCCTGATCAGCCTGGTCCCGCTCGCGCTGCTGGGCCGCCGGGCCTTGACGCCGGCCGCAGCCGAAGGATAATATAAAATATTATTTCGACGACGAGGAGGTGCGCGATGGCGCCTCGAACCGATTCCGAGCTGAGCTGCCGGGCACGGGCCCTCCTCCGCGTCGTGGCGGCCGGGCGGGCCGAGATCACCTGCAGCAGCGAGCCGGACATGTTCGTCGACGGCGTGGCGTGCTGCGACCAGTACACCGCGCACGCGCTCGCCCACCGGGGCTTGATCGTCCAAACCGGACCGGCGGGGATCGGGAAGCGCGTTCGCGCACGCCTCACCCCGGCCGGCGCGGAAGTCCTGGGCGGTATCGGCGAGGCTGCCTGAATTAGAGCGACGGGCGGTGCGACGGCCGAGGAGGCTGCCGCACCGCCCGTAACCATGTGCCCGTCAGGGAATCCGCGGTCCAGTCCGTCCATAATGGATCGAACTTCGGGTGAGGCGTGCTTCGTTTTGCGGACTCGGCCGTGCGGTGAGCGGCTGTTGCCCCGGTCTCCTCCGGCCTACCGTTCGGTGTGCGGTGGCGCACCAGCGCCGGCCGAATCGAGCCAACAGTGGAGTTGCGCCGAAATGAGCCAGGAACCGAACCCGCCTTCCCTCGAGCGGGAACCAGTCGAGGGAGTCTGCCCGCGCTGCGGCGCCGCCGAACTGTCCCGCTATCCGGTGAATTCCGAGGGCGGCTGGTTCGACGTCGTGAAATGCCGGTCGTGCCTGTTCTCGGTCAGCCGGGACCCCGGTCCGCGGCTCGGCCCGGTCCAGCTGCTCTCCGACCTCCTGTAGCGAAAGGATCAATGATGATCGCAGTCGACGTGGGCGGCACCTTCACCGACGTGGTCGCCTTGCAGGACGGGGAGATCCGCACCGCCAAAGTCTCCACCGACTACACCGACGTGACCCGTCCGGTGCTCGAGGGCGCCGCGCTGCTCGGCGTCGCGGGCGCACCGGTGTTCAACCACGCCAGCACCCACGGGCTGAACGCGGTGATCACCCGCACTGTGCCGAAGATCGGGTTTCTCGCCACCGAGGGGCATCGCGACATCCTCGACATGGGCCGGGTCTGGCGGCCCGCGGAGGCCATTTTGGACCCGGGCTGGCGGCGCAGCTTCGGCGACGCCGCGCGGCCGCTGGTGCCGAGGTATCTGCGCCGGGGAATCCGGGAACGGCTCACCGCTTCCGGCGATGTCCTGTTCGAATTGGACGAAGCCCAGGCGCGGGCCGAACTCGAAGTGCTGCGCAAGTGCGGCGTGGCCGGAGTGGCCATCTGCCTGATCAACGCCTACGTGAACCCGGCGCACGAGCTCCGGCTGCGCGAGTTGGTCCGCGAGGTCCTCGGCGACGTGCCGTGCTCGCTGTCCAGCGAGGTCTCCCCGCTGGCCAAGGAATACGCGCGGGCCTCGACGACGATGGTCGACGCGCTGATGAAACTGATCTACGCCGACTACACCGCGCGGCTGGAGAAGGGCCTGGCCGAACTCGGCTTCACCGGGCAGCTGAACTTCGCCGACTGCGCCGCGACGCTCGTGCCGTCGCATCGGGCGATGGAGCAGCCGTTCCGCATCGTGTTCTCCGGCCCCGCCGCGGGCACGGTCGCCAGCGCCCACTTCGGTTCGCTGATCGGGGAGTCGCAGCTGCTGTGCGCGGACGTCGGCGGCACGTCGTGCGACATCAGCGTCGTCACCGGCGGCGAACCGTTCGTCGACACGACCTTCGAACTGGAGCACGACCTCGTCGTCAACGCACTGGCGAACGACGTCAGCGCGATCGGGGCCGGGGGCGGGAGCCTGGTGACGATCGGCGCCACCGGCGAGATCCAGGTCGGCCCCGGCAGCGCCGGTTCGACGCCCGGCCCGGCCTGCTACGGCCGCGGTGGCACGCAGCCGACCACAACGGACACTTGCCTGCTGATCGGGATCATCGACCCGGGCACGTTCGCCGGCGGCGAGCTGGCGCTGGACCCGGAACTCGCCCGCCAGGCGTTCGAGAACCTCGAATCGGACTTCACGCTCGCCCAGCGCGTCCGGTACGCGTACGAGATGGCGGTGCACAACATCGCCGAGGGCGTGTTCAACGTGGCGATCAAAAACGGCGTCGACCCGCGCGACTACAGTCTGATCGCGTACGGAGCGGCCGGGCCGATGCTGCTGCCCGCGGCGATGGACGCGGTGCACTGCAAGCAGGTCGTCGTGCCGCCGAACCCGGGCTTGTTCTCCGCGCTCGGCCTGCTCTCGGCCGACCAGGTGTTCACCGTGAACCGCAGCGCCTACACCGTGCTCACGCCGGACGTCGCGGAGCGGATCGACACGCTGTTCGCCGAGATGGAGGCGCAGTTGCGCGAGCGGCTGAGCGCGGACGCCGCAGTGACTTTCGAGCGCAGTTACGACGGGCATCTGGTCGGACAGAGCTGGGACACGCCGTTCGTGCCCGTCCCGGACGGAACGATCGACGAGCCGGCCGTCGCCGCGATGATCGCGTCGTTCCACGACACCTACCAGGAACGTTCGGGCAACCGCTTCGAGATGATCCCGGTCGAGGGCGTCACCTTCCGGGTCCGCGCGGTGCTGGACACCCCGAAGGTCGAGTACCCCGAGCTGCCCGCGCGCGCTGCGGACGAGCCGCTCACTCCGGTTCGCACCACGACTCTGCGGTACCTGGGCGAAGACGCCGAAGGCCAGGAAGCGCTGGTGTACGAACGCATCGCGCTCCGGGCGGGCGACGAATTCGACGGCCCGGCGATCGTCCACGAAGGACTGTCCACCACTCACGTCGGGGCGGGCCAGCATCTGGTCGTCGGCCGCTACGGCGAACTCGTCATCCGGAAGAAGTGAGCGCCATGACCACCATCGAGGAGCCCGCCGGACGCATCCGCGATCTCACCGACGAGCAGTTCCAGACGGCTTATCACGCCGACCGGTTCACCGGGTCGGTGATCGTGAACCGGCTGAAGTACGCGGTGGGGCACATGAGCACCGCGTTCCTGCGGGAAGCGTTCTCGCCGATCATCCGCGACTGGTACGACTTCGCGTGCACGATCAGCGGCCCACCCGCGCAGGACTACCGGATGGCCGTGGTCAGCAACAGCCTGACGCCGTTCCTCGGCACGATGCCCGACGCCACCCGCAACGCGGTGGAAGAGTTCGGGCCGGAGAACCTTTCCCCGGGCGACGTGCTGATCTGCAACGACCCGTACCGCGGCGGCCGCCACGTGAACGACGTCCTGTTCACCCGGCCGGTGTTCGTGGCCGGCGAGATCGTCTCGTTCGTGACGATGTGCGCGCACCAGCTGGACATGGGCGGCACGGTGCCCGGCGGGTTCTCCGCGACCAAGACCAACGTCTACGAGAACGGCCTCGTGTTGCCGCCGATGCTGCTGTGGGCGAAGGACCAGCCGGTGCGGTCCACGTTCAGCCTGATCTTCGACAACACCCGCTGGGGCGGTCTGCTGCTGCCGGACTTCCAGAGCATGCACCAGCAGTTGCAGCTCGGCGAGCGGCTGGTGCGGGAGAACATCGAGCGCTACGGCCTTGACGCGTTCCTCGGCTCCCTCGCCTACGCGTGCGACACGTCCGCCGAGCAAATGCGCGAAGCGATCGCCCGCATCCCGGACGGGGACTACTCCGGGAGCGCGCTGATCGACGCCGACGGGCTCGACGACACCGTCGACTACCGGGTGCGCGTGACGCTGCGCAAACGCGGGCACGACATCGAGGCCGATCTCTCCGGCACCTCGGCGCAAGCCCGGACCTGCATCAACTGCGGCGTCCTCGACGCGAAAACCGCGCTGGGCGTGGCGTTGACGATGCTGCTCGACCCGGCGATCCCGTTCACCTCCGGGACTTGGCGCAACGTCGACCTCGTCGCGCCGCCGGGAACGCCGCTGAGCGCGCTGCCGCCGGAGGGCGCACCGATGATGTTCTGGGAGCCCTCCGGCGCGCTGATCTCCGCGATCTTCGAAGCGCTGAACCCGGTGCTGGGCGAACGCGCGGTCGGCGGGGACTACGGCTCCACCAACACGCACAACGCGAGCGGAGTGCGGGACGACGGCACGCCCTGGACGAGCGCGACGCAATGCGGCGGCGAGCACGGCCCGTGGGGTGCCACCAAAGAGGGCGACGGCGACAGCTACACCGTGCTGTACAACCTCAACAACCTCGATCCGGCGACGGAGACGATCGAGCACGACTCGCCGGTGGTGATGTTGCGCAAGGAGCACGCGATCGACACCGGCGGGCCGGGCAAGCACCGCGGCGGCGCGGCGAACCTCAAGGACACGCTCTGGCTGACCGCCGCCGCCCAGCATCTGTCGCCGTTCCGGACCAAAGAGCCCAGCGGCGTCGGCGCCGACGGCGGGAAGCCCGGCCCGACCGGGGCGATGTGGATTTTCCCGCCGGGAGAAGGGACTTCCGGACCGGACGGACTGCTGGGCGTCTCGAGCGACGTCTACGCGCGGAGCACGCCCGTCGCCGGGGTGCTGGATCCGGAAACCAAAGCACTCGACCCGGAAAAGGGCGTCTACCACTACTTCGCGAGCCAGAAGGCGTGGCTGACCGAAGCCGGTTCGGTGCTGCGGTGCTTGACCAACGGCGGCGGGGGATGGGGCTCGCCGTTCGAGCGCGAACCGGCCAAGGTGCTCGCCGATGTGCGCGACGAGTACGTGAGCGTCGAAGGGGCGGCGCGGGACTACGGGGTGGTCGTCGTCGGCGACCCGCACTTCGACCCCGAAGGCCTGCGGGTCGACGAAAAAGCAACAACCCGGCTGCGTTCCGGCCGGTCGGACGAACGAGGAGTGAGCTGATGGTTTCCGCCAAGGTCCCGGTTTTCGGGGATCGGAACCTGTTTTTCGCGTGGAGCACCTACACCACCGACTACGGGACCTACGCGAAGTGGTACGACGACGAGCACATCCCGCAGGTGATGGACGCGCCAGGGATGGCCGGGGCGCAGCGGTTCCTCATCGCGGACACCAAACCGCTGCCGGGCGTGCGCTCGCTGGACTTCGGCCACCTCGCACTGTACGAAATGGACGGAAGCCCCCAGGGGTTCCGGGACGAGGTCAAGCGGAAGCTGATCTCCGGGGACATGGTGCTGCCGGACTACATGGTGCAGCCGTTCCAAGCGCTGTTCGCGAAGCCGGTCAGCGAACCCTTCCACACCGAGCGGTTCGCCGAGGCGGAGAACCTGGACGACCGGCATCTGTTCTTCGCGTGGAGCCGCCACACCGGCGACGACGCGACGTTCGGGAAGTGGTACGACGAGGAGCACATTCCGCAGATCATGTCCGCGCCGGGAATGCTTCGGGCGCAACGGTTCGAGGTGTCGGACGTCAAGCCGCTGCCCGGCGTCAGCCCGGTCGACGAGGGGCACCTGGCGATCTACGAAACCGCCGGCGACCTCGAAGGCTTCCGCGCGGAAGTCAAGCGGCAGCTGATGTCCGGGGAGATGGTGTTGCCGGACTTCATGATCCCGCCGTTCGCGACGATGTTTCTCAAGCCCGCCAGCCCGTTCTTCCGGTCGGATCGCGGGGCATGACGCGCGAGATCGCCGGTGTCCCGGTGCCTCGCCTCGACTCGGTCTACGTGGCCGGGGAGTGGGTGCCTGCTACCGGACCGGCGTACGAGATCGTTTCGCCGTCGACCGAGGAAACCGTCGCCGAAGTCGTGCTGCCGTCCGCAACGGAAGCGGACGCGGCCCTCACGGCGGCGACGGACTCCAGGTGGGGCCGGCTGCCGGTCGAGCAGCGAGTCGAGATCTGTGCGAGGTTCTGCGCGTCGCTGGAGGCCCGGTTCCCGGACCTGGGCACGGTCTGGGCCGCGGAAGCGGGCATGCCGGTGCGCTACAGCGCGACGCTGCACAAATACGGCGCAGCGGGGGCGTGGAACTCCGCGTTGGCGAGTGCGGAGGACGCCCTGCGCGACGACCACCGCAGCTCCTTGCTCGGCGACGTCGTGGTGCGCCGCGAACCGGCAGGGGTCGTCGTCGCCATCCTGGCTTACAACGGACCGGTGGTCACGATGGCCACGAAGGTCGTGCCCGCCTTGCTCGCGGGCTGCCCGGTGGTGGTGAAGGCCGCACCCGAATCGCAGCTGGTCATGCGGTTGGTGGCCGAATCCGCCGCGGCAGCGGGTTTCCCGGCCGGTGCGCTGAGCATCCTGTGCAGCGACGTCGAGGTGGCCCGGCACCTGACCGCGGACCCGCGCGCCGATCTGGTCTCGCTGACCGGAGGCCGGGTCGCCGCGCAGGAGATCATCGAGGCGACGCGGGGACGGTTCGCCCGCACGCACCTCGAACTCGGCGGCAAGTCCCCGGCGCTGATCCTCGACGACGCGCCGCTCGACCGGGTGCTGAAGTCGCTGGTGCCCGGGGCGACGGGCGGTGCCGGGCAGGTGTGCGCCGCGTTGTCCCGGGTGCTGATCTCGCGGCGGCGCCACGACGAACTCGTCGACCGGCTCCGCACCGCCTGGCAAGGACTGCGGATCGGCGACCCGTTCGACCGGGGGACGCAGATCGGACCGGTGGTCAATCAGGCGGCGCTGCGGCGGACCGAGGGCTTTGTGGACCGTGCGCGCGCTGCCGGAGGCGAAGTCGTCACGGGAGGACGGCGGCCGGAGGGATTCGCCGCCGGGTACTACTACGAGCCGACCCTGATCACCGGCGTCGCCCGGGACGCCGATCTGGCGCAGAATGAGGTGTTCGGGCCGGTCACCGTCGTGCAGACCTACGACGATCTGGCCGACGGGCTGCGGCTGGCCAACGACACGAGCTTCGGCCTCGCCGCGAGCGTCTACACCGCGGACCGCGCTCTCGCCGCGGAAGCCGCTTCCGCCATCGCCGCGGGCTCGGTCGCGATCAACACGTTCGGGCCCGCCGTGAGCGCTCCGTTCGGCGGGGTGAAGGGCTCGGGCTGGGGCCGCGAGTCCGGGCCCGAGGGCATCCAGGAGTTCACCGAACTGAAGCAAATCGTCTTCGGACCGGGCGTGTGAGACAGGAGGGCAGGTCATGACGTTCACCAGGCTGCTCGACGCGGTGGCCGACCAGCTCCCGCCGCCCGGCCACGACGGCATCGCGGTCAGCTTCGACGGTCGCGAGCGGCTCACCTACGCGCAGCTGCGGGACAAATCGCTGCGGTACGCGACGGCGTTGCGGGAACTCGGCCTGAACAAGGGCGACCGGCTCGGCCTCATGCTCTTCAACGACGCCGAGTACCTGCCGCTGTGCTTCGCCGCGATGCACCTCGGCGTGGTCGCGGTCCGGCTCAACTTCCGGCTCGCGCCGGCCGAGCTGAAGTTCATCCTCGCCGACTCCGGTTGCAAGGCGGTGATCGTGCACAACAGCCTGCTGGACCGGGTCGAGCCGGTGCGCGCGGAAACCGGCGTCGAGACCTTCGTGGTCCGGCCGGACACCGCTGATCCGGTGCCGGACTGGGCGCTTCCGTTCGACGTCCTGCTCGGCCGCGAACCGCTGGCCGACGTGCCGGAAGTGAGCGACGCGGACCCGATGTCGCTGCTTTACACCTCGGGCACGACCGGCCTGCCCAAAGGCGCGGTGTGGACGCACGCCAACACCGTGAGCACGGCGACCACGCAGGCGCTGCGCTGGCGGTTCTCGCCGGAAACCGTCGCGCTGGTGCCGGGCCCGCTCTACCACGCAGGGGCGTTCGAGGCGGTGACCGCGCCGACGTTCCTGATGCACGGCACCGTGGTGTGCATGCGGTCGGGGAACTTCACCGTCGAGCGGCTGCTGGAGGTGCTCGAAGCCGAGCAGGTGACCGATTGCCTGCTGTTCTCGTTCATGCTGCACGACCTGCTGCGCGTGGACGGGATCGAGGACCGGCTGCCGAAATCGGTCACGCACTTCGTCATCGGCGGGGACACGATGATGCCGTGGGTCGTCGACCAGGTGCGGCGGAAACTGCCGTGGGTGCGGCTGACCCAGGTCTACGGGCTGACCGAGGGCGGTGCGATCGCGACGACGCTGGACGACGGGGACTTCGACGCCCAGCCGAAAAGCGTCGGCCGCCCGGTGCCGCTCACCGAGGTCCGGGTCGCCGGGGACGGGCTCGAACCGGCCGCGCCCGGCGAGGTGGGCGAGATCCTCGTCCGCGGCCCTGCGGTCTGCGCCGGGTACTGGCAGCGGCCGGAGGCGAACCGGGACACCTTCGTGGACGGCTGGTGCCGCACGGGGGACCTCGGCTTCGTCAACGCCGACGGTTTCCTCGTGCTCGCCGGCCGGGCGAAGGACATGATCCGCAGCGGCGGGGAGAACGTGTACCCGGCCGAGATCGAGCGGGTGCTGACGCAGCATCCGGCGGTGCTGGACGCGGCCGTGGTCGCGGTGCCGGACCCGAAGTACCTCGAAGTCGGCTGCGCGGTCGTGGTGCTGGCGGAAGGCATCGCGCTCGACGAAGCGGAGCTGCGGGCCTATTGCCGGGAGAACCTGGCGACGTACAAGGTGCCCCGGTATTTCGCCGCGCAGCCGGAGCTGCCGCGCAACGCGTCCGGGAAGATCCTCAAGTTCACCCTGCGTGAGAAGTACGGAAAGCTCGGTACCGTAACGAATTCCGGCGCGTCCGAGGCGACGCGGCCGGGAGAGGAAGGCGCACGATGAACGACCCGGTCCGGCGGCGCAAGCCCGAATTGGCACTGGTGACGGGCGCGGCGGGCGGAGTCGGCTCGGCCACCGCGCGAAGGCTGGCCGAGGACGGCGCGAAGGTCGCGGTCACGGACCTGAACGCCGAACGGCTCAAGGAACTGGCGGACGAACTCGGCGCGGTCGCGCTGCCCGCCGACGGCACCGACCGCGCCGCGATCCACGACGTGGTCGAGCAGGCTGTCGCGAGTCTGGGCGGCCTGGACACGGTGATCGCGACGCAGGGCGCGGCAGTGTCGGGCACCGCGCGGCCCGAGCACGTGGAGGCGTATCAGCGGGCGTTGGACGTGAACCTGCACGGTTCGTTCTACCTGGCCGGGGAAGCCCTGCCGCATCTGGTGCAGCGGCAGGGCTCGCTCGTGCTGTTCGCGTCGACAGCCGGGCTGATCGCCGGTCCGCCCGGGACTGTCGGCTACACCGCGGCCAAGGCGGGGATCATCGGCATCACCCGCTGGCTCGCGCGGGACTACGGACCGAAGGGGGTCCGGGTGAACGCTGTCTGCCCGGGCTGGATCCGGACTCCGCTGGGCGAGGGCGCGATGGCTTACCTGGCGAAGCGCGAGGGCATCACGCTCGACGAGGCGTATGCGCTGACGACGAAACACGTGCCGCTGCGCCGTGCCGCGGAACCGGAGGAGATCGCGTCGGTGTGCGCGTTTCTCGCCTCGGGCGACGCGTCGATGGTGACCGGTCATGTCCTGGTCGCGGACGGCGGCGGCGCGGCGGTCGATTCGTCCACCTTGGAGTTCGACGCGCCGTGACCGGCGACGCGGGCGTGGGAGGGGGCTGACAGCACCTCCCACGCCCGTCCGCGAGCGCCTAGCGTGCGAAGCGAACCGTTTCGTTTTCGTCTCGAAGGAGCCCGCTATGTCGTTCGACCCCGAGATCCGCGACCGGATCGGCGCCGCGTCGGAGATCCAGATCAGCAGCTACCGCCGCGACGGCTCACTCCGCCGGTGGACCCCGATCTGGGTGGTCCGCTCCGGCGACGAGCTGTACATCCGTTCGGCGTTCGGCACGGAGGGCGGCTGGTACCGCTGGGCCGCGGCCAAGCAGCTCGCCCGGGTGCGAGCGGACGGAGTGGAGACCGACGTGTCTCTGCACCTCGAGGCGGACGCCGACACGAACGCCGCTGTCGACGCCGCGTACACGCAGAAGTACCGCAGCATGCCGAGCGCGCTGGCGCCGATGGTCGCCGAGACCGCCGCCGCCACCACGACCCGGCTGGAGCCGGTGCCCGCCTGAGCCGCGGGCCGGCTCAGTTCCGCAGCCAGTACGCGACCGCCTCCGCCCGGTTCGCCGCGTCGAGCTTGCGCAGGATGTGCGTGATGTGCGTCTTCACGGTCCCCTCCGAGATCGACAGCTTCCGCGCGATCGCCCGGTTCGCGTCGCCGCGCGCCATCAGGTCGATCACCTCCGCCTCGCGGGCCGACAGCAGTGGATGCCGCGGCGGGTCCGGCGGCGGGGGAGCGATGCGCACGTCCGCGGCCAGCCGGGTCATTCCGGCCTGTAGTGAGGCCAGTCCCTCGAGGACGGACACTCGGGCCAGCGTCTCGCTCACTCCGTCCGCGTAAAGGTTCAGCACGGCGCGGTCGGTGGCGTCGACCTCCCGGCGAGGCGAGTAGTAGCTGTCCGCGTGAAGCAGCCCGACGACTTTCCCGTACGCCCGCAACGGCGCGATGGCGTAGGACGTGCAGCCGGACATCGAGACGAGCTGCCGGTTCACCCGCGGGTTCTCCTGCACGTCGTAGACCAAGCCCGCGCGGGCCTCCCGCACGACATCGGACTCGACCAGCGAGCCGTCCAAGCGCGGGGGAGCCTCGCGGCCGGCGGCGAGCATTTCCGCGGCCAGCCGGGGATCCTGTTCGATCACCATGCGCCGCAGCACCCAGGTCGCATCGTCCACAGTGGAGACGAGCACGCGGTCGAACCCGATCGTGCAAGCCTCCTCGGCGGCGCGGGAGAGGAGTTCCTCGGCGGTCGACGAGGCGTGCAAACGGGTCAGCGCGCGGCGGACGCGGCGCATCGTCGCGACGCCGTCGGCGACCCTGGCATCGTCCACTCGGGACTCCAGCTCGCGGACCCGGCTCAGCAGCGCGGTCAGGCCGGGCAGCCGGTCCGGCGCGGGAGCCGAGCCCAGTTCGGCCATCGCGGCGTCCCAGACCCGGCCGAGCAGCCGTTTGGCGGGCAGCACCTCGGCGCAGCGGCCGACCGGCAGCAGCCGGTCGAGCACGGCGCTGGCGTCGAGTCCGAGCTCGCGGACCTGATCGGCCAGATCGGCGCTCAGCCGGACGCTGTCGAGCCGCGGAAAGCCGGTCGCGTTCATGGGCAGCTCCCTTGCGGAAATTCCGAACATTATATATCCGCGACGAGGCTGGGGCCAGTCGCCGCATCGGCCGTACGGGGTAACGGAATACGACCGGCGGCAGATGTGGCGGCCGGGTGACGGCCGACACACTGGCCGCGCTGTCCCACCCATCGAACCGGGAATCCCATGACTACCGCATCAGTGGCAACGAAGCCACGCGTGCCGCTGCGGGCACGCCTCGGCGGCTTCGACCAGACCTATCTGGTACTCGGCATCACCGTGCTGCTCGCCCTCGCCGCGGGGGCCACGACGACGAATTTCCTCACCGCAGGCAATTTCGGCAGCATCCTCAACCTGTCCGCCGCGTTCGGCATCCTCGCGATCGGCGAGGCGATCGTCGTCCTCGGCAAGGGGCTGGACCTTTCGGTGGCCGGGATCGGGCTCGGCTGCGCGCAGGCGACGCTCGCGTTCATCAGCGAAGGCATGCCGGAATGGCAGGCGATCACGCTGATGACCGCGCTCGCGCTGGCGATCGGGCTGGTCAACGGCGTTCTCGTCGCGGTCTTCGAAGTGCCCGCGCTGTTCGTGACGCTGGCGACCGGCATGCTGGCGATCGGCGGGATCGACATCCTGTTCCTCATCCAGAACGTCTACGGCGTGCCGGCCGGATCGTTCCTCTCCCACCTCAGCGGCGGCTCGGTGCTCGGCGTGCCGAGGCCGGTGCTGATCGCGGGCGGCGCGTTCCTGCTCGCCTGGCTGTTCGTCGCCTACACCACGCCCGGGCGGCTGATCCGGGCGATGGGCGACAACTTCGAGACCGCCCGGTCGACCGGCGCGCCGGTGCGGCCGCTGCAGATCCTCACCTACGTGCTGTCCGCGCTGCTGGCCGCGGTCGCCGGGTTCGTGACGGTGTCGATCCAGGGCAGCGTGCAGACGACCGTGACGTCCTTCGATCCGCTCCTGTTCACCGCGCTGACCGTGGTGGTGATCGGCGGCGTCTCGCTGTCCGGCGGGCGCGGCACGATCCTGGGCGTCCTCGTCGGCGCGCTGTTCGTGGGCGTGCTCAACAACTTGCTGGTGCTGCACGGACTGAGCACGGCCGTGCAGGACCTCATCCGCGGCGCGGTGCTCGCCGCCGCGATCGCGTTCGACGCGTGGCTGCGCCCGCGCAACGAGGAAACCGAGAAATCCGGCGAACTGTGACCGGCAACGACGCCGGGGAACGGAAGTGACATGAAGATCACCAGGAAGCTGTTCGTGCTCGCCGCGTCGGCGGCGCTGGGTGCGGCGGGACTGTCCGGCTGTTCGGTCGGCGGCGGCTCGTCGGACTCGACGGCCGCCGCGGCGAACGCGGTGTTCGGCGCGAACGAGCAGCTGATGCCGATGCGGCAGAAGGCGCACGACGCGATGAAGGGCAAGCGGATCGCCTTCGTCCCGATTCTCTACAAGGGCTACAAGCTCACCGAGAACTGGGGCACCACCATGCAGCGCACGTTCGACAGCGCCGGGGCCGAGTTCAAGGTCTACGACTCGAACTTCAGCAGCGACCGGATGATCAGCACGATCAACGACCTCATCGCGCGCAAGGCCGCCGACGTGCTCGTGCTGCAGAACCAGGACCTGGGCCTGCTCGACAACGCGATCGACCGGGCGCAGAAGGCGGGCATCTACACCGTGGTGCTCAACATGCCTTCCACACGGCTCGGCGACACGTTCGTCGGCGTCGACGTCTACGGCGCGGCGCAGTCGATCGCCAAGCGCGCGGTCTCGGACTGCAACTCCCGCAACGCTCCCAAGACCATCTCGATCATCGACGGCCCCGGCAACGACCCGGCCTCGATCCTGTGGGACCAGGGCATCAAGGACGTCGTGGAGAAGGAGGGTTACAAGACGCTCGTCGCGCACTCGCAGTTCCAGAACGCCCAGGCGCAGGCCGCCGCGGAATCCGTGCTGCAGCAGCAACAGGGCAAGGTGTGCGGCTTCATGGTGACCTTCGACCTGAACTCGATCACCGTCGGACAGACCGTCAAGGCGGCGGAGGGTCGCGGCCAGGTCGCTCCGGGTTCGGTCGGCGTCTACACGCTCGACGCGGACGCGGACTGGTGCAACGCCCTCAAACAAGGCACGGTGACCGCTTCGGCCGCTTATGACGTCCAGGGCATCGGTGCGGCCGGTGCGGTGGCGGCGCAGAACCTGCTCACCAACGGGGCGAAGCCGGGCAGCGCGCATTCGGTCGGGTATGTGTCGAGCACGGTGGTCGACAAGGCGAACATCGACCAGACCACCATCGCGTGCTACCAGAGCAAGTGAGCGGGACCCGATGACTACGTCTCCGCTGCGGCGCGGGCTGGACGCGTTCGGCATGACCGGCGGCCGGCGCACGGAAAGAATCGCCCGCTACCGCACCGTCTCGGATCTGTTCGAGAAACGGTGGATGGAAGGCGCGGTGCCGCTGGTGCTGGCGCTCGCCCTGTGCGTCTACGTGCTCGCCACGACCAATGTCGGGGCGGCCAACGCGCCGCTCGTGCTGGACGAGGTGTCCGAGTACGGCCTGCTCGCGATCGGGCTGACCGTCGTGCTCGTCGGCGGCGGCATCGACCTGTCGGTCGGCTCCGTCGTCGGGTTCTGCGGGCTGGGCGCGATGGTCGCCGACCGGGTGTGGCTGTGGCCGACCGCCCTGGTCGTCCCGGCCGCGATCGCCGCCGGTGCGTTGCTCGGGGCGGTGAACGGGTTCCTCATCGCGATCCTGCGGATGCGCCCGTTCATCACCACTCTCGTTACGCTGATCGCCTTCGGCGGCGCGGCCTCGGTGCTGCAGAACGCGAACAGCACGCAGATCGGCGTCACGAAACCGTCGCTCGTCTGGGATTTCCTCAGCGAGGGCCGCGTGCTGGGCATCCCGACCGCGTGGTTCCTCTTCGCGGTGGTGCTGATCGTGGTCCACCTGGCGCTGACCCGGTCCCGCTGGGGCTGGTGGGTCACCGCGACCGGCTCGGACCGGAGGTCCGCGCGGCGCAACGGCATCCCGGTCACCGCCGTGACGTTCTGGACCTACGTCCTGTCCGGCGCGCTCGCCGGAACGGCCGCGATCCTCACGTCGGCGCGACTGGCCCGGACCGACCCGAACGTCGGCAACAGCTGGGAGATCATCGCACTGACCGCGGTGGTGCTCGGCGGCGTCAGCATCAAGGGCGGCCGCGGTTCGGTGCTCCGCGCGGCGGTCGGCGTCGCGGTGGTGACGATCATCGAGCAGGCGACCGTCTCGGACGGCGCGCAGGGCTCGTACTACACCGTCATCCTCGCCGCGGTGCTGCTCGTGTTCACCGTGCTGGACCTCAAATGGGGCAAGTACCGGCAGCGCGCGGTGGAGAAGCTGAAGATCGACCCGGCGCGGCTGCGGCTCGGCCCGCTGGTGGACGTCACGAAGCCGGGCACGGTCTGGTCGCTCAACCGCCGGCTCACCGACGCGCCTCCGGTCGGGCTCGGCAAGATCCGCGGCGCGGAGGACTGCGCGGTGGACGCCGAGGGCAACGTCTACTGCGGCGACCAGCGCGGCTGGGTGTGGCGGTTCCGCGGCCTGGACGACACCGAAGGCGAGATCTTCTCGCGCACCGGCGGCTTCCCGTGCGGGCACGCGTGGGACGCCGAAGGACGGCTGGTCGTCGCGGTCGGCGGCATGGGCATCTACCGGATCGGCACCGACGGCGAACCCGAACTGGTCGCGAACAAGGTCAAGCGCAGCCCGCTGTCGCTGATCGACGACTCGGGACTGCGGGCGATCGACGACCTCGACATCGCCCCGGACGGCTCGATCTACGCCTCGGACTTCTCCACCCGCACGAACACCGCCGACTTCCTGCTGGAGCTGGTGGAATTCCGCCCGAACGGCCGGGTGATCCGGGTGACGCCGGAGGGCAAGACCGAGGTCGTGGTGTCGAACTACGTGTTCCCCAACGGCATCTGCACCGCACACGACGGCGAGTCGATCCTGATCGCCAGCACCGGGCTGTGCCGCGTCGACCGGCTCTGGATCGCCGGGCCGAAGAAGGGACAGCTGGAACCGGTGCTGGAGAACCTGCCCGGCTACCCGGACAACATCAACCGGTCCTCCGACGGCAACTACTGGATGCCGTTGTGCGCCATGCGGACCCAGATGTCCGACCTGCTCGGCCGCTACCCGGCGGTGCGGCGGCGGATGACCCGCGAGGCGGCGGTGGACAACTGGGTGGTGCCGCAGCTGAACACGTCGTGCGCGATCAAGTTCAGCGACCGCGGCGAGATCCTCTCCGTGCTGTGGGACGAAACGATGGAGAACTATCCGATGGTGACCGCGGCGAAGGAACGCGACGGGCACCTGTACCTGTGCGGCGTCAGCAACAACCGGATCGGCAGGCTCGAACTGGACCCGAGCGAGATCGGCGACATCGACCCGGCCGCCGTTCCGGGGACGGCCAGTGCTCGCCGGTCGGCGGAGGCGGTGCGATGAGCCCGGTACTGGACACCGTGAAGGAATGGATCAACCCGAACTGGGGCCGTGCGCGCACGGTGCCCCCGATGGACACCGGGCTGCGGCCGAACCTCCGGCTCGACGGAGCGGCGGAACTGCTGCCCGCGGGCGAGTACGAGCCGGACGACGTGGTCGTGACCGCCACGGGGTTGGTGTTCAGCAGCGGCAATCAGGTCTTCTCGGTGCGCGAGGACGAGGTGGCGCGGCTGGCTTCGTTCGGCAGCCCGGTGACGGCGCTGACCGTGCGGGACGAGCAGGTCGTCGCGGCAGTCGAAGGGCGTGGCCTGGTCTCGGTGTCGCGCTCCGGCGAAACCGAGGATCTGTGTACGGACGCACCGGTCACCGCCTGCGTCACTGCGCTCGCGACGGACGGGTCCGCGTTGCTGGCGACTGTCGGCTCGACGAAGGTCGCGGAGTGGCCCCGGGCGCTGGTCACCGGCGACCGGTCCGGGCTGCTCGTACGGGTCGACGGCGCGCGGGCGGAAGTGGTCGCGGAGCGCCTCGCGTGGCCGTCGGGCGTCGGCATCGCCGAGGACGAAGTGCTGCTGTCGCTGAGCCTGGACCATCGGGTGGAAGCGCGATCCGCGCCGGGCAAGCGAGGCCGGGTGCTGAGCGCGAACCTGCCCGTCTATCCGGGGCGAGTGCACGTCGGCGGGGACGGCTGGTGGTTCGTCGCGCCCTACATCCGCAACCGGGTCACCGAACTGCTGCTGGACGAACCCGCGCTGCTGGCCGAGATGACGGAGACGATCAGCCCGGACGAATGGTTCGTCCCGCGCCTGCGCGCGGGCGACCCCTTCACCGACACGATGCAAATGGGGCAGCTGCGCGTGCTCGGCGTGGTCAAGAGCTGGGCCCCGGCACGGTCGTGCGGCCTGGTGTTCCGGATGGACCACACCGGCCGCGTCGCGGAGAGCGCGCATGCCCGGGTCGACAGCCCGCGGCACGGCGTCACCGGCGTGACCGTCCACAACGGACATGTAGTCGCTGCCGCGCGCGGCGGCCGGAACCTGCTGCGGCTGGAGGACGCATGAGCACGGTGCTGCGGCTGACGAACATCAGCAAGCGCTACAGCGGAACGTACGCGTTGGACGGCGTCGACTTCGACGTGCGGCCGGGCGAAATCCACGCCCTGCTCGGCGAAAACGGCGCCGGGAAGTCCACGATGGTCAAGATCGTCTCCGGCGCGGTCGCGCACGATTCGGGCACGCTGGAGGTCGACGGCGCCGCCCGGGCGTTCACGACTCCGCGCGAATCGGTCGAGGCCGGGGTGGCGATGGTCTACCAGGAAGGCTCGCTGGTCGAGTCGATGACTGTCGCCCAGAACCTGTTCATGGGTGACGAGAAGGTGTTCAACAACCTCGGCCACCTGAACGTCGTGGCACGCGAGCTGCTGGAGTCGCACAACTTCCACATCCGCCCGGACGTCCCGGCCGGCGCACTCGGCGTCGGGCAGAAGCAGATGGTGGAGATCGCCCGCGCGGTGCACCGCAACGCGAAGCTGGTGATCCTGGACGAGCCGACGTCGTCGGTGACGCCGGAGGAGCGGCTGCAGCTGTTCCTGTCCATGCAGCAGCTCAAGAAGCGCGGAATCGGCGTCATCTTCATCACGCACATGCTCGACGAGGCGTTCGAGCAGGCGGACCGGATCACCGTGCTGCGCGACGGCGTCGTCCAGGGGACGCTGGAGCGGCCGGAGTTCAGCCGCGATCGCGTGGTGAAGATGATGGTCGGCCGCACGGTCGAGATGGGACGGGTGGAGCCGAACCGGGCACCCGAGCCGACGCCGACGTTGCAGGTCGAGGACGTGACGTTGCTGCCGGTGGTGCGGAACATGGCGTTTTCCGCCTACGCCGGGGAAATCGTCGGCATCTACGGTCTGGTCGGCGCGGGGCGCAGCGAGACCGCGATGATCGTCAGCGGGATCCTGAAACGGCGTCGGCTGCGTGGCGGCCGCGTGCGGCTCAACGGCGAGCCGGTGCGGTTCCGCACGCCACGGCAGGCGCGCAAAGCCGGGATCGTCTACATCACCGAGGACCGGAAAGCCTCCGGGTTCTTCAGCCACCTGACGATCGCCGACAACATCTACCTCGGGCACCTCTGCGGTGCGCGGCGCTTGCCGCTCCTCTTCCGGCCCGGTTCGCGCACCTCGGTCGCGAAACGGTTCGTCGAACAATTCCAGGTCCGCACGCTGCGGCCGACGAAGGCGACCGTCGAGGAGCTGAGCGGCGGGAACCAGCAGAAGATCGTGCTGGCCAAGGGCCTGACCCGGAAGCCGCTCGTCGCGATCATCGACGAGCCGACCCGCGGCGTGGACCTCGGCACGATCCCCGAAATCCACGCGATGATCCGGGCGCTGGCCGACGACGGGGTCGCGGTCGTGGTCATCTCCTCGTACCTGCCGGAGATCCAGGCGCTGTCCGACCGCGTGCTCGTAGCGCGCGCGGGCAGCATCGCCGCGGAGTTCTCCCCGGAGGAAGCCGACGAGGAAAGCCTGATGTTCGCCGCGGTGCACTGACAAGGACGGAATTCTCATGCGCGGAGTCATTTTCCAAGGCGACCGGGTCCTCGAGATCCAGACCTTCGCCGATCCCGAACCCGGCCCGGACGACGTGGTGCTGGAGATGAAGGCCTCCGGGATGTGCGGCAGCGACCTGCACTTCTACCGGGCTCCTGCCGGTCAGGCGCTGGCCGCGTTCGGGATGACCGGCGACGGTGCCGGGTTCATCGGCGGGCACGAGCCGTGCGGCGTCGTCGCGGCGATCGGCTCGGCGGTCGACCCGCGCGCCGTGCGAGTGGGGGACCGGATGATGGTCCACCACTACGACGGCTGCGGGTTCTGCGACCTGTGCCGGACGGGCTGGCCGCAGATGTGCGAGCGCGGCAACGTCATCTACGGCGCGACCGCGCACGGCGGGCACGCCGACTACCTCAAGGTGCCCGCACGGACGCTCGTGCCGCTGCCGGACGAGCTGAGTTTCGCCGCCGGCGCCGCGATTTCGTGCGGCACCGGCACCGCCTACGGAGCGCTGACCCGGCTCGACGTCAACGCGCGCGACACGCTGGCGGTCTTCGGCCAAGGCCCGGTCGGTCAGGCCGCGGTGCAGCTCGCCGCGGCAATGGGCGCGGAGGTCGTCGCGGTCGACATCGCGGCGGAACGCGTGGCGCGGGCGAAGGACTTCGGCGCGGCGCACGCGATCGACTCGACGTCGGTCGATCCGGTCGAAGCCATCCGGGAACTGACCGGTGGCAAAGGCGTGACCAAGGCGCTCGACTGCTCCGGCGCACCACCGGCGCGGGTAGCGGCGGTGAAGTCCGCGGCGAAATGGGGCACTGTCGCGTTCGTCGGCGAAGGCTCGACGGTGACGCTCGACGTCAGCCCGGACCTGATCCGCAAGCAGCTGACGGTGGTGGGCTCATACACCTTCTCGCCGGTGGGCCAGGCGGACTGCGCCCGGTTCATCGCCCGGCACGGGGTTCAGGCGGACCTGGTCTTCACCGACCGCTGGAGGCTGGACGACGCGGTGGAGGCCTATGCCGCCTTCGACAAGCAGACCGGCGGCAAGGCGGTCATCGAGTTCTGAGGCGGAAAAGCGCCGGTGCGTCCCAGACCCGCCGGCGCTTTTCCGGTGCCGTGGACCGCACCCGGCCCGATGAGCGTCTCGGCGATGCCGGTCCGCCAGCAGGTGGTGCGCGAGCTGGGCCGCGGAACGGGACGACCAGTTCGCTAGGCTTGAGCCCGGCGGTCGTCGTCCGCTGTCTCGTGCCCCGCGGAGCGCACCGCCGGTCCGGCTGCCTCGCTCGCCGTCCAACTGGACAGCAACTGCAGCGCCTCGGCTGAAGGGGAGCCGGGTTCGGCGGTGTAGCCGATCAGGGTGAGGCCGGGCGCGGAGGCGACCTGCAGTCCTTCGAACCGCAGCGTCAGCTCGCCGACGACCGGGTGGCGGAACAGTTTCGTCCCCCGCCGGTGCGCCTTCACGTCGTGCGCCGCCCACCGGGTGCGGAACGCTTCGCTGCGGGTCGCGAGATCTCCGATGAGCCCGGTGACCGCTTTCGAATACGGTGCGCGGGCCGCTTCGACGTGCAGCAGGGCCACCGCGTCGTCGGCGGCCTTCTTCCAGTCCGGGAAGACTTCTTCGGCGCGGTCGTCGAGGAAAATGAACCGGGCAAGGTTCGGCGGGTGCGGGGTGCGCTCGTAGACGACGCCGTAGAGGGCACGGCCGAGCGCGTTCGCCGCGACCACGTCGAGGTGTCCGTTCTGGACGATCGCGGGGGCGTTGACCATCGTGTCGATCAGCGCTTGCACCCCCTCCGGCACCGGCTGCCGGACGGTGCGGCCGGAGCCGGCCCGTTTCCCGGCGGCGCGGGCGAGGTCGAACAGGTGCGTGGTTTCGGTGTCGTCCAGCTGCAGCGCCGTGGCGATCGCGTGCAGCACCTCGTCGGAAACGCCGGACACGCGGCCGCGTTCGATCTGCACGTAGTACTCAGTGCTGACTCCGGCGAGCCGGGCGACTTCCTCGCGGCGCAACCCGCTGACCCGCCGCCGCCCGCCCGCGATGATTCCCGCCTGCTCAGGCGTGATTTTCGCGCGGCGGGTCATCAGGAATTCCCTGAGGTCGTTGGCGATCTCCATGCCTCGAGGGTAAACGCGGAACGCCGGCGGAAGGAGGGGCTGCCGGTACCCCCGACAAGCGGCATCTGCCACGCCCGCGCGAACCGCCGCAGAGTGGGTATCAGCAGCCCGGGCCGCCTGGTTCGGGACACCGAAGACGTGCAAGGAGTGAGTGCAGTGACGTCTGTGGAGGCAGTTACCTTCCCGAACGACTCGATCACCATGGCGGGAAACCTGTACCTGCCGGACGGGTTCGACCCCAAGGGCAGCTACCCGGCGGTCGTGGCCGTGCACCCGGGCGGCGGCGTGAAGGAGCAGACCGCGGGCCTGTATGCGGAGAAGCTGGCCGGGCAGGGCTTCGTCACGCTCGCGTTCGACGCCTCGTTCCAGGGCGACAGCGGCGGCGAGCCGCACCACCTGGAGGACCCGGCCGCGCGCGTGGACGACGTCCGGGCGGCGGTCGACTACCTGCAGACCCTCGGCTACGTCGACGCCGAGCAGATCGGCGGCCTCGGCGTCTGCGCCGGCGGCGGCTACCTGGTCAACGCCGCGTTGACGGACTACCGGATCAAGGCCCTCACCACGGTCAGCGCGGTGAACATCGGCACCTCGTTCCGCCGCAACTGGTACGGCACCGACTCCGACGCGGCCGCTGTCCCCACGCTGCAGGCCGTGGCGCAGCAGCGCACGGCCGAGGCTAAGGGCGCCGAGGCGGCGTACTTGCCTTACGTGCCGGCCGAGCCGGACGAGAACACCCCGCGCGACATGGTCGAGGCGAGCGAGTACTACCTGACCCCGCGCGCGCAGCACCCGAACGCGAAGAACAAGTTCCTGTTCACCAAGAGCGTGTCAAGGATCTTCACCTTCGACGCGTTCCACATGGTCGAGGACCTGCTGCAGCAGCCGCTCCTGGTGGTCGCGGGCAGCGACGCCGGTTCGCTGTGGATGTCCGCCGAACTGTACGGCCGCGCCCGCAGCCCGAAAAAGCTCGTCGTGGTCGAGGGCGGCGCGCACATGGACTTCTACGACGTGCCGAAGTACGTCGACCACGCAGTCGCCGAAGCGGTCCCGTTCTTCCGGGAAAACCTCGCCGCCACCCGCGGCGAGTAAACCGGTAGAGGCGGTCCTGCCGGACACACCGGCGGGACCGCCGTCCGCCGCGTTCCGGCAAGCCGAGCTCCGCTGGTACTTCGGTTTCTCCGCAGGAGAATCACTTTCCCACGGCGGAAAGGCCCTGCTCGTCGATCGTGGGACAGTCAGCAGCAGGAGTTGTTCAACAGCGGGTGCCAGGGGAGCGAGAGTGCCGCTCGACTCCTGGGATGAGCGGCGGGACGACAGCGATCATGCCGACCACCCGCCCGACACCGGGAACAGCTGCTCAACGAGGAAAGCCGACCACCCTTGTGCTGGGTGATCGGTTGCTGAGAGACTTGGGAAAATCTCACCAGTTTTGGTGTCCGAGGGGCGATTTGCTCGCTATTCACATGGCTCACGCTGGTTTAGTGGCGGAGAAGGCACGCTTTTTAACTGGAACGTGCAGCGCAGCTGCAGATGTGCTCGATCGACTTAAACACAACGTGGCCCTACTCGACTGATACTTGCTGAGATGCGGGGTCCAGCCAGTTGTTGGCTTGCAGTGCGTCGAGCCATCGCCGTCGGTGTCGAGCGGACCAAGCGGGCTCGATATCGGCCGCGAATGCGAGCAAGCCTGAGATGTGGTGGACGAAGCCGTCGATGGAGCTGAACTTTCGGTGCGTCGCGTGATCGCCGAGCCCGAATCGTTCGATTCCGCGGATGTTCTCCGTGATACGACTTCGCATCTCTCTATTAAGACGAACGCGGTTTACATCGACAAGAAGGCCCAGGACGATCTTGCGTCCGCCAGGCGGGACTATGCCGACCATGCCGAGAAGATCCGGACCCCGATACCCGCCTTCGGGGACTGGCTGGCCAAGAACGGTCACGTGATCAATCATGCTAGCCAGGTGGCAGAGAACACTTTGCGCGACATGAAGGATGCGATCATGTGATGACCGACCACGACGAGCCGGGGACGCCGGCGGACCTCGAGCCCGCATGGCTGCCCGGGCTCCTCGGGTCCGCCCCGGAACTCACCGCGGCGGACCGGGATCTCCTGGCGTACTGGGACGAGCCGCCCTACCTCGACCCCACCTGGGAACCGCTCGACGAGGACACCGCACGCCGTCGCCGCCGTCCGAAGCTGCCCCCTCGCACCCGCCTGTCCCAACGGGTCGCGACGATCGCCAACACGATCGTGCAGACGTGGGACCAGTCCGACGAAGACACCCGCCATCGGACGTTCGGCTGCATCGAGCACGTCCTCCGCACTGCGGAAAAGGCCGGCGACGAGGAAGCTCGGTTCCAGGTGAGGATGTTCCTGCTCGACAACGTGCAGAACATGGCCGGAGCCGAGCGCAACGACATGCTCCGCGAGATGTGGCCGTACCTCGGACCCGAGTCGAAGAAAGACTGCCTTGCACTGGACCGGGCGCAAGGGATCGGGAACGCCTCTGAGTGGAAACTGCAGTGACCGATCACCAGCGCTAGCACGCTGCGAGGGGAACGGCGCTGCAACGTCGCTGCACGCGATTCGCACAGCAGCGGTCCAGCGTCGAGGCCAATTCGCCGCCAGGTCCAGTTGCTCGCGAGCCTCGGCGAAGTGGGTCTCGGCGATCGCGAGATCCGTCCACTCGCAGAAATGAGACCACAGTGGAGCGTTGGACCCAGTGTTTCGTTCGGACGCGGTCGTCGTCACGCGGGCATCTTGGACCCGAGCCGCACACCCGACCCCGCGTCACGCCGCGTGAGATGACAGTTAGCGTCTGTCTTTTGTGACAGATGCCGCTTGTAATCGGCACTGGTCGCCCAGTTCGCAGACTGTGTCCGGTGACAACTATCGCTTGTAGTCGCAGACCTGCTGTGACGGATCGAGATAGCTGTCACTCGATCACGGTTTCTGTCACTTGCGAGTCGTGGTCTTGTTGTCGATGGGGCGTTCGAGCCGGATTCGGTATGGGGGGCTAGCGCGTCGAGCAGGTTCATGACGTGCCTCGAGTGCCTGGTGGGCGTCATCGCCCGGGCACAGCCGGGTGGTGGATTCGCGTCATGCCCTCGCGTCAGGTCCCACGGCAGTCGCAGGGAGCGGACCCGGAAGGGCCCGCTCCCGCCTCATTCACTGCGCCTTGCTCAGTTGATCGGGCCGCATGCCCAGGTGTTGTTGTTGGCCGTGTCGATCAGGCACGCCTCCAGGCTCTGGCCGGGACCGTCGTAGAACCACCCCTGCGGGTTCGAGCTGGAGCTCGCGCCGGTGCCCATCCATTTCCAGGTGATCCGGTTGAAGACACCGAACAGGCAGGAGCCGTTGTTCTGCGTCGGCAGGATCTCCATGTAGTCGTGGTAGTCGGCTCCGAGAGTGATGTCCTCGATCGCCGCACAACCACCGTGACTGAACGGCGTGCTGCCCTCGGAGGCCTGGGCCGAGGACGCGGTCCCGACCCCGATCCCAGCCATCGCCACCACGGCGATCGCAGCAGCCGTGGCGCGCTTCCTGATCCCGTTGAATCGCATTAAGCTCCTCCAGTGAGTCAGATATATCCATTCAGGGGTCTACGTCCAGGCGTTTACCCAGGCCAGAGCGTTGCGCCCAGGCAGGGACAGGTATCGCGTGGTCAATTCTTCCGAAAATTTAATCAGGCTAAACGGATGAAACGACTATATGCGCTGCGGGCTTTCATTGGCCAAAGACGCTGGTCAGCGATATACGAGGACAACGACTACTCCTTTCGGGGGGCCGTGAATGGACACCCGCCGCGGTGCTCGCGAACATCGCGAGGACCGCGGCGGCGATCGCCAGACTCGCGGTTCTGAATCTGTAACGCGCCATGCTGATCCAGCATCTCGGCAGAGAGCCCCCTGCCACTGTGTACCGGCTTCGGGAATCCACCCCTGCTGTGAAAACGACCGACCCGATGTCGGCCGACAACTGTCAGCCTGTCGGTGCTCGGTACCCGTTCGGTACCCGACGGGCTCTGTCGGGTGGGCGTGGGTCTAGGGGGTCGGTGGGTGCCCGGCCAGTCGTGCGCGGAGAACGTCGGCGTCGGGGGTGGTGCAGGTCGTGGAGGATGGGCAGCGCCCAACTTCTCGTGCAAGTCCAGTGCGTTGTGGTAGCAGGCGACGGCCCGCCGGTGCTCGCCGAGGTTGTGGTGGGCGACAGCGAGGCTGTCCCAGGTGTCGGCCTCGCCGTGCCTGCTGCCGACCGCCCGATGCAGTTCGAGGGCCTGGCCGCAGGAGCGCAGCGCGTCGGCGTGCTGGCACAAAACAACCGGTCCGCACTGGACAAGCACCGGTGACTGCCGCAGAAGGCTCTGACGCGCCTGTTGCGACGGACTGCTCCGCGGCCTCAGTCTCAGCGAGAGGAGCGTGCGCGTGTTTCCCTCGGCAAGCAGTCATAGAACATGCAACTTGTCGAGACGACGCGGAAGCGGCACAGGAAAAACATTCACGAAACAGTTCACGAGCTTGGCGTGCGATTCACGCTGTCTGGCGCAGCGAGTACCACGGTGGCCCGGGGCAGTGCCGGCGCCTCCAATCGATCTGGCATTGCAGTTCCTGCACGTTCGATGATTCCGGGACCTGCCTGCGGGTCGTCGAGCAGTAGCATCGTGATGGCGGTGGGGAGATGAGGTCGAAATTCAGTTTCCGATACGGGACTCGGCCGGTAGGATTTTTTCCGCGTGTTGAGCGGAACGACGTAAGGGGCGTCGTGGCGGGTCGCCGCGGCTGCCGCGACGGAGAAGCATCATCTCGTGCGTTGCCCAGCCGACAGCAGCAGATCCGTCTGCTGTCGGCTCGGACGGCACACGACCGGGTTCCAGCCAGAGGGGCAGGCGTCGCCGCCGGTGCCGGAGCGATTTGCCGGTGCAGGCGGACGGCGGAAGGTTGGGTGGGCGCAGCGAGGGGGACCGTTGGGTGTTGCCGATCGTTTGGAGTTCCGGCTGCTGGGGCCGGTGGAGGTCTGGCGCGGACCGGAACGGCTGGCGATCTCGAGTCGTCACCAGTGTTGCGTGCTGGCCGCGCTGGCGTTGTGCCCGGGGCGCACGGTGTCGGTCAGCGCGCTTGTCGACGCGGTGTGGGATGAGGAGCCGCCGTCGTCGGCACGGCGTCAGGTGATCAAGCTGGTGTGCCGGTTGCGCGGCGCGCTCGGAGACGCGATCGCCACCTGTTCGAGCGGGTACGCCCTGAACGCCGAGCCGGATCAGGTCGACGCTGGTGTTTTCGCCTCGTCACTCGCGGGCGCCCGGCGACTCTCGGCCGCGGATCCCGCCGGCGCGGCAGCAGCGGCGCGGGCGGCGCTTCGACTGTGGCGGGGGCCAGCGCTGAGCGGAGTCACTCCGTGCCTGGCGGCGCAGGCGAGGCGGCTGGAGGAAGACCGGCTTGCCTCGCTCGAAGAGGCGGTCGGCTGGGAGCTGATCGCCGGTGAGCACGCGGGTCTGGTGGCGGAGTTGACCGCGTTGGTTGCCGCGCATCCGCTGCGGGAACGGCTGGTCGGGCAGCTCATGTCGGCTCTGCATCGGTCGGGGCGCACCGCCGAAGCGCTGGAGGTCTATCAACGCACCCGCGAGCGGCTGGCCGACGATCTCGCGCTGGAGCCCGGCGCGGAACTACAGCAATTGCACGTGGCTATCCTGCGCAACGATGCGACCCTCGCCGCGCCGATCCCGCTTCCCGCACCAGCACCGCTGGCCGCCGCCCGCCCAGCGGCAGCTGCCGTGCCGAGACAGCTGCCAGGCGCGGTGTCGCGCTTCACCGGCCGCGCGGACCAGCTCAAAGAACTCGCCGGGTTGCTGGACCGGCAGGACAGTGTCGCGATCGCGGCGATCACCGGCACCGCGGGCGTCGGCAAGACCGCTCTTGCCGTGCATTGGTCGCACCGGATCGCGGACCGGTTTCCCGACGGGCAGCTCTACGTCAACCTCCGAGGCTTCGACCCCAGCGGCGAGCCGGTCGCGCCCTCCGACGCGATCGGAAGTTTCCTCGGCGCCCTCGGGGTACCCGCCGAACGGATCCCTGCCGGTCTCGCGGACCGATCGGCGCTCTACCGATCCGAGCTGGCCGGTCGCCGGATGCTCGTGGTGCTGGACAACGCTCGCGACGCCGGTCAGGTCCGGCCGTTGCTGCCGGGCTCGGCCGAATGCCTCACTGTCGTCACCAGCCGCGACCGGCTCGGCGGCCTGATCGCCGGCGAGCGCGCGCACGCCGTGTCCGTGGATCTGATGACCACTGCCGAAGCCCGGGACCTCCTGGCGAACAGGCTTGGCCCGGAGTGCCTGGCCGCCGAACCGCAGGCGGTCGACGACCTGATCGAGCTGTCCGCGCATCTGCCGCTGGGGTTGAGCATCGTCGCCGCACAGGCGACCCTCGCCGCGACTTTGTCGCTGACCGAACTGGCCGGCCAGTTGCGCGAGGCCCGCGATCGCCTGCGGGCCATGGACATCGGCGACGCCTGCGTCGACCTCAGCGCCGTGTTCTCCTGGTCGTACCGGACGCTGAGCGCCGCGGCGGCGCGGATGTTCCGGCTGCTGAGCCTGCATCCCGGCCCGGACGTCTCGATCCCGGCCGCCGCCAGTCTCGCCGGAACCGGACTCGACCAGGCCCGGCCGGCCTTGTCCGAGCTGACCAGGGCACAGCTGCTCGCCGAAACCGGCACCGGCCGGTTCGCCTGCCACGACCTGCTGCGCGCGTATTCGGCGCAAACGGCGCGCCAGGACGAGACCGAGCAGGCGCGCCACGTCGCGCTGCACCGCATGCTCGATCACTACCTCCACACCGCGCACGCCGCGGCGCTGCTGCTCAACCCGTTCAACGACCGGCTGTCTCTGGCCGCGCCCCAGCCCGGTGCAGTGGTCGGCGAACTCGTCGACGGCGAGCAGGCACGGCAGTGGTTCGCCGCCGAGAGACCGGTGTTTCCCGGCGTCGTCGCCCGCGCCGCCGACGCCGGTTTCGACCTGCACGCGTGGCAGTTCGCCTGCAGCGTGGCCGATTTCTGCATCCGCGCCGGACACTGGACTCAGACGGTCGCCGCTCAGCTCGTCGCGACCGCCGCGGCCGAACGTGCGGGCGACCCGGATGGGCAGGCCCGGTCTCTGCGCGAACTCGGCCGGGCCTACGTCCAGCTCGGCCGCTTTCCGGATGCGCGGTCCAGCGCGGTCCGCGCGCTCGAAGCGGACGAGTCGCTCGGCGACCCGCTCGGCCAGGCACGTGATCACACCGTTCTCGGCATCGTGGCGTATCTGCAGGGTGACTACCAGGAAGCGATCGAGAGCGACAGGATCGCCTACGAGTTGTTCGGAGCGGCAGGGCACCGGGCAGGCCAGGCCGACGCGCTGAACGGGATCGGCTGGATGCAGACCAAACTCGGCCGGCACGCCGAAGCCCTGCGCTACTGCACGAAAGCCCTTGAACTACAGCAAACAGCCGGAAACATGCACGGCGAGGCGGACACCTGGGACAGCCTCGGCTGCATCCATCATCACCTCGGCGAGCCCAAGATAGCCGTCGCCTGTTACCACGCCGCACTGGACCTGTATCAGAAGGTGGGCGTTCGCCATCCGCAAGCCAACACGCTCATCCGCCTCGGCGACACCCGCCAGGCCGCAGGCGACACCCATGCCGCGCACCGGTGCTGGCGGCGGGCTCTGCTCATCCTCGACGACCTGCACCACCCCGACGCCGGCACCCTCCGCGCCCGGCTGACCGAGCACCCGCCCGCCTCGTAAACCCGAGCGGCCTGCCGGAGGAAACTGGTCGGGTGCCGGGCGTCGTGAAGGTCGGAACGGGATGCGGCGGTAGACGCACTGGCGCAGCCGCCCGCTGATCGTCCAGTCGGATGGCGGAGTCGTTGCGCAGCAGGCCGTCGATGACGCAGACCGGGGGAGACGACGGTTCCGGTCATGCCCACGACCGCCGCAGCGGGGTCCGGCTAGAGGCCGGATCTGGATGTTGAAGTACCTTAGAGCACTTGTACGTTAGACGTAGCAGTAATGCTACGAAAGAGTGTCCGAGGACGATCTTGCACGCTAACCACAACGCTCATACTGATTTGATCAGGCATGTTAGCTATTCAGGACGTCGCCGGAGCAGGCTCGACAGCGAGTCGAGTTCGGCTTCTGCGACCTGTCTGCCTGGCGTAGCGCCGCCAGGAGCAGCGGAGCGACGGCTTCACAGCAGACCTCGCCGTGGCCAAAAAGGTCGGTACGCCGTGGACGCTGACTTCGATGTCATCCGCGAGCCAGCGGTCTCACCTAGCGGAGACGGCGATTATCTCCATCACGGCGGACCGGGTCACCGTGATGGACGCGGACTGCAACACGACCCTGGCACCAGATAAGACTGTCACGACTGGCTTCAACAGCGACTCCGACCACGGCACCTCGCCGTTGCGGGCTCACGCTTAACGGTGCCGCTGCGACGCCGTTGAGCGCCGGGCAGAATGGGCTGATGGATTCGTTCGATCTGGGGCGGCTGAGTGACTACGACTTCGAAGTGGTCTGCCGGGACCTTTTTGAGGAGATCCTGGGTCTAAAGATCGAGATCTTAGCCCGCGGCGCCGACCGAGGGATCGACCTTCGGCACATGACCGGTGACGCCGGCGACGTGGTGATCCAATGCAAGCACTGGGCTCGCAGCGGCCGAGTCAAGCTGCTCGCCCACATGCGCGATAAGGAGCGGGCCAAGATCGCAGAACTGCGGCCTGCACGGTACATCCTCGCCACGAGCGTCGAATTGACCGTCGACGCGAAGGACACCCTTCTTAAAGACCTCGCCCCATACGTTCACAGCACTGGCGACCTGTACGGCGCGGAGCAGCTCACCGAGGAGTTGCGCAAGCGCCCGGCACTCGTGCAGCGCCATCTTCGGCTGTGGCTGACCAGCGCCGCTGTCCTGCATGCGGTGCTGAACCAAGACGCGCTGCTCCGCTCGGAAGACCTGGTTAGCGAGCTCGACGACGCTGCGATGACGTTCGTCCCGACCCCCACCTTCGACATAGCCCGGGCGCTTCTCGAGCGAGAGTCGGTCTGCCTACTGGCGGGTATTCCGGGCATCGGCAAGTCGACGATCGCGAAGATGCTCGCCCGCCTCCACCTGGGAAGAGGCTACCAGGTGGTCGACGTGACGCGGGAAATCAGCGAAATCGATAGAATGTGGCTTCCCGAAAGCCCACAGCTGTTCTTCTACGACGACTTCCTGGGCGAAATTGCCTTCGACCACCACCTCGGAAAAAACGAGGATCGTCGGCTGCTCGGGGTCCTTCGCCGGATCCGGGAGACGCCGGGGAAACTGCTGGTCCTCACCACACGCGAATACATCCTGCGGGAGGCCAAGCATCGCCACGAGACTTTGGACGACGGCGACCTCGAGCCGCTCACGTGCGATGTCGGGATGGACGCCTACAGCGTGGATATCCGTGCCAGCATCCTGTACAACCACGTCTACTACTCCGAAATCTCAGCCGCTGAGAAGAGAAAGTTCGCCGTCCCTTCGCAGTGGCGCGATCTCCTCTGGCACCGCAACTTCAGTCCCCGACTCGTCGCGAATACCCTGCGCCTCGCTGGCCGTGACGGCACCGCGGAGGTGGCCGAGGCCCTGCTCCTCAACTTCGAGAACCCAGAGCGAATCTGGGCACGCGTCATAGAACAGCAGCTTGATGCTTCCGCCGTCCACTTGCTCGAGGTGCTGTTCACCTTCGGCCGGGACACGGAGCTCGACGATCTCCACGACGCCTGGCGCAGCTACCGCATCGCTCTCAGGCAGCCGGACGACCGCCGGCAGTTCTACGACGCGGTGAAAGTCCTCGACGGCTCGATGATCGAAACCTCGCGCCGGTTCGACCCGACCGAGCATGAATCCGAACCCGCACCCGTCGTTGCAACCTTTCACAACCCGTCTATTCGTGACTATCTGCTGAGCCGTGTCCAATCGAAGCTGGTCTCCCTCGACGAGCTGCTCGGGACGATCATCGACGCTTCACGTCTTCACCACCTGGTCTCGCTCGCGTCTCTGCGCTCCCAGAGCGTTCTGCGGGAGACGTTACGCACCCGCGTCGACGACCTGACGGACTTGTTCCTTCGCGACTACGCCGAAACCGAGAGACGGTCCTTCGAGGAGGCGCTTAGAGACGACGACTGGGGCGACGAAGACGATGACGGAAGCTGGACGAGCGACCTAGACTACTACTTAAAAGCCGCAATCGTCATCGGCTCCCGGGGCTTGGCCGAGTTCATCGCCGACAAGATCGAGAACGCGGATTCCGTCCGAATCGGCGACTGCGAATCGCGGCATCTCATCACCCTCGCTGCCAACCTCGCGGCAACCGAGCTGGTCCCAGCAGAGCAGCGCCTTCGGCTAGGGCCCAAACTGCTCGACGAGGCCATCGCCGACAGGTCGCGCGCGCAAGGCCAGCTCGGATATCTGTGGTCGGACCTCATCGAGCTAGCAGAACTGCTGACCGACCTGGAGGTACCGGGAGCACCCGAGCGCCTGCGGACGATCCACGAGGACATGACCGATGTTGTGCACGGCGAACTCCGCGCGTGGCTGTTCGACGAGCCGGCACGGCAAGCATACACAGCCCGTTACGGCAACTGGTGGGATTTGGCGGAGGTCTTGTCATCTGTCGAGCCAGAAGATTTGCCCGAAGAGCTGCGTCCCGCGTACGTCGTCGCTACGGCCGCGGCCCAGGCAGGTATTTCGGCCGAAACCCCGACACCGAAAGCCAGAGAGGCACCCCCGACGAACAGGCCACCCGTTCATATCACCGAGCCAGCTCCCGACGAAACGCTTCGCAATATGCTTGAAACCCTCGAATAGGCCAGGAATTCCCGCAAGAAGTCCACCGCGAGTAAAGCGCCGGGCCGGGAGTGTGCGGGTGCTGCGTGTAGGCACACATCTCAGCAAGCTCGACGTTGAACTGCAGCTTGAAGCGCCAAAGCGATGCTCGGCTGGGACCATCTTGGTCGCCAGGCGCGAGACACCGCCAACAACTCGCTGGTTTGGACCAGGCATGGCAGTCTACGGTCGCAAACTGAGCATCGGGCATCGCTAAGCGGACGTCGGCGACACGTCAAGACAGCCTACACGGCCACTCCTCACTGAACAGGGCGATCTATTGGCCACAGACTGAGAAATGGAACCGACGGGTTCGCCTGACGCCACCCATTTACCGCACTGCAAGGAAGATGGATCCTCCTGATCTATCGCGATATCCTTCCGGCTGTCGGCATTATTTGCAATTCTGGTCAGAACAGTCTGTCCGATAACTCACTGTCGCGGGCGGTCGCACACTGGCGGGCCAGTGGACATCCCGCGCACATCGGTGCTCGCTTGTGGCAATGAAGCTGGCCGACCAGCCGCAACGCGGCCATGCGCAGCGGCGCTCTGGAGTCGCCTCCTACCAAGCGGGAGATGTCGACCCTGCCGTCGGTGAGGCTGTTCGTCCGCTCCGAACTGGTGTTTAGTACGCGTGACGACACACGGATGGCCGGCTGACTGGTTAACAGGACGTCGTCGCCCGCTAGCAGCTTCAGGAGTGCGGTCTTCCCAGGCGGAAGCGCTAAGACTTCCGGCATGTCCTGGGGGTGCAGCCAGAGCTTCCTGTTGTTCTGCAACTGCCGTAGGCGTGTGACCGATGCAGCCGCTCCACGCGTGACTACCGCTCGTTCGATGAGGTCGACCGCTCGCTTGGTGATCCGCCCCCGCGTGGCCACCTCGCGGAGGCCAGCAGAGTAGGCGGTCAGTTCGACGGGTGACGGGTCCAGCATCGCCACGACCGCGGCAACGGGCGGGGTCAGCTCATCTCCGGGGAGGACGCACCAGTAGTTCCCGGCACGCCGATCCTCGGCCCAAGCGACCAAGCGGGTTGCGAGAACGCGCCACCGGTTCTGCCGGGCCTTGTCGGCGACGGGTACCGGGACCAAGGCGGTAGCTGCCGCCTTTCCCAACATCGGCGGCACCGCATTGCCGATCTGCTGAAACGCGTGACTGCGGCTGCCCGCGAAGCGGAAGTGGTCCGGGAATGTTTGGATACGGGCAGCCTCACGTACGGTGAGCGTGCGGTTCTCAGACGGGTGAATGTACCAGTAGCCGTCCTTCGCGATGTGAGCGGTGATGGAACGGCTCAGCTCTTTCCAGTCCAACCGCTTGTACTTGTCGTCGAATGTTTCTGCGGTGTACCTGCGCAGGCTGGGATCGATGTGCGCATAGAGGGTCTTCGACGTCATCGAGGCGAAGATCTCACGATCGTCTTCGCGAACCGGCCGGGTCATGTGATCCCACACTCTCTGCTCGCCGATGCCGCGTCTCATCGCCTTCGCGAACTCCGATACCTCGCCGTCAGGTGAGTAGGGCAGATCTCGACGACCAGTCGTGAGGCCGAGGCGAGGTAGGTCGTGAATTGCGTCCTGTACGAACACCTCTTTGCCTGGGCGAGGCCAGGTGAAGGCGTCGCTGTCAAGGCGGGCTAGCAGTATCAACCGCTTGCGGTGCTGGGGAACGCCGTAGTGCCGGGCGTCAACCAGCCGGAGGTTGGTCCGGTATCCGACGTCCTCCAGCATGTTCACGATCCGCCGCACGACGTGGAAGTCGTCGCCCAGAGCCATGTCAGGCACGTTTTCCATCAGCACCGCGCGAGGCCTCACCTTGAGCACGACATCGACGTACGCTCGCCACAGTTCCTTGCGTTCGTCGAACTCGTCGCGCACGCCCGCGTCCACCAGACTGCGGATCTTGCTGCGCCCTGCCCTGCTGAACGGCTGGCACGGTGGCCCGCCGGCGATGAGATCAATCTCGACGCGCTTGAGCATCCTGACCAGCGCGGCGCGCTTTTGCGGGTCTCCCAAATCGACGTCGAACGCGAGCCCGGGGAAGTTCGCCCGGTGAGTCTGCAACGCGAACTTGTTGTGGTCGACCGACGCCGCGACGGTCCACCCGGCGTCGGTCAAGCCCAGGCTCAAACCGCCGCCACCAGAGAACAAGTCGACCGCAAGCCGGGCACCTTTCGCCACTCGTTCGGCGCACCATTGCTCGAAGGTCTCCTCGGTGCACGCGTCCGGGTGTGCCGGCAACTGGAGCAAGTCGCTGCGCTCGAGCTTCACCGCGTAGACCGCCACATCGCCTCCCGTCCTACGAACAGGGACCCGCGCGGGACCTCCACCACCGTAGATCTGGTTGTGCTCAATTTCCTCATGCCACTTCCTGGGACCGGTCCGCTCGGCCGACCCGACGCGCTAACAATGAAACGGGGATGAAGTCGCCTAACCGACGAGAACGTCGGCAGGAGGGACCCACCCTATCGCGCGGACACTGTCCCAGCAGGCGGTCTTCTTTGCCCACTCGGTGACGTTTCCGCCGCTCGGAGGTGAGGTGAGCACCCGGCGCACAGCCTTGGCAACTTCGGGTACCGCCGCGACGATCGCTTCGGGCAGCGTCTGTTCGCGCCAGAGCCGGTCGAGATCGAGCCCGCCGAGCGTTTGTACGATCAACGACACGCTGTGCGCAGCTGTCTGGCCGAGGTACCCCCCGAAGTTCTGCTTCTGGATAATCGCTCTGACCTGGCGGAACACGATTGCCTTGGCGACCAGATGGCGGAAGTACACGTCATCGGGCGCTTCGCGCTCGGCTAAGCCCTCGTCCGACGTCCACGTTCGGAAGCACTTCTCAGCGCCCTGACACACGATTTCAGGTCGCAGCGAGTAGGCGAACTCGTACTTGGCGGCGTCCGTCTTGCCGAATCGCTGTCGCACAGGGTTCTCGCGGTCGAACTTGCGTCGCGTGGCGGCGGTCGTGAACCTGTTCTTCTCGACGTCGTACTGCCCGCGCACGCGCTCGTAGTACCAGCGAGTCTGCTCGACGTCGACCCCGAGAGAGGGCACCCAGGTGGTGCGGGACCACCGCTCCAACCCGACATGGAAGCGGCTGTTGCCCTCGAAGTCGGCTGGGGTGACAGCGTTCTGCGAGTTCGCGTAGCGGGAAATCTCCGGAACCATGCTGTCAAGCCGGTCATCGGGGATCAAGGTTATCTTCGCGGGCACTATGACTTGGGCCAGATCGATTCCCTTGCGCGCAGCGTGGTGCAACGAGGCGGTGGTCTGTCCACCGTTGACGATCTGCAGCTCGGTCAGGGTCCGCAGCACCAGTCCGCTCGATGTCCGCTCGAGGTCTGCTTCTCGAGCAGTGGCGGATACGCCGTTGTTGTAGGCCAGGAATCGACCGGGCTGTTCCTTGATCGTCTCCGCGATCCCCTTGTTGACCTTTCCCCTGGCTTGAAGGTACGCACGCACGTTGCGCTGGAGCAGCCGGCTGTGGTGCTCGTCGTACAGATCGGCGAGCAGCTTCCCCGGCAGCATCGCCATCAAGCATCGGTAACCGTCGGCCTGCTCGGGTGACTCCAGACAGTGCACTTCGTACCCCATCTTCGCGACGTCGATGAGAATGTCCTCTTGGTCGGCGCCCGAGCTGATCAGCTTGTGGAGACGGTTGACGTCCCACACGTTCACAAGGGTCGGGAGACCAGCAACGGTGGACTCTTCCGCTCGGCGCAACCCGCTCTTCCCGTCGGTGAAGACCAGAATCTTGATCATCTGCAACTGGGGCCACGCGCCGTGGATGTGCTCGACCATGTCGTAAGGCGGGCTCGACCGCTCAAGCTGCTCGTGCAGTCCGCTGCGGCAGAACTCTGCGAACGCGCCGGCGCGACGGACCAACTGGGTTAGCCGCTCACGTTTCAGGGGCTCAGCGTCCAAGCCGTGATCGGCCGTGACGAGGTGCAGGATCGTGCCGTCTCCTGTGATGTCGTACCCCGCAACCTCGATGCGACGGCTCTGCCAGGGCATGAACAAGTAACAGGTGTCCAGATCGTCTAGCGCCCCATCGTCGATCAGGTGCTCGCCGATTAGGGTTACGAAGGCGTCCCGTGCCATTAGCTCCGGCTCCGCCTGGACCCGGTCCTCCACCCTGCGCCGCAGCTCCGCTGCGAAGGCGGCGAGCTCGCCGTCCGTCACGTCGTCCCCCTGGTTCGGTGTTGTTCGATTACAAGCTCTGACTTGGCGCGCGCTATGCGCGCAAGAGCGGCCAGCCTCGGCCGCAGCGGTGCCGGCACTACGGCCGCGGCTCCGGGGCGATCTTCGCCCCAGGCGGAGCGCTGGGCGAACGGCACCTCGACGAGGACCCTGGCCAGTGCGGTGCTCTCCGCCATGTCCAGGCCGTCGAGTCCGAGCCACCCACCGAGCGAGAAGTATCGGCCGTCGCATCGCACGTAGAAACCCTGCGAGGCCCGCCAGTCGATCGGGTCACCGACCGAGTCCGCCTCTCCGGCACGCAGGAGGTCCGGGTGAGGTAGGACGCGAGGACTGGCGATCACCGAGAAGCCTTCGCCGGTTACCCGCTCTTCCCCGAGGTGCTGCCCGGCCGGATTGCACCACAAGAACGGGTCACTCGCAGTTACCGCACATCCATTGACTTCCAGGCAAATATTGCGCTCCAACAACGCTCCGAACACCACACCCAAGTCGCGGATGCACCGGTCGAGGATCGTTCCGAAGTGTGCACCCGCGACTTGCGGACGTGGCATGCGGAGCAACACCACCGACCAGCGGTCGACCTTGTCCTTGGCCAGCAGCCCCGCGGGGAGCCTCCGAGAAGTGCGATGCAGCCACCAAGTTCCGGTGTCCACGGCGGAGGTGAGCACCAAGCAAACCGGGGACGCATGCGACTCCCAAGTGGTGATCTCACCGTACAGGGAGGCGGCGATGCCGAGGGCTACCGACCCGCGCGACACCTCGTGTCCCTCGGACAGCGTCGAGAGCAACGAATATCCGGCGAAGGCTGCGCCGTCGTGGACTAGCGAAAGTCTGCAGCTCGTGCCAGAGCCCGCGCTCCTAATACGGACGTGGCGGGCACCGGATCCCAACGCGCGGTCCACCAAGGCGATCAGCAGAGTTCCCACGGCACTATCTCCGTCTGCAGCGCCGAGCAGGTCCACGAGTCCCGATCCCGTGGCGATCTCCGTGCTGGCCGGGCGCTTCTCACGCTTCGGTGTACGCATGCCGTTCGCCCGACAGGTCGGACGCTTCGGTGAGGGTATGCGAACGGAATTTGCACCACCGGCCACCAGACCTACGTCCGCGAGCTTGTCGCGCAGGTTGTCCTTCGCCTTGCTTTCGATCTGCCGCGCTCGTTCGCGGGTGAACGAAAAGCGCTCGCCGATCTTATCCAGGGTGAGGTCGACACCACCATTGAAGCCGAACCTCAACCTGAGTACTTCGGCTTCACGCTCCTTCAGCAGTGACAAAGCTTCACGCACGAGTTCGGCGCCGAGTTCGCGGTCTACCACGTAGTCGGGGTTCGAATGGTCGTCGAGCGGAGCAGGGATCAGTTCCGCGAACGAGGTCTCGCCATCCATGCCCAAGGGTGCGTCCAGGCTGATCACACCCAAGGACAACCGCAGGCAGTCCAGCACTTTCTCCCAAGACAATCCGGTGCGTTTGGCGATCTCCGCGATTGGAGCGTCTTCCTGCTGGAGGAGCAGGTTGTTCCGGATGGTGCGAACCTTGCGGACTTCTTCGTACTTGTGGACCGGCAGCCGGATCATCGCGCCTTCGTCGGGAACTGCTCGGCCCATGTGCTGGTTGATCCAGTTCACCGCGTAGGTGGAGAACTTCAGCCCTCGCGAACCGTCCCACTTCTCGATCGCCCGCATCAGACCCAACAGCCCGTGCTGGTACAGGTCCTCGTCCTCAAGACCAGCACCGAGGTGCTTCGTGATGCAGGAGCGCACGAGGCCGGTGTTGTGCAACACCATGGCGTCGAACGCCTTCGCCCGCACGTCAGCGCTGCGCAGCGTTGAGCGAAACCCCTTAGGCAGTTCCTCCGCGAGATCTTCGCCGGTAAGCCGCATCAACTGCGCCAGCCCGACCTCTTCCTCAGCCGTCAGCAGGCGTTTGGCGCGGTCCTTGCTCCGCATTAGAGCAGCGAGCACCGCGCGGGCACTGTCGACGGCTGAGCGGCTGGGCGGGGGCAGCTGCTCTGTCGTGGAAGGAGAGACTGGGAGGCACCTAGTGGATATCACCTCCACCCACTCGTCGCCGACCGCCTTGCGCGTGCGGTCGTCCACCAACGCGAACGGGAGCCCGCTCAAAGCAGTGGGCCGCCCCACACCGGAGTACGAGAGAAACAAGTCCGAGTGCGTCGTCGGGCCGAGCACCCGCAGCGCGTTTTCGAGCCGGAAGCGGTCCTCGACCTGGTCGAGTCCCGCCAGCATGACGTGGTCGAACCGCATACCCACGGCGCTAACCCAAGTCAGAACCTTGATTCCCGGGTCGGATGCGGTAACCGCTGCGTGCCGCGGGACCCTTGCACCGGACAGGTGCCACTGCGTCGTTCCGTCGAACAGGTCGCCGATCCCATCCTTGAAGGCTTGGACCAATTCGCGAGTCGGCAGCAGCACGCCGATTCGCCGGTCGTGGTGCGCCGTCGCGTGCTCTACGACAAACCGGATCTCCTCGTCGACATCCTCATGATCCACCAGCACTGGCCGCGGACCTTCATGGCGGGAGACGTCTGTGAGGAAAGATCCATCGCCGAGGCGCTCTAGCAACTGGTCGATCTGCGCGGTGCCGCCATCGACGTCGTGCGAGGTCGTGGCGGCATCGACACCGAGAAGAGCGGTGAGGTCGTGCAGTGTCGTACCGGAGTCGCCGACCGTCTGCACGGGGTCGACGAATACCGTCGCCTCGATGCTCAGTAGCCGGAGCACCGTGTAGAAGTCGGGCGGCAGCTGCTGCCCTTGGACCACGATGACATGTCGCTGGTCTAGCGGTCGGACGTAACGGGCCCGGAGATGCCGCTTGAATTCCCAGAAATCGAAGTCGTAATCTTCCGTCTCCGGTTGTCTGACTCGCAGCACTGCGCGCCACATGTTGGCGAAGTAGGAGTGGTAGGTCATCACCGTGTCTCCACGGCTCTCGAACGGCATCATCGTGCGGATGCGGCTCGTCAGCACGCTGGACCTGGTGATGACGTGAAGCTCCTTGCCGCGCCCCCGCAAGCGGCGGTAGGCCGCGACTGCCTGGTCCGCTTGGTCGACTGCGGGCGCGGCGGCTACCACGGTGTGACACAGCGCTTCATGATGCGGGGCACGTAACACGGCACTCACAGCGTGTTCCCCGGTACACCGTTAACCATCGCAGCCAGGTCCTTGAAGAACCCAAACTCCGGGTCGATCAGAAGACGCCTGTCAAGCAGCCTGTTCATCACCTCGCAGCTCGTCTCCGGGGTCAACGAGCACGCGTGGCACGCCGCCAGGGACAGCCCGTCCGGTCCCTGACCGGGGTGGTCCGCGCACACAGGGTCGAAGGAGCACCACTGGGCCGAAGTGATCGACATGTCGAGGAGCCGACCCAACCGGGGGGACTCACCCATCCTTACGAGGCCGCCGAGAGTGCCCTCCGAGTCACCAGCTGCGGTGTAAATCAATACGCCCGCCATGGCGGGGCCTTTGCCGCTCTTCGTTACGTATAGGCGCTCGCGCAACGCGGAAGTCGAGTAGCCAGCTTCGAAGGCGGTGTTGCGCAGAAGCAGGTGCGCGAAGGTATGCAGGAGCACCAAGCGCGGTGTCGGATCCGGAAGCCATTTGACTCCCTTGTTTTCGTGCCGCTCCAACAGCTTCCGACATCGGTCGACCACCGGGCCTGATCGTTCCCAGCGGACGAGGGCTTCTTCGTCGAATCTGAGGAAAAAGCCCTCGCCGAATACCTCGATCGCCGGCAGGAAATCGCCGTCGGAACTCAAGTTCGACGGCACCTTCTCCTGCATCGTGTGGCGCTCGAAATGCGTCAGCACCCGAACTTCGCGCAGGCGATCGACCAGTACGACATCTACGATCGGTTTCCGCCAGCCGCTTGTCGTCCCTCCAGCGTCACCCAGCGGTCGATCGGCTCGGCGCGAGATGAAGCGGTCTCGGTGATCGTGGTCCTCCTGGGGGTTGATCAGGGCCGCCCACTCGTCCGGGCGAATGTTCTCCGGACCACCGTCGATGGGAGTGCGCGGATCACCGGCCTCGCGCGCCAGGGCCGCCTCGACCTCGGCGACGGAGAGCCCGTACTCATCGGCTGCTACCTCGATCATCTGTTTGGCCAGCTTGTAATTAGGTTGGCCGACCAGGAACTTGAACTCGTTGCTCCTCATCAGTGCAGCTAGCGGGTCGCTGATCGTGCTCCACGCCGACTCCGGCGGAATGTCGATCGCGCTCTCCACCGTGGGGAAATATACGCTTGAGGCCCCACGTTGCAACGCAACCATTTGCTCGGAGCAGACCGAGGCGTCTCTCGAGTCCTGCCACGGCTGCCTGCCAGAGCATTTGCCGCCAATCTGCTTCAGTCCGATCCTGGTGGTCAATCCGTCCAAGGACTTCTCACCGCCGCACGTTCCGCAGCGCACGACGAGCGAGTTGAGGCCACCACCGACGCCGGTCTTGTTCAGGAACTTCAGGTCCGGCCGCTGGCACTGGTTCTGATTCCGGTTGCGACGATCCGCGGAGTGTGCCCAGGCGGCCCAGTCGACGTCCGACAGGTGTCCGTTGGCGCACACCGCAACGAACCGCATTGGAACGAGCTGCTTGCGGCCGGGACAGTGTTCACATGATGGGGCAGTGTTGGCGACCTCTTTCCTGTACGACCACCGGCTCATGCGCCGACAGCTTGGGCAGAACAGCCACTGGGGAAAGCGGTAGTAGGGGATGGGCCGGCGGGGTGACGGTGCCGCGAGCGAATCCACCTTCAGGTAGGCGGCCAAGCGCGGAAAATCGATCGACACGTGCGGGCCGCGCCACTTCCCGGCGTCCTCCACCACGAACGACTCGCCGACGAGATCGATGATCGCTCCAGGGCCGAAAGGACTGATGATTTGCGAACGCCGAACCTTGCGAATCGTCACTTCCGGGTGCCCCTCACTTCGACTTGGACCTCCACGTCCACGCTGCGCATGGAGTCGAGCGTGGCCCAGCCGTCCCCTTGGTCGGTGAACCGCTTGAGCAGCCTGGGGCGCTCGCGCCCGCCCTGGCTGTAGCGCAGACCGCCAGCCTGCTCCGCATCCACGGCCCGCTTCACCCACGTCTCAACGAGGTCGTTGAGGTGAGCCTCGACCCGCTCCAGTTCGGTTGCATCGGCTCGTTCAACGCGGCCGAGGAACCTCTTGAGGAGCGCAGAGAAGCGCTCGTCGTCGGGGTCGAATGACGCGGCCTCCTGGTCACCCGACAGACCGAGCGCGTGGCGCACCAGGACGACCAAGTCTGCGTGAAGGGCACGCAAGCGCGCTGGTACCGAGAACGGAGTCACCGAACTCGGCTCCACCGAGCGGTAAAGGCTCGCGTGATAGGGAGTGAACGACTCGTAGTGCGACCGGTCTCGCGGCTTGGAGGGTGAGTACACGGTCACCACGAGGCCGGGGCGGTCGGCGTTCCGACCCACGCGGCTGGTGGCCTGGATGTATTCAGCGGTCGTCTTCGGCTGGCCAACGACGGTCATGACGCCGAGACGGCCGACGTCGACACCCACGGAGATCATGTTGGTGCTGGCCAGGAAGCCGACGCCGTTCGGAGCGTCGTGCGGTTCCTTGAGCCGGTCCAGGCGTTGCGGGATCTGTGCTGATGCCACGTTACTGGTCAGCTCGACCACGTTGTCGTCGTCGAGGTGCCGCACGTGGTCCTCGGCCTGTGCGATCACCTTCAACCGTGACGGGATGTCGTCGGAAGCGAGGTTGATCGTCTTGCCCAGCTCACGGAGACTGTTGTGGTAAACGACGAGTGTCGAGTATGCGTCCTTGGCCGCGGGCGTCAGGTCCACTTCGAGCGGTGCCTGCAACTGCGCCGCGGCGACGTGGATGAGCGCGGTGAGCGGTGTATGCCCCTGTGGCATGACTCCCATGTAGGCACGACCGGGTCCTTTGCGGTCGGTGCTCACGAAGTACGAGTCGGCCGCGTCGACACCCGCTGGCGGGAACAGCGAAACAGGCCGCCCGAAGACACCCTTGGTCTGCTCGTCGGCCCTGCGGATGGTGGCCGTGGCGGCGACGATCTTGGGCTTATTGCCCCGATGCGCCATCAGCACATCGAAAGCCGCTTCGTAGAGGCCGACTATGGTCCCGAGCGGTCCTGAGATGAGATGGAACTCATCTTGGATGATCAGTGACGGACCCGGGTAGGGACCCGCGCCGAAGAACACGCCGGTGTCCTCTTTCCAGACCGCGCGGGCGAACTTGTCGACCGTGCCGACCAGCATGGTGGGCGGGTTCAAGTAGAGGTCTTCGTCCACGGACGACATGGGCAGCTCGGTGCGGAATGGACATTTGTCGTTCACACACCGCACGCGGAAGGAGTTGTTGGTCGCCGAGATGCCCCATCGCTGCTCGTCGGCTGGGCTGCCGGGCATGATCCTCGTACCGCACCACGGGCAGGACTCGATCTGGAAGCCTTGGTCGCTCGCTGCACCGTCCCGCAGCCGAGCGATCAGTCGCCGGGCCTCCGCGAAGCTGTTAGGGCTGTTATCACCGCCGACCCACAGGCCGATCGACACGGCACGGCTGCCGAGCTGTCCCCTGTACTCGGGGTCGTCCCGGCGCACCCGCTCGCAGGCGGCAATCATGGTCGCGGCGCGCTGAAACTGCTGGCTGGTGAGCAGACGCAGGGTGTACCTGGTGATGACCGTCGTGCCCAATCCCGCGTCACCCCTGGTCAGGCGCCGGTGGAGGATGGTGAACGCCGCGAGCCCGAGATACGCCTCGGTCTTGCCACCACCGGTGGGGAACCAGATCAGGTCGACCAAGTCCCGATCTTCGCCCTCTTGGACCACTCCTTTCACCGTCATCAACAGGAAGCCGAGCTGGAACGGTCGCCAAGCGTAGTCAAGCGAGTCATATTCGACTGCCGGGTCCGGTGCTTCCGAGGGAGCGTGCGGCGAGCCGCCGAGGTGCGGCTGACTGTGCGCCATCTGCATGAGCATCACGCGGTTGGCCAGCGCGAACGCCTTGAGCGCAACTTGGTCCTCGCGCAGGAAGTCGAGACCGCTCAGCATGCGGTCCCTGGCACTTGTGGCACGGACGCGCAACCGCTGAGCGGCGGCTTGGAGTCGCTGGTCGAGGTCCGCCACTGCGGCGTCCCAGGTCTTCGTGATCCAGTCCGAGTACCGCTCGACGAAGCCCGTCAGGGCCGCGAACACGGGCTCAGGATCAGTAGCGATCGCGGCGAGGCCGTTCAGGCGGACGGCGGCGGCCACGTCGGGGAGGTCGAAGTCGACGTCGGGCACGACGTGTAAGGGTAGGAACGACGTGCCGACCCACAAGGGCTGGTCGCCGGTCGTGTCCCAGAGGGCGGCCGTCCCGTGGCCGACGGCGTACACCGGCACGTCACGGTACTGGAGTTCGAGTTCTTCCGCCTCTTCGTCACTATGTGCCCGCGCCTGTGCCGGATAGCGGATGAGGGTGCCCTCGACGGCCGAGCAGCGCAGGTCGACCTGGAAGAGCAAGTCCTCTGGGTTCACCGCCCGGCGCTCCTCCTGCATCTTGCGGTTGACCAAGACGACGGTAACGATCACGCCATCGGGATGCAGACGCCAGATGACCTCGACGCTGGCCGCCCCGTTCCAAACCTCCGTCCGCCTGCTCGCCCCGGAGGGTGGAGGCTCAAATCGCAGCCCTTCTTCCCTCACGAGGTCCAGCGGTTCGCGTCGCCACTCGTCGTCCGAGGTGGCCAGGTACTGCCCAGCTCGCACCTCCACCACAATGGCGGACCGTTCCGCGGTCATGAAGCTGATGCCAGCCGAACTCGGCCGACTTTGTCCCGCCAGCGTGATGGGGTTCTCGTCGTCGTCCTCGGGCAATGCTCCCGCTTGATCGTCGACTTCCTCGGCATCGTCGGCTGGGAAGCTCCCATCGGCGGAGGGCACGGTGAGCGACATCGGATACAGCACGGCGGTCAGGTACCGATGCTGCGGAGCCCGCTCGTACAAGACCTCGTCCTCGCCGTCTACGGGACCGACCAGTTGGTCGTGTAAATAGTCGATCACCCGGTCGCGGTCCGGGAACCCGGTGGTGTGCAACCTTCTCACTGATCTGCCCCCGATGCGTCCGGCTTGACCACCCAGAGCGCGGCCTTGGCGCGAGTCATGCCCACGTACAACTGGGCGCGCGCAGCCCGATCGTCCGTCGCGGCGTCCACCTCCAAGAAGGCGTACCGGCTCTCCAGCCCCTTGAAGTCGGCGACCTGCGCGAACCCGACGCGTCCGCGGCCAGGACGGCGCATGCGCATCAGGTCCAGCACATCGACCCGCTCAAGCCACTCGACGGGCAGGTCGACGAAGATCGATGCGGCCAGGTCGTGCGGTGACAGCAGCACGACCTGCTCGAGCGGCACGCCGTGCTCTTCGAGCTCGGCCAAGGCCGCAGACACTGCGATGATTGCCTTACCGCGGTCCTCCTCGACCACTACGACCTCGCGGCCGTGTCCGGCCGTGGTCACCCCCAAGTCGGCGCCGGTCCGCTCCTGGGTTGCGCGGACGATTTCGATCGTGTTCCGGCAGTTGTCCATCAGGTCGACAAAGGTGGGTCGGTGCGAGTCGAGCCTGGCTTTAGCGCGGTCCTCGTAGCGCCCAACCAGTCCACGCTGGTTATTGGAGTCGAGGAAGAAGGCCCAGCGACCATCTGCCAATCCGCCGGACAGCACGCTGTCCAGCACATCGAGGCCATGTCCGTTTATGACATCCTGTGCCTCGTCCACCACGACCATGTCGAAGGTGTCCGCACCAAAGGTCGACATCTCGTCGAACGGTACTGCGGTAATGCCGTCCAAGTCCTGCTGCGAACGGATGAAGGCTGCCAGGATGTGACTGTGGCATGTCAGCAGGATACGTTCGCCGGAGTCTCGGACACGTCGGCACATCTCCACTGCAAGCATGGTCTTGCCCGTCCCGGCACCGCCCTCGAACACCAGTCGCGGATTCCTCCGATGCTGGTCAAGTGCCTTGTACTGGCTCCTGGTCAGGGCAACGAGTTCTTTCTCCACCATGTCGTCGAGACGGCGCAAGGACAGCACACGGTCGAAGTCGGGGCGCAGGACGTTGAGGTAGCGCTCGACGTCATCGGCGGACAGAGGACCACGGTTGCCCGGCTTCCTCTCCCAGAACGCACCCAACCGGTCGAGGCAGTCCACCCACCCCTCGGAGGCCAGTCGAATCGAGTTGATCACCATCTCCGGAGCCCACTCCACGCTGACCGCGTCGAACTCGCTGTCTGGGAAGACAACTCCGTAGCCGAACACCGTGCGCTCGACCAGCTGCGGGTCGGCGGTGATGCGGCGGAGGACTCTCGCCAAGGCGAACATACTCGTCTGGGCCTGGTCGAGAGGACTCTCCTTGAGCCGGTGCCGGTTGCCCTTGAGGTCGCGCGTGTGCCACACGTCCTTCTTCAGGAGGATCTCGCCTCCCTTAGCTTCCAGTAGCAGCAAGCCACGTTCGCCCAACAGCAGGAAATCGATCTCGCAGACCCGTTTCCGGTCGTGCTCAGGCAAGTTGGTGCTGTGCAGGGCATATTCCCACCCCGTCGCCACTTCGAGTGCGGCTAGCTGGGAGAAAATCTCCTGCTCTGCGCGACTGGCACTGGAGTGCACCGAGTCCGGGATCATGCGCACGGTAACCTGCCTGCATCGCTACGCGCGGGGAGGGCGGTCGAAAACTTGTTCGAGAATTTCAGCGGAGTCCCCCTTGGATCACCTGGACGGCCGCGCGCCGACAGTCCATCGTTAGTTCGGGTGACATGATTACATAGTCCAGAAGTGATGCTTGGTCACATCTGCATGTCGGTTCTCCACAGTGAGCCAGGCGCCTTCGGGAACCATTCAACCTTGCTTTTATGCTCTTCGGACCCGACGCTGGCCCGGGCGCCGTTTGGCTGGATCTCTCACGCAGCTCCTCGGTCAGCCACATGCTCCTCGCCCTGCGTGTCGGCTAACCGTCGTACAAATACGAACACTTAGTTAGGCCGCTTTTCGACGTCGTCGTGTCGTTTTCAACACTCCGGCCTTTAGGTGTTTTAGATTATGCTCATTCCGCAAGATGATACGCAATACGGTGAGGAAAACGTAGGGGATCCGGTGTTGTCTTCAGAGAACCACTGTTCCACTGCTGCCCGCTTCGTGGCGGGTATCTAAACGGTCTCGAAGTCGAAGTGGGGGTCGTCAAGAGGTCGGTGGAACATCTTTAGCCGGTAGCGGCGGCGCGAGACGGCGATCGCATCGTGGGCGGGCTCGCCGTCGGAGATGAGTCGGCGCGGTTGGTGCAAGTCTTCGCGATAGACCTTCATCAAAGACTCCGGGGTCGCGAGCACCTTACGGATCATCGAGCCATCAACCCGAACGGCCTATGCCCCGCCGGCCGAGATGCAGTCGAGGGTATGCGGCAGTTCCGCTAGCCGGTCAGCCTTCAACTGCCGGAGAGTCAGCCATGTCTCCACCTTTCCGTTCTGCCTGCGCGATCGCCAACGGGTTGAACCGTGACGGGGATTCGGTGTCCGTCCGCGCGTCGTCCTGAGCAGAACAAGCATCGCCTCGCGGACGGGTGGCAGGGCAGCACGATCCGGTCGATTCTGGAGAATCCGCGGTACACCGGGTACGCGTTCTTCGGTAGGTGGGCACGGCAGGAGATGCTGCTAGATCCGGACGACGTTGCGGCTGGGCATGTGACGCGGTTCCGGCGCGCGTCGGCTGACCGGGTTGTCCGGTCACGCAAGCCAGCGCATCCGGAGATCATCTCGGTGGAGGACTTCACTGCGGTTCAGCTCGCTCGCCGGTCTCGCGCGGCTGGTGGTCTCGAAGCGCGTCGGAAGCTGGAGCGAGGACCGAAGGCCACGAAGTGGACGTACGCGTTTCGCGGGCGAGTCCGGTGCGATCACTGCAAACGCAAGATGGAGGGGACGCCGCGGGACACGCGGATCTACTACCGGTGCGCTGCTCGGACGCTCGTTCCCGGATCGCCAGCTTTGACGGATCACCCGAAGAACATCTATCTGCCGGAAGCGGCGTTGCTAGGTCCGTTGAACAGCTACATCCACGATGCGTTCTCGGAGGATCAACGTGACGCAACTGTGGACGCAATGCTGGGCGTCGCTGGCGACGTGAACGTCAACTCGCAGCGCACCGCGGATGCTCAGCGGCGGCTGACTCAAGCGAAGACTCGATTGGCGAGGCTTACGCAGGCCATCGAGGCCGGTGCGGACCTGGAAGCGCTGATTGAACCGTTGAACCGCGCGAGGGAGGAACGCGACGCGGCGGCAGAGGAGTTGGCGAGGACTCCGGCAGGCTCAGAGCTGGGGAGAGCGGACGTCGAAGCGCTGGTCGACTCGCTGGCGGACGCCGGGAGACAGGTGATCAGCGCGAGCCCGGCCCGGCTGCAAGAGCTATACGAGGAGATCGGCCTGGAACTGGTCTATAACGCGAAAGAGCGGATGGTCGATGTGACCATCCGCCCACCCCGTAGGGTTAGTACGCGTGTCCGAGGGGGGACTTGAACCCCCACGTCCGTTAAGGACACTAGCACCTCAAGCTAGCGCGTCTGCCATTCCGCCACTCGGACTTGCTGATGAAGAGAGTATACGACGCTCGGACACCTCTTTTCAGGGGGGTGTGGAATCGGGTCATTGGCTCGCATGAGATGATCATCTGTTCTCAACATTCTGAACTCCGGCGAAGTATTCGCAGGTCAGCGCCAGTCGAAGTTGGGGTTACAACATCGCTCCCGAGACCGGAGCGGGGCGCGCTGCTGATCTTGCCAGGCGAACGAACTGGCGGGATGCGGTTGGTGTTCTCCCGGCTGAGCCTTGGCATCGGCGCGGTCGATTCAAAGCGCTGGTCGAGGCAGTCCGGCGAATCGGTTGACGGGAGTGAGACGGGACGTGTGCGCCGCCTGGGGTCAGGCGCTGATCATGGTCACCAAGCCGGACGTCACGATCAGGCCGACTATCGCTCGGTCGAACACTGTGCGCGGGACGCGGCCGATGAGGCGGCCGCCGAGGAGGTTTCCGGCTAGGGCGGCCAGGACTAGGGGTGGCAGCCAACCCAGGTTGGTGGTGTCGAACTGGCCTGCGGTGACCAGGAGCAGCAGGGACAGGCAGTTGGTCACTACGAAGTAGCCTGCGAGGTCGCCTACGAAGGTTCTTGGCGGGACTTTCGCGGAGGCGAGCAGGACGGCTGGGGGTGCGCCGTTCAGGGACGTCGTCGTGGAGAGGTAGCCGCCTAGCAGGCCGGCGACGGTTTGTTTTATTGGGGTTGCGGGGTGGGCTTCTTGGGTCGGGCGGAGCAACAGACGCAGGCCGGAGAGCACGACGACGGTGCCGGCCAGGATGCGGAGGGCGTGGGGCGGCAGCAGGTGCAGGGTGAGGGCGCCGGCGGCGGCACCGGGGAGGCTTGCTGCGCCGAGGATTGCTACGCGGCGCCAGGCGATGTGGTCTCGTTCTCGGTGGAGCACCGCTAGCCGGGTGATCATGGTGGTGATCAGGTTGATCACGACTACCTGCGGCAGCGGGAGTCCGATGAGCAGCAGCAGGGGAGTGCCGACCAGGGACGCGCCGAATCCGGTCAGGCCGCCGATGAAGCCCGCGAAGGCGACGGCCAGTGCGCCGAGGATCATGGGGCCGCCTGGGGGGTGCGGTGAGTGGGCGGGGCTGTCGTGTCCAGGAGGGAGGCGGGGTGAGGATCGGGGGACGTTGTTGGGCGGGTGAACGAGGCTGCCGCAGGGCGGGTGGTCGCGTTGGGGCATAAGGGAAAGCGGTGAGGGGCGAGAGACGCCGTCCCGTGGGTGCCGGGGCGTTGGGGAGAGGTTAGGGGTAAGGAAGCGGGGTGAGGGGCGAGGGATGTCGCTTGGCGGGTGTGGGACAGGGTCACGTGACCACCGCTTGGCCTACCAAAGCCAGGGACAGTACGGCGAGGATTCCGAGGACGATCCGGCGGACATCGCCGCGTCCGTGGTGGTACAGCCAGGTTCCGGCGGCGATTCCGGCCAGGGCGATGGGGAGGAAGAGGGCGGTTTGCAGGAGAACGTCGCCGGTGAGTAGGCCGCCGGCGCCGGCGGTGGTGACTGTCATCGAGTCGGCGGCCAGGAAGAACACAACCAGGCTCGCGCGGTTCACTGCTATCGGCAGCGGGGACGCCAGGTACATCAGGACGACTGGCGGGCCGCCCATTCCGCATGCTCCGTTGAGGACTCCGAACGCTGTTCCCATGCTGGCGCACGCGGCGCGGCTGGGAAGGCGCCGGGTTCGGTGGCTGAAAGCTAGGGCTAGTGCGGAGATTCCGACTACCAGTCCGACGGTCAGTCTTGTCGTGCGTTCGGGCAGCGCCGCGAGGAACCAGATGCCGGTCGGCAGTCCGACGAGTGCGCCGGCGAGAAGCCAGCGGATGGACGGGCGGTGGGCGTCGGGCCAAGCCTTCGGCAGCAGGGTCACGCTGGAGGCTATTTCCAGCAGGAGCGTGCTCGGGACGACGGCGGACGGCGGGAGCACCAGGCAGAGGCAGCTCACCCAGACCAAGGACGCGCCGAAGCCGGAGTAGCCGCGGATCAGGCCTCCCGCCAGCAAAGCGGCGATGGCGAAGGCCATCGCCGCCGGGGGCAGCTGCCAGAACGTCATCGGCGGGCCGGGGGAGCGAGGGCACTCGACGGGTGCGGCATCAGACCTCCACGGCGCGGGCGGATCGGTTTACCTTGCGGCACGCCTGGTCGTGGCGGTAGGTCCAGAATCGTGGCATCGCGGGGCACCAGCGGGGGACGGACCCGGGTGAGGGTCGGTCGGGACCAAGCCGCGCGGCATGGACCCGGCGGGGCCAGGGCAACCGGTTTGAGCGGGTGGAGGCCGCCCGGAACTGGCTTGCCGGGCGGCCCGTGGTCGATGCGGTCAGCGGGGTCTGGTTCGGCAGGGTGGGGACGCTCGGAATCAGTTCGTCGAGCTGGTCGGGGCCCAGGTTTGACCCGGGCGGGGGCCGCCGGAACGGTCCTCACCGACCAGGCCGGGGCTTGGTCGGTGAGGTCAGGGGAAGAATGCCCGGAACTAGTTCTCCGGACGCGCTCGGCGACGCCGGGGACCCGTATTCGAGCCAGCTTTCCGGCGGCCCGTGCCCGGCTAGGCCAGGGGAGCTGGTTGAGCGGGTGGAGGCCGCCCGGACCCGGCTGGTGCGGTCGGGAGAACCTGGTCCGACCCAGGCGAGGACCGCTGGCTCCCGGACCCGCGACCAACTCCCCGAGTCCGGCAGGCAACACCAGCCGGGCGGAAGGTCTGGCCGGGAACCGGCAGACCGAAGACGCCCAGCTGGTGCTGGCCCGGCTCAGGTGGAAGCCACCCCGGCCTCGCCGCGTGAGGCATCGGTCTCGGCCGTCGCCGCGGGGCCGGCCGGACGGCGTTTGCGGACCTGGTACGCGATCAGGATCAGCACCAGGGTCACCGCGCTCAGCCAGAACTGCGAGCGGGTCGACGGGAGGAACGCCATGGCCAGAATAACCGCCGCCATCAGGGCGATTGTCGCGTAGCTCAGCCACGGGAAGAGCCACATTTTCAGCGAGAGTGCGCCCGGATCGGTGTTCTGCAGGCGTTTCCGCAGCCGGACCTGGGCCAGGGCGATGGCCAGGTACACGAACAGCGCCACCGCTCCGTAAGAGTTCACCAGGAACTGGAAGATCAGGTTCGGCGAGGTGTAGGCCGCGATGACCGAGACGTAGCCGATGAACGTGCCGGCGATGATGGCCCGGCGGGGGACGCCGCTGCGGGACAGTTTCGTGAACATCTTCGGGGCGTCGCCGTTGCGGGTTAGGGCGAACAGCATCCGCGAGGACGTGTACAGGGCCGAGTTCAGGCAGGAGAGCACGGCCGTCAGGACAATCGCGTTCATGATCGTCGCCACCGCGGGGATGCCCAGGACGTCCAGGACCGCGGCGTACGGACTCACTGCGGTGTCGGGGGCGTTCCAGGCCTTGACCGCGACCACGACGAAGACCGAGCCGACGTAGAACAGCACGACGCGGAACACGATGGAGCGCATGGCTTTCGCGATCGCGCGGCGCGGTTCGGCGGATTCGGCCGCGGCGATGGTGACGATCTCGGCACCGGTGTAGAAGCCGACGCAGGGGACGACCGCCGCCAGCACTGCGCCGATGCCCATGGGGGCGAAGCCGCCGTGGGAGACCAAATTGCTGACGCCTCCGTGGGAACCGGGCCAGACGCCGAACAGGTACAGGGCGCCGACCACCAGGAACACCAGGATCGCGATGACCTTGATGGAGGAGAACCAGTACTCGAATTCGCCGTAGGACCGCGCCGACACCAGGTTCGTCGCGGTCAGCAGCAGGAGCAGGCCCAGGCTCAGCACCCACAGGGGCACGTTCGGCAGCCACAGCTGCAGGATCCGGCCGCCGGCCACCGCTTCCACGGCGACCACGATCACGAAGAAGTACCAGTACATCCAGCCGACGGTGAAGCCCGCCCGGTTGCCCATCGCCTCCCTGGCGTACACGTAGAACGAGCCGAGCGCGGGCCGCGCGACGGTCATTTCGGCCAGCATCCGCATGATGAGCACGGTGATCAGGCCGGCGATGAAGAACGAGACCACCGCCGCGGGCCCGGCCGACTGGATGACCACGCCGCTTCCGACGAACAGGCCGGCGCCGATCACGCCGCCCAGTGCGATCAGATTCATGTGGCGTTGCTTGAGGCCCGGTTTGAGACCGCTCTGGGCGGCTGTTTCCGGTGCAGAACCCACGTCTCCTCCTTCCGGCGGCGCCGGGGGACCTCGATGTCCCCGCGCCGACTGCCGCCGCGATGTCGCTGAGAGCTGCTGTGTGGTTCCCGTCACCGTAGGAAGGAACAGGCCCCTCCGCGAGAGCCAGATGCTAGCCATGCTCCGGTACCAGAACGGCCTGATCCCGGACAGCAGGACGGGCGCCGGGCACCCTCGGAACAAAGGGGTACCCAGCGCCCGTCGCGGCTATCCGTCAGGGCTGGATCGCCTTCTCCACGTCGGTGAGCATGCCGTCGACGCCGTGCAGGAGCTCGTCCAGCACGTCCGTGTCGGCCACCAGCGGCGGCGAGATCATGAGCATGGTCGCGCCGCGGTCGTCGCCGCGGAGGATGACTCCGGTGCGGCGGAACGACTCCGGCAGGACCTCGCGCAGGACCGTCAGCGACTCCTGGTCGGTCAGCTCGCGGCCGCCGTCGCGGTCGGCCATCAGCTCGATCGCGTAGAAGAAGCCGGTGCCGCGGACGTCCTTGACGCAGCGGTGGGCGTCCTTCAGCGACTCCAGCGCGGCTTGCAGCTTCGGGCCCTCGGAGAGGACGTGCTCGGGCACCTTCTCGTCGCGCATCGCGCTGATGTTGGCGACCGCGATGGCCGTCGACACCGGGTGGCCGCCCCACGTCGCGCCGTGGGTGAAGACGCCGCCCTTCGGGGAGTCGTACAGCTCGGTGACCAGCTGCTCGCGCACGATCACGCCGCCGAGCGGGGCGTAGCCCGAGGTGGAGCCCTTGGCGAAGGTGATCAGGTCCGGTACGACGCCGGTCAGGCCGTGGCCGAAGAAGTGGCCGAGGCGGCCGAAGGAGCAGATGACCTCGTCCGACACCAGCAGGATGCCGTACTTGTCGCACAGCGCCCGCAGTGCCGGCCAATAGCCCTCCGGCGGGACCAGCGCGCCCCGGCCGTTCTGGACCGGCTCGGCGAAGACCGCGGCGACCGTCTCGGGGCCTTCCTCGAGGATGACCGCCTCGATGGCGCGGACGCAGTCCAGCTGGTCGGCCGGGCCGCAGTCGCCGGTGAGGCCGAGGGTGTTCGGGACGTGCCGGATGCCCGGCAGCAGCGGGCCGAACGGCTCCTTGATCTTGGGCAGGCCGGTGACCGACAGCGCGCCCATTGTCGTTCCGTGGTAAGCCATTTCGCGGCTGATGATCTTCGTCCGCTCCGGCGCGCCCTGGCTGCGGTGGTACTGCCGGACGAACTTCAGCGCGGTCTCGACCGCCTCCGAACCGGAGTTCACGAAGAACGTGGTGCCGAGGTCGCCGGGGGCGAGGTCGGCGATGATCCGGGCGGCCTCGATCGACGGCGGGTGCGCCGAGCCCCAGTTGCTGGCGTAGGCGAGGGTGCCGACCTGCTCGGCCGCGGCCTTGGCGATGTCCGCGCGGCCGTGGCCCATGTTGACGCAGAACAGCCCGGCGAGACCGTCGAGGTGACGGCGGCCCTCGGTGTCGATCAGGTAGCTGCCCTCGCCGCGGACGAACACCGGGAATTCGCTTTGCCAGGTGTCCTTGCGCGTGAAGTGCGGCCCGAGGTGTCGGCGGGCAGTGGCCCGCAGCTCCGTGACGTTCACCTGGCGACCTCCTGTGTGTGCGAGAACGGGAATGTGTCGACGATCGCAATCTTTCTGGTCCACGCCCAGAGCCAGAAAGAGGCGGATCACTAGTGCCAGATCCGGTGTCCGGACGCGAAAAACCGGCCGGGCGCGAAGGCCCGGCCGGTTCAGCTGTTCGCGAAGCGGGGGATTACACGTAGTCCTGGTACTTCTCCAGGAACCGCACCGGCTTCGACAGGGCGTCGCGGCGGAACGGGTCGCCCAGCTCGCGGGTGCACATGATTTCGATGACCGTGGTGCGGCCTTCGTTCATCTGCGCGTCCACGGCCTTCCGCAGCGCCGGGCCGACGTCCTCGAGCTTGTCCACGACGATGCCGTCCGCGCCCATCGCCTGCGCGATTCCGGCGAAGCTCTCGCTTTCCAGCTCGCCCGCGACGAACCGGCGGTCGTAGAAGTCGACCTGGTTCTTCTTTTCCGCGCCCCACTGGCGGTTGTGGAACACGACGGCGGTGACCGGGATGTCGTGCCGCACCGCGGTCATGACCTCGCCCATGCTCATGCCCCACGCGCCGTCGCCGGCGTACGCGATCGCCGGGCGGTCCATCGCGGCGGCCTTGGCGCCGATGATGGTCGGCAGCGCGTAACCGCAGTTGCCGAAGGACATCGGCGCGAAGAACGACCGCGGCTCCTCGAATCGCAGGTAGCTGTGCGCGACCGAGTTGATGTTGCCGATGTCGGTGGACACCATCACCCGCGCGGGCATGGCCTTCTCCAGTTCACGAAGGACCTGGCGCGGGTGCAGCCAGTTGCCCTCCTCGCCCTCCTGCTCGGCGATCATGTCGAGGGAGTACGGGTCCTTCTCGTGGGTCCACTCGGTGAGTTCTTCTTCCCACGCGTCCTTCTCGGCCTTGATGCGCCCGGCGCGTTCGTCGCGGGTGGCGTCGCTGGCGAGGGTGCGGTCGGCGAGGCGCTCGGTCAGCGCGGCGGCGGCGGCCTTCGCGTCGCCGCAGATGCCGACCGTGATCTTCTTGACCAGGCCGAGCATCTTGTGGTCGGCGTCGATCTGGATGATCTTCGCGTTCTTGGGCCAGTAGTCCATGCCGTGCTGCGGCAGGGTGCCGAACGGGCCGAGCCGGGTGCCGAGCGCGATCACCACGTCCGCCTGCGAGATCAGCTTCATCGCGGCCTTGGAGCCCTGGTAGCCGAGCGGGCCGCACCACTGCGGGTGGCTGGCCGGGAAGCTGTCGTTGTGCTGGTAGCTGTTGACGACCGGCGCGCCCAGCCGCTCGGCGAGCGCCTTGCACTCCTCGACGCCGTCGGACATCACGACGCCGCCGCCGGAGATGATGACCGGGAATTCCGCGGTGGCCAGCAGTTCGGCGGCCTGGGCGAGGGTTCGGTCGCCGCCGGGGCCGCGGTCGAGGCGCTGCGGTTCCGGGATCTCGGTTTCGATCTCGCCGTAGAAGTAGTCGCGCGGGATGTTCAGCTGGGTCGGGCCGAGTTCCGCGTGCGCCCGGTCGAAGGCCCGCGCGGTGTACTCGGCCATCCGCTTCGGGTTGTTGACGTGCGCCTGGTACTTGGTGAACTCCTGGAACATCGGCAGCTGGTTGGCTTCCTGGAAGCCGCCGAGGCCGGTGCCCATCGTGCCCGCTTCCGGCGTGATCATCACGACCGGGCTGTGCGCCCAGAACGCCGCCGCGATCGCGGTGACGCAGTTGCTGATGCCGGGGCCGTTCTGCCCGATGACCACGCCGTGCCGTCCGCTGACCCGGGCGTAGCCGTCGGCCATGTGCGCGGCGCCCTGTTCGTGGACTACCGGGACGAGCCGGATGCCGGCCGGCGCGAAGATGTCCATCGCGTCCATGAACGCCGAGCCCATGATGCCGAAGATGTCGGTGACGCCGTTGGCCACCATCGTCTCGACGAAGGCCTCCGACGGGGTCATCTTCGCCGGCCCGCTGACGACGGTGCGGCCGTCGCCCGTCTTCCTCTCCGCCATGGTTGAACTCCTTCGACGCTGAAAGTCTTGGTTTTCGGTACGTGAGGTTCGTGAAAGCTGAACGCGATGGACGATAGGACGCCACGCTCGGGAGGTCAACCGGCAGTTGATGGAAAACGAGACAGGATGTGCTAGTTTTCGGAACGTGAGTGAGTTGCGGAAGACCAGCGCCGTGGAACTCGTGCGCGAGCCGGACGGCGCGGGCCTCGACGGAGACACCCCGACCATGCGGCTGTTCGCGCTGCTCGAGCTGATCGCGGCGAAGGACCAGCTGGTGACGCTGCAGGGCCTGGTCGAGGAGACCGGCCTGCCGAAACCGACGCTGCACCGGATGCTGCAGCAGCTGGAGGGCGCGGGGCTGCTCGTGCGCCAGGCCGACGGGCGGCATTACGGCACCGGCGACCGGCTGCGCCGCCTCGCGGAAAACCTGCTGCTCAACGCCACGCATCACGGCGCGCGGCGCGCGGTGCTCAATCACCTGGTCGACGAGCTGGGGGAGAGCTGCAACATCACCGCGCTGTCCGGCAGCGAGATCGTCTACCTCGACCGCGTCGAAACGCCCGAGCCGCTGCGGTTCTACCTGCGGCCCGGTTCGCGCGTGCCGATCCACTGCTCGGCCAGCGGCAAGATCATCCTCTCCCAGATGAGCCCGGCGCAGCGGCGAAAGCTCCTGGCGCACGCTCCGCTGAAGCAGTACACGGCCAAGACCGTCACCGATCTCGACGCGCTGGAGGAGGAGTTCGCCCGCATCCGGCGCGACGGTTTCGCCCTGGACGACGAGGAATTCCTGCCCGGGCTCGTGTGCGTGGCGGTTTTGGTGCCCAGCCGCACCGGACGGTCCAACCTGGCGGTGGCGGTGCAGGCCCCGGTCATGCGGCTCACCGCCGACAAGGCTTTGCAGGCGCTTCCCGCGTTGCAGCGGGCCGCCGAAGCGATCAAGGAGGTCGAGGCCGAGGGGTCGGCCGACGACGCCGACAGCATCCCGTCCTGACGGAGGTCCCCCGATGAACCCGTTGAGCGGCAACGGTCCCGCCGGCCCTGACGCCCGGATCGCCGTGCGCGACGCGTTCGGTCTCGATTCGAGTCTGGTTGTTCCGTGCTTTTCCGAACCCGACGAGCACGTGCCCGAGGTCGATCCGGCCTACCGCTTCAACCCGGACGTGACGCTCGCGCTGCTGGCCGGGTTCGCGCACAACCGGCGCGTGCTCGTGCAGGGATTGCACGGCACCGGCAAGTCCACGCACGTCGAACAGGTCGCGGCGCGGCTGAACTGGCCTTGTCTGCGGGTGAATCTCGACGGCCATATCAGCCGCCTTGACCTTGTCGGCAAGGACGCGGTGGTGCTGCGCGAAGGCAAGCAGGTGACCGAATTCCGCGAGGGAATCCTGCCGTGGTCGCTGCGGCGGCCGACGGCGCTGATCCTCGACGAGTACGACGCCGGGCGGCCGGACGTCATGTTCGTCATCCAGCGGCTGCTCGAACGGGACGGCAAATTCACCCTGATCGACAGCAACACCGTGCTGCGCCCGCATCCGGGTTTCCGGCTTTTCGCCACCGCCAACACGGTGGGGCTGGGCAATCTCAACGGGCTCTACCACGGCGTGCAACGGCTCAACCACGCGCAGATCGACCGGTGGAACATCGTCGCCGCGCTGGATTATCTGGCCCCTGAAGAGGAAGCCGCGATCGTGCGGGCGCGCGTGCCGGGACTGTCCGTGTCTTTGATCGAGGCGATGGTGGCCGTCGCCGGGCTGACCCGCGAAGGCTTCCGGGCGGGCGATCTGTCGGCGCTGATGTCGCCGCGCACGGTCATCACGTGGGCGGAGAACTGCGAGATCTTCACCGACCCGGCGCTCGCTTTTCGGTTGACGTTCCTGAACAAATGCGACGAGGCCGAACGGCCGGTCGTCGCCGAGTACTTCCAGCGGTGCTTCGACCAGGAGCTGGCCGCGGCGTGAGCACGCCCGAGACCCGGCGGCGCCAGCAGGTCGAGGAGCTGTCCGCGGCGGCGATCCGGGCGGTCAGCGGGTCGCCGGACGCGCATTTCCGGGGCGGGCGCTTGCACCGCGGCACCCGCCCGGTGCCGATGCCCGCGCCGCATTTGCTTGCCGACGACGAGGATCTGCAGTCCTTTCGCGGCGCGGCCGACGGGATGGCGTTGCACCTGAGCCGGTCCGATCGGGCGCTGCACAGGCGATTGCGGCCCGACGGCGGCGTCGAGCGGTTGCTGTTCGAACTGCTGGAGCAGTTCCGGGTCGAGTCTTTGGTTCCGGCCGGTTTTCCTGGTATCACGGCGAATGTGCGGCGGCGGCACGAACGCTGGTCGCTGTCGGCGCACCACAGCGGACTGACCGAGACGGCGCGCGGTGTGCTGATTTACACCGTCGCGCAGGTTGCGCGGGCTCGGATCACCGGCGAGCCGGTCGTGGAAGAGACCGAGGATCTGATCGAGGCGACTCGGGCGGCGATCGCGCCGATGCTGGGTACGCAGTTAGCCGGGCTTCGGCGGCACCGGACTGATCAGGCCGCGTTTGCCGAGCATGCGCAGGCGCTGGCTGAAACGGTCGCGGCATTGCTGGAGCCGGAGGAGTCCGAAGAGGATGAGGACGAAGCAGAAGCCGCGGCATACGCGTTGCTGCTGGATTTCGACGACGAAACCGGCAGCGAGGAAGGCGGTATCGCGGGCCTCGGCGACCACAAAGGACCGGTGGCGGCCGGGCAGTATCGGGTCTTCACCACCGCGTACGACCGCGAGGACCGGGCGGGACCTTTGGTGCGGCCGGAATTGCTCCGGGAACTGCGCGAACGGCTTGATGCTCGGGTTGCGAAGCAGGGCGTCAACGTGGCTCGGCTCGCGCGGGAACTCACCGCGGTGCTCGCCGAGCCGGAGCGGTCCGGGTGGGACGGTGCGCAGGAAGAAGGCCAGATCGACGGCCGTGCCCTCGCGCGGCTGATCGCGACGCCTGCGGACCATCGCGTGTTCCGGGTCGAGCGGACGGAGCCGGTCGCGGACGTGCTGGTGACGTTCCTGATCGACTGCTCAGGGTCGATGAAGGCGCACCGGGAAACCGTCGCGGTGCTGGTTGATCTCTTCGCTCGCGCCCTCGATCTCGCCGGTGCCAGTTGCGAAATCCTTGGCTTCACCACGGGTGCTTGGCACGGCGGACGCGCGCGGCGGGACTGGATGCGCGCCGGGCGGCCGAAACACCCGGGACGGCTGAATGAGCGTCGGCATCTGGTGTTCAAGGACGCTGCGACGCCGTGGCGGCGCGCTCGGCGGGACGTCGCGGCGTTGCTCAAAGCAGATCTGTTCCGCGAGGGCATCGACGGCGAGGCGTTGAAGTGGGCGGCTGAACGAGCGCGGGTGTGCGAGGCTCGGCGGCGGCTGGTTTTCGTGTTGTCGGACGGAAGCCCGATGGACGGCGCGACCGTGCTGGCCAACGAGGAACGCTATCTCGATCGCCATCTCGTGCAGGTGGCCGACGGGCTGGAGCGGAGCGAGACGGAGGTGTACGGCATCGGGGTCGGGCTGGATCTCAGTGCGTATTACCGCCGCAGCGTGGCGCTGGACGCCGCGGAAGGCACGGGATTCCGTGCCTTCCGCGAGATCCTCGATCTGATGGCTCGCCGCTAGCCCGCTGGTTGCGCGATCGGCGAGACCGCGGCGGGTTCGTTGCGCTCCAAGGCGATCGGTGAGCGTCGTTTGCCGGGAGCGAGGAGGCTCCAGCCGAAGACGATCACCATGTTGACGCCCATCGACACCAGGCCGGTGTTGAGGCCGCCGAGTGTCACGCCAGTCGCGTACAGGACGACCGCGGTCACCACGCCGACCACCATGCCGGTCGCGATCGCGGCGGTCCGCACCCGACGCGCGAACAGGATCGCCAGCCAGCCCGGCACCACCTGGGCGAGCAGGTTGTAGGTCAGGTTCAGCACGGTGAGCATGAGCGTCGAGGCGGTCAGCGTGAGCACGGCGGCGAGCACCAGGAACACCGCTACCGCCACGACCGTCCAGCGCCGTTGTGCCGCGGGCCGGACGTTCGGGGCCAGGTTGCGGCTGACCATGCCGCCGATCGCCAATGCCGTCGCGGACAGCACCAGGACGCCGGACAATGCGGCACCGGCGGCGACAAGGCCCAGAACCGGTTCTGGCAGAAGGCCTTTCGCGGTCACCATGAAGACGGTGTTCGGATTCTTGAGGCCGGGGTGCTGCTTCAGCCCGTAGTAGGCGGCGAAGACGAGGAACGGGTAGATGAGCATGTACAGCGGCATCCACACCGTCGAACTCTTCACTGCCCGTTCTGAACGCGCCGGGAACACGTACGCGCCGCCGAAACCGAGGTAGAAGACCACGCTCTGGAACAGGATCGTGGTCATCGCGAACCAGAGGTCCTGGCCGCCCATCGTGGTTTGCGCCCTGGCCAGCGCCTCCGGGCCGGTCACGCCGGACGTGCCGCCGGCGACCAGCACCGCGGCGAGGCCGACGAGCACCACGCCGAGCAGCATGAACGCGTCCTTGAGGATCGACACGAACGCGGGGGAGCGGATGCCGGACACGGCGATGTAGGCGAACGCGATGACCCCGGCCAGCAGGACGCACTGCACGGGCGTGAGCTTCAGCCCGAGGTTGCTCAGCACCACCTGCAGGCCGATGAACTGGTACTGGCCCCACGGCACGAGCGCGATCAGCATCGTCACGCAGGTGATCAGCTCGAGTGTCCGGCTGCCGTAGTGGCGGCCGAAGACGTCCGGGACGGTCATCGCGTCGTGTTTGCGCGCCGCGCGCCAGACCAGCGGGGCGAGGAAGTAGCCCAGCGAATAGGCGAGCAGGATGTACCCGAGGAACCAGATTCCGTAACTCGCGCCGTGGGCGTAGATCCCGCTCGGGAAGCCGATCATCGTCCCGATGCTGTACACCTCGCCGACCGCCAGGAAGTACAGCAGCCACGGCGGGAACGAGCGGCCGCCGACCAGGAACTCGGAGATTCCGCCGCCGCGCGAGGAGCGGCCCGCCCAGAGCGCGAGCAGGATCGACAGTCCCATTACGACGGCGACAATGAGAATCAGCATTTACTGGTCCTCCTTCGCTGCGGGCTTGTCGGCCGGGTAGTGCTGGCGGTCGAAGAACCGCCAGCTGATCCAGAGGCACAGGGTGGTCAGCGGGAAGCAGAGGAACATCCAGAAGAACACCAGCGGGAACCCGGCGACCGTCGCGGGCGAGCCCGCCACCAGCGGGATTCCGCCGAGGATCGCGACGGCGGGGATGCCGAGTCCGATGCACAGGCTCGGCCAGCTGCGGATCATCGGACACCTCCGGCCGGGATCGGATCGCGTTGCCAGACCAGGCGTCCGCCGATCACCGTGGCGTCGACGGTCAGGTCGCGGATCCGGCTGGGGTCCACTGTGGTCGGATCCTCGGACAGCACGATGAGATCCGCGAGCTTGCCGATTTCGAGGCTGCCCTTGATCTCTTCCTCGCCAGCGAGGTAGGCCGCGTCGATGGTGTAACCGCGCAGGGCGGCTTCGACGTCGATCGCCTGCTCCGGGCCCAGCAACTGGCCGCTGCTGGTTTGGCGGGCGACAGCGCACCAGATGCCTTCCAGCGGTGGCACCGGGGTGACCGGGGTGTCGGAGTGGAGTCCGAAGTGGATTCCGCGCGAGCGGGCGGACGCGAGCGGGCTGATCCGGCGGGCGCGTTCCGGGCCGAGGAACACGTCGCGGTGCCGGTCGCCCCAGTAGTAGACGTGCTTGATGAAGAACGACGCGGCGATGCCGTTTTGGGCCATCCGGTCGAGCTGGTCCTCGCGGGCGGTTTGGCAGTGCTCGATGCGGTGGCGGCGGCCGGTGCCTTCGGGTGCGCCGAGGCGGGCGTAGCCGTCGATGATGGCGTCGATCGCCGCGTCGCCGTTGCCGTGCACGGCGACCTGCCAGCCGGCGGCGTCGAGCGCGGCGATGCGGCGGGACAGGTCGTCCGGTTCGAGCAGCATCATGCCGTGGTCGTCGGGAGCGCAGGTGTAGCCCTCGGCCAGGCAGCCGGTGCGGCCCTGGATCGAGCCGTCCGCGACGATTTTGATGCCGTTCATGGTGAATCCGTCCGGATTGGACAGATCGGGCGATTCCGGGGTGCCTTCGGCGAGGCCGGGCAGCAGGGTGTGGAAGAGGTAGCCGTGGATGCGGGTGTGCAGCTTTCCGGCGCGGGTCAGCATCCGGTACGCGGCGAGTTCCTGTTCGCCGCCGATCAGGCCGATTCCGGTGTCGTGCACCGAAGTTACGCCGTTGCGCAGGTACTCGGCGTCGGCCAGCTGGAGTGCTTCGGCCAGTTCGTCGGGGCCTTGCGAGGGCATCGCGGAGTTGACGAGGAACGCCGCCGTCTCGATGAGGAGGCCGGTCGGTTCGCCGCGTCCGTCGCGGGCGATCACCCCGCCGGGCGGATCAGGAGTGGCCGCGGTGATGCCGACGGCTCGCAGCGCGGCGGAATTCGCCACGGAGAAGTGGCCGGTCACGTGGGTGAGCAGGACCGGGTTGCGCGGCGAAGCCGAGTCCAGGTCGTGCCGAGTGGGGTGCCGGTTGTCGGCGAGAAGCGTGTCGTCGTAACGGAAACCCTTGATCCATTCGCCGAGGCCGAAGTCGCGCGCCGCTTGCCGGACGCGGTCGGCGATGTCGCTGATCCGGTCGTTGGGCGGGCTGCCGGCGTCGACCGGGGCGGCCAGCGTCATTCCGAAGAACGACGGATGGTTGTGCGACTCCACGAAACCCGGGACGACCGTGCGTCCGGCCAGGTCGAGCACTGTCGTCTCGGGACCGGCGAGGGCGGCGATCGAGCGGTCGTCGCCGATTTCGGTGATCCGGCCGTCGCGGGCGGCGAGCGCGGACGCCCGCGTTCCTCCTCGGTCCAGGGTCAGCACCGTGCCCCCGAGCACCACCAGGTCGGGGGCCGGACGAGCGGATACAGCGGGTTCGCCCACGATGGGACCTCCTTGTCCACGTGTCCTGCCCCCAAGACAGTGCCGGGGGAGCTGGTCCGCGAACAGGTCCAGAAAGCTGCCCGCGCGTGGGTCCAGACGGCGCGGCTGCTGGGGTTGCCTCGTACCGCCCGGCTGCCGGGGCGGGTCAGCTGTCGAGGAGTTCCCGGCAGAGGTCGCCGAGCAACCGGATCCCGGGGTCGATCGCCGACGGCGGGGTGGCGGAGAAGCCGATGCGGAAGTGGTTGCGCGGCGGGTCCTCGCCGAGGAAGAAGATGTCGCCGGGTTCGATGAGGATGCCCAGTTCCTCCGCGCGTTCCACCAGGAGGCGGCAGTCCAGTTCGGACGGTCCGGTCATCCAGAGGCTGACTCCGCCGGGCGGGTACGGACCCTGCGCCCACGGCAGGTATTCGGTGACCGCGGCGGTGGTGGCGGTCCATTTGCGCATCAGTTTCGTGCGGTAGCGGCGCAGGGAACGGTGGTACTCGCCGCTTTCGATGAGCAGCGCCAACGCCCGCTGCAGCTGGCCGGGCGGGTGGCGCAGGACGTACCGGCGGGCCTCGCGCAGCGCGCGCACCAGCTCGCGGGGGCCGACCAGGTAGCCGAGGCGGAGTCCGGGGGAGAGGAATTTGGAGAAGGTGCCGAGGTAGACGGCGTCGCCGGTGTTGTCGAGCGCCTTCAACGCCGGGGTGGGGCTGCCTTGGTAGCGGAATTCGCTGTCGTAGTCGTCTTCCACGACGACCGTGCCGGACGCCGCGGCTTGTGCGAGGAGCTGGCGGCGGCGGCCGATGCTGAGGGTCGCGTTGGTCGGGTGCTGGTGGCTGGGGGTGAGGTAGAGGAGGTCGACGCCGTCGAGGGACTCCGGTGGTTGGAGGCCTCGGGAGTCGACGTCGATCCCGGTCACGCGGGCGCCGGTGCGGAGGAAGATGTGCCGGGCGTCGAGGTAGCCGGGGTTTTCGATGGCTACGACCTGGTCCGGGCCGAGCAGCACGCGGCCGAGCAGGTCGAGGCCCTGCTGCGAGCCGACGGTGATCAGGACTTCGTCGGGGTCGGCTTCGATGCCTCTCGTGGTCAGCAGCTGGCGGCACACCATCTCGACCAGCATCGGATCGTCGGAGCCGACGCTGTCCTGCAGGCTGTGGAAGACGTGCGGCCGGTAGAGGGCGTCGCGCAGGCAACGCGTCCAGGAGCGGGCCGGGAACGCGGTGATGTCGACCTGCCCGGCGAGGAACGGGTACGGGTAGCTCGCCCAGTCGGTGCGCTTCTCGATGTGGGCGACGTCGGCGTCCGGGAACCGGCGCACCCGGGCGGCCCAGTCGATGCGCGATTCGGTGTCCCGTTCCTCCACCGCGCAGTGCGGGCGCATCTCGCCGTTGACGAACAGCCCGCTGCGCTCGCGGCTTTCCACGTAGCCCTCGGCGACGAGCTCCTGGTAGGCGAGGTTGATCGTGTTCCGGGAAACGCCCAGTTCGACGGCCAGTTCCCGCGAGCTCGGCAGCCGGCGGGCCGGGTCGAACGTGCCGATGGCGATCCCGTGCTCGATCGCCCGCCGGACCTGGCGGTACAGCGGTTCGTCCGACGAGCGGTCGATCTCGATCAACGTGCGTGGCAAGTGCGCTCTCCCAAGTGGCCGGCGTGGAGCGGGGTGGGCTGAAACGTAACTCGCAGTGGCCGGTTTTCCCACCCCGCGCCACGCCGACGGGGCTCAGGCCAGCGCGTCGGCGACGTCGGTGACGGGCAGGCCGTGCGCGAGCGCGACCGGCTCGTAGGTCAGCGCCCCGGCCACCGTGTTCACGCCGCCGCGGAGCTCGGGCGTGTCCTGCACCGCCGTGCGAAGGCCCTTGTTCGCGATCTCCAGCGCGTAGGGGAGCGTGACGTTGGTGAGCGCGTGCGTGGAGGTGTGCGGGACCGCTCCCGGCATGTTGGCCACGCAGTAGAACACCGATTCGTGGACCCGGAAGGTCGGGTCGGCGTGGGTCGTCGGACGCGAGTCCTCGAAGCAGCCGCCCTGGTCGATGGAGATGTCCACCAGCACGCTGCCCGGCTTCATCCGGGAGACCGTCTCGTTGGACACCAGGCTCGGGGCCTTCGCGCCCGGGACGAGCACCGCGCCGATCACCAGGTCGGCCTCCAGTACCGCCTGCTCGATCGCGTACGAGTTCGCGGCGGCGGTGCGGATGCGGCCCTGGTACATCCGGTCGGCGGCGCGGAGTTTGTCGACGTTCTTGTCGAACAGCACGACGTCGCCCCAGGTCCCGGCCGCGACGGCGACCGCGTTCATCCCGGCGACGCCCGCGCCCAGCACGACCACGCGGGCCGGCGGAACCCCGGAGACGCCGCCGATCAGCACGCCGCGCCCGCCGTTGACGCGCATCAGCGTCTGCGCGCCGACCTGGGGAGCCAGCCGTCCGGCTACCTCGCTCATCGGGAACAGCAGCGGAAGGGAGCCGTTCGGCAGCTGGACCGTCTCGTAGGCCACGGACGTGGTGCCCGCGTCGAGCAGGGCTTTGGTGCAGGGCTCGCTCGCGGCGAGGTGCAGGTAGGTGAAGAGCAGCTGGTCGGAACGCAGCCGGTGGTACTCCTCGGCGACCGGCTCCTTGACCTTCAGCACCATGTCCGCGGTGCCCCACACGTCGTCCGCGTGGTCGAGCAGCTTCGCGCCGGCGGCCGTGTAGTCCTCGTCGCGGATCGACGAGCCCTCGCCCGCGCCGCGCTCCACGAAGACCTCGTGGCCGGCCGAGGTGAACTCGTGTACTCCGGCAGGCGTCGCCGCCACCCGGTATTCGTGGTTCTTGACCTCGCGAGGCACACCGATCTTCATCGCCTGCTCCCATCTGCCGTGTGTGGTCCGACCGAGAGTGCGGGACGGCTGGCCACCGCGAAAGTGCCAGAAACCGCTCGGTCGACGGGTCCAGCCGCCGGGCCTTCTGGACCCCTCATCGGGGACTGTTCTGGCTCTGTCGCTTGGGGCCAGGGGCCGAGATCCTGCTCGGGGAGCACTGCCGTCCGCGAGGGAGTTTGCGAGATGACCATGGCCCCTCTGGCCGAGACCTGGCGGGAACGCGTCGGCGACGCCCGCCCGCGGATCGCGCTTGCCGACGGCGCCGATCCGCGTGCCGTCACCGCGGCCGCGCACCTGGCAGAGCGCGGCGAGATCGAGCCGGTGCTGGTGGGGCCCGCGGCGGAGATCACTGCTGTCGCGGCGGAGCTTCGGGTGGTTGTTCCGCCTTTGCTGGACACCGCTGAGCTGGCCGCCGACGAGGCTGTCCTCGCGCGGCTGGCTACGGCGTTTCCGGACCGGGTCGAGACGGTTCGCAATGATCCCGTTGCCCTGTCTGCTGCGCTTCTCGCGTTGGGCCGGGTGGACGCGTGCCTCGCTGGCGCGACGCGGCCGACGTCCGATGTGCTCCGGGCGGGGCTGCGGATTGTCGGCCTTGCTGCTGGGGTGCGGACTTTGAGCAGTTGCTTCCTGATGCTGTTGCAGGACGGCCGATCGCTCACTTTTGCTGACTGTGCCGTGGTTCCGGAGCCGGACGCGGATGCGTTGGCGGACATCGCGGTCGGCGCGGCGTCGACGCACCGGGCGCTGACCGGAACTGAGCCTGTCGTGGCGATGTTGTCCTTCAGCACCCAAGGCAGCGCTAAGCATTCGGCGGTGGACAAGGTTCGTCAGGCGACGTCGCTGGTGCGGGAACGGCTGCCGGGCGTCGATGTGGACGGCGAATTGCAATTCGACGCCGCTGTGGTGGATGCGGTCGGGGTGGCCAAGGCGCCGCGGTCGACCGTGGCTGGGCGGGCGAATGTGTTGGTGTTCCCCAATCTTGACGCGGGGAACATCGCTTACAAGATCGCCGAACGGCTCGGCGGAGCGACTGCTCTCGGGCCGATTCTGCAAGGCGTCGCGGCACCGCTGCACGATCTGTCGCGCGGCTGCAGCGCGGCCGACATCGAGACGATGGCCCTGATCAGCGCGGTGCACGCGGTGACCGGGCGGGAAGTGGAGGGGGTCCGATGACGCGAGGCGTGGAGCTGGTCGTGCTGGACATGGCCGGCACGACGGTTCGGGACGACGGCGCTGTCGAGGCGGCTTTTTCCGCCGCGCTGGAGGCCGTCGGGGTTCCCGCGGACTCGCCGGAGCGGGAAGACGTGGATGCCTACGTTCGCGACACTATGGGGCAGTCGAAGATCGAGGTCTTCCGGGCGCTGTTTCCTGCTGCGGGTGTTGCGGAGAAGGCTAATCAGGTTTTCGAGCGCGCGTTTGCCTCGCAGGCGGTCGAGGTTGCTACGCCGCTTCCTGGTGCGGAGGAAGCGATGGACAAGTTGCGGGCGCAGGGGCGCCGGGTGTGCCTGAGCACGGGATTCTCGGCTGTCACGCGCGATGCCTTGTTGCGGCGGCTCGGGTGGACGGAGCTGGCGGACCTGGTGGTGTGCCCGGCGGATGCGGGAGGGCGAGGCCGTCCGTTCCCGGACATGGTGCTGACCGCGGTGCTGCGGTTGGGGATCACGGACGTTCGCGCGGTGGCGGTGGCGGGGGACACCGGGTTCGACATGCTGACCGGCCGTCGCGCGGGCGCGTCGGTGGCGGCGGGGGTGTTGACGGGGGCGCACGACGAGGCGACGTTGCGGGCGCACGGGGCTACGCATGTGCTGGGATCGGTGGCTGAGTTGCCGGCGGTTCTTGAGGGCTAACTGCTTGAGGCGTCGCTGCAGTCAGGCAGGCGGCGCGACCGCGGCGGCGATCAGCGCCCGGGCCGCGATCTCGATCCGTTCGTCGTCTCCCGTGACGATCCGGTCCAGGCACAGCCCCCGCAGGCCTGAGATCAGCAGGCTTGCCCGCGCTCCTGCCTCGGTTTCGGTGTAGCCCAGGCCGCGGTACACCGGCAGCAGCGGATCCACCATCGCGGTGATCGTTTCCCTGGCGACTTCCAGGTATCGCTCCGGTTGCGTCGGGGCCAGCGCCAGCACCTGGAACAGGATGTGGATCGGGCGTTGCTGGCGGCCTCGGGTGATCGCTTTCCACAGGGCGAGCGCCGCGGCGGCGAGGGACTCTTCGTCGTGCACGGCGCGGAAAAGCTCGGTGACGTCCGGGCGGCTCGCGGCGATCGCTTCGGTGATCAGGTTTTCCCGGCTGCCGAAGTAGTACAGCAGCATCCGCTTGCTCGTCCCCAGCGCTTCGCCCATCGGCGCGAGCGACAGGTCCGCGATGCCGTGCGTCGCGAGGTAGCCCACGGCTTGCTGCAGCAGTTCGGCGCGGCGGCCGGTTCCGGAATCCACCCCTTGACTGTACCGATCGGTACGTCGTACCGTCCATTCATGTACCGATCGGTACATGGCGGAGGAGGGTCGATGGCGGGCACAGCACTCTCGGTGGCGATCGTCGGCGGCGGGATCGGCGGGCTGACGCTCGCGCTCGCGTTGCGGCAGCGCGGGATCGGGGCGGAGGTGTACGAGCGCTCTGCCGAACTGCGGGAGGTCGGGGCTGCGGTGGCGTTGGCTGCCAACGGGTCCCGGGTGATGCAGCGGCTGGGGTTGCGGGACGAGCTGGCGGCCTGTTCGGCGGTGCCGACGGAGCTGGTTTACCGGCATTGGCGGGGCGGGCAGCGCGTGGTGGCGTTTCCGATCGGGGACGCCTACGAGAAACGGTTCGGCGGGCCGTATTTCGGGGTGCATCGGGCGGATTTGCAGCGGATTCTGGCGGACGCGTGGGGCAAGGTCCATCTTGGCCGGCAGGTGACCGCGGTGGTCGCGGAGGGGGCGAGGTATCGGCTCGAATTCGCCGACGGGACAAGCGAAACCGCTGATGTGGTGGTGGGTGCGGACGGGGTGCATTCGACGGTTCGCGCGTGGGTGGACGACGCGTCGCTTGCCCGGTACTCGGGTTCGAGCGGGTTTCGCGGGCTGGTGCCCGTATCGCGGGTGCCGTCGTTGCCGGACGCGGGAGCGATGCAGTTCTGGATGGGGCCGGGCGGGCATCTGCTGCACTACGCGATCGGCGACGGGTCGGTGGTGAATTTCCTTGCGGTGCTGGACGAACCGGCCGAGTGGGCGGGCGCGTCGTGGACCGAGGACATTCCCCGGGAGCGGATCGAGGCGGCGTTCGAGGGCTGGCATCCGGCGGTGCGCGAGATGGTCGGCGCGACGACGTTGCATCAGCGGTGGGGACTATTCAGTCAGTATCCGCTCAACCGCTGGCATCGCGGCGGCGTGGTGCTTCTCGGCGACGCCGCGCACGCGATGCTGCCGCACCACGGGCAGGGCGCGAACCAGACGATCGAGGACGCCGTGACACTCGCCGAGTGCCTGGCGCGGGATTCACTCGAGACGGCACTGGCCCGGTACGAGAAGCTGCGGCGGCCGCGGACTCGGGCGGTGCAGCGGAGTTCGTGGGTGGCGAATGGGCTGTTGCATTTGCCGGACGGTCCGGATGCTGACGCCAGGGATGTCGAGTTGGGGCGGATCGGCGAGACGGTGGAGTGGATTCACTCGCACGACGCTGGGTCTTTGGCGTCGGCTTCGCCGCCGCGTGCGGAGTCGCCTTGAGGTCGGCGTCTGGAGGGCAACGCGACCGCCTGGGGGCGGTCCCGTTGCCCTCCAGACGCCGACGCGACTCCGCGGGGTGGGGGGTCAGGGGTTTGTGGTGAGGGTGGTGAATTCGGTGCTGGTCAGGACGTTCGTGGTGGATTGGGCCAGGACGACCAGGGTGGCGGCGTGCACTTCGGCGGCGGACATCGCGCCGTGGCCCTGGTCGGGGTGGTCGTAGGTGGCGCAGGCGTCGGACAGCACTCCAGTGCGGAAGTCGCGGAACATGGCGTCGCGGATGGTGGCGTGGACGCAGTCCTCGGTGGTCACTCCGGCGGCGATCAGGGTGTCCACGCCTCGTCCTCGGAGTTGCATCTCGAAATCGGTGCCGTAGAAGGCGCTGTAGCGGTGTTTGGGGATCAGCGGTTCGTCGGGGCGGCGGTCCACTTCGGAATACAAGGCGGCGCCGGGCGTGCCATCGATGAGCGCGTCACCGGCGGCGATCGGCGGGTACAGGTCGGCGAAGCGGCCCATGTCGGAGCCGTCGGGGCGGTGGACGTGCGCGGTGAAGAACACGGCGATGCCCGCGTCGCGGCAGAACCGGACGGTGTCGTTGAGGACGGGGATCATGGCGCGGCCGGCCGGGGATTCCAGCGGGGCGCCCGGAGCCAGGAAGTCGTGCTGCATGTCGATGACGACCAGCGCGGTGCGGGCCGGATCGACGGTGGACAAGCGGTAACCCATGGAACGCTCCCTCCGCGGCGGACCAATGAGGTATCACGGTTTGACGTCGGTCGTCAAGAAAGCGACAGAAGGCGTCAGGCGTCTTCGATCTGCGCGGCGACGGTGTGCAGCGACGTGATCAGCGCCTGGGTGGCTGGATTCAGCCTGCGTCCGGCAGCGAGCGTGAGGCCGACGCTGTGGCCGATGTTCTCCAGCGGCGTCGGCAGGGTGACTAGCCGCGGGTCGTCCATGCCGAGCAGGCCGGGGAGCGCGGCGACCATGGCGGTTTCGGTGAGCAGCTGCCGGACCGTGAGGAACGACGTGGCTTCGACGCGGTTGGCGGGCAGATCGAGGCCGTGCTGGGCGAAGAGGCTTTCCAGCTCCTGGCGCAGCATTGTTTCGGTGCCGGGCACGATCCACGGGAAGTCGGCGAGATCCTCCAGCGAGACGCTCTCGCGCGTGGCGAGCGGATGGTGTGCGCCGGCGACGACGCGGATCGACTCCTGGTACAGCGCTTGCCGTCGGGTGCCTTCGGTGCCCGGGCCGCTGAGCCGGCCGACGATCACGTCCACGCGGCCTGCGGTCAGTTCCACGAGCAGCGATTCGGGCGTTCCCTCCCGGACCACGACGGTGACCAGCGGGTGGTCGTTCTTCAAGTGCGCGATGGCGCGTGGCAGCAGGAGGTTCGAACCGGCGAGGTGGATGCCCGCGACGACCCGGCCTCGGGTGGCGTCGGCGATTTCGACGACGTGCCGGGCGGCGTGGGTCAGTTGGGCGAGGACGGCGCGAGCGTGTTCGGTGAAGGCGGTGCCGAACTCGGTCGGTGTGATGCCGCGCGGCCCGCGTTCGTAGAGCGGCACGCCGAGGATGGCTTCGAGGTCGTGCAGACCGCGCGTGACGACCGGCTGGGTGACGTGCAGGGCGGCGGCCGCGCCGACGACGCTGCCCTGTTCGGTGAGGGTGTCCACCAGCACGAGGTGCCTGAGCTTGAGGCGGCCGTCGAGCAGGCGGGGCATCTCCATTCCGGCGACAGTACTGGCCGGACTGGGCTGCGGCGTCACGAGAGGGCGAGCCGGATCAGGGCCTGGCTGAGCGTGGAGCTGGGGTCGGCGAGGTCGAGGAAGACGTCGAAGTGGTTGCGGCCGGGCACGACGGTCCAGGAAGAAGCGGCGGGCCAGCGCGCGTGGAAAGCCTTGCTCTGCCGATGGAATCCGGCGGCTTCGTGTTCGGCGACCGCGACGTGCAGGGGCGCGGCGCCCGGCGGCAGCAAGATCGGGCTGAGGGCTTCCGCGCGGGCCGGGTCGAGGGTCAGCCACGCGTTGGCGAAGGAGCCGACGAGCGGGCGGAGGTCGAAGAGACCGCTGATCGTCATCGCGCCCTTGACGACGTCCTCGGGCAGCCCGGCGGCGACCTGCCATCCGGCGACCGCGGTCATTGCCGTGAGGTGGCCTCCGGCTGAGCTGCCGACGACGTGGATGCGGCCGGGGTCGAGGCTGTGCTTGGCGCCGTGATGGTGCACCCAGGCGACCGCGGCGCGGACCTGGCGCACGATCTCTTCCAGTGCGGCGGCGGGAGCGAGCGTGTAGTCGGGCACGACGGTGGCGATTCCGGCGTCGGCCAGCACCTTGGCCATGAACGCGGTGTCGTGGCGCGACAGCATGCGCCAGTAGCCGCCGTGGATGGCGATCACGACGGGGCGCGACTGCCCTGGCGAGGTGCCCCAGACGTCCAATCGTTCGTCGCTGAGCGGGTCGAACGCCAGGCCAACCTCGCCGTTCAGACCGGCGGTGGCGGACTCGGAGGCGGAGCGGTAGCGGGCCATCACGGCGTCGAACTCGGGCTCGGTCACCGTGGCCTGCGCGCTGTAGTCCTGGTCGACGTGGCTCACGGGCCCCATCCTTCGCTGCCGTCGTCATGCCTGGCCAATGCCCATTCCGGCGAAAGCTATGCCGCGGCAGGCATGGCCGAGGCATGTCCGGACGGCTATGGCAGCGGCGGCAAAGAGCATTGGCCAGGCATTCCTGGCGTCCCTACGGTCTGTTTCATGGCTGCGGAACTCCACAACGTCGTCGGCGGGACCCGGGTCGCCGGGCGGCGCACCTTCGAGAAGCTCGACCCGGTCGATGGGTCGCTCGTCGCGCACGTCCACGAGGCCGGGCCGGACGTGGTCGACGCAGCGGTCGCCGCGGCGCGCGCCGCGCTGGACGGGCCGTGGGGACGCGCCTCGGTAGCTGAGCGGACCGCCTTGTTGCGCCGGATCGCGGACCGGATCGAGGAGCGGTTCGAGGATTTCGTCGCCGCTGAGGTCCGCGACACCGGAAAGCCGGAGCACCTGGCTCGCGAGCTGGACGTCGCCCGGGCGGCGACGAACTTCCGGTCTTTCGCCGACACCGTCGCGGCGGCCGGTCTCGACTCCTTCCTGACCGAGCTGCCGAACGGCCGGAAGGCGCTGAACTACGCGGTGCCCAAGCCGCTGGGCGTGGTCGCGGTGATCGTGCCGTGGAACCTGCCGCTGTTGCTGTTGACCTGGAAGGTCGCGCCCGCGCTGGCGTGCGGGAACGCGGTGGTGGTCAAGCCGTCGGAGGAGACGCCGTCGACCGCGACCCTGCTCGCCGAGGTGATCGCGGAGGCGGGGGCGCCGGCCGGGGTGTATAACGTCGTTCACGGCTTCGGGCCGGACTCCGCCGGGGAGTACCTCACCACGCACCGCGACATCGACGGCGTGACCTTCACCGGCGAATCCCGGACTGGCTCGGCGATCATGCGGGCGGTCGCTCCGTCGGTACGGCCGGTTTCTTTTGAGCTCGGCGGAAAGAACGCGGCGGTGGTGTTCGCGGACTGCGACCTCGAGAAGACTCTCGACGGCCTCGCCCGGTCGGTTTTCCTGAACACCGGGCAGGTGTGCCTGTGCACCGAGCGGGTCTACGTCGAGCGCTCCGTCTTCGACGCGGTCGCGAATGGGCTCGCCGAGCGGGCGAAGGCGTTGCGGCTGGGGCGGCCGGACGCTCCGGACACCACGACCGGGCCGTTGATCTCCCAGCAGCACCGGAAGAAAGTCCAGTCCTATTTGGACCTCGCGGTGGCCGAGGGGGCGACGGTGCTCGCCGGCGGTTCGGTGCCGGAACTCGGGCCGGATCTCGCGGGCGGGTCGTGGATCGAACCGACACTGTGGACCGGGCTGGACAACTCCGCGCGGGTCGTGCGCGAGGAGGTCTTCGGGCCGGTCGCGGCGCTGATCCCGTTCGACACCGAGGACGACGCCGTCCGGCTGGCGAACGACACCGACTACGGGCTCGCCGCCGCTGTCTGGACCACGGATCTGGAGCGCGGCCACCGCGTCGCGCAGCAGATGCGGGTCGGGATGGCCTGGGTCAACACCTGGTACCTGCGGGACCTGCGCTCGCCGTTCGGCGGTGTCGGGCTTTCCGGCATCGGCCGGGAGGGCGGCCTGCATTCGATGCACTTCTACACCCAGCCGACGAATGTGTGCGTGCAGCTATGACCATCGAGGAACGGGCAGCGCTGCTCGACCAGGCGACTGCAACCGGACAGGCGATTCCGCAGCTCACCAGCAGCGAACCGATGAGCCTGGCGACGGCGTACGCCGTGCAGCACGCGGGAATCGCACTGCGCGAGCGGCGCGGGGAGAAGCTGGCGGGAGTCAAACTGGGCTTCACGAGCAAGGCGAAGGCCGAACAGATGGGCGTCTCCGACGTCATCATCGGCTCGCTGACCGACCGCATGCGGATCGAGGACGGCGGGACGTTCGACGTCGGCCGGGGCGTGCATCCGCGGATCGAACCCGAGGTCGCGTTCCGGCTCGGACCGGACGGCGAACTGGTCGCTGTCGCGCCCGCGCTGGAGATCATCGACAGCCGGTACCGCGACTTCCGGTTCAGCCTTGCCGACGTCGTCGCCGACAACACCTCGGCGTCGGCCTTCGTAGTCGGGCCATGGTCCAAGATCGACCAGGTGGACGCGCTGTCCGTAGAACTGCTCTTCGACGGCGAGATCGTCGCGTCCGGATCGACCGCCGACATCCTCGGCGACCCGCTGCGCGCGCTTCCCGCCGCACAGCGGATGGCCGCCGCATACGGGCACCGTCTGCTCGGTGGATCGGTCCTTCTGGCGGGTGCGGCGACCGCGGCCGTGGTGCTGAAAGCGGGAGCGCACGTCGAGGCGCGGGTGGCCGGGCTCGGTTCGGTTTCGGTGCGGACTAAGGAGGGATGAACGTGGCGCAAGCCCATGTAGTCGCCGGGAAAGCGACGCCGCGCGGGCGGTTCCCGCACGTCAAGGTGGTCGGGGACCTCGTGTTCGTCTCCGGCACCAGCAGCAGGCGGCCGGACAACACCTTCGCGGGCGCGGAGGCCGACGAGTTCGGTGTGACCACTTTGGACATCCGGGCGCAGACGCGTGCGGTGATCGAGAACATCCGCGACATCCTGGCCGCGGCCGGCGCGGGGCTCGAAGACCTCGCGCAGCTGACCGTGTTTTTGGTCAACATGAACGATTTCGGCGGCTACAACGAGGTCTACGGCGAATTCTTCGACGAGACCGGTCCGGCCCGTACGACCGTCGCGGTGCACCAGCTGCCGCATCCGCATCTGCTCATCGAGATCCAGGCGATCGCCCGGATCCCCGCGAAGGAGGAACGATGACCGCCATCCCGCCCGTGTTCGATTTCGCGAAGTGGATCAAAGAGCACGAGGACGAGCTGAAGCCGCCGGTCAACAACAAGCAGATGTGGGCCCCGATGGGCGATTTCATCGTGCAGGTCGTCGGCGGGCCGAACCAGCGCACCGACTACCACCTCGACCCGTACGAGGAGTGGTTCTACCAGTACCAGGGCGACATGCACGTCAACCTGATGACCGAGGACGGCCCGCGGCGCGTCGACATCCGCGAAGGCGAGATGTGGATGCTGCCGCGCAACGTGCACCATTCGCCGCAGCGTCCGCAGGAGGGGTCGATCGGGATCGTGATCGAGCGGATCCGGGAGGAAGGGACGCTCGAGAAGTTCGTGTGGTTCTGCCTTGAGTGCGACGCGAAGGTGCACGAGGTCGAGCTGCAGGTGCGCGACATCGTCGACGACCTGCCGCCGGTGTTCGAGCAGTTCTACGCGTCCGAGGAAGCCCGGACCTGCGGGGCGTGCGGGACGCTGCACCCGGGGAAGGGCTGAGCGTGCGCGCGATCGACGTCCACAGCCATTTCGTCCCGCACGGCTGGCCCGATCTCGGCGAGGGAATGCCGTGGCTGCGCGCGGAAACCGAGCGCGAGGCCATGATCATGGTCGGGTCGGAGGAGTTCCGCCGGATCCGGTCCGACTGCTGGGACGCCTCCGTCCGGCTGCGCGACATGGACGCCGACGGGATCGAGGCGCAGGTCGTCTCGCCGACGCCGGTGTTCTTCGGCTACGAAACCAGTCCCGGACAAGGCGAGAAGATCGCGCGGGTCTTCAACGACCTCGCGCTGGAGATCTGCGCGCCCGCGCCGGAGCGGCTGATCCCGTTCTGCCAGGTTCCGTTGCAGGACACCGACGCCGCGTGCCGCGAACTGGACCGCGCGGTCGCGGCCGGGCACCGGGGCGTGGAGATCGGCAACCACGTCGGCGACCGCGACCTCGACGACGCGGGGGTGGTGACGTTCCTGCAGCACGCGGCGTCGCTGGGCGTGCCGGTGTTCGTGCACCCGTGGGACATGCCGCTCGCGCCGCGCCTGGACCGGTGGATGGCGCGGTGGCTGACCGGGATGCCCGCGGAGACGCACTTGTCGATCATCGCGATGATCCTCGGCGGGGTGTTCGATCGGGTGCCGTCGAGCCTGCGGATCTGCTTCGCGCACGGGGGCGGGTCGTTCGCGTTCTGGCTGGGGCGGTTGGAGAACGCCTGGCATCAGCGGGCGGACATTATTGCTACGTCGGAGCTGCCGCCGTCGGCGTATGTGGGGCGGTTCAGTGTCGATTCGGTGGTGTTCACCGAGGCGGCGCTGCGGAATCTGGTCGACACGCTGGGGGCGGGGCAGGTGATGGTGGGGAGTGACTACCCGTATCCGCTGGGGGAGCGTCCGGCTGGCGGGGTGGTTCGGCAGGCGGAGTTTCTCGACGAGGCCTCGCGGGAGTTGTTGTTGCGAGGGAACGCAAAGCGCTTCTTGGGCTAATTCAGGCCGAGGTGGTCCCGCAGCGTAGGCCCGCTGTAGTCCTCCCGAAACACCCCGCGCTCCTGCAGCCGCGGCACCACTTCGTCGGCGAACCGGTCCAGCCCGCCCGGCGTGACGTGCGGGACCAGGATGAACCCGTCTGACGCGTCCGCCTGCACGAGCTCGTTCATCGTGGACGCGACAGTCTCGGCGGAGCCGATGAAGTTCTGCCGTCCGGTGACCTCGATGATCAGCTCCCGGCTCGACAGGTGCTTCGCCTCCGCCAGTTGACGCCACTCGTGCGCGGTCGCGATCGGGTCGCGGTGCATGCGGACGCTCGCGCGGCCCTTCGAGATCAGGTCGCCGACTGTCGGGTCGAAGGACGGGAGCGGGCCGTTCGGGTCGTGGTCGCTGAGGTCGGTGTTCCAGAGCTGTTCGAGGAACTTGATCGCGGTTTGCTCGCTGACCTGCTGCAACCGCACCTCGTGGGCGAGTTCGTGCGCTTCGGCGTCGGTGTCGCCCAGCACGAAGGTGGCGGCGGGCAAGATGACCAGCTCGTGCGGCGCGCGGCCGTATTTCGCCAGGCGGCCCTTGACGTCCTGATAGAACGCTTGGCCCGCTTCGAGAGTGCCGTGGCGGGTGAAGATGGCGTCGGCGGTCGCGGCGGCGAATTCGCGGCCTTCTTCGGAGTCCCCGGCCTGAATGGTGACTGGGCGGCCTTGCGGGCTCCGCGGGACCGGGAAGCGGCCGGAGATGTCGAAGTGGGCGTCGTGGTGGGCGAAGTCGCCGCCGCCGGCCAGGAAGCGGCCGGATTCCTTGTCCGCCAGGAGTTCGTCGCCGCGCCAGGAGTCGAAGAGTTCCCACGCCGTGCGCAGGAAGGTTTCGGCGCGGGAGTAGCGCTGGTCTTGCGGCAGGAAGCCGCCGCGGCGGAAGTTTTCGCCGGTGAAGGCGTCCCAGGACGTGACGACGTTCCACGCGGCCCGGCCGGCGGAAAGGTGGTCCAGGGAGGCGAATTGGCGGGCCACCTCGAACGGTTCGTTGAAGGTGGAGTTGATGGTTCCGGCCAGGCCAAGGCGGTCGGTGACGGCGGCAAGCGCGGACAGGACGGCGAAGGTGTCGGGGCGGCCGACGACGTCGAGGTCGTAGATTTCGCCGCCCTGTTCCCTCAGGCGCAGGCCTTCGGCGAGGAAGAAGAAGTCGAACTTCGCGCGTTCGGCGGTCTGGGCCAGCTTGACGAACGAGCTGAACTCGATGTGGCTGCCCGCTTCGGGATCGCTCCACACGGTGGTGTTGTTGACCCCGGGGAAGTGCGCGGCGAGGTGGATTTGCTTGGCAGTCATGGAGAATCTCCCGGGAATCAGGCGGCGTAGCGGTTGGCCGGGCGCGGCAGGCCCAGCAGCCCGCGCAGGGTCGAGGCCTCGTATTCGGAGCGGAACGCGCCCCGGTCGCGCAGTTCGGGGACCAGCGCGCGGGTGATGGCGGCGAGGTCGTGCGGCAGGGCGCCGGGGCGGAGCCGGAAGCCGGTCAGCCCGGCGGCGTGCCAGTCGAGCAGGAGGTCGGCGAGCTGGGCCGGGGTGCCGGTGAAGACGTGCGCGTCGGAGGCGAACTCGGCGCGGTCGTCCAGCCGGGCCTTGCGGTCGGCGGCGGCCTGCGAAGTTTCGTCGAGGAAGACCACCAGGTCGGCGAAAACCTGAACGGGGGCACTGATTTCGTCGATGATCGACGCGGCGTGCGCGCGGTCGTTCGGGGTCACGTACACGACGTCGGCCTGGCGGGCGGCGAGGCGGTAGGCGTCGGGACCGTGCGCGAGTGCGGCCACGATCGGCTGGCCCTGCGGCGGACGCGGTGTGATGGACGGGCCTTTGACGGAGAACCAGCGGCCCTCGAAGTCGATGTAGTGCAATTTGTCGCGGTCGATGAACCGGCCGGTGGCGACGTCGCGGATCTCGGCGCCGTCCTCCCAGCTGTCCCACAGCCGGCGCAGCACCTCGACGTAATCGGCGGCTTCCTCGAAGAGGTCCGCGACCTCGGGCGGCGTGCGGCGGCCGAAGTGCTGGAACTCCTCCGGACGCCCGGAAACCTGCACGCGGACCCCGGCGCGGCCGGTGCTCACGTAGTCGAGCGTCGCGATCGCCTTCGACAGGTGAAACGGCTCCGTGTGGGTGACCACCGCGGTCGGGATCAGGCCGATGTTCGACGTCAGCGGCGCGATCCGCGAGGCGAGCAGGACGGCGTCCAGCCGGGTTTGCGCGCGGTCGGCGCGGGCCTCCGGTTCGGCGGGATCGCGCAGGGAGAGGAAGTCCTCGAAGGTGACGAAGTCCAGGTGCGCGGCTTCGGCTTCCTGGACCAGCCCGGTCCAATATCCGGCGGTGAGCAGGTCGGCCGGGCGGGCGTCCGGTTCGCGCCACGCGGCCGGATGCCAGCCGGCGCCTTCCAGCGCGACGGCGAGCCGTGGTCCGGTGAGCCCTGTCATGCTGCGTCCTTTCCCCGTGGATGCCTGCAGTGTGGCTCGGGATCCGGGACGGCGGCGACGGTAACCAGGGTCTGGGACAGTCGGCGGGAACGGGAATAAACCGGTTGCCCGCTGTCGCGCGGACGCGGTTTGCTCGATGCCGATGAATCGGATGCACAAGGACGAAGCGGAAATCGACGACGACCTCGTTCGTCGCCTCGTCGCGGCCCAGTTTCCGCGGTGGGCCGGGCTGGCGGTCTCGCGGGTCGCCTCGTCGGGGACGGAAAACGCGATGTTCCGGCTCGGCGACGAGCTGGTGGTCCGGCTGCCGCGACTGGAACGCGGAGCCGCCGAGATCGGCCACGAGCAGCGCTGGCTGCGGTGGCTCGCGCCGCGGCTGCCGGTCGCGGTGCCGGAAGTGCTCGGCGAAGGACAGCCTGGCGAGGGTTTCGAATGGGACTGGTCGGTGCTGCGCTGGCTGCCCGGCGTCAATCCGGATTTCGGCGATGCCCAGGTCGCGCGGGATTTGGGGACGTTCGTGAAAGCGTTGCGCGGCCTGGACATTTCCGGCGCGCCGGAGGTCAGCCGGGGCCGTCCGCTGCGCACTCGCGACGCGCCGACCCGGGAGGCGATCGCGCAACTCGGTGGCGATCCGGCGTATGTCGCGGCCTGGGAGAAGGCGCTCGCGGCACCGGAGTGGGCCGGGGGACCGGTGTGGCTGCACGCGGATCTGTCGCCCGGGAACGTGCTGGTCGGCGACGGCGGGTTGACCGCGGTGCTGGACTTCGCGGGGGTGGGCGTCGGCGATCCGGCGGTGGATGTGATCCCGGCGTGGAACACGTTCGCGGCGGCTGAGCGGAAGGTGTTCCGGGAGGCGGTGGAGGTGGACGACGCGACGTGGGAGCGCGGCCGGGGCTGGGCGTTGTCGATCGCGCTGATCCAACTGCCGTACTACCGCGAGACGAATCCGGTGCTGGCGGCCAATTCGCGGCGCACCATCGAGGCTGTGTTGTCCGACGGATAGGCCGGGTCGTTCCGGGGAGCCTGCTGGGGTCTCGTGAGTGGCAACGCCGGTGAGAACCGGCATGAACACTCACGACGGCCCAGCGCTAGCCGAGGTCGATCCGGATGGTCAGCAGGTCGGTGCCGAACGCCTGGACCGCCGTGCTGTTCAAGCGTGGCAACGACTTCAGCCGCGCCCGGGCGTCGTCCTCCGGGAGCAGGTGCGCGACCCCTCGCAGCCAGCGGCCGTGCAGGCGCAGCCGGACGTTCGGGTCGGCCTGGATGTTGCGCACGTACTGCGACCGCTCGCCGAATTCGGACACCAGCCAGAACTCCTGGCCGGTCCGCCGCCCGCCGATCGGGGTCTGGCGGGGGAGACCCGAGGTGCGGCCGGTCGTTTCGAGCAGCGTCTGGCCGGGGAGCCGGGACAGGACTGGGTTGCCGAGCCGTCGCTGGAACGTCGTGACGAGCTGGTGCTGGAGGTCGCCGGGCCGCGAAGCGCCGGCGGCGTGCCGCAACCGGGCCGGGATGACGAGTTCGTGGATCGGCACCGCCAACGCCCACAGCTGGCGGGCCGGGAACCGGTCGTAGGTGACTTCGGTGGTCCAGTACACCCGGTCCGCGTCGAGGTGCACGATGTTGCGCGTGGTCATCAGCGGCGACGGCGCTTCGAGCACGACCCGGTCCGGCGTGGCCGAAGCGATCGTCCAGCCCAGCACGCGGTCCGGAGCCAGGCGGGTGGTCAGGCCGAGGCCGAGCCACCCGGCGCGCAGGAACGTCCGCATCGGCGGCGGAGCTTCTTCCCAGACCGCGCGGGCCCACTGCAGTGCGTCGCGCTGGTCCCCGGCGGGACGGGCAATGTCCACTGTGGACGTGAAATCCGGCACCCTGCCACGCTAGCACTCACCGCCGGTCAGGACGCCGGTTTCCAGCCCAGCTCCGGGCCCAGCCGGGTGGCCAGGTCGGTGAGGATCTGCACGTAGTCCTCGTGCTCGAAGGTGAACGGGAGCGCGAAGGCGACCTCGTCAATCTCGCGGAATGCGGCGTGCTGGTACAGCTGCGAGGCGATTTCGGCGGAAGTGCCGACGTAGTCGCGCGAGAACAGCAAACCGCCCGGACCTTGCGGGGTTTTCGTGCGCGGCAGGCGTTTTGCCGCGTAATCCTCGTACTTCGCGCGCTGCTCGGCCGTGGCGCTGTCGGTCGGAATCACCACCAGGCCTTGCGAAACCCGTGCCCGCGCGCCGTCCGGATGATGCGCCCGGAACGCCTGGACGTGCGAAAGCTGGATCTTCTCGAAGTCCGTCGAGCCCTCCTCGGCGCGGACGACGCTGCTGGTCAGGTAGTTCATCCCGGCTTGTCCGGTCCAGATCGCCGAGCGGGTGCTCGCGCCGCCGTACCAGAGGCGGCCGGCCAGCCCGGGCGAATGCGGCTGCACCCGGTCGGAGAACGTCTCGATGCCCTCGACCCCGCTGAACGTCGAGGCCCGCTCGCCGCGGACCAGCGACAACAGCCGCGACACCCGGTCGTAGCCGAAGTCCTCCTGGTCGCCGGTGTCCGGGTACAGCGCGCTCCGCACATCCTCGTAGTGCCTCGGCGGGCTGACGCTGACGCCGGGGTTGAGCCGTCCGCCGGACAGCACGTCGACGGTCGCCAGGTCCTCGGCCAGCCGCAGCGGGTTCTCCCAGCCGAGGGGGATCACCGCGGTGCCCAGCTCGATCCGGCTGGTGCGCTGGGTGGCGGCGGCGAGCACCGCGACCGGCGACGAGATGCCGTACTGCAGGTGCCGGTGGCGCACCCAGGCGCTGTCGAAGCCGAGCTGCTCGCCGAGTTCGAGCACGCGCAGCGTGGACTCGTGCCCTGGCCGCGGCTCGTCGCCGTCGAACAGGCCGATCGTCAGGAAACCCAGTTTGCGCAGCGATTGCGTTTCGGTCGGCACGGCGCGTCCTTCCTCGGGTGAACTAAGCCGGAATAACCGCCGCGTGGCGTAGGTTGTTCCGGCTCGCTGAAACAAACGCAGAACACTGGGGAGTACGCACGATGCGCGCTTTGTCCATCACTCGCTACGGCGGTCCCGAGGTCCTCGAGGAAATCGAGGTGCCCGAGCCCGTTCCGGGACCGGGCGAGGTGACCATCACGGTCTCGCACGCGTCCGTCGGGCTGATCGACGCGCTGATCCGCCGCGGCACGCTCGCCGAGTACGACTACGCGCCGAAGCCGCCGCTGGTGCCCGGGCTCGAGGTCGCGGGCACGATCCGCGCGGCCGGTCCGGACAGCGGCTTCTCGGTCGGGGACGAGGTCGTCACGCTCACGCTGCCCGGAATGGGCGGTTACGCCGACGTCAAGCTCGCGCCTGCCGCTCTCGTGGTGCCGCTGGCCGGTGCCGGAGTGGAGCGCGCGCAGGCGGTCGCCGGACTGGCGAACACCGTGACGGCCTACCTTTCGCTCACCGAGGCGGTGCGGCTGCCGAAGGACGCGCGCGTGCTCGTGCACGGTGCGCTCGGCGGTCTCGCCTCGGTGTATCCCGAGGTGGCGCGGCTGCTCGGCGCGCGCGAGGTCGTCGGCACGGTCCGGCGGCCCGAGCAGGTCGAGGCGGCGAAGCAACTCGGCTTCGACCGCGTCCTGCTGTCCGGGGAGCTCAGTGGCCTGGGCGAGGAGCGGTTCGAGGTCATCGTCGACCCGGTGGGCGGAGACCTGCGCATCGAGTCGCTGGACCTGCTCGCGCCGATGGGCCGGATGCTGGTCGTCGGCAGCGCGGGCAGCGAGACCGCGCCGCTGGTGGACTCGAACGCCGTGTGGGGCAAGAACATCGGCGTGATCGGCTTCAACGTGGGCGGTTTCCTGGCCGCCGGCCCCGCGCCCGCCCGTCCCGCCGCGGACGCCGTGCTCCCGCTCTACACCGACGGCCGGATCCGGCTGCCGGTCACCGTCCTGCCGATGGCGCAGGCGCGCGAGGCGCACCGGCGGATGGACGCGGGCGAGGCCGTCGGACGGCTGGTGCTCGCCAACTAGCGTCACGCGCGCACCTGCTCGCCGCCGGGAATCGCGGCCAGCAGGTCGCGGGTGTACTGCTCGCGCGGACGCAGCAGGACGTCGTCGGCCGGGCCGAGTTCGAGCAGCTTGCCCTGGCGCATCACCCCGACCTGGTCGGCGATCTCCCGCACCACGGCCAGGTCGTGGGTGATGAACAGGTACGTCAGGCCGAGTTCGTCCTGCAGCTCCACGAGCAGGTTCAGGATCTGCGCCTGAACCGAAACGTCCAAAGCGGACACTGGCTCGTCGAGCACGACGAGATCCGGGCGAAGTGCCAATGCCCGGGCGATGGCCGCGCGCTGGCGCTGACCGCCGGACAGTTCGGCGGGCTTGCGGCGCAGCACGGACGACGGCAGCGCGACCTGGTCCGCCAGCTCGGCGACTCGTGCGGCCCGGCCGCCGACGCGGAACGCGCGCAGCGGTTCGCCGATCACGTCGGCGATGGAAAAGCGCGGGTTCAGCGAGGCGTACGGGTTCTGGTAGACGAGCTGGAACCGGCGGCGGAGCCGGCGCAGTTCGGCGGCCGGGAGGCGGGTGACGTCCTGGCCGTCGAAGCTGACCGTGCCCGCGGTCGGGGTTTCCAGGCCGACCGCCATCCGGGCGGTGGTCGTCTTGCCGGAGCCGGATTCGCCGACCAGCGCCAGCGTTCGGCCGCGGGTGAGCTGGAACGACACGTCGTCCACGGCTCGCACCGAACCGGCCCGGGACGAGGCGAAGGTCTTCGAGACCGAGTCGACGGACAGCAGGACCTCCGGACCCTCCGCGCGGCGGGGCCGGAGCGGTTCGCGGCTGAGACTCGGCGCGGCGGCGAGGAGCCGTTGCGTGTAGTCCTGCGTTGGCGCGGCGAGGAGTTCGCGGGCCGGTCCTCCCTCGACCAGTCGTCCTTCGGACATGACGGCGATCCGCGCGGCCCGGTCGGCGGCGACGCCCAGGTCGTGCGTGATGAGCAGGATCGCGGTGCCGTCGTCGGCGGCCAGTCCCGCCAGATGGTCGAGGATTTCCTTCTGCACGGTCACATCGAGCGCGCTGGTCGGCTCGTCGGCGATGATCAGCCGCGGTTTGCCCGCGAGCGCGATGGCGATCAGCACCCGTTGCCGGAGACCGCCGGACAGCTCGTGCGGATACTGCCGTGCGCGCAGCTCCGGCCGGTCGACGCCGGCCCTTCGCAGCAGTTCCACCGCGAGGGCGGCGGCATCGCCGCGGGCGGCCAGACGGTGGATCAGCAGCACCTCGGCCACCTGCTCGCCGATCCGCCGGACCGGGTTGAGCGACACCGTCGGATCCTGCGGCACAAGCGCGATCCCGGTGCCGCGCACCTTCCGCCAGTCCTTTTCGGACAGTGTGGTCAGGTCGCGTCCCTCGAAGGCGATCCGTCCCCGGCGGACCAGCCCGCCGCGCGGCAGCAGCCCGATCGCGGCGTGGGCGGTGGTGCTCTTCCCGGAGCCGGATTCGCCGACCACCGCGACGATCTCGCCCGCGCCGACCCGCAGGCTCACGTCGCGCACGGCGGGCACCACGCCGCCCGAGGTGCGGTACGAGACCGCCAGTTCGCTGATCTCCAGCACTTTGTCAGCTCCGTTCGCCGTCGAGAGCCCGGGACACGCGGTTCGCGGCCAGCACGACGGCCGCGACGGTCAAGCCCGGGAACGTGGTCATCCACCAAGCGGTGGCCAGGAAATTCCGTCCGCCCGCCACGAGCGCGCCCCACTCCGGCGTCGGCGGGCTCGCGCCGAACCCGAGGAAACTGAGCGCGGACACTTCGAGCACCGCGATCCCGACCGTCACCGTGGCCAGCACCAGCACCGGTCCGAGCGCGTTGGGCAGCACGTGCCGCCCGAGCACCCCAGCCCAGCGCACGCCGGACGCCCGGGCCGCCTCGACGAACACGCCGGAGCGCACTCGCAGCACCTCCGCGCGCATCAGCCGGGCGAACGAGGCGAGGTGCGCGACCCCGACGGCGATCGCGACGTTCGTGGTGCCGAAGCCGAGCGCGGTCACCAGTGCCAGCGACAGCAGGATCGGCGGGACTGCCTGGAGGACGTCGACGATCCGCATCACCACCGAGTCGAGCCAGCCGCCGCGGAACCCGGCGAGCAGCCCCAACGCGGACCCGGCGACAAAGGCGACGAGCACCGCGAGCACTGTCGCGCGCAGGGACAATCCGGCTCCGTGCACGACGCGGGCGAAGACGTCGCGGCCGGTCTCGTCGGTGCCGAACAGGTGCGCGAGCGAGGGGCCTTGGAGGCGTTCGGACGGGACGCCGGTGATGGGGTCCTGACCGGTGAACAGGGTGGGCGCGAAGGCGGCGGCCAGGACCGCGGCGAGGATGAGGCCGGAGAGGAGCAGGCCTGGCCGGCGGATGAGGAACCGTTGGGGCAGCACAGCTTCAGACATGCGCGGGCACCTCCTTGCGCACGGACACCCGCGGGTCGAGCAGCGGGTACACGAGGTCGACGGCCAGGTTGAGCACCACGAAGAAGAACGCGGCGAGCACGATCACGGCCTGCACCACCGGCACGTCCTGCGCGGTCACCGCCGCCGCGGTCACCCGGCCGAGGCCGTCGCGCGAGAAGACGGTCTCGGTCACCACTGAACCGGCCAGCAGGTTGCCCGCGACCACGCCCACCAGCGTGAGCGCGGGCAGTCCGGCGTTGCGCAGCGCGTGTGCGAAGTGGACTCGGCGACGGCTCGCCCCCTTCGCCCGCACGACCTCGATGTACGGCTCGGCGAGCTGCGTCTGCAGGCTCTTCGCCAGCACCTGCGCGATGATGGCACCGGTCGGCAGCGCAAGGGTGACCGCGGGAAGGACCAGCGACGCGAAACCGGTCGACCCGAGCGCGGGGAACAGCCTCAGCTGGAACGAGAACAGCTGGATCAGCAGCAGCCCGACCCAGAACGTCGGCAGCGAAGTGCCCAGCGGCGGCAGGGAAAGCAGCAGCTGGCTCACCCAGCGGGTGCGGGTGAACGTGCCGAGCACGGCGATCCCGCCGCCGAAGACGATCGCGAGCACCAAGGCCAGTCCGGAGACGGCGAGCGTCGGCGGCAACGCGGTGAGGACCTGGTGCGTCGCGTCGTCGCCGGTCGCCACCGACGTGCCGAAGTCGCCGTGCAGCGCGGCGAGGAGGTGCTTGCCGTACTGCACGATGACCGGATCGTTGAGCCCGTACTCGGCGCGCAGGGCGGCGATCTGTGCCGGCGAAGCGCTGGGACCGCCCTCGGCCGAGCCGAGTTTGGTCAGCACCGCGTCGCCGGGCAGCAGGTACAGGATGACGAACGACAGCGTGAACGCCGCCCACAGCACCACTACGGCCTGCAGGATCCGGCGAAGCAGCGGAAACCCTTTCACGAGGCCGAAACCCAGGCGTCGAACAGCTGCAGCCGCGAGGAAGCCTCGAAACCGACGTCATGCGCGTTCGGACCGACGCCGAGCACCTGCGTCAGCTCGAACACCGGGATCGAGTAGGCCTGCTCCACAATGGTCCGCTGTGCTTTTTCGGCCGCGGGCTTGCGCTTCGCGGCATCGACGGTGGCGGATTGTTCGGTCAGCGACGCGTCGAGCGGGTTGTCCGCGGGCAGCTTGCTCCGGTTGTTCGTCTTCGTGGAGAACTGCTGGCGGAGGATGTCCGGGTCGGCGCGGGTGACGTTGTACCAGAGGAAGTCGTAGTCGCCGGCCTGCTGCAACCGGGTGACCTCGGCGTTGGTGTGCAGCTCGATCTTCAGGTCGAAACCGATCTTGCGCAGCTGCTGCTGGAGCAGCTCCAGCACGCTCTGGTTCTGGTTGAACACCGCGGAGAACAGCACGGACGCGGACAGCCGCTGCCCGTTCTTCGTCCGGATGCCGTCCGGGCCGGGGACCCAGCCGTCGGACTGCAGCAGCGCCTGCGCGCCTGCCGGGTCGTAGGCGAGTTCCTTGGACAGATCGGTGTACAGCGGCGTCGCGGAGCCGAGGATGCTCGTGGCGGGCTTGTAGTTCGGGGTGAGCACGGTGCTGGTGACCTCAGGCCGGTTCACGCCCTTCGAGACCGCCTGGCGCACCTTCTCGTCCGCGAGCACACCGCGGGTCACGTTCGCGTGCAGGTTGAACACGATGCCGGGGTTCGGCCGCACCGGTTCGGTGAACCCGTTGCCGGAGAACTGCGGTTCGTCCACCGGCTGCACGTCGGTGATCGCGTCGAGCTGCCCGGACGTCAGGCTGCCCGACCGCACGCCCGGTTCGGGCACGACGCGGAAGTCGATCTTGTCGACGTACGCCTCGCCCTGGTGCCGCCACAACGGCGAACCCCAGTGGTAGCCGGTGCGCTTGCTGAGCACGATGTTCTGGTTCGGCTTCAGGCTGGTGAACACGAACGGACCGGAGCCGATCAGGCCGGTGCCCTGGCAGCGTTGCTCGGCGGTGTGCTTGAACGCGGCCGGCGCGAGCACGCCGAGCGACATCGTGGAGCTGGCCTGCAGGAACTGGGCGCTGGGCTGGCTGAAATCGAGCCGGACGGTGGCCGGGTCGACCACAGTCGCACCGCGGTAGGCGGCCAGGTAGCTGGACCCGAGCAGCGCCTTCGCGCCGAGCGCCTTGATGCCGTCGAAGCTGGTCTTCACCGCGGCGGCGTCCACCGGGGAGCCGTCGGAGAAGGTCGCGCCGGAGCGGAGGTGGAAGGTGAAGCTTGTGGAATCGGGGCTGACGGTCCAGCGGTCGGCGAGCCAGGGCGTGATCGCGCCGGTTTTCGGGTCCTGGTCGGTGAGCGAATCGACCAGCTGACGGCCGACGTTCACCGAGGCGTTCGTGCTGACCTGCTGCGGGTCGACGCAGTCCGGATTGGACGAGATGCCCAGCCGCAGCGTGCCGCCCGGACGCGGGGGACCGGCGTCCTGCGGGCTGGCCCCGCCCGCGGTGCCGCAGGCGGCGAGCAGCAGCGGAAGAGCCAGTGCGAAGGCGAAACGGGACCGCGCGCGGGCAGGACGGCCGGGTCGGGGCGGGGTGTGGCGGGGCACGGAGTTCCTCCAGCGGGGACGGATCGGATGTGTTCAGCTCAACCGTTCGGAGCGCTTCGCTGAAGCCCGTCCCAGCAGGTGAGCGGCTGTCCCGCGATTCGGCCGGGAGGATGGATTCCGGTTGACGCGCAAGGGAAAGCGTGGCCCGCGCCCGCGTGATAGCCAGTGGCGTTTTGTTCGGCGAGGAGGTCCGGAGAACGGGAGAACACGGCGGTGTGCTGCGGAAAACCAGTTGCGGGGTACAGGACACTGGCGGACATGGCGGGGTGGGGTGGGAGCGGATCGGCTTGGGTCCGCCTGCAAGCGGTGGCGGTGTCCGGTTCAACCTGTGAAGGGCTTTTGCTTGCGTCGCTGCCCTTGTTAGCCGTCTCGATCACGACGGACCCGCGTGCGGTGTCGTTGGTGAACGTCGCCGGACAAGCGCCGTGGCTGCTGCTTTCGCTGTTCGCCGGAGTGGTGATCGACCGGGTCCGGCGGACGACCGTGCTGGCTTGCGCGTACGCGGTGCAGATCGTCGCCGCGCTTACCTTGGCGCTGCTGGGTTCAACCGGTTCGCTGAGCCTTCCCGCGTTGCTGGTGGTGGCCTTCGTGCTCACCACGGCGCAGGTGTTCGGCGACGGCGCGGCCGGCTCGGTGGTCCCTGAGGTCGTTACGCCGGATCAGCTCACCATGGCCAATTCCCGGTTGCAGGTGATCGACCGCGGCATGGTCCAGTTCGTGGTTCCGCCCGCGACGGGGTTGCTGATCGGGATCAGCGCGGGACTGCCCGCGTGGCTGGCCGCCGTCGCCGCGCTCGTCGCGCTGCTGCTCGCGCGCGGGATTCCGTCCGCGAAACCGGTGCGCACGCCCGCGCATCCGCTGAAGGACGTCACGGCCGGGCTGCGCTACCTGGTCGGGACGCCGTTGCTGCGGTCGATCACCATCACGGTCGCGCTGGGCTCGTTCGCGGCGGCCGCGGGAAGCTCGATGCTTGTCCTCTACGCGACGAAAGAACTGCACCTCTCGCCGTTCGGGTACGGCGTGCTGCTGGCCTGCCTGGCCGTCGGGTGGGTGGCGTCGTCGTTCTTCGTGGACGGGTTTGTCCGGCGGTTCGGCTACTCGACGGCGATGCGGATCGCGCAGGCGTGCGCGGTGCTGAGCCAGCTGCTGATCGCGATCGTGCCGCCGTGGCCGGTGCTCGTCGGTGCGGTGCTCATCTTCCTGACCGGGACGACGTTGATCTGGAACGTGTGCTCGCAGTCCAGCCGCCAGCGGTTCACGCCGTCGGAGCTGCTGGGGCGGGTGCTGACCAGCCACCGGGCGCTGGCTTGGGGATTGACGCCGCTGGGCGCGCTCGCCGGTGGATTTGTGGCGGTGCACTGGAGTCTGCGCGGGGTGTGGGTGATGGCGGCGGCGGTGCAGTTGCTGGGGACGGCGTTTGTGTGGCGTCAGTTGTCCCCGGCGGCGTTCCGCGACGCGGAGGCGGCGATGGCGCGCTGAGCCGGGTCAGCCGCGCTTCGGGAGTTTCCAGCCGGGGCGCGGGAAATGGCAGGTGTAGCCGTTGGGGTAGTGCTGGAGGTAGTCCTGGTGTTCCGGTTCGGCTTCCCAGAAGTCGCCGGCGGGGGTGACCTCGGTGACGACTTTGCCGGGCCAGAGGCCGGAGGCGTCGACGTCGGCGATGGTGTCTTCGGCGATCTGTTTTTGCTCGTCGGTGGTGTAGAAGATGGCGGAGCGGTAGCTGGCGCCGATGTCGTTGCCTTGGCGGTTTGTGGTGCTGGGGTCGTGGACCTGGAAGAAGAACTCCAGCAGGGCGCGGAAGTCGGTGCGGGCGGGGTCGTAGGTGACTTCGATGGTTTCGGCGTGGGTGCCGTGGTTGCGGTAGGTGGCGTTCGGGACGTCGCCGCCGCTGTAGCCGACGCGGGTCGCGGTCACGCCGGGTTGGTGGCGGAACAGCTCCTCCATGCCCCAGAAACACCCGCCGGCCAGGATTGCCTTTTCCGCTGCCATGTCGCCTCCTCCGTGCTCGAACCGCCTCGGCCGCCATGCTAGTCGGCGCGCAGCAAACCGAGGACAAGGGCGAGCGGCGGCCACGCGTCCCGCCCGCGCCGGGTGCACGCGAAGGCCCGCAGCCGGACGTCGGGGCCGGTCAGCGGCAGGACGGTGACGTCGGGCCGCGTCGGCCACGATTCGGGCAGCAGGCCGACCCCGCCGCCCGCGGCGATCAGGTCCTGCACCAGGTCGAGGTTGTCCGCGCGGTGGGTGAACCGCGGCGAGAACCCGGCCATGGACGCCAGCGTCCCGACCACCGTCTCGTCCGCGCCGTTGCGGGAGTTGCCGATCCAGTCGTGCTCGCGGAACGCGGAGACCACTGCTAGAGCGCCGGCGCCCCGCACCCGGTTCGCCTCCGGGCGCGGCACGGCGAGGCCCCACGGCGCCGTCCACAGCGGACGGACGGCGAGCGACGGATCGTGGGTCGCGGGCGCGAGGTCGTAGTCGTAGGTGAGGGCGAGGTCGATGTCGTCGGTCCGGAGTTGCGCCAGTGCTTCCGCGGGCTCGTGCTCGCTGATCACCACGCGGACCCGCGGATGCCGTTGTGCGAGAAGGTCCGCGACCGGGAGCACGGCGTGCCGTACCCCGGTCCCGAACCCGGCGACGCGCACGGTGCCGGCGGGCTCGGCCTCGGGATCGAGATCGACGCGGGCGGCTTCGACGGCGGCCAGGATCGTCACGGCGTGTTCGGCGAGCCGTCGGCCGGCGGGAGTGAGGCGCACGCGGCGGCCGTCCGGTTCGAGCAAAGCGACGCCGGTTTCCTTGGCCAGCACCGAGATCTGCTGCGAGACGGTCGACGTTGTGGTTTCGAGCACGTCCGCGACCGCGCGCATCGAGCCGAGCCGCGACAGTTCGAGAAGGAACTGCAGCCTGCGAGTGTCCATCCGTCGATTGTCCAGGATCTCCGGACGGTACGTCCAGGATTGGCACGTGGACACGAACGGTCCCGATGAGTTCTCCTGGACAGCGTGCTTCCCTCCACTCCTCGCGTCGGTGTCGCGCTGGCCGTCGGCGCCATGCTGTCCGTCCAGCTCGGGCTGGCGGTTTCGGTCAGCCTCGCCAACCAGATCGGGCCGACCGGCGTCGCGTGGCTGCGGCTCGCGTGGGCCGGCGTGCTGCTCCTGGTTCTCGTGCGGCCGAGGCCGTCGGCGTTCCGTCGCCCGGCTTTGCTGACCTGTGTGGTGCTCGGCTTCGCGACCGCCGGGATGACGATCCTGTTCATGGTCGCCGCGACCCGCTTGCCGCTCGGCACGGCGAGCGCGCTGGAATTTCTCGGGCCGCTGACCGTCGCGATCGTGCGCGGCCGCGGCGGAAACCGGGTCTGGCCGGTGCTGGCGGCGGCCGGCGTGGTGCTGCTGACCCAGCCGTGGCAGGGCGGGACTGACCTGATCGGCCTCGGCTGCGCGCTCGCGGCGGCGGTCTGCTGGGGCGCCTACATCGTGCTGACCCAACGAGTCGGCGACGAGGTGTCGGGCTTGCGCGGGCTGGCGGTGTCGATGCCGGTGGCCGGTCTGGTCGCCACCTTCGTGCACGCCCCGTCGGTGGTCGGCGACCTGACGTTGCCGCTGGTGCTGGCCGGGCTCGGGCTCGCGGTGCTCGTGCCGGTAGTGCCGTTCAGCCTGGAAATGCTGGCGCTGCGGCGGTTGACGGCGTCGGCGTTCGGGACGCTGATGAGCCTGGAGCCGGCGATCGCGCTGGTGCTCGGGCTGATCGTGCTGCACCAGGTGCCGAATCCCGCGGCGGTGGCCGGGATCGCGTTCGTGGTGGCCGCGGGCATCGGCGCGGAACGCACCGGGGCGCGGGAGCCGGTGAAGGCCGGCGCGTAGGCGGCGCGTTCTACGCTGGCGGCATGCAGGTGGAAATCTGGAGCGATGTCGTGTGCCCGTGGTGCTACCTCGGGAAGGCGCGGTTCGAGAAGGCGCTGGCCGGGTTCGAGCACCGGGACGAGGTGACCGTGACGTACCGGTCGTTCGAACTGGACCCCGGGAAGACGGGGACCGAGCCGCTGCTGGACATGCTCACCGCGAAGTACGGGCCGCAGGCGGCCGAGATGGAGCAGCGGGTCGCCGGGCTCGCCGAAGCGGAGGGGCTCGGCTACCGGACGGACCGGGAAATCGGCAACACCTTCGACGCGCACCGTGTGCTGCACCTCGCGCGGGAGAAGGGGCTGGAGAACGAGATGGTGTCCGCGTTGTTCCGCGCGAATTTCGCCGAGGCTCGGGCGGTGTTCACCGGCGAGGTGCTGGCGGAGGTGGCCGAGGAGGCCGGATTGCCGCGCGCGGAGGCGGAAGCGGTGCTGGCCGATCCGTCGCGGTACGCGGACGCGGTCCGGGCCGAGGAGCGCGAGGCTTCGGAGCTGGGCGCGGGCGGGGTGCCGTTTTTCGTGCTGGGGCGACGATTCGGGGTTTCCGGCGGACAGTCGGTGGAGGTTTTCGCGCAGGCGCTGGAGCAGGCTTGGGAGGCTTCTGCCGGGTGACGGCCTGATGGCTGGTCGCGGTGGCTTTGGCGGCGGCCGGGTGGTGACCGGTGAGGCTGGTTTGGCTGCCGGGCCGCGAGGTGCTTGGCAGTATCCGGGTGTCGGCGGCCGAAACTGATTCGGCTGCCGAGGCTCCGGGCGACGAGCCTTGGGGCTCGGTCCGCGGCGCGGTCGCTGGTTTCCGAGGCCGTTCGACCGGCGGGCGGCGTCAGCGGGATTCCCGTCCGGCAGCCGGCCGGGGCGTGCGACCGGCTGCCGGGCGACGATTACTCGGACCAGGTGCTGAGGCGGTTGAGAAGCCGTTCGAGCACCTGCGGGTCGGCGGTGACCGGTTCGCCGGACACGGGCTCGTCCACCAGCGTGCGCCGGTCGCCCCGGCGCGGGAGGCGGACCTGGCCCGCCGAAATCCCGCCGGGCAGCGCCAGTTCGCACCACGTGGTGCGGCCGCCGCGTTCGCCGGGGCGGACGCCGATCCGCTCGTCGCGCGGCGGCGTCGGGGCGACGAGGTCGTCGTCGACTTCGATGACGAGCCGGTCGCCGCGCAGCTGCAGCCGGACGGTCACGAAGGCGGGCGCGGACGGGCTGCTCTGGTCGACGACGTCGCCGACCAGCCGCACGGCGGCGTTCGTGACCTGGTCCAGCATCGGCATCAGCGACCAGTCGGTCAGGATCAGGCGGACGAACAGCTCGGTGCACGGGACCGCGCTCGGCTGCGCCACCAGCCGGAGGTCGTCCACCTGGGTAGTGCGCGTGCTCAAGCGTCACCCTCCTCCTCGGCGAGCGGTCCGATCGGCCGGGACCGTGCGGGCATCATGCCACCGCCGCCGGACCGGGCTGCGGCGGGAGGGCGGTGTCCGGGAGAACCGCAGGTCACAGGTCCGGGCGCGGTTTCGGGCTCCGGCGGCGGTTCTTGTCCGGCCGTTGTCCACAGTGGAGCTCCTATGCTGGCCGGATGTCGGCAGACTCGGCCCGGTGGGCGATCCAGGACCTGATCATGACCTACGCGGCGCGCATCGACGCGGGCGATCTGGCCGGGGTGGGCGAGTTGTTCCGCGAGGGAACCCTGCACAGCGGCGGCGGGCGGACCGGACGGGAAGCCGTGGAGAACTGGTTCCGCGCCATCTTGATCCTCCATCCGGACGGCACCCCGAGGACTCGGCACGTGACGACGAACGTCCGGATCACGGCCGGGGAGGACACCGCTTCGGCGCACAGTTACTTCACCGTTTTCCAAGCCACGGAAGACCTTCCGCTGCAGCCCATCGCCGCCGGGCACTACGACGACCGGTTCGTCCGGCGCGGGGACGAGTGGCTGTTCGCGGAGCGGACGCCGGTGCTGCAGATGACCGGGGACCTGACGCGGCATCTCCGGCTGGACGTCGTGCGGGCGGCCGGTTCCGGGCAGTGACCGCGGCCACGTCGTCGAAGGAGCGCGCCGCTGAAACAGGCAGTGCGGACTTCGGAACCGGCAGCGCGGACTCCCTCCGGCGAAGGCGACGGTGCGCGGCCCCAGCTGGGAGCTTGGCCGCAGCAGGACCGCCGGACCGCTTACCGCCGCCGAGGTCCGTGAGGGGAACCCTGAGGGACTCTGAGTCCCTCAGGGTTCCCCTCACGGACGTTCGCGGGAACTGAGCCACGCGGCCTGTCTCGCCAGGCGGTGCTCCGCATCCCCCTGGCCAGCACCGCCGCACACCGCACTGCTGCTGAGAAAGCCCCATGCCGCGGTGGGTACGCCCACCGCGGCATGGGGTTTCTAGTCGGGAGACGGCGGCTTAGTCCTGCTTGCTGAGCTTCCGCCGCAAACCCCGGCTGGCGGCGAGCGTCGGGAACGCCAGCAAAGCGCCCGCCCCGAGCGGGATTCCCTGCTGCCACGCGGGAGCGCCGAGCGCGGCAGGCGCGGCCTGCGGGTCGTGGTCGCTCACGCCGCCCCAGCGCGACGGCGGCAGGACGATCACCCGGGCCTTGCCGATGACGTCGTCCACCGGGACGGTCCCGTTCACCCCGCCGCCGCCCTGGCAGCGGGAGTCGCACGAGTTCTCGCGGTTGTCGCCCATCACCCAGAGGCTGCCCTTCGGGACGGTGACCGGGGGGAACGTCTGCTGCACCGACGGCGGCTGGTCCAGCCAGTGGATGTAGGGCTCGTCGAGCGGCTTGCCGTCGACCAGGACGCGGCCCTGGGGGTCGCAGCACTGGACGGTCTGCCCGCCGACGGCGATGACGCGTTTGACGAAGTCCCGCTCGTCCGGCGGCGCGAAGCCGACGAGGGAACCGAGGCCGCGCAACGCCTTCGTGAAGACGTTGCCCGATTCCTGCGGCGCGATCTCGTTCGCGGTCCACGGCTGCGGGCCGCGGAAGACGATGACGTCGCCGGGGGCGGGGTCGGTGAAATCGTAGGTGACGCGGTCGACGACGACCCGGTCGCCGAAGCAGCCGTCGCAGCCGTGCAGCGTCGTCTCCATCGACGCCGACGGGATCAGGAACACCTTCGCGACGAACTGCTGGATCAGGATCGTCAGCACCAGCGCGATCCCGATCAGGATCGGCAGCTCCTGCCAGAACGGACGCTTCCGCCGGCCCTTCCGGGGCGGTTCGTCCTCGCCGGGACGCTCGGATCCGGACTCGCCGGGGGCAGGGACTTGGGGGATCGGGTCGGCCACGTCGCCAGGCTACCCAGAACCGCCCGCCGGACGGCGGACCGCGAGCGGCCACGATCGGGGGGTCGTGCCGGTGAGCGGGACGGCAACCGGAGGTTTCGCCCGCGGGGAAGGAAAACGGGCCGGAACCGGGGGAGAGATCCGGAATCCGGCTGGGAAGGATGCGGGGGCGCGGGATCCGGTGGGCGCGGCGAGGTGAAGCGGAGGTGAAGCGGCACAGGGGTTTGGTGCGTCCTGGTTTCAGCGTCGGCATCACCGAGAGACCCGAGCACCGCGCCGATCGATCGCGGTCAGCTGTTCGACGAACTCCGCGACCCGATGGCTCCACGTGTACCGGCCGCGCACAAGCTCGTAGGCGTTGTCCCGGAGCGTCTCCGCCAAAGCCGGACTGCTCTCCAGGCGGCGCAACGCTTCAGCCAATGCCTCGGGAGAACACGGCGCGGCCAGCAGCCCGTTGACACCGTCGTCCACCAGCGCGGCAAGCGGCCCGACCGCGGTGGCGACGACGGGCACCCGGTTCGCCCACGCTTCGAGCAGGGCGGTCGGGAAGGCGTCGTTCGGGCTGGTCGGGCAGAGGACCAGCGATCCGGCGCTGCGGAGGGCCCGGAATTTCGCGTCTCCGCCGAGGTTTCCGGCGAAGACGACATTGTCCGCGATGCCGAGTTTCCGGGCGAGGGCTTCGTATCCGGGACGCGCGGCGCCGTCGCCGATGACCAGCAGGCGGGCGGACGGCGCGGAACCGCCGAGGCGCAGGCGCAGCGCGTACAGGAGTTGGTCCAGACCTTTCCAGGCATGGGTCGGCTCCAGGCTGGCCAGGAAAGCCGCGGCGTAACGACGGTGCGCCGGCGCGGACGGGGCCAAGACCGAAGGGGAGACGGCGTTCTCCAGGACACCGACCTTGTCGCCGAAGCGGGGACGGAAGCGGTCGGCGACGTAGCCGGAAACCCCGAGGATCAGGTCGGCCCGGCGGAGCATGAAGCCCTCGGCGCCGGAATACGCGCGCGCGACGGTGTTGAAGAGCGGGTGACCGTCCTTGGCGAGGGCAGCGGCGTGATAGGTCACGACGACGGGGATGCGTCCGGCGACCATCGTCGCGGCGTCGGCCAAGCCGGGCACGGGAGTGTGCACGTTGAGGTAATCGGCCTGTTCGGCGCGCAGGATGCGGCGGATCTGCGACGGCCAGCGCGGGTCGAGCGGGGTGTTGGAGAGTTTGGCGAGCGCCGGGAGCCGGTAGACCGGGAAGGCGTCGGCGGACCCGGCGCGGGTGCTGGTGGTGATGACGACGGGCCGCCATCCGGGGACTTCCCGCAGCGCGGCGGCCAGGTTGTGCACGTAGGTTTGCACGCCGCCGACGTCCGGCGGGTAGTACGGCGTCACGAAGACGACGGTGCGGTCTCGGCTCACGGAGGCTCCTGTCCTCATTGGTCCGGTTGGCTGGGCGCGCGCGGATGTGATGGTCTGTGTCGGGGGATGGGGGACTTCGAGGAGGCGCAGGATGTCCGGGATCCGGATGCCGTGGGCGGCGGCGCGGTGCCGCGCGTGCGGCCACGACCGCAGCGAGCACCAGCATTTGCGCGGCGGCACCGACTGCGGGCGGTGCGGCTGCCGCCGGTTCAGGTGGCTGCGGCGGGGCTGACCCCGGGTCAGGCGGCATGCAGCAGCGGGCTCAGGTCGCGGGCCCGGCGCGCGTAAGGGGGAAGCACTTCGCGCAGGTGCCGCCGGTAGTCCTCGCGGTGGTCGACGAGGCTGTCGAGGAGCGCGGGCAACGTGGTGTCCCGGACTTCCCCGATGCCGACGACCCACTGTTCGAGCCCGAGGTCGCGCATGATGCCCGCCGTTTTGTGCTCGTACTCGATCGCGAGGCACGGGACGTGCGCGGTGAGGGCGAAGATGACGGAGTGGAAGCGGGTGCCGATCACGAGGTCGGCCTCCGCGTAGAGGGCGCGGGCGTCGCGGTGGTCGAAGGTGTCGTCGCCCAGGACGCGCAGCCGGGGGTGCTCGAGCCCGGCGGCGAGGCGGGTGTTGACGCGGCGGTCGTCGTCGCCTTGGAAGGCGCAGGTCACCTGGGGGACCAGGACGACGTAGTACCCGCGGCCGAGCAGGTGGCGGATGCCCGCGGCCAAGGCGTGCTCGTACCGGTGCTGGCCGGTCTCGTCGAGCCACTGGCGGGCGGTGACCATCGCGATCCGGGCGTCGGCGGGGACGCCGAGGGCGGGGCGCCAGGCGCGGTCGGAGCGGGTTTCGAAGGCGAAGGCGCTGTCGACGCTGCGCGTGAGCAAGCGCGGCGGCAGCCCGATTTCGGCGAGCCGGTCGCGGCTGATGTCTTCGCGGACGAGGACCGCGTCCGCCCGGCCGAGGACGTGGCGGACCAGCACGCGCTGGACCCGGCGCGGGAACGGGCCGTAGGACTGCGGGCCGGTCACGACCCGGACGCCGAACCGCTCGGCCAGCCACAGCGGCAGCAGCAGGAACAGGATGTTCAGGTCGGAGGCGAAGTTCGCGCGGCCGGTCAGGTAGCCGCCGCCGAGGGAGACGACGAGGTCCGCGGACGCGAGGGCGCGCAGTTCGCGCCGCGGTTCGGCGGGCAGCAGCCGGGCGACGGCCAGCAGCGGACGGCGCGGGAGCCGGGCGGCGGCGAGGGCGAGGACGGGCAGCAGGCTCAGTTTGCGCAGGATTCTCCGGAACCGGGGGATGTCCTCCTCGCCGGAGTAGCGGCGGAACGAGCCGAGGTTGGGCACGCCCTCGAACTCCGGCCATCGCGAGGGATGCTCGAAGCCGGCGATCGCGATCCGCGCGCCGGGCAGTGCGCGGCGGATCTGGTCGAGCAGGACGCTGAGCAGGGCGGCGTCGCCGCGGTTGCCGCGTTCGAACGCGTTGACGACGAGGACGCGGGTCATCGGCGGGCCTCCTGGCGGGGGTGCTCCGGCGGAGCGGGGAGGGTGCGGCGCATGAGCAGGTCTCCTGGCGTGGCGGTTCGGGGCGAGCGGAGAGGGCGGGCTGAGCAGGGGGCGGGGTTCACGGCTGCACCTCCTGGTAGTGCCGCTCTAGCCGGTCGAGGAACGTGCTGAGGCTGTGGCAGCAAGCGAGCCCGGCCGATCGCGCGCCCATCGCCCGCCGCAGCGCCGTGTCGCCGAGGAGCCGGGAGAGCGCGTCGGCGAGGGCGCGGCGTTCGCCCGGCGGGACGAGCACCCCGTTGTGGCCCGGGCGGACCAGTTCGGGGATCCCGCCGACCTCGGTGGCCGCGACCGCCCGGCCGACGCAGAGGGCTTCCAGCGCGACAGTCGGGAAATTCTCCGGCCACACCGAAGGGATCACCACCACCGAGGCGGCGCGGTACGCGGCCGCCAGCTCGGGCCCGTCGAGCCAGCCGGCGAACCGCACGCGGTCGGCCAGCCCGTGTTCGCTGACGGATTTTTCCAAGACAGCCCGCTGTTTTCCGTCGCCGGCGAGCGTCAGCCGAGCGCGAGGAAGTCGGCGGGCGACGGTCGCGAAGGCGTCCACGAGGACGTGCGCGCCTTTCACTGGTTCGAGCCGTCCGACGAACAGCGCGTGGGCGGCGTCGGGGACCGGTTCGGCAGCACGGAGCGGCACGCCGTTCGGGACGACGTGGATCGGTGTCCGGGGCAGATCGTGCATTACGGCGTCGGCGAGGAAGCGGCTCGGGGTCAGCACGCGGTCGACGGTGCGCAGGCGGTACAGGTAGGCCGGTCGTTGCAGGAATCGCAAATAGGCCAGGCGTGCAGTGTCCATCGTGGACAGTCGGGCGCGGCCTTCGGTGCGGCTGCGGAGATTCCACGACAGCAGGTCCCCGGTCCAGTCTTCGGGACCGTGCACGGTGAGGACCTGTGGGCAGGCCGCGGACGCGCTGAGCACGGCCGGGCTGAACTCGCCGATGGTGTGCAGGTGCACCACATCGGGTCGGAAAGACCGCAGCGCGGCGGTCACCTGCCGGTAGGCCGGCCGGTGCCAGAAGTAGCCGGCGAAGCGGCGGGCGGCACCTCCGCGGATGGCGGGCACCAGAACGTCGGCGAAGACTTCGCGGTCGCTGACGGCGGGATCGTCGAGCAGATGGTCGGTCGCGATGACGAGGACCTGGTGCCCGCGGCGGCGCAGGCCCTCGGCGATGAGGCGGACGCTACGCTCCGCGCCGCCGGCTTCGAAGCCGACGTTGACGATGTGGGCGATCTTCATCCGAACCTCCCTTGCCGCTCGGGGAAAAGCGGAACCCGCGCAGTGCCAGCGCGGCGACCGCGACGAGGCCGGACGCGAGATTGCCGACGCCCCAGGCCGCCGCGATCCAGACGAGGCTGTGCCGCGCCCCGAGCGCGGCGAGGCCGACGGTGACCACCGCGTAGACGAGATTCGACAGATTCATCGCCGAGAGCTGGCGGGTGACCTTGAGCAGAAACCCGGACCACGTGTTGAAAGCCACCGCGAAAGCGGAGACCGCGAGGACGACGAGGCAATTCCGGGCGTCGGCGGCGTAACTCGCGCCGAACAGGGTCAGCACGGGTTTCGCGAGGGCGGCGGTGACGCTGACGGCGGGCACCACGATCGCGAGGATGAGCAGCGCCGAGCGTTTCGCCAGATGCTTGAGGTCTTCCTGTTCGTGCGAGCCTTCCGCGAACAGCGCCTCGCCGACCGCGAACGGCACGGCGTTGACGAAGTTGGCGATCTGGAACGCCACGAAGTACGCCGCCGACGCCTCCGGGCCGAGCGAACGCAGCACCAGCAGCGGAATCACCAGCAGCGGCACGAGATTCAGGCAACTGGACGCGTAATTGCCGAGCGAGTACGCCAGCGTGGACCGCAGCGTCGCCGGGTACAGGCGGGGCCGCACCGGGATCCGCAGGCGCTGTCGGATGACGACGACGCTCGCGACGGCGGCGACGGCGGAAGCCACCGTGCTGGACAGGAAAATCCCGATCGCGCCCGCGCCGACGAAAACGATCGGCAGGCCGATTTTCACCACGCTCATCAGGACGCCGTTGAGGAGCATGTTGTATTTCGCCGCACGGAGGGCGACGAACACCGAGTCGGTCAGCAGGTTCTGCGCGACGGCCATCGCCAGCAGAGCGAACAGCGCGACCGCCGGGAACGACCCGCTGAGGAACGACAACCCGGGCGAGACCAGCGGTGCGGCGAGGGCGAATCCGGCCCCGAGTATGGTGCCGGTGACGGCCACCGAAGTGAGCGCGGTGCTGACGTGCGCGCCGCGGGACGGCGTCGTGGGCAGGTACCGGACGAGGCTGGAGCTGAGCCCGAGCCCGCTGAAATAGCTCAGCAGCGTCACCGCCGAGAGCAGCGAACTCGCCCAGCCCACCTCGGCGGGCGGGTACAGCCGGGCGACGACGATCCAGAACACGAACCCGGACCCGGCGCCGAGCGCGGTCGTGGCCATGAGGAAGAACGAGTTCCGCACCAGCGGGTCGGATTTCAGCCGGGCGGCGAAGGACGGCACGGGCCCGGCGAGTGCGGTCATGCCCGGACCTCGGCCGGGTCGAGTGCCTCGCGGTAGGCCTGTTCGAGGCGCTGGACGTGTTTCGGCCAGGAGAACCGTGCGGCGGCGAGATCGGCGGAGTAGCGGCCCATGGCTTCGCGGCGCGCGGGATCGGCGGCCAGCGAGCGCAGTGTCGCGCGCAGGATGTCCGCGTCGCGGGGGATGAGCGCGACTTGGGTTCGGTCGAGTCCGTAGGAGGCGTATCCCGGGTCGTCGGTGGTGACGACCGGGAGGCCGGAGGCCATGGCTTCTTGGACAGTCAGGGGGAATCCTTCCGCGGTGGAGGGCAGGGCGAAGACGTCGCAGGCGCGGTAGAGGCCGCTGATCTCCCCGGGGCTGAGCGCGCCGAGGTGATGCACGGCGAGGTCGGCGGGAAGGTGCTGGGGTCGTTCGCCGGCGAAGACCAGGTCGTAGTCGTGATGGCGGGCGGCGAGGAGCAGGTCGTATCCCTTCTTCGGCACCGGCCGTCCGACGAACAGCACCAGGACTCGGGTGTCGGGCAGCCGCCAGCGTTTCCGCAGCAGCGCTCGTTCTCCGGCTGCGGCGGGGCGGTACTGGGCGGTGTCGACGCCGTTGGGGAGCAGTTCCGCGCTGCCGCCCCGGAATCGGCGGACGAAGGCGGCGACCGAATCGTTGACCACGAAGACCTCGCGGCTGGCCCGGAACAGCCGCCGCCCGACAGACCGGTACACCGCGTGTTGTACGGCCCGCACCAACGCGGACGGATGCTCGACGACCGCGACGTGCTGGGTCAGGACAAGCGGGGTGCCGGTCCTCGCGGCTCGCAGCCCGGCGCTCCAGGAGGACTGGTAAAGCGTGTCGTGAAGGTGGACGACATCCGCCCACCGCACCCATTCGCGGACGGCACGGGCTAGCCGGGGCCCGAACACCGGAAACGGCACTCCAGTGCGGGTTTCCACCCCGTTGAAGGCCGGAACGCGCACGACTCGGACGCCCTCGTCCGCAACTGGCGGCCCGGCGCTCGTCAGCACGGTGACGTCGGCGCCGCGCGCGGCGAGCGTCCGGGCCTGCTGGGCGGCGACGTTCTCGATTCCCCCGACGTGCGGCGGGTAGTAGTGCGAGACGAGCAGGATCCGGAGCGGACGGGAAGACGTCATCGGTACACACTCGTTCCGTTGCTGCTGTAGACCTTGTTTTTGGTGGCGTCGAGAAATCGCAGCGGATAGCTGTAGGTGACGAGGTCGCCCTGGTAGAACACGGTGACCTCGTCTTTGCGGACAGTCGGGTAGCCGAGGAGGACGAACGAGCCCGGCTGCACGAGAGTCGGATAGATGTCGTCGCCCGGGCGGCCGTCGATGAGCGTTTGGAGCCGGCTGAGCGTGTAGCGGTCGGATTGGATCCGCGGTGCGGCGGTGTGCTGTTCGAGCCAGGCGATGGCGGCGCGCTCCTGCGGGTGGGCGTAGTAGATGTCGTAGTACTGCCCGGCGTTGTCGAGGTGCAGTTGCGCGGGATAGCCGCCGAACAGCCGGGGCAGCGCGCCGGTGAGGTCGAGGAACAGCAGCAGCGCCGCGGTGGTCGCGGCGGGCATCCGCCACCGTTGCCTGAGCCACGACAGCGCCCAGACCGACCCCATCGCGATGAACGGGGCGAACCCGAACAGCCCCTGCTGGAAGGTGCGCAGGAGGCCGTAGTCCACCGAGAGCTGCGGAAGGGCGATCTCTGCGGCGAGCACGCCCAAACCTCCGCCGGCGAGGACGAACAGGTCGTGCGTCGGGCGGAACAGCGTCGCGGTGGCGACGACGGTTCCGGCCAGCCCGAGGATCACCAGCAGTTGCAGCCCGTCCGCGCACAGAGTGCGGAGCAGGCCGTTGACGCGGGGGACGTCGACGCCGAGATGGTCGAGCGCGGAACCCGCTGCGGTGAGCGGGAGATTGTCCGCGGGGGCGACCTGGGCGGTCGCCCCCGCGGACAGCGCCGCCGGTGCTTCGCCGCCAGTGTGCGGCCGGGTGGAATCGGCGTAGTCGCGCAGCCGTTGCTGCGGGCTGACCCGGGCGGAGCTGAAGATGCTGTAGGCGGTGTCGGAGGAACCGCGTTGCACCTGGTCCGGGTGGAACAGGTCCTGGGCGGTGGCCGCGGCGGTGTGCTGGAGCTGATGCCAGGTGCCGGTGACCGGGCCGGTCCACAGCGCTGAGCACAGGACCGCGATGCCGATCATCGGCCAGGCGACGAAGTCGGTCGCCTCCTTCGGCGCCCGGTCGGCGAGCCGCCGACGCAGCGGCGGGACCACGCGGATGACGCCGCTGGCGAGTTTGCCCAGCATCAGGACGCCGATCAGCACGTAAGTGGTGGAGTAGTGCGACAGCACGATTCCCGCGAACAGGACGGTGAACGCGATCCTGCGCGCTCGTCGCGGGGCCGAGAGGTCGCTCAGCGCCAGTACCGCGCAGCCGAGCAGGAGGAACGCGATCTCCTGACGGCCGAGGAAGGGCATGTCGGTGAAAAACGTGGGGAACGCGAGGAAGTAGATCGCGGCGAGGAGCGAGACGCGTTTCGAGGTGAGGTTCCGTGCCGTGCGGTACACCGCGACCGGTGCGGCGGCGAACAGCGTCGGCAGCACGACTTTGAAGATCGCCAAGCCGGGCAACGCGGTCAGCTTGGCCAGCGAGGCGGGCAGCAGGGTGATGCTCAGACAGGCGTTGTACGCGTCGGGATAGCCGGAGATGTCCCAGTAGCCCTTGGCCGAGGTCAGCTGGGAGAGGAGGTACTCGCGCTGGATGTCGTGCCCGCTGACGTACCAGCCGCGCAGCGATGTCAGCAGCAGCAAAGCCGTTGCCGCGCAAAGGATTCCAAACGCGATGGCCCCGTCGCCGTAACGGCCTGCCTTGAGCACGAGGAACCCGAGCAGCGCCGCGATGAGGACCAGCGCGATCAGGCTCGTCGCGCCGGTGAACCCGTTGTTCAGGCGAACGGCCCCGGCGATCGCGACCACCAGCGCGAGAACCCCGAGAACAGCGATGGGCGCGACGTCGCGCACCGGCATCAGCCGCAGCGCGCGCACGGGCGGCGAGGCGCCGGTGAGCCGTCGGTCCAAGAACGCGAGCGCCGCCGCGGTGAGGGTCTGGGCCACGGCGAGCGACACGGTCGTGAGAGGGCGCGAGACGCCGAACCAGGGGAGCACGGTGTTGACCGCCAGTGCGGCCACCATCGCCGCCAGCACCGCGAAACCTAGGCCCAGCAACCATTGGGCTTCCCGAGTGGAGACGATCCGGGTGGCAATCCGGCGGCACAGCCAGGCCGGGGCGCCCAGCAGCAGCCAGAGACCGGCGACGGTCACCAGTACGGCCGGTCGCCACGGGCTCAACTCCACGGCACCGGCGACGAGCACCGACCCGAGCAGGACGGTGCGCTGGCTGGGTCTCGTCACGGCAGTACCTCGGCGTAGACGTCTTCGACGTGTCTTGCCACCTCGGCCCAGGTGAACCTCCGCGCTGCTGCCGCGCTGGCCGCGGCGGTCCGTCGCCGGAAGTCCTCATCCGTCGCGAAGTCGTCGATCGCCGCGGCCAGCGCGGCGGGATCGGCTGGGGTGAGGGCTCCGACGCCGTGCAGGAGTTCGGTGTTGCCGGGAACGTCGGTCGCGAGCACCGGCAGCCAGGCGGCCATGGCTTCGAGCGCGGCGAGCGACATCCCTTCGCGATCCGACGGCAGCACGAACAGATCGGCTTGTTCGTACCGTTGCAGCAGCGACGCGCCGTGCAGCCGACCGTGGAACCGCACCTCCGGAATCCGCTGCCGCTGCACGGTTTCTTCAAGCTGCTGCCGCTGTTCCCCGTCCCCGACGACGTCGAGTTCGACCGGCTGGCGCACCAGGGTCAGCGCGTGCAGGAGCCGGGCGAGGTTCTTCTGCGGGCTGAGCCGTCCGACGAACAGCAAGCGCAGCACCGGTTCCCGTCGCGCACGCGGCGGCAGGAAGAACTCGGCGGACACCCCGTTCGGCACCGCGAAGATCCGTGCCGGATCCACCCGGTAGGCGGTGCGGACGAACTCCCGCTGCGCCTCGGTCAGCACCAGCACCCCGGCGGCAGCCCGCAGAACGCGGCCGAAGATGTGCTTTTTGTAGTGCGGCAACAGCCATCCCAGCTTCCCGGACTGGTCGACGTCCAGGTGGAAGTGCAGCAGGAACGGCTGACGCCGGACCGCCGCGGCGAGCGCGACCTGCTCGGGCAGCACCGCGTGGGCGGCATGCAGATGCCACACCGCGGTCTTCGGCGTGCGCAGCAACGCGGGAACGAAGCTGGCGGACACCGGCGTGTGCGCGACGTCGAGCGCGAGCGCCCGAATGGTGTCGACGTCGTGCACGCGCTCGCGCCGCGGCGAATCTCGGGCGCCGACGGTCGTGGTGAGCACGGTGACGTCGTGCTGCCGCGCCTGCTGCACCGCCAAGTGCCGCACCACCGCTTCCATCCCGCCCAGATGCGGCGGGTAGTAGGGCGTGATCTGGACGATCCGGCGGCGGGGCGTCACGGTCTGCCGCCGGTGGCGGAAGCGTTGCCGGGCAGCCGGAACCGGAGGTTCTCCATGCCGCCCGCGACGTTCACCGCGATCGCGTCCACGACGTGCCCGGGCGGGACCGGGAGGCGGAAGTCCAGGGTGGTGAACTGGCCGGGCTCGAGGGTCACGCGCCGCGACACCCCGGCGAGCCGGTCCGCCGACGAGGTCTCCAGCGCCGCCACGACGGTGTAGTCCGCGTGCGCCGGACCGTGCCGAACGAGCGCGACTTCGGCGGTGACAGTTCCGTCCCGGAACGTGGGTGTGCCGACGAAATACAGCTCGGTGTAGGTCTCGGGCAGCTCGGTGAAGGACTGCCGGAACAGCGTCCGCGCGGCGGGCCACACCAGGACCGTCACGACCCCGAGCACCACCACCGCCGAAACCGCGCCGGCGAACTTCAGCCAGCCGCGAGCGTTTCCCCGGTCTTCTCCCGCGGAGTCGTCCACGCTCAGTCCGCCATCGCCAGGACGCACTCGGCTTCGCCGGCGCAGAGCACGGTCGCGGGCCCGCGGACGGTGCGCGCCCGGTGGACGGCCAGCTGCGAAAGGTTGCGCAGGCCGTCGCGCACGGCGTGCAGTTTCACTTCGCCGCCGCGGATCCGGTACTCGATCGGCGTTTCGCCGCAGCGGAAGCCGCGGACGTACGCGTCGTTCTTGATCTCCTGCGAGAACGGCATCCCGCCGGACCGGATGTCGAGGTGCTGCCACACGTGCCGGCGGAACACCCACATCCCGGACTGCGAATCGCGGAACGGCGAACGGAAGAAGAGCCGGCTGATCAGGGTCAGCACCCGGTTGCCGATCCGGTGCGAGGGCTTCATCGCCTCCCGGTTCTCGTGGCCGAGCCGGTTGGTGGACAGGAAATCGAGCTGCCGGTCGGCCATCGTGCACAGCAGCCCGGGCAAGTGGTCGAACGGGTAGGTGCAGTCCGCGTCGCCGGTCGCGATCACGTCGCCGGTCGCGGCGGCGAAACCGGCGTGATAGGCGTGCCCGTACCCGCGCAGCGGCTGCAGGATCACCCGCGCGCCGAGGGCGGCGGCCACCTCGCCGGTCCCGTCGGTCGAGGCGTTGTCGACCACGATCACCTCGATCTCGTAGCCGAGGGAAGCGAGCCCGGAGCGCGGGATCGTGGCCAGCACCCGGGGCATGTTGACCCGCTCGTTCAGCGCGGGGATGACGATGGACAGCTTCCGCGGCCGCGGTCTTTCCCCGCAGGCGCCGCGGCTGGCGACCCGGAGGCGGCAGCAGGGCCCGGCGGCCGGGCGGGAGGCGGTGTCGTCCGACGGCGAGGAGCTGGAACGCTCGATGTTCGACGTCATGGAAGAACCTCGGTTCTTGTCTTGTGCTCGGCGGGGGGAGGGGAGCACGGGGCACGGCAGGCTCTCCGGCGGCGGCAAGCGCCGATTGCCCGGCCTCGTCAGGCCGGGCGGTCGGCGTCCGCCGGCGGAGAGCCTGCCGGCGACGGGTCGGGGGGCGGGGTTCTGTTGTGGTCGAGGCGGGCGGTGCGGACGGCCGTGCGAGCGCGCTTCGGCGCCCGGCCTCGTGTATCTGTATCGATGCCGAGGGCCTGGGCGCTACGTGCGTTTAGCGAATTTTTCGTTCGCTCGATCGGGCTAGCGCCGAATGTGGCCGCGATAATAAACGGTCGTCGCAGGTAATGGTGACCGGCGCGGAAAAAACCGAAAGGGATTCGCGTGCGGTTTCACTCGTTCGGCCTAGTCTGGAAAAACCGCGCGACTGGGCCGAAAAGGCGGCATCGCGCGGTATGCCTGCTATGTCCGCCTGTCGTCCGCGCGTGCTTGGACGCGAGTACATGCCTTGCTGTGCAACGGTAATCGGACGCGACTAGTTCCCGAACGACCCGTGCCTGCCCGCTCCTTCGGCGAAGCGCGCGGCACCCGCAAGAGTATCCGCATTCAATGACTGAATCCCGTGCCGGAATTCGTTTTCCCATGCGGATTCCTCGGTCAGGGACTCGCCTTCCAGCAATGCCGCCCGGTCCTCCCGCAAGCACGTTTGCGGAAAGGCCGCGATTTCCCGGGCCAATGCGATGGCGGCGGGCAATGCCTGCCCGGAAGGCACGACGCGATTCGCCAATCCGATCCGGTGCGCCTCTTCCGCGCCGACCGGACGTCCGGTCAGCACGAGGTCCATCGCGTGGCTGCGCCCGATCAGCCGCGGCAGCCGGACCGTGCCGCCGTCGATCAGCGGAACTCCCCAGCGCCGGCAGAAGACGCCGAACACCGCGGTCTCCTCCGCGATCCGGAGGTCGGCCCAGATCGCCAGTTCCAGTCCGCCGGCGACGGCATGTCCGGACACGGCGGCGAGCACCGGCTTGCGCAACCGCAGGCGCGTCGGTCCCATCGGGCCGTCGCCGTCCGGCTCGGTGCGGTTGCCGCGGCCTTCGCTCACCGCTTTGAGGTCCGCGCCCGCGCAGAACGTCCCGCCCACGCCGTACAGCACCGCGACCGAGGCGTCGGAAGCGTCGAATTCCCGGAAGGCGTCGGCCAATGCCTCGGCGGTGGCGCGGTCGACGGCGTTGCGCCGCTCCGGCCGGTTGATGCCGATGGTGGTGACCGGACCGTCGTGCTCGACCAGCACAGTGCTCACGCGGGGCCTCCTGCCGAAGAAGCGGGTGTCCGGGCAGCATGCCACGCCCCGTAGGCTCCGGCTGGCAGATCGGCAGGGGAAAGGAATCGCGGGATGGACGCCGAAGCCTTGGCCGCGTTCGGGTTCGAGCTGGGGGTGCTCAAGCGCGTCCGCCGCGCGGGCTGGTGGCAGGCGGGAGTGCGCGACCCCGAGTCGGTGGCCGAGCACAGCCTCCGCGCGGCGCAGCTGGCCGCGCTGCTCGCCGCCGAGGAAGGCGCGGTTCCCGAGCGCGCGGCGTTCCTCGCGCTCTGGCACGACACCCAGGAGACCCGCACCGGCGACCTGCCGCACACCGCCGCGCCGTATCTGACGAAGCCCGAACCTCGGGCCATCACGGCGGACCAGACCTCGGGATTGCCGCGTGCGTCGGCGGAAACCGTGCAGGCGGCGGTAGACGAGTACGAAACTCGCGAGTCGCCCGAGGCGCAGTGCGCGAAGGACGCGGACAAACTCGAAATGCTGTTCCAGGCCCTCGAATACCGGGCGACCGGAGTCTCCGCAGTGGACGAATGGCTCGCGTCGGCGCAGGCCGGGCTGTTCACCGGAACCGCCCGGCGCGTCGCCGAAGCCGCGCTGGCGACGTCGCCGCTGTCCTGGCGGTCCCGTTAGGGATCACCCACATGGGCGCACTTTTGGTTTAACTCCGCCCTCTCTGGGAAAGATCCAGAGTACGACCGTCTCGGGGAGGCACAGGATGAACCGGAAACTCACGGCAATGCTGGCCAGTATCGCGGCGATGGCGGCAACGATCGGATTCGCGGCGACCGCGGAGGCAGCGGGACCGCCGTGCGGCGCGCAGGCGAAAGCGTGCCTGAAGCTGTCGGCGAACACGGCGTGGCTGATGAACAACGGCAAGGTCACCCGCGGCGGCGTGCGCGTGACCGTCGGCAAGCCCGCGTACCCCACGCCGGTCGGCACGTTCCGCGTGCAGTACAAGGATCTTCACCACTACAGCAAGCAGTTCCACGGCCCGATGCCGTACTCGGTCTTCTTCACCAACACCGGGGTGGCGTTCCATCAGGGCAGCCTGAAGGTCCAGTCGCACGGCTGCGTGCATTTGTCGCACGCGGACGCGGTGGCGTTCTTCAACACGCTGCAGCCGGGCGACGTGGTCCAGGTCGTGCGGTAGTCACCCGACGGGCATCGGCCGCCGCAGCGCTTGCCGGCGCAGGCGGCCGAACCCCTTCGGGTTGTTGAACCCGAACACGGCCACCGTCTGGCCGTCGCGGTGGTAGGTGGCGAGGAAGGACTCGTCGCCCGGGCCGCCGTCGGCGAAGCGCACCTCGTCGCCGGGGGAAGGATGCCCGGCGAGCTGGAGCGTCCCCGCGTACTGATCGGACCAGACGTAGCCGCTCGGCTCGTACTCCCGGACCACCTGTCCGGCCAGCAGGTTGGCGACCGCGACCGAAGCCTGTTCGGTGGCGTTCGTCCAATGCTCGTGCCGGAGGCCCGCCGGTCCGTACGCCGCGACGTCGCCCGCCGCGACCACGTTCGGCAGTGAAGTGACCAGGCCGGCGTTGGTGCGCACGCCGTTGCCGATCTCCAGCCCCGAGCCGTCCAGCCAGCCGACTGCGGGGCTCATTCCGATCCCGGCGACAACGACGTCGGCGGGCAGAGTCTCGCCGGTCTCCAGCTGAACGCCGGTGACCCGGCCGGAGGTCGTGGACAGCCCGGCGACCGAAGCGCCGCAGCGGAGCGTGGCCCCGTTCCGGCCGTGCAGCCGCGCGCAGATCGAGCCGAGCTCGGGGCCGAGCACGCGCGCCATGGGCGTCGGCAATGCCTCCAGCACCGTGACGTCCAGGCCCAAGCCGCGGCAGGTCGAAGCCACCTCGGCCCCGATGAATCCGCCGCCGACGATCACCACCCGGGCACCGGGGACCAGCTCCTCGCGGAGGGCGAGTGCGTCGTCCAAGGTGCGCAGAACATGAACTCCGGCAACGGATTCCGTCCCCGGCAAGGCTCGAGCGCGCCCGCCGGTCGCCAGGACGACGCCGTCGGCTTCGAGCTCGCCATCGGAGAGGACGAGGCGGCCGGTCGACGGGTCGAGCCGTTCCGCGCGGGTGCCGGGCCGGACGTCCAAGGACGCGAGATCGTCGGCGTCGAGCAAATCCAGCGACTCACGCGACGCGGTTCCGGCGAGGAAGGTCTTCGACAGCGGCGGCCGGTCGTAGGGGAGATGCGGCTCTTCGCCGATGAGCACCACGCGACCGTCGAACCCCTGTGCGCGCAGCTCCTGCGCGGCGCGGGCGCCGGCGAGCGACGCGCCGACGATCGCGACCGTTTTCACGCAGCGTCCTCGGCGGCGTCGGCGAGCACGTAGATCACGCCCTCGTCGACCTGCACCTGGTACGTGCGCACCGGCTGCTTCGCGGGCAGGCACGACGGCAGGCCGGTGCGCAGGTCGAAGAGCGCCGCGTGCAGCGGGCACTCCACGAAGCAGCCTTCGAGCCAGCCGTCGGCGAGCGACGCGTCCTGGTGAGTGCAGGTGTCCCCGATCGCGTACAACTCGCCGTCGGCGTTGAAGACGGCGATGGGCTCGGGCCCCGCGATCCGGACGGACTCGCCCGGGGGCAGTTCGTCCACTGAGCACGCGCGCAGCATTGATTCCTCCGAAGCTGGGGATTGTTGCGTATTGAGGAACACCCGACGTGATACGCAACAGAGTTTGAGCGCGCCGGAGGGGCGCCGTCAAGAGGTTCCGGGGTGGAGTTTTGCGGAGCGCCGTTCCGGGTGAAAGCCGTGGTCGAAGGCGGTTCCGGCGCGCGGTGCGGCACCGGGAAGGGTGCTTGACAGCGCCCCGGCCGAGCCTCATCTTGTTCCGTAGAGGGCAACCAGACGCGTAATACGCAACATCGAGTGTGTTCGAGAGGAGCCCTGCCGGTGACCGCTATCGACCTCCCGCAGAGCCTGCTGCCGACTCTGCCCGGGCCGCACTACACCGACCCGGCGATCTTCGCCCGGGAGCAGGAGCGGATCTTCGAAACGGGCTGGTTCTGCGCGGTGCGCAGCGCCGACCTGCCGTCGCCCGGCTCGTTCGAGACCGTGCAGGTCGGCCGCGAAAGCGTGCTGATCGCGCGCGGCCGCGACGGGGCCTTGCGCGCGTTCCTGAACGTGTGCCGCCATCGCGGCGCGCGGCTGTGCACCGACGAGAAGGGTTCGGTGAAGCGCGCTTTCCAGTGCATGTACCACGCCTGGACCTACGGCCTCGACGGAAAGCTTGTCGCAGCACCGAATCTGACCGGAATGCCGGACGTCGACCGCGTCGAGTACGGCCTGACGAAGGTGCATTTGCGCGAATGGCTCGGCTACGCCTGGGTTTGCCTCGCCGAGGACGCACCGTCCTTTGCGGACACTGTGCAGGCCGACGTGAGCGAACGCCTCGGCGGGCCGGGCGAAATCGAGGCGTACGGCATCGAGAATCTGTCGCTGGGCCGGCGCATCGAGTACGACGTGCGCGCGAACTGGAAGCAGATCATCGAGAACTTCATGGAGTGCTACCACTGCGCGACGATCCATCCGGAGCTGACCGAGGTGCTCCCGGAGTTCGCTGACGGGTACGCCGCGCAGTATTTCGTCGGCCACGGCGCGGAATTCGGGTCGGACGTCACCGGGTTCACGGTGGACGGCGGCGACGGTTTGCAGCGGCTGCCGGGCGTCGGCGAGCACCAGGACCGGCGGTACTACGCGATCACGATCCGGCCGCAGGTGTTCGTGAACCTGGTGCCGGACCACGTGATCGTGCACCGGATGTTCCCGCTGGCCCCGGACCGCACCCTGGTCCGCTGCGACTGGCTGTACCTGCCCGCGGTGGTCGACTCCGGCGCGGACCTCGACCGTTCGGTGGAGCTGTTCCACCGGGTGAACCAGCAGGATTTCGAGGCGTGCGAACGGTGTCAGCAGGCGATGGGGTCCCGCGCCTACGCCCGCGGCGGCGTCTTGGTGCCGAGCGAGCACCACATCGGCGAATTCCACGAGTGGGTGCGGGCGAAGGCCGGGGACTAGATCAGCGCGCGGATCGCTTTCTCGAAGCCGGTCACGTGGTCGAGCGTCAGCTCCGATGCCTTGTCGGCGTCCCCCTCCACGATCGCCGTCAGCAGCGGCGAATGCTCGTCCACGTGTCCGGCCATCCCGCGCAGCCGGGGCAGGAACACGCACCAGATCCGGGTCGCGAGGTTGTCGTAATGGATCAGAGTGTCCTCGAGGAACGGATTGTGCACGCACTGGTAGATCGCGCGGTGGAGCTCGAGGTCGATGCGCAGGAGGTCGGCGTTTTCCTTTTGGGCGGCCGAATCCAGCTGATCGCGCAGCTGCGCCAGCCGCGCGCGATCCGCGTCGGTCGCGCGCGTGGCGGCGGACGCGGCGGCCGCCGGTTCGAGGGTGCGCCGGACCTCGGAGATGTGCGCGAGGTCGGAGATGTTCACGTCGGTGGCGAACGTGCCGCGGCGCGGATACGCGACCACCAGGCGTTCGGTCTCGAGTCGTTTGAGTGCTTCGCGGATCGGCGTGCGGCCCATTTCGAGCACGCCGCCCGCCCATTCCTCGTTGATCGGGTCGCCCGGCTTGATGTCGAGCATGACGAGGCGGTCGCGCAGGAACTCGTAGGCGCGTTCGGCCAGCGACGGGGCGGCGGCCGGGATGACGTGGTTGACCGGGTTGCTCACTCGCCTTACTCTACAGCGAAGATTGATATATCAGTAGTCGACCAGTTGTCCGATACGGGAGGCCAGCGGGAATGACCACGACGGACCAGCCGCGTCCCCCGGGCGCGGATCTTCCGGAGCACCCGGATTTCCTGTGGCGGGACCCGGAGCCGCGGCGTGCGTACGACGTCGTCGTGGTGGGCGGCGGCGGACACGGCCTCGCGACCGCCTACTACCTCGCCAAGGTGCACGGCATCAGAGGCGTCGCGGTGCTCGAGAAGGGCTGGCTCGCCGGCGGGAACATGGCCCGCAACACGACGATCATCCGGTCCAACTACCTGTGGGACGAAAGCTCCGGCATCTACGAGCATTCGCTGAAGCTGTGGGAGGGCCTGGAGGAAGACCTCGGCTACCCGATCCTGTTCAGCCAGCGCGGCGTGCTCAACCTCGCGCACAGCCTGCAGGACGTCCGCGACAGCGTGCGCCGCGTGAACGCCAACCGGCTGAACGGGATCGACGCGGAGTGGGTCGACGCGGACGGGGTCAAGGAACTCTGCCCGATCGTCAACACCTCGCCGGACGTCCGCTACCCGGTGCTCGGCGCGACCTACCAGCCGCGCGCCGGAATCGCCAAACACGACTACGTGGCTTGGGGTTTCGCCCGCGCGGCCGCCGAGATGGGCGTCGATCTCATCCAGAACTGCGCGGTCACCGGCATCGAGACGCGCGACGGCAAGGTGGTCGCGGTCGAAACCAGCCGGGGCCGGATCGCCGCCGGGAAGGTCGCGTTGTGCGCGGCCGGGCACAGCTCGGTGCTGGCGAAGATGGCCGGGATCGACCTGCCGCTGGTGTCGCATCCGCTGCAGGCGCTCGTGTCGGAACTGCTCGAACCGGTGCACCCGACGGTGGTGATGTCGAACGCCGTGCACGTCTATGTTTCCCAGGCGCACAAGGGAGAACTCGTGATGGGCGCGGGCATCGACTCCTACGCCGGCTACGGCCAGCGCGGCGCGTTCCACATCATCGAGGACCAGATGGCCGCCGCGCTGGAGCTGTTCCCGGTGTTCGCGCGGGCGCACCTGCTGCGGACCTGGGCGGGCATCGTCGACGTGACCCCGGACGCCTCGCCGATCGTCGGGCTGACCCCGGTGGAGAACCTCTACCTCAACTGCGGCTGGGGGACCGGCGGATTCAAGGCCACGCCGGGCGTCGGCGACTGCTTCGCGCACACCGTCGCGAAGGGCAAGCCGCACCCCTACGCCGAACCCTTCACCCTCGACCGGTTCACCACCGGCGCGCTCGTCGACGAGCACGGCGCCGCCGCCGTCGCGCATTAGGAGCCACTGTGCAGCTGATTCCCTGCCCCTGGTGCGGTCCCCGCGAGGAGACCGAATTCCACTACGGCGGCCAAGCCCACGTCGCGTACCCGCAAGAACCGGCCGCGCTGTCCGACGAGGAATGGGCGAAGTACGTCTTCTTCCGCGCCAACCCGAGCGGTCCGCTCGCCGAGCGCAGGACGCACAGCGCGGGCTGCCGCCGCTGGTTCAACGCCGTCCGCGACACCCGCACCCACGAACTCGCGGCGGTCTACCGCCTCGACGAACCCCGGCCGGTGATCCCATGACCTTCCGCCTCCCCAGCGGCGGCCACGTCGACCGCGACACCCTGCTCCAATTCACCTTCGACGGCCGCGTCCTCACCGGCCACCCCGGCGACACGCTCGCGTCCGCACTGCTCGCCAACGGCGTGCACCAGGTGGCGAGGAGCGTCAAGCTCGGCCGTCCGCGCGGCATCATGGCAGCGGGCGTCGAAGAGCCGAACGCGGTGGTGCAGCTGGAAAAGCCGTTCCCCGAGCCGATGCGGACCGCCACCACCGTCGAGCTGTTCGACGGCCTGGTCGCGCGCAGTCTCTCCGGGCAAGGCCGGTTGGCGACCGAGCCGGATCCGGCGCGGTACGACGCGAAGCACCTGCACTGCGACGTGCTGGTGATCGGCGCGGGACCGGCCGGTCTGGTCGCCGCCCGCACCGCCGCGCAGGCAGGAGCCCGCGTGGTGATGGTGGACGACCAGCCCGAGCCCGGCGGTTCGCTGCTCGGCTCGAACGAGTACGTGGACCTCAAGCCCGCCGTCGAGTGGGCCCGCGCGATCGCCGACGAACTGCGCGCGACCCCGGACGTGCACGTGCTCGACCGGACCACCGCGTTCGGCGCCTATGACGACGGTTTCGTCCTGGCCGTGCAAACCCGGACCTCAGGTGCGGCCCGGCAGCGGGTGTGGCGGATCCGCGCGCAGCAGATCGTCCTCGCGACCGGCGCGCACGAACGCCCAATCGTGTTCCCGGACAACGACCGCCCCGGCATCCTCCTCGCCAGCGCCGCGCGGACGTACCTGCACCGCTACGGCGTCCTGCCCGGCCGCCGCGCCGTCGTGTTCACCATGGACGACTCCGCCTACGCGACCGCGATCGACCTCGCCGACGCCGGCGTGGCGGTTCCGCTGGTGGTCGACGTCCGCCCAGCCGCACCGGAAAACTGGGCCGCGGCCTGTGCGGAACGCGGGATCGAAGTCCGCACCGGTGCCGCGGTGACCGGAACCGAGGGCACCGAGCGCGTCACCGGCGTACGAGTCGCCGGGGAACTCGTCCCGTGCGACACCCTCCTGGTCTCGGGCGGCTGGACCCCCGCAGTCCACCTGTTCAGCCAGCTGCGCGGCGCCTTGCGCTACGAACCCGCCCTCGGCGCGTATCTCCCGGACGGAGAACTCCCGACCGCACGGGTGGCGGGCAGCGCGAACGGCACCTTCGACTTCGCCGGCTGCGTGCGAGAAGGCCGCGCCGCTGCCGCGAAAGCACCAGTGGAAATCCCGCTCCCGGTCTCCGACGCTCGACCGCGCGAGCTGGCCCCCGCGGTCGAATGGCAGATCCCCGGCCCGGAGTCCGATGTGGACACCCGATTCGTGGACCTGCAGCGCGACGCCACCGTCTCCGACATCCTCCGCGCGACCGGCGCAGGCCTCCGTTCGCTGGAGCACGTGAAGCGCTACACCACCATCGGCACCGCGCACGACCAGGGCAAAACCTCCGGCATGCTCGCCGCCGGGATCACCGCCGAAGCCCTCGGCGTCGACCTCGCGGACCGCCGCCCGACCACCTACCGCCCGCCGTACACGCCGGTCGCCTTCGCCGCCTTGGCCGGTCGGAACCGCGGCGAGCTGCACGACCCGGTCCGCGTCACCGCACTGCACTCCTGGCACGTCGAACACGGCGCGGAGTTCGAGAACGTCGGCCAGTGGAAGCGCCCCTGGTACTACCCGCAGCCCGGCGAGGATCTCCACGCGGCGGTCCGGCGGGAGTGCCTTGCCGCCCGCACCGACGTGGCGATGATGGACGGCTCCACGCTCGGCAAGATCGACGTCCAAGGCCCGGACGCCGCCGAATTCCTCGACCTGCTCTACACGAATTTGATGAGCACGCTCAAGGTCGGCCGGATCCGCTACGGCGTGATGTGCGGCGTCGACGGCATGGTCATCGACGACGGCACCGTCATCCGGGTGGCCGAGGACCGCTTCCTCGTCACCACGACCACCGGCAACGCCGCGATGGTGCTGGACTGGATGGAGGAGTGGCTGCAAACCGAGTGGCCGCACCTGCGCGTGTTCGCCACCTCGGTCACCGAGCACTGGGCCACCGTCGCGCTCGTCGGCCCGCGTTCGCGCGAGATCCTGGCCGGGATCGCGCCGGAGCTGGACGTCAGCAACGACGAGTTCGGTTTCATGGCCTGGCGCGACGCCGAAGTCGCCGGCATTGCCGCGCGGGTGTGCAGGATCAGCTTCTCCGGCGAGCTGGCGTACGAGATTAACGTGCCGTCCTGGTACGGCCTGGCGCTCTGGGAAGCGTTGGCGGAGCGGGGAATCACGCCGTACGGCACCGAAACCATGCACGTCCTGCGTGCCGAGAAGGGCTACCCGATCATCGGCCAGGACACCGACGGCACGGTCACCCCCCACGACCTCGGCATGAGCTGGGCGGTGTCCAAGAAGAAGGCCGACTTCCTCGGCAAACGGTCCTTCTCCCGGTCGGAGAACCTGCGCCCGGACCGGAAACAGTTCGTCGGCCTGTTGCCGGTGGATCCCACCGTGCTGCTGCCGGAGGGCGCGCAGGTCATCGAGACCGCACACATCCCGCGCCCGCCGGTGCGCATGCTCGGCCACGTCACCTCCAGCTACCCGAGCGCCGCGCTGGACCGCACCTTCGCACTCGCGGTCGTCCGCTCCGGCCGGGAGCGGATCGGGGAGACGCTGTACGTCCCGGTCGGCGACGAGGTCGTGCCGGTGACAGTGACCGAAACCGTGCTCTACGACAAGGAGGGGACCCGCCGTGACGGCTAAGACCCTGTCTCCGCTCGCGGAGCACGCGGGCCTGCTCTCCAGCAGCGCCCCGGCCGTGCTCGCCGAAGAACGCCCGTTCGTCTCGCAGCTCAACGTCCGCCTCCGCGAAGGCCACGACGCCGCGGCAGCCGTGCTCGGCACCGAACTGCCGGATGTCTGCCAGTTCACCAGCGGCATCGGCGACGTCCTCTGGCTCGGCCCCGACGAGTACCTCGTGCTCGGCGCTCCCGAAGGCACCGAAGCAGCGCTGCGAGAAGCAATCACCGTCGGCGCTGTCACCGATGTGTCCGCGCAGCGCACCACCGTGCAGCTCGGCGGACCGGCGGCCCGCGACGTCCTGGCGCACGGCTGCGCGATCGATCTCCACCCGAAGGCCGCCCCGCCGGGCACCTGCGTCCAGACGTTGCTGGCCCGCACCGGAATCGTCTTGCTGGTGCGAGAAGCGGGGGAGTTCACCGTGCTCGTGCGCCAGTCGTTCGCCCCTTATTTCGCCGCCTGGCTCGCCGACGCGGCGCTGGAATACCGAGAGGAGGAGTCTTGACCCAGTTCACCTTGACCCTGCACTGCCCCGAGCGCTCCGGGATCGTGCACGCCGTGACGACGTTCCTCGTCGGCAACGGCTGCGACATCGTCGAGCACCAGCAGTTCGACGACGACGTGCACGGGGAACTGTTCCTGCGCACCGAATTCACCTGCGCCGGACCGGCCACAGTGGACGACCTCACCCGCGAGTTCGACCTGGTCGCCCGGGATTACGCCATGCAGTACCGGTTTTCCGACCGCACCCCGGACCGGCTGCTGGTGATGGTGTCGAAGGCCGGGCACTGCCTCAACGACCTCCTCTTCCGGTGGCGCGCGGGCGCGCTCGGCGCGGAAATCGCGCTCGTGGCGTCCAATCACGAGGACCTGCGCCCGATGGCCGAGGCCGCCGGGCTGCCGTTCGTGCACATCCCGGTGACTCCGGCGACGAAGCCGGAGGCCGAACAGCGGCTGCTGGACCTGGTGCGGGAGCACGACATCGACCTCGTCGTGCTGGCCAGGTACATGCAGGTCCTCTCGGACGAGCTGTGCCAGAAACTGCAGGGCCGCGCGATCAACATCCACCACTCGTTCCTGCCTGGCTTCAAGGGCGCGAAACCGTACGCGCAGGCCTACGACCGGGGCGTCAAGTACGTCGGCGCGACCGCGCACTACGTGACCCCCGAACTCGACGAAGGCCCGATCATCGAGCAAGAAGTGCAGCGAGTGGACCACTCGCATTCGCCGCGCGCGCTCGCGACCGTCGGCCGCGACGCCGAAGCCCTCGCCCTTTCCCGCGCGGTGCGCTGGCACTGCGAGCGGCGCGTCCTCCTCAACGGCACCCGGACCGTCGTCTTCCGCTGACCTATCCCAGGGAGTTCTCATGACCCGTGTCGTGATCATCGGCGCCGGAATCGTGGGCGCGAACCTCGCCGACGAGCTGACCCTGCGCGGCTGGACCGACGTCACCGTGCTCGACCAGGGGCCGCTGCCGCTGACCGGCGGTTCGACGTCGCACGCGCCCGGCCTGGTGTTCCAGACCAACCCGTCGAAGGCGATGACCGAATTCGCCGGCTACACCGTCGCGAAACTGCTCGACCTCGGCTGCTTCGAGCAGGTCGGCGGCATGGAGGTGGCCAGCACCGCGGCGCGCTGGGCGGACCTGAAACGCAAGCACGGCTGGGCGACGTCGTGGGGCGTCGAGGCGCGGCTGATCGACCCGGACGAGTGTGTGCGCCGCTGGCCGATGCTGGACCAGAACCAGATCTTCGGCGCGCTGTATGTCCCGACCGACGGGCTCGCCGTCGCCTCGCGTGCGGTGGACGAGCTGATCAAACGATCCACCTCGAGGGGCGCGCGGTTCGTCGGCTCGACCCGGGTCACCGGCATCCAGCAGGCCCACGGCCACGTCACCGGCGTCGAAACCGCGGACGGCGTGATCCCGGCCGACATCGTGGTGTCGTGCGCCGGATTCTGGGGCCGGGAGATCGGCGAGATGGTCGGCATGACCGTGCCGCTGCTGCCGCTGGCGCACCAGTACGCGAAGACCGGCCAGCTCGCCGAACTGGCCGGAGCCGACCCGGCGCACCCGGTGCTGCCGATCCTGCGCCACCAAGACCAGGACCTCTACTTCCGCCAGCACGGCGACCGGCTCGGCATCGGCTCGTACGCGCACCGCCCGATGCCGGTGGACAAGTTCGCCGAACCCGGCGAGGTCACGGCGTCCGCGATGCCGTCGATGCTGCCGTTCACCGAGGACGATTTCGCGCCGTCGTGGGAGGAAAGCAAGCTCCTGCTGCCCGCGCTCGGCCAGACCAAGGCGGAGGAGGGCTTCAACGGCATCTTCTCCTTCACTCCCGACGGCGGCTCGCTGGTCGGCGAATCCTCCGACGTGCGCGGATTCTGGATCGCCGAGGCCATCTGGGTCACGCATTCCGCGGGCATCGCGAAGGCGGTGGCGGAATCTATTGTGGACGGTCGCTCCGAGACCGACCTGCACGAGTTGGACGTGCACCGGTTCGAGGACATCCAGCTCGCCCCGGAGTACGTCCGCGAGACCGCGCAGCAGAACTTCGTGGAGATCTACGACGTCCTGCACCCGCTGCAGCCCCGGCTTTCGCCGCGCGACCTGCGGGTCAGCCCGTTCCACGCACGGCAGCGGGAGCTGGGCGCGGTGTTCCTGGAAGCGGGCGGCTGGGAACGGCCGCATTGGTTCGAGTCCAACGCGTCGCTGCTGAAAGACCTGCCGCACGACTTCCTCCCGCCCGCGCGCGATTCTTGGGCCGGGCAGTTCCACTCGCCGATCGTGGCCGCCGAAGCCTGGCACACCCGAAACCGCGTCGCGATGTACGACATGACGCCGCTCAAGCGCGTCGAGGTCAGCGGACCGGGTTCGCTGGAGTTCCTTCAGGGGCTCACGACGAACCAGTTGGCGAAGTCGGTCGGCTCGGTGACGTACACGCTGATGCTCGACGACGCCGGGGGAGTCCGCAGTGACATCACCGTGGCACGGCTGGAACCGGAGCTGTTCCAGGTCGGCATCAACGGCAACATCGACGTCGCGTACCTGCGCAGCCGGGCCCCGGAAGGCGTCCGGGTGGAGGACACCACCGGCGGCACCTGCTGCGTCGGCGTGTGGGGCCCGCTCGCTCGCGACCTGGTGCAACCGCTGTCCGCGGAAGACCTTTCGCACACCGGCCTCAAGTACTTCCGCGGCCGTCGGGCCCGGATCGCCGGGGTCCCGGTGACGATCCTGCGACTGTCCTATGTGGGCGAACTCGGCTGGGAGATCTACACCTCCGCGGACAACGGCCAGCGCCTGTGGGACGCGCTGTGGCGCGCCGGGCAAGCGTTAGGCGTCATTGCGGCCGGGCGCGGCGCGTTCAACAGCCTCCGGCTGGAGAAGGGCTACCGGCTGTGGGGCACCGACATGACCACCGAGCACGATCCGTACGAGGCCGGAGTCGGCTTCGCGGTGCGCCCGGCGAAGGGCGAGTTCGCCGGGCGGGCGGCCATCGACGGCCGCAGCGAAGAGACCTCGGCTAGGCGGCTGCGTTGTCTCACCGTGGATGACGGCCGGACTGTCGTGCTGGGCAAGGAACCGGTGTTCGTGGCCGGCATCCCGGCGGGATACGTCACGAGCGCGGCCTTCGGCTACACCATCGGCCGTCCGATCGCGTACGCCTGGCTGCCGGGCTCAGTGGAGATCGGCGACGCAGTGGAGATCGAGTACTTCGGCAGGCGAGTCTCCGCGACAGTGGCCGCGGAACCGCTGGTCGACCCCGGGATGGAGCGCATCCGGCGCTGAGCGGAAGGAAACCTGCCATGCGGGACCAGATCGTGAGCGACTTCCTGAACACCCTCGCCCGCCCCGCGATCCCGGCGCCGGCCGGAGCGACGGTCGCGGCCCTCGCCCTCGCGCAGGCGGCGGCACTCCTGAGCCGGGCGGCCGGCGGCGACGCCGAAGCAGACCACCTCGCCCGGCATGCGTTGCGGCTGGCCGAAATCGACGCCCACGCCGTCACCCACGACGTGCCCGACCGTGCCCAGCCCGCCGCGGACGTCGTCGCGGCGGCAGGGGAGGTGGTCCGAGTGGCCGAACGCCTTCTGTCCACTGTGGACCCAGTGGCACTGGCAGACGTCTCCGCCGCCGCCGAAATGGCAGGCTCCTCGGCGAGGACAGCGTCCGTCGCGGTCGAATCGCGAAACGGTTTCGCAGTCGGTGCGGACGCGGTGACCGAACGGGCCGCGCGGGTGACGGAGGCGGTGCGCTCGGGCGCGCACAGCGGGGTGTGAAAGCGGCGGCGGCCGGGGAATGGCAAGATCTGCGGTGTTCTTCAGGAGACCCCGTTCCCCGGAACACCGCAGACCCGCAGTGAGGATCGCCGCATGGCTGTGCCGCCCCTGCTCACGCTGAACAACTCCGTCACCGTCCCGCAACTCGGACTCGGCATGTACCAGGTCCGGCCCGACCAGGTCGCGAAGGTCGTCGCGACCGCGTTCGAAGCCGGGTACCGCAGCATCGACACCGCCTCGATGTACGGCAACGAGGCCGAGGTCGGCACGGCGGTCCGGGAGTCCGGACTGCCGCGCGAGGACGTCTTCGTCACCACGAAGGTCTGGAACACCGACCACGGCTACGACAACACCCTGCGCGCGTTCGACCGCAGCGCAGAAGCGCTCGGGGTGGGCCCGGTCGACCTGTACCTGATCCATTGGCCGAAACCGGAACTGGACCGCTACGTCGAGACCTGGCGCGCCCTCGAACTGCTCCTCAACGAGGGCCGCGTGCGGGCGATCGGCGTGTCGAACTTCGGCATCGACCACCTGCGCCGGCTCCTCGACGAGACCGACGTCGTGCCGGTGGTCAACCAGGTCGAACTGCACCCGTGGCAGCAGCAGACCCCGCTGCGCGCCTTCCACGCCGAGCACGGCATCGCGACCGAAGCGTGGAGCCCGCTGGCCCGCGGCAGGTATTTGAACGACCGGGTGATCACGTCCCTGGCCGCGAAGTACGGAAAGACGCCCGCCCAGCTCGTGCTGCGGTGGCATCTGCAGCTGGGGATCATCGTGATCCCGAAATCCGCGACACCCTCGAGGATCCGGGAGAACGCGGCTGTGTTCGACTTCGAACTGGCCGAGGACGATCTGCTGGCGCTGGCCGAACTCGACTCCTGAGCGGAGGCACGGGTCCACCGCTCACGACACCGCGGCAACGCCACCCGGCCGAGTGGCCGGTTGAGGTCAGCGCCCGGATCCGACCGCGTGGCGACCTTAGCCTCGACCGTGGACGAAGGGAGGCGTCGTGGTCACGGTGGGGCAACTGCGGGACGTGAAGCCGGGAGTCTGGGTGGACGCCGCGAGAGGGTGGCGCGAGTTCGCCTGCCAATCGGCGCAGGCCAGTGCGGACATTCGCAGCCAGGTCATCGCGAAAGTCGAGACCGAGTGGAAGGATTCCGCCGGCAGCGACGCGCGCACCGTGCTCGGCGATCTCGCCAACGAGTACGACTCGGCTTCGGATTTGATGAACGGCGTCGTGATGGTCCTGGTCGGCTTGGGCGACGCGGTGGAGGTCGCGCAGCAGGAGCTGAGCGGCGCACTGCGGCTGGCGGAGGCCCATCACCTGCTGGTGAACGACGACGGCAGCACCACGCCGGTGGATGCCGGCGACAAGGACGCGGCGGAGTGGAAGGCGAAGCTCGATCCCGTGTTCCGGGACGCCCTCCGTGCCGCGACCGAGGCGGACGGCATTGCCGCGCAAGAGTTCCACCGGCTCGCCGGAGACGTGAAGATCACCAACCCCGACGACGCGCTGAAGGAACAGACCGCGGCGGCCCAGGACGAGATCGCGATGATCCGTGATTCGCTCCCGCGCGGGCAGAGCCCCGAGGCGGTCCGCGCGTGGTGGAATTCGCTCAGCGACAAGGAAAAAACCGATCTCGAACGCGCGGTTCCGGTCGAACTCGCCGGCCTGGACGGGATCCCCGCCGACGTCAAGAAGAGCCTCCGCGGTTCCGGGCCGCTCGACCGGGTCGCCCTCGTCCAGTACGCGGCCGGCCACTGGAACGACCCCAGCACCGACTTCAAGGACAAAACCCCGAGCAACCACGAGAAGGACAACTGCGCGAACTACGTCTCGACCTCGCTGGCCGCGGCCGGGATGCCGGAAAGCGAGAGCTGGACGAACAAGGAGGTGCTGCGGGAGCTGCATAACTTGATCACCGGCGACCACGACGCGGCGACACCGAGCTGGGGCGGAGCCTCGGCACTGCACGACTACCTGCTCAAGGACACCTTCAGCGAGGTGGTGCCGCGCCAGGACGCCCGGCCTGGCGACGTCGTCTTCTGGTCCAACGACCAGGACGGGATCCATCACGTCGCCGTGGTCACCTCCGTCACTCCGGACGGCGACATCCACTATTCCCAGCACTCCGAACCGGCGGTCAACGCCAGCATGAACGGCCGCGCCCGGGTCTCCGCCGGACAACCGGTCACGTTCGTCCGGGTGGACCCGAGGCCGGCTTACCCGCCTGCTCAGCGATGAAGACGAGGAGGACGCCATGGGCTTCACCTTCATGCACCAGCAACCGCCCGGGGTGAACGCGGCCGGAAACGCGGCTGCTCAGGTCGCGCGGGACGCCTTGGCGGACTTGGGGAATTGTCTCGGCCCGAGCGCCGGCGCCGCTGCCGCGAATCCCGGGTGGACCTCGTCCGGCCCGCTCGCCGAATGCGCCGGCGCCTGGTCGGCGCACCTCGCCGAGCTGATCAACCGGACCTCCCGGCTCGCCGAGAACCTGCACCTCTCCGCGAACTTGTACGACGAGGCCGACCGTCGGTCCGCGGCGGTGCTGAGGGATTTCCATGCGCAGCCGAAGTGATCGATCAGGCGATGCGGCGGCTTCGCCGTTTGTGCGGGAACTGGGCGCGGCCGTGCTCGTCCGAGCCGGCCAGGGAACAGAACCGCTGGATGATTGATTCCGTGAAGAGCATGCGCAGAAGCCGGGAAGCACGCATCCCCGCTGCGGCGAAGCCGATCCAGCCGCGCCGTTAGCTCCCACCCGTGCCCCGGCGCGGTCAGGCGGCGCGCCCCGAAAACACAACACCGCCCCAGCCCAAACGCGGGCTGAGGCGGTGCCGGGAACGAACGATCAGGAAGCGCGAATCCCCGCCGCCGCGAAGTCCGCCAGCTGGGCCGGTTCCTTGAGGAACGTGCGGAAGCTCTGCGTGCCGCGCTGCTGGACCTCGTCGATCGACGAGCCGGACAGGCCGACGAACGGGTAGTCCGCGGGCGGGCCGGAGCCGATCGGCATCGCGGGGGAGCCGATGACGTCCGGCTTCGCCTTCGACAGCTGGGAGACCCAGTACGAGGATTCGGGGATCCAGCCGTCGGGCAGGCCGCCGATGGAGTCGAGCGAGGACTTGCCGGTGAGCGCGTTGAGCACGTCGGACGCGGGCTTGCTCTGCACGGCCACGTGCACGCAGCTGCCGTGCACCTGGGTCAGGTCCTGGTTCCAGCGCGCCGCCGCCGTCTCGACCGGCTTGGCGATCTGCGGGGTCACCACGATCCGGATGTCGGTGCGGCCGCCGTTGCAGCTGGCGGCCTGTGCCTCGGCGCGGTTGTTGAGCACGCTGTCGGCCCAGTTCCACCCGACGACGCCGAGCGTCGCCAGCACCACGAGCCCGAGGGCGACGAGAGGCCACTTCGCGATCCGCCTGCGGGGAGCCTTCTTGGCGACGATCCGGTGCGATCCGGTCGTCTCGCTGCGGCCCGCGGGCCGCTTCGGCGGATCGAGGGGGTGCGGCACCGGCTCCTCGGGCAGGTTGTGACGCCCCATCGTTGTCCTTTCGTGATGTGCACAACACGCTCAGTCATGCAACCAAACCGTTATCACTCTATCAGGCCAGCGACCTGCGGTGAACATTGTTACGCAGAGTTGTCGGCTCGGTGTTCGGGCGACTCCGGCGGCTGCGCCGGGTCGGCGAGAAGCCCGCGGCAGAGGCCGATGAGGCGGGCCCGCAGCGGCGCGGCCCGCTCGGCGAATCCGGCCTGGGCGCGGGCGTAGGAGTCCCGCCCTTCGGGGGTCTCGATCGGCACCGGCCGGTAGCCGTAGTCCGCTAGATCGTACGGGCTGGCCCGCATGTCCAGTTCACGGACGTCCGCGGCGAGCGCGAAACAGTCGCCGACCAGTTCGGCGGGCACGAACGGATCGAGCTTGTACGCCCATTTGAAAAGATCCATGTTGGCGTGCAAACAGCCCGGCTGTTCCAGCGCGACCTGGGATTCCCTCGTCGGTTCGAGCGTGTTGCGCGGCCGCGCCGGGTCGGTGAAGAAGCGGAACGCGTCGTAATGCCCGCACCGGATGTCCATCGATTCCACGACCTCGTCGGTCCCGGCCGACCCGAGCCGCAGCGGGACCTGCGCGTGCCGCACCGAGTCCGCGGGCTCGCGGTAGACCATGGCCCATTCGTGCAGCCCGAAGCAGCTCAGCCGCGGCGACCGGGACGCGGTGGCCGACAGCAGCTTCAGCACGAACTCGGCGGTGCGCGCCCGGCGCCCGGTGAAGGCCGCCGGGTCGAGCAGCACTCCGGCGTCGGTCTCGGCGTAGGCCGGTCGGTCGAGGAACCGCCGCGCGGACGCGCCCGCGAGCACCACGCCCGGACCCGGCTGCCAGCGTTCGAGATGCCCCGGCCGGTGCGAGTAGTAGGTGAACAGGAAATCCAGCACCGGATGTTTCTCGTCCCGCGCCCGGCGTTCCTGGTGCGGGACGGTCCACGCGCGCATCCGCTCGGCGTGCGCTCGCTCCCGGGCCTGCCAGTCCGCCTCGGCGAGTACGACCGGCGCGCTCATGCCGCCGCCTCCTTGTCGCGTTTCACGCTGGCTGTTGGGGAGGCGGCGGCATGAGTGCCGATGATTCGCTTGCAAGCTGCGCTCATGCCGCCACATGGGTGCCGTCGCGCACGGTGCCCACGTATTCCTCGACGAGGTCCTCAAGCGCCACCACGCCGACCGCCGCGCCGGACGCGTCGAGCGCTCGGGCGAGGTGGCTGCCTTCCTTGCGCATGGCCGAAAGCGCGACGTCGAGCCGCGCGTCCGAGCGCAATTCGGTGAGCGGCCGCGTCTTGTCGTCCGGCACCACCGTGCCGGGGTCCTGGCCGACGAGGTCCAGAACGTCCTTCACGTGGATGTAGCCGGTGAGCGAACCGTCCTCTGTGCACACCGGGAACCGCGAGAACCCGGTGGTGGACACCGCTCGCTCGACGTCGCCGAGCGTCGGCCCGCAGGGGAGCGTCGTGAGTTCCGAGGTGGGCACCAGCACGTCCGCGACAGTCTTGGCGACCGACGACAACGTCTGCGAAAGCCGTTGGTGCTCGGACTGGTCGAGCAACCCCTCCTGGCGCGATTCGCTGAGCAGTTCGGCGAGTTCGTCCGAGCTGTACGCGGTCTCCAGTTCGTCCTTCGGCTCCACCTTCATCAGGCGCAGCAAGGAATTCGCGACGAAGTTGAGGAACGCGATGATCGGGTTCGCCACCTTGACCCACGCCACGTGCACCGGCACGAGCCACAGCGCCAGCCGCTCCGGCTCGGCGATCGCGAGGTTCTTCGGCACCATCTCGCCGATCAGCACGTGCAGCATGGTGATGAACGCCAGCGCGATCGCGAACGAGATCGGGTGCAGCAGCTGGTCGGGCAGGCCGAGCAGGTCGAAGAACCCGGACAGCCGGTGCGCGACCGCGGGCTCGCCCAGCCGGCCGAGCAGCAGCGAGCAGATGGTGATCCCGAGCTGCGCCCCGGCGAGCATCTGGGACACGTGCTTGCTCGCGTTGATGACGATCTGCGCGCGGGTCTTTCCCTGCTCCAGCAACGCTTCCAGCCGGTCGCGGCGCGAGGAGATCAGGGTGAACTCCGCGCCCACGAAGAACGCGTTGGCCAGCAGCAGGACCACGACCAGTGCGATGTTCAGCCAGTCGCTCACGCGGTCACCTCGCGTTCGGCCGGGCGCACCTGGACCTCGGCGACCCGGTGCCGGTCCATGCTGGTGACCGCGAGCCGCCAGCCGTCGACCTCGACCTCGTCGCCCTCGGCCGGGATCGCGCCGAGCCGCTCCAGGATCAGCCCGGCGATGGTTTCGTAGTCGCCCTCGGGCATCCGGAAGCCGGTGACGTCGCGGACCTCGTCCGCGCGCAGCTGCCCGGACACCAGCCAGCGGTCCGCGCCGAGCTGCTGCGCGGCCGGGGCCTCGCGGTCGTCGTGCTCGTCGCGGACGTCGCCGATGATCTCCTCGACCACGTCCTCCAGCGTGACCAGCCCGGCGGTGCCGCCGTACTCGTCCACCACGATCGCGAGCTGGTAGCGCGAATCGCGCAGCCGGTTCAGCAGATCGTCGCCGGGCAGCGATTCCGGCACCGTCGGCACCGGGCGCATCGCCGAACGGATCCGGGTGGTCGCGCGGTCGGCGGCGGGCACGGCGAACGCCTGCTTGACGTGCACCGCGCCCTGGACGTCGTCGAGATCCTCGGTGTAGACCGGGAATCGCGAGAACCCGGTGCGCCGGGAGATGTCGATGAGGTCGTCGATCGTGTCGTCCACGGTGAGCGATTCGACCTGCACGCGCGGGGTCATCAGCTCGTCCGCGGTGCGGTCGCCGAAGCGCAACGAGCGGTCCAGCAGTTCCGCGGTGGACGTGTCGAGCTTCCCGCTTTCCGCGCTGGAGCGGACGATCGAGCCCAGCTCCTGCGGCGAGCGCGCGGACCGGAGCTCCTCCTGCGGTTCGATGCCGAACTTGCGGACGAGGAAGTTCGCGCTGTTGTTCATCAGCGTGATGAGCCAGCGGAACAGCGCGGAGAACCGGGCGTGGTAGCCGGAAACCGCGCGCGCGGTCGGCAGCGGCCGGGCGATCGCGAGGTTCTTCGGCACCATCTCGCCGAGGATCATCGACAGGAACGTGGCCAGCACCAGCGCGACCGCCACCGCGACCCCGGACGCCGCCGGTTCGGGCAGGCCCACGGCGTCGAGCAGCGGGCGGACCAGGTCGCCGATGAGCGGTTCGGCGAGGAAACCGGTGATCAGCGTGGTGAGCGTGATCGCGACCTGCGCGCCGGACAGCTGGAAGCTCAGCGTGCGGTGCGCCTTCTGGACGGTGCGCGAACGCTTGTCACCGACCTGGCGGACGTCCGCGTCGACAGTGCTGCGCTCGAGCGCGGTCAGCGAGAACTCGGCGGCCACGGCGAGGCCGGTGCCGATCGTGAGAAGAAGGAAGAGCAGCACGCCGAGCACGGAAAGCAGGACGTGGATCACAGCGCACCGTCCGGGACGCTGGAACGGACGGCGGGCGGGAAGCCGGGTCGGGCGGGACCCGGCCCGGTACTGTCACCGGGCGATGGCGCAGCGCGCACGGATGGAAGTCACTCCTCGGCATAACGGGTTTGTAGTGCGACGATGCCGACAATCGTACCGGGTCGAGGCAGCCTTGCCGCGACAGGACGCGAACCCGGCGCCGGTTTTTCGCTCGCGCCGCCGCTCAGCCAGCGATCTTCCGGCCCGGCGACGCGATGCCCGGGCCGCCGAGGTCCGTGAAGGGAACCCTGAGGGACTCTGAGTCCTTCAGGGTTCCCCTCACGGACTTTCGCCGGAACGGAGCCACCTGTCCACTGTGGTGGTTCAGCGCGGACGGCGGCCGAGCAGCGCGACGAGCCGATCGGGTGCCGCGGCGGTGCGGCCCACCGCGACCGGCGGGTCGAACAGCCCGAGCCCCTGCCAGTCGTCGATCATCGGGCGCAGCACGTCGAGCAGCCGTCCGGCCAGCGGGCCGGGCACCGGATTCGGCCTGCCGAGCGCGGCGGCGAGGTCCCAGCCGTGCACGGCGAGGTCGAGCGTCATCTGCCAGCCGTACTCCTCGGCGGGCACCAGCCCGAACGAGACGTGCACGGTGCGGCGCAGCGCGCCGGGGGAGAGCCACGCTTCGCGCGCGGCGGCGGAGGCTTTCTCCCAGACCGAGAGCGGGTCGTCGCCGAGCACGTCGCCGTCGTAGCGGGTGCCGACCTCGTCGAGCGTCGCCCCGGCGAGCAGATGCGGTACCCAGAGTTGTTCGACGGCGAGATGGTTCACCAGATCGCGTACTGACCAGTCGGTGCACGGCGTGGCGCGGGCCCAGTCGCCGGAGCCGGCGGCGTGCACGGCTGCGTCGAACACGTCCAGTGCGCTGCCGTGGGCGGCGAGGAGATCCACGGGGCACATTGAACACGAACCCGGCCGATCGCGTCGGAAGCTAGCTCCGCGCGCCCGGCCGGTGCCGCCGCACGGTCTCCTCGACCAGGTCGAGCACCGGGCCGAGATCGTCGCCGGGCAGGCCCATCGCGAGGTGCGACACGAGCCCTTCGAGCACGAGTTCCAGGAACGCGGTCAGCACGCTGACGTCGACGTCGTCGCGCAGGTTGCCGGCTTTGCGCTGCCATTCGAGCCGGTCGCGGGTCGCCTCGGTCAGCTGCTGCGAGCGTTCCGCCCACCGGCCGCGGAACTCCGGGTCGGTGCGCAGCCGCCGGGACACCTCCAGCCGGGTGCCGAGCCAGTCCGCCGGGTGCTCGCTGTTGCCCGCCAGCAGGTCGCGCATGACCTGGACCAGGCCCTGTTCGGCGACGACGTCGGCCATCCGCACCGCGTCGTCCTCGGCGAGGGCGAGGAAGAGCGACTCCTTGTCGCGGAAATGGTGGAAGATCGCCCCGCGCGACAAACCGGTGGCTTCTTCCAGACGGCGAACCGTGGCACCCTCGTAGCCGTAGCGTGCGAAACACACGCGCGAGCCGTCGAGGATCTGGCGCCGGCGTGCGTCGAGGTGATCCTGGCTGACCCGTGGCATCCTGAAATCCTGACATCGAGGACCGGGTTCTCGCAATCCGTACGTACGTACTGTGACGAGACGGCGGAACGCATGCGCGCCGTCACACTGCCGGGTTCTCGGCTGACACGACCGGGCCGGTTGACTACGCTGTGCACATCACGACTGGCATCTCACGACGTGAGCACCGGGAAAGGGAGCGGCCTTGGTCATCGGCGAGTCGGGCCGTGCGCGCGGCGGTTTCGCCATGGACGCGGCGGAGCTGACCGCCGTCATCCGGCTGTGGGAGGACCAGCTCGGCAAGATCGACGCCGACGGCCGCGCGATCGACGAGATCCTCGCGGTGTTCGCCGCCCCCGGAACCGACCCGGCGAGCGCGGAGTACGCCGCGGCCGGCGCGGATTCGCTGCGCACGCTGCGCGACCAGAACGAGGCGCTGCGCCGGTACGCCGCCGGTTACCTCGGCAAGCTGCGCACCGCGCGCGACCGGACGGCCGAGGCGGACCAGGCCGGCGCCGATCTCGGCCGCGGCCGGTAAGCGGACGACCCCGGCTGCGCACGAAGGGAACCAGGTGGACGGCAAGCAGATCTTCGACAACTTCCGCGGCGGCGACACGTCCGGCCTGCGTGCCGCCGCGGCGAAGGTCCAGGAGCTTTCGGCGGCCTACCTGGAGCGCGCACAGAGCGTGAAAGACCTGCAGGAGCGGATGGCTCGCTCGTGGACCGGCGACTCCGCGGACGCGGCGAAGGCGGGCGCGGGGCCGGTCGAGGCCGGGTTCCGGGAGTCCGCCGACCCGCTCGACCTCACCAGCGCGTCCATGGACACCCAGGCCAGCAGCTTCGAAAGCTCCCGGCACGCGGTCGTCGACGTGCCATCCCGCCCGGAGCGCCCGCAGCCGTGGGCCGGGCCGCTGCAGGCGGTGCTGCCCGCTTCGGCCGCGCCAGTGTCCTTTCAGGACGGAATCGACCGGTTCCACGGCGCGAACGAGAACAACGTCCGGGTGATGGAGCAGTACCACGGCGTCACCGCGAACACGAAACGCGTGCTGCCGAAGCAATACGGCCCGGTCGTCCCCGACAGCGCCGCGGTCCGTCGGACCACTTCGGACAGCACCGCCACGCAAGCCGCCACGAGCCACGACCGCAACGGCCCGGGAGCCGCCGTCCTGCCGACCCCCATGAGCGAACCGTCCCAACGCGGCTCCGGCGCGGCGATCGGCGGCGCCCCCGTCGGGCAGGGCGGCCCAGGCGACGGCCTGCACTGGCGGCCGGACTACCTCCTCGAGTCCGATCCCGAGGGCGCTTTCGGCGTGGACGGTTCGGCGACCCTGCCGGTTCTCGGCGACGAGGAGGAGTAGCCGGTGGCCGATCCGGCGGGCCGAGTGGATGTCCCGGTCGAAGCGCTCGCGGCGCTGGCCGAACGCGAGCAGGTGGGCCGGCTGCACGTGACGCTGCGCCCGGATCCGGCGTGGCTGTCGGAAACCGAACGCGACGAAGCGGCGAAGCGAGTGGACGACGCGCTCGCGCTGGCGGGCTTGGTCGACTCGCGCGGCCGGGCCACAGTGGACTTCCTCGACTGGCTCCCGCTGCTCGTGCGCCCGGTAATCGAGTACTACGGCTGGGTCGCGACCGGCGATCGCACGTACGGAGTGCTCGCCGCGGCCAGCGGATTGCAGGCAGTGCTCGCGGTGTCGGACGGCGAACACGTCGGCGTCCAGGAGATCGACCGTGAACGAGTGCTGGAAACGCTCGTCGAACAGCTGCCCGCGGTCGGCCCGGGCGGCGGGTATGTACGCAGCGTGCGCGTCGCGGACCTGACCGAAGCCGCGCGCCGCGGCGAGGACGCTTTTCCGTTGGACCCGGTGTTGTCGGACGTGCTAACCCTGGTGCAGCGTCCGGTGCACGGCAGCGGAGAGCTGTACGCGGGACGACGCGACGACGTCGGCCGGTACGTCCGGCTGGAAGAACCATTGCACTACGCGGACACGGACTGGGGCCGGTACCTGAGCTACACCGTCGGGGCCGGGCCGGACGCGGAAATCCGGATCGGGCCGGCCGGCCCGGCCGAGCTGTGCGGTGCGCTGCGGGCTCTGGAGCGCACCCTGAACTGAGGGGACGCTCCTGTTGCGCTATCCGGAAATCGAACCGTACGACAGCGGCCTGCTGGACGTCGGCGACGGCCACCACGTGTACTGGGAAACCTGCGGCAACCCGGATGGCAAACCAGTAGCCGTCCTGCACGGCGGCCCAGGAACCGGCTGCAGCGAAGGCATGCGCCAATTCTTCGACCCGGCGCGATACCGAATAGTCCTTATGGACCAACGCGGCTGCGGCCGCAGCACCCCGCACGCAGGCGACACCCTCGACGCACTGAAGGCGAACACCGCCAGCCACCTGATCGGAGACCTGGAACTGCTGCGGGAAAACTTGGACATCGAACGCTGGCAACTCTTCGGCGGTTCCTGGGGCTGCGTACTAGGCCTGGCCTATGCTGAACGCCACCCCGACCGAGTGACAGAAATCGTCATGATGGGCCTGGCCACCGACCGCCAGCTGGAAATCGACCAGCTGACCGGCGGCCTAGCCGGAATGTTCCCGGAGGCTTACGCGAGATTCCGTGACGGCGTACCGGAAACCGAACGAGACGGCGACCTGGCAGCCGCCTACTACCGCCTCCTCACCAACCCGGACCCCGCAGTGCACGGTCCCGCTGCACAAGCTTGGAGCGACTGGGAATCCGCGATGCTCCCCGGCGTGCCACCGTCTCCGAAATTCGAAGACCCCCGCTTCACCCTCGCCTTCACCCGCCTGGTAACCCACTACTTCTCCCAAGGCTGCTTCCTGGAAGACGGCGGAATCCTCCGCAACGCAGGGAAATTGGCCGGAATCCCCACAGTCCTAGTACAAGGAATCCTGGACCTGAGCAGCCTGGCAGGCACCCCCTGGCTACTGGAACGCGCAATCCCGGACGCAGAACTAATCCTGGTAGGCGGCGCAGGCCACACCACCGCAGTCCCGAACATGGAAAACGCCCTAATCACAGCCACGAACAAATTCGCCACCCGTCCGTGAGGGGAACCCTGAGGGACTCAGAGTCCCTCAGGGTTCCCCTCACGAACCACCCACCCGCCCACCAACGAACCCGCAGCCGCCGCACCCAACTCACCAGCACACCCACAAACCGCAGCCGAAGCACCCGACTATCGAGGCACCCACACCACCCCCGCACCCCGATACGAAGCCAAAATGCGGTCTGAGGGTGTTTGTCAAGGCATCTTTCCAGCCTTGACAAACACCCTCAGACCGTCATCACAATCGGGCTTCGGGGTGCCCCACGCAACCCCCAGCGATGTCGCCGCCAGGCGACGAGCCGTCAGGGAATCATCAACGCAGGCACCCCCACAGAGCTAAGCGCCTCCGCATTCCGAGCCTCCCGAGCAGCCTCCGCCTGCCGCAACGCAGTAACCCGAGGCGGAACCCGATCCAAATGCCACTCCGCCAACACCAACGCGACCTTAGCCTGCATCTCAGTCCGCAACCGCAAGAACGAATCCGCCGGATCCGCCCCCACCTCGCCAAGCAACAACCACCAAGCCCAAGCAGCAGCCCCGGCATTGGCGATAAAGTCCGGAATCACCGCAACCCCACGCGCGGACAAAGCAGCCTCAGCCTCAGGCGTAGTAGCAGCATTAGCCGCCTCAACCACCACCTTGGCCTTCACGAGATTCTCATTATCCACCCGCAACGCATAAGAAATAGCCGCAGGAACAAAAATATCCGCCTCAACAGAAACGACAGCCTCCCGAGGCAACAACTGAACCCCGTCAGGCAACCGCCCCCGGTCAACCTCCCCGAACCGGTCCCGCAACTCCAGCAACGCAGGCACGTCCAACCCCTCGGGGTCGTACAACGTCCCAGCAGCATCCGCGACAGCGACGACCTTCATCCCCGCCTCATGCAGGTACCAAGCCGCGCCACCCCCCATAGTCCCGATCCCCTGAATCGCGACCGAAGTCTCGGCAACCCCCCACCCCCACGTATTCGCGGCGCCAAGACAAGCCTGCGCCACGCCATAACCACCAATCACGTCTCCCAGCAACTGCCCCCCAGGAACAGGCGCATTGAGCCCAGCCTGAACCCGCCGAAGCGTCCGAGCCGGATCAGCCGACCGGCGGATGGCAGCGTGGTACGACTGCTCCAGCCCCAGCTTCGCGAAAACCTCGTCGATGAGGTGCTGCGGCACCCCGAGATCCTCCGCAGTCACCCAACTGGCGTCCAGCCAAGGCCGCAGGAACTCGCAGAAGCGGGTGAGCACGCCGGTCGCGCGCGGGTCCTTGGGGTCGAAGTCGATGCCGCCCTTCGCGCCGCCGACCGGGAGGTTGAACGCGGCCGTCTTGTTCGCCATTCCGCGCGCGAGGTCGGCCACCTCGTCGACGGTGCAGCCGGCGCGCATTCGCGTGCCGCCCGTGGCGACGCCGGAGACCAGGCTGTGCACGACCAGGTAGCCGCGCGCGCCCGTGACCGGGTCCGTCCACGTGAGCTTCATCAGCGGTTCGGCGATCCGCGTGTCCATCGAGCCACTCACCTCCTCGGGTCCGCCGGCGGCGCGTGTCGCCGCCTGCTTCCGAGGGTGCTGCCCGATCGGGGCCCGCGTCCATTTACCGAATGTGCACGAAGTTGTTTAGGGTTCGTACATGGAGCTTTCGTTGCACCGCTTGAGGATGCTCCGCGAACTGCACCGCAGGGGCACGGTCACCGCGGCTGCCGCGGCGTTGCATTACACCGCTTCGGCGGTGTCGCAGCAACTCGCGCAGCTGGAACGCGACGTCGGCGCGAAGCTGTTCGAACGGCTCGGCCGCCGCGTGCAGCTCACCGAACTCGGCATTCTGCTCACCGAGCACGCCGAGGAGATCCTGGGGTCGGTCGAGCGCGCGACGCTCGCGCTGGAGGAGGCGCAGGGCTCGATGTCCGCGCGGCTCACCGCGGGAGTCTGGGCGTCCGTAGCGTCCGGTTTGCTGCCGACCGCGCTCACCTCGTTGGCCGCGGATTACCCGGGAATCCAAGTGCGGACGAAGGAACTGGCCCCGGAAGCGACCGCGGACGCGGTCCGGGACGGCACGCTGGACCTGTCGTTCGTCATCGACTACTCCGATGCCCCGATGGAGTGGAGCGACGGGCTGGAGCGCGCGGTCGTCGCGGTGGAACGGCTGCACGCCGCGGTCCCGGCGGGCGCGCTGCCGTCCGCCACGGTGCCGCTCGACGCGCTCGCGGAGCACCCGTGGATCCTGGCGAGCCCTAAGTCCCATTTCGGCCGTGCGATCCGGATTGCCTGCCAGCGGCACGGTTTCCAGCCGAAAATCAATCACGAGGTCGAGGAACAGTCGACCGCGATGGCGATGGTGGGCGCCGGGCTCGGCGTCACCCTGGTGTCGGATCTGGGCCTGCGGCTGCTGCGCCCGCCGGGGATCGACGTGGTCGCGCTCGCGCCGCCGTTGCTGCGGACGGTGTCGATCGCCTATCGCCGCACGGAGATCCGGCGTCCGGCGTTGCATCTGGTGGTCGCCGCGGTGCAGGACGCCGCGGCCGAGCTGGGGCTGGGCACCGAACCCGCCCTGCCTTGATCCGGGGTGCCCCGGATGGAGCAGTGGCCGCGAGTGTGATCTGTTCAGTGAACTCCCAGGTCAACATGGATTACGGGTTCCTTATCGATCGCCGCCGAAGCTTCGCGGCCCTGTTTTTGTCAGACCCCGCGTGTAGCGTCGCGAAGCGACGAGGTCCGGCCCCGCGGACCTCCTGATCCGGACGGCGACAGATGACTGCAGTGCACGATTTTCCGGACAGATCCGGGAGCGCGGCGAACCTGACCGCGCGGGTGCTTGCCGACCGCGCGGAGGGGGAGCAGTACGTCGCTTCGGTGTGTTTCAAGCACGGCCCGCCGAGACTGCTCGGGGTGGAACTGGAGTTCACCGTGCACCACACCGGCGACCCGGTCCGCCCTCTCGACCCCGATGTCCTCGCCACGGCGCTCGGCCCGCACACCCCGCGGACGCTGCGCCCCGACAGCCCCGCGATCCCGCTCCCGGCCGGTGCGCCGGTGAGCCTGGAGCCCGGGTGCCAGGTGGAGATTTCCGCTCCGCCGCAGGCCTCGCTGCGTGATCTGCACGCGGCTGTGGAGGCCGATCTCGCTCATCTCACCGGTCTTCTCGCCCGCCACGGCCTCGAACTCGGCGCCGCGGGCATCGACGAGCACCGGCCGCCCCGGCGCATTCTGCGCACGCCCCGCTACGCCGCCATGGAACGCCGGTTCGCCCCGATCGGGGCGGGCGGCATCACCATGATGTGCAGCACCGCGGGCCTGCAGGTCTGCGTGGACGCGGGCGAAGCCCACGAGGTCGCCGCGCGCTGGGCGGCCGCGCACGCGATGGGTCCGCCGCTTCTCGCGCTGTTCGCGAATTCCCGCGTGCACGCCGGAGCGGACACCGGATTCGCCTCGGCGCGCTGGCTCGCGGTGCTGGAAACGGAACCGGTCCGCAGCCAGTCGCCCGAGCCCGGCGACGATCCGGCGCGCGAATGGGCGCGGCGGATGATGGACACGCCGCTGATGGTGTTCCCGCGCGGCGAACGGCCGTGGGACGCGCCGGAGGGGCTCACCTTCGCCGAGTGGATCGGCGGCCGGGGCGCGGCCACGGTGCTGCGCCGCCCGACGGTCGCGGACCTCGACTACCACCTCACCACGATGTTCACCCCGGTGCGGCCGCAGGGCTACCTCGAACTGAGGTACCTGGACGGGCAGCCGCCGGGGGAATGGCTGCCGCCGGTAGCGCTGGTCACCGCGCTGCTGGCGAATCAGTCCACAGTGGACAAAGTGCGCGAGGTGTGCGCGCCGGCGGCGGGCCGCTGGGTCGACGCCGCGCGGCGCGGAATGGCCGACGCGCAACTGGCGGCGGTCGCCAGGGAACTGGTGGAGCTGGGCGTCGCCGAGCTTCCCGCCACCGGGCTTCCCGACGAGACCGTGCACGGGCTGGCCGCCGGGCTGCGCGCCCGGGCCGCCGGAGTGCCGCGCCAGGACCGATGAGCAGGACCGAGATCACCGCCGGGCCGCCCGGCGAACCGGACTCGAGGAGTCAGGACCGATGAGCACCATCCCCGAACAGAACCCGTTGCTGGAGCTGAGCCCGCAAGACCTGCGGGCGCACACGGCCGCCGCCCTCACCCGGGCGCGCGAGCGCAGCGTGGCCCTCACCGACGCGGTCGACGACGAGGACCTCGTGCGGCAGCATTCGAAACTGATGTCGCCGCTGGTGTGGGACCTCGCGCACATCGGCAGCCAGGAAGAGCTGTGGCTGGTCCGCGACGTCGGCGGCCGGGAGCCGCTGCGGCCGGACATCGACGACCTCTACGACGCGTTCCAGCACGCCCGCGCGGACCGTCCGGCGCTGCCGCTGCTCGGCCCGGCCGAGGCCCGCGCGTACGTGAAGGAAGTTCGCGACAAAGCGTTCGACGTCCTGGAAACCGCACCGCTGGACGGACGGCGGCTCACCGAGAGCGCGTTCGCGTTCGGCATGATCACCCAGCACGAGCAGCAGCACGACGAGACCATGCTGGCCACTCACCAGCTGCGCAAGGGCGAACCGGTGCTGCACGCCCCGGAGCCGCCGCGCGCGCCCGCCCGCAAGCTGCCCGCCGAGGTGCTCGTCCCCGGCGGCCGCTTCACCATGGGCACCACCGCCGAACCGTGGGCGCTGGACAACGAACGCCCGGCGCACGAGATCGACGTGCCCGCGTTCGTCCTGGACACCACCCCGGTCACCTGTGGCGCGTACGTCGCGTTCCTGGAGTCCGGCGGTTACCGGGAGCAGCGGTTCTGGAGCGAGCCCGGCTGGGCGTACCTGCAAGAGCACGACATCACCGCGCCCCGGTTCTGGCGTCGTGAGCCGGACGGCTGGTGGCGCACCCGCTTCGGCGTGCACGAGCGCGTTCCGGAGAACGAACCGGTCGTGCACGTTTCGTATTACGAGGCCGAGGCGTACGCGCGCTGGGCGGGCAAGCGGCTGCCCACCGAGGCGGAGTGGGAGAAGGCCGCCCGGCACGACCCGGCGAGCGGGCGGTCGCGGCGATTCCCGTGGGGCGACGAGGAACCGACCGCCGAGCACGCCAACCTCGGACAGCGCCACCTGCGCGCGGCCGAGGCGGGCGCGTATCCGGCCGGCGCGTCGCCGCTGGGCGTGCACCAGCTGATCGGCGACGTCTGGGAATGGACGAGCACCGATTTCCACGGCTACCCGGGCTTCTCGGCGTTCCCGTACCGGGAGTACTCGGAGGTCTTCTTCGGACCGGAGTACAAGATCCTGCGCGGCGGGTCGTTCGGCACCGACGCGGCGGCGATCCGGGGCACGTTCCGCAACTGGGACTACCCGATCCGGCGGCAGATCTTCTCCGGCTTCCGGTGCGCGCGCGATCCGCGCCCGGGCGAGGCGGGCTAGCCGGATGTGCCGTCATCTCGCCTATCTCGGCGCGCCGGTGTCCCCGGCCGAGCTGATGTTCGCCGCGCCGCACGCGCTGCTCGTGCAGTCGTACGCGCCGCTCGACATGCGCGGCGGCGGTTCGGTGAACGCCGACGGCTTCGGCCTCGGCTGGTACCCGGAGCCGGGCGCGCCCCCGCAGCGCTACCGTCGCCGCGAACCGTTGTGGACCGACCAGACGCTGCCCGCGCTGGCCGCTTCGGTGCGCACTCGCGCGTTCGTCGCGGCGGTGCGCAACGGCACCACCGGCATGCCGGTCACCGAAGCGGCCGCCGCGCCGTTCCTGGAGGACCGCTGGCTGTTCAGCCACAACGGCGTGGTCCGCGGCTGGCCCGGTTCGATGCGCGGGCTCGCCGGACGGCTGGACGTCACGGAGCTGTTCACGCTCGAAGCGCCGACGGATTCCGCGCTGCTGTGGGCACTGCTGCGTGCCCGGCTGCACGCGGGGGAGGAGCCGCTTGAAGCGGTGACCAGCCTCGTGCGCGAGGTCGAGGCAGTCGCCCCCGGCTCCCGGCTGAACCTCCTGCTCACCGACGGCGAACTGCTCGTCGGCACCGCCTGGACGCACGCGCTGTCCGTGCGCCGCACCGAAACCGGCGTGGTGCTGGCGTCCGAGCCGTGCGATCCGGACCCGGCCTGGACCGCCGTGCCTGATCACCACGCCGTGCGCGTCACCGCGGCCGGCGTCGACGTTCTTCCCCTGACCCTGGAACGGAGCACCGCCCGATGACCGAAGCGGACCTGGAGAGCCATCGCCGCGACGTGACGGCCGAACTGCGCGCGGATGTGCGCGAGGGGCTCACGGCCGACCCGAAATGGTTGCCGCCCAAGTGGTTCTACGACGCCGAAGGCAGCAGGCTGTTCGAGAAGATCACCGCGCTGCCGGAGTACTACCCGACCCGCAGCGAACGCGAAGTGTTAGCGGACCGGTCGGGCGAGATCGCCGAACGCACCGGCGCGCACACGCTCGTCGAGCTGGGGTCCGGGTCGAGCGAAAAGACCCGGCTGCTGCTGGACGCGCTCACCGCGCACGGCACGCTGGAGTCGTTCGTGCCGATGGACGTGTCGGAATCCGCGCTCGCCGAGGCCGCGGCCGCGATCACGGCGGACTACCCGAAGCTGGAGGTGCGCGGGGTGGTCGGCGACTTCACCCAGCACCTGCAGCTGCTGCCCGGCACCGCGCCGCGCGTCGTCGCGTTCCTGGGCGGCACGATCGGCAACTTCCTGCCCGGCGAACGCGCCGAGTTCCTGCGCTCGGTGCGGGACGTGCTCGGCGAAGGGGAGTGGCTGCTGCTCGGCACCGATCTGGTGAAAGAACGGGAAACGCTGGAGCGGGCGTACGACGACGCTGCGGGCGTCACCGCGGCCTTCAACCGCAACGTGCTGCGCGTGATCAACGCCGAACTGGGCGCGGACTTCGACCCGGACGAGTTCGACCACGTCGCGCACTGGGACGCCGAGCACGAGTGGATCGAAATGCGGCTGCGCGCGCGGAGCCGGACGCAGGTGCGCATCCCCGGCGCGGACCTGATAGTGCCGTTCGCCGAGGGCGAGCACATCCGCACCGAGGTGTCGGCGAAGTTCCGCCCCGGCGGCGTCGAGGCGGAGCTGAACGCCGCCGGGTTCGCGCTCGAACAATGGTGGACAGACTCACAGCAGCGGTTCGGGGTGAGTTTGGCAAGATCAGTGCGTGCGTAACCCTCTCGCGGCGCTCGCCCGCAAGCTCGGCACCCAGCCCAGGCTGATGGGCGCGTCGCGCGCCGTCATCGCGACCGACCGGCAGCTGCACCGGTGGTTCGGCGGCCGGATCAGCCTGGTGGGCCTGGCCGGCCTGCCGTCGCTGCGGCTCACCACCACCGGACGGCGCAGCGGCCTGCCGAGGAGCACGAACTTGCTGTACTACCCGCACGGCAGCGAGTTCGTGCTCACCGGCTCCAACTGGGGCCGCCCGAAAAACCCGGCGTGGACCCACAACCTGCGCGACAACCCGACCGCGACGGTCGCGCTGCGCGGCCGCGAGATCGAGGTCAAGGCGCGGGAACTGAAGGGCGCGGAGTACGACCGGATGTGGGCGGAGCTGCTGGAGTTCTGGCCGGGCTACGAAATGGAACGCGACACGGCGGGGCGGGAGCTGCCAATATTCGTTCTCACCCGCTGCTGAGCGGGTCGTGAAGGGGGGAGAACGGATGTACAAGTTCCATGGCTGGTTCGACCTGGCGGAATCCCCGGGCGAGCCCGAGTGGGGCGAGGAGAAGTTCGACGAGCTGATCGAGGACGTCCGCGAGCGTGTCGACGCGGTCGACTGGATGTCCGGCGAAGCGCGGCTGAAGGTCTTCAACGGCATGTTTGTCTTGTGGGTGAACGGCATGCCGAACCACACCGGGGTACACAGAGCCGAGCTGGACGAACTGCTGGGGTACATCGCTCGGGTGCTTCCCGGTTCTCACGGCATCTTGTACGAGTGGGACGAAGAGTCGAGCGAGTGGCCCTGGCCTTACGGTTACCGGGTCCGGGTCATGGCGCGCGGCGAGATCACCGTCCGGACGGACCCGTTCCTTTCGCCGCTCCAGCCGGTCGTCGAGGACCCCTGATCGGCGGTCGCTCGGCAGACCCCCGCACTTCCTCCTTTTGCCGGTGCCCGGCTTGGCCGGATTATGCCAGTCTCGGTGACGCCCCGTAATCAGACGGGTGCGCAACCAGGGGAGAATCCACGTGCGCGGATCGAAAAGAGCACGAACCGGAGCACTGGTCGCGGCGATCGCGACCGCACTGACCGGGTTGGCGGGCACTGCCGTCGCGGCGCCCGCCGGCCCGGCGGCGCAGGCCCGACCGGCCAAACCCGCGGAGATCGCGCGCACCGCGCCGGTCAAGTGGGAGGACTGCACCAAAGAACAGCTGCGCGGCGTCCCGGAAGACCAAGTGAAGCTGTACAGCTGCTCGCTTTACCGCGTGCCGATCGACCACGATGACGCGTCGCTCGGCAGCATCGACATCGCGCTGATGAAGCGCGCCGCCAAAATCCCCGGACAGCGGATCGGGTCGCTGTTCCTCAACCCGGGCGGCCCGGGCGGGTCCGGGCTGCGGATGCCGATCTCCGGCGACCGCTTTTTCCGCCCGCAGGTGATGGACCGCTTCGACCTCGTCGGGTTCGACCCGCGCGGCGTCGGCGCCAGCAATCCGCTGCGCTGCTTCACCACGGCCGAGGACGCCCAAGACGTCCAGAGCCAGCTGCTGCCGGTTCCGTTGTCGCGCAAGGAAATCTCGAGCACGCTCGCCGGGTACCGCGACTACGGCCAGTTCTGCCGCCGCAACGCCGGGGCGCTGCTGGACCACATGTCCACCCGCGACGTCGTGCGCGACCTCGACCAGCTGCGCGCCGCGGTCGGCGACCAGCAGCTGACCTACACCGGGTTCTCCTACGGCACCCTCGTCGGGTCCACCTACGCCGCGATGTTCCCGAAGCAGACGCGGGCGATCGTGATCGACGGGAACGTCGACCCGCAGCTGCGCACCAACGACGGCGTCACCTACGACCTGGCGCGGGCGCAGGGCTTCGAGATCGCGCTCGACGGCTTCCTCAAGCGCTGCGCCCAAGCCGGCGGCAAATGCGCGTTCAGCGCGGGCGACCCGCGGGCGAAGTTCGACGAACTGCGCGAGCACGTGCGGACCGACCCGATCACGCTGCCCGGCGGCCAGAAGCTGGACCTGGCCAGGCTGATCGGCGCGGCGTCGAGCGCGATGTACTCGCCGGACTCGTTCGGCGAGCTGGCCGAGGGCCTGCAGCAGGCGTACTCGGTGCTGCACCCGTCGCTGCAGGCCCAGTCCGCGCGGAACGCCGCCCTTTCCGCCGGCCGCGGCGGTCTGCTCGACCTCGTCCCGGACAGCCCGTACGCCGGCAACGACTCGTACCTCGCGGTGAACTGCGCGGACAAGCCGATGCGGATCAAGCAGGAGCAGGTGCCGGGCATCGCGGGCAAGGCGGACCGGGAATCGCCGACGTTCGGCCGCTACCAGGTGTTCTCCGACATCGCCGCCTGTCCGGTGTGGCCGGCCGCGAAGACGTCCGACCCGTACCGCGGGCCGTGGCGCGCGAACACCGCGACGCCGGTGCTGGTGGTCAGCAACTTCTACGACCCGGCCACGCGGTACCGGTTCGGCCAGCGGATGGCCGAGGAGCTGGGCAACTCGCGGCTGCTGTCGGTCGACTCGTTCGGCCACTGCATCCTCGGCAGCGCGCGGGGCGTGGACGACGCGACCGCCGCGTACCTGATCGACCTGAAGGTGCCCGCCGACGGCCAGGTGTTCCAACCGGATCGGCAGCCCTTCACCCCACCCGCGAAGGGCTGATCGGTTGATCTATCGGTCGATCTTCTGCCAGAACCGGGCATAACGGCACAACCCTCTTGTCAGCGGTCGGCGGATCGGTGAAAGTGTCCGCCAGAAGTTCACCTGAGGGGAGTTGACGTGCGGCGCTGGGCGGGCGGGTTCGGCGCTGCCGCGGTCCTTGCCGGGACCGCGGTGCTCGCCGGTTGCTCCGGCTCGCCCGCCCAGCCCGGTCCGGTCCCGGTTTCGCGCTCGGCCTGCGGCGACGGCTGGACCGCGCCGCCGGCCGGGCCGCAGACCCTGCAGGTCCGCAACGACGCCGCCGTCACGATGGAAATCGACCTCGTCGACCCGGCCACCGGCACGGTCTTCGGGGAGCTGGAAGGCGTCGGCCCGGGCACGACGCGCGCGTTGCCGGTGAACTTCGCCAACGGCGCGTACGCCCTGCGCTGCGCGCCCGAGGACGGCACGCCGTTCGTCGGCCCGACGGTCCAGGTCACCGGCGGCGCGGACCGGCCGGGACCGGCGGTGGTGCCGGTGACCAACGCCGATTTGCTCGGGCCGCTCAAGCAGTACCACGGCTACGTCGCCGACGGCCTCGGCACGCTCACCGGCCAGACCGCCGCGCTGGCGCAAGCCGTCCGTTCCGGGAATCGCGGTGCGGCGCAGCAGGCCTGGCTCACCGCGCACCTCACTTATGAGCGGCTCGGCGCGGCCTACAACGCCTTCGGGGATTCGGACGGCGCGATCAACGGCACCGCCGCGGGGTTGCCGGAAGGGACCGCCGATCCGGGCTTCACCGGATTCCACCGGCTCGAGAACGGCTTGTGGCACAACGAAGCGATGCCCGCGTTGAGCCCGGTCGCCGACCAGCTCGACCAAGCCGTCCAGAAGCTGCGCACGTCGTTCGCCGACGCCCAGATCGACCAGAACGACCTCGGCCTGCGCGCGCACGAGATCATGGAGAACACCCTCCAGTTCGAGCTGACCGGCCGCACCGACTACGGCAGCGGCTCGAACCTCGCGACCGCGGGCGCGAACCTCACCGGCACCCGTGCGGTGCTCGACGTGCTGCGTCCGCTCCTGATCACCCGGTTCCCCGGCTTGAAGGACCTCGACGCCTGGATCGCCCGCACTGATAGCGATCTGCGGACTGTCGCTGGCAAACCACTGTCCACCTTGGACCGGAAACAGCGGCAGCGGATCAACGCCGACGTCTCCGAGCTGACCGAACGCCTGGCCCCGGTCGCGGCGATCGCGGAGCCGAGGAGGACCTCGTGACCCTGGGTCGGCGCGCGTTCCTGCGCGGAGCGGCCGCCGCCGGGGCGGGTGCGGGCCTGGTCGGGCTGTCCGGAAGCGCGACGGCAGCCGGGGGAGCGGCGCCGTTCCACGGTCCCCGTCAGACCGCCGTGCTGGCGGAACCCGCGAGACATTCGATCGTCGCCGCGTTCGACGTCGTCGCCGAGAACCGCACCGAACTCACCGCGCTGCTCAAGGAACTCACCGACCGCGCGCGGTTCCTCACCAGCGGCGGCGCGCCCGCGTCGGTCGGGATCACCGGACCGCCCGCGGATTCCGGCGTGCTCGGCCCGGAAGTCCCGAAAGGACAGTTGTCGGTGCTCGTCGGCGCCGGTGCGTCGCTGTTCGACGACCGCTACGGGCTCGCCGCGCGCAAACCGCCGAAGCTCAAGCAGATGCCGATGTTCCCGGACGACGCGCTCGATCCGCAGTGGTGCCACGGGGATCTGAGTCTCGTGCTCAACGCCGCCGAACCGGACACTGTGCTGCACGCGTTGCGCGACATCGCCCGCGCGACCCGGGGCGGGATGCAGCTGCGCTGGAAGATCGACGGGTTCAGCTCGCCGCCGCGTCCGGCCGGGACGCCGCGCAACCTGCTCGGCTTCAAGGACGGCACCGCGAACCCGGCACCGTCCGAAGCGGACAGTCTCGTGTGGACGGACGACGGCGGCAGTTACCAGGTCATCCGGCTGATCCGGATGCTGGTCGAGTTCTGGGACCGGGTGTCGCTGTCGGAGCAGGAGAACATGATCGGCCGCCGCCGCGACACCGGCGCGCCGCTCGACGGCGCGGCCGAGCAGGACGCGCCGCGCTACGCCGAGGACCCGATCGGCACGGTCATTCCGCTGACCAGCCACATCCGGCTCGCGAACCCGCGCACCCCGCAGACCGACGGACAGCGGATCCTGCGCCGCGCGGTCAACTACGACCGCGGCCTGGACGCCAACGGCAACCTCGACATGGGCCTTGTCTTCACCTGTTACCAGCGCGACCTCGAGCAGCAGTTCGAGGCCGTGCAGAAGCGGCTCGCCGGAGAGCCGCTCACCGACTACGTCTCGCCGTTCGGGGGCGGGTATTTCCACCTGTTCCCGGGCGTGACGGATCCGGCCGACCACTACGGCCGGGCAGTGCTGGGCTGAGCGGAAGGAGTTCTGCAGTGAAGCGGACCAGGAAGCGGGCCACCGCGGCGGCCGCGCTGGCGGCGACCGCGGCGCTGGCCGCGGCGTGCGCGAGCAGTGCGGCGTCGACCTCGGCGCCGGCGCACGCGATCGCCGCCGAGACGTTCACGACGTCCACGCCGATCAAGAACGTCGTGGTGATCTTCGGCGAGAACATCTCCTTCGACCACTACTTCGGCACGTATCCGAACGCCACCAACGAAAACGGCACCCCGTTCCACGCCGCGCCCGGCACCCCGAAGGTCAACGGTCTCACCCCGGACCTGCTGCAGCACAACCCGAACGCCTACAACCCGAAGCGGCTCAGCCCGGACCAGGCGCTCACCTGCGACCAGGCGCACGACTACAAGAAGGAACAGGCCGCGTTCAACGGCGGCAAGATGGACAAGTTCGTCGAGTACACCGAGAAGGACAAGTGCACCGGCCAGCCCGTGCTGTTCGGCGAACCCGGCCTGGTGATGAACTACTTCGACGGCAACACCGTCACCGCGATGTGGAACTACGCCCAGCATTACGCGCTGAACGACAACTCCTTCAACACCGTCTTCGGCCCGTCCAGCCCCGGCGCGATCAACCTCGTCTCCGGCCAGACGCACGGCCTGCAGCCGGTGGATTCGGTCACCGGCGAGCCGAAGGTCGACCCGCACACCGCGGCCTCGCCGGACTCCCGCGGCGTCGGCACGATGATCACCGACCCGGACCCGGCGTTCGACGACTGCTCGGACAAGAACCACACCGCGAAGGACAACCTCGGCGCGTTCCAGGGCCGCAACGTCGGCGACCTGCTGAACGCGCGCGGCGTCACGTGGGGCTGGTTCGAGGGCGGCTTCCGGCCCACCGGCGAGGCGAACGGGTACGCCGTCTGCGGGACTAAGCACCCGAACGTGGGCGGCCAGGCGTCCGTCGACTACAGCCCGCACCATCAGCCGTTCCAGTACTACCAGTCGACCGCGAACCGGAAGCACCTTCCGCCGTCCTCGCTGCACGCGGTGGGCCAGCCCGACCAGGCGAACCACCAGTACGACGTCCGCGACTTCAACGACGCCCTCGCCGCGGGCACCATGCCCGCGGTGAGTTTCCTGAAGGCGCCGGAGTACCAGGACGGGCACGCGGGCTACTCGGATCCCTTGGACGAGCAGGCTTTCGTGGCCGACGAGATCAACCGGATCCAGGCGTCGCCGCAGTGGAAGAACACCGCGATCGTGCTGGCGTACGACGATTCGGACGGCTGGTACGACCACGTCGCGCCGAAGATCCTCAACGGCTCGCACGATTCGGCCCAGGACGCTTCGGTGTGCACGTCGAAACCGGTGAAGCTGGGCGGCTTCGCGGATCGGTGCGGCTACGGCCCGCGGCTGCCGCTGCTGGTGATTTCGCCGTACAGCAAGGTGAATCACGTCGACCACACGATGACGGACCAGACGTCGGTGCTGCGGTTCATCGAGGACAACTGGCACCTGGGCCGCATCGGCGGCGGCTCGTTCGACGCGATGGCGGCGCCGTTGACCGGGATGTTCGACTTCTCGCAGCCGAAGGCGAAACCGCTGAAGCTGGACCCGAAGACGGGCGCGGTGGCGGGTTAGCCGCGCAGGAATTCGTCGAGCAGATCGCCGAACTGTTCGGGTTGTTCGAGGTTGACCGGGTGCCCGGCGTCCGGCACGCGGATCCAGCGCGTGCCGGGTGCTTCGCGGTCGAGCAGTTCGGCGGTCCGCACGATGTCGGAGGAGTCGAGTTCGCCGGTGATCACGAGCGTGCGGGCCCGGATCTCGGCGACCCGGTCGACCGCGCGGAGTTCCTCGGCGGTCACCGGCGCGGAGCGCTCGCGCGCGATGGTCTCCCGCACCATCGAGCGGCACGCCTCCCGTACCGCCGGATCGACCTCGTCCGCGCTCCGGTGCGGGCCGTCGACCCACGACCGGAGCAGGCATTCGACCACCTGCTCGCGGCTGGTGGCCGAAGCCATCTCCCGTTCGAGGCCCAGGATGTAGGGATCGCGGAACTGCATCCCGCTGAGCCCGGGGGAGGAGAGGACCAACGCGCCGACGCGATCCGGATGCGCGAGCGCGAAGTCCGCGAACACCCGGCTGCCGAACGAACAGCCGACCAGCACCGGCTGCTCGACGTCGAGCGCGTCGAGGAGTTTCGCGGTGTCCTCGTGGTGGGAGAACGCGGATTCCGCACTGGTCGACCCGCCGTGGCCGCGTCCGTCGTACCGGATCACGCGAAAATCTTCGGCGAACCGCGCGAACTGCGGGTCCCACATCGCGCGGGTCATCGCGCCCGCGTGCAGGAACACCACCGGGCGGCCGGAACCTCGTTCCTCGTAAGCGAGTTCGCCGTCGCCGAGCGCCACCGTGCCGACCGTCATCGTCGCCCCCTCCGAAGGTCCCGCCTTCGAGCGTAGCGGCCGAGGCTGACCGCACCGGACTGTTTTCCGGACCCCGGAAACGCCGGAAGCCCGCCCCCGCGAAACGGGAACGGGCTTCCGGACCGGATCAGACCGTCAGGACTGCGTCATCTTCCGCAGCACGTACTGCAGGATGCCGCCGTTGCGGTAGTAGTCCGCCTCGCCCGGGGTGTCGATGCGGACGACCGCGTCGAACTCCACCTTCGACCCGTCGTCCTTCGTGGCGGTCACGTGCACCGTCCGCGGCGTCTCGCCGTCGTTCAGCTTCGTGATGCCCTCGATGTCGAACGTCTCGGTGCCGTCCAGCTTCAGCGACGACGCCGACTCGCCCGCCGGGAACTGCAGCGGGATGACGCCCATGCCGATCAGGTTGGAGCGGTGGATGCGCTCGAACGACTCGGTGATGACCGCGCGCACGCCCAGCAGCGACGTGCCCTTGGCCGCCCAGTCGCGCGACGAACCGGAGCCGTACTCCTTGCCGCCCAGCACGACCAGCGGAGTGCCCGCCGCCGCGTAGTTCTGGGCCGCGTCGTAGATGAACGCCTGCGGCGCGCCTTCCTGGGTGAAGTCGCGGGTGTAGCCGCCCTGCACGTCGTCCAGCAGCTGGTTGCGCAGCCGGATGTTCGCGAAGGTGCCGCGGATCATGACCTCGTGGTTGCCGCGGCGCGAGCCGTAGGAGTTGAAGTCCTTGCGCTCGATGCCGTGCTCGACCAGGTACTGCGCGGCCGGGGTGCCCGCCTTGATGGCGCCGGCGGGGGAGATGTGGTCGGTGGTGACCGAGTCGCCCAGCTTCGCCAGCACCCGGGCGCCCGAGATGTCCTGCACCGGGGCCGGTTCGGCGGCCATGCCGTCGAAGTACGGGGGCTTCCGGACGTAGGTGGACTCGGCGTCCCACTCGAAGGTCTTGCCCTCCGGGGTGGGCAGCGACTTCCAGCGCTCGCCGCCGTCGAAGACGTCGGCGTAGTCCTTGGTGAACATCTCCTGCGTGATCGCGTAGTCGATGGTCTCCTGGATCTCCTGCGCGGACGGCCAGATGTCCTTCAAGAAGACGTCGTTGCCGTCAGTGTCCTGGCCCAGCGGCTGGGTCGCGAAGTCGAAGTCCATCGTCCCGGCCAGCGCGTAGGCGATGACCAGCGGCGGGGACGCCAGGTAGTTCATCTTGACGTCCGGGTTGATCCGGCCCTCGAAGTTCCGGTTGCCCGAGAGCACCGAGACCGCGGTGAGGTCGTTCTCCTGGATCGCCGCGGAGATCTCGTCCGAGAGCGGGCCGGAGTTGCCGATGCAGGTGGTGCAGCCGTAGCCGACCAGGTGGTAGCCCAGCTTCTCCAGGTACGGCCAGAGGTTGGCCTTGGTGTAGTAGTCGGTGACGACCTGCGAGCCCGGCGCCATCGACGTCTTGACCCACGGCTTGACCGACAGGCCCTTGTCGACCGCGTTGCGCGCGAGCAGCGCCGCGCCCAGCATGACCGACGGGTTGGAGGTGTTGGTGCACGAGGTGATCGAGGCGATCACCACGGCGCCGTGGTCGAGGATGAACTCGCCGCGGTCGGCGGTCGACACCTTGACCGGCTTGGTCGGGCGCCCGGTGGCCCCGTTCGCCGCGGACTGCACCGGCACCGCGGTCTCGTCCTTGAACGACAGCGCGGCCGGGTCGGAGGCCGGGAAGGTCTCCTCGACGGTCTCGTCGACGTTGGTGTGCGGGGTGGGCTGCTCGTCCTCGGCGTAGTCGTGCACCGACTTGCGGAACGAGGACTTCGCGTCGGTCAGCTCGATGCGGTCCTGCGGGCGCTTCGGGCCGGCGATCGACGGGACGACCGTCGACAGGTCCAGCTCGAGGTACTCCGAGTACTGGGCCTCGTGCGCCGGGTCGTGCCAGAGGCCCTGCTCCTTGGCGTACGCCTCGACCAGCGCGACCTGCTCGGCCGAGCGGCCGGTGAGCTTGAGGTAGCGGACGGTCTCGTCGTCGATCGGGAAGATCGCCGCGGTGGAGCCGAACTCCGGGCTCATGTTGCCGATGGTGGCGCGGTTGGCCAGCGGCACCTGCGCGACGCTCTCGCCGTAGAACTCGACGAACTTGCCGACCACGCCGTGGCGGCGCAGCATCTCGGTGATCGTGAGGACGACGTCGGTCGCGGTGACGCCGGCCGGGATCTCGCCGGTCAGCTTGAAGCCGACGACGCGCGGGATCAGCATGGAGACCGGCTGGCCCAGCATGGCCGCCTCGGCCTCGATGCCGCCGACGCCCCAGCCCAGCACGCCGAGGCCGTTGACCATGGTGGTGTGCGAGTCGGTGCCGACGCAGGAGTCGGGGTAGGCCTGGCCGTTCCGGGCCATCACGGTGCGCGCCAGGTGCTCGATGTTGACCTGGTGCACGATGCCGGTGCCCGGCGGGACGACCTTGAACTCGTCGAAGGCGCCCTGGCCCCAGCGCAGGAACTGGTAGCGCTCGCGGTTGCGCTCGTACTCGATCTCCACGTTGCGCTCGAAGGCGTCCGCGCGGCCGAACACGTCGATGATCACCGAATGGTCGATGACCATCTCGGCCGGGGCGAGCGGGTTGACCTTGTCCGGGTCGCCGCCGAGCGCGGTCACGGCCTCGCGCATGGTGGCCAGGTCGACCACGCAGGGCACGCCGGTGAAGTCCTGCATGATCACCCGGGCGGGCGTGAACTGGATCTCGATCGACGGGTCCGCGTTCGGATCCCAGCCGCCGAGCGCGCGGATGTGGTCGGCGGTGATGTTCGCGCCGTCCTCGGTGCGCAGCAGGTTCTCGAGGAGGATCTTCAGGCTGTAGGGCAGCCGGGCGGCGCCTTCGACCTTGTCCAGGCGGAAGATCTCGTACGAGTTCTCTTCCACCTGCAAGGTGTCCTTGGCGCCGAAGCTGTCCTTGCTAGGTGCAGTCACGTCTAACTCCAGTGGCATGGATTCCACGCCGCCGCCGGCGTGTCCTCCCGGGTCAGTTCGGTGTCGTTCTCCGGGTCGTCGGGTCGACCCAGGCGAGTGTCGCGCACCCCCACCGTAGAACCGGAACCGGGAGGGCACACCTCGTCCGTCGCCCCAAACAGTACGCGTGTCCTGTATTTCGTTCAAGACGACACACGGAGTGACGTGCGCCATCCGGACACGCCGCTCCGCCAGGTCCCCCGAACAGGGGAAATGATCTCCGCGGTGTGTAAGTTCTTCCTGTTGCTTGTGATAGTGGTGTGACTGCAGTGGTACGCGGTGTGTCCGTGCTTGTCCGAGACGGCGCGCGGGCGGCCGGCGAGCGGAGGTGGCGGGGCGTGATGGCCAGGCGGGGACGGTCCGGGACGGCGGGTGCGCCGGCGCGCGGCGCCGGAGCCCGGCGCGGCCTGACGGTGGCGACGGTCGCCCTGGTCGCGCTGCTCGGCGCGACCAGCACCGGGCTCGCGGTTCCCCCTCCGCCGCCGAACCCGAGCGACTCCTCGATCGATTCGGCCAAGGGCGACGCCAACGCGAAAGCGGGCGAGGTCGGGCGGCTCACCAACCAGCTCGCGCAGGCCGAGCAGAAGCTCAGCTCGCTGCAGGACGACGTCGAGCTGAAGCAGGAACAGGCCATGAAGGCCCTGGTCGACCTGCAGACCGCGCAGGACGAGGCCACCCAGGCGCAGAACGACGCGAAGTCCGCGCGCCAGGAGGCGGACGCGGCGGTCGGCGCGATCGAGAAGGCCCGCGCGGACGCGAAGAAGTTCGCCGCCGCCAGCTTCGAGCAGGGCAGCACGATCGGGTCGGTCTCGGCGTACCTGACGTCGGACAGCCCGAAGGACCTGCTTGCCCGCGCGCAGCTGCTCAACGCCATCGGCGGCTCGCGGATCAACGCGATGGACCGGCTCCAGCAGGCCCAGACCGACAAGGCCAACAAGGACTCCGCCGCGCGCAAGGCGCTGGAGCTCGCGCAGCAGAAGCAGGACGCGGCCACCCAGGCCAAGGGCGCGGCGGACTCGGCGCAGTCCGCCGCCGTGTCCGCGCAGCAGGCCCAGGCCGCGCAGAACACGCAGCTGGAAGCCAACAAGAACTCCGTCGAGCAGCAGCTGTACGCCGCGCAGGCGAAGGTCAACGGCCTGCAGGGGCAGCGCCAGCGCTACCAGGACTGGGTCGCGCAGAAGCAGCGCGAGGACGAGGAGCGCGCGCGGCAGGCGGCGCTGCGGGCAGCCGCGGCGGCCAACAACAACGACGACGGCGGGGACGACAACGGCGGCGGAAGCCGCGGCCGTCCGTCCCCGGCGGCGGGAAGCTCGATCGAAGCCGTGATCGCGCGGGCGCTGTCCAAGGTGGGCATGCCGTACGCGTGGGGCGGCGGCAACGGCAGCGGCCCGACCCGCGGCATCCGCGACGGCGGCGTGGCCGACCAGTACGGCGACTACCGCAAGATCGGCTTCGACTGCTCCGGCCTGATGATCTACGCGTTCGCCGGCGTGCAGGGCCTGCCGCACTTCAGCGGCTACCAGTACACCTCGGGCCGCCGGGTGCCGCTGTCGCAGATGCGCCGCGGCGACATGCTCTTCTGGGGCGGTTCGGGCGGCATCCACCACGTCGCCCTGTACCTGGGCAACGGGCAGATGGTCGAGGCCCCGCAGTCGGGTTCGTACGTCCGCGTGGTTTCGGTCCGGTACGGCGGGATCATGCCGTACGCGACGCGCCTCATCGGCTGAGCGGGCTCCACACGTAAGGCGTCGTTTCGGTGACCGCGGTGAAGCCCAGCCGTTCGAGGATCGGGCGGCTGGTAGGCAGCGCGTCGACCTGCAGGTAGTCCACTCCGCGAGCCCGCGCCGCGCCGACCCGGTGCGCCACGAGCGCGCGGTACAGGCCCCGTCCGCGCCATTCGGGCAGCGTCGCGCCGCCCCAGAGCCCGGCGAATCCGGTGCCGGGCACCAGTTCCAGCCGGGACGCGGCCACGAACCGGCCGTCCGCTTCGGCGACGACGTGCGTGGTGGTCCCGGAGTCGGCGCGGGCCCGCGCGAGCAAGTCCGCGGCGACGGCGGCCTCGTCGTGCCCGAACACCGTCGCCGAGAGCGTCGCGATGCGCAGCAGGTCGTCGTGGCCGCCGGCCTCGCGCACGACGATGTCGGCGGACGGCGGGGCCGAGGCGGCGACATCGTCCAGCGGCGCGATCAGGACGGTTTCGGTCTCCTCCGGGGCGAAACCGGCGGCCAGCAAGCGTTCGGGAAGGTCCGCGGGCCGGTCGTGGCCGCGGGTTTTCCATTCGAACTCCTCGCCGCGGGCGGCGAAAAACGCGCGCTGGCGGGCGATCAGCTCGTCGAGCGCGGCGCCGGTCACGCCGAGGTCGGGCGGGCCGGAGACGAAACCGCGGCGGCCGCCGGTGAGGCGGGCGAGCGGGCCGTCGAGAGTCAGCTGTTGTCCGGGTTCGGCCTGCGTCAGCTCGGCTTGGCGGACTTCGCGGTCGTAGGCGGCGAGCAGCCGCGCGGCGTCGGGCACGTCGGCAACCTAACCCGAGCGTCGCCGGAGCGCGCGCGGGTTTTCGCGGCGGAGAGCAGAGCACCCACCCCCCGCCGCTTCCTCTTTCCGGCGGCGGGCACCCTGAGGCCATGACTGAACGCCCCCGGTTCGCGGGGATCGTGCTCGCCGGCGGGTCCGCGCGCCGGCTGTCCGGAGTGGACAAACCGGAGCTGCGGGTCGGCGGGATCTCGTTGCTGGGCCGGGCGGTCGAGGCGCTGGCCGGGGCGGATCCGGTCGTGGTGTGCGGGCCGCAGCGACCGGGGTACGACGTCGTCTGGACCCGTGAAGCGGTCCCTGGCGGGGGGCCGGTCGCCGCGCTGGCCGCGGGACTGGAGGCAGCGGGGGACGCCGAGACCGTCGTGCTGCTCGCCGCTGATCTCCCTGGCATCCGCCGCTCCACAGTGGACCGGCTGAGGTCCACTGTGGGCACAGCAGACGGCGCCGTCCTCGTTGACGCGGCGGGGGAGCGGCAATGGCTGGTGAGCGCTTGGCGCACCGCCGCGTTGCGCGAGGCGATGCCAGCGCATCCGGAGAACGCGTCGCTGCGCCGGACGCTCGGCGGACTGCGGATCGCGGAAGTCGCCGCCGAGCCCGGCGAGAGCGACGACATCGACACGCCGGAGGACCTGGAAAAGCATCGCTGACAGGGGCTTCACAGCTGTCACACCGGCGATGCGATTGGCTACCGTCGCGGGAAGTTCTCGACCCAGTAGGGTCGCGGGCGAGCACGCAGACGCGGAAACCCCTGGAGGAAGAGTGACCGAGCCCGGCTTCGCCGAGGGAGCGAACGGGCAGCAGCCCGGCACCCCGGCGCGGGACGCCCAGCTGCTGGAACGCACCGTGTTCGAGGTGAAGCGCGTCATCGTCGGACAGGACCGGCTGGTGGAGCGCATGCTCGTCGGGCTGCTGGCGAAGGGGCACCTGCTGCTCGAAGGCGTGCCCGGGGTCGCGAAGACGCTCGCGGTGGAGACGTTCGCGCGCGTCGTGGGCGGGTCGTTCTCCCGCGTGCAGTTCACCCCCGACCTGGTGCCCGCCGACATCCTCGGCACGCGCATCTACCGCCAGGGCGCCGAGCGCTTCGACGTCGAGCTGGGCCCGGTCGTCGCGAACTTCGTGCTCGCCGACGAGATCAACCGCGCTCCGGCGAAGGTGCAGTCGGCGATGCTGGAGGTGATGGCCGAGCGGCACGTGTCGATCGGCGGCAAGACCTTCCCGATGCCCGACCCGTTCCTCGTGCTGGCCACGCAGAACCCGATCGAGAACGAGGGCGTGTACCCGCTGCCGGAAGCCCAGCGCGACCGGTTCCTGTTCAAGATCCTGGTCGAGTACCCCTCCGCGGAGGAGGAGCGCGAGATCATCTACCGGATGGGCGTCACGCCGCCGGAGCCGCACGAGGTGCTGAGCCCGGCCGAGCTGGTCCGGCTGCAGGGCGTCGCCTCGCAGGTGTTCGTGCACCACGCGCTGGTCGACTACGTCGTGCGGCTGGTGCTCACCACGCGCACCCCGAACGACCACGGGCTGTCCGACGTCGCGGGCTGGGTGTCCTACGGAGCCTCGCCGCGCGCGAGCCTCGGCATCATCGCCGCGGCGCGGGCGCTGGCGCTCGTGCGCGGCCGGGACTACGTGCTTCCGCAGGACGTCGTCGACGTCGTGCCGGACGTGCTGCGCCACCGGCTCGTGCTGTCCTACGACGCGCTGGCCGACGGCGTGCCGGTGGACCACATCGTCACCCGCGTGCTGCAGACCGTGCCGCTGCCGCAGGTTTCGGCCCGGCCGCAGGGCGGCGCCGGCCCGGTGCCGGCGGGCGCGCCCGTCAGGTAGCGGCGTGGCTGGCACCTCTGAGAAAGATCCGGGCGGACGTCCCGGCTGGGCGCCGCCGGTCCTGCGCGGCGACCGGATGGAAGCGGGACTGCGGACCCTCGAACTCGAAGTGCGCCGCCGCCTCGACGGTTTGCTCCAGGGCAACCACCTCGGTCTCGTTCCGGGCCCGGGTTCGGAGCCCGGTGAGGCGCGGCCGTACCAGCCGGGCGACGACGTGCGCCGGATGGACTGGGCGGTCACCGCGCGCACGACGACGCCGCATATCCGCGAAACGGTGGCGGACCGCGAGCTGGAGACGTGGGTCGTCGCGGACATGTCGGCGAGCCTCGACTTCGGCACCGCGCTGTGCGAGAAGCGCGACCTGGTGGTCTGCGCGACCGCAGCGGTCGCGCACCTGACCGGCGGCGGCGGAAACCGGATCGGCGCGCTCGTGTCCAACGGCGAAGGCACCACCCGGCTTCCGGCGCGCGGCGGGCTTCCGCATGCCCGCGGGCTCGTCCGGCGGCTGGCCGAAACGCCTCGGGCCGCCGAGGGCGTCCGGGGTGATTTCGCTGGTGCGCTGGAACAGTTGCGCCGTCCTCCGCGCCGGCGCGGCTTGGCGGTGGCGATTTCAGACTTCCTCGGCCCGCTGGATTGGGAGCGCCCGTTGCGCGCGCTCGGTGGAAGGCACGAGCTGATCGCGATCGAGATCGTCGACCCGCGCGACGTGGACCTGCCGGAGGTCGGCACTGTCGTGCTGGCCGACCCGGAGACCGGACGGCAGCGCGAGGTGCACGCTTCGGCGTTGCTGCGCAAGGAGTTCGGCGCGGCGGCGAACGCGCACCGGCAGGCGGTCGCGTCCGGTTTGCGCCGGGCCGGGGCCGCGCATCTGGTGCTGCGCACGGATTCCGACTGGATCGCCGACATGGTGCGGTTCGTGGTCGCCCGCAAGCGTCGCTGGTCCGGGGGTGTCGCATGACCGCCCTTCACGCGACCGCCCGGGCAACCAGTGAGGAGGCGACGGCATGAGCCTCGCCGGTTTCAGTTCGCCGTGGTGGTTCCTGCTGCTGCTCGCGGTCGCCGCGGTGGCGGGCGCGTACGTGCTGTCGCAGCGGCAGCGCCGCCGCCGGGTGATGCGGTTCGCGAACCTCGAACTGCTGGAGAAGGTCGCGCCCAAAGCGCAGGGCTGGATCCGGCACGTGCCCGCGGTGCTGATCGTGCTGTCGCTGCTGTTCCTGACGGTTTCGCTGGCAGGGCCGACGGCCGAGCAGAAGGTGCCGCGCAACCGGGCGACGGTCATGCTGGTGATCGACGTGTCGCTGTCGATGGAAGCCACCGACGTCGCCCCGACGCGACTGAAGGCGGCGCAGGACGCGGCGAAACAGTTCGCGCAGAACATGACGCCGGGCGTCAATCTGGGCCTGATCTCGTTCGCCGGAACCGCGACCGTGCTCGTCAACCCGACCACGGACCGGGCAGGCGTTTCTAAGGCGATCGACAACCTGAAGCTCGCCCAGTCCACCGCCACCGGCGAGGGCATCTACGCGGCGATGCAGTCGATCCAGAGCTTCTCGGCGGTAGTCGGCGGCGCGGACGGCCCTCCGCCCGCGCGGATCGTGCTCATGAGCGACGGCAAGCAGACGGTGCCGGAAGACCTGTACGCCCCGCGCGGCGCGTACACGGCGGCGCAGGCGGCGAAGCAGGCGCAGATGCCGATCTCGTCGATCTCGTTCGGCACCGAGCACGGGTCGGTGGACATCGAGGGCAAGCAGCAGGACGTCCGCGTGGACGACGAATCGCTGCGCGAGATCGCCCGGCTGTCCGGAGGCGAGTTCTACAAGGCGGCGAGCGCGGACGAGCTGAAACGCGTGTACGCCGACTTGGGCGAGCAGATCGGGTACGAGCTGAAGAACGCGGACGCGAGCAAGCCGTGGGTGGTGCTGGGGACGATCATCCTGATGGCCGGAGCCGCGACTGCGCTGGTGTTCGGCCAGAGACTCCCGTAAGTCCGTGAAGGGCTCCTTGAGGGAATCAGATTCCCTCAAGGAGCCCTTCACGGCGTGGCGAAGCCGTTCTGCCGCCACCCCTCGTAGACGGCGATGGCGGCTGTGTTGGCCAGGTTCAGCGACCGGTTGTTCGGCAGCATCGGCAACCGCAGCCGGTCAGTGACCTCCGGCGCGTGCTGAACCTCGTCCGGCAACCCAGCGGACTCCGGACCGAACATCAGCACATCCCCAGGCGCGTAAGACACCTCGGTGTAAAGCCGCGTCGCGGTAGCACTGAACGCATACACCTTCGACGGCAGCAAAGCCTCCCACGCGGCAGCCAGATCAGCATGCACATGGACCCGCGCGAGGTCGTGGTAATCGAGCCCGGCGCGGCGAAGCTGCTTGTCCTCCAAGGTGAATCCCAGCGGCTCCACCAGATGCAGCTCGCACCCGGTGTTCGCGGCGAGCCGGATGGCGTTGCCGGTGTTGGGCGGGATTTCGGGGCGGTAGAAGAGCACTCGGAACATCACGCCGCCTCGGGGAGGTACTGCGCGTAGGCCCCGCGCACCTCCGGCGGCGGTTCGGCCTTGCGGTAGTTCTCGGTGTCGACGAACACGTACCGCAGCCGGATCTCGGTCGTCACTGTGTCGCCGCGGCGGACTTCCAGCTCGAACTGCATCGACGTGGTGCCCAGGTGCACGAGATACACCGCGACGACCAGCTCGTCGTCGAAACGGCACGGCGCGAAGTACCGCAGGTTCGATTCGGCGACCACCACGTCGACCCCGGTGGCGAGCAGCGCGTCGTGCGAGCCGAAGAGCGCTCTCTCGACCTCGAACGCCGCCATGTCCGCGTAAGCCAGGTAGTGCGCGTTGAAGACGATGCCCTGCGCATCGCATTCGTGGTAGCGCACGCGGAGGGGCATTTCGGCGAGAGGTCGGCGTTCGGTCACCCGACCAATCTAGCGATCACCCGTGGAGCGCGCGGTAGGTGTCGGCGGCGCCGCGGTGCAGCGGGACGGGCTGGGTGCCGATGAGCGTGCGGACGTCCAGGAACTGTGTCCCGACGGCCTGCGCGGGCACGAGTTCGGCGGCGCGCTCGACAAGCACCCGGACCACCGCAGCAGCCACGTCGAACGGCAGCTTCGGCGAGCAGACCAGCAGGTTCGCGACGCCGATCGTCGGCAGCGAACCCACCCCGTGGTACGCCCCGGCAGGCACTTGCACCTGCTCGTACAGCGGTCCGTACGCCTTCCGCAGCTGGGGTAGCACCGACGTCAGCGGAAGCAGGGCAAGCGGCGTCGTGCGGTTGAGGTCGGCGAGCGCGGGCGTCGGGATCCCGCCGGACCACAGGAACGCGTCGATCCGGCGGTCGTGCAGGGCGGCGACCGCGTCGTTCAACGGCAGGTGCTGTGCCTGGACCGGGACGCCGTTCGCGGCGAAGACCCGTTCGCCCAGCTGTGCGGCACCGGAGCGGCTGGCGCCGACCGAGACGGGGCGTCCGGCGAGCGCGCGGAGGTCGGTGAGGTGGTCTTCGGCGCGGACGACCAGTTGCAGGTAGTTCTCGTAGACGCGGCCGAGTGCTTGCAGCGGAACGGGTTTCCCGAACGGCGTGCCGCCGGTAATCGCGGATTGCGCCACGTCGGCGAGTGTCAGGCCAAAGTCGGCGGTGCCGTCGCTGACCCGTTGGACGTTCTCGACGCTCGCCTCGGTGGGGATCGCGCTGCAGTGCAGCCGCGGTTCGGCGCGCGACAGTTCGGCGGCCAGCACCTCGGCGAAGGCCAGGTAGAAGCCGCCGGGTTCGCCGGACGCGATGGTGATCTGCCGTTCCGGGCCGCGGTAGGTGTCGTCGCAGGCGGCGAGTGCGAGGGCGAGGCTGCCGAGAAGCGCGGCGCGGCGGGTGACGGTCATGGCGTCACCTCGGCGGGCAGCGTGATCCGGACTTGGAGGCCGTGCGGTTCGACCGCGCGCAGCTCCAGAACCCCGCCCCGGGCACGGGTTTGCTCACGCGCGATGGCGAGCCCGAGGCCGGTTCCGCGCGGAGCGCCGTCGCCGCCGGCGCGCCAGAATCGTTCGGTGGCGCGGGCGAGATCCTCCGGCGGGAGGCCGGGACCGTCGTCGGTGACGATCAGCGTGACAGTGTCCGAAGTGGACTCCCAAGCGGCGGTGATGGTGGCTCCCTGACCGGCGTGGTGGACGGCGTTGTCCAGCAATACGTCGAGAATCTGCGCGAGTTCGCTCTCCGGCGTGCGCACCAGCAGCGGCTCGGTGTGGCCGGCGCACGGCACGAGGGTCGCGCCTGCTTCGTCGGCGGACAACCGCCACGCGTCGACCCGTTCCGCCACGACAGCGGCCAGGTCAGCGGGCTCGTCGTCGGCGCGCGCGGCCAGCCGGGTCGCGGTGCTTTCCGCGGTGGCGAGGGCGAGCAGGCCGTCGAGAATCCGTTCCAGCCGTTCGACTTCCGCGACCGTGGCGGCATAAGCCGGGCGGTTTTCGACCTCGGTGCCGAGAAGGTCGAGCCGGAGGCGCAGCGCGGCCATCGGGTTGCGCAGCTGATGCGAGGTGTCCGCGACGAGCCGCTGCTGCTGGTTCGCCGACTCGACGACCGCGTCGGACATCCGGTTCACCGACGCGGCGAGCGACCGCAGCTCGCGCGGCCCGGACCGTTCCGGCACCTGCGCCCGGCGTCCGCCCGCCACTGCCAGCACGCCGGTTTCCAGCTCCACCAACGGTCGCACCATCCACCGCGACAGCAGAACCGCCAGCAATACGAACAGCGCCGCGACCACCATCGCCCCGGCCGCGATGGCGCTCCACGCGGCTCCGACGTCCGCCGCCGCAGCGGTCACCGACGCCCGCAGCAGGACCACCCCGGACACTCGCGTCCCGGTGCCGACCGGGCGGGCGAAGAGCACCGGAGCGTCCGACCACGGCCGGATCCGCTCGACGGGCGCTTCCGGCTCGTTCCGCAGAGTCGCCTCGATAACGGCCCGCGCGGCGGGATCGCTGCTGGTCAGGCCACCGGTCTCGACAAGCGGCTGCCGCTGCGCGTCGACGATCAGCACACCTTCGCTGTATAACGACGAATACACTCGCGCGTCGGCGTTCAACGCGGTCGCGTCGCCGGAATCGACGGCCTGTTGCGCGAGCACCACGAAGCGGTCGACGTCGCTGCTGCGCGAAATCACCAGCTGCTGCGTCCGTTGATCGGCCGTCGCGGACAGCAACGGCACGGCAAACGCCGCCACGACGGCGAGCGCGAGCGTGACGAGAACAGCCAGCAGGCGAGTGCGCACCGATCAGCCCCGGCCGAGCCGGTAGCCGAAGCCGCGGATCGTGGTGAGCAGGCCGGGCCGGTCGAGCTTCGCGCGCAGCTGCGTCATGTGGACATCGAGCGAGCGCGAGACCGCGAGGTACGCGTCGCCCCACACCTCGTCCATCAGCTGCTGCCGGCTCACCGCGGTGCCGGGCCGCGCGGCGAGCACCGCCAGTACCGCGAACTCTTTCGTGGTCAGCCCGATGTCCCGGCCGCCGACCAAGACCCGGCGTGCGCCGAGGTCGATCTCGACGTCCTCGACGTGCACGACCGGGTCTTTCGGGGCAGGGGAGGAATGACCCGCCCGCCGCACCACGGCGTCCATCCGGGCCAGCAGTTCGGCCATCCGGACAGGTTTCGCCAGGTAGTCGTCCGCGCCGAAGCGCAGCGCGCGGACGACCGAACGTTCGTCGTCGCGCGCGGTCAGCACGATCACCGGCACCGGCGAGACCTGGCGGATCTTGCGCAGCACGTCCAGCCCGTCGAGATCCGGCAGGCCGAGGTCGAGCAGCAGCAGGTCCGCGTCCCGGTGCCGGGTGAGGGCGTCCGACCCGCGGCCGACCGCGGTGACCGGGTGGCCGTGCGCGTGCAGCGTTTCGGCGAGTGCCCGGGCGACCCCGGTGTCGTCCTCGACGAGCAGCACGCGCACGGCCGTCCTCCTGATCAGTCCTCGCCGCGCTCGAGAGCGGACGAACGCGAAGTTTCCCGCATTGTCGCGTACACGATGAGGGACACGAGGACGCAACCCGCGACGTACCAGAAGAAGAGCGATTCGTGACCGGCCTTCTTCAGCGCCTGCGCGATCAGCTCAGCGGTCCCGCCGAAGATCGCGACAGTGAGCGCATACGGGAGGCCGACGCCGATCGCGCGGATCCGCGTCGGGAACAGCTCCGCCTTCACGATCGCGTTGATCGAGGTGTAGCCGGTCACGATCACCAGCGCGCCGAGCAGCAGCAGGAACGCGAGGAACGGCTGGCTGGTGCGCGCCATCAGGGTCATGATCGGCACGGTCAGCAGGGTGCCCGCGATGCCGAAGAACATCAGCAGCTTCCGCCGGCCGATCTTGTCCGACAGCTTCCCGGCGAGCGGCTGCAGGATCGCGAAGACCAGCAGGGCCAGGAACATGATCACGGTGACCGTGCGCCGCGGGATGTGCGCGGTGTTCTCGAGGAACTTCTGCGTGTAGGTGGCGTAGGTGTAGAACGCGACCGTGCCGCCGAGCGTCAGGCCGACGACGAGCAGGATCTCCCGCGGGTACTTGACGAGCTGGCGCAGTGTGCCGCGCTCGCCCTTGCCGGTCTCCGCATTCTCGGTGACCCGCTGGTAGCTCTCCGACTCGTCCATCGACCGCCGCAGCGCCATCACGATCACCGCCGCGAGCGCGCCGACCACGAACGCGATCCGCCAGCCCCAGTCGCCCATCTGCTTGTCCGTGAGCACGCTCTGCAGGATCAGCTGCAGCCCGAGCGCGAGCAGCTGCCCGCCGACGAGGGTCACGTACTGGAAGCTGGAGTAGAACCCGCGCTTGCCGGGAGTGGCCACTTCGGACAGATACGTCGCCGAGGTGGAGTACTCGCCGCCGACCGAAAGCCCTTGCAGCAGCCGCGAGAACACCAGCAGGATCGGGGCCGCGATGCCGATCGCCGAGTACGCCGGGGTCACCGCGATGAGCAGCGAACCGCAGGCCATCATCGAAACCGAGAGCACGAGCGCGGACCGGCGCCCGTAGCGGTCGGCGAACCGGCCGAGCAGCCAGCCCCCGAGCGGGCGCATGAGGAATCCGACGGCGAACACCGCCGCGGTGTTGAGGAACTGCGCCGTGGCATCGCCGCCGGGGAAGAACGCCTTCGCGAAGTAGACGGTGAACGCCGAATAGGCGTACCAGTCGTACCACTCGACGAGATTTCCGATCGAGCCGCGCAGCACGTTGCCGACCACGCGCCGCTCGTCCCGCGCCGAGCCGGCGTCCTGGATCCGGGTAGTCATCCTTGACCTCCTGTGTCGCGACTCACGGTGACCAACCGGGGAGTAACCATCAAGGTCGAGGCGCGGTTCCTTACCGTCGCTTAGGACGGGAGTGCCGGGTGCGCCGCCGGTCAGCGCAGCCGATAGCCTCAGGCGGGCGCAACCGCTTAGACGACGAGGAGAACGCAGTGGGACGGTCGGTCTTGGTCACCGGCGGCAACCGGGGCATCGGGCTGGCGATCGCCCGGGACCTCGCCGAGCAGGGCCACCGGGTCGCGGTGACGCACCGCGGGTCCGGCGCGCCGGAGGGGCTTTTCGGCGTGCGGGCCGACGTCACCGACGCCGAGCAGGTGGACACGGCGTTCAAGCTCGTGGAGGAGCACCAGGGGCCGGTCGAGGTCCTGGTGTCCAACGCCGGGCTCACCGACGACACCCTGCTCATGCGGATGTCGGAGGAGCAGTTCGAGCGCGTGCTCAACGCGAACCTCACCGGGGCGTTCCGCGTCGCGAAGCGGGCCTCGCGCGGCATGCTGCGCGCCCGCTGGGGCCGGTTCGTGTTCATCTCGTCCGTGGTGGGCCTCTCCGGCTCGGCCGGGCAGGCGAACTACGCCGCCTCGAAGGCGGGCCTGGTCGGCTTCGCGCGTTCGCTCGCGCGGGAGCTGGGCTCGCGCAACATCACCGCGAACGTGGTCGCGCCGGGCTTCGTGCACACCGACATGACCGACAAGCTGCCCGAGGACCGGCGCAAGGAGATCCTCGCCAGCGTCCCGTCCGGCCGCTACGCCGAACCGGCCGAGATCGCCGCCGCCGTGCGGTACCTGTCCTCGGACGAGGCGGGCTACGTCAACGGCGCGGTGCTGCCCGTCGACGGCGGCCTCGGCCTCGGACACTGACCTTCCCGAGAAGAACACCCACGACCTGGAGGACGTGTTGCCCGGATTGCTCGAAGGCAAGCGGCTGCTGATCACCGGCGTCATCACCGACGCCTCGCTCGCGTTCCACGCGGCCCGCATCGCCCAGCAGGAGGGCGCGAAGGTCGTGCTCACCGGCTTCGGGCGCTTGTCGCTCGTGGAGCGCATCGCCAAGCGGCTGCCCGAGCCCGCCCCGGTGCTCGAACTGGACGTCACGAACCAGGAGCACCTCGACTCGCTCGCCGACCGGGTCCGCGAGCACGTCGACGGCCTCGACGGCGTGCTGCACTCGATCGGCTTCGCGCCGCAGAGCTGCCTCGGCGCGCCGTTCCTCGACGCCCCCAGCGACGACGTCAAGGTCGCGGTGGACGTCTCGGCGTTCTCGTTCAAGTCGCTGGCGGTGGCGACGCTGCCGCTGCTCAGCTCCGGCGCGTCGATCGTCGGCATGGACTTCGACGCGCGCGTCGCGTGGCCGGTCTACAACTGGATGGGCGTCGCGAAGGCCGCGCTGGAGTCGGTGAACCGGTACCTGGCCAAGGAACTCGGCCCGCGGGGCATCCGGGTCAACCTGGTCAGCGCGGGTCCGATGAAGACGATGGCCGCGAAGTCCATTCCCGGTTTCGGAGAGCTCGAAGCTGGGTGGGGCGACCGTGCGCCGCTCGGCTGGGATTCCGCGGATCCGGAGCCTACTGCCAAGACTGTGTGCGCTGTGCTGTCGGATTGGCTGCCGGCTACCACCGGTTCGATGATCATGGTCGACGGTGGGGTGCACGCGCTCGGGATCTGAGCTTGTTGCAGGAACGGCCCCGCGGGAGTGTTCCCGCGGGGCCGTTTTCTTTTACGCGGCCACCAGTTGCGGTGCGGTGTCGCGGTGGTGCAGGCGCAGTGCGAAGGTCAGGGCCGCCAACGCGAGCGCTCCTAGTACGACGCTCACCCATGCCACGCTCGAGAAGCCGAGCCCGGCGCTGATCGTCGTTCCGCCAAGCCACGGGCCCACGGTGTTGCCGACATTGAACGCGGATGTCGTGCTCGCGCCGACGAGTGTCGAGGTGCCGCCTGCCGCGGCGTAGGCGCGGACGTTGAGCGCTGGGTTCGCTGCGAATCCCGCCGCACCGAGTACTAAGACGGCGGCTATCGCGACTACGGCGTTGGTGGCGAAGGCGAGTGCGACTAGAGCGGCTACGGCGATGCCGAGGCTGCCGTAAAGAGTCGCGAACGGATACGTGTCAGCGAGTTTGCCGCCGGCGAAGATGCCGATTACTGCGCCGCCGCCGAAGAGCGCTAGCACCACCGGCACGGCGGATACGGGGAGTCCTGCGACGGAGACCAGTAGGGGAGCTAGGTAGCTGAACGTCGCGAAGACCATTGCCTGCAGCAGTGCGATCACGCCTAGTGCGAGCCATAGGCGGCTGCGGCGGAAGACGCGTAGTTCTTCGGCGATTCGTGGGGCTTCGGTTTCCTTGGCGGTGCGGGGGACCGACAGGAGTACTGCGATGGCGGCGATGACGGTTAGTGCGGCTACTGCCCAGAATGCGCTTCGCCAGCCTGCGTGCTGGCCGAGCAGGGTGCCTGCTGGGACGCCTACGACGTTGGCGACTGTTAGGCCGCCGACTAGGACTGCGAGGGCTTGTCCGCGTCGGGCTTCCGGGACCAGGTTGACGGTGGTTGCGGCGGCTACGGCCCAGAAGCCGGCGCAGGCTACTGCGCTGAAGATGCGGGTGGCGAAGAGGATGGCGTAGCCGTCGGCGATTGCGCCTATTACGTGGGAGGCGCTGAAGACGATGAGTAGGGCTAGGAGGGTGGTTCGGCGGGGGAGGCGGATTGTTCCTACTGCGAGCAGTGGGGCGCCGATGACCATGCCTACGGCGAAGGCGGAGATCAGGAGGCCTGCGTCTGGGATGGTTACGCCGAGGTCGGTGGCCATTCCGGGGAGGAGGCCGGTGATCATGAATTCGGAGGTGCCTAGGGCGAAGATGCTTAGGCCGAGTACGAAGACGGCTGGGGGCACGGGGGGTCTCTTTCTGGAATCGGTGGTACAAAATGGGGGTGGGATTGGCCGGGGACGGGCTCGTCGCCTGGCGGCGACATTGGCCCGTTGGTTGCGTGGGGCACCCCGAAGCTTGATTGTGCTGACGGTCTGAAGGTGCTTGTCAAGGCGGGAAAGATGCCTTGACAAGCACCTTCAGACCGCAGGGACGCTTCGTATCGGGGTGCGGGGGTGGGGCTGGGTGCCTCGATTGTTGGGTGCGTCGGCTGCGGTTTGTTGAGTGGGGCTAGCGCCCCAATGTGGCGTTGGGTGCGTCAGATGCACCGAATGCCGCATTGGGTGCGTGGGGTGCACCGGATGCCGCGTTGGGGCGTATTCCGGCTGCGGGCGGTGGGGTTAGCGGCGGGAGACTGCGCTCGTTGCTAGTTCTGCTACTGAGGTCAGTGCTTTTTGTTCTGCTCCGCGGCGGGACATCGTGCGGATTCCGGAGATGGTGGCGTGGATGAAGTTCGCGATTTCGGTGGCGTCTCGGTCGCGGGTGATGCTGCCGTCTGCCTGGCCGGTGCGGGCGAAGTGGGTCAACGCTGACAGGTGTGCTTCGGTGTCTGCGTTTACCTGCGCGGCGACTTCTGGGTCGGTGGTGCCGAATTCGGCGATGGCGTTGACCATCAGGCAGCCGCGTCTGCCGTTTTCTAGTTCGTCGTCGATTGTGGAGGCTAGGAGCAGGCGGATGGCGCCTAGTCCGTCGGGGGCGTTGTCGAGCAGCGTTTCTCGCAGTCGGATGCCGCGGTGCGAGTAGTGGTCTAGTACGCGGCGGAAGAGTTCGTGCTTGCTGGTGAACGTGTTGTAGATGCTGCTGCGCCCAAGTCCGGTGGCGGCGCACAGTTCCTCGGTCGACGTGGATTCGTATCCGCGCGCCCAGAAAGCGTTCATGGCGCCTTCGAGCGCTTCGGTCTCATCGAATTCGCGTGGCCTCGGCATGCTGATCACGCTAGCACATTTTAGATAGACCGGTACATAACTGGGTCGCCGAGGCGTGTGGAGGGCCACAGGGGCAGGATGAAGCACTGTGGGTTACGACGCGTTGCTATGGCTTTCGTTCGGCGGTCCGGAGGGGCCCGACGAGGTGATGCCGTTCCTGGAGAACGTCACCAGGGGCCGGGGCGTGCCGCGGGAGCGGTTGCTTGAGGTCGCCGAGCATTATCAGCACTTCGGCGGGGTCTCGCCGATCAACCGGCTGAACCGGGCGGCGATCGCTGCGGTCGAGAAGCAGTTGGCGGCCGAGAACATCGAACTTCCGGTGCACTTCGGCAACCGCAACTGGACGCCGATGGTCGAAGACACGCTGGCCGGAATGAAGGACGCGGGCGTCCGTCGCGCTTTGGTGTTCCCGACGAGCGCGTACGGCGGCTACTCCGCGTGCCGCCAGTACGACGAGGACATCGTACGAGCCCGCGCCGCCGTCGGCGATGGCGCGCCGGAGTTGGTCAAGCTGCGCCAATTCTTCGACCACCCGCTGTTCATCGCGACGATCGCCGACGCGGTCCGCGCGGCCCACGCGAAACTCGGCGACCGCCCCGGCACGCGCACGGTTTTCACCGCCCACTCGATCCCGGAAAGCGCCGACCTGGCCTCCGGCCCGCCTTCCGAGGGCGGCCGCCGTTACTCGAGCCAGATCGCCGAAGCAGCTCGCCTGGTGTCCGCCGAAGTCGGAATCGCCGAGTACGACGTCGTCTGGCAATCCCGGTCCGGCCCGCCGCAGATCCCGTGGCTGGAACCGGACATCGTCGACCACATCGACGCCCTGCACGCCCAAGGCGTGGCTTCGGTAGTGGTGAGCCCGATCGGCTTCGTCGCCGACCACCTCGAGGTGATCTGGGACCTGGACAACGAGGCCGCAGACCGAGCCGCAGAACACGGCATGGCCTTCGCCCGCGCCGCAACGCCGGACTCGGACCCGAGGTTCGCGGAAATGGTCGTCGAACTGATCCGCGAACACCTAACGGACGCCCCCGCGCGAAAACTCTCACGGTTCCCAGCGGCCGGCTGCACCGTCAACGGTGCCCCCTGCGCAGTTGCGTGCTGCGAACCCCCTCGCCGCCCCACCCGCTGACGACGTTCCGTGAGGGGAACCTTCAGGGACTCTGAGTCCCTGAAGGTTCCCCTCACGACCCACGCAAGTCCGTGAGGGGAACCTTCACGGAATTAGATTCCCTCAAGGAGCCCTTCACGGACTCCGAACCAGCACCCGCGTACGCAACTCGCCAGCCACCCAAGCCGTGCGCCCACCGCTAAACTGCCGCCGCTGCACCCAACGATCGAGGCGCCCGGCCCTACCCCAACCCCGATACGAAGCCTCCTCTGCGGTCTGGGGGTGCTTGTCAAGGCATCTTTCCCGCCTTGACAAGCACCCCCAGACCGTCAGCACAATCAAACTTCGGGGTGCCCCACGCAACCAACGGACGCGATGTCGCCGCCAGGCGACGAGCAGTCACCCGGGACTAAGCCTGCCGATCCCCCTGCTCAGCAAACACCCGGACCGCCTCATTAACCGAAGCAGTACGAGCCCCCCGAACAGCCTCAGCCAACGGCCGCAACGCCTCGGCCCGCTGATTCACCGCCGAAGCCGACAACGCCCCGCCAGGATCATCCGCCTGCGCCACAGCCAAAATCGCCGAAATCTCCTCAGCCCGCTGCAACACCCGCAACGCCCGCCCCGGCGTCCCGGCAGGCCACTCGACCTGCGGCCGAGCCCGCAAATGCGCCGACAACTCCGCCCGGACCCCAGGCCGATCACTGGCCACGTCCAACGCCTGCAACGCCCCGGCGCTGGCCCGGATCGCATCCGTCAGCCCGTGCTCGGCATCCGCCAACGGCTGGTACTCCAACGAAACCGGCGCGGCGAGCGAATACACCGTCCACCGCATCAACCCTTCGGCGATCGGCTCCGGCACCAACCCGAACGCCAGCCCGCTCAACACCACAGCCTCGCCGCACCGCAACGCGGCCTCAGCGAACGGCCCTCCGCCGCCCAAGCCGCGGACATCGCCAGGAACCGGCAGCACGAGCTGGACGCTCGCAGCACCCTGCGCCCGCAACGCGAGCAGCAGCTGCACCGGAGTAGCCGCGCGATGGAACGCGAGCGGGAGATCGAACGCGTCGGCGGCGGCGGGATCAGCCGCGACCACGTCGTGGGCCTCGGCCCAGTCCTGCAGGGCATCGAGGACGTCGTCGGACGCCGCGGCCCCGTTCAGCCACGCGGAGGACCAGACGGCGAGGGTCGCACTGGGTCGGCACACGACTGCTGATTTTACCGGTTCCTCCCGGCTCCGCCGATCCCCGCCCGGCTGGAGCCGCTCCACATCGACGGATGCCGGAACGGTCAGTAGCGTCGAAGGGGTGAACGCTGTTCCCGACGCTCTTCCCCGTACTGCCGGCGAGCTTCGCGCCGCCGGATACGCCCCGCGCCCGATCGCGCGCGAGATCCACGACAACCTGCTCGCCGCGCTGCGCGAGGGCCGCGACGCCTGGCCCGGCATCGTCGGCTTCTCCCGCACCGTGCTGCCTCAGCTCGAACGCGCCCTGCTCGCCGGCCACGACGTCGTCCTGCTCGGCGAGCGCGGCCAGGGCAAGACCCGCCTGCTGCGCACCCTGGCCGGCCTGCTCGACGAGTGGACCCCGGTCATCGAGGGCTCCGAGCTGGGCGAACACCCGCTCGACCCGATCACGCCGGCCTCGATCCGCCGTGCCGCCGAGCTTGGCGACGACCTGCCGGTGGCCTGGCGCCACCGCAGCGAGCGCTACACCGAAAAGCTGGCCACGCCGGACACGAGCGTGGGCGACCTGATCGGCGACGTCGACCCGGTGAAGGTCGCCGAAGGCCGCAGCCTCGGCGACCCGGAGACCATCCACTTCGGACTCGTGCCGCGCGCGCACCGCGGCATCGTGGCGATCAACGAGCTGCCCGACCTCGCCGAGCGGATCCAGGTCGCGCTGCTGAACGTCATGGAGGAACGCGACATCCAGGTCCGCGGCTACACGCTGCGGCTGCCGCTGGACGTCCTGCTCGTCGCGACCGCCAACCCCGAGGACTACACCAACCGCGGCCGCATCATCACGCCGCTGAAGGACCGCTTCGGCGCGGAAATCCGCACGCACTACCCGCTGGACGTCGAGTCCGAGGTCGCTGTCGTGCGCCAGGAGGCGAATCTCGTCGCGGAGGTCGGCGAGCCGCTGCTGGAGGTGCTGGCCCGGTTCGTGCGCAACCTGCGCGAATCGCCGGTCATCGACCAGCGCTCCGGCGTGTCCGCCCGGTTCGCGGTGGCGGCGGCCGAAACCGTCGCGGCGGCCGCGCTGCGCCGGGCCGCGGTGACGGGGGAGGACCCGGCGGTCGCGCGTCCGGTCGATCTCGAAGCCGTGCCCGCCGTGCTGCGCGGCAAGGTCGAGTTCGAGCCCGGCGAAGAGGGTCGCGAGGTCGAGCACCTCGTGCACCTGATGCGCCGAGCGATCGCGGAAACCGCTCGCGAACGGTTCGCCGGGCTGGACCTGCGCCCGCTGTCCGACGCGGTCGCGGACGGCCACCTGGTCGCCACCGGCGAGCGCGTCCCCGGCTCGGAAGTCCTTGCCGCGCTGCCGGAACTGCCGGTGCTGCACGAGGTCGCCCAGCGGGCCGGAGTGTCCGCGGACGAGCCGGCGGGCCGGATCGCGGCGGCGGTCGAACTGGCCCTGGAGTCGCTGTTCCTCGCCCGCAGGCTGGCGAAGGACTCCGACGACGGCACGACGGTGTACGGCGAATAATGCCGCTCTTACCGGAGGGATATTCCTACGGCCCGTGGCACGACGGGCCGGATCCGCTGGCCCCGCCCGCGGACCTGCGGGACGCGCTGGACGAGATCGGCCGCGAGGTCATGGGCGGTTCGTCGCCGCGCTCGGCGCTGGAGGAACTGCTCCGCCGCGGCACCGAACGCACCGCAGGTCTCGACGAGTTGACCCGTCAGCTGTGGCAGCGCCGTTCGCAAATCCAGCGGCGGCACCGGCTGGACGGCACGCTGCAGGAAGTCCAGCAGCTGCTGCAGGAAGCACTCCAAGCCGAGCGCCGGGAGCTGTTCCCGGACCCCGACGACGAGGCTCGCTTCCGCGAAGCGCAGCTAGACGCGTTGCCACCAGGCACCGCAGCAGCCGTCCGAGAGCTGAACGAGTACGACTGGCGCTCGGACGAAGCGCGGCAGAAGTACGAGCAGATCCGCGACCTCCTCGGCCGCGAACTGCTGGACGCGCGGTTCCAGGGCATGAAGCAGGCGATGCAGAACGCCGGGCCCGAGGACGTCGAGCGGATCAACCAGATGCTCGGCGACCTCAACGCGCTGCTGTCCGCGCACGCCCAAGGCGCGAGCGACATCGGCGAACGCTTCAGCGAGTTCATGCGGCGCCACGGCGAGTTCTTCCCGGAGAACCCGCGGAACGTCGAGGAGCTGATCGACGTCCTCGCCTCCCGCGCCGCTGCCGCGCAGCGCATGCTGAACTCGATGTCCGAGGAGCAACGCGCCGAGCTGGCCGAGCTGTCGCAGCAAGCCTTCGGCGATCCGAGACTGGCTCAGCAACTGTCCGCTTTGGACTCCCAGCTCCGGGCCTTGCGGCCGGGGGAGGACTGGACGTCGTCCTCGCGCTTCCGCGGCCAAGACCCGCTGGGCCTCGGCGAAGGCGCGCAGGCGATGGCCGACCTGGCGGAACTGGACGCGTTGGCCGAACAACTGGGCCAGTCGTATCCAGGCGCCCGGCTGGAGGACATCGACCTGGAGGCGCTGGAACGCCAACTCGGCCCGGACGCGGGCGTCGACGCTCGCCGGCTGTCCGAATTGGAACGAGAACTGCGGCAGCAGGGCCTGTTCGAGCGCGCCGCTGACGGCACCTTGCGGTTGTCTCCCAAGGCATTGCGCCGACTGGGCGAGACCGCATTGTCCGATGTGGTCAATTCGCTGCGCGGCAAGACCGGGGAGCGCGAAACCGAATCCGCGGGTGCGGCAGGCGAACCAACCGGGTCGAGCCGTCCCTGGCGGTTCGGTGACATGCAACCGTGGGACGTCCCGCGGACGGTGCGCAACGCCGTGCTGCGCTCCACTGCGGTCGGAGCGGGAAGCGTGCGTCTCGATGTCGAGGACGTCGAGGTCATCGAGACCGAGCATCGCTCGCGGGCTGCGGTAGCGCTGCTGGTCGACACGTCGTGGTCGATGATCCAAGAGGGCCGCTGGCTGCCGATGAAGCGCACCGCGCTGGCCCTGCACCAGTTGATCAGCACCCGGTTCCGCAACGACGCCCTGCAGCTGATCACCTTCGGCCGCTACGCGATGCCGGTGGAACTGCCCGAACTGGTCGGCCTGGAAGGCACCTGGGAACAGGGCACCAACGCCCACCACGCACTCCTGCTGGCCGGACGCCACGTGCGGCGTCACCCGGACGCCCAGCCGGTGGTCCTGATGGTCACCGACGGCGAGCCCACCGCGCATCTGGAACCGGACGGCGAAGCGGAGTTCTCCTACCCGCCGGAACCGGCGACGATCTACAAGACACTGTCCGAAGTGGACAGAATCGCCAAGCTGGGCGCGTCGGTCACCGTCTTCCGCCTGGGCGACGACCCGCGGCTGGAAGCGTTCGTGGACAACATCGCCCGCCGCTCCGGCGGCCGGGTAATCGCCCCGGACCTGGACGGCCTCGGCGCGGCAGTAGTAGGCGACTACCTCCGCACGCGCCGCCGCTGACCACTCGGCCAAAAGTTCGTGAGGGGAACCCTTAGGGACTCTGATTCCCTCAGGGTTCCCCTCACGGACCTACCGGCGGTGCACCAGGATCCGCGCGCCGTCGCCGGGCACGAGCGTGATGTGGCGGGTCTTCACTTGCTCCGGGCGAGGGCTGGGCGCGCTGACCCGGTACCGCGCGAACAGCTCCCGCAGCACGATCGTCGCCTCCAGCAACGAGAATCCCGCCCCGAGACAGCGTCGCGCGCCGCCGCCGAACGGGAACCAGCTGCCGGCGGGCGGACCGCTGCCGAGGAACCGCGTCGGGTCGAACACCTCGGGCGACGGATGGTGCGCCGAGTCCGCGTGAATCAGCGAAATCGACGGCAGCACCATGTGCCCGGCCGGAACCGTGTACGGGCCGACCTGGACGTCCTTCGTGAGCTTCCGGGAAACCTCGGAGATGATCGGCCGCAGCCGCATCGCTTCCTTGGCAACGGCTTCCAGGTACTTCTCGTCGCCCTCGTCGGCCGCGCGGGCGGTCTCCGCGGCGGTCGCCGGGTCCCGGGCGAGCTCGTGCAGCGCCCAAGCCAGCGCGGTCGCCGTGGTCTCGTGCCCGGCCAGCAGCAACGTGATCAGCTGGTCGCGCAGTTCGAGGTCGCTGAGCTGATCCTCGCCGGGCACGCTCAGCAACCGGGACAGCACGTCGGTCCGCTCCGCCAGATCCGGCGCCGCCCGCCGCTCCGCGATCTCCGCGTACAGCAGCTGGTCGACCCGCTGCTGCCGCTCCAGATTCCGCCGCCACGGCCCGAACTTCTGCAACGCCGGGCTGTGCCAGCCGAAAAGATCCAGCGCGCTGATGTCGATGACCTGCTCCAGCGCCACCCGCAACTCTGCCAGCCGAGGCCCGTCGGCCACCCCGAAAACGACCCGCAGAATCACTTCGAGCGTCAGCGCCCGCATCCGGTCGTGCACCCGGAACGCCCGGTCCTGCGGCCACCGCTCAAGCTCCGCGACCGTCAGCTCGGTGACCATGTCGCGGTACCCGCGCATCGCCGCCCCGCTGAACGCGGGCATCAGCAGCTTCCGCGCCCGGCGGTGCTCTTCCTCGTCGGTGAGCAGCACCGAATGCGCGCCCAGCATGGGTTTGAGCACCATGTTGCCCTCGCCGGCGTGGAACGTCTCGACCGGACCGGAGAAGATTTCGCGGACCAGGTCGAGGTCCCCGATCAGCACCACCGAACGCTCCGGGTACAGCCGCAGCCGCACGACGTTTCCGTAGCGTCGTCGCAGCAGCGGCAGCAGGGCGTTGCGGAATGCGCCGAAAAGGACGGTTTGCACCGCCATCGGCAGCCGGGGACCAGGAGGAAGGGCGGAACGGGCGCGGATCGGCGTGCGCAGAGCCATGCTTTGTTCGTACTCGCGCCGGACCGCGCTGTCCACCAGACTTGACCCTCACGCGGCGTGAGGCGCGATCGTGGTTTCTCGCAAGGGCCGTTCGGCCGAAGAAACAGGGGGAGAGCGATGGGCTACCGGGTGGGCGAGGCGGCGGCGCTGGCCGGCGTCACCGTGCGCACGCTGCACCACTACGACGAGATCGGGCTGTTGTCGCCGAGCGGGCGCACGACGTCCGGCTACCGGCGCTACGACGACGCCGATCTCGACCGGCTGCAGCGGATCCTGCTCTACCGGGAGCTCGGCTTTCCCCTGGAGACGATCGCGTCCGTGCTCGCGGAGCCGGGAACCGACGCCGACGGCCACCTGAAACGGCAGCGGGAGCTGCTGGTGGCGCAGGCGGACCGGATCGAGCGCATGGTCGCGGCCGTCGACCGATTGCTGGAGGCGAGAGCCATGGGCAACACGTTGACGCCCGAGGAGAAGTTCGAAGTGTTCGGCGGATTCCAGGTGCCGGAGGGTTATTCGGAGGAAGCCGTGCGGCGCTGGGGCGGCTGCGCGGAGTGGAAGCAGACGCAGCTGCCGGAGACCAAGGAGGAGTGGGCGGAGGCGGAGCGGCAGCGGAAGGACTGGGTGAGCCGCCTGGTCGCGCTGATCGACGACGGCGTGCCGGCGGACAGCCCGGCGGCGGCCGAGCTCGCCGAGGAGCACCGGGCGATGCTGTCCGCGGTGATGGGGGAGTGCGGGTACGCGATGCAGCAGCGGGTCGCGGCCCTGTACGCGGACGAGCCCGCGCAGCTGGCGTTCCTCGTCCGGGAGGACGAGCAGCGGCCTGGCATCGGGGCGTACGTCCGCGACGCCGTCCAGGCGAACGCCGCTCGGCAGCAGGCCTGATCCCCGGGGGTGGGAGAGACGGCGCGGCTGTCTCTCCCACCTCGTGGGAAAGCGGACGGACGTCACGCTTACAGTCGGAGGTATGCAGACTTGGTCCTCCGTCGCCGTGCCCCGGCTGCCCGGCACGCCCCGCCCCCTCCGGCTCCACGACACCGCGACCGGGCAGGTCCGTCCGACCGCACCCGGGGCCGCCGCCCGGATGTACGTCTGCGGCATCACCCCCTACGACGCCACCCACCTCGGGCACGCCGCCACCTACCTCGCGTTCGACCTGGTCAACCGGGTGTGGCGGGACAACGGGCACGAGGTGCACTACGTCCAGAACGTCACCGACATCGACGAGCCGCTGCTGGAGCGCGCGGCACGCGATTCGGACGACTGGATCGTGCTCGGCATGCGCGAGACGGCGCTGTTCCGCGAGGACATGGAGGCGCTGCGGGTGCTGCCGCCGCGCCAGTTCGTCGGCGCGGTCGAGGCGATCCCGGAGATCGTCGAGGTGATCGCGAAGCTGCTCGCCGACGGCAGCGCCTACCGCGCGGACGACGCCGAGTTCCCGGACGTCTACTTCGACCACAACGCGACCGGCCGGTTCGGCTACGAGTCGAACTACGACGCCGAGACCATGGCGAAGTTCTTCGCCGAACGCGGCGGCGACCCGGACCGTCCCGGCAAGCGGCACCCGCTGGACGCGCTGCTGTGGCGCGTCGCGCGCGAGGGCGAGCCGTCGTGGGAGTCGGAGCTGGGCGCCGGACGGCCTGGCTGGCACATCGAATGCAGCGCGATCGCGGTGAACCGCCTCGGGCTCGGCTTCGACGTGCAGGGCGGCGGTTCCGACCTGATCTTCCCGCACCACGAGTACAGCGCGGCGCACGCCGAGGCGGTCGCCGCGGACCACCCGTTCGCCCGGCACTACGTGCACGCCGGGATGATCGGGCTCGACGGCGAGAAGATGTCGAAGTCCCGCGGCAACCTGGTCTTCGTGTCGCGGCTGCGCGCCGACGGCATCGACCCGGCCGCGATCCGGCTGGCGCTGTTCGCCGGGCACTACCGCGAGGACCGGGCGTGGACCGGCCAGCTGCTGGTCGACGCGCAGGAGCGGCTGGCCCGCTGGCGCGAAGCGGTCTCGCTGCCGGCCGGACCCGACGCGGGGGACACCGTGGCGCGGCTGCGCGACCACCTCTCGGACGACCTGAACACGCCGCAGGCGCTCACCGCGATCGACGCGTGGGTCACGTCGGCGCTGCGCCGCGACGGCACCGACCAGGCCGCGCCGGGCCTGATCAAGGAGGCCGTGGACGCCTTGCTGGGCATCGTTCTCTGACTTTGTGAGCGGGGCCGGACCGGAAGCGGCCCGGCCCCGCTAAATGTATAACGACCTATACATCCTGGCGATGGCCATCCGCCAGCGCCAGGTGGTCGCCTTCCCAGCGGCGGCGCAACCACCGATCATGCGAAGCGAGGACGACCGCGCCCGGCGCGCTGTCGAGCGCTTCGGACAGTTCCTCGGCCAGGCTGAGCGACAGGTGGTTGGTCGGCTCGTCCAGCAACAGCACGTCCGGCGGCTCCGCGAGCAGCACCGCCAGCGCCAACCGGCGACGCTGACCCACGGAAAGCTCGCCGACCGGACGGTCGTGCTCCCTCGGCGGCAGCAACCCGAGCGTGGAGAGCGAAGGCGCCGCTTCGCCGGCCGCGGCGCGGTACACCTCCTGCGCGGTCCGCTTCGGCTGAGCGAACGTGACGTCCTGCTCCAGCAACCCCACTCGCACGCCGGGTCCGAAGTGGACAGTCCCGGCCGACGGGGCCAGCTGACCGGCCAGCACGGAGAGCAGGGTGGATTTCCCCGCCCCGTTTCCGCCGGTGACAAGGAGCCGCGCGGAGCGGTCCACGTCCAGCTCGTCCAGCTGCACGCGACCTGGAACGGCGATGCCGCGCACCGAAACCGCCGGGCCTTCGCCGCCGGTGTCCGAGGTGAGCGTGGCCCGGAACCGCAGCGGCGCGGGCGGTTTGCGGACTTGCTCGCGCTCCAGCGTGTCGAGCTTGAGCTGAGCATTGCGGACTCGCCGGGAAATCTGCTTCTGCACGCGACCGGTCTTGAAGTCGTAGAGCATCTTCGCGTTGTCGCGCGGCGCACGGTTGTGCGCGACGCGCCGAGCGGTGCCGTGCACGGATTCCCGCAGCTGCTTGAGTTCCTCCTGTTCTTCGGTGAACCGCTGCTCCCACCGCGCGCGTTCGGCCTTTTTCTGGCCGAGGTAGTCGGTGTAGCTGCCGCCGTAGCGCGTCGCGCCGCCGACGCGGCGGTCCGCCGGAACCGGGTCCAGGTCCACGATGTCCGTGCAGACCGCGTCGAGGAACACGCGATCGTGCGAGGACAGCACGACGACGCCGGTCAGTTCCGCGAGATGGTGCTCGAGGAACTCCATGGCGTTGTCGTCGAGGTGGTTGGTCGGCTCGTCGAGCAGCAGAATGCGCGGCCGCCGCACCAGCAGCGCGGCCAAGCCGAGCCGCGACCGCTGTCCGCCGGAGAGCGTGTGCAGCCGCCGCTCGTGCTTGATGTCGCCGAGCCCGAGACCAGCGAGGACGAGGTCCGCGCGCCGGTCCGCGTCCCACAGGTCGTGCGCCTGCGCCCATTCCAGGACGTGGCCGTACTCGCTGAGCACCTCCGGGTCTTCGGGGCGCTCGGCGAGTACCGCGGCGAGCTTGTCGAGCGTCGCCGCCGCGGTGCGGATCTCGGCGAGCGCCTCGTCGAGAACGTCGGAAACCCTTGCGGTACCGGAGAACGGCAGTTCCTGGAACAGGAAGCCGAGATCGCCGTGCCGCACGACGTCGCCGCCGCGCGGGACTTCGAGTCCGGCCAGCAGCCGGAGCAGGGTGGATTTCCCGACCCCGTTTTCGCCGACGAGACCGATCCGCCTGCCGGGCGACGCGACGAGCGAGACGCCGTTGAGGACGGTGCGCGCGCCGTAGCCGAAGACGAGATCGGAGGCGTGCAGGACAGTAGACATGAGTGATCACCGGGCCTTTGCGGTGGAGGCAAAAATCCCCGACGGGCAACGCGCGGCTTCCCGGGAGCAGGGCTCGACCGGGAGCGGCCTCGATGCGGGGAGGGCTCGGTTCAGCTGTCCATGATGGCCGGGAGCATAACGCGGGGCGCGCCCCGGCTGGCAAATGGTTTTTCCCGGAGCGATCGGCGGGCTTGACGCCGGGACCGCCGCCTGCAACTCTGAAAGAACAGTTTCGAAAGAAATCCTTCAGAGTTTGGACGGACCCCTGATGGCCGAAGTGCCCCCGCAGTTGCCCCCGCGCAAGCGGATCGACGACGTCGAGCTGCTGCGCGCGCTCGCGCACCCGCTGCGCTCGGCGCTGGTGCACCACCTGATGGCGGTCGGCCCGTCGACGGCCAGCGAATGCGCCGACGCGGTCGGCTCCACGGCGTCGAACTGCAGCTGGCATCTGCGCAAACTGGCGGAACACGGCCTGGTCGAGCGGGCCGAGGGTGGTGACGGGCGGGAACGGCCGTGGCGGGCCTGCCACGTCGGGCTGGTGCTCGGCCGCCCGGGCGGCGACCCGGCCCTCACCGCGGCGCAGCTCGCGGTCACCGGCACGGAGCTGGCCGAGGAGCAGGAGCTGACCCAGCGGTACCTCGACACCGTCGAGACCCTGGACGAGGACTGGCGCGAGACCGGCGGATTCTTCTCCTACGGGCTGAACGCGACGCCCGAGGAAGTCAACGCGCTGACCAAGGCGATCGACGACCTGATCCGGCCGTACGTCAGCACGATCCGCAAGGACGCACCCGTCGACGCCCGCGCGGTTTTCCTCGGGATGCGTGCCTTCCGCCGGATCGGGCACGACGGGAAACCGGCATGAGACGGCTGCTGGCGGCACCGGGATTCGCCCGGCTCTGGGTCTCCGCGTTCTTCGGCGAGACCGCCGAATGGATGCTGCAGGTCGCGTTGCCGGTGTACCTGTTCGTGCGCACGGGCTCGGCGGTCACGACCGCGCTGAGCATCGTGCTCGGGCTGCTGCCGGCGGTGCTGCTGAGCCCGATCGCCGGGGTGGTCGCGGACCGATGGGACCGCCGCGTCGTCCTGGCCGTGGTGTGTGCCGGGCAGGCGCTCGTGGTGCTGCCGCTGCTGATCGGGACCGAACTGCCGGTCGCGGCGGTCTACGCGGTGATGGCCGCGCAGGCAGGGCTGGCCTCGGTGTTCGAACCCGCGCGCAGCGCACTGGTGCCGGAACTGGTCGGAGTCGAGGACGTCACCTCGGCGAACGGGCTGATGAGCGTGAACGGCAGCGTCGCGCGGCTCGCGGGCGGCTGGGCCGGGGGAGCGCTGCTGGGATGGGGCGGGCTGGAGCGCGTGATCGTCGGCTACCTCGTCGCGCTCGCCGCGGCCGGGATGCTGCTCGCGTTCCCGTTCCGCCGGGCGACGGTCCGGAAGACCGTGCCCGAGCAGACGGATTGGCTCGCCGGGGTCCGCGATCTGGCGGGCAAGCGGCTCCGGCCGACGAGCGTGTCGGCGCTGCTGACCTCGCTCGCGCAGGGCATGTTCCTGGTGCTGTTCGTGGTGTTCGTGCTCGACATCCTCCGCGGCAGCGAGGCCGACGCCGGACTGTTGCGCGGGGTGCAGGCGATCGGCGGGCTGGCCGCCGGGTTCGCGGTGGCCACGCTGGCGCGCCGGGTCGCGCCGGTGCTGCTGCAGGGCTGGGGCCTGGTCGCCGCCGGGCTGATGTCGGTCGCGATCTGGAACCTGCCGGGCGCGACGACGGTGCTCGGGGTGTACGTCGGGCTGTTCATGGCCGTCGGCGCGCCCGCCGTGGTGGCCGGCGCCGGGCTGCTGTCGCATGTCCAGGCGGAGACCGGCCCGGACCGGGCGGGACGGGTGCTGAGCACGGTGTACGCGCTGATGGCCGCGGGCACGGCGGCCGGTTCGCTGCTGGCCGGAGCGCTCCTCGCGGTGACCGGCCCGACAGTGCTGCTGAACGTGCAGGCAGGGCTTCACGTGAGCGCCGGGCTGGTCGTTCTGGGGTGGGGGAATGGGAGGTTCCGGCGTTCCCGGGCGCGGAAAGTCGTTACGGTGGAGAAGTGCCGTCTCTCTTCGCCACCAGCGACCTCCACGTGACCCACGAGGGCAACGGCCCGATCGTCGACGAGGTCGTGCCCGACGATCCCGGCGACTGGCTGCTCGTCGCCGGCGACGTCGCGGAGTCCGCCAAGGTCATCCGGGAGACGCTCGCGAAGCTGCGCGATCGGTTCGCGAAAGTCGTGTGGGTCCCGGGCAACCACGAGCTGTGGACCACGCCGAACGACGAATGCCAGCTGCGCGGGCAGGCGCGGTACGAGTTCCTGGTGGAGCAGTGCCGCGAGATCGGCGTGCTCACTCCCGAGGACGAGTTCCCGGTGTGGGACTTCGGCCCGGAGCCGCTGACCATCGCGCCGCTGTTCGTGTTCTACGACTACAGCTGGCGCACCCCGGCGACCGAGGGCAAGACCCGCGAAGAGGCGCTCGCGCACGCCCGCGAGATCGGCGTCGTGTGCACCGACGAGTTCTACCTGCACCCGGATCCGTACGAATCGCGCGCGGCCTGGTGCGAGCAGCGGCTGAAGGTGAGCCGCGACCGGCTGGACGCGATCCCGGCGGACCGCCGCACGATCCTGATGTCGCACTGGCCGCTGCACCGGCACCCGACGAATCCGTTGTACTACCCCGATTTCGCGCTCTGGTGCGGCACCACGCAGACCGAGGACTGGCACCTGCGCTACCGCGCCGAGCTGGCCGTGTACGGGCATCTGCACATCCCGCGCACGACGTCCGCGGACGGGGTGCGGTTCGAGGAGGTGTCGCTCGGCTATCCGCGGGAGTGGCGGAAGCGGCCCCGGGGCGCGGTTCCGGTGCGGAAGCTGCTCACCGCCTGAGCGCCGGGACGCGATCGGCGCGCTCGCGTCCCGGCTCGGCTCAAGTGCGGATCAGTCGAACGAGAGCCGGCAGGCCGTCGCCGCCACCTGTGCCGGAACGTAGGCGCGGCGCAGGACCCAGTAGCACTCCTCGAACGAGCCGGCGTCGCACGCGTCGTGCGCGAGCCAGGGCTCGACGTCGTACTCGCCCACCGCGTAATCCATGCAGGCGCCGAAATCCTGCGCCGTCACCGGCGAAACCGGTGCCGCCGACGCGGTCGCCGCCGACGCGGTCGCCGCCGACGCGGTGACCGCGCCCGCCGCGAGCACTGCCGCCGCTAGAGCCTTGCCGAACATTCTCGTACCTCCTGGTCCGCGCGACGTCGCTCGCGCCAGGCCAGTCAACGAGACGCGCTCGGCAGGGCACCAGAGCGGCGCGGCGTGCTCAGTCCTCGGCGCAGGCGCCGTCATCCCGCCGGGCGGCTCAGGTGACTGTTCGTAGATCGGGAGCTACTGTGCGTTCCCTCTGCTGTGGCGCGCAGGGCACTGCTGCCCGGCAAGCCGCTGCCCGCGGGGCTGGCCGACCGCGAAACGGCGTTGAGGAACGCGAAATGCGACTCGCCGTCGACCCTGAGGCCTGGGCATTCCGGGCAATCTTCGACCGCTGCCACTGTGCGTGACGGACCGGCTCGGCCGGGGCATGGTCGCCGACGGGGAGCCAACTGCCCGCCGTCGCCCGCTTCCTCGCCGCTCCGGCGCGTCGCGGACGAGAAGCCGCCCGCGCGCGGGTCTTCCCGGCGCGGGCACTTCACGAGGCCGGTCAGCGGAGGCCGAACCCGCCGTCCTGCCCGGGCCGGCGCCGCCGCAGGTACCGCTCGAACTCGGCGGCGATCTTGTCGCCCGAGACCTCCTCCATGGTGAAGTCGGTCTCGGCGTCGCCGCGTTCCTCGAGGCCGCGCACGTACTCGCTGATTTCCTCGTCCTCGTCGGCCATCTCGCTGACCGTCTGCTGCCATTCCTCGGCCTGCTCCGGCAGCGCGCCCAGCGGGATCTCGACGTCGAGGACGTCCTCCAGCTTGTGCAGCAGCGCCAGCGTGGCCTTCGGCGACGGCGGGTGCGAGACGTAGTGCGGCACCGCGGCCCAGATCGACACAGCCGGGATGCCGGCCTGCACGCAGTAGTCCTGCAGGATCCCGACGATCCCGGTCGGGCCCTGGTAGTTGCTCACCTCGAGCCGGTACTTGCTCGCGGTGTCCTTGTCGTAGGCCGTCCCGGTCACCGGGACCGGCCGGGTGTGCGCGGTGTCGGCCAGCAAGGCGCCCAGTGCGACCACCATCGACACGTCCAGCTCCTGGACGTGCTCCACGATCTCCGCGCAGAACTTCCGCCAGCGCATGTTCGGCTCCGGGCCCTGCACCAGCACGAGGTCGCGGTCGAAGCCCTCGGGACGGCACACCGACAGCCGCGTGGTCGGCCATTCGACCCGCCGGGTGATGCCGTCGACCATCTTCACCGTGGGGCGGCTGACCTGGAAGTCGTAGTAGTCGTCCGGCTCGAGTTCGGCCAGCGGGGTCGCGTCCCAGGTGAGCTGGAGGTGTTCGATCGCCTGGCTCGCCGCGTCGCCCGCGTCATTCCAGCCCTCGAAAGCCAGAATCATGATCGGGCGTTGGTCATCGGCGCGGTCCTGCTCCGGGTCGCCGGGCCGCGGGGTGTCGTCGACAGGCTCACTCACCTGACCAGCCTACGGCCTCGGGCACCTACGCTGCGCAGCGTGTCCGCCCCCGCGTGTCACGGAGCGGGTGTGGCCCCGCTCACGGCGGCCCGCGTGGGACGCTGGAGGCGAGCGCGCCCGGCCGGAGCGGCGCACCGGACAAGGAGAAACTGTGACTGCACCGTCCTCTTCGGACGGACTGGCGGCTGTCCTCTGGGACATGGACGGCACCCTCGTCGATTCCGAGAAACTGTGGGACGTCGCGCTGTACGAGGCCGCCGAGGCGCTCGGCGGCACGCTTTCGGAGGAAGTCCGGATGACGCTCGTGGGGTCCAACATGGACGCCACCGCCACCGTGCTGCTCGAGCAGACCGGCCGTCCGGTCACCCCGGAAGCGGTCGCGGAAACCGGGGAGTGGATCCGCCGCCGCACCGCCGGGCTGTTCGACGACGCGCTGCCCTGGCGTCCGGGCGCGCGCGAGGCGCTGGCCGCGGTCCGCGCGGCCGGGCTCAAGTCCGCGCTGGTCACCTCCACCGAACGGGCGCTGACCGAACTCGCGCTCGACACGATCGGGCGGGAATTCTTCGACGTCACGGTCTGCGGCGACGAGGTCGACGGCCAGAACAAACCCCTCCCGCGGCCGTACCTGAAGGCCGCCGAACTGCTCGGCGTGGCGCCGGGCCGGTGCGTCGCGGTCGAGGACTCGCCGCCGGGCGCGGAATCGGCCGAAAGCGCAGGCTGCACGGTGCTCGTCGTCCCCAACGACGTGCCCGTCCCGGACGGCCCGCGCCGGGTGTTCCGCACGTCGCTGGCCGGCGTCGGCGTGCCCGAACTGGCGGCGCTGCTGCCGTCGCTGTGACCTCGGCGGCATCCGGGTCACCCGGAACGGCGCGGACGAGCGCGGGATGAAAGGATCCGGCCTCGTGAAGACCTTCGATGAGCTGTTCGCGGAGCTTGCCGAGCGCGCGCGTACCCGTCCCGACGGGTCCGGCACCGTCGCCGCACTGGACGCCGGGGTGCACGCACAGGGCAAGAAGGTGCTCGAAGAGGCGGGCGAGGTGTGGATCGCCGCCGAGCACGAATCCGACGACCGGCTGTCGGAAGAGATCTCGCAGCTGCTGTACCGGGTGCAGGTGCTCATGCTCGGCCGGGGAATCTCGACCGAGGACGTGTACCGCTACCTGTGACGCGCTCGCGCACCGGATACCGAGGAGAAACCGAAATGCTGCGTGTTGCCGTGCCGAACAAGGGAGCCCTCGCCGCCGCTTCGGCGGAGATGCTTTCCGAGGCGGGCTACCGCAAGCGACATGACGGCAAGGACCTGACCGTCCTCGACCCGGTCAACGAGGTCGAGTTCTTCTTCCTCCGGCCGAAGGACATCGCCATTTATGTCGGTTCCGGCGAACTGGACCTCGGCATCACCGGGCGCGATCTCGCGCTCGATTCCGGGGCGCCGGTGGACGAGGTGCTCGCGCTCGGGTTCGGGGCGTCGACGTTCCGGTACGCCGCGCCTGCGGGGCGGGACTGGAAACCGGCTGATTTGCACGGGAAGCGGCTGGCTACGTCGTATCCGCGGCTGGTTCGGGACGATCTTGCTCGGCATGGGGTTGAGGCTGAGGTGATTCGGCTCGACGGGGCGGTGGAGATCTCGATTCAGCTTGGGGTCGCGGACGCTATTGCCGACGTGGTCGAGTCCGGGCGGTCGTTGCGGCAGCACAATCTGGTGGCGTTCGGGGAGCCGATCTGTGCTTCCGAAGCGGTGTTGTTGCAGCGGGCTGGGAGTGACGGGTCTCGGGCTAAGTCGCAACTGGCGGCTCGGTTGCAGGGGGTTGTGTTCGCGCAGCACTACATGATGCTGGATTACGACTGCCCTCGGGAGATTTTGGAGCGGGCTATTTCGATTACGCCTGGGTTGGAGTCGCCTACTGTGGCTCCGTTGGCGGATGAGAAGTGGGTTGCTGTGCGGGCTATGGTGCCGCGCAAGGAAGTTAACCGGATCATGGACGAGCTTGCCGAGACCGGGGCGAAGGCTGTGTTGGCGTCGGACATTCGGTCCTGTCGGTTGTAGTCCTGTCGGTTGGAGCGGTCACCAGCTGTGTTTTTGGCGCCGACTTCGTCGTCGCGTGCGGGATCGCTTTTAGCCGGCGTTTGGGGGCTCACCGGCGTGAGGGGCCTTCGGCCTGTCACGCCGGTGAGCCCCCAAACGCCGGCGCGATCCCGCGTTGTGGTCCTGTTGGTCTGAAGTGGACGGTGCCTTAGCGCGGGCGGTTGGGGCGCTTGGGCATGAGGTCGTACAGCTTCTTGCGGGCGCCGTTGTCGTTGACGTTGCGCGCCACAGCTACCTCGGAGATGAAGTCCTCGAAGACGAACTCGTCGTCGGCGGGAACCTCGGTGGGGCCGGGGTTTTGCGCCAGGTAGCTGTCCAAGGTCTCGGCGATTTCCCGGAACGACACGGCTTGGATGGTTTCTGGGGCGAAGGTCGTTACCGGGACGCCGTGGGCGGCGGCCTCGTTCATCACTACGCCTAGCGGGACGTGCGAGAGCATGGGGACGCCGAAGGAGTACATCTCCTGCAGGGCTGCCGCGGCGTAGTGCGAGATGGGGCGGCGGTACAGGCCGGGGACGATGCCGAACCAGGCGATGGGGGCGCGGCCGGTCGTTTGTTCTACGTAGCGGACCTGTTCCGACAGCAGGCGCAGCGCTCGGATGCTCGTTTTGTCCGGCTGGACCGGGACCAGGATGCCGTGCGAAGCCGCCAGCGCGTTGTTCGTCAGGACGTCCTGGGCCGGCGGGCAGTCGATGATCACGTGGTCGTAGTGGGCGAACTGGATCACCCTCGCCAGCTGCCAGCCGGGCACGCGGAACTGGTCCAGCCTGCGGATCAGGTCGAACATGCCCGGCGACGTGGGGATCACGTCGAACGCGCCGCCGCGGCCGAGGTTGCTGCGCGGATGCGGGACGGCCAGCTGCTCGATCGGGCCCTTCCACAGCTTCGTCAGCGCCTTCGCCAGGCTCGGCGAGTCCGCCGGGACCTCGTCCATGCCGAGCATCTCGGTGGTCGCGTGCCCCTGCGGGTCGAGGTCGACGAGCAGCACCCGCCTGCCGCGTTCGGCGAGGGCCGCGGCCGCGCCCACGCTCAGCGAGGTTTTGCCCACCCCGCCCTTCTGGTTGACCACCGAGGTGATCTGCATGCCGGAGCGCTCCCTTGTCGGTCGTTCCGCGAAGGCTATCGGACTCGTGCGCCGCGGCGCGCTCATCCGCCCCCGGCCTGTCGCGGACGCACCAGCAAAGCCTGCGCGCCGGTGCCGACCGGACCGGAACGATCGTGCAGCGTACTGGTCGCGGTGCCGACGCCGTGCGGCCCGACCAGCGTCACCGCGTCGAGGCCGATCCACTCGCCCTCGGGGACCCGCCGCAGGTGCACGGTGAGCTCCGAGTTGATGAACCACCACTCGCCCGCCGGAAGGAAATGCGACACCCCGTTGCCGGAGTCGGCGATCGCGAACAGCCGTTGCAGGCCGGTCGGTTCCTCGCCGTCGACCAGCGGATACCGCTGCCGCCCCCACACCGCGGCCGGGCCGGGAGCGGAGATCGCGCCGCGGACCGAACGCCATTCGATCGCGTGCAGGTAACCGCCCTGCCAATCGTCCGGGAAGGCCGCCTCGCTGCCCGCGTCGGCCGCGGGCAGCAGCGGACCGCCGTCGGTGGCGATGTCGGCGGTGTCCGACGTCGCGATCCGCCACCCCGACGCCCGCGCGACCGTCCGGCCGTTCGCGGACAGCTCGGACTGGACCAATTCGACCGTCCGGCCCGGCCGTTCGATCCACGACCGCTGCTCCAGTTCGCCCACCGGAGCCGGGCCGAGGATCTCGACCGTCACCCGCGCCAGCTGCGCCGGATGCCGCGACTCCAGCCGCTCGAGCCCGCGCACCAGCAGCGCCGACGGCGGGCCGAAATGCTGGGCTCCCGGATTCCACGGGCCGGTGGTGTGCTCAGTCGCCTCGTACCGCTCGCCGCCGAGCGGGAGGAAGAACGCGTCGCCCATCAGTCGGCCCGGTCCAAGACCGTCTCCTCGCCCGGATCAGGCTCCGGCCAGCCCGGATACTCCGGCGGCGTGCCGCCGAACTCCGGGCAATGCGCCTGGTGGTCGCACCACGAGCACAGCTTGCCCTTGTTCGGCCGGAAATCGCCGGTCTTGCCCGCCTTCAGGATCGCCTGCCAGATCGCTTCCAGCGTGCGCTCGAACCGGACCAGCTCGGCCTCGTCCGGCGTGTAGGCCAGCGACTGGCCGTCGGTCAGATACATCAGCTTCAGCTGCCGCGGGACGACCCCGCGCAACCGCCACAGCACCAACGCGTAGAACTTCATCTGGAAGAGCGCTTTGGCCTCGCCGATTTCCCGCGGGGCGGCGCCGGTTTTGTAGTCCACGACCCGGATCTCTCCGGTCGGCGCGACATCCACCCGGTCGATGTACCCGCGCAGCAGCACGCCCGAGCCCAGCTCGATCTCGACGTGCAGCTCGCACGCTTCCGGCTCCAGCCTGCGCGGATCTTCCAGCTCGAAGTACGAGTCGAGCAGTTTTTCGGCGGAAGCCAGCCACTTGTCGGTCTCGCCGGGTTCGCCGTCCGCGAACAGCTCTGTCCACTCCGGACTGTCGCTGGACAGCTCCGTCCAGGTCGGTGCGAGCAGCTCCTTCGCACGCGGAGCGACGCGTTCGGCGGCGGGGAGGGCGAAAAGCCGCTCCAGCACCGCGTGGACGAGCGTGCCGCGCAGTTGCGCCCTGGTGGGCACCTCCGGCAGCCGATCGACCGCGCGGAAGCGATAGAGAAGCGGGCACTGCTTGAAGTCGCTCGCCCGGGACGGCGACAACGCAGGCCGCCTCCTGGCGGGCGCGCCGGCCTCGGGAGGGGTGGTGACCGTGGCGGTGTCGGACATGGGGCAGAGCGTAACGCCGGGGTACGACAATTGTTTGGTCCCGGCTTCGCCGGGACGTGCGAGATCGCTCTCAAGCTGGCGTGCGGACCGAGCGGCGCGCCCGGCCCGGGGGGCCGTGCACGCAGCTCCGTCAGCACGCCAGCGCGATCTCGCGTTGTGGTCGGGTTGGGGAATGGGTGTGGTGGCAGTACCGGCTGGGATGACTCCGCAGGGGGCTGGGTGGTTGCCTCGGGGGTTTCGGATGGGGAGGCATTCTCATCCGAATGGGCAGTTGGTTTATGCGGCTCGGGGGGTCTTCAGCACTACGACTGAGTTTGGGACTTGGGTGGCTCCCGCGGATCGGGTTGCCTGGACTCCTCCTGGGTTTGTGCACTCGCATCGGTTTTACGGGCGGACTGACACCCGGATTTTGGCTGTTCCCGCTGAGGAGTGCGGGGCGCTGGACCGGAGGCCTGGGGTGTTTGTGGTTTCGCCGTTGTTGCGGGCCGGGATTTTGGCGTTGACCGGGGACGGGGCGCGGTCTGGCGAGGCGGCTCGGCGGGTTCGGGCTGTGGTGATCGACGAGTTGGGGGAGGTGCCGGGGGAGACGTTGCGTCTTCCGGAGCCTCGGGACGATCGGTTGCGGGTCGTCACGGAGTTGCTGCACGAGGAGCCTGGGCGGGGCGAGACGTTGGCTGAGCTGGGGCGGGTCGCGGGGGCCAGCGAGCGGACGTTGAGCCGGTTGTTCCACAGCGATCTCGGGATGAGTTTTCAGCGTTGGCGCACGGTGTTGCGGGTGCATCACGCGTTGTTCCGGCTGACCGAGGGGGCGTCGGTGACCGACACGGCGATGGGCTGCGGGTGGTCGAATCCGTCGGCGTTCATCGGGGCGTTCACGGCGCTGGTGGGGCAGACGCCGGGGCGGTATCAGGCCGAGTTGCGCGGGCGCGGGGAGTAGCGGGGAGGAAGTTGGCGGGTTTTCGTTATCGGCTGCCTGGTTGGTGGTGGGCGCGGACGGCGGGCTCGAAGACAGTGGTGATCATGAGTCGGACAGACGAGCAAACCACGGTGGTTGTTGTCGGCGGCGGGGTCGCGGGGCTTGCGCTCGGGACGTTTCTCCTGCGCAGCGGGATCCCTTGTGTGGTATTGGAAAAGCACAGCCGGGAGTATGTCGAGCAGCGGCAGCGAGCGGGTTCGCTCGACGGGCGCGGGGTGCGGATGCTGCGGGAGTGGGGAGTCGGAGAGGCTGTCGAGGGGCACGGGGGCGGGCCGTCGGACGTGGTGTTGCCGCTGATCGTCGATGGCGAGCGGCGGGCGTGGCGGATGGACGTCGACGAGGACGGGGCGGGTGCGTTCATTCCGCAGCAGGTCCTCGTGCGGAACCTCATCCGGATCTTTCTGCGGGACGGCGGCGATCTCCGGTTCGGGGCGGAGGACGTCGTGCTGGAGCGGCTTGACACTGATCAGCCTCGGGTGCGGTATCGGGACAAGGCGATCAGCTGCGAGTTCGTCGCGGGCGCGGACGGGTTTCAGGGCGTCAGCCGGACGGCGGTTCCGGACGGGTTTCTCACCTGCCACAGCCACGAGTTCGGTTACGCCTGGTTGTCCGCGATGACGGGGGTGCCTGCTGATCCGGTGGCCGTGATGGCGGTGCATTCGCGGGGGTTCGCCGCGCGGATCACCCGTGGGCCGGAAGCGAGCCGGGTCTACCTGCAGTGTCCGGTGGACGACACAGTCGGCGACTGGCCGGACGATCGGGTTTGGGACGAACTCGACGCGCGGTTCGGCTCGGCAGTGGTGCGGGGGCCGATCGCCACCAAGCAGGTCGTGCCGTTGCGCGGGGTGGTGTTCAGCCCGATGCGCTACGGCAGGCTGTGTCTCCTCGGGGATGCGGCGCATCTGATTTCGCCGATGAGCGCGGAGGGAATGAGCCTCGCGCTGCATGACGCGGAGGTGCTTGCCCGGGCGATCGCCGGCGAGGTGGAGAAGGGCGATCCGAGTCTGCTGGAAGGCTACTCGGACGCCTGTTTGGCCCACGTCTGGGAACGGCAGGCGTCGGCGGTGTGGATGACCGACGCGATGCACGATTCCGGGGACGCTTCGTATCGCGGGGAGTTCCGGAAACAGGTGGCGCGGGCGAATCTGGAGAACCTCGTCGAGCCGAAGCCCGCCTGACCCTGCCGCTCGGCGAGACCGACACCACCCGTCCGGGGCGACCGGGTCACCGGCTTCCCACACCCGGCCCCCTACGCTGTCCGGCATGGCCGCGACCAGTCAGCACGGCGCCGGGCCCGCTCGGCGCGCCGGCGGGGACGGCGGTCTGCTGCTGTTCCGGGTCGGCGGGGTGCCCGTTTTGCTCGCCCCGTCGTGGTGGATCGGGTCGCTCGTCATCGTGGTGCTTTACGCGCCGCTGGTCGGGCGGCTGCTCCCGGACGTTTCGACGCCGACCTCCTGGCTGCTCGCCGCCGCGTTCGCGGTGCTGCTCGGGCTTTCCGTGCTCGCGCACGAACTGGGCCACTGCCTCGTGGCGCTGCGGCTCGGGATTCCGGTCCGGCGGCTGCGGCTCTTCCTCCTCGGCGGACTGTCCGAAGTGGCCCGTACGCCGCGACGGCCGGGGCAGGAAGGGCTGGTCGCCGCGGCGGGTCCGGCGGTTTCGCTGGTCCTGGGCGGATTCTGCTCGCTGCTGCTGTTCGCGGTCCCGCCGGACGGCGCGGTGTGGCTGCTGGTCGCCGAGTGCGCGGTGGCCAACTTCGCGGTCGGGTTGTTCAATCTTCTGCCAGGATTGCCGCTGGACGGCGGACGGCTTGTGCGCGCCGGGGTCTGGGCGATGACCGGGTTGCGGGCCAAGGGAACGAAGGCCGCGGTCGCCGGCGGGGCGCTGGTCGCGACCGGGCTGATCGTCTGGGCATTGCTCGGCTTGGCGATGCAGAGCCCGGACCGCTGGTTGCGGCTCGGCGTGTGCGTCGTGACGGCGTGGTTCGTGATCCTCGGCGCGCGGTCCGAGCTCGCCGCCGAAGCCCGCCGCGGCTGGCCGGCCGGGCTGGAACTGTCCGATTTGGTGCGTCCGGTGCTGCAGCTGCCCGCGGAGAGCCCGGTTTCCGACGCCTTGGCCGCGTCGGCAGGCCGGGGAGTCGTGCTGGTGCGCGCGGACGGTGTCGCGGCGGGATTGCTGGACGAGCAAGCCGCGCAGCAGCTGGCGAGCATCAGTCCGCACGCGCCCGCGGAACAGGCCGCCGAGCCGATCCGCGCGGAGACCGTGCTGCTGGCCTCGGAACCGGGGGAGGAGATCGCCGAGCGCGTGCGGGAGACGCCTGCCTGGCAGTTCCTCGTGGTCGACGACGAAGGCCGGCCCGCCGGGGTGCTGCGCCGGGAGGACCTGCGGACCGCGCTGATGCAGGGCCGTCGCGCTCAGTGAGGCACCCGCGCACGACGCGCGCGGGACGACCTGCGAGGATTCGACGTCGGCGTTCCGGGTTTGCAGTGGAGGAAGAAGTTGTCGGTCAGCGGACCGTTTCGTGCAGGTGACCGGGTTCAGCTGACGGACTCGAAAGGCAGGCACTACACCCTCACGCTCGCCGACGGCGGCGAGTACCACACGCATCGCGGCGCCCTCGCGCACGACGACCTCATCGGCCGTCCCGAGGGCAGCGTGGTCACTTCGGCGGGCGGCAGCACGTATCTCGCGCTGCGGCCGCTGCTCCCGGACTACGTGCTGTCGATGCCGCGCGGCGCGCAGGTCATCTACCCGAAGGACGCCGCGCAGATCGTGATGTGGGGCGACATCTTCCCGGGCGCACGCGTCCTCGAAGCCGGTGCCGGTTCGGGCGCGCTCACTTGCTCGCTGCTGCGCGCGGTCGGTCCGGCCGGACAGGTGTTCTCGTACGAGATCCGCGACGACCACGCGGAGCACGCGGAGCGCAACGTCACGAAGTTCTTCGGCGAGAAGCCGGACAACTGGACGCTCACCGTCGCCGATCTGGCCACGCACACCGGCGAGGTCGACCGGGTCGTGCTGGACATGCTCGCGCCGTGGGACCAGCTCCCGAACGTCGCCGCGCACCTGGTGCCCGGCGGGGTGCTGACGGTCTACGTCGCCACCGTCACCCAGCTGTCGCGCGTCACGGAATCGCTGCGGGAGCAGCAGTGCTGGACCGAGCCGGAGTCGTGGGAGACGCTGATGCGGCCTTGGCACGTCGTCGGCCTCGCGGTGCGGCCGGACCACCGGATGGTCGCGCACACCGCTTTCCTGCTCACCGCACGCCGTCTGGCCGACGGCACAGTGTCGCCGCGTGTTTCACGACGGCCCAGCAAGGGCAAAGGCTAACCAGGGACGCACCAACGGCCGTTCTCGCGACGCAGCGGGAACGGCGTGTCCTTGTGCCCGCCGGTGCCTTCGACCCGGACAGTCACGGTCGCGTCGTCGCCCGCGATCGCCGGCTGTCCGGCGAGTGAGACGCGAAGCGGGCCCGCGGCGTCCCATTTCGCCTGGAGTTCCTTCAACGCCGCCACAGTTTGCGGTTTGCAAGTGAGAGTGCCGAATTCGGCGGAGTCGGCGCGCGTAATCGCCTCCACGAGAGTGCGCGCCAGCGTGGCTACCGCGGCCTGATCCGCCGCGGGCGCGGGACTCTGGGACGGGCTGCTTCGCGGCGGAGGCGGGGTAGCGGGCGGTTCCGTGGTGGTGCGGGCGGGCCCCGGCAGGCCGATCAGGACCAGGCCGAGGACACCGCCCGCGACAACGACCGCGAGCAGGACGAGTGCCGTGCTGAGCCGGCGTCTCACTTAGTGGTCCGTGCTGACCTTCCCGAGGCACCAGGCCCCGCCCTGGCGCAGGGCGGTGAGGGTGCCGTCGGCGGTCTTCGTGGACGTGGTGACGTGGTACTTCACCGTGGCCTGGTCGCCGCTTTCCTGCGGGCTGCCGGTCAGCTCGAAGTGGATGCCCGAGGGCATCTTGTCGGTCGGCTTCTGGCCCTTGGTGAGGCTGGTGCAGAGCAGCGAGTACAGCCCGTCGGTGTCGGAGCTGTTGTACGCCGCGGAAGCGGCGTCGAACAGCTCGCCCGAGGTGGGCTTCGCACCGGACGCGGCCGGGTAGTTGCCGCTGCTCGAACCCGACGACGACGTGCTCGACGGGGACGACGACGAACTGCCGCTGGACTGCGGGCTCGCGACCGGAGCCGAGGACGACGCCGGCGGGGCGGCGTTCTTGTTGTCCTTGCTGTCGCCGGTGAGCCAGATGACCAGGCCGGTCCCGCCGCCGAGGAGGACCACGGCAGCGATCACGACGCCGACGATCAGGCCGGTCTTCTTCTTTTTCGGCGGCTCCTCGCCGAACCCGCCGAACTGGCCTCCCGGCTGCTGCCCGAACGGACCGCCGGGCTGCCCGGGCTGGCCGGGTTGCTGTCCGAACTGCCCGAACTGGTCCGGCTGCTGGCCGTACTGCTGGGGACCGCCGGGCTGCTGGTATCCGCCCTGGTAGGGGCCTTGACCGGGACCGGGCGCGGAGGGGAACCCGCCGGACTGCGGGCCTTGCGGCGGCTGCCCGCCCTGGTTCCATCCGCCCTGCTGAGGCTGCCCGTACGGCTGCTGGCCGCCGGGCTGCTGCCCGTACGGGTTCGGCTGCTGTCCGTAGCCGCCGGGCTGCTGCGGCGGATAAGTCATCTCGGTTCCCCCTGCCGTGCGAACGAAAGTCCTGGCCACGCGCGAAGCGCGGCCACCCGGGGATGCTAGCCAGCCGCGCTCGTTTCCGCGCAGCCAACCCGCAAGTCGGGTTTGCGGGACGCGTCGCGGGGCATCCGCAGTGCGTTCAGTTCCGCGTTGCGGAAACCCGCGCGGAGCGGATTCCCGTCCGCGGCACCGAATCGGCCGCTTGCGCTGCGCTCGCGGCCGTGCTGGCCGGAAGAAAAAGCGCGACGCGCCGGTCTTGTGATGCGGAAAGGCCTTTTCTTGTCGGTGATCGCCGGTACCGTGGAATGAAAAGCACTCCGAGGAGGTGCCCGATGCATCATGACCTTCCCGGAGGTCGGCGCGAGGAGGCCGACCCTTCAGCAACCGGCGGAGCAGGGCAGACACCAGAGGAACAAGCCCGGCAGATCCGTTTTCTCGAGGAAGAAGTGGCGCTGCTGCGCCGCAGGCTCACCGATTCCCCGCGACAGAACCGCGTTCTCGAACAACGTCTCGCAGAGGCGTCGGAACGGGTGAGTCAGCTCACCGAGCGGAACACGAAACTCGTCGAAACCCTGCGCGAGGCGCGGGGCCAGCTGCTCGCCCTCCGCGAAGAGGTCGACCGCCTGGCCCAGCCGCCGAGCGGCTACGGGGTGTTCGTCGAGGCGTACGAGGACAACACGGTGGACGTCTACACCGCGGGGCGCAAGATGCGCGTCTCGGTGTCGCCCGCGGTGGAGGTCTCGTCGCTGCGGCGCGGGCAGGCGTTGCGGCTCAACGAGGCGCTCACGGTCGTCGAAGGAGGCGATTTCGAGCGCACCGGCGAGGTGTGCGCGCTGCGCGAAGTGCTCGCACCGGACGTCGAGGGCGGCGCCACGCGCGCTCTCGTGGTCGGCCACGCGGACGAGGAGCGGGTCGTCCTGCTTTCCGGTCCGCTCTCCGAGCAGCCGCTCAAACCGGGCGATTCGCTCCTGGTGGACTCCAAAGCGGGCTACGCCTACGAGCGGGTGCCGAAGGCCGAGGTCGAGGACCTCGTGCTGGAGGAGGTGCCGGACGTCCGCTACGAGGACATCGGCGGCCTGACCCGGCAGATCGAGCAGATCCGCGACGCCGTGGAGCTGCCGTTCCTGCACGCGGACCTGTACGAGCAGTACCAGCTGCGCCCGCCGAAGGGCGTCCTGCTCTACGGCCCTCCGGGATGCGGGAAGACGCTCATCGCGAAGGCGGTGGCGAACTCGCTGGCCAAGAAGGTCGCCGAGGCTCGCGGGGACCAGGCGGACGGCAAGTCCTACTTCCTCAACATCAAGGGCCCGGAGCTGCTGAACAAGTTCGTCGGCGAGACCGAGCGGTCGATCCGGCTGATCTTCCAGCGGGCGCGGGAAAAGGCCTCCGAGGGCACCCCGGTCATCGTGTTCTTCGACGAGATGGACTCGATCTTCCGCACCCGCGGCTCGGGCGTGTCGTCGGACGTGGAGACGACGATCGTGCCCCAGCTGCTGTCGGAGATCGACGGCGTCGAGGGGCTGGAGAACGTCATCGTCATCGGCGCCTCCAACCGCGAGGACATGATCGACCCGGCGATCCTGCGGCCGGGCCGGCTCGACGTGAAGATCAAGATCGAGCGGCCGGACGCCGAGGGCGCGAAGGACATCTTCTCGAAGTACCTGGCCGAGGGCCTGCCGATCCACGCCGACGACCTGGCGGAGTTCGGCGGGGACCAGAAGGCGACGTTCGACGCGATGATCCAGCACACCGTCGAGCGGATGTACGAGGAGAGCGACGAGAACCGGTTCCTGGAGGTCACTTACGCCAACGGGGACAAGGAAGTCCTGTACTTCCGCGACTTCAACTCGGGCGCGATGATCCAGAACATCGTGGACCGGGCGAAGAAGTCGGCGATCAAGTCGGTGCTGGAGACCAAGCAGCCCGGCCTGCGCGTGCAGCACCTGCTGGACGCGATCGTCGACGAGTTCGCGGAGAACGAGGACCTGCCCAACACCACCAACCCGGACGACTGGGCCCGGATCTCCGGCAAGAAGGGCGAGCGGATCGTCTACATCCGCACGCTCGTCACCGGCAAGAACCAGGAATCGGGGCGGGCGATCGACACCGCCACGAACACCGGTCAGTACCTGTAGCGCACCGCGAACCTGTGGGGCCGCCGGATCGTCTCCGGCGGCCCCACAGGCCGTTTCAGACCCGTTCCAGGACCGGTTGCCGCGTGCGGGAAAGCCGTCCGTGCGACGCCAGGATCCCGAGCACCACGAGCAGCGCGCCGACGGGTTCGTTCCAGTGCACCGGCTCGTCGAGGACCAGCACTCCGAGCAGAACACCGACCACTGGAGTGAGGTAGGTCACAGCGGAAGCGTTGGCCGCGCCCCAGGCAGTCGCGATGGCGGTGTTCCAGGTGTAGGCCACGCCGGTGCCCAGCACGCCGAGCGCGAGCATGGACAGGACCACGGCCAGATTCAGGTGCACCGGCTGCGCGGCGATCACCGGCGTGGCGGCGAGCAGAATGACGGTGGCGAAACCGGTTTGCCCGAAGGCGACGACCACTGGGTCCGGATTGCGCGGGGACACGAACTTCCGCAGATACACGAAAGCCATGCCGTAGCAGGTGGTCGCGCCGAGGCAAGCGAGCTGAGCCAGTACTTCGTGGCTGAGGTCGATCCCGCGCCAGACGCCGACCAGTGTGAGCACGCCCGCGAAACCGATCAGCAGCCCGGCGGTTTTCGGGCGCGTGAGCCGCTCGGCGGGCAGGGCGGCCGCGGCGAACAGCATGGTCAGCAGGGGAGTAGTGGCGTTGAAGATGCTGGCGAGCCCCGACGCCACGTACTGTTCGGCCCACGAGTACAGCAGGAACGGGCCGACGCAGAACAACAGCGAAACCACCGCGAGATGCGCCCACAAGGCGGGATCGCGGGGGAGCGATCGCCTGCGCAGCACCAGGAACGCCCCGAGTGTCAGCGCGCCTAGCGCGACCCGGGCAAGCGCGACCTGAGCCGGCGACAGCCCCTCCAGGCCCACTTTGATGAACAGAAAACTGGCGCCCCACACGACGGCGAGCGCGACGAAGCGGGCGGCGATGCCGAACCTCACTGAACCTCCGAAACGGCCGGATGACTGCTGCGGCCAGTCAACGTCCGCGCCACGCCCGGAGTCCAGCAGGTTTCGGTCACTGTGTTCACCGTCGGTGTATAACGCCCTATACTGCGCCGCGTGAGCACAGACAACGCCCGCCCGCGCCCGCCGATCACCGAAGCCGACGTACTGGCCTGGCTCGAGACGACCGCCGCCGCCGTCCAGGCGGGGGAGCTGAACGCGAACGACCTGATCGACCTGCTGGGGGAGCTGCGCCGCGCGTCCGCGGCCTGCGCCGACGCTTCCGACTGGGCACTGCTGGCCGCCCGGGAGGAGGGAGCCAGTCTTCGCCAAATCGCCCCCGTGTTCGGCAAAGGCTACGTCCGGGCGCCCGCGGCCCGCCTCGAAAAGCTCCACCGGCAAGCCCAAAACTCCGGCCAATGGCTCGCCATCCTTCGGCACAAACAAAGTGTATAACGACCTATACATCTGGCGATTAGAAAACGCTCCACGTTGCCTCACCTAAACTCGCTCGACCATTCCCGACTACCGCTGAAGACAGGGAGATCCCGATGAACCGCATCGCGGTGGGGCTGGCCGCGCTCGGCCGTCCGGCATACATCAATCTGGGGCGGGACTTGCCCGAAGTGCGGGACGTTCCGTCGATGCGGGCCGCGACACACGAGGTGCTCGACGCGGCGTATGCGGCGGGAGTCCGATGGGTCGACGTCGCGCGGTCTTACGGCCGTTCGGAGGAGTTTCTCGGCAGCTGGTTGGCTGAACGCGGGCACCGGGATGTGACTGTGTCCAGCAAGTGGGGCTACCGCTACGTGGGCGAGTGGCGGCTTGACGCGGACGTTCACGAGGTCAAGGAACACACGCTGCCGCGGTTTCGTGAGCAGTGGGCGCAGACGCGGGAGTTCCTGGCGGGGCACGTGGATCTGTACCAGGTTCATTCGCTCACTGTGGACAGTCCACTTTTCACTGATCCGGCGTTGATTGACGCGCTGGCCGGGCTTTCCGGGTCCGGGGTTGAGGTTGGGTTCTCTACCTCCGGACCGGCGCAGGCGGAGGTGGTGCGGCGGGCGTTCGAGCTGGAATCGGGCGGGCGGCCGGTGTTTTCGTCGGTTCAGTCGACGTGGAATGTGTTCGAGCCGTCGGTCGGCCCGGCGCTGGCCGAGGCGAAAGCGGCTGGAAAACGGGTGCTGGTCAAGGAAACTCTCGCGAACGGGCGGCTGGTTGCGGAGGCTCCGGAGCCGCTGCGGCGGATCGCTGAGGCGCATGGGGTCGGCCCGGACGCGATCGCGGTGGCGGCTGTGCTTGGGCAGGAGTGGGCGCCGGTGGCGGTGATCGGTCCGTCGAGCCCGGCGCAGCTGACCGCGAACCTCGCCGCCACGCGGGTCCGGTTGAGCGACGAGGACTGCGCTGTCCTGGGACAACTCGCGCAGGACGCGCGCGAGTACTGGGCGCATCGATCCCACCTCGGGTGGAGCTGAGCGATTGCATTACCCTCGGGGCCCAGCATGGCCCGGGGCGGACGGGCAACATTGAGCGCGGAGGGGCAACGTGCGTCGTCGGCAGGTGCCAGCGGTCGCTGTGCTGGTCGGGCTGGGGGCGCTGGCCGGGCTCGCTGGGTGCGGCAATCGGCCTAACAATCTCGAGACTTATTACGACGATCCGGCTCCCTCGCCGGGTACTAGTGCGCCAGTGGCTCCGCCGGTGTCGCGGGCCGTTGATCCTCCGGCGGTTTCTTCCGCGGTGGTACCGGATCCGGGGCGGGCTCAGGCGGCGTTGTTGTCTGATTCGGACGTTGCCGAGGAGGGTGTCGCGCCGGGGTCCGGGCGGGTTTCCGGGTGTTTGAGCGGGTTGGCTGCTGGGGAGCGGAAGTCGGTCAGCTGGGTTTATCCGAGTGGGTCGGCGTTGACGCACGAGGTCACGGTGTATGCGGGCCGGTCCGGTGAGGATGTTGTGGCGGGGACGCATTGTGCGGGGGTTGAGGTGACGTTGCCGCCGCAGCCGGGGGTGAGTGTGCAGCGGGCTTGGTGTGAGGGCTCGACTTGTGCTGTGTTGGTGGCTCAGGGAAATCTGGTGTCGGCGCTAAGCGTCGCGGCAAGCACCCCAGCGCGGGCACAAGACGCGGCGAAGCGGTTGTTGCCGAAAGTCGTGGCTAAGTTGGCGGGGTAGGTCGCCAAGCTGTGTTTTTGGCGTCGGCTCCGCCCCCGCGGTGGTGGGCGAGTCTCAGGAACCGGTGCGGGGCTGTGGGCTTTAGCCGTAGCGGTGGAACCATTCTTGGACGCCTGAGCGGCCGTCTGGGATGAAGGGCGGCTTGGGGTCTGAGGCGAAGACCCAGGTGCGGAGTTTGTCGAGTGGCATCCAGTGGCCTTCTGCGATTTCTTCTGGTTGTAGGTGGATGGGGCCGTCCCAGCGGGCTTCGTAGGCGAAGTTGTGGCAGCGGATGTTGCCGTCGTCGTAGATTTTGGTGAAGAGCGGGGTGGGGTCCACTCCGTGGATGCCTAGTTCTTCGGCCAGTTCGCGGCGGGCGCATGCTGCGGGGGTTTCGCCTGCGGCTACTACTCCGCCTGCCCAGCAGTCCCAGGTAGAAGGGAAAGTGTCCTTGTCCGCGGTGCGGAGGTGCACGTAGACGTTGCGGCCGTCGCCCGATCGGACGAGGACTACGCCGGCGGCGTGCCAGAGTCCTTCGGCTCGCACTCGGGAGCGGAGGGCCTCGCCTACTGCGTGGCCTGCGTCGTCATAGAGGGCAACGAGTTCGTCACTGCCTGGCATGGGGGCATCGTCGCACGCGTCTAACCCGTAGGGTGGTGGGCATGCGTCGGATCATGGGAACCGAAGTCGAGTACGGCATCGCCGTGCCCGGGGACGCCACGGCGAACCCGGTGCTCACCTCGACTCAGGTGGTGCTGGCCTACGCCGCGGCTGCGGACATCCCGAGGGCGCGCCGGGCGCGCTGGGACTACGAGGTGGAGTCGCCGTTGCGCGACGCGCGCGGGTTCGACCTGACCGGTCCTGGAGGGCCGGGGCACGACCCGGACGTCGAGGACCTCGGCGCGGCGAACGTCATCCTCACCAACGGTGCGCGGCTGTACGTGGACCACGCGCATCCGGAGTACTCCGCGCCGGAGGTCACGAACGCGCGGGATGCCGTCATCTGGGACAAAGCGGGCGAGCGGGTGATGGAGGAGGCCGCGTTGAAGGCGGCCACCGTGCCGGGGCAGCCGCCGTTGCAGCTGTACAAGAACAACGTGGACGGCAAGGGCGCGAGCTACGGCACGCACGAGAACTATCTGATGCAGCGGTCGACGCCGTTCACTGCGGTGATCGGCGGGCTGACGCCGTTCTTCGCGTCGCGGCAGGTGATGTGCGGGTCCGGCCGGGTCGGGATCGGGCAGCAGAGCGAAGAAGCGGGTTTCCAGCTTTCGCAGCGCTCCGATTACATCGAGGTCGAGGTCGGGCTGGAGACCACGCTCAAGCGCGGGATCATCAACACGCGCGACGAGCCGCACGCGGACGCGGACAAGTACCGGCGGCTGCACGTGATCATCGGGGACGCGAACCTGTCGGAGTACTCGACGTATCTGAAGGTCGGGACGACGGCGCTGGTGCTGGACCTGATCGAGGCCGGCGTGCGGTTCGACGACCTGAAGCTGGACGAGCCGGTGCGGGCGGTGCACAAGATCAGCCACGACCCGACGCTGAAGACGAAGGTCGAGCTGGCGAACGGGAAGAAGTTCACCGGGTTGGACCTGCAGTTCGCCTACCACGAGCTGGCGGCGGCGAACCTCGAGCGCACGGGCGCGGACGAGGCGTCGAAGGAAGTGCTGCGGGTGTGGGGCGAGATCCTGGACGCGCTGGCGCGGGATCCGCAGGAGTGCGCGGACCGGCTGGACTGGCCGGCGAAGCTGCGGCTGCTGGAGGGCTACCGGGAGCGGGACCAGCTGGCGTGGGGCGCGCCGCGGCTGCGGCTGGTGGATCTGCAGTATTCGGATGTCCGCCTGGGCAAGGGCCTGTACAACCGGCTGGTCACGCGGGGTTCGATGAAGCGGCTGGTCACCGAGGAGGAGGTGCAGGCGGCGATCACGACTCCGCCGTCGGACACGCGCGCCTACTTCCGGGGCCGGGCGCTGGAGAAGTACGCGTCGTCGATCGCGGCGGCGTCGTGGGATTCGGTGATTTTCGACGTGGGTCGGGAGTCGCTGGTGCGGATCCCGACGCTGGAGCCGTTGCGGGGGACGAAGGCGCACGTCGGGAAGCTGCTGGACGCGGCGGCGACGGCGGAGGAGCTGGTGGAGGCGATCACCGGTTCGGACTAGCGCGATCCCGGCGTTTCGGGCCGCTGGAAGGCCCTTTTCGTCGGTACCGCTGGGTAGGCTAGGGAACATCGGCCAGACCGGGAGGCGAGATGGCGCAGGAGAAGATCGAGAAGCACGGCGGCGGCGATTCCGACGAGGAGTTCGACGACGCCGGCGGGGCGGGCCAGGAACGGCGGGAGAAGCTCGGCGAGGACGTGGACACGATCCTCGACGAGATCGACGACGTGCTGGAGGAGAACGCCGAGGACTTCGTCCGCGCCTACGTGCAGAAGGGCGGCGAGTAGCCGTCCGCCCGTCGCGGCCGTCCCGGATGCGGGGCGGTGCGGCGGGCGCGCTGGGCCGGAGGTTTCGCGCGGCCGCGCCGGGGGCAGGTTTGCCGGTGGCGTTGCCGGGCACGGGATAGATGGGAACCGAGAGCACGTATGGACAACACCTCCTCTGGGGCGGGTTTTTCCGGGCCCGGACTGCCGTCGGCCTACTTTTCGCCGGCGACGTCGTCGTTCGCGGATTTCGTGCGCGCGACCGCGCCGGAGCTGCTGCCCGCGCGGCGGGTGCCCGCGGGCGCGGGCGAGCTGAACGCGCCGCACGGCACCACGATCGTCGCGGTCGCGTTCGCCGGCGGGGTGCTGATCGCCGGTGACCGGCGGGCGACGTCGGGGAATCTGATCGCGAGCCGGGACATCGAGAAGGTGCACGTCACGGACGAGTACTCGGCGGTGGGCATCGCGGGGACCGCGGGGCTGGCCGTGGAGATGGTCCGGCTGTACGCGGTGGAGCTGGCGCACTACGAGAAGATCGAGGGCGTTTCGCTTTCGCTGGACGGCAAGACGAACAAGCTGGCCGGGATGGTGAAGGCGAACCTGGAGATGGCGATGGCGGGCCTCGCGGTCGTGCCGTTGTTCGTCGGGTACGACCTGGAGGCCGAGGACGCGAAGCACGCGGGCCGGATCGTGTCGTACGACGCGGCGGGCGGGCGGTACGAGGAGCACGCCGGGTACGCGAGCGTCGGTTCGGGTTCGCTGTTCGCGAAGTCGTCGCTGAAGAAGCTGTACGACCCGGACGCGGATGCCGACGCGGCGGTGCGGACGGCGCTGGAGGCGTTGTACGACGCGGCGGACGACGACACCGCGAGCGGCGGGCCGGACCTGGTGCGGCGGATTTTCCCGAACGTCATCACCATCACCGCGGAGGACGGCGCGGTGGTGCTGCCCGCGGAGCGGACGGGTGCGGTGGCCGAGGCGGTGGTGGCCGGGCGCGCGGAGCGCAATCACCACCGGCCGGTCTGAGGCCGCCGATGTCCGCTGAATCAATGACTGCCGAGTTTTCGGAGAACGTGGAGCCGACACCGTGACGATGCCGTTGTATGCCTCTCCCGAGCAGCTGATGCGGGAGCGTTCCGAGTTGGCGCGCAAGGGGATCGCGCGGGGCCGGAGCGTGGTGGTGCTGAAGTACGCGGGCGGGGTGCTGTTCGTGGCGGAGAATCCGTCGGCGACGCTGCACAAGGTGTCCGAGATCTACGACCGGATCGGGTTCGCCGCGGTGGGCCGGTATTCGGAGTTCGAGAACCTGCGGGTGGCGGGGATCCGGCACGCGGATCTGAAGGGCTACCAGTACGACCGCCGGGATGTGAGCGCGCGGGCGCTGGCGAACGCGTACGCGGCGACGCTGGGCAGTATTTTCACCGAGCAGCTGAAGCCGTTCGAGGTGGAGGTGTGCGTGGCCGAGGTCGGGGCGACCGCGGCGGAGGACCAGCTGTACCGGTTGACGTTCGACGGGTCGATTTTCGACGAGTCGCCGTTCGTGGTGATGGGCGGGACGACGGAGCCGATCAGCACGAAGCTGAAGGACGTCGTGGATCCGGAGCACGATCTGCGGACGGCGCTGGCGACGGCGATCGAGGGGCTGCGGGCGACCGCGGCGTCGTCGAACGGGAACGGGTCGGCGGCCGAGGCGGCGGAGATCAAGCTCGAGGTCGCGGTGCTGGACCGGTCGAAGCCGCGGCGTGCGTTCCGGCGGTTGTCGGGGGCGGCGCTGGAGGCGTTGCTGCCGGAGAAGGAGGAGCCTGCCGAGAAGCCGGACGACTCCGGCGAGGGCGATGCCGACAAGGGTTCGGAGAAGGACTCGGGCGAGAAGGAATGACGTGACGCACTGTGGGCCGCCGGCGAATGTCGGCGGCCCGCAGTCGTATTCCGGAATACTGGCATGGTGACGTGTGCGCTGGTGACCCCGTGGTGGCGTCGTCGTGCCGCCGGGGACAGTTCCGCTGAGGGCGGCGTGGTTCCGACGGCGATTCTCGATTGGCGCGATCCGCTCGTGCAGTCCCTGATGGGGGAGACAGCATCGGAAGACCGGCTTGCCGGGCTGCGGGCCGCGCACCGGACGATCGCCGGGTCGGTGCGGCCGGTGTACGCGGTGCAGGAGCGGCAGCCGATCTCGCGGACGCTGCGGCGCGGCCGGGGTTCGTGCAGTCAGCGCCTGGCGATCCTGGAGGGAGTCGCGCGGGCGCAAGGGATTCCGACGCGGGTGCGGGGTCTCGTGGTGGACGGCCGCTTCTGGTATCCGAGGTTTCCCCGGCTGAAGTTCCTGGTGCCGTCGCGGGCGGTGGTGGCGTGGCCGGAGTTCCGGATCGCGTACGCGTGGGTTTCGGTCGGGGAGTTGTTCGGGCCGTTGGCCGAGCTGGCGGCGAGTCCGGGATTCTCCAATGACAGCGGGGAAACGCTCTTCGACGCGGTGTCCCGTACCGCGATCGACTGGGACGGGGTCACCTGCGACGTCGGCGGAGCGTGCGACCTGTCCGCGACGCTGCTGGTCGACCTGGGCCGGTTCGATTCGCGCGACGACTTGTTCCGGCAGCACGGGCAGACGCTGTCCGGGCCGTTGACGAGGCTCGTGGACCCGGTGCTCAGCCGGTGGGCGCCAAGTCAGAGAGCGTCGAGCCGCTGACGCAGGTACGCGCGTTCCGGCTCGGTTCCCGCGCTCTCCAACGCTTTCCGGTACGCCGCCTCCGCTTCGTCGTCGCGGCCGAGGCGGTGCAACAGGTCTCCGCGAGCCGCGGCGTACGGGTGGTAGCCCTGCAGCCGAGGTTCGTCGGCCAAGCCGTCTAGGAGTTCCAGCCCGGCTTCGGGTCCGTCGCGCATCGCCACCGCGGCCGCGCGGTTGAGCGCGACGACCGGCGTCGGCGTGAGCGTCAGCAGGATGTCGTACAGCGCAACGATCTGCGGCCAATCGGTGCTCGCGACATCCGCTGCCTCGGCGTGGAGCGCGGCGATCGCCGACTGCACCCCGTACGGCCCGGGCGGCCCGCCGGTGAGCGCGACCGGCACCAGCGCGCAGCCCTCGTCGATCAGTGCCGCGTCCCAGGACGTCCGGTCTTGGTCCTCCAGCAAGACGAACTCGCCGTCCGGCCCGGTACGAGCGGCGCGGCGGGCGTTGACGAGCAGCAGAAGCGCGAGCAGACCGGTGATTTCGCGTTCGCCGGGCAGCAGCCGGTGCAGGATCCGCGCCAGCCGGATGGCTTCCTCGGCCAGGTCCGGACGCTGGATGTCCGGCCCGGAACTGGCCGCGTAGCCCTCGGTGAACAGCGAATACAGCACCTGCAGCACACCCGGCAGCCGGTCGCGCAGTTCGTCGCCGGCCGGGACGCGGAACGGGATGCGGTGGTCGCGGATCCGGTTCTTGGCCCGCACGATCCGCTTCGCCATGGTCGCGGTTGGCACCAGGAATGCCCGCGCCACCTCAGGCGTCGTGAGCCCGGCGAGGCAGCGCAGCGTGAGCGCGAGCCGGTCTTCGGCGGCGAGCGCGGGATGCGCGCAGGTGAAGAACAGCTGGAGCCGGTCGTCGGGCAGGTCGCCGTCGGCCCCGGGAAGCGGGGGAGGATCGCTGCGGTCGGATTCCGCTTGCAGGACGGCGAGTTTCGCCGCGTACGCCTGGTCCCGGCGGAGCCGGTCGACGGCCTTGCGGCGCGCGGTGGTCATCAGCCACGCGCCGGGCTTGGGCGGGACGCCGTCCACCGGCCAGCGCACCAGCGCCGCCTCCACCGCTTCGGCGGCCACCTCCTCGGCGAGGTCGAGATCGCCGAAGCGGCGGACGAGGGCGCCGAGCAGGCGGCCGTGCTCCTCGCGGAACACGGCCGCCACGGACGCTCGCGCGTCAGGCATCGAAATCGGCGATCGGGCGGACCACGACCGAACCGTCGCGGGAACCGGGGCAGCGGGCCGCCCAGTCGAGCGCCGCGTCGAGGTCCGGCACGTCCAGCACGTAGAACCCGCCGAGCAGCTCCCGGGTTTCGGCGAACGGGCCGTCGGTGGTGATCGAACGCTCGCCGTCCGCGCCGACCTGCACCTTCGTCGCGGTCACGAGGTCGGCGAGCGACTCGCCGCTGACGAACACCCCGGCGTCCCGGACTTCCTTGTCGTAAGCCATCCAGTCGGCGGGCTCGCAGCCGGCGGCCCCGCCCTGCTCGGTGGCCGCGGAAGCGTGGATCAGCAGCAGGTACTTCATGGTCGGGCTCCTTCGTCGGTCAGTGCGGCCGTGGCGCCGCACTGACCTCACCACGAACGGCGCCCGCCCGGATGGACAGGGCCCGGAAGATATTTTTCCGGACAATCCGCTCAGGAGGCGGCAGGAGCGCTGCGGAAGTTCTGATCGGCGAAGGCGAGCATGTACGGGAGCGTCGCGCGGGCGGTGTGCCAGGTGTGGTTGAACCCGCGTTCGGCGTGCACCACGACCTCCTGTCCGCGCCGCTGCAGCGACCCGGCGATGCGGTGCGCGGTCGCGACGTCGGTCGGCGCGCCGGTGCCGACAGTGAGCATCACGGCGAGCTTCTGCGGGAAGGGCATCGTCGGGATGTACCGGCGCGGGGTGTTCGCCGCGATCGCCGCCTGGTTGCCGCCGAGGACGCCGACCGAGTCGTTCAGGTCGTCATACGGCAGCGAGATCAGCAGCGTGCCGAACTCGTCGAGGTGGTGCAGCCCGATGTTCAGCGCGCCGAAGCCGCCGCCGGACATGCCGCCGAGCGCGCGGTGGCCGCGGTCGGCGAACGTGCGGTAATGCTGGTCGACCGACGGCACGATGCTGCTGGCGAGGTACGTCTCCAGCTGCGGCCCGCCCGGGACGTTCAGGCATTCCCAGTCGGTGCTCGGCCGGTTGGCGGTGAGGTCGACGCTCACGATGATCATCGGCTGGATGACGTGCGCGTCCTCGAGGCTCTTCAGCGTCTGCGGCGCGGAGCCGGAGGTGAGCCAGTCGCGCGGCCCGCCGTAGGGGTAGCCGTGGATCAGGTAGACGACCGGGTAGCGCTTGGCCGCGTTCGCCGGGTCGTGGTAGCCGGCCGGGAGGACCACGTAGTTCTCGCCGTTCGCGACGCCGTGCGCCGGGTCGGGCACGTTCAGCACCTCGGTGCTGCCGTTGCCGCTGGCCGGGGCCGCGGGACGGCCGGCGGCAGGGGAGCTGCCGCTGTTCCCGCCGGTGGAACTGCTCGCGGTGCTGGGATCCGAGTCCTCGGCCGGATCGTCGCTGGTGCTGCGCAGCAGGGTGCCCGCGACGTTCATCGCGCCGGAGCCGCGCTGCAGCAGCCTGCCGAGGTCGCTCGGCGTGCGGACGTAGCCGACGTAGCTGTTCACGGCGGTGACCGCGGCGATCAGGAACAGCGCGATCGAGCCGCTGATGCCCCAGCGGCGCACGCGGCGGCGGTGCGCGAGCGCGACGGTGACGGCGAGGACCGCGGCGGCGGCGCCGGCGAACGCGAGCCACAGCAAGGGGGATTCGAGCGGCCCGAGGTCCCTCGCCTGGGAGGTGACCGACGGGGGCAGGACCGGGTCGACAGCCTGCGGGAACAGCCGCGTCATCCGCGGCCCGCCGCGGACGGGCAGCTCGGACCGCGGGTGGAAAGACGCACTGAGTAGACCCCTGCCGTGAACTGGTGCGGACAGGACTGTCCGCACCTCGAACATCACGCTAGGGACGGCTCGCTGTGGATTCGTTGAGAGAAGGTAAAGGAATGGTCAAGAATTGTTGCGGAGACGGCGAGCGGACGGTAAGCGCGCAGGTCAGAGCCGGGAGTGCCGGGCGCGCAGTGGTGAAGAACTCGGTGCCCGGCCGACCGCGCCCGGAGGGACCTTAGGGCAAAACTCGAGCGGCCGTCACTGCCCGGTTCGCGAAGGACGTCAGGAAGCGCTGTCCGGATTGCGGTAGACGGTCAGCGCGCTCGGGCGCGACCGGAACCGGAACTCCCGCCCGAGCGGCCCGACCTCGCCGTCGGTGGCGACCCGGCGGTTCCCGTCGAGCAGCCGGACGTGCAGCTCCGGCAGGTCCCGCTGCCGGTAGACGTGGCTCGCGTGCAGGCTGTTGGTGAGGCTCGCGGCCACGAACCGCAGCCGCGACCAGCGCACGTCCGCCCGCACGTACCGGACGTCGAGCAGGCCGGTGTCGAGCGCCGGGCGCCGCGACGGCGCGAACCCCTTCGGTGCGTACGTGCCGTTGCCGACGAAGATCAGCCACACCTGCGTCGGCTTCCCGTTCAGCAGCACTCGCAGCGGCTTCGCGTGCCGCATCACGCGCACCAGCGCGATCGCGGCGGACGGCCACTTCGGGAACCGGGACTGCAGCTTTTCCCGCAGCCGCACCATCTCCGGGTATCCGCCGAGGCTGGCGGTGTTCACGAACCAGCGGTGCGCGGGCTCCCCGGAGCCGTCGATCTCGACCTCGGCGAGGTCGATGCCGACCGCGTGCCCGCCCTCGGTCGCCTCGTCCGCGTCCGGCATGGAGCGGACCCCGACGTCGCGGGCGAAGTGGTTGAGCGTCCCGGCCGGGATCAGCGCCAGCGGCAGCCCGCGTTCGGCCGCGACCGACGCCACCGCGGCAACCGTGCCGTCCCCGCCCGCCACGCCGAGCGCGCGGACCGAACCGTGCGCCTCGATCTCGTCGGCGAGCTGCTCGCGCAGATCCCGCGACGGGTCCGGATAGATCAGCGACGCCTTCGGCCAGGCGTAACGGACGTCCTCGGTCGGATCCTGGCCGTCGACCCCCGAATGCGGGTTCACGAGCGCCAGCATGTCCTCGCCGTCGCGCATCTCCGGCGCTTGCGCCGAATGGGCGGTGCGGGCGCGCGCGTCCGGGTGCAGCGGCCACCAATGCCGGGTCAGCACCGCGACCCCGGTCCCGATCGCCAGCCCCGCCGCGACGTCGCTCGGCCAGTGCACCCCGGTGTGGATCCGCGAGTACGCGACCGCCCCGGCGAGCGGGAAAAGCGCGAGCCCGGCGCGCGGCGACTCCATGGCGACCGCGGTCGCGAACGCGGCAGCCGAAGCCGAATGCCCGGACGGGAACGACGACGACGTCGGCCGTTTCCGCAGCTGACGGTGCGCCGGAACCTCTTCCTCGGCCGGACGGCGGCGCGGGAACAACGGCTTCGCGACCAGGTTCGCCGCGGCGCTCGCGCCCGCGATGGCGGCGATCCCGCGCAGCGCGCCGCGGCGCGCCGGGCCCTTCCGGACCGCCAGCACGGCCGCCACGCCCCACCAGAGCCGCGATTTGTCCGCACTTCGGGACAACGCGGTCACCACGTCGTCGGCGCGCGTGCGCGGCAGCGCCGCACTGCGCCGCATCAACGCCCGATCCCGCTGCCCCACCTGCCGGAAAGCCCGGCCGACCTGCTGGAACACTCTCGTCCACCTCCGCTGGCCGCGCCGGGCCCGCCACCGGCCCCGGCGACCGGTTTCCGCCGCATTGTCACCACTTGCAACGTACCGACCGCGTGTCGCCGCCCGAACGGCGCACCTTCCGCGGGGGTCCAGCGCCTACTCTGGTGGGATGCAGCGGCGGATCTTTGGCATCGAGACCGAGTTCGGGGTCACGTGCACCTTTCACGGCCAGCGCAGGCTCTCGCCCGACGAGGTCGCGCGCTATCTCTTCCGGCGGGTCGTCTCGTGGGGACGCTCGTCCAACGTGTTCCTGTCCAACGGCTCCAGGCTCTACCTCGACGTGGGCTCGCACCCTGAATACGCGACAGCCGAATGCGACGACCTGACCCAGCTCGTCACGCACGACAAAGCAGGCGAACGGATCCTCGAGGACCTCCTCGTGGACGCCGAGCGCAGGCTCGCCGACGAGGGCATCGGCGGCGACATCTTCCTGTTCAAGAACAACACCGACTCCGCGGGCAACTCCTACGGCTGCCACGAGAACTACCTGGTCACCCGGGCAGGCGAATTCTCCCGGATCGCCGACGTCCTGCTGCCCTTCCTCGTCACCCGCCAGCTCATCTGCGGCGCGGGCAAGGTCCTGCAGACCCCGCGCGGCGCCGTGTACTGCCTCTCCCAGCGCGCCGAGCACATCTGGGAAGGCGTCTCCAGCGCCACCACCCGGTCCCGGCCGATCATCAACACCCGCGACGAACCCCACGCCGACGCCGAGCGCTACCGGCGCCTGCACGTCATCGTCGGCGACTCCAACATGGCCGAGCCGACGACGATGCTGAAGGTCGGGTCGGCGCATCTGGTGCTCGAGATGATCGAGGCGGGGGTGCAGTTCCGGGACTTCACGCTGGACAACCCTATTCGGGCTATTCGGGAGATCAGTCATGATCTCACTGGTCGTCGGCAGGTTCGGCTGGCTGGCGGGCGGGAGGCTTCGGCGCTGGATATTCAGCGGGAGTATCACGCTCGGGCTGTGCAGCATTTGAAGGAGAACGGGTCTACGGCCGCCAATGAGCGGGTTGTGGAGTTGTGGGGGCGGGCGCTGGAGGCTGTGGAGGAGCAGGACTTCAGCAAGATCGATACCGAGATTGACTGGGCGATCAAGCATCGGCTCGTTGAGAGGTATCGGGCTAAGCATGATCTTGATTTGTCCAGTCCTCGGGTGGCTCAGTTGGACTTGGCGTACCACGACATTCGGCGGGGGCGGGGGATTTTTGACCTGCTCCAGCGGAAGGGGCTCGTGCGGCGGGTTACTGACGACGGGGAGATTGAGGCTGCGAAGGATACGCCGCCGCAGACTACTCGGGCGAAACTGCGTGGGGACTTTATTGCGGCTGCGCAGGCGGCTGGGCGGGACTTTACGGTGGACTGGGTGCATTTGAAGTTGAATGATCAGGCGCAGCGGACTGTGTTGTGTAAGGACCCGTTTAGGTCTGTTGATGAGCGGGTTGAGCGGTTGATTGGGTCGCTTTAGGGGTGGCTGGGTGGGTGACTAGCTCACCAAGCTGTGTTTTTGGCGTCGGCTCCGCCGCCGCGGGCGGGATCGCTTTTAGCCGGCGTTTGGGGGCTCACCGGCGTGAGGGGCCTTCGGCCTGTCACGCCGGTGAGCCCCCAAACGCCGGCGCGATCCCGCGTGGTGGGCGAGTGAGCGGTCAGGGCTGGGCCTGGGGCGAGGAAGTCGTTGTTGTGTTGGAGAGAACCGACGAAAGTTGTCGGGGTGGTGCGGCAGGATCTGCGCATGCGTGGGTTTCGGGCGGTTCTGGTTCTTGTAGCGGTGCTGTCGGTGGGGTTGGGCGGGGTTGCGGCGGCCTCTTCGCTGCCGTCGTGGCGGCTTTTGCCTACGGGTACCGCTGCGCAGTTTCGTGGGTTGTCTGCGGTTAGTGAGCGGGTGGCGTGGGTCAGCGGCACCCAAGGCACTGTGCTGCGGACGGTTGACGGTGGGAGCAGTTGGCTGTCGGTCGGGCCGCCGGATGCTGGGAAGCTCGAGTTTCGCGATATCGAGGCGTTCGATGCTGACCATGCCGTGGTGTTGTCGATCGGGCCTGGGGCGGATTCCCGGGTCTATCGCACTGACGATGGCGGGAAGAGCTGGCGGCAGACGTTCGGCAATCCTGATTCTGCTGCGTTCTACGACTGCTTGGCCTTCTTCGATCCTTGGCGCGGGCTTGCGATGAGTGATCCGGTCAACGGGAAGTTCCGCGTGCAGGCCACCTTTGACGGTGGGCGCAGTTGGCGGCAGGTTCCGGACGATGCGTTTCCGCCTGCGGAGCCTGGAGAAGCTGGGTTTGCCGCCAGCGGGCAGTGCATCACTACGTCTGGGCCGTTTGACGCGTGGCTTGCTACTGGTGGTGGGGCGCACGCGCGCGTTTTGCACTCTGGTGATGGTGGGCGGCACTGGGCTGCGTCTGTGACGCCGTTGCCTAGCAGTGCGTCGGCTGGGGTGTTCGCGGTGGCGTTCCGTACGCCGTGGCAGGGCGTCGCGATTGGTGGGGACTACGCCAATCCGACTGCGCCTGGACCGGCGGTCGCGGTGAGCCACGACCGCGGCCGTACCTGGCGTACGCCGCCGGAGCATCCTGCTGGGTATCGGTCCGGGCTTGCTTGGCGTGGTGGGACGGTGCTCGCTGTGGGACCTGGCGGGAGCGATTTGAGTCGTGACGGTGGGCGGCATTGGGTCTCGTTCGATACGGGCAGTTTTGACACCGTTGATTGCACGTGGTCCGGGGCATGTTGGGCCAGCGGGGTCAAGGGGCGCGTGGCGAAGTTGGTTCCGTAGGAGGGAACCCGATCCGGGGGCAGTGCGCGAGGGGAACGGCGGTGGGTGACCGGGCGGGTGCGGAGGGTCCGTTCGCGCCAACCAAGGGCTGACCAGGCGCGACGCGCGCGGGGCGGACCTCGCGATGGCGGGGAGCGGGGAGAGCTAGAGTCGTCTGGTGTCCACCGCACGCGCCGAACGGCTGGTCAATCTTGTGCTGGCCCTCCTCTCCACCCGGCAGTACCTCACCGCGGAGCGGATCCGCGGGATCGTTCCGGGGTACGCCGAGGCGGCCAGTGACGACGCCTTTTTCCGCACGTTCGAGCGGGACAAGACCGAGCTGCGCGAACTGGGGATTCCGCTCGAGACCGGGCGCAACTCCGTCTTCGACCCGGTCGAGGGGTATCGGATCGCCCGGCGCGACTACGAGCTCGGCGAGATCGACCTTGCGCCGGACGAGGCGGCCGCGGTGGGGCTCGCGGTTCGGCTGTGGGATTCGCCGGAGCTGACCGGGCAGGCGCAGGGTGCGTTGGTGAAGCTGCGGGCGGCTGGGGTCGAGGTCGACGACCAGGCTCCGACGGTGATCGAGCCTCGGGTGCGGGCGGAGCCGGCGTTCGCGCCCATGCTGGCCGCTGTCCAGGCCGGGCAGGCCGTTCGGTTCGAGTATCGGCGCAGCGGGTCGCCGGAGCGGCGGATCCGCACGCTCGAGCCGTGGGGGGTCGTGTCCTGGCGGGCTCGTTGGTACGTCGTCGGGCACGACCGGGATCGCGACGCGTCTCGCTGTTTTCGGCTTTCTCGGGTGACCGGGAAGGTTGTCGCGATCGGGAAGCCGGGTGCGGTCGCCCGGCCTGAGGGTGTCAATTTGATGCAGTTGGTGTCAGTGACCAGCGGCAGCGAGGATCCGGCCCCCGTCACCACCGCCCGGTTGTGGATCGCGGACGGGCGGGCCGCGGGGGTGCGCCGCCGCGGGGACGTGGTGGGGCGCGAGATCGTCGCGGGGGAGGAAGGCGACGTGATCGAGATCGGGCTGTACTTCCCGGAATCGGCCGCCGACTGGATCGCCGCGCAGGGGCCGGACGTGCTCGTGCTCGAACCGGACGTGCTGGCCAAGTCCGTGCAGCACCGGCACGAGGCCGTGCTCGCCCGCACGGGACAGGGGAGCGTGCGATGAGCGCTTCCGGCGAACGCATGCCGAGACTGCTCGCGCTCGTGCCCTACCTGCTGGCCCGCCCGGGCATCCGGATCGACGAGGCGGCCCAGGACTTCGACGTCACCCCGCGCCAGTTGCGCAAAGACCTCGAACTGCTGTGGATGTGCGGCCTGCCCGGCTACGGGCCCGGCGACCTGATCGACCTGTCCTTCGAAGGCGACACCATCGTCGTCACCCACGACGCCGGGATGAGCCGCCCGCTGCGCCTCACCGGCGGCGAAGCCACCGCGTTGCTGGTCGCGCTGCGCGCGCTGGCCGAGACCCCGGGCGTGGCCGACGGCGACGCGGTCCGCCGCGCGATCGCCAAAATCGAAGACGCCGCTGGACAAGCCCGCCCGGCCGGAGTCGTCGTCGGGGGAGGAGTGCGCGAAGGAGCCCGCGCCGCCCGCACCCGCGAGACCGTGTCCGGCGCGCTGCAGGAAGGCCGCGCACTGCGGATGCGGTACTACACCGCCTCGCGCGACCAGATCACCGAACGCACCGTCGACCCGATGCGGCTCGTCATCGTCCAAGGCGTCGGCTACCTCGAAGCCTGGTGCCGGCGCGTCGAAGGCGTCCGGCTGTTCCGCCTCGATCGGGTGGACGCGCTCACCGTATTGGACGAACCCGCAGCTCCGCCCGCCCACGCGCGGCCCACCGACCTGTCCGACGGCGTCTTCTCCGCCCGTCCCGATCAGCGGGTCGCCCATCTCGTCCTGGACCCCGACGCCCGCTGGGTCGCCGAGTACTACCCCTGCGAGGAACTCGACGAACTCGACGGCGGACGGCTGCGCATCGCCATGCGCTACAGCGACGAGCCCTGGATGGTCCGGCTCGTGCTCAGCCTCGGCGGGGAAGCCCAGGTGGAGAGCCCCGCCACACTCGCCGAGGCAGTCGGTCGCCGAGCGGCCGACGCCGTGGCGCGTGCCCGTCACCTCGCGTCCATCTCCGACCGATAAGGTGGTTAAGTGCCGTACCTGCCCGTCTATGTGCTGCTCGCGGCCGGCCTGCTCGTCCTGGCCCTGCTGCTGGTACGGACCGCCGGAGTCTTGCGCCGCTTCCGCCGCACCATGAGCATGGTAAGTGCGGACACCCACGACCGGACCGGACTCATCCGGGCCCGGTCCGCGGCACTCCGTGTGGCCGTGGCCGAACGCCGCCCGGCGGCCGGCAACAAGTAACATCAGCACAGACCCCAGACAAGGAGGGCAGACGACCATGAACGCGCTGCAGCCGTGGCACATCATCGTTCTGGTGCTCGTGGTGGTTCTGCTGTTCGGAGCGAAGCGGCTCCCGGACGCGGCCCGGTCCATCGGCAAGTCCATGAAGATCTTCAAGGCCGAGACCAAGGACCTGACCGGCGAGCAGAAGGCCGAAGCCGAGGCCGAGTCCGCCGACACCCGGCACATCGCCGCCCCCGCTCCCGCCCAGACCGCGCAGGACAAGCAGGTCGCCGACCTCCAGCGCCAGCTCGACGAACTGAAGAAGCAGCAGGCGGCCGCCCCGGCCGACCAGCCGCAGAAGAACGCGAGCTGACCCTCCGCGCGCACCACCCGGTCCCCGGTCCACGGCGGCGCGCCGGTGCGGCGCGCCGCGGCGGGCTCTGACGAGAACGGAACGACCAGTGGCGGAAGCCGCCAACGGCAACGGAAGCCGGTCCAGCAAGCGGACCCGGCGCAGCCGCCGGAAAAACCCCGACGGCACGATGACGCTCATCGAGCACATCTACGAGTTCCGCCGCCGCCTCGGCTGGGCGGTCGTTTTCATCGTCGTCGGCGCGATCTTCGGGTTCATCTGGTTCGAGCAGCGGCTCGGCCCGATCCCGTCGCTGGGCGACATCATGACGCACCCGTACTGCGCCATCCCGGCCTCGCAGCGCTTCGCCGGCGACCAGCCCGGCTGCCGCCTGCTGCAGACCGTTCCGTTCGAAGCGTTCATGATCCGCCTCAAGGTCGGCGTCGCGGCGGGCGCGGTCCTGCTCTCGCCCGCCTGGCTCTACCAGATCTGGGCGTTCATCGCCCCCGGCCTCTACGCCAAAGAGCGCCGGTACGCGATGATCTTCGTCAGCTTCGCCTCGGTGCTCTTCGCCGCCGGCGCGGTGCTGGCCTACCTGCTCGTCCCGCACGCGCTGGCGCTGCTCGCCGGCTTCGGCCAGGACCAGTTCGTCACCGCGCTCACCGCGGACAAGTACATCTCCTTCATCCTGTCGCTGCTGGTGATCTTCGGCGTCAGTTTCGAGCTCCCGCTCCTCGTGGTGATGCTCAACCGCGTCGGCGTGCTCAAATACCAGCAGCTCAAGCGGTGGCGCCGCGGCCTCGTGTTCGCGCTGTTCGTGTTCGCCGCGTTCGCCACCCCCGGCTCGGACCCGTTCTCGATGCTCGGCCTCGCCGGCGCGCTCACCCTGCTGTTCGAGCTGTCGATCCAGATCGCCCGCTTCCACGACCGCAAGCTCGACCGCGGCCGCCACGACGAGGGCTGGGACCAGCTCGCCGACGACGAGGCCGCGCCGTTCAACTACACCCCGAGCACCGCCGACGGCGAAGAACCCACTGCGCAGAGCCCGTCGACCGGCCGCTCCAACTCGACCGACGACATCACCTGACCGTGGGCCTGAACGCAGCACTGGCCGTGCACCCGGCCTCCGGTCGCGGCGCGGCCGCCCGCATCGCCGAAGCCGTCGGGGCGCGGCTCCGGCCCGCCGTCGACCGGCTCGACCTCCTCACCGCCACCAGCGTCGAGGAATCCCGCGCGCTCATGCGCTCCTCGCACGCCGAAGGCCTCGACGTGCTCATCGTCCTCGGCGGCGACGGCGCGGCCCACCAAGGCGTCCAGTTCTGCGCCGACCACGGCGTCGCGCTCGGCCTCGTCCCCTCCGGCACCGGCAACGACTTCGCCCGCGCCCTCGGCATCCCCGCCGACCCGCGCGCCGCCACCGACGCCCTCGCGAGAGCGCTGAAGGCCGGGCGCCGCCGCCGCGTCGACCTCGGCCGCGCCGGCGACACCTGGTTCTCCACCGTGCTCTGCGCCGGATTCGACGCCGCCGTCAACGCCCGCGCGAACGCGATGCGCTGGCCCGCCGGCCCCCGCCGCTACGACCTGGCGATCCTCGCCGAACTCGCCGCGTTCCGGCCCAGCCCGATCGTCGTGCACACCGACCACGGCGTCCTCTCCGGGGACACGAGCCTCATCGCTGTCGGCAACACCCCGTACTACGGCGGCGGCATCCCGATCTGCCCGGACGCCGACCCCGGCGACGGGCTCTTCGACGTCACCGTCATCGGCGCCCCCGGCCGCGCCCGCCTGCTGCGGATGCTCCCGCACCTGCGCACCGGCGAACACGTGCACAAGCCCAGCGTCGAAACCTTCCGCACCCGCACCCTCCGCATCGAAGCACCCGGCTGGCCCGTCTACGCCGACGGCGAAGACCAAGGCCAGACGCCGGTCGAAGCGGTCTGCGTGCCCTCCGCGCTCACCGTCGTCTCGTGACCGCTGGCGCCGGTTCTCACCGGCGTCGGCACTCACGACCCCCGTACTCAGCCCCTGGTACGGTGCGGCCGCACCGACCGCCGCGAAATGGCGGACTCGTCACCATGCGGCTGGTTCTTGATGTCCGTGAGGGGAACCCTGAGGGACTCAGAGTCCCTCAGGGTTCCCCTCACGGATCACGCCTGGAGGGCTGGCTGCGACCAGTCAGCGCGCTCGCGGGGTCCTTCGACCTCGGCAGCCTCGCCCCAGCCGTGCCCCTTGAGTCCCAGGCGGTCGTGAGTGCCGCCGCTCACGAGGGCGTTCCCGCACGCCGCGTGCGGAATGTCGGTGGCATATGAAACCCTGACCGGGTGGCCACTAGCCCTTCACCATCGCCGGCCGAGGCCTACGCTGCCTCCCGTCGCCGCGCCAAGCACCCCCAGCTGACCCGGTTTTCCGCCGAATCGGCCTTCGAATTCGACGATTTCCAGATCCGCGGCTGCGAAGCGCTCGAAGAGGGCCACGGCGTCCTGGTCTGCGCCCCCACCGGAGCCGGCAAGACCGTGGTCGGCGAGTTCGCCGTCCACCTCGCCCTCGCCGAGGGCCGCAAGTGCTTCTACACCACGCCGATCAAGGCGCTGTCCAACCAGAAGTACGCCGACCTCGTCGAGCGCTACGGCAACGACGCCGTCGGCCTGCTCACCGGCGACACCTCGATCAACGGCAACGCCCAGGTGGTCGTCATGACCACCGAGGTGCTGCGCAACATGCTCTACGCGGGCAGCTCCTCGATCCCCGAACTCGGCTACGTCGTCATGGACGAGGTCCACTACCTCGCCGACCGCTTCCGCGGCGCGGTCTGGGAGGAAGTGATCCTCCACCTGCCCGAGCACGTCCGCGTCGTCGGCCTGTCCGCCACCGTCAGCAACGCCGAGGAATTCGGCGAATGGCTCGTCGAGGTCCGCGGCGACACCACCGTCGTCGTCGACGAGCACCGCCCGGTCCCGCTGTGGCAGCACATGCTCGTCGGCAACCAATTGCTCGACCTGTTCGCCGGCCAGAACGAGGCCGACCCGGGGGAGCAGCTGCGGATCAACCCCACTCTGCTGCGCAAAACCGACGACATGGGCCGATTCGCGCCGAACTTCCGCGGACCTCGCGGCGGCCGCCGCGGCGCCCCGCCGCGCGGGCCGAGGTTCCGGCCCCCGTCCCGGGTCGACGTGACCGAACGGCTCGACCACGCCGGGCTGCTGCCCGCGATCGTGTTCATCTTCTCCCGCGCCGGCTGCGACGCCGCCGTCGCCCAGTGCGTCCGCTCCGGCCTGCGGCTCAACGGCCCCGAACAGGTCGAGGAGATCCGCCGGATCGTCGACGCCCGCACCGCCGAGCTGCCCGAGGGCGACCTCGGCGTCCTCGGCTACTGGGAATGGCGCGAGGCGCTCGAACGCGGCTTCGCCGGCCACCACGCCGGGCTGCTGCCCGCGTTCAAGGAAACCGTCGAGGAACTGTTCGTCCGCGGCCTGGTCAAGGTCGTATTCGCGACCGAAACCCTCGCGCTCGGCATCAACATGCCCGCCCGCACCGTCGTGCTCGAACGGCTCGTCAAATACAACGGCGAGGCGCACGTCGACCTCACCCCGGGCGAATACACCCAGCTCACCGGCCGCGCCGGCCGCCGGGGCATCGACATCGAAGGCCACGCCGTCGTCGCCTGGCAGCCCGGCGTCGACCCGAAGGCCGTCGCCGGCCTCGCCTCCACCCGCACGTACCCGCTGCGCTCGTCGTTCCGCCCCGGCTACAACATGGCGGTCAACCTGGTCGCCCAGGTCGGCGCGGACGCGGCCCGCGACCTGCTGGAACAGTCCTTCGCGCAGTTCCAGGCCGACCGGTCGGTCGTCGGCACCGCGCGGCGGATCGAACGCAACAAGGAAGCCCTCAAGGGCTACACCGACGCGATCTCCGGCGACTTCGAGCAGATGCTCGAGTACGTCGAACTCCGCGCGCAGATCTCCGCCCGCGAGAAGACCCTGTCGCGGCAGAACACCTCGTCCCGCCGCGCCGAAACCGCCCAGTCGCTGGAAAAACTGCGCAAGGGCGACGTCATCCCGGTCCCGGCGGGCCGCCGCGCCGGGCTCGCCGTGGTCGTCGACCCCGGCCTCGACCCGATCCGCGAGCCGCGGCCGGTCGTCGTCACCGAGGACCGCTGGTCCGGGCCGCTGTCGGTCGCCGACTTCCCGGCCCCGGTCGAAGCACTCGGCCGGATCAAACTGCCCAAGCACATCGAACTGCGCTCGCCCAAAACCCGCCGCGACATCGCCTCGTCGCTGCGCAACGCCGGCATCGCCCTGCCCGGACGCCAGCGCCGCCGCACCGCGGCCGCCGACGACGCCGAACTCGCCTCGCTGCGCCGCGCCCTGCGCGCCCACCCGTGCCACGGCCTCGCCGAACGCGAGGCCAACCTCCGCTGGGTCGAGCGCTACCAGCGGCTCTCCGCCGAAACCGAACAGCTCGAACGGAAAGTCGCGGCCACCACGCACTCCCTGGCCCGCGCGTTCGACCGGATCCTGCGGCTGCTCGGCGAACGCGGCTACGTCCGTCCCGGCGACGGCGAGGACCGCGTCACCGAACACGGCCGCCGCCTCACCCGCCTCTACAGCGAATCCGACCTGCTCGCCGCCGAATGCATCCGGCACGGCGTCTGGACCGGCCTCGGCCCGGCCGAACTCGCCGCGGTCGTGTCCACGCTCGTGTTCGAAGCCCGCCGCGACACCGCGGGCGAACCCCGGCTGCCCGGCGGCGCGGTCCCCGGCGCGTGGCAGGAAACCAGCAGGCTGTGGGTCGAACTCACCGAGGACGAACGCCGCCACCGCCTCGACCGCACCCGCGAACCCGACGCGGGCTTCGCGTGGCCGGTCTACCGCTGGGCGCGCGGCGAATCGCTGGAGAAGGTCCTCACCGCGGCCGAGACCAACGGGCAGGAGCTGTCCGCGGGCGACTTCGTCCGCTGGTGCCGCCAGGTCATCGACCTGCTCGACCAGATCCGCGACGTCCTCGGCAAGGAGGACCCGGTCGGTTCCGCGGCGGCGCAAGCGGTCCGGGCGCTGCGCCGCGGCGTAGTGGCCGCGGGCGCGGCATGACCGCGAGGGCACACCTTAGTAGCGACTGCGCGCGGACACGTGTGCCAGGTCCAGACCTGTGGTTGGATCGCGCACGACACCCCCGGCCCGGCCCGCGGGTGCGGACAGACGAAGGCGGAGGCCAACGATGAGCACGCCGTATGGCGGCAACGACCCGCGGCAGCAGCCCCAGTACGGGCAACAGCCCTACGGCCAGGACCCGCAATACGGGCAGCAGCCGGGCGGCGCGTACCCGCAGAGCGGGCCGCAGCAGCAGCCGTACCCGCCCCAGCAGTACGGGCAGCAGCCCTACGGTCAAGACCCGCAGTACGGCCAGCAGCCCGGCGGCTACCCCCAACAGCAGCAGCCCCAGCAACCCCAGTGGGGCCAGCAGCCCCCGCCGTACGGGCAGCAGCCGCAACAGCCCTACGGCCAGCAGCAGTACGGGGAGCCGCAGCAGCAGTACGGCGGCCAGCAGCCCGGCCAGTACGACTACGGCCAGCCCGGCGGAGCCGCGCCGGAGTCCTCGGGCGGGTCGAAGAAGGGCCTGTTCATCGGAATCGGCGCGCTCGTCGTCGTGGTGGCGGTCGTGGCGATCCTCGGCTTCGTCGCGCCCGGCTTCTTCAAAACCCAGGTCTTCAACAACAACCAGATGCAGACCGACGTCGCGAAGATGCTCACCGACACCTACAAGATCCAGGGCGTCAGCGGAGTCACCTGCCCGGCCGAGCAGAAGGTGGAGGACGGCGCGAAATTCGAGTGCACCGCCACCATCAACGGCAAACCGCAGCAGGTGCCGATCACCGTCAAGGGCACCGACGGCAACTACGAGGTCTCGCCGCCCGCCGCCAAGTGACGCCATTCAATTCAGTGGCGATCCCGGGGCCGCCCCGGCGATGATCGGGGCATGAGCGACCGCACCGTCCGCATCCTCCGTCCCGACGAGCAGCGCGGGGCCTGGGACCTGTTCCGGGCCGCGCTGCACGTCCAGCCCGGCACCGACGAAGAATGGGACCGCGTCTCCAAGGCGTACCAGGCCGAACGCAGCTGGGGCGTCTTCGAACCGGACCTGGTCGGCACCGCCCGGTCCTTCGCGGCGGAAATGGTCGTCCCCGGCGGAGCGCGGCTCCCGCTGGCCGCGGTCACCGGCGTCGGAGTCCGAGCTGGGCGCACCCGGCGCGGCGTGCTCAGCGCGTTGAAAGCCGCGCAGCTGGCGGACTTCGCCGAACAAGGCGTCCCGCTCGCGCTGCTGTACGCGTCGGAAGGCGCGATCTACGGCCGTTACGGCTACGGGGTCGCGACCCTCGCCAAGCGGGTCGTGGTCGACCGGCACCGCGCGCAGCTGCGCCCGGACGTGCCGGCCGGGGGAGAGGTCACGGTCCTCAGCGTCGACGAGGCCGCCCCGAAGTGGCCGGAGCTGTACGCCGCGACCGCGATGGGCCGCGTCGCCGCGATGACCCGGTCCGAGGTCTACTGGCCGGGGCACGAGGCATCGCTGCGCCGCCGCGCGAAACTGCTCCAGACCGCCGTGCACCGCGGCCCCGACGGAGACGACGGCTTCCTGACCTACTACGTCGAGGAAGACTCCAACGACCACGCCAAACTGAACGTGATGGCGTTCCACTACGCGAACCCGGACGCGTTCGCCGGACTGTGGCGGTTCCTGCTGTCGGTCGACCTGGTCGACGAGATCGTCCTCGCGATGCGCCCGCTCGACGAACCGCACGCGCTGCTGTTCGCCGACCCCCGGATGGCGAAAACCGAAAGCACCGACGACGAATGCTGGCTCCGGCTGGTCGACGTGCAAGCCGCACTCGCCGCCCGCACCTACGGCCCGGCCGAACCGGTCGTGCTCGAAGTGGTCGACCGGTCGCTGCCGGGCAACGACGGCCGCTACCTCGTCGGGCCTGACGGCGCCTCGCGCACGGACGCGGAGCCGGCGCTGCGGCTCTCCGTGGACACGCTCGCGATGCTCTACTTCGGCACGTGGCGCGCGTCGGCGCTCGCCGCCACCGGCCGGATCGAGGTGCTCGACCCGGCCGCGCCCGAGGCCGCCGACGTTCTCTTCGGCACGCGCGAATCGGTGTGGTGCGGTACGTTCTTCTGACCGTTGACCAGACGTTTCGCGCAGAGGAGCGGGATTGATGCGCGCCGTGCCGGTGCTGCTGTTGTGCGGCTTGGGAATGCTCGCCGCCGTGGGCTGCGACAGCGGGACGCCCCCGCCTCCGGTCCACACCGTCACGGTCACGCCGAACAGCCCCGCGGAGCCGGGCGTCGCGTCGTCGTCGGCGCCCAGCTCGTCGGAGGCGATGCGGGTGTTCGACTCCCGGGTGATGGCCTCGGCCGTCACCCGGCTGCTCACCACCGACTACAAGATGGCGAACGTCGGCACGGTGTCCTGCCCCGACCGGCAGCCCGTCGCCGACGGCTCGCGGTTCCAGTGCACTGTGGACATCGCGGGCGCGACGAAACACGTCCCCATCACGGTGACCGGCGCGGACGGCAAGTACCGCGTCGACCCGCCGCAGTAGATCAGCCGCGGTAAAACCGATGGCCGCGCGGCGGCGGCATTGGTTCAATCGGGTCATGAGCGACTACGTGGTACGCCAGATCACCGACGCCGAAAGCCGCGAGACCTTCGACCTTCTGGTGCGTTCCCTGCACGGAAACCCGCCCTCGGACGAGCGCTGGGCGAAGGTCGGCGGTTCCTGGACGGCGGACGGCCGGACCGGAGCGTTCCACGACGGCGAAGCCATCGGCATCGCCAGCTCCTTCGCCACCACGCTCACCGTCCCCGGCGGCTCCACGGTGCCGATGGCCGCGGTCGACGGCGTCGGCGTCCGCGCCGACTGGACCCGCCGCGGCGTGCTCACCGCGATGATGGACCGGCAACTGCACGACTTCGTGCGACGCGGCCACGTCGTCGCCGCGCTGCACGCGAGCGAAGCGCTGATCTACGGCCGCTACGGCTACGGCGTCGCGACCCGCATGGCCACCCTGCAGATCAAGAAACCGGCCCCGCTGCGCGAAAGCGTCGACCTCCCCGGCCGGGTCCGGCTGCTCACCACCGACGACGCGATCGCGACGATTCCCTCGCTGTACCAACGGATCGACACCCACCGCCCCGGCCTGATCGCCCGCCCGGAACTCTGGTGGCCGATCGCCTTCGACTGGCACCTCCACCCGGACGGCGGCAACCACCGCGTCGCTGTCCACACTGGACCGAACGGCGACGACGGCTTCGCCGTGTTCCACGTCGTACCGCAGAACAGTTACCTCGACCCGGAGCGCGGAGCCGCGCTCGAAGTCCACGAACTGCACGCGGCGACCCCGGAAGCGCTGGCCGGGCTGTGGCGGTTCCTGCTGTCGGTCGACCTGATCGAGGTCGTGCACGCCCGCAACCGTCCGGTGGACGATCCGGTGGGCCTGCTGCTCGTCGACCCGCGCCGGGCGCACACGACCGGCGTCGACGACGAACTGTGGCTGCGGTTGATCGACGTGCAGGCCGCGCTCGCCGCGCGCACGTACGGCTCGCCGGAACCGGTGGTGCTGGAGGTGAACGACCGCATGCTCCCGGACAACCGCGGCCGCTACCGGGTCAGCAGCAACGGCGTCGAGCGCACTGACGACGAAGCGGATCTGCAGCTCGACGTCGACACGTTGGCAATGCTGTACCTCGGCGCTTGGCAGGCCGCTCCGCTCGCGTTGTCGGGCCGGATCACCGGTGCGAGCGCGGAAACCCTGGCCCGCGTGGACGCGCTGTTCCAGACCGGGACTCAGCCCTGGACCGGCACGCACTTCTGACCGGAAGGGTTCCAGCGCTCGCCCGAGCGCTGGAACCTCTCCGCTGTCGTCAGGCTCCCGGCAGCGCCGCCAGAAGCCGCTCCACCGAACGGCCCAGGTTCCAGCGCTCGGCCAGCTCCGCCACCCGCTCCGGATCGGCGGGCGCGGCCGGCACCGCGTCCGGCCCGGACTGCTCGACCGGCGCGTCCACCGCGACCCGCACCACCGTGGGCGCGACGGCCAGGTAATCCGCGGCGTCGGAGAGCCGCAGCCGGGTCTTCAACGGCACGCGCGAATCCCCGGCCGAGGACGCGGCGACGAGTTCCTCCAGCGACCCGAACTGCGTGATCAGCTTCGCCGCGGTCTTCTCGCCGATCCCGGCCACACCCGGCAGCCCGTCCGACGGGTCGCCGCGCAACGCGGCCATGTCGGCGTAAGCGGGCCCGGCGTGGTCGACCGGAACGCCGTACTTCTCGGCGATTTCCCGCTGTCCGAGCACTTCCGCCTTCGCCCAGCCCTTGCCGACGTACACGACCGACGTCGGCGTCGGCTCCTCGCGCACCAGCTGGAACAGGTCCCGGTCGCCGGTGATCACCTCCACCGGCGCGTCCTTCTCCCGGGTCGCGAGCGCGCCGATCACGTCGTCCGCCTCGTACCCGGCCGCCTCCGCGACGGCGAACCCGAACGCCTCCAGCACGTCCAGGATGATCGGCACCTGCGGGGTCAGCGTGTCGGGCACCTCTTCGACGTCCGCCCCGCCGTCCCCGGCCTCGGCGACCCGGTGCGCCTTGTAGCTCGGCAGCAGATCGGTGCGGAACTTCGGCCGCCAGTCCGCGTCGAGACAGGCGACCAGCCGCGACGGACGGCGGTCGGTCAGGATGCGCGCGATCGTGTCGGTGAACCCGCGCACGGCGTTGACCGGCGTCCCGTCGGGCGCGGTCATCGAATCGGGCAGCGCGTAGAACGAGCGGAAGTAGAGGCTCGCGGAATCGAGGAGAGCGAGTGGTCCGGTCACCCGCACAGCCTGCCACGTCCGGCCCGCGTTGCCCCGAATCCGGCGCCGGGCGCGTCCGCGGAGGCCAAGGTCCGTGAAGGGCTCCTTGAGGGAATCAGATTCCCTCAAGGAGCCCATCACGGACCGAGATTCGGCCGTCCGCGCGGGACTTCGGCTGGATGACCCGGGCGGCGCGCCGGGTTGGGGAGGACGGGCGGGCTGCGCCGGGACGCCGGTACTAGGCTCGGCGTCATGTCGAGCCGATCCCTCAACACGCCCGCTCCCGACGCCGCCGCGCTCCGCGCCCGTCTCGACCGCGCCGCGAAAGCGGCCGCCGCCGCCGACACCGACGCGCTGCTCGTCGCGCCCGGGTCCGACCTGCGGTACCTGCTCGGCCAGGCCGGCGGTTCCTTCGAGCGGCTGACCACTCTCGTCGTGCCCGCCGACGGGACCCCCGCGCTCGTCGTGCCGAAGCTGGAGGCCCCCGGCTACGCGGGCGTGCCCACCGACGAACTCGGCGTCGAGGTGCTCACCTGGGTCGACGGCGACGACCCCTACCGGCTCGTCGCCGACCGGCTCGGCAAGCCCGGCCGGATCGCGGTCAGCGACTTCACCCCGGCGCTGCACGTGCTGTCCCTGCGCGCCGCGTTCGGCGACGCCGAGCAGACCCTGGCCGGCCCGATCGTGCGCGAACTGCGGATGCGCAAGGACGCCGCCGAGATCGACGCCCTGCGCAAGGCGGGCGCGGCGATCGACCGCGTCCACGCCCGGATGGGCGAGTGGCTGCGCGCGGGCCGCACCGAGGCCGAGGTCGGCGCGGACATCACCGCCGCCATCGTCGAAGAGGGCCACACGCACGCCGACTTCGTCATCGTCGGCTCCGGCCCCAACGGCGCCAGCCCGCACCACGACGTGTCCGAGCGCGTCATCGAACGCGGCGACGTCGTCGTGATCGACATCGGCGGCCCGGTGCCCGAGGGCTACAACTCCGACTCCACCCGCACCTACTCGATCGGCGAGCCCCGCGACGCCGACGTCGCCGAAACCTACGCCGTGCTGCAGCGCGCGCAGCAGGCCGCGGTCGACGCGGTCCGCCCCGGCGCCACCGCCGAGAGCATCGACAAGGCCGCGCGCGACGTCATCGACGCCGCCGGGTTCGGCGAGTACTTCATCCACCGCACCGGCCACGGCATCGGCCTCGACGTGCACGAGGAGCCCTACATCATCGCGGGCAACGCGCTGCCGCTCGAGGCGGGCATGGCCTTCAGCGTCGAGCCGGGCATCTACCAGCCCGGCCGCTGGGGCGCGCGGATCGAGGACATCGTGCTCGTCACCGAATCGGGCGTCGAGTCCGTGAACACGCGCCCGCACGAACTGGTCGTGCTGGACGCATGAGCGCAGTTCGCACGCGGATCATCGCCGTTCCCTTCCCGGCAGCCGGCGGGAAACTCCCCGAGGAGGCGACGGCATGAGCGGCCCGCTGGAACCGCTCGACCAGTCGATCGTGCAGGAGCTGGCCGCCGACGGGCGGCGCAGCTTCACCGATCTCGCCGAACGGGTCGGGCTGTCGGTGTCGGCGGTGCACCAGCGGGTGCGCCGCCTCGAACAGCGCGGCGTCATCCTCGGCTACACCGCCCGGCTCGACGGCGAGCAGATCGGCCTCCCGCTCACCGCGCTGATCTCGCTCACCCCGAACGACCCGGCCGCTCCCGACGACTACCCGCAGCGGATCCAGCACATCACCGAGATCGAGTCCTGCTACTCGGTGGCCGGCGACGAGTCCTACATCCTGCTGGTGCGGGTCGCGTCGCCGCTCGGCCTCGAAGACCTGCTCCGGCGGATCCGCGAGGCGGCGAAGGTGTCCACGCGGACGACTGTCGTGCTGTCCACGCCGTTCGAGGGCAGGTCGCCGACGTTGTGAGAGCCGTCGGTGCCGTGGGAGTGGTACGGTAAAAGGTATGGCAACACGTAAGGTGACACTCTCGCTCGACACCGGTGCGCTCGAGTACGCCGAGCGGGCCGCGAAAGCGCACGGAATTTCGGTCTCGTCCTGGCTGTCGAAGGCGGCCCGGCGCGAGGCGGTTCGGACTGGGTATACCCCGCAGCGGGCTCCTGTCACGCCGTCTGCCGAGGCGGACGAGGCGGAGCGGGCGGCTGCGGAGAAGGAGATGCGTGCGCAGGGGTGAGGTTTGGACTTACCACCCGCCTACTGATCCCGCGCGGCAGCGGACTGTGGTTCTGCTGTCGTCGGATGGGGTGAATGAGTCTGAGCGGCCTTGGCTGCTCGGGACTGAGCTGTTGGATCGGGATCCGCAGGATATTCTCGGGGTTGCGGTGGATGCTCGGTATTGGGTTTCTACGTTGAATTTGACGCGGTTGTATCGGCCTTGGTTGGCGGAGCGGGTCGCTGAGGTTGATGTGGATGTTCAGGAGCAGATTGATGTGGCTTTGAGGGCTGCGTTGGATTTGTGAATCCTGCGTTTGTGGGGTCGGCTCGTCGCCTGGCGGCGACATTGCGTGCGTTGGGGGGCCACCACCCCGAAGTTTGATTGTGACTACGGCGCGGAGGTGCTTGTCAAGGCGGGAAAGATGCCTTGACAAGCACCTCCGCGCCGTGTTTTTGGCTTCGTATCGGGGTTGGGGGTGGGGTGGGTGCTTTTGACGGTTGGGTGCATCGGCTGCGGTTTGGTGAGTGAGGCGGGGCTTGCGCCCCAATGTGGCGTTGGGTGCATGTGACGCACCGAATGCCGCATTGGGTGCGTGGGATGCACCGAATGCCGCATTGGGTGCGTTGCGGCGGCTTGGAGAAGTCCGTGAAGGGCTCGTTGAGGGAATCTGAATCCGTGAAGGGGCCCCTCACGGACGGCGGAGGGGCGTGGGGGGAACCCTGAGGGAATCAGAGTCCGTGAGGGTTCCCCTCACGGACTGCTGCCGGGGTGAAGCGGCGCGGGGGGAGTCAGCTGACTGGTTCGGGGACGGCGTGGAGTTTGCCGTCGGGGGCGGTCAGGCAGGAGGCGTTTCCTTGCTGCGTCGTGAGGAAATCCGTGAGGCAGTCGGCGATGGCGGCGTGTCCGGCGGCGTTGGGGTGGAAGGATTCCTGCAGTGCGTGCGTCGCTCGATCCACTTGCGTCAGGTCGTTCAGGTGCAGGGTGAGCCTCGTGAACCATTCTGATGCCGGGTTCGCGCCGCCGGAGCAGGCTTCGTGGTTTTCTCCTGCTCGGGCCAGGTCCAGGAAACGGGCGCCGGATTGGGTGGCTGCTTGTTTGATGCCTGCGGAAAGCGTGCTGATTCCGGTGGTCGAAATCCATTGCAGGTCGTCGGTGCGGAACGGGCAGCCGTTGAGGCTTTGCAGGTCCGGCGGGATGTTCGGGCCTACCGGAGTGGCGTAGGACTGCAATACCAACTGGTAATCCGCGGGCACGTATCCGGCGTCGGCCAGTACCTTTTTCACATCGCCTACCGCGTTCGCCACCTTCGGCACCATTGCGTCCACTTTGGACTTCCAGGTTTCCTTCAAAGCGACGTTGCAGGACGGGCCGTCGGAGGAGAACCATGCCTTGAAGCATTCGCTCACTTGGGCGGAGAATTTCGGGTCGTCGTTCGCGCCTACGGCGATCACTACCGCCGATACCCGGTGATCCTTGACCACGTCGGCCAGTTGGGCGGCTTGGGAGCGTTCGCCCCACTGTTTGGCCTCGCCCAGGGCGACTTGGGCGGCGGGGGCGCCCGAACAAGCCAGGTTGACCCGGGCGGAGACGCCGGGGATGCGGACCTTTTCCACGAACGCGGCGGACGAGCGGTGGCACCAGTCGCCGTTCTTGCCGTCGGTGTCGGGGGTGTAGGCGCCGGCGCCTTCGCCGGAGACAGTGCTGTCGCCAAGCGAGACGATGGTCAGCGGGCCGCGGCCGGGCGGGCCTTGCCGCGGAAAAGGCTGGCCTGGGCGGCTCTCGGTGCCGAAAAAGACGAAAAAGCCCACGAGAACAGCTACGCAGGCGAGGACCAGCGCCCCCCACCACCACCGGAATCGTCGCATCGCTTGCCAAGTCTAGCGAGAACTCCGGAGGTGCCGTCAGGGTTTGGGGTGGCTGGGACGCGGGTCACCGTCCGCTGTTCGTCCAATGTGGACTCAGGGGGTCATTCGGCCGCCCAGATCGGGGGCTTGCGGTGGGTCCACGGGGCGGCTCGTTCCAGCTGTCCGGCCAGGCGGAACAGCAGGTCTTCGCGGCCGAAGGCGGCGGTGAACTGCATGCCGATCGGAAGCCCTTCGTGTTCGGCCAGGGGGACGGACATCGACGGGACCCCTGAAACGTTCGCGGCGGCGGTGTAGGGGGAGCGGTCCAGGATGCGGTCCAGCCAGCCGAGACCGTCCAGGCGGTCGGCACCGTCGCCGTAGACGCCTAGCGGGACCGGCGGCTCCGGGAGGGTGGGGGAGAGCAGCAGGTCGTAGCGGGCGAAGTGCTGGGCGAAGGTTCGGGAGACCTGGTTGCGGATGGCCAGCGCGCGGACGAACTCGTCGGCGGTGACCTGGTGGCCGTAGCGGTAGCTGGCGAGGGTGACCGGTTCCAAGGTGGTCTCGTCGACGGGGCGGCCGGTGGCGGCGGAGATGCTGTCGATCCACGGGGCCAGGTTCGCGGTCCACATCCGGGCGTTGCCCAGGACGAATTCTTCCCAGGAGACGCCCAGATCCAGCGGAATTTCTTCGACGTGGTGGCCAAGGGAGTCCAGCATGCGCACGGTTTCGGTGAGGGCTGCGGAGACTGGCGCGGTCGGCTGTCGGCCGCCCCATGGCTGGCGCAGGACGGCGATCCGCAGGCGGCCGGGATCGAGTCGGGCTTCGGCGGCATAGGGGCGATCCGGGCGGGTGGCGAAGTACGGGTCGCCGGGTTCGGGGCCTTCGATCAGGTCCAGCAGGACGGCGCTGTCGCGGACAGATCGGCTCAGGCTGCCTTGCACGGCCAGTCCGCTGAAGACCTCGTCGGCGCCGGGGCCCTGCGAAACCCGGCCCCGGGTCGGCTTCAGGCCGAACAATCCGTTGCTGGAGGCGGGGACTCGGATGGAACCCGCGGCGTCGGTGGCGTGCGCGAGGGGCACGATTCCGGCGGCGACGGCGGCACCGGAACCGCCGCTCGAGCCGCCTGCGCTGAGGTCCAGGGACCACGGGTTGCGGGTCGCGCCGTAGAACTCCGGTTCGGTCGTGGTGCTGTAAGCCATTTCCGGGGTGCTCGTGCGGCCGATGGTGACCAGGCCCGCCTGGCGGAAGCGGCGCATCAGGAACGAGTCTTCGGGGGACACGGAGCCTGCGGCCAAGCGGCTGCCGAGTTCGCTGCGCTTGCCTGCCATGGCGACGCCCAGGTCCTTGATCAGGAACGGCACGCCGGCCAGCGGTGCGGAGCCGGGGGCCGGAGTGTCTTCGGGCGGCCAGGTTTCGACTACGGCGTTGATCTGCGGATTGACCGCTTCCCCAGCTCGCGCGGCCGCGTCGGCGACCTCGGCCGTCGTTACCTCGCCGCGGGCGATCAGGTCGGCCAAGGCGACCGCGTCGCAGCTCGCGTATTCGGAGATTTTCACCAGCAGGCCCTTCGGGAGACTCATCCGTATTGAGTGATACCGAGTGGTATCACGGGGGACGGTTGTGTACCGTAGCCGGGAAGAACCGGATTGCCAAGCCCCTCGAGGAAGAACCGATGACGAGCACCTCCGACCGGCGGCCGACGAGGGTCGCGACGTTGCCGCCTCGCGAGCGCATCCTCGACGCGGCCGAGGAACTCTTCCTCAACGAGGGCGTGGTGCGGGTCGGGGTCCAGGCGATCGCGGACCGCGCCGGGACCACGAAGATGGCGATCTACCGGCACTTCGGCACCAAGGACGCGCTCATCGCGGAATGGCTGCGGATCGTCGTGCACGACTACTCCGCGGCGTTCGACGCGGCGGAACAGGCGCATCCGGGCGATTTCGCGGAGCAGATCCGCGCGGTGGGGCGGTTCATCGTCGACGGGCTGCCCGAGTTCTCCCATCGCGGCTGCCCGTTCACGAACTCCGTCGCCGAACTGCCCGACCCGGACCATCCCGCTCGGCGGCTGATCAGCGAGCACAAGACCCGTCAGTTCGGCAGGCTCCGGGCGATGTGCGAGGGGCTCGGGTCAGCCGATCCGGAGCTGAGTGCGGCGGAGTTGACGTTCGCGATGGAGGGGGCGCAGATCGCGGTGCAGAACGGCGGTGTGGAGAACGTCGGCGCGCACCTGACGAAGATCGTCGAAGGGGTCGTCAGCCGCGGGAAAGCGGGCTGAGGGCGAGCTCCCGGCGAAGAAGTGATCAGTCAGTCAGCTGAGAGCGGCCCGTTTGCGTTGCAGCAGAAGGCGTTCGGCCTCGTTGGCGACTAGACGTAAAGCCTCGTCGTAAGCCTCCGCGGCGTCGGCGGTTCGGCCTAGCCGGGCGAGCAGATCCGCCCGGACGGCGTGGAACAGGTGCCGGTGGCCGAGGTCGAGACTGTCCACAATGGTCAGCGCGACAGCGGGGCCTTCGACCTCGGCCACCGCGACGGCGCGGTTCAGCGCGACGATCGGCGTGGGGGTCAGGGCGAGCAACTGGTCGTAGAGGGCGAGGATCTGGACCCAGTCGGTCCCGTCGCTGTGGACGGCGTTGATCGCGGCCTGAATCTGGTACGGCCCGGGGCGGTCGAGTCTCAAGCACTGACGGACCAGCGACTGGCCTTCGGCGATCAGCGCCCAGTCCCAGCGGGCGCGGTCTTGGTCGGGCAGCAGGACAGGGATTCCGTCGGCGTCGAGGCGGGCCGCGCGGCGGGATTCGGTGAGCAGCTGCAGTGCGAGCAAGCCCAGGACTTCCGGTTCGTCGGGCAGCAGCGCGGCCAGGATTCGGGTCAGGCGGATCGCCTCCGCGGCCAGGTCCGGTCGGGTGAGATCCGGGCCGGTGCTGGCGGTGTGGGCTTCGGTGAAGATCAAGTACAGCACCGCGAGGACGGCGTTGAGCCGAGACGGGAGGTCGGCGGCGTCAGGGACGCGGTAGGGGATGCGGGCGTCGCGGATCTTGGCTTTCGCGCGCACTAAGCGTTGTGCCAGCGTCGATTCCGGGACTAGGAACGCGTGTGCGATCTCGGGGGTAGTGAGGCCGCCCAGCAGGCGCAGGGTGAGCGCTACTCGGGCGGCGGGGTTGAGGGCGGGGTGGCAGCAGGTGAAGATCAGCCTCAAGCGTTCGTCGGGGATCGCGCCTTCGTCGAACGGTTCGGCGGCGTGCAGGAGCGCGGCTTGCGCGTGGCGGTCGGCGCGGGTGGATTCGCGCCGGAGCCGGTCGATTCCGCGGTTGCGGGCGGTCGTGACCAGCCAGCCAGCGGGGCTCGGCGGAAGCCCTTCCGCGCGCCATTTCGCGGTGGCGATCGCGCACGCCTCCTGGACGGCGTCCTCGGCGAGGTCCAGGTCGCCGAAGACCCTGGCCAGCACCGCGACCGCGCGGCCGTGCTCGGCGCGGAAGATCCGCTCGAGCACGGCCGTCGAGATCAATGGAACTCCCGGACTTCCACCGGCAGCGTGGTGATCTCCGCGATCCGCCGGGCCCATTCGGCGGCGGCCTCCGGGCCGGGCGCGGTCACGATGGTGAAGCCGCCCAGGTGTTCCTTGCCTTCGGCGAACGGACCGTCGGTGCAGAGGACGTCGTCGCCGGAAGCGCGGACGACTCGAGCGGCGGGCGCCGGGTGCAGCCCGCCCGAGAAGACCCAGACGCCGGTCGCTTTCATCTCGTCGGTCACCGCTTCGAGGCGCGCGGCGATGTCCGCCAGCACCTCGGGATCCGGGGTCCCGCCGTCGGGCTGGTAGATCCCGAGCAGGTACTGCGGCATGCGCGCCCTCCTTCGCTCAGCGTTGCCGAGCGGGGCGCACGATCATCTCGGTGACGTCCACGTCGGCCGGCTGGTCGAGAGCGTAGGCGATGGCGTCGCCGATCGCTTTCGGTTCGATCGCGTCCTTGCGGTAGATCCGCATGACCTCCTGCGTTTCCGGGTCGCTGATCGTGTCCGCAAGCTCCGAGGTGACGACGCCGGGGGAGACCGTGGTGACGCGGATCGACGGGTCGCATTCCTGCCGCAGGCCCTCGGTGATCGCCCACGCCGCGTATTTCGTCCCGCAGTACACCGCGGCGGTCGGCGTGACCTGGTGCGCGCCGATCGAGGCGACGGTGACGAAGTGGCCTCGGCGCTGGCGAGTGAAGTGCGGCAGCGCGGCGGCGATGCCGTGCAGCAGGCCGCGGACATTGACGTCGATCATCCGGTCCCATTCCTCGACCAGCCCGGCGTCCAAACGGGACAGCGGCATCACGCCGGCGTTCGCGATGAACGCGTCGATCTCGCCGTGGTGGCGCGCCGCGCGGTCGACGAACTCGGCGACGTCGGCGCGGTCGGTCACGTCGAGGCGGTGGACTTCGATGCCGCGGGTGCTGGCGGCGAGTTCGGCTAGGCGGTCTTCGCGGCGCGCTCCGGCGACGACGTGCCAGCCGTCGGCGGCCAGGCGGCGGGCGGTGGCTTCGCCGATGCCGCTGCTGGCACCGGTGATCAGGGCGACCTTGCTCATTCGGATTCCTTCGGGAAGTCGGCGGACAGGGTGACGTCGCGCCAGTCGTCGAACGTCTTGCGGAGGGTGTCGAGGCGGGCGGTGGCGATGGCGTAAGCCGCCTGGCCGAGCAGCAGGCGCAGCGGCGGTTCGGCGGAGGTGACGGCGTCGATGACCGCGGTCGCGGCGCGGTCCGGGTCGCCGGGCTGCTTGCCGTAGGTGGCGAGCGTCGAGGTGCGGCGCGCGCCCGCGGTGTCGGCGTAATCGTCGATGCGGACGGCGGATTCCCGCATGGACGGGCCCGACCAGTTGGTGCGGAACGCGGCCGGTTCGACGATCGTGACGCCGATGCCGAGCGGCGCGACCTCGGCGGCGAGCGACTCGCTGAAGCCTTCGACGGCGAACTTGGTGGCGTGGTAGTAGCCGGTCGCGCCGAAGGCGGCCAGCCCGCCGAGCGACGAGACCGAGACGAGGTGACCGCTGCGCCGAGCCCGCATTCCCGGCAGGACCGCGCGGGTGAGCGCCATCAGGCCGAAGACGTTGGCCTCGAACAGTGCGCGGATCTCGGTGTCTTCGCCTTCTTCGGCGGCGGCGAGGTAGCCGTAGCCCGCGTTGTTGACGAGCACGTCGATCTGGCCGAAGGCTTGGTGTGCCTCGGCGACCGCTTCGGTGATCTGCTGCTTGTCGGTGACGTCCAGCGCGACCGAGACCGCGCGGCCGGGGTACGCGGCGACGAGGTCCGCGACGCGTTGCGGATCGCGGGCCGTCACGACCGCGCGCAGGCCGCGTTCGAGGACGGCGGTCGCGAGTGCGCGGCCGAGGCCGGTGGAACATCCGGTGATAAACCAGACGGGTGCATTGTTTTCAGACATGGATCTACCCTTGGGTGAATTCGGAAATTGCGAAAAAAGCGTCAGCGATGCGGGTGGTCGCCGGCGGCGAGACTGCCGAGCAGTCCCAGCGCGGCCTCCGACGGACTGCCCGGATCCGCTTGGTACACCACGAGTTGCTGGCCGGGAGCGCTGTTCACGGTCATCGATTCGTAGTGCAGGGTGAGCATTCCGACGAGCTGGTGCCGGAACCGTTTCGTCTCGTGCGTTTTCTGCCGGAGGTCGTGGCGCGCCCACAACCGGCGGAAATCGGCGCTCTTGAGCGACAATTCGCCGACCGCCTCGATCAACAGCGGATCGTCCAGGTCGGAGCCCGCCGCCGACCGCAGCCCGCCGACGGTGTTGACCGCGACCTGTTCCCACTCCGGGTAGAAGTTCCGGGCGTCGGGGTCGAGGAACACCAGCCGCAGCAGGTCGCCGCTGTATTCGTGCCCGCCGAACAGCGCTCCGCCGAGCAGATTCGACGCGAGGACGGTCATGCACCGGCCGAGCACGACCGCGGGAGTCTGCGGCCACGCGTCCATCAGCTGCACCAGCCGCGGACTGACGCGTTCCCTCGCCGGACGTCGCTTGGGCCGCTTCGGCCGGGCCAGCGAATGCAGGTGCGCGAGCGCCTCGTCGTCGAGTCGCAGCGCCCGGCCGAGCGCGTCGACGACCTGCGCCGACGGCGTCCGCTCCCGGCCCTGCTCAAGCCGCACGTAATAGTCGGTGCTGACCCCGGCCAGCTGCGCGACCTCCTCCCGGCGCAGGCCGCTGACCCGGCGCCGGGTGTCGGCGAGCACGTCCGCGTCCGCCGGGACGGTGGTGCCGCGCCGGGCCCGCAGGAACTCGCCGAGGAGGTTGCTGTCGCTCATGAACCCAGGCTAGATCGCCGACGGCGGCCGTGGAGGCGTCAAAGGGGGTGCGGTTCTCCCACCCTGCCGGTACCCCGGCGCGCAGTGGTTCAAACCTATCCGGACGCGCGCTGCCCGCGCGCACTTCGGCCGCGGAACCGGCAGGCAGACTGTTTTGACTGGTCAACGGCGGCGGCCGACCCTGCTGGGACCACCCCACTCGATCGGAAGGCCAACCATGCGCCGAACCCCGTTGATCCTGGCCGCCGTGGCCGCCCTGTCGATGGCCGCCGCGCCCGCGCAGGCGGCCGAAACCTGGACCACGGTGTTCGAGGACACCTTCGACGGCCCCGCCGGCACCGGCCTCGACCCGCAGAACTGGCTCTACGACAAGGGAACCGGCTACCCCGGCGGCGCGGCGAACTGGGGCACCGGGGAGATCGAGACGTCGACGGACTCGACGGACAACGTCTACCACGACGGTGCCGGGCACCTGGTGATCAAGCCGCTGCGCGACGCGAACGGCGCGTGGACGTCCGGCCGGATCGAAACCCAGCGCACCGACTTCGGCGCGCCGGCGGGCGGGCAGATGGAGATGAGCGCGACGATCCAGCAGCCGAATCCCGACCACGGCCTCGGCTACTGGCCCGCGTTCTGGGCGATGGGCGCGGACGCCCGGCCGGTCGGCGCGACGAACTGGCCGAGCATCGGCGAACTGGACATCATGGAGAACGTGAACGCGCTGGACAAGCATTCCAGCACGTTCCACTGTGGACAGTGGGCCGGGGAGTGCCACGACCCGGACGGGATCAGCAGCGACCTGCAGGACTGCGCCGGCTGCAAGACCGGGTACCACACGTATTCGGTGGTGGTGGACCGCCGCGACGCGGCCGCCGAGGAGCTTCGGTTTTCCTTGGACGGCAAGGAAACCTTCACGGTGAAGCAGAACCAGGTGTCCGATGCGACGTGGAAGGCCGCGGTGGACCACGGGTTCTTCGCGATCTTCGACGTGGCGATCGGCGGGTCCTATCCGAACAAGGTGTGCGGGTGCACCAGCCCGGGCGCGGACATCACGCCGGGCGCGGGGATGAGCATCGACGCGTTTTCGGTGAAGGTCAGCAAAAGCTGACCTTGGGCCACGGATCGATCCGGGCGCGGCCGAGTTGCGGCGTGGACCATGCGACGCGCTCGGCCGCGGCGGGATCGGTGAACACCAGGACCGACTCGTCGAGCCGATTGAACACCAGCCTGGTCCAGTCCTCGATCAATTCGCCCGCGACCAGCACCAGCGGCCTGCCGCCGACGCGCAGATCGACTTCGGCGAGCACGCCTTCTTCAGCGAAGACGATGACGTCCTCGACCAGGCCGGTCGGCAATTCGCTCAGCGCCGTCCACCGGTAGATGCCGTCCCACCGCTCGCGGTTCTCGAGCCGGGGATCCGGGCGGCGTTGCGGCCACAGGCCGAACAGATCGTCGTCTTGGTACGTCAGGACGCTCAGCGTGCGGCCGTCGTCCAGGTGCGCCTGCATGCCCCACAACTGCAGACAGGGCACCGCCGGGTCGGCGAACTGGGGACCGCCGTCCGGGCCGTCCTCCCGCAGAGCCATCTTGACACCGGCCCACGAGTCGATGCGCCTGCCGCGCAGCGAGTCGAAATCCTGCGCCCGCTCGACCACCCACTCGGTATACGTCACCGCCGCAGTATCTCGGAACATCAGCCAGCGAGGCACCCGGTTAAGCAAGGCCGCCTGCCGCGCGCGGGTCCGGGGCCCGGTAGGTACCGTGATCAACGCAGCAGCGGGCGGAGGGGAACAACGTGAGCAACCCATTGGTGGCACCGGTCAAGGAGACCTCGGCGATGGCCGGAGTCCCGTTGCTGGAGGACGCCACCGGGCTCAAGGACGCGATCGAGAGCAAGAACTGGGCCGCGGTCGCGATCGGGGCCGTCGGGACCGCGCTCGACGTGCTCACCGCGGTCATGGACCCGTTCGGCGCGATCTTCGCCGCGGGCGTCGGGTGGCTGATGGAGCACGTCGGCCCGCTCAAGCAAGCCCTCGACGCGCTCACCGGCAACGCCGACGAGATCAGCTCGCAGGCGGAGACCTGGACCAACGTCGCCAAGGAACTCGAAGGCGTCTCCGCGGACCTCGGCGACCTGGTCAAGAAAGACCTCGAGAACTGGCAGGGCGAGGCCGCCGACAGCTACCGCAAGCGGGCCGCGGACACCTCCGCTCTCATCGCCAGCGCCCAGAAGGGTTCCGAGGGCGCGGCCAGCGGCGTCAAGACCGCTGGCGAGATCGTCGCGGCGGTCCGGTCGCTGGTGCGGGACACGATCGCGGACCTGGTCGGGCACCTCATCTCGTGGGCGCTGCAGGTGCTGCTCACCGCGGGCATCGGGATGGCCTGGGTGGGCCCGCAGGTCGCGGCGGCGGTCGCGAAGACCGCGTCCAAGATCACCCAGATCACCACCAGGCTGGTCAAGGCTTTCAAGGCGCTCATCCCGCTGCTGAAGAAGGCCGGGACGCTGTTCGAGGACGCCGGAAAGGCGTTGAAGGGGCTCAAGGGCGGCAAGAACGCTCCCACGCACACGCCCAAGGACATCAACGTCAAAACCGAGGGCACCCGCTCCGGCCCTGGCGGCAACGAAGGCACACACACCTCCGGGGCCGAAGGCGGCGGTGGCGGCGGGCACCACGGCAATACCGGCAATACCGGCAATACCCACACCAGCAGTTCGGAAAGCGGGCACGAAGGCGGCGGCCAAGGCGGCTCCGGGTCGCACGAGACCGGCGGCAACGACGTCCACACGTCCTCGACCCAGCAGCCGAGGGGCAACCAGAACCCCGCCGAACACCACACCGACCCCAAGGAAGTCCGGGACTGCGGCGACCCGATCGACGTCGCCACCGGCGCGGTGTTCCTGGTCCAGGAGGACCTGCGCCTGCCGGGAATGCTGCCGCTGACGGTGGAACGGACCCACCGCTCGTCCTACCGCTCCGGCGGATTCTTCGGCCCCACCTGGTCGTCCACGCTGGACGAACGGCTCGAGGTCCGCGACGACGGCCTGCACTACGCCGCCCCGAACGGCGTGCTGGTCCGCTTCCCCTTCCCACGCGACATCGAAGCCGTGGCCACCGACGACGGTCCGTATTTCGCGCTGCGCCGGACCACCACCGGGTTCATCGTCGGCGACCCGCAGAGCAACGTCATCCGCTACTTCACCGGCGACCCCGACGCGCGCACCCTCCGCCTGCACACGCTGGCCGACAGCTCGGGCAACCGGATCGTCTTCCGCTACGAGGACGGCGTGCCGGTGGAGATGGAGCACTCCGGCGGCTACCGGGTAAGCATCGATTCGGCGGACGGGCTGGTCACCGCGCTGCGCGTGCCGGACGAGCCGGTGGCGGTCCGGGAGTACCGCTACGACTCCGCCCGCCGGCTGGTCGAGGTCGTCGACGCGGTCGGCACCTCGCACAAGTTCCGCTACGACGCCGACGGCCGGATGGTGCGCTGGGACGACGTCAACGGCCGCTGGTACGGCTACCAATACGACAGCGACGGCCGGTGCGTGCGCGCCCGGGGCGACGGCGGCTACCTCGACACCGAACTGTCCTACGACCGGGAAAACCTGGTCACCACGGTCACCGACTCGCTCGGCGCGGTCCGCCGCTTCCAGCTCAACGACCAGCTGAAGGTCATCGCCGAGACCGACCCGCTCGGCAACACGTCGACCACCGAATACGACGAGTACGGCCGCGTCACCGCCAGCGTCAACGCGCTCGGCCACGCCACCCGCTGGGAGTACGACGAGATCGGCAACGTCGTCGCGGTCACCCGCCCGGACGGCACGCGGCTGGCGAACGAGTACGACGAGCGCGGCCTGCCGGTCTCGACGACCGGCCCCTCCGGCGACGTCTGGCGCTACGAGTACGACGAACAAGGCAGCCTGGCCAAGGAAATCGACCCGGCGGGCGGGGTCACCGCCTACACCTACGACCCGGTCACCGGAGCGGTGGCGACGCGGACCGACGCGCTCGGCGGCGTCACCCGGATCGAGTCCGACGCGGCCGGCCTGCCCACCGCGATCACCGCTCCCGACGGCGCGGTGACCCGGTACCGCTACGACGCACTGGGCGCGATCGCCTCGATCACCGGGCCGACCGGCGCGTTCGTGGAACGGGTGCGCAACGCGGCGGGCGACCTGGTGCAGCAGCGCAACGCCGACGGCTCGGTGAGCAAGTTCGGGTTCAAGGCGGTCGGCAACGTCGAGGAGTCAGTCGACCCGCGCGGCGGCGTGCACCGGGTCGAGTACGGCGCGTTCGGCCTGCCGCTGTCCGAACAGGACCCGGACGGCGGCGTCCGGCGGTTCGGCTACGACACCGAACTGCGGCTCACGACGGTGACGAACGAACGCGGCCTGGTCTGGCGCTACGAATACGACCGGGCGGGCCGGGTCGTCGCGGAGACCGACTACAACGGCCGGATCCTGCGCTACGGCTACGACGCGGCCGGGCAGCTCGTCCGCCGGGTCAACGCGGCCGGGCAGGCGATCGCGCTCGAATACGACGCGCTCGGCAGGCTCGTGCGGCGCGCCGCCGACGACGACGTCGCCGAATTCGCCTACGACCACGCGGACCGGATGATCCTGGCGCGCAACGGCGAGACTGAGGTCCGGTTCGACTACGACGCGTCCGGGCAGCTGGTGTCCGAGTCGATCAACGGCCGCGTCGTGCGGTCCCAGTACGACGCGCTCGGCAGGCGGACCGGCCGCCGCACGCCCAGCGGGGCCGAATCGTCGGTCGGCTACGACTCCGCGGACCGCCCGACCGCGATCACCACCGGGGGCCGCACGCTGCGGTTCGAGTACGACGCGGCGGGACAGGAAACGGTGCGCCGGCTCTTCGCCGGAACCGCGCCGGTGGCGGAACTGCGCCAGCACTGGACCTCGACCGGCAAGCTGCGCGGGCAGACCGTGCTGCGCGGCGACACGACCGTGCAGCAGCGCGACTACCGCTACCTGCCGGACGGAAACCTTTACGCGACAGGCGATCTGCTCGCCGGGCCGCGCTCGTTCGAGGTCGGCCCCGGCGGCCGCGTCAGCGCGGTCCAGGGCCCGGACTGGCGGGAAACCTACGGCTACGACGCGGCCGGTGCGATCACCGAAGCCGCCTGGCCGGGCGACCCGGCCGCAGCAGGCACCCGTACCTACCGGGGCACCCTCGTCGAGTCCGCGGGCGAGACCCGCTACGCCCACGACGCCGAGGGCCGGGTCGTGGTGCGGGAGCGCCGCGGGCAGCGGTGGGAATACCAGTGGAACTCCGCGAGCAGGCTGACCGGCGTGCGCACCCCGGACGGCACGGTCTGGCGCTACCGCTACGACGCGCTCGGCAGGCGCGTCGCCAAGCAGCGCCTCGACCAGTCGGGCGCGGTGGCCGAGCTGATCGAGTTCGCCTGGGACCACTACCAGCCCGCCGAGCAGGTGCACAGCGTCCCGGGCCGGCCGCAGGTCGCGACCGTGTGGGACTGGCTGCCCGACTCCGACCAGGTGCTCGCGCAGACCGAACGGACGCTCGGCGAACGCTCCGCCGAGCGGTTCCACGCCGTCGTCACCGACCTGGTGGGCGCGCCCGCCGAACTGCTCGACGGCGCCGGCGCGCTGGCCGGGCACCAGCGCAGTTCGTTGTGGGGCTCGGTCGTCGCGGAGGACGGGACCGCGCGCACTCCGCTGCGGTTCCCCGGCCAGTACTACGACCCGGAAACCGGGCTGCACTACAACATGCACCGCTATTACGACCCGGAAACCGGCCGCTACCTCTCGCACGACCCGCTCGGCCTCGGCCCGTCCCCGGACTCGCTGGCCTACGTGGACAACCCGAACGCGATGGTCGACCCGCTCGGCCTCACCGCCTCCGCCCCGGTCGGGCCGTGCCCCAAAAAGCTCGAGGAAATGCGGCGGCAGCAGCAACAACAGCAGGCGGCCGCGAACGCCGCGCGGACGAACAACAAGCGCAAACGCGGCAACGCGACGTCCGGGCAGCCCCCGGCCAAGAAGGCCGCCAAGGAGCCGAAGAATCCGCCCGGCACTTTCGGCGACAAGTCCAACGAGGCCGCGCGGATCGGCGACGCGCACGGCTACAAGGTCGACGGGCAGCAGACCAACCAGCTCGAACACGCCGGGCTGCACAAGGCCGCCGCGGAAGACGGCAGCGGAGCCGCGCGGAAGCGGTCCGACGAAAAGACCCTCGAGAACGCCGGTTTCGGCTATTACGAGAGCCACGACTTCCACCGGATGCACCCGGGCACCGGAAGCGGCAAGCAGATGCACACCTCCGGCTTCACCGGCGGGAAGACGCACGACGAGCACCAGCTGACCTACGCCCACGCGCAGCGGCAGGCCTACGAGCGCAAGGACACGTCCGGTCTGCTGCAGCTCAACCAAATGGGCTACTCGCACATGGAGGGCAAGTACACGCGCCCGACCTACCAGGTGCCGGGACGCCAGCCGCACGACACGTACGTGAGCCCGCAGGAGAAGGTCTACCACGGCGACAATCCGAACCACGTCCACCACCCGGACTTCCACGACCCGAAGCACGGCATCCACACCTACGGAACCGACACCAAACCGGTGCCCGGAAAGCAGCACCCGGACGGCTCCGAAGTGCGGGAACGGATCGAAAACACCCCGGAACAGCGGCAGGCTTCGGCGGACGCCTACAAACAGCGGGCGGAAGACGCGAAGGCCGAACAAGCCCGCCGCGACGACCTCAACGAACACCGCAGCGAAATCGAAAACGGCAACGACGCCGCGCGCAAAAAAGAGCTCAAGGACTTCGACGACGAGCAGCGGTGGATGCGCGGGTCCGAGGATTCCTACCACCGCATGGTCGACGAAATGTACGCCGGCGGCAAGGGAATGCCGTATGTCCCGGCGCCCGGCTCGAAGGCGCACGCGGACATGACCGCGTCCGGCGACTCGTTCGCGCGCACCGACCCGCTGACCGCGGGCGGCCGGGCCGAGGCGCACCTGGCGTACGAACAGCGCCGCACCGGCGAGTACCCCAAGGGATCCGCCGACGAACTGCTCGACAAATGGGGCTTCCAGGCTCCGAAGGACAAGAACGACCCGATGTGGCAGCGGTGGCAGAACGGCGATTACGACCCGCCGGAACTGCGCGGCCACGACGGGAACACGCCCATTCCGGACGCGAAGCGCGCCGAGATGAAGGCAATGGAGGAAAAGGCGCTCGCGCAGCAAACGCGGGCCCTGGAGCTGGACGAGAACAACGGGGGACTTTGACGCGCTTGTCAGTCAGCCCGCGCCGGACAGATCCGTCGTCTCGGCCAGCCGCGTGACCACCTCCAGGAGCGCGGCCGGCCGAGGGCCGTCGGAGCGCCACACCAGCACGGTGCGCGCGGCTTCGCCGTCCAGCGGCACGAACACCACGCCGGTGCGGCGCAGGCTGTGGGCGGACCGCGCCAGTCGGGTCACGCCGACCCCGGCTGCGACCAGCCCGAGCAATCCCTGCACGGTCGCGGTGCGCTGCACGACGTCCGGCGTGAACCCGGCGGCCGCGAAGTCGGCGTCGTACTTACGGTGCCACGGATCCCACGACGTGCGCGGCGTCAGCACCCACGGCTCGTCTGCGAGATCGGCCAGGCGCAGCGAGGAACGGTCAGCCAGCCGGTGACCGGAGGGCAGGACCGCGCAGACCTCCTCGGTGAGAAGGGTGTGCGTCTCCAAGCCGTCGACCAACGGCGGGCGCGTGAAGCCAGCGTCGAACCGGCCGCCGCGAACCCCGTCGACTAGCTCGGCGATCGAGAGCTCGGCGGTGGTGACGGTCAGCTCCGGCAACTGCTCCCGGACCGCGCGCACGACCGGCGGGAGCAGGTAATTCGCTGTGCTGGCAAGGAAAGCCAGCCGCAGGGTGCCGATCTCGCCGCGGACCGCCCGGGAGACTGTCGCGACGGCTTGTTCGGCGCGGGCGAGCACCGCGCGCGCTTCCGGCAGGAACAGTTCGCCGATCGGGGTGAGCCGGGTGCCGCGGGCGTCGCGGTCGAAGAGTTGCGCGCCGAGCTGGCGTTCCAGCACGGTGATCTGCTGCGAGAGCGACTGCTGTGCGATGTGGAGGGTCGCCGCCGCGCGCGTGAAGCTCGTTGATTCGGCGACGGCGACGAAGTAGCGCAGCTGCCGCAGCTCAGGGGTCACAGGCTGAGACTGTAGCCCGCCAGCGAACCGGTGTTGGCGGACCCCGGCGGGTGCGCGCCACGATCGGAGGCGGAAGAAACCACTGGAGGGACTGCTCAATGACCGAGGAAACCGACGGCCGCGTCTGGCTGATCACCGGGTGCTCCAGCGGCTTCGGCCGCGAACTCGCCCAGGCCGCGCTGGCCGCGGGGGACCGGGTCGTCGCGACCGCGCGGAAGCCGGAGACGCTGGCCGGCCTCGCCGAATCCGGCGGGGACCGGGTGCGCACGGCCGCGCTGGACGTCACCGATACGGCGCAGATCGACGCCGCGGTGCGAACCGCGCTGGACGCGTTCGGCCGGATCGACGTGCTGGTCAACAACGCCGGACACGGCTCGGTCGGTGCCGTGGAGGAACTAACGCTGCCCGACCTGCGCGCGGTGCTGGAGGTGATGTTCTTCGGCGCGGTCGCGATGACGAAGGCCGTCGTCCCGCTGCTGCGGGAACAGGGGAGCGGCACGATCGTGCAGATGAGCTCGATGGGCGGACTGCTCGCGCCGCCCGCGTTCGGGGCCTACTGCGCGGCGAAATTCGCGCTGGAAGGCATGTCGGAGGCGCTCGCGGCGGAGGTCGCGCCGCTCGGGGTCAAGGTGCTGATCGTGGAGCCGGGCGCGTTCCGGACGTCGTTCGGCGGCGCGGCGATGCACCGCTCCCGGAAGATCGACGCCTACGCCGAAACGACCGCCGCCACCCGGGGTGCGATCGAGGGAATGGACGGAACCCAGCCCGGTGATCCGGCGAAAGCGGCGGCCGCGATCCTTCGCGCGGTGAACGCTCCGGACGCACCGCTGCGGCTCGCGCTCGGCGGCGACGCCGTGGACGCGATCCGAGGCAAAATCGAGGCCCTGACTCAAGATCTCGACTCCTGGGAGTCGGTGAGCCGGGCGACCGCGCTGGGCTGACGCGCGCCTGCCCTGTCTGGTGCGGGGTTCCGGGCTGTGAAGGGCTCCTTGAGGGAATCAGATTCCCTCAAGGAGCCCTTCACGGACGTGGGGACCGGTCGAGTCACGGATAATTCGGGACGTTGACCGGCTTCGTGCCGTCCGGCGTCACGTCGCCGGTGTCGTTCACGACGTGGGTGATCGTGCCGCGGTGGTTCAGCGATACCGTCAGCAGGCTGTGCAGCTTCACTCCGCCGTTCTGCGGCACCTCGAACGCGTGATAGCTCGAGACGGCCGGGTTGGTGTCGAAGAAGCAGTAACTGCCCAGCCCCCAAGCCTCGTGCGACGTCACGTCCGGGCCGACCTTGTACGCCGCGTACCCGGCAGTGCCAGGCGCGGAATTCCACGAACCCTGATCCGGGACGTCGTAAGGCATTTCGTTCTGGAAGAAGATCGTCTTCCCGTTCTGGCCGTTCCACACGACCTGGAACTTCTGGTAATGCTCCACGAACAGCCCGGTCGCGGTCACGTTGTCGCCGTTGACGAGCAGGCCGGTGTCAGCGGTGTTCGTCGTCCAGCCGACGGTGCCGCTGTTGCCGTGGTCGGCGCGCCACGCCCAGACGTGGTCGACGATCGTGTCGTCGCTGTTCACGACCAGGCTGTTGGTGGCTTTGCCCGCCAGATCGCCGCCGACGCGGAAGAACACGTCCTGCAACGAGGTCGGGTTCGCTGCGTGGCTCGTGTGCTTCCCTCTCTCGCCAACGGTCAGCAGGGACTGCGAATTCTGCGTGCCCGCGTCGAAGAGCAGGCCCTTCACCCGCACACCGTCCACATCGGATACGTGCATCGCGTCGACGCCGTTGTCCGGGATCAGCGTCGGGTAGCCGATGCCGAGCACGGTCGTGCCGGGGCGGGTCACGTTCAGCGTCTGGTCGAGGTGGTAGGCGCCGGGGGTGAAGAACAGGTTGCAGCCGGAGTCGAGGTAGCTGTTGATGCTCTCCGCGGTGTCGCCGGGTTTGACGACGCGGAACTGGCTCATCGGGACGGAATCGCCGGGCGTGCCGCCGTTCGCCCAGCTCGGCCCGGACGCGTTCGTCCGCAGGGACGGCAGGAAGACGCGGTAGTTGCCGCCGTTGTCCACGTACAGGTACGGCACGTCGCGCGACACCGGCGTGGTGTCGAGCGTGGTTTCCGGCGGGTTCGGGAACGAGTTGGCCGGCGCGCCGGTGGTCCCGGAGAAGACCATGTTCCACACGCCGCCGTCCCAGCTGCCCAGCGCCGAATCCCGCGTGTACCACTGCTGCTGCGAAACCGACGCGGCCTGGCCGGACACGCGGGTGTCGGCGACGTAGCCGCCGCTCGCGTAGCCGTAGCTGGCCGGGAACAGTTGCAGCCCGCCCTTGATGTCCATCCGGCGGAACGGCGCGGCCTGCGACACCGCCCAGCGGTCGCTGCCGCTGGAAGGCGTGACGGCCATGTTCTCCGCCGAGCGCCAGAAGTTCTGCAGCGCCGAGCCCTGGTCGGAGCCGTTGAAGGCGTCCACGGTGATGTCGCCGTTGATCTGGACGTCGTCCGGATTCTGGCCGAGACCGGCGACCGAGGTGTAGAAGCCGACGTTGTCGTGCACCGCGTACGTGCCCGGCTTGAACAGGTGCGCGACGCGGCCCGAGCCGAACTGCGCGGTCTGCGTGTCCTTCTGCGCCTCGAAGTCCTTGTCCAGCTGGGCCTGGATCGTCGCGGAGGGCATTCCCGGGTCGAAAACGTGCACGTTCGGCCCGAAATCGGGCTGATCGGACTGGCCGGTGCAGCCCGCCTGCCCGGACGCTGGGGCCGCGGCGGCCGGGACGGCGAGCCCGGCCGCGGCCAGCAGGGCCAGCATCGCGACTGCCGGGCCACGGGATCGACGAGGTCGGGGTGGTCGATAAGTCCGGTTCACGTCGGGGACACCTCCGCGGTAGGGGATTTACCCACCAGTTTGTGGTCGGCCACAACAAATTAAACGCCCGGCCGCGTGGCGCCGGTCACAACTCGGTCACGGTTGTCTGGACCACTGGCGCGATTCCGGCTATCGGAATCCTGTTCACGTCCGGGTGACGCAGCCAGCCTCGCGCCGCGTCGTGCCGCAAGATGACCTTGGACCTGCCGCCGTGAAGATCGGAGTCTCGGTGACCCGGACAGCAACGGACAAACCCTGGCGGCTCGCCTTCGCCGCCGCCGTGTCGGTTTTGGCGATGGCGTGCGGCGTCGCGACCGCCGGACCGGCCGCCGCCGCGGACTACTCGAAGGCCGGCGAGAATGTTGCCGGTTCACAAATTCTGCGGCACGAAGGCGTCCGAAGCGGAAGCCCGCGGTTCGACCCGGCGGCCGGGCAGACCCTCGGCCACGACGTGAGCGGGCACCAGGGCGCGGTCGACTGGGGCCAGGCCGCCGGAGCGGGCGCCCGGTTCGCCTACGTCAAGGCGACCGAGGGCACCGGATTCGTGAGCCCGCAGTTCGACCAGCAGTACAACGGCGCGCACGACGCGGGCCTCATCCGCGGCGCGTACCACTTCGCCCGCCCGGACGTCTCCAGCGGCGCGGAGCAAGCCGACTACTTCATCGCCCACGGCGGCGCGTGGCACGGCGGCGGCTCGACGCTGCCGGGCGCGCTCGACATCGAGTACAACCCGTACGGCGACGCCTGCTACGGCAAAAGCCAGGCCGACATGACCGCCTGGATCGCCGACTTCACCCACCGGTACCTGGCGAAACAGCGCCGCAGCGCGCTCATCTACACTTCGACGTCCTGGTGGAAGCTCTGCACCGGCAACGCGGGCGGGTTCGGCGACACCAACCCGCTGTGGCTCGCCCGCTACGCCCCGGACATCGGCGAACTCCCCGCGGGCTGGGACAAGCAGAGCATCTGGCAGTTCTCGCGCACCGGCAGCCTGCCCGGCGACCAGAACTACTACAACGGGCCGATGAACCGCGTCGAGGCGCTCGCCAGGGGAGGCGGTTCGTCGGCGTGATCGCCTGAAAGCCGTACCGGAGAGCGCCCGGTCGTAGTTGGATCACCGGGTGACTTTCGCGATCGGTCTCTTCGACCTCTTCACCTATGCGATCCCCGGCGCGCTGCATCTGGCGTTCCTGGCCTATCTCGCCGGACGGCTGCACTGGCTCGACCTCGCCGCCGTCTCGCGCGGGCCGGGCGTGGTGCTGGTGATCGGGATCGTCGTGGCGAGCTACCTGCTCGGGTACCTGGCGTATCCGATGGGAGCGCGGGCGTCGCGGTGGCTGCCGCGGCGGCGGAAGCGGAACGCGCGGGAAGAGTTCCTGCGCCGCAATCCCGCCGCGCGCGGGAGCGTGTTCGTCGAGGCGGACTCGTTTCTGCTGCTCTCGGCGCTGCAACTGCACGACGCCGACGCGGCGATGGAAGCGACGCGACTGCGCACCGCCGGGCTGATGCTGCGCAATTCCAGCCCGGCGATGGCGTTCGGGTTCGTGGCGTCGGTGGTCGAGCTGATCGTCGGGCCGCATCCGGTGTTCGCGGCGTGCGCCGCAGTGCTGTTCGCGGGCGCGTTTCCGGCGTTGGTCGCGCAAGGCCGGTTGATGTCGCATTGGGCGAGCGTGAAGACCCTGGAACTCAGCTTTTGGGTGCCGGAGGTGGAGGAGACGCTGGCGGCTAGGCAGAAGACGGAGTGACCTCGATGCGTTCGACGAGTACGGGGTCGTTGAAGACAGTCACTCCCGCGATGCCGTCCCGTCGGACGTCGAGCACCGCGACGCCGAACGGTTTCCCGTGCCAGCGGACGACGGCCGCGGGCTGACCGTTGACGACCGCTCGGTCCATCCGCCAGTCGCCGGGCTTGCCCATCGCCTCGGCGAATACCTGGGAACAGTCGTCCATGCCCTTGAACCACGTGCGGCTCGGCAGGAGCTCCAGCGTGGCGTCCGCGCGAAGCACGTTCGTCAGGCCAGAGACGTCCGCGCTCTCGAACGCGGTGACGTACGCGTCGAGCAGCCGCCTCGCTTGAGGGGAGGTGGGCTCGACGACGTCCTCAAGACCGGATTCGACCTCGGCGAGCCGGGCGCGGGCGCGTTGCAGGCTGCTTTTGACTGCGGCGACGGACATGTCCATCATCTCGGCGACCTCGGCGGCGGGGAACGCCAGCACTTCGCGCAGCAGCAACACGGCTCGCTGGGCGGGAGGCAGCGTCTGCATCGCGGCGATCAACGCCAGCCGCAAGTCCGCGCGGTCGCCGGGAAACGGCTCGATCCACGTCTCCGGCGGCAGCACGTCCGGTCGCGTGTCGTCGGCGGCGATGCCTGAGGGCAGGGCGCGCCGCCCGCGGTCACGAGCGGCGTTGAGGCACACGTTGGTCGCGATGCGGTGCAGCCAGGTGCGTACTGAGGACCGCTCCTCGAAGCCGTCCCAGGCGCGCCATCCGCGCAGGTAGGTCTCCTGGACCGCGTCCTCGGCCTCGTGCCACGACCCGAGCAGCCGGTAGCTGTGCGCCAGCAGTTCGCCGCGGAGCGGGGCCGCCGCCCGTTCGAAATCCGTCACCTGACCAGTGTCGACCGCAGCCACGATCCCGCCTCCCGAACCGCCTCGTCGGCGACGGCGGTGTTGCCCGCCGCCATCTGGAAGGTGTGGACCTGGCCGGGGAATTCGTCGATGCGGACCTCGACGCCCGCGTCCCGCATCCGCCGGGCCAGCTCCCTGGTGTCGTCCAGCAGCGACTCCTCCGCGCCGACCTGAAGATACGTCGGCGGCAGCCCGCGCAGGTCCGCGTGTAGGGGCGACGCGAGCGGGTCACGCGGATTCGCTCCGGCCAGGTAACCGGTCGCGAGGGTGCGGACCAGCTCGCGGGTGAAGAACGGGTCGGTGCCGGTGTCGTAAGTGGCGCCGTTCGCTTCGAGGTCGGTCCATGCCGACAGCAGCAGCAAGGACGCGGGCATCGGCAGGTTCTCCTCGCGGGCGCGTGCGGCGAGGCCTACTGCCAGCGTTGCTCCGCAGGAGTCGCCAGCGATGGCGATCGGGCCGGATTCGTTGCTGAGCAACCATTGATAGGCCGCTGTGACGGTGTCGAGCTGGCTGGGGAAGACGTGCTCGGGGGTGAGGCCGTAGTCGACAGCGAACGTGTTTGCCCCGGCGGCCCGGGCCACATGGCCGAACATCCGGCGATGAGTGCCGGAGGATCCGCCCACGAAACCGCTGCCGTGGATGGCCAGGATCGCTGGACCGGTCAGGGCGTTCGGCGGTCGCAGCCATAGCCCGGCCGGTGTGTCTACCGCCTCGATCGCGATGCCTTTTGGCTCTGTGGCGAGCGTTTCCCAGGCCGGGGTTTGCTCACCGCGCGCTCGTGCTTCCCAGAGTGTGCGGTTGGGGTCTTGTGTTGTTGTGGTCATGACGGATAGACCCCGGGCGGGGCGGAAAGGAATCGGTCAGGTTCCGGGTGCGCTGGGCGGGTCAGCGGCCGGCGGGTTCGCGCCAGGTCAGGCTGGCGCCGAGGGCTGCGGTGAGGCGGCTGATCGTCTGGCGGGTCGCTTCGTCGTTGACGTGCTCGGGGAGCCAGGCGCAGGCGAGGTAAGCGGCGGCGAGATCGGCGGAGGCGGCGGCAGCGGCGAGGCATTCCTCGATCTGCGCGAGCGAGGGGCCGGGGCCGGAAGGGAAGCGCGCGCCGGAGAGGTCGGCGCTGTCGAGGACGTCGATGTCGAGGTGGAGGTAGACGGGCACCGGGCCGAGCCGTCCGAGGGCGGCGGTGATCGCGGCGGGGTCGGCGGGGATGCGGTGGACCTGGCTGGCGGCGAGGGAGTCGCGCTCGGCGGGGTCGAGGTCGCGGGCATCGGCGAGGACGACGCTGGTGTCGGGGACGGTGCGCAGGCCGAGGGTGTCGTCGAACAGACCCGAGGTCCGGCCGGTCAACATGGCCAGGGCCATGCCGCCGATGTATCCGCTGGTGGAGATGGCGGGGGTGTTGAAGTCGCCGTGGGCGTCCAGCCACAGCACGGCCAGGTCTCGGTGGCGTTGCTGCAGTGCGGCTACCGCGGCGCGGCTGGTGGGGCAGTCGCCGGAGAGGATCAGGGGCTTTGCTGACTGGGCCACGGTGTCGGCTGTCGCCCGGTGCAGAAGACTCATCCGGGCGGGGCCGGCGGGCAGGACCGGGGGAACGACCTGGGTCGCGGTGGCGGGGATCGGGAATTCCGGAAGGTGCTGGTCGAGGTGCCAGGGCGTGACGACCAGGTCCCAGCTGCGTTCAGCCACGAGGGGTCTCTCTTTCGCTCTGGTGGGCGAGCAGGTCGAGCAGCCGTCGCAGTTCGGCGGCACCGGCTCGCAGGTGCGCGGTGAGTTCCGTTCGGGCTTGCTTCGGGCTGCCGTGCAGCGCGTCCAGCAGCCGGCGGTGGTCGTCTTCGGTGCGGCCGAGTTCGCGGCGGGAGCGTTCGGCAAGGGCAAGGGCGAGGCGCTGTTCTTGCTGGAGCTGCGCGTGGAAGCGGCACAGGCGGGGGCTTCGGGTGGCCGTGACCAGGGTGGCGTGGAAGAGCCGGTCGCCGTCGAGCGCCGCGGCAGTGTCGCCGTGGTCGAAGGCGTGTTCTATCTGGTCGACCAAATCGGCGAGCTGCTGGTAGATCACCGGATCGCGGTGCTGAGTGAGGGCGTCGGCCGCGGTCAGTTCGACGGAGGTGCGGGCTGCGTAGATGTCGGCGACGTCGGGCCCGGTGACGTCCGCGACGACAACGCCGCGATTCATCTGGTAGCGGACCAGGCCTTCGCTTTCGAGGGTCCGCGAGGCCTCGCGGAGGGTGCTGCGGGAGACGCCCAGCTCGGCGGCGAGGGCGGCCTCGCGCAGCGGAGTGCCGGGCGGCAGCTGGCCGGACAAGATGGCTTGCCGGACGGCGTCGGCGGCTTGTTCGGTGGTGCTCTGCCGTTGGATGCTCGCGCCGAGGCCGGTGATCGGATTCGTCGAAGTCATCAGTCTCCCCGTGACATCCCCGCCAGTGCGCATCAGATTGCCAGATTGCCAGATTGTCGGACAATCTGGCAAGGCAGTTTTAGGCGGCGAGGCAAAGCGGGTGAGGAGTTGCTTGCCGGCTATTCGAAACCGTTGTCCGGTAAGGGGTTCAGGTGTTAGGTCCCGAGGGCGGCGGCCGGGAGATGTGCCCATGCGATGACGACGGCAGTGGTGTTCGGCTGCCGCCGGATTTCGAGGTCGATCCGGCTCCCTCGCGCGCAACAGCGAAGGGCGAGTGGCGGACTGCCGCCGCGACCGAAAGGGCGGCGGCAGTCCACAAAGGACTCTCTCAGCGACCCCGGAACCGCGCGGCCAGTGCGGCGATCGGCGACCGCCGTCCCCGCAATGGAACCTGCCCGGAGGTGATGTCCGCGAGAAGCGTCGCCACGGTTTCCCCGGCGCAAGTCCGGTTCGCGCCGATCCCGCCTGACGGGCCGCGTTTGATCCAGCCCACCACGTAAGCACCGGTCTGGCCTTCGACCCGGCCTGCGGTGTTCGGGATCGTTCCGGCCGTCTCGTCGAACGGCAGGCCCGGCACCGGACGTCCCCGGTAGCCGACGGCGCGCACGACCTGACCGGCGGCGATCTCGACTGGGCCGGAAGGGCCGTCGACGCGCAGTCCGCGCACCTGGCGGTCCCCGGTGATCTCCACCGGAGCGGAATGGAAGCGCAGCACGATCCGGCGGGGGCCATCCGATGGAGGGGCGGTCCAGTCGACCGTCTCGCGGGCCAAATCCTGCAGCAGCGCGGCTTTTCCGGTGCCCGCGTCGATCGCCGCGGCGGTGCGCGGGTCTTCGGTGTCGACCACGAGCGGCACGTTCGCGCGCTGGGCCAGCGCGATCAGCTCGGGCGAGGTGTAGGCGGCGTCTTCCGGGCCGCGTCGGGCCAACAAGACCACTTCGCGGACCTTGCTGGAGCGCAAGCGTTCCAGGGCATGCGGGGCGATGGTCGTGCCGTCGAGATCGTCGGGGTCGGCGGTGAGGATCCGGGCCACGTCGAGGGCGACGTTGCCGGTGCCGATCAGCACCACGCGCTCGGCGGAGAGGTCCACCGCGTGCGCGGGGACGTCCGGGTGGCCGTTGTACCAGGCGACGACCGTCGTCGCGGCGAGGCTGCCGGGCAGGTCTTCGCCGGAAATGCCGAGGGTGCGCGCGGACGAAGCACCGACTGCGTAGATGACCGCGTCGTGGCGTTCGGCCAGTTCGTCCACGGTCACGTGGCGGCCGACCTCGACGCCGAGCTTCAGCTTCAGCCGCGGGTGGTTGTGGAAGCGCGAGAAAGCCTCGCCGATCCGCTTCGTGTCCGGGTGGTCCGGGGCGACGCCGAAGCGCACCAGCCCGCCCGCGACCGGCAGCCGGTCGATCAGCGTGACGCGCGCGTTGGTGTGCAGCAACAGGTCTTCCACCGCGTACATCCCGGCCGGGCCGGTGCCGACGACGGCCACGTCCGCGGGCTCGAGGTCGCTCGGGATCTCGCGGTCGAACGTCGGCGGGCCCCAGCGGTGGAAGTTCGGCGCGGGGTTCGCGGCGGCCGGCGCGCGGTCGGCGTAGAAGTCCGCGTTGATCCCGGCGTACACCTTCATCGAGTCGGTCAGCAGGTCCACCGGGAAGATCGCGTCGACCGGGCAGGCGTCGGCGCAGGCGCCGCAGTCGATGCACGTCTCCGGGTCGACGTAGAGCATCTCGGTGGTCCCGAAGTCCGGCTCGTCCGGCGTCGGGTGGATGCAGTTGACCGGGCAGACCGACACGCACGTCGCGTCGTTGCAACAGGTCTGGGTGATCGCGAAGGCCATGTCAGATCAGATTCGCCCGCTTGTAGAACACCAGCGCCGGCTTCGTCAGCAGCCCGCACGAGCCGAGGAACTCCATCAGCCCGGCACAGCTCGACCGCATCATCGACTTGTGGTGCTCGTTGGCCTTCGCCTCGCGCAGCGCGCGCTCGGAGTCCAGCCCGGCGTTCTTGTACACGTCGCGGTTGACCATGCTGCTGACGATGAAGTACGACGCGATCGCGATGACCAGCGCGTTGACCTGGCGGCGCACGGCTCCCGCGCCCTCCAGCTGCTCGCGCGTCTCCTCGCGGGCGAACTTCATGTGCCGCGACTCTTCCACGACGTGGATGTTGTTGATCGTCCGCACGAACGGGACCACGCGCTCGTCGCGCATCCAGTCGCGCTGCATCACGTCGAGAACCTCTTCGGCGACCAGGATCGCCGCGTACGCCGCTTCGCCGCCGGCGACCGCCTTGAAGACGCGGCCCAGTTCGACGGCGAGCTTGCGCGGCCGGTACGGGGGAGCGCCGAGCTTCTGCGCGCCGCGGGCGAACATGATCGAGTGGCGGCATTCGTCGGCGATCTCGGTGAGCGCCCACTGGAACGCCGGGTCGGTCGGGTCCTTGGCGTAGAAATCGCGCAGCACCATCTGCTGCAGGATCATCTCGAACCAGATCCCGGTGCTCGCGACCGACGCCGCCTCCTGGCGGGTCAGCTCCTTCTGCTGCTCCGGGGTCATCTCGGCCCAGTAGCTCGTGCCGTAGAGCGTGCTCCACTCCGGGCTGGCCCCGTGGAAGTCCTTGTCCAGCGGGGTTTCCCAGTCGACCTCGGTGGCCGGGTCGTAGGAAAGGGTCGCGGAGGAGTCGAGCAGCCGCTGCGCGGTCTCGTGCCGGCCGGACGGGGCTGCTTCCGGTGCTCGCTGCACGTCTGCGCTGGTCATTCGGTCCTCCCTGAGCGACATTGGTTAGGCGTTACCGCGATTCACTGTTACCTAAGGTAACACCTATCTGGCCGTATCGCGAGAGGTACCGGCGAACCGCGTGTCGCCCGTTCGGGCAGTCGGGCCGGGAAGGGGCCGCTGACCTGGCAGGATGAGCCGCGAATGTCTTCCTGACCTCGGAGGAACCGCCGTCGTGACGCAACCGCCGCAGCCGTATCCCGGCACCGGTCCGCAGCAGTACTCGCCGTTGCCGCCTGCTTACGGCGGGCAGTCCGCTTACAGCGGCCAGTTCCCGGCGCAGCCGCCGCCTCCGGCGCCGCCGACCGCGTATTTCGGGGCCACCGCGGTCGCGGCGGCGACCTTGGCCTCGGTCATCGGCCTGGTGGCCACGATCGGCTTCGTCGTGGCCGTCATCCGGATGATCGGCAATCCGTCCTCGAGCAGGCTGCTTTCCAACGGGATCGTCGGCGCCGCGGACCTGGCGATCGCGGCACTGGCGGTCGCCGGCGCGATCGGCCTGTTCAAGCGTTCTCCGGCGGGCCGGGTCTGCGTGCTCGCCGGCAGCAGCCTGGCGGTGCTGGACATCGTCGTCTTCATGATCGTCGGCCTCGGTTCCAGTTTCGTCCGGAAGAGCGCGCCGCCGACCCTGCAGATGACCTTCCCGAGCGGCTTCCTGTGGCTGATCGTCCCGGTCGCCGCGCTCGTACTGGCGGCGCACCGGGCGACCGGCGCGTGGCTGCTGCCGAAAGCCCCGCCCGCGCCGTACCACCCCGGCTGGTGACGGACCGGGAAGAAATCCTCCGCACCCCGCGGCTGCGGCTGACCACCTGGCTGCCCTCGGATCTGGACGATCTCGCCGCCCTGCATGCCGACGGCGAGGTTATGCGGCACATGACGACCGGTCCGCAGAGCCGCGCGGCTGCTCGGGAACGGCTGGAAGCGTTCATCGCCGAGCACCGGGCGCGAGGCTGGTCGAAGTGGCGGGTCGAAGGCGCGTCGGGATTTCTCGGCCGTGCTGGGTTCGGCCTCGCGCACGGCAGCGGGCACCGGGAAGTCGGCTATTTGCTGGCGCGCGCGGCCTGGGGTGCGGGACTGGCCACGGAGCTGACGCAGGCGCTGCGGCAATGGCACGAGGACCACCCGGAACCCGCTCTCGCTCCCGAACTGCGGGCGTATGTGCTGCCCGGCAACGAGGCGAGTTGCCGGGTGCTCGAGAAAGCTGGGTTCCGGGCGGTCGGAGAGGAGGACGGCCAGCTCGTGTTCGAGTCAGGCCGTCCCTGATCGGCGCAGGCGGGGCAGCACCGCCAGCCACAGCAGGACAGTCGCGATTCCGTACGCCACCGTCATCGTCAGGCTCATCGACAACGGCGTAGTCCCGCCCAGCGACACCAGCGGCGCGACGATCGGGCCGATCGCGAACGACGCCGTTCCGAGCAGCGCCGCCGCGGTTCCGGCTCGCTGGCCGTGGTTGGCGAGGGCGAGTGCGTTGCCGTTCGCCTGTGTCGTGCCGCCCGCGAGCATCAGCAGTGCCAACGGAATCAGCAACGCTGCGAGTCCGGCTCCGAACAACACCGCGCCTAGCATCGTCAGCGCCGCCGCCGCGGTGAAGGTCGTGCCGAGCACGTACATGCGGACCGGACCGGCTCGGCGCACTGCTGCCCGGTTCACTTGCGCGCCGAGGACCGACATCACCGCGTTCGCCGCGAAGCACGCGCTGAACAGCTGTGGCGACAACGAGAATCCGTCTTGCAGGACGAAACTGATCGACGCCAGATAGGTGAAGAACGCGGCCCCGCCGCAGGTGCTCACGAGCAGGAAACCCAGGAACAGCGGGTCTTTCAGCAGTATCCGGAACTCGCCGCGGCCGTTGCGCGGATGTCGTGCCTCGGGCGGCAGGCTTTCCGGCAGCGCGGTCGCGGCGACGATCAGCAGCGCCGCCCCGATCCCGGCCAGGACGCCGAAGATGCCGCGCCACCCGATGACGGCCGCCAGCTGGCCGCCGATCACCGGAGCGACGATCGGTGCGAGCGCCCCGACGGTGGTCAGCAAGGCCAGCAGCCGCACCAGTTCGACGCCCTCGGCGAGGTCTCGGGCGACGGCCAGCGACAGCACGATTCCGGCCGAACCGCACAGTCCTTGGAGGAATCGCGCCGTGAGCAGCACCTCGATCGACGGTGCGAAGGCGCACACCACCGACAGCGCGGTGAAAAGCCCGATTCCGGCCAGCAGCGGACGCCGCCTGCCGAACCGGTCGCTCAACGGGCCGACGACGAGCTGGCCGAAGGCGAGCCCGAGCATGCAGACCGACATGGTCGCCTGCGCGAGACTCTGCCCGGCCCGGAGATCGCCGGCGAGCTGGGGGAGCGCCGGCAGGTAGAGGTCCATGGAGATCGGGCCGAAGACCTCCAGCAGTCCCAGCACGACCGCCATCCGGAGCGCGCCTGGGCGTTTTTTCGGCACCACCGGCTCGACCGGGCTCGCTTCGGTCTGGAGCGGCTTCATCCGGCACGCAGGATCCGGCGCAGCCACGAAAGCCGGGTCGCGACCGCGCAGCGGGAGACCTCGGCGTCGGGGGAGAAACCGGCGAACCCGTGGTACCCGCCCGCCCAGACGTGCAGTTCGGCCTGTCCGCCGGTCGCCCAGATCCGCAAGGCGTACTCGGTCGTCTCGTCGCGGAAGATCTCCGCGGCGCCGACGTCCAGGTACGCGGGCGGCAGGCCGGACAGATCGGCCATCCGCGCCGGGACCGCGTACGGCGAGGCCGCGTCGGTTCCGCGCGCCGGGCCGAGCAGGGCGTCCCAGCCGGTGTCGTTGTTGTTGCGGTCCCAGGCGCCGATTCCGTTGTACTGCCGGGTCGAGACCGATTCGTTGCGGTCGTCGAGCATCGGGCACGCCAGCAGCTGTCCGGCGATGGCCGGGCCGTTACGGTCGCGGGCCAGCAGCGCGACGCCCGCCGCGAGACCGCCGCCCGCGCTGGCGCCGGTGACGACGATGCGCGACGGGTCGATGCCGAGTTCGCCGGCGTGCTCGACTGTCCACAAGAGACCCGCGTAGCAGTCCTCGACGGCGGCGGGAGCCGGGTTTTCCGGAGCCAGCCGGTATTCCACCGAGATGCCGACCGCGCCGAACCGCAGGACGTCGTCGATCAGGCCGTCGAGGCCGAAGAACCGGTTGCCCAGCACCATTCCGCCGCCGTGGATGCTGTAGAGCGCGGGCGCGTCGGCGACGCCCGAGGCGGGCCGGACGACCGTGAGCACGATGTCCGGAGCGCCTTCGGGGCCGGGGACGGTGTGCTCGGTCAGCTCGACCGGGTGGTCGCCGACCAGCTGCTCGACCGGCGGGATGATCGTCGCGAAATGCGCGCGGTTGGCCAGGATCGTGTCCGCGCGCAGCGGGATCCGCTCGACCAGGTCGAGGAACGCGGCGAGCCCGGGTTCCAGTTCCGGGTCGTACGGCACCGGCGGGACGCTCATTTCCCCGCCTTCCCGAGGATCCGGCGCAGCCACGAGTTGCGCGTTTCGAGCGCGGCCTTGCTGATCGGCCAGTCCGGGACGTACATGTCGAACCCGTGGAAGGCACCGGCCCAGACATGCAGTTCGGCCTGTCCGCCGGTCGCCCAGATCCGCAGCGCGTACTCGGTGTCCTCGTCGCGGAACGGCTCCGCGCTGCCGACCTCGATGAACGCCGGGGGCAGACCGGACAGATCGGTCGCGCGCGCCGGAGCGGCGTAGGGGGAGACGTCGTCGGTGCCGACCGCGTCGCCCAGCAGCGACTGCCAGCCCGCGAGGTTGGATTCCCGCGTCCAGGTGCCCAGACCGGGGTACTGCTGGCTCGCGATGGTCGTGTTGCGGTCGTCGATCATCGGGCACAGCAGCAGTTGTCCCGCGATCGCCGGGCCTTTCCGGTCGCGCGCGAGCAGCGAGACCGCCGCTGCGAGCCCGCCGCCCGCGCTGCCGCCCATCACCACGACGCGCGACGGGTCGACGCCCAGTTCGTCGGCGTGCTCGACTGTCCACACCAGACCGGCGTAGCAGTCCTCGACCGGTGCGGGGTGCGGATGTTCGGGCGCGAGCCGGTATTCGACGTTCACCGCGACGACGTTCAGCTCCAGCACCAAGGCCAGCAGGCGGCCGACGTCCATGTTGCGGTGGCCGACCATCATGCCGCCGCCGTGGATGTTGTAGAGCACCGGCAGCGCGCCGTCGCTCTCGTGCGGGGACAGGATGGTGATTTCCAGATCCGGCGCGCCTTCGGGGCCGGGGATGGTCTGCTCGACGACGGTGACCGGCGCGTCGCCGACGGCTTCGGCGGCGGGCGGGAACGTCTCGGCCATCGCGCGGCGCAGGCCGGGGATCGTCTCCGGGGTGAACGGCGGCGCGTCGGCCGGGACGATCTCGGCGAGCGCGGGCTCGATCTCCGGGTCGAACGGGACGGGGGGACGGGTCAAGGCGGCCTCCTCGGCGAGAGCGGGCGAATTCTGCGGCGGCGCGGGTTGCGGCGGCACCGGTTGCGTTCCGTGAGGGGAACCCTGCGGGACTCTGAGTCCCTCAGGGTTCCCCTCACGGACGTGAAGACGAGGGGTGGCTCAGGGGCCTTCGGGATCGACGGCGTCGCGGTCGGCCCAGAACGGCTCCACCAGCGCGCGGATCTGCTCGGCCCCGACCTTCTCGACCAGCTCGACCGCGGCGAGGTTGTCCTCGAGCTGTTCCATCCGGGTCGCGCCGAAGAGCGTCGTGACGTTCGCCGGATGCGTCAGCGTGAACGCGACCGCGAGCCGGGCCGCGCTGGTGCCGAGTTCCTCCGCGACCTTCACGACCTTGGCCGCGTCGCGGGTGATCCGCTTGCGGACGTCGCCGGGGTCGCGGCCGATCTCGCGGGTCAGCTTAGTGCGCCCGGCGAGGATCCCGCCTTCGAGGACGTCGGAGGCCTGCATGACGAAACCGTCGGCGAACAGCCGGGCGAACGGTTCGCCGTCCGGAATGGACCGGCGGCCGATGCTGTACTTCAGCTGCGCGATCTGCGGCCCCGGCACCTGCAGCGCTTCGGCGATTTCGCGCAGCCGCGCGATGTTCCTGGCGGACCAGTTGTTGACCCCCCACGCGCGGATCAGCCCGGAGCGGGTGAGCCCGGCGAGGTCTTCGACCAGGTCTTCCAGGGCGACGTCGTCGCGGCGCAGGTCGCCGAGGATGACGAGATCGGCGACGTCGAAGCCGCCGCGCAGGAACGCGTTTTCCAGCTGGGGACGGAATCCCTGGTCGCCGAAGCCTTCGATCCACAGCTTCGCCGAGACCAGGTAGTCCTCGCGCGGGATGCGGGCGGCGCGGACGATCGCGCTCCAGAGCACGTCGGTGAAGACCGGCGGATGGCCGGGCATGCCGTAGACGCCGACGTCGAACAGGTTCACGCCGGCCTCGACCGCGGCGCGGATCATCGCGACCGAATCGGCGAAGTCCATCCGGTCGTAGGTGTGCCACGACCCGAGCGAAAGCAGCGAAACGTCCAAACCGGACGTGCCGACCTTGCGGCGGGGAAGGGGCGAGGATGCGGACACGAGACCTCCTTGACTCGTAAGGGATTGGCTCGTAAGGGATTGGCTCGTAACGGGAGATCAGGGAAGACGCGGGTCGACGACGGCTTTCGTCTCGTCCAGCCGGTGCATGGCCTCGATCCGCTCGCTGGCGCCGGACAGCCCGACCGGGGCGCCGAACAGCCGGTCCCACGGCATCCGGGCAGCGAACGAACCGAAGAACTCGATCGCGTGGTGGTAGTCGGCGATGTCGCCGTTGAGCGAACCGACGACAGTCAGCTCCTTGCCCATCACGGTTCCGAGCGGGACCGGCGTCGGCTCCGGCCCGGTGCTGCCGACGATCACGACCCGGCCGCGCTGCGCCGCCATCGCGACCGCTTCGCGACCGATCGACGGCGCACCCGCGAAGTCGAGCACGAGATCGCCGCCGTGTCCGCCGGTCAGTTCGGTGACGCGCTCGACGATCGCGTCCGAACCCCCGGCGACATCGACCACGTCGTCGGCGCCGAACTCCTTCGCCAGCTCCAGCCGCGACGTGGGAGCGCCGACGGTGATGACGCTGCCCGCCCCGCTGAGGTGCGCGACCGCGGTCGCGAACAGGCCCAGCGCGCCGGATCCCTGCACCACCACGCGAGATCCGGGCCGGACGCCGCCGACCCGGTCGAACGCCCGCAGCACGGTTTTCGCCGCGCATCCGGCCATCGAGGCCCAGGTGTCGGGCACTTCGGCGGGCAGCAGGAGCTTCGCCGCGCCCGGGACGACGTAGGCATATTCGCACAATCCGGCGGTCGCGAACGGTGCGACGTCCGATCGCTGCAGGAATCCGTAGCCGCGCCGGGAACACGCGACCGGTTCGCGCAGCACCGTGCAGCCGTAGCACTCGCCGCAGGTCGACTCCGACCAGCCGATCCGGGATCCGACCGTCACCTCGCGGCCGAGCGCGTCGCGGGTGTCCGGTCCGGCCGCCACCACTTCGCCGACCATTTCGTGGCCCAGCACCATCGGCAGCATGCCGGGAAAACTCATCTTCCCGGACCAGATCTCCACGTCCGTGCCGCACAGCGTCGCGCACGAGACGCGGACCAGCGCCGCGCCGGCTTCGAGCTCGGCGGGCAGCGGGAGTTCGGTCAGCTCCAGCGGCGCGCCGTGCTCGGTCAGCACCGCGGCGCGGGTGGAAGTCGGGACGGTCATGGGAAACCTTTCCGGGGGCTGGCGGGCCCGGGAGGGCCGTGTGATGGGTTAGTCTACGGACGTCGACAAAAATGTCGAGTCCCCGAATCCCTCCAGGAGCGCCTGTGCCGACCTCAGTTGCGGATCTCGTCTTGCGGGCAGCAGCGGTGCACACCATGGCCGGTGCCGCGCCCGCGACCGCGCTGGCCGTGCGGGACGGACGCGTGCTGCGTGCCGGAACCGACGCGGACGTGCGGGAGCTGATCGGACCCGGCACGAAAGTGCTCGACCTCGGCGGCCGCGCGGTGCTGCCGGGCATCAACGACGCGCACCTGCACGGCGCCTGGCTCGGCGCGCTGTGGCCGGACACCCTGTTCGCCGACGACGGCGCGCCCGGACCCGGCCCGGAGAAACCGCTGCGCACCGCCGCCGAACGCCGGGCGGCCATCCTCCGCGCGGGCGAAATCCTTGCCGCGCTGGGCATTACGAGCTACACCGAACCCGGTCTCGGCCCGGGGGAGGACAACGGGCACATCGGCGCGTTCGGCATGTCCGTCGTCGAGCAGTACCGGGAACTGGCCGCCGAAGGACAGCTGCGGGCAAGGGTGACCGCGCTCTGGCTGTACGGCGAACTCGACGGCCCGAGCACGTTCGACAACTTCCGCGCCGGACTGGCCACAGTGGACGGACCAGGCCCGGACCCGCGCCGGCTGAACTTCCGCGGGGTGAAGATCTTCGCTGACGGCATCCCGCCGATGCGCTCGGCGTACACCCACCATTGCTACGCCGACGGCAGTCACGCCCATCTGCTCGTCGGCGGTGCGGACGATCCGGAGCGGGAGGAGAACTTCACCCGGATGGTCCGAACCGCGCACGAGGCCGGACTGCAAGTCGGCGTGCACGCGACCGGGGACCGGGCGATCGAGCTGATGCTGGACGCCGTCGAGCGGGCGCGGGAGGAGCGCGACGTCGACCTCGGCCACTACGTCATCCACGGCGACCTGGTGAGCGCGGCGCAGCTGAAGCGGATGGCCCGGCTGGGGGTCGGGCTGTCCGCACAGGCCGGGATCGCGGTGCGGACTGCCGGAGTCGTCGACGCGGCACTGGGAGCGGGCAGTTCGGACGCCGCGTGGCCGCTGCAGGAGGCGCTGGACGCCGGGATCCCGCTGTGCCTGACCTCGGATGCGCCGGTGCTGCCGCCGGACTGGCGAAAGGAAATCGCCGCCGCGGACCAGTGGATGGGCCCGGCCGAGAACGTGCGGCAGCGAATGGAAACCCTGCTTCGCTGCTACACCGTGCACCCGGCTCAGCAGGACGGCGCGGCTTCGTGGAAGGGCACGCTCGCGCCGGGAATGGCGGCTGATCTGTGTGTGTTGTCCGCCGATCCGCTCTCGGTGACCCCCGCCGAACTGCCCGAGGTCGAAATCGACCTGACTGTCCTCGATGGACAGATCGTGCACGAGCGCACGCCGGGGAAGATCGCCTAACGTCCGTGAAGGGCTCCTTGAGGGAATCAGATTCCCTCAAGGAGCCCTTCACGGACAGCTATTTCAGGTGAGCAGCTGGCCGCCGTCCACGGGGAGGCTGGTGCCGGTGATGTGGGCGGCGGCGGGGCTTGCCAGGAAGACCACTGCGGCGGCGACGTCTTCGACCGCGGCCATCCGGCCGTCGGGGATCCGTGCCACCCACGCGTCGTGGGCGGGCGATCCCGGCGGCATGGCGGCGGCGAGCATCGGTGTCGCGACTGGGCCGGGGGCGACCGCGTTCACCCGGATCTTGTGCTCCGCCAACTCGATCGCGGCCCAGCGCGTCAACGCGTCGACCGCCGCTTTGCTGCTTTCGTAACCGCCCATGCCGGGCGTAGGCTGCCGCCCGCCGATCGAGGACAGGTTCACCACGACGCCCGGCGCACCGCGCTCGACCATCCGGCGGGCGACCAGTTGCGTCATCAGGAACGTGCCGTGCACGTTGGTCGAAAGAATGCGCAGCAGGTCCGCGCCCGGCAGGTCCAGCAACCGCCCGTGGACGCTGAGGAGGCCGGCGTTGTTGACCAGGATGTCGACCGGGCCGACCTCGTCGAGCGCCGCGGAGATCGCGGCCTCGTCGGTGATGTCGAGCCGGATTCCGCGCCCGCCAACCGATTTGGCGGCTTCTTCGGCGCCGTCGAGGTCGGCGAGCACCACGGAATCGCCGGCCTGGGCGAAGGCGGCGCCGATCGCGGCGCCGATGCCGCCGGCACCTCCGGTGATCAGCACGGTACGGGCAGCGGGCATCGTCGTTTCCTTTCGCCGGGAGCGGGGTACGCGGGCTTATAGTATACAAGCGTAGAAAATAAACCCCTTGAATCGCAGGAGGAATCGTGGCGACGGATCGACCTGGACTGGGCCCGGCGTTCCCGCGCGTGCCGGCGTTGTCGCTCGGCTCGTGGAACACCTGGGACCGGATGGAGTTCGGCGACGCGGTGGCGCTGATCGCCCGCGCGGCCGAACTCGGGCACGCCTTCTTCGACGTCGCGCACTACGACATGGGCCCGCACGCCGAGGGCTCCACGACCGACCAGATCTTCGGCCGCGCGGTCCGCGAAGCCGGTCTCGCCCGCGAAGATTGGCTCTACTGCGGGAAACTCTGGCTCTGGGACTACCCGAACGTCGGCTTCGCGCAGCAAATGAACACCTCGCTAGACCGTGTCGGCGTCGAGTCGGCCGATCTGGTCGTGGTCGGCGACTACTTCGGCGAAGTCGACCTCGAGCGCGTCGTCGCGGACGTCGCCGAGCAGATCGACGCTGGCCGGTTCCGCGCGTGGGGCGTGAACAATTGGCGCATTGACGATCTGCGCAAAGCTTTTGACATTGCGCGCAAACGTGGTTTGGCGCCGCCGGTTTTCGCTCAGCTCAAGTACGGGCTGGCGCGGCGGTCGATGGCCGAGGGCGAGTTCTACGCGCCGCTGTTCGCTTCCGGGCAGCTGGCCTTGCAGGCGTCGGACATTTTCGAAGGCGGGCTGCTCGTCGGGAATTTGAAGCCGAATCGCAAGATCGGCGCGGATGTCGGCGGCATCCGGGAGAAGATCGCCGACGCCTGGCCTGCCGTGCAAAAGATCGCCGCCGAGCTGGACGCGTCGCCCGCGCAGCTCGGAATTGCCTTCTGCCTGGCCAATCCCGCGACCGCGAACGTCCTCGTGGGCGTATCGCGGCAGGCGCAGCTGGAGGACAATGCCGGCGCGATCGCCTTGCTGGACCGGGTCGGCGCGGACCGGATTCGCGAGCTGGCCAAGGAACTGTGGCTCGACCGCGAAGTCGCCGCCGACGGAACCTGGTGAAGGGGCTGGTGTTTTTTGTCGACGTGCGTAGACTAAAGCTCCCCGGGGTGCCCGGAGAGGCACCCCCGACGCCGTGAGGAGCCGCCACATGACGAAACCAGCGCCGGACCGTATCGTCGACATCGCCATCGGGTACATGGGCGCGAAGCAGTTGTTCGCCGCCTCGCGGATCGGTCTGTTCCGCGCGCTCGCCGACGGTCCGCGAACGGCGCCGGAGCTCGCCGCCGCCACTGGCACGGGCGAGCAGCTGACCCGGATCCTGGCGGACGCGATGAACGCGCGCGGCCTGCTGGAGCGCACCGACGGCCGCTACTCGCTGGCCGAGGACGCGCAGGAGTACCTGGGAGGGAACGGTGCTACGGATCTGGCACCGTTCCTGACCTTTCTCAACGAAATCAGCTACGGACACTGGCTTCAGTTCGACACCACTGTGGACAGTGGCAAACCGGGCGACCTCCAGATGGACGAGGGCCGCTGGGCGACGTTCATGGCGGGCGTGATGCGCTACAACTCGCTGCACGCGTCGATGCTCGCGCGCGCATTCGATTTCTCGCCGTATCGCTCGATGCTCGATCTGGGCGGATTGTCGCCGGAATTCGCGATCGGCGCGTTGCGGGCGAATCCCGCACTGACCGCTCGCTTCGTTTTCGGACCCGAGTCCACGCAAGGGATCACCGACGCGGTGAATGCCGCCGGGTGCGCGGATCGCATCAGCATCGACCCCGCGCCGACCGAATCCGCGGAACCGGGCGGCGAGCACGATCTGGTGATGGTGAACCACGTCGTGCACCGGTTCACCGCGGAACAGAACCGGAAAATCCTGGCCAACGCCCGCGCCGCCGCCGGAGACGGCGCGACGTTGCTGCTGCTGGACTTCTTCCTCGACGACGACGAACGGCAGCGCCCGATCGACGCGCTGCACGCCGGGGAGTACTTCGTGATCGACGGAACCGTGGTTTATCCGGAGGCGGAAGTCCGCGAATGGCTGGACGGTGCAGGATGGCGCGTATGCGATGTCCTCGCACTGCCCGGGAGCCCGCGCGTTCTGGTCGCCGACGCCGTCTGAAAACGGCCGCGGGGCCGGGAGATAACGAACGCATCCGGCCCGTTGATTTTTTAGCCGACAATCGTAGACTATCCCGCACCACGGCGAGCCGGGCCGCACTCGACGGCCCGCCGTTCCCGGCGGGGCGCCGAGCGACCCCGCCGGCGGTCCAGCACCCTGAGAGAGGGACTCAATGACGAGGACAAGGACAGCGGCGTTGTTCGCGGCGGCCGCCGCGGCGCTGCTCGCGATCGCCGGATGCACCGGCTCGGGCGCCGCCGGGGCGGGCGCGGGCACCGACGAGCTGAAGGCGGGCGTGTTCCTCGACGTGACGTCGTGGGACCCGGCCAACGCCGACATCGGCTTCGACGGCCCGTACCTGTCCGCGGTCTACGACCCGCTGGTCGCCTTGGACAAGGACGCCAAGCCGATCCCCGCGCTCGCGAAGTCGTGGGACTGGTCGGCCGACCGGCTGAGCCTCACGATGCACCTGCGCGACGACGTCGCGTTCGACGACGGCCAGAAGTTCGACTCCGCCGCGGCGGTCGAGAACCTCAATCACCTCAAGTCCGGCACGCGGTCCGGGCAGGCCTACATCGACGTGAAGAGCGTCGAGGCGAAGGACGCGTCGACCGTCGTGCTCCATCTGTCCGAACGCGACGACGCGTTGCTGTACTTCATGGGCCTCGGCCGCAGCTGGATGGCCTCGCCCAAGGCGATCAAGGCCAACTCGCTCGCGAACGGTCCCGACGGCTCCGGCCCGTACACCTTCGACAAGGGTTCCTCGCAGCCGCAGTCGCAGTACGTGTTCAAGAAGCGCGCGAAGCACTGGGACAGCGCCACCTACCCGTTCCCGACGGTGCGGCTGTTCCCGATCACCGACCAGGCGGCCAGCTTCAACGCGATGCTGTCCGGTCAGCTGAACGTCCAGTTCGCCAACGCGGCCAACCTGCCGAAGGCGCAGCAGAACGGCTGGAACGTCGCGAAGAAGCCGGCGTCGTGGGTCGGCGTGCAGTTCGCTGACCGCACCGGCAGCCAGGTGAAGGCGCTCGGCGACCAGCGCGTGCGGCAGGCGATCTCGTACGCCTTCGACGCGGCGGGGATCCTCAAGGCGGTCGGCAACGACGCCGGAACGGTCACCGACCAGCTGTGGCCGAGCGGCAGCCAGGTGTACGACGCGGCGGGCAACGGGAAGTACAAGACTGACCTCGCGAAGGCCAAGCAGCTGCTCGCCGAAGCCGGCTATGCGAACGGGTTCAGCCTGAAGATGCCGATGTCGACGATCTTCCAGGCGTGGCAGCCCGCCGCCGAGCAGACGTTCGGGCAGCTGGGCATCAAGGTCGACTGGCAGAACATGTCGATGCCGGACTACCAGAAGAACGCGCCGACGTACCCGATGTTCCTCGCGGTGATCGCGATGGACGGCAACGACATGGCCACGCTGACCGACCAGGTCACGTCGTCGCAGTGGTACAACCCGAAGCCGTCGGTGGACGCCTTCCCGGAGGTGAAGGCCCTCGTGCAGAAGGCGGAACAGGCCCAGCCCGGCCCGGCCCAGACCGCCGCGCTCAAGGAGCTCAACACGAAGCTCGTGGACCTCGCCTGGTGGAACGTCTGGTATCAGGCCGACAACCTCTACTTCAGCGTCAAGGGCATCACCGTCACGCCGATCACCGGCATGATGTTCCCGACGCTGCGGTTCATCCAGCGCGGCTGACGCGCCCGTCGTCCCGGGGCGGGTCTGTCCTTTGTGGATGGACCCGCCCCGGGGAGGAGCCGGAACATGCTCACATTTATCGTCAAACGCCTGGTGTCCGGGATCCTGCTGCTCGTGCTCGTCACGAGCGGCACGTTCTTCCTGGCGCACACGGCGGTGGGGGACCCGACCGCCGGGCTGCTCGGCAACAGCGCGACCCCCGCGCAGCAGGCGGCGCTGCGCGCCCAGATCGGGTACGACCGGCCGCTGCTCGCGCAGTTCTGGGACTGGCTGACGCACGCGGCCACCGGCGATTTCGGGACTTCCTGGCGGAATTTCCAGCCGGTCGGCGAGCAGATCGCGCTGCGCGTGCCCGTGACGCTTTCGGTCGTCGTCGCCGCGACGCTGCTCGCCGCGATCCTCGGCGTGCTCGTCGGGGTCGTCTGCGGCCTGCGTCCCGGCGGTGTCGTCGACCGCGTGCTGAAGCTCGCCTCGGTGGTGCTGTTCGCGCTGCCCGGGTTCTGGGTCAGCCTCGTGCTGGTCACCTGGTTCGCGATCCAGCTGCAGTGGTTCCCCGCGGTCGGCTACGTGTCGCCGGACCAGTCGGTGGTCGGCTGGCTGCGGTCGATCGCGCTGCCGTCGATCTCGCTGTCGCTCGGCGCGATCGTGATGATCGCCGAACAACTGCGCAACGGGTTCCTCCAGGTCGCCAACCAAGACTTCGTCCGCACGCTGCGGGCGCGCGGCCTGTCGTCGCGCCGCGTCACGACGCACGTGCTGCGCAACGCTTCGCCGTCCGCGCTGACCGTGCTCGCGCTGATGTTCGTCGGCCTGCTCGGCGGCGCGGTGGTCGTGGAGATCGTGTTCAACCTGCCGGGGATCGGCAGCCTGACGCAGTCGGCGTCGCAGATCGGGGACATCCCGGTGCTGCTCGGCCTGACCGCGGTGACCGTCGTGTTCGTCGTGATCGTCAACTTCCTGCTCGACCTCGTGCTCGGGTGGGTCAACCCGAAGGTGCGCGACCGATGACCGCTGCCCCGTTCCCCGCCACGCTCGCCCCGGTGAAGCGGATTTCCCTGCTGCGCCGGTACTTCCGCCGCCCGGTCGGCATCGTCGCGCTGGTCGTGTTCGCGATCGTCGTGCTGGCCGCGGTGTTCGCGCCGTGGCTGGCCCCGTACGACCCGAACCACGTCGACTTCGCGCTGACCCACGCCGAACCCGGCAACGGGCACCTGCTCGGCGGCGACTCCGCCGGACGCGACATCTTCAGCCGCCTGCTCTACGGCGCGCGGACCACGCTGTACGGCGGCCTGATCACTTGCGTGACCGGGATCGTGCTCGGCGTCCCGACCGGCGTGGTCGCCGGGTACTTCGGCGGCGCGACCGACCGGATCTGCTCGTGGATCAGCGACGCGCTGCAGTCGGTGCCCGGCATGATCGTGCTGCTGGTCGTCGCGGCCGGCACGGGCCAGGACTTCACCGTGCTGATGATCGCGCTCGGTGTGTTCCTCGCGCCCGGCTATTACCGGATCACCCGCGCCCGGGCTTTGACGGTGCGCCGCGAGCCGTACATCGACGCCGCGCGCGTGGCTGGTGTCGGCACGCTGCGAATCCTGCGCACGCACCTGCTGCGCGCCGTGTACGCGCCGATCATCGTGCAGACCGCGCTCACCGCCGGGCTCGCCATCGGCATGCAGGCCGGTCTGCAGTTCCTCGGCATCGGCTCGGCGTCCACGCCCAGCTGGGGCCAGACGATGAACGACGGCTTCCTGAACATGCTGACGTACCCGCTGATCCTGCTGTGGCCGTCGATCGCGCTGGGCGTCACCATCGCCGCGCTGGCGTTCATCGGCTCGACGCTCGCGGACCTGGTCAGTGTTCGCGCCGAACAGCCGACGCGGCGCGGCCGGGCTCGCGTGCGGGAAGCGCTCGCGGCTCCTTCGCCGGATGCGTTGGACGGCGGCGCGGCTTCGGGTGCGCACGAGCACGCGGCGGCGGATTGCGCGCTGCGGATCGAGAACCTGCGGGTCGGTTATGCGACGGACAAGGGCGTCAAGGAGGTCGTGCGCGGAGTGTCGCTGGACGCGGCTCCTGGCGAGGTGCTCGGGATCGTCGGCGAATCCGGCTCGGGCAAGACGCAGACGGTGTTCTCGGTGCTCGACCTCCTGCCGGCGGGCGGGACCGCGGTCGCGGACGGGATCTGGGTCGGCGGGCGCGAGGTCGGCAAAGCGGCGGAGCGGGCGAAGCTGCTCGGACGTGAGATCGGGTACGTGCCGCAGGAACCGATGACCAACCTCGACCCGTGCTACCTGATCGGCCACCAGCTCGTCGAGCCGCTGCGCCGCGTGCACGGGCTGGACAAGGCCGCGGCGAAGGAACGGGCGCGCGAGGTGCTGCTGCAAGTCGGCCTCACCGACCCGGACCGCGTGATGGCGAGCTACCCGCACCAGATCTCCGGCGGCATGGCGCAGCGCGTGCTGATCGCCGGCGCGGTGGCCGGGCGGCCGTCGCTGCTGGTTGCCGACGAGCCGACGACCGCCCTCGACGTGACGGTGCAGGCCGAGGTGCTGGAGCTGCTGCGCGAACTGCAGGCCGAGTACGGGATGGCGCTGGTGATCGTGACGCACAACTTCGGCGTCGTCGCGGACATCTGCGACCGTGTCGTGGTGATGAAGGACGGCCGGATCGTGGAAACCGGTCCGGTGGAACGGATCTTCCGCGCGCCCGAGGACCCCTACACCGCCGAGCTGATCAGCGCGTCGCTGGACGACACCGAAGGACGGGAAGAGTTGGACGAAGCCTGGGAACGGCGCGGGCTCGCCCACGCGACCGGAGAGGAGGCCGGACGATGACCGCTCCGCTGCTCGCGATCGAGGACCTCGTGGTCGACTACCGGCTCAGCCGCCGGGTGCGATTCCGGGCGCTGAAGGGGATTTCGCTGGACGTCAAGCCGGGCGAATGCGTCGGACTGGTCGGCGAAAGCGGGTCGGGGAAGTCCACTTTGGGCAAAGCCGTCCTCGGCCTCGCCGCGCCGGAGTCCGGCCGGATCACCTTCGACGGCGAGGACATCACGCACGCGCGGGGCGCGGTGCGGCGCCGGCTGGCCAGCGACATCCAGGTGGTGTTCCAGGATCCGTACGGATCGCTGGACCCGACGATGACCGTCGGCGAAGTGCTCGCCGAACCGCTGCTGGTGGCCGGGACTTCGCGAGCGGACGCGCGGACGGTGGTCGCGGACATGCTCGACCGGGTGCGGCTGCCCGCCGACACGGTGCACCGGTATCCGGGGGAGTTCTCCGGCGGACAGCGGCAGCGGATCGCGATCGCGCGGGCGCTGGTGCGGCGGCCGCGGCTCATCGTGTGCGACGAGCCGGTGAGCGCGCTCGACCTGACCACGCAGGCGACGATTCTCGAGCTGTTCCTGGAACTGCAGCGCGAGACCGGGGTGTCTTACCTGTTCGTGTCGCACGACCTGGGGGTCGTGCATCGGATCTGTCACCGGGTTTCGGTGCTGTACCAGGGAGAGATCGTGGAATCCGGTCCTACGGCGGTGGTCACGCGGGCGCCGGAGCATCCGTACACGCAGCGGCTGCTCCTGGCCGCCCCGGTGGCGGATCCGGCCCGGCAGGCGGAGAGACGGGCGGCTCGGCTGGGCCTGGGGTAGGCCCCTCTTCTTGTGGCCGCCTTGGACGTCGGCGGTCGGTTCTCCGTGCCCGCTTTTCCGGGCTCGCCGCTCCCGCGTGCGGTCGAGCAGGGTCACATCCGTCGCGGGAGAATACGGGTTAGAGTCTGTAACCATGCCGAAGGTCATCGATCACGATCAGCGACGACGGGAAATCGTCGAGGTCGCCAAAAAGCTGATCATCGAAGGCGGGTTCGAGGCGGCGACGATGCGCAGCATCGTCACCGCGGCCGGGTTCGCGAACGGTGCCCTCAAGCACTACTTCCCCAGCAAGGACAGCATCATCGCGGCTACGTTCGAGAGCGTGCTGCAGGAGACCTCGCAGCGGATGTCCGAACTGGACCCTTCATTGGGGCCGGTGGAGTCTTTGCGGGGGTTTGTCGAGGCGGCTATTCCTACGGATGCGCATCAGATCGCGTCGGCTCGGGTGTTGCTCGTGTTGTGGGAGCATTCCGTGGCCAATCCGGATCTTGCTCGGCAGTATCGGGATTTGCTGGACAGTTGGCGGGCTGAGCTGACTGTGCGGATCGCTGCCGCCCGGGGGAAAGAGGAGTCTGCTGACGCTCCGGTGATCGGGGTGCTGGCGGATGAGATCATCGCGGTTTCCATCGGGGCCAATGTGACTTCGTTGATGCATCCGGTGGGGAAGGTCGCTGGGCGGTATCGGGCTTATGTGGACGGGTTGATGGCTCGGATCGGGGATTGAGGGTTCCGCTCGTCGCCTGGGGGGCGACATTGCTTTTGGGGTTGCGTGGCGCATCCCGAAGCTGATTGCGACTGCCCGCGTTTCGGCTTCGTATTGAGCTACGGGAAGTTGGCGGGTTCTCAAGCCGTGAGCACAGCATCCGGAGAAACGGGCTGGCCCTGTGGGTTCGCTTCGTGAGAGCGCTGGCACCTCGATATCAGGCGGCCGCAGATCCGTTGGCAGAGCGGACGTCGATCTGCCCTTCGTGCTGGACAGCTCAGACGATGGGGACGGTCTGGCGCGTCCCGTCGGACATGGCGGGAAACGACCGTCAGTCCATCTTCTGCGCGGGCGGACGTCCGGCTGAACTTCGTCGGCCCCGGGCGAATCGGCACCTCAGCGCGGCGCGGCCCGCTAAGGCCGGATATCCCGTCGGCATCGGCAGCTTCGATACGTTGCAGTCAGGTGGGGCTGACGACTCGAGGCGTCGTGGATAGCTGTGCCATCGTGGTTCGGGTAATGTCCTAAGAAGGTAAGGAGTTCGGGATCGCACCTGGACCACCGCCAACCTCCTTTACGCGGGTATGGAGCGTGGGTTCGTGCCTGCGCCACCACCTCAGCCCTGTACCTTACTTTTCCCAGGTCTGCGTACCCCATGGGCACGCTGATCAGAAGGGTTTCTTTGCGGTGACGATCTACTCTCAGCATGCGCAGCGCGGAAAGATCCAGATTCTGGCCAACTATCGCGGGTGGGGCGGCATGGTGGCCTCGACCGTGACGAGCGTCGATTCCAGCAAAGTGGCGAGGCCGATTGTCGATGCCTTGAACCGAATCTCAGCGTGTGCCACTGTTCCGGTGAGCGTGCACGACGAACGCAATCGGAGGGTCAACTACTATCCTGCGAGACACCTCGCTGCGCTAACCGACCGCGCGGTGCGCGCCAGCCTGCTCGAAGGCACCCACAGTCTGTGGTATGAGCAGGTGATGTGGCTGCTCCACGGAGCGTTGATCGATCTCGACGAGGCGACCGCGGGGGTGCCGGCTCCGGTCCGGATGGCGGTCGAGGCGGAACTGGAAACGGAGGAGCGCTGGCTGCGCGCCGCGCTCGCCGAGTTCTCGGAGGGGTCGAGATTCCCGATGACAAAGCCCAACGCATCTGGGATTTCGAGAACCCGATCGTGGTGTTCGACGAGCGGACCGGTCTCGGCCGCAGTGACCGCGACCTTGTGGACCGCATCGAGGCAGGAGCTGGCGACCAGGAAGTTCGTGAGGCCATCATCGATGAGCGGCTGCTGCTCGACGTTGAGGCGCAGGTCGGCAACATGGAGGCTCGTCTACGGTTGGAGGACCCTTCGATCACTGCGGAACCAGAGGACCTGGACGGGTTTTTCCTGAACGTGGAGGCTCCTTTGCCCGGTGCCGACGGCGAACGAGCGCAGTGGGGCGTGGCGATCGACCGTTGGGAGGCGGACGAACGGGATGAAGAGGGCTACCCCTGTCAAGGCGCACGGCGAGCCAGTCATTCGTTGTGCGCTTGCCACGCGACCGGCGGCGGCCGACCTGCTCGCGCTGTTGAACCTCGCCACGAGCCAGGAGAAAGTGGCGGCATGGGCGCAAACCCCGGTCGGTGAAACCTTGCACGACACCGCATTCGTCGTAACCGACCACTACAACGACGAAGGACAGCGCCGTCGCTGACGGGCAGCGTTATTGCTGAATCTGCACAACGTTCGGTGCAGCTCCTGCGCTTCGCGATCTGTTCACCGCGACTCGGAACCGAACGCACGAGCCCCATGAGCGGACAGGCAAGGAATGCACCCGCCGGTCGACGCTGCGCATTCTCGCGCGATCAACTCAGCTTCATCTCGACGCCGCGACATTTCGGAGGATGACGGCGTAGTGCCGGGTGCGGCCACGAGACTCATACTGATGCGCTTCTGCGTGGCGAGGACCGGGCGCTCGCCTGACGTGGACGTTGTTGCGGCACTTGTCGACCAGTGCCTGGCATTGGCTGTGGGCCCAACTCGTCCAGACGGCTGTGTTCTCGGCGTCGGCGGCAAAGGAGCGCCTGCAGTGTCAGGACGGGCCTTACGCCGCGGTGCTGGGGAAGCCGTCCGGGACACAAGTTGATGCTCATCGGGGCAGCGGCGGCGACCAGGTCAGGGCCAAGGCTTTTGCCGTACAGGACGCTGATGAGGAGATTGGAGCGGCCGACGGGTTCTTACCGGTGCTGGTCGGCAACTCCCGGCGGGATGATGGCCCTCGCCGCCACCGAACTGGCTTGCTTGGTTGTCGGGTTGGCCGTGGCCTTCGGACAGAAGTTCAAATCTCAAGGGACGCGGTTGTTGCGGCGGGCGCGACCGTAATCCTGGTCAAGGTCCACGGCCCGTCGTTTGCCCTGCTTTTCACCGCTGTGGCATGGGTTTGTTGGTCACGCGTCGAACTGAAAGACCGCACCGCCGCACAGGTGCTTGTCGGTGTTGCCGTGGACGGCGTCGGATACCTCGTACATGTCGCCCTCTTGTCTTGCTGTTCCGCCCGTCCTGCAGATCGGAATGTAGCGCTGCGGCTGCGCTATAACGGAGCGAGGTCGGTGACCGTCAGGCGGCGGCGAGCGGTCATCGAACCCTGCCCCCGTTGTCGCGTGATTTGGGCGTGAGCTGATCGTGCGCTGCGGAAGAAGTTCCGTCGCGGCGGTCAGCAGGTCATTCCGGCGGTGGTCCGAAGGATCCGGCCGACGCGTCTCGCGAGGGGGCAACTGCGGATTCCGTGAGGTCTCCTCTTTGTCCTGCCGTAGGGGATCGGCATGTTTGGCGGCGAACTGGATCAGTGCCTGGGTGGATTCCTCTTGGGTCAGAGCGATTCTGGCGAGTTCGGCGATGGCACGGGTGTAGTAGTCGGACTGGTCGTCGACGAAGGTGGCCGAGTTGACGTGGTTGAGGTAGACGACGGGTCGGGTCATCTTGTAGAAGGATCAGGAGCTGGCCAAGGCGGGATGGCTGCTGATGCCGAAAGGCACGACGCGGACGGTGACCTGGTTGGCTTTCCGGTTAAGCGTGGCCAGATGCCATAGCTGTGCGGCTGTGGTCATTGCCGAGGCCGCGAGCTTGGTGAGGACCATTTCGCCGATGTAGGCGGTGATGGGTTGGCCTTCGGGCCGTGGAGGATTCCCTCTCGGAACTTCCGCAGCTCGACAAGCTCCGCGGCTTTGCCGGGGCTGCGGCCGAGGGCGAGGAGGACTTCGCGGGTGTAGTCGGGGAGTTGCAGCAGGTCTGGAACCAGCACGGGTTCCCAGATCGTTGCTGTCTTGGCTGCTGCTTCCACGTCGAGCAGGGTGGCCAGGTGGTGTGGCACGGTCTGGTCGCCTGAGATCACGATGCCTGGTGTAAGGGTGTGTGCGAGGTGCAAGATGCGTTTTTTGTCCTGCCCGACTATGCCGAGCGCGCCCAGGTAGCACGCCACGTCCTCTACGGCCGGGGTTCGTTGCCCCAGTTCCCAGTTCGACACCAAGGCGGGGTTCGTGCCGAGCCGTCGAGCCAGCTCGCGGAGCCCCCATCGGTTCTCGATGCGCAACCGGCGCAGGGCGGCGCCGAGAAGCATGACTCGCGGCTGGTCCGCGCTGTGTTCGTATTTGTTGTCCACTATCACGCTTCATGCCTTTTCGTTGGCGACGGTTTCATCGGCACTGGAGTCGGTCACGGTCTCGGCGATGATTCGCCCGGTCTCGGGGTCGGTCAGGGTCTCGGTTCCGTCAGCTTCGATCCACCAGCCCATTCACGGCCTCCTGCGTGGTAGCAGGCCGGGGTGATCCGGCCGGACGGCCCATCCCGACGCGCGGCGGTGCGCGACGTCGCAGAACGGGCACTGAAGCGGCGGGCCGCTGGTGCCACGCCTGGTCATCGGCTCGAAGACCGCGACGGCGGTTTCTCCGCACAGCGTGGTGATTGCGTCGCCCGGTGCGGGCACTGCGGCAAAACGGGCGTGATGCCAGACCCCATTGATCACTGGGTGGAGGTGGTCGAGGTTGAGGTAGATCAGCGCGTTCATGTCGGACGCCGCCGATGGGTGCAGGCGTCGCGGAGTGAGACCGTGAGCGCGTCGCCGAGCAGATTGCGCAACACTGCGACTTGCTCCGCGGTGAGCAGCGCCACGCCAACCGGGCCGGAAAGGGCTATTTGGCCGTTGGCGTCGACCTGGACGCGCAGGACGCTCTCGGTGTTGTCCGGCGTCCGGCAAGCGCACCCAGTGAGGAGATCGGCGGTAGGCGGTCGACTACGCATGGTCAGAGACCGTACAAACGTGCAGGTCACAAAAGTTTCCCTACGGGAAACCCAGGTCTGTACTCTGGTCGATATGGGTTCGATCGGTGTCACCATCCGACGCTTTCGCCGCTGGCGTGGCCTGACGCTCGACCAGCTTGCTGGCCTGTCCGGGATCAGCAAGGGCTATCTGTCGAAGATCGAAAATGAGCAGAAGCCGGTCGACCGGCGCTCGACGCTGGTCAAGATCGCAGGTGCCCTTCGGGTGAGCCTGTCCGACATCACCGGTGACGGCTTGGAGATCCGGGACCCGCAGGCGGACGCCACGATCCCCGCCATCCGCGATGCGCTGCTGTCCACCGACCTCGACGGCACCGAGCCGCCGGCCGGTGACCTTGCCGAGCTGTTGTCGGAAACGCAACTCCTCGCGGCCTTGCGCCAGGCCAACCAAGACGCCGAGGTCGGTGCGCGGCTTCCGGAACTGCTGCTGTCCTTGCACACTCACGTCGACAAGCCGGAAGCGTTGCGGTCGCTCGTGACCGCCACGCACACTACGACGCTGCTGACCAAGGGGCTGGGCGCGTTCGAGTTGGCGTGGATCGCCGCCGACCGCGGACACGAGGCGGCGCTGAAGCTCGGCGAGCCCGCATGGATCGCGCTCGCCGAGTTCGCTCGCACGCAAGCACTTTCCGGACTCGGGGCGCACAAGCGTGCCGGAAAGCTTGCTGAACGCGCCCTGGACACGGTCCCGGCCGCGGCTTACGACGTGCGCGGAGCGTTGACGCTCACGACCGGGTATGCCGAGTCGGTGCTCGGCGGCGACTCCAGCGCTGCCCTCGACGAGGCCGCTGGGCTCGCCGAGCGCACCGAGTTCGGCAACCGGAATTTCTTGCTGTTCAGTCCGGAGAACGTGGTGTTGTGGCGGATCTCGGTCGCCCTGGAGAAGGGCGAGCATGCTGAAGCCGCCGCGCTCGCGGCGACAGTCGATCCGGCAGAACTGACCATCGACTCGCGTCGCACGACGTTCCTCATCGAGCACGCCCGCGCGCTCTACGGCCTGCACCGTCCTGACGAGGAAATAGTCTCACTGCTCATGCAAGCCGAGAAGCTCGGTCGTATTCGCACCCTCACGAACCCATTTGTCCGGGAGATCGTCTCGACCATGCTTGCCCGCGCGCGCCGCGAAGGCGTTGCGCGAAACGTCCGAGGCATGGCTTTGCGTATGGGACTGCTCAAGACCGCTTAAGCCGTCCCGCTGGAGCGGGCCGCTACGTCCGCAGGCCGGAGCCTTGGACTCGATCCCTGCATTTGCTGGCCAGGGACTGGAACTTCGGTTCCGGCAAGCCCGTGCCGCTTCGAGCTGGCGGCTGAGGTTGTCGCGGCCGTCGTGCCCGGGGCGGTGACGGTTTGCTCGTCCAGGCACCGCAGCGGGACAGGATTTCCAGGACCGCTGGGTGGCTGATTCTGGGGCCGATGGCGCGTTCAGCATCAGGGGGTTTTCAGTGTTGACTGTGCACCATTGCCGGGCGTGGGGCGGTGAAGACCGGGCTATGTGGCAGCCGTTCACGGAACGGACCGCGAAGCGTCGATACGAAAACAACGGAAGGCGGTTCAGCGCAGTCATCGGGGAGGTGTCCGATCCGGACTGTGTGCTGGAGATCAATCCGCAAACGAGCTACCGGATCACCGTCAAATTCTTCGACGGCCACGGTAGCACGCGTTTGTCCTACGGGTTCTGGCTCATGGAACCGGACACCCTGTTTCTGCGGCACGTGGTGCGGTGGGAGTACCCGGACGACGGGAAGTTCCACGCGATGAACGAAGCCGTCTTCATCGAGGACATCTTCTGGGAGAAGCCCGACGGCGTCGTGCGCCGTGAGCTGCGACAAGGGAACTCCGTGAGCTCCGAGGACTACCGGGATGTGCTGATCGACGCGAACTGGGAACCGTATCCTGCGTTCGACGACTTCGCGTCCAATCGCCCGTGAGGACCGCAACCAGCCGCCCAGCCAGGCGTGAGCCGGCGCGTTCAGCCGAACGCCAGAACAAGGACACGTGATGAGCGAACCGGGCCTCAGCGCAGGACAGCCGCGCCCTGCTCGCTGGTATCGGCTGGCGATGGCAACGGTCGTGCTGGACGCCGTCGCGGTGCTGGGCGGTTCGGGCTGGCGGCTGTTCGACGGACGCTACGTCGACGGGTATTCGCTGCCGGAAGGTGCGATACCGATCGGCGACCGCGACGTCTGCGCCAACACCGTGACCGTCATGGTCGGCACCGACACCGAGACGGCGGTCGTCGCCCGGGCGTTGCGCGGCGATCCCGAGTCCTGCGGTCTTACACCGAGACCAAGCAGGCGGGCTACGCGAGGTTCCGGAAGATGTTCGCGAACCAGCTGGATCTGCTGGAGTTGACGTCGGCGGACGCTATGCCAGCCTCGGTGACCGTGGTGCCGAAGGACCAGACCGAAACCGCGGGCATCGCCGAGCAGTTCCGTGTCCAGTTCCCCACAGCGCGAAATGTCAACGACAGCACCTATTTCAGCAGCAGGATCACTGGGCCGGGCTACCGAGACCCGACGTGCCCGCCCACCGGCGAGCACTCCGACTGGCCACACGGGCAGCTAGTCGACGGCACATTGAACGGCGGCCGTACCCGGATCTCACGAGTTTTCACGGTCTCGACATTGCCTGTAACCAAGCTATGACATCAACTTCCGAACTGCGGCGGCCAACGGAACTCGACCGCGGTTTAGCGGCGCGCTGGCCGGATCTAGTGGTGTGGGCGCGTCTCGGTGGCTGCACAACCGCCGAGGATGGCAGTTTCGACCGGGATCTGCCTCTGGCCGGTCGCGTCCGCTGCGGAGATCGCCTTGACGACGGTCGCCGAGACCGCGAAGGTGACACCGGGTACGCCGTCGGCGGTGCAATCGGCGTCGTGCTCCTTGTTCTGCTCGGAGCCGTCGTGCGGCGTAGGCGACGAGCTGGAGCTTAAGGCTGGCCATGCGATCCAGGAGTCACGCTCGCTGGTCGACGAGCGAGCGTCTCGATCTGCGGGTGAGCGTGCATCCCGTCGCCCTCAGCTCCCGCGCGGAGCCCCTGCTCGAGTGGGAAGATGTCGAGACAGAGGGAATCGGCGCGGTCGCAGCGACTACCCCGTTGATTAATGAGCGCAGCAGTCCGGAGAGCATCGCGGAGAGGATTTTTGTCTGCGGCCGCGCGGCCACCCTGACCAGGCATTTCGCTGCCGCATCGGTGACCGGATCGAAAGTCACGGCACCGATGACTGCTGATCGATGACCTCACCCGCATCGGTCGGAATGCAGGTTCGGATCGGCCGGATGGCTGATCCGCGGCTGCCGACGTGCTGCACATTCACTTCCCTTACCACGAGATCGTAACGATTGGCTGCCACGGGAAACGCTCGTCCTGAAACTGGCGACCACCGAAGAAAGCGGAAGCGCCGAAACTGTCGGTGGCCGGGGTTACCGTCTCGGGGAGGTTCGGGCCTGCGGCACGGGGAGGTTATGTGAGCGGGGTCGTCGGCGAACACGCCCGGGTGCGAGATGCCCTTGAACGGCCCACACTCCGGCTGCTGGACGGCAAGTGGGCGGCGTTCCGAGTCGCGGTCTTCCGGTGCTCCTTCTCCCGCGATCGTCGTTCGGTGCAAGCCGATCGGCTGCACGTGCAGGTCGACACTCTGCTCGACGAATTGCAGGGCAACGGCGTCGACGTGCCACCGAACGCGACTGGACGATCGTTGTGCAACTCGTGGGTGAACGACCAGTGGTTATTTCGAGACAACGCCCAGGATGGAAGCCTGGAATATTCGCTGACTTCGTTCGCCTTGGAGGCGATCGACCTCGTACAAGGCATGTCCCGGGATCGCGTGCTCGTATCAGAGTCGCGGTTGACGACAATTCTTGACACGGTCCGAAGATGGGCGCTCGAGGCCGCGCCGGACGCCGATGCACGCATCGAGCGGTTGAACGTGCAGATCCACGAGCTGGAAGCCGAGCGTGATCGACTGGAAGCGGGCGGTGACGTGGCCGCCGCGTCCGACGACCGGATGCTGGACGGCTACACGAACCTCATCGACCTGATAGGGCAGCTGCCGTCGGACTTCAAGCGCGTCGAGGAGTCGGTGCTCGACATGCACCGCAAGATCCTCAGGGACTTTCGCGACGAGGACCGCGCCGTCGCCGAGGTGCTCGACGAATACCTGCGCGACCAAGACGAGCTGGTGAAGGCGACTCCGGAGGGTCGGGCGTTCGATGGAGCTTTTGTGCTGCTGCGCGACGACGCGCTCCTGCTCGAGCTGCGGGAGAACGTCCAAGTGATCCTCGCGCACCCCGCAGCGGCCGTTCTCGAGACCCAGGACCTGAACGAGATCCGTGGTGCGGAGGCGGTGATCCGGCAGGGAACCAAGGACGTGCTCGCGCAGCGCCGGCGGCTCACCGCGACGCTGAAGGAGCACATCGTGAACCACGACGTCCTTCAGGAGCGCGAGCTGGGGCGGGTACTGCGCGGCATCGACCGCGAACTGGCGACGTGGATGGAGACAGCCGGGCCCCGGGCGACGGTCCCGGTCGGGCTCCTGCCGCCGACCGCGAAGGTCGGTCACTTTCGTGAGCGCTTGTGGGATCCGGCCTCGGCAGCGCCACCCCCGCCGTTGGAAGACGTCGAGGAGGACGCCCCGGAACCGCCGACCGTCGAGGAGCTGCGCATGCGAGGCGGTCCGTCCTTGGAAGAACTGCGGCTCGCCCTTGTCGACTCATTCGCGACCGGCGATATGGACACCGTCGGCCGGATGTTCAACGAGCTGCCGGCGCGCCTGCGCCGGCCGGTCGAGGTGCTCGGGCTACTGCACGTCGTGAACGGGATTGGTGCTCTTCGGGACGACGCCGGTCCGGAGGTCTTCGAAGCCATCCGCCCGGACGGGAACCGACGGAACTTTCTGGTGCCTGCCATCACGCTCACCCTGGACGAGGTGGCGACACTCGATGGCTGGTCGCTCGAAGGAGCCGGCGATGAGTGACGAAACGGCCGACTCTTCCGGCGCCGAGTTCGACGACGACACCGGTTTCATCGACGACACCGGTTTCATCGACGAACCCGGTGACGCCGTCGAGCCAGAAGAAGGCGAGTCGACGTTCGCGCTTTTCGAGGGGGATACGGGTGGGCTCTCGCTCGCTCAGCGCCGAGCCTTGGTGATCCTGCTCAAGAATCGGTTCATTTCTGCCGTGCAGCACCCCGCGGAGTGGCGGGTCATCCGCGAGGATCCCGCGCCGATCAAAGCCCGCCTGAACGACCTGTTCCTGGACCTCCACCTGGACCGGCACTTCGAGGTCGCGTTCAAGCGGCAGGCGGTCGCGGAGGGCGGCGCGAAGGAGTTCCCGACGCTCCTGCACGACACGGCGTACACGCGGGAAGAGACGATCATGCTGGTCTTCCTCCGGCATCGGTTCCAAAGTGAGCAGGCTGCTGGGCACGACGACGTCACCATCGAGCGGGACGAACTCGTCGCCCACGTCGCCTCGTTCCGGCCCGCCTCCGCGACCAACCGGTCCGGTGATGAGGCGAAGGCCGTCAACGCGGTTGACAGCCTCCTGAAGGCGAAGGTCCTCGCCCGGACCAACGACCCCACCCGGCTGCGGGTCTCCCCGGTCATCGCGGTGCTGCTGCCGCTGCCCCGGTTGCACGAGCTGTGGGAATGGCTCATCGACGAGAACCGTGCCGATGCCGCCTCGACGGAGAGTCAGGCGACGTCGTGACAGCGGGTGCGACCCAGCCCTCGATCCGGTACCTGCCCGGAACCGGCGAGGGAACGCCGCAGTGGAAAGTCGAGACGCTGCAGCTGGTTAACTGGGGCGGGTTCCACGGCCACTGCACCGTCGAGTTCGCGAGCACCACGACGCTGCTCTCCGGTGCGTCCGGCACTGGTAAGTCGACGCTGCTCGACGGCTACATCGCGCTTGTCATGGACGCGAACACGCCGTTCAACGGGGCGTCGAACGACGCCACCGTCGGCCGGGCGCGCAGCGCCGACCAACGCAGCCTGGTTTCGTACCTGCGAGGCAAACTGGACACCGGCCGGGACACCGGCACCGGCGAGCTTTCCGACCAGGTTCTGCGCGGCCGTGACTCGGCGACCTGGGGCGCTCTCGCGGTGACCTTCATCGACGACAGCGAACACCGCTACACTCTCGCGCGACTGTTCTACGTTCCGCGGTCCGCGGTCCGAGACAGCGATCTGACCCGCAAGATGTGCACGATCGACGGCACCATCGACCTGCGGGAACTCGAGCAGTTCGCCGAGGGCAAGTTCGACAAACGTGCCGTGACCGCCCGGTTCCCGAACTTGAAGATGCACGAATCCTATGGCGCCTTCTCCCAAGCGTTCTTCACGCGGCTCGGCATCGGGGCTCAGGGTGACGGTGCCAAGGCCGTCCGGCTGCTTGCCCGGATACAAGGTGGGCAGCAGGTTCGCACCGTCGACGACCTGTACAAGTCGATGGTCATCGAGACACCGGGAACCTACCAGGCAGCCGACGCGGCGATCGGTCACTTCAAGGACCTCGAAGACGCCTACGAAGCCATGGCGACTGAGGCGAAGAAGGCGGAGGCGCTCGCGCGGGTGCCAGAACTCTGCGAGGAACGGGAAAAAGCGCTGGCGGATGCCCGGCTCATCGACACCTTCGGGATTCACCGCACCGGGGACAGCCCGTTCGAGTTGTGGAAGCTGACTACCGAGGACACCTTGCTCGAAGGGGCCGAAGACGATCTTCGCGACCAACGCAAGCGAACATCGGAAAAGAAGTCCGATGCGGAGAGACGGGAAGCGCGTCTTCAGAAGGAGAAGCTAGCCGTCGAAGCGGACCTCGGTGACAACGAATCCCAAGCGACGCTCGAGCGGATCGACGCGGACGTCGCTGTGCTGGAGCAGGATTTCCTGGCTGCCGAAGCACAGCGCGGCAACTTCGACCGGTCGACCGCCAGCCTCGGCGCGCGGATCGACACGGAGGCGGAATTCGGTGCGGCGCAGGAGCGAGCGAATGACTTCCTCGCCGGGTTCGGGTCTGCGCTCAAGGCGGTCGATGAACGCCGAACGGCGCTCTACACCGACCTGTACGAGCCCAGCAACGAGAGAAGGGAACTCGGCGAAGAACTCAGGTCACTGCGGGATCGCGACGGCCGCATGGACCCGGGCCTGCACCAAGCCCGAATGCTGATCGCCGAAGCGACCGGTATCGAACCGAAGAACCTCCCGTTCGCCGGGGAGCTCGTCGACGTCCGACCCGAGCACAAGCAGTGGCGGAAGGCCGTCGAAACGACGCTGTTCGGCGTCGCCCGGATTCTGCTCGTCGACGTCCGGCACCTCGACCGGGTTTCCCGCCTGATCGACGGCATTAGACTGCCGCGGCGGGTCAACTTCGAGGGGATCGACCTTGCACAGTTCGAACCGGAGGACATGGACCCGCGGTTCGTGTCGGGCAAGCTTGCCTTCAAGAACACGCCTTTCACTACGTGGGTGCAGGACCGCATCACCGCTTCGAACACGGATGCGCTGTGCGTCGAGACCGCGGAGGAACTCGGCGGCGGGGGACGCCGGGTCACGGTCAACGGCCAGACCCGGCAGGGACGTTCCGGTGCTCACGGTGAGCTCAATGCCCCGTATGTGATCGGCTTTTCGAAGGAAGAGCGGGTCGCCGAGATCAAGCAACGGCTCGGCGAACTCGAGGATATCCTCAACGGCCTGGACCGGCGGCGGCAAGCCGTAGACATCGAGTTCAACGGCCTGCACACGGCCAAGGCCGCACACGAGCTCGTACTGGCGACCGCGTGGCGCAGCATCGATCCGGACAGCATCCGAGCGGACATCGAACGGCTTCAGGAGCAGAAGAAGCGTCTTCTCGAGTCGGACGACGCGCTACGGGCGCTCAACGAGGAACTCGAGCGCCTCAAGGTCGCGTTGACAAGTGCCGGCCGGGAAATCGGTGCTCTCGGAGCTGAACTCGAAAGACTGGAAGCCGAGCGCGGCAAAGTCATCAAGCGCAAGGACCACGTCGTCGGCGAAATCCAGCGCATCGAGCGCGACCAGGCCGTCACCCTGACGGAAGAACAGGCCGAGCTGCTGACTGCCGAGTTCGCGCTGGTTGCGACGGTCGGTGACCGCGCCGGGTTCCAAGTCGGTGCCGGCCGGCTGAAAGGCAAGCTCGCCGAACGCGGCAAGGGGGCTCGCGAAAAGGCGAACAACGCGGCTCGCTCGCTCGAGGAGACATTCCGGAACTACCTCGAACGCTGGCCCGACCCCAGCCTCTCGGACTCCGTGGAGGACCATGCCTCGTACCGGCGCATACTCGACACGATCACCGCGACCGGATTGCACGAACGCCGCCGGGAGTGGACGAAGCGGCTCACCGAATGGTCCGGCCAGGACCTTGTGCCGCTAGCCGGTGCCTTCAGCCTAGCGGTCGAGGACATCCGTAACCGGCTCGAACCAGTCAATGCGATCCTGGCCCGGCTCCCGTTCGGGGCCCACCGGTACCGACTCAAGATCGATCTCCGGGAGCTGCGCCGTGACGATGTGGTCAAGTTCAAGAGAGAACTCAGCGTTCTTTCCCGGGCGGACACTGACACTTTCAGCGACGAACAGGTCCAGAACTGGTTCACCCGGCTTCGCCGCTTCATGCGGCACATCCGCACCGACGCCCCGGGCAAGTCCCACCGCGACTATTTTCTCGACGTGCGCAAGCACATCGAGATCACCGCGGTGTCCTACGACGACGAAGGTCGCGAACGGTCGACCTACGCGGCTCTCGGGGGTAAGTCCGGCGGGGAGACCCAGGAGCTGGTCGCCTTCATCGTCGGAGCCGCGCTCCGGTTCCAGCTGGGCGACGAAGCCCAGGCCCGCCCGCGATTCGCGCCAGTGTTCCTGGACGAAGGGTTCGTCAAGGCCGACAGCGAGTTCGCCGGGCGGGCCGTCGACGCGTGGAAGGGGCTCGGTTTCCAGTTGATCATCGGAGCGCCGTACGGCCAGTTCACCGCACTCGAACCGCACGCCGACCACGTGCTCTACATGGCAAAGAGCGCCAGCGGCTATTCGTCGGTGAAGGCACTGCCGCCGACGACCCGCCGTGCCGTGCGGTCGCTGGCAGCGGAGGAGTCCGCGTGAAGGCACCCGCCGCCGTCGCCGGTGACATCCGCAGGAGGCTCGGCAACACGTGGGCCACCGACCTCATGGGGACGACCGTGTCTTGGCCGCACCGTTTTTCCCTGGGTACGACTACGAAGACCGCCCTGGAGAACGAGTGGCAAACCACGTATGAACCGCTGAGGCGGGAGTGGCGCGAATGGGTGAGCGGTCGCCCGGCTCGGTTGCTCACGGCTCCGAAACGCGTGTACAGCACAACGCAGGACATCCCTACCCACGTCGAAATCGATTCGATTGAGGCGGCGGCCTCGGTTGCCGGGGACGGATGGGACGTCAAGCTGAGCCGGGCTCGAGAACGGCTTGCGCGTTTGGTCGACGCGTTCCCGGCGTCGGAGAACCTTGCCACTGTGATCCGGGCCGTGCACGAATACAGTGAAGTCGATTTCGACCTGCTCCAGACCGTCGCTCGCTGGTTCCAGGCGAACGACGCCGCAGGGCTTACCCCGCGGCAAGTGCCTGTGCCCGGGGTGCATGCCAAGTGGTTGAACAGTCATCAGTCCTTGATTGCCGCGCTCAGCTGCAAGGAGGGACTTGGCCTTCTGCCTCCGCATCCGGCTCGGATCCACTTCACCTACCTGGACCCCGGACACCGCAAGTTGGGTAGGCGTCACTACGACAGCGCGACAGTCGGCGACGCTTTCGCACCGTCCTACCGCCCGGAGGTCGTCGTGATCTCCGAAAACAAGGACACCGCCCTCCATTTCCCGCCGGTCGAGGGTGGTATCGCAGTGGAGGGCGACGGCTTCGGAGGCAAGACTGCGGCGGCGTTCCCTTGGCTGACCGGCGCGCCCCGCCTCTGCTACTGGGGTGACATCGACACGCACGGTTACGAGATCCTGAACGGCTGGCGCGAGGATGGCGTCGAGGTTGGCAGCATCCTGATGGACCGGGCGACTTACGAGACTTACGAGCGATTCGGCACCGACACAGACCAGAGGGGCGTGCCGTTGAAACCGGCCACCCCCAAAGCCTTGCCGCTGCTCACGCCGGGGGAACGCGAGGTCTACGACCTGCTGTTGCGTCCCGACCTGCGCGGTCATCGGCGGGTCGAGCAGGAGCGCCTACCGCTGTCGGTGGCCGCTGATGCGGTAGCTGAGCTGCGGAAAATAGGGCGGACTCGATCGACCTAGACCCGTCGTCGTGCATGACCGACGAGCACCAAGCCAGCTCCAGACCGTTCGGGACTTCGCTGAGGAGGTGGTTCAGCTCCGGGGTCGTTCGGCGGGTGCCCAGCGCGAGTTAAGCATGACAACGGCTGTTCAGTCGCTCCGGTGACCGTGTGCTCAAGGCCGTCGCGCTGGTCGAGTCCTCGGTGCACGGGTCGATCGTATCTACGGCGTCGACCCGGCCGGAGTGGCCGAACTTCGACGAATCGCGTCGGTGGTCTTCGACGTGGTTCGGCTCACTTCAAGCGAAAAATGTACTGAAGTTCCTTGACCCGCGGCCGATGTCTTGTGGTTGGGACGCCTCGGGTAGCGTGACTCGGCCTTGGCATGAGCCGACATTCGAGAGGCAGGCATTGTTGCTGTCACCTGATCTGCAAGCAGCGACGGACAAGTACTTCAGATCGCTGGAGGTTTCGCAGCGCCTCATCGCCTTGCATCCCGCGCGACGCGGGCGGTTCGGGCAACTCTGCCGCGCTTGCTCCAGCCGTGACGCTATCGGTGGTCGCCGCGTTTGAAGGCTTCGTTGAGGAGTTCCTGGCGGTTGTTCCCCTGTTGCAGGGCACGGTTTTGCGCAGGTGGCCAGGAAAGTCACGATGAACAACCCAACTGTGCGGTTGTTCTCTTCGAAAGTCGTCGCCGAGATCCCGGCGTTGAAGCCAAAGCTGGGACAGGACTTCTCCGTTCGAGTGTGGAACATCCCGGGCGTCAGCGGTCGCCCCGCAACCGAGACGATTGGCTGGGACGAGACCGTGTCCCGAGCAGACGGCTGGATGGAGGTGCGTCACTGCCTGACGCACGGCCTAGTCAGCGGCTGGCGCAGTGAAGTGTGGCCGGGCCCGGTAAAGGGAACCGGTGCCGCGACAGCCAGCAGTGTCTTGCGTGCCAAGCCGGGTGGGAAGCACTCCATCGGGTTGACTGGCGCGATCTCCTGCGCGCGTATCCACTTTTACGCGGCTCGCCACATCGCCACTCTTGCTGCGGAAGAGTTAGGCGAATAGATCAACTGGTCGAACGGTCCGCTGTACCCGCTCAAGAAAGAGTGACCGGGCGACGTGTGGAGGGGCCGATGGCATTCCACTGCGACACCGGGCGATCCGGCCGGCAACTCTCGCGATTCAGCTCAGCAGCCCGGCCGACAATTCGTCGGTGACGAGTTGGTCGCGCTCGGCCGGGTCGAGCCAGCGCGCCTGACTGCCACCTGGGGTGCGGGTGACCAGCAAGACGTTGACGAAGTTCTCGGCGACGTCGCGCATGTGGCCGATCACGGTGACCAGTCTGCCGTCGTCGGCTTGACACTGCGCGACGCCCTGCGCCCGTCGAACTAGGGTCGATTTAAGGGCGAAATTGGACGTCAAATGACGTCAAATGACGTCGATTGAGGTCGAATCAGATCATAAACGATAGCGAATATCCCAGCTGGATCGAATGGGATCGGTTCGAAGTTGCTAGCTACAATTAACCGGAGGGTTCTTGGTTCGAGTCCGAGCGGGGGGGAGCAAAGCCCAGGTCTTAGACCTGGGCTTTTTGCTGCCAGTCGGCAGGGGCGATTTGGTGTCGATTTTGACAGTCGTCCAAGCGGTCGGCTGTCGGGTCGTCGGTGGTCCGCCGCGGTTGCCGGGGTGGCAGTTCGAAGCCGTGGGTCGGCGCTGCGTTGGCCGCTGTCGATCTTGGCGCGGTTGATCTCGCCCGATATGTCGATTCGTCGCTTGACGCGTGCATCCAGGGCCTGAGGCAGTGTCAGGTTGACGATCGAGTTCTGGGACCGTGTCAGGTGTGAGCGGGCAGAGCTGCTGCCGCGTGCGGTGTCTTCGACTTAATCTCTGCGCGATTCAGGTCGGGCGGCCGTCGAGTTCGTTGCGGTTGAGTCGATCAATGCGGGCCGCGGGACGAAACGCCGCAGCGCTGGAAGAGTCATTGCCAGCGGCGTGCTAAAGCCGCGGATCGTGCGTCGTCCGGAGATTCTGCGGTCGGACGTCAACCGGCGTGCGGTGAACCGCGATCGGGTGTCGACTTGTGTCTTTGGGTGCGATGATCAGAATAGATGTGCGAGACTTTAGTGTAATTGCCCTTGGGGCGTCTTTCCTTGTGTTGATGGGAATGGTGAAGATAGGCGAGGAATAAGATACTGAACTGCACTCTTTGAAAAAGCATCAGAAGCAGTTGGGGGCCAGCGTGTCCGGCAAGTTGTTCAGTGGGTCGCGCTTGTTGTGGGCGCTGCTCTGTGCCGCAGGGATCGCGTTGAACGGATGTTCCTGACCTGCGGGAACAGTGCGGCTGACCCCCTCACTGCCAGAATGGTCGGGGCACGTCCCTGACCTGCGGTTATCGAGAACCCGCAGGACCGCCGCCGCAGTTGACCGCACCTGAACGCGGTTCAGCGCGGTTCGGCGTCGTTGGAACCGTGGTCTTGCTCCGGATTTGCTCCAGGAAAATTCGCATCGTCGCGCAGTGCGGACGTGTTGTCTAGAGTCCGGGGTGACCAGGACGGTCTGTGGGTTGAAGAGGTCGAAGATGTCAACCTGAGTGCCGGCGAGGAGCACGGCGAGGACGTGCTCCGCAATACGGGCCAGTTGATCGTATTCCTGCTCGCGTGAGGAGAACGCGCCCGAGGTCACGCGCGACGTCCATCCAGCCGGCCCATCCCCGCTCGCGCGGGGAAGACATTCCAGCGTTCAGTCTACCAGGTCTATACCAGTCGAGTGTCAGTCTGGTCGGTTTCGTCGACTCCGACGAGATGGGCTGCTTCGGGGCTGGCTCCGTGTCGGCCGTGAACTTGGCTTGGGCATGGCGGGGTACTGGCTTGCTGGGGCTGCTCGCATCGGGTCGGGTGCCGCTTTGGAGCACCCGACCCGATGTGTTTGGTCAGCGTGCGAGGCGGCAGGAGTCGGGGGTGGCGGTCATGCCGTAGAGGCCGTACCAGCCGGTGCCGATGAGTTTGCCGTTGGCGCGTCCGGTGTCGGACCAGGTGTCGCTGGCGGGGAGGTAGCGGTACCAGAGGAGGCCGCCGCCTTCGGCGGGGTAGGAGCCGTAGAGGACGTCGGCTCCGGGGGAGGTGACGGTTTTGAAGCCGTTCCAGCCGGTGCCGGAGGGTTTGGCCTTCTGGGTCCATTCTCCGGTCGAGGAGTCGTAGGCGTAGCGGAACAGTTCGCCCTTGGGGGTGCGGGCGTAGAGGACGCCGTCGCCGGCGGCGGCGATGAGGTCGTACTGGCCCCAGCCGTTTCCGAGGACGCGGTGGTCCCATTTCTTGGCGGCGGGGTCGTAGTTGCGCCAGTGCAGGTTGCCGTCGGGTTCGACGGTGTAGATGTGTCCGCGGGTGTCGACGGTGATGCGGTTGTTGTATTCGGCGGTGGCGTAGCGGGCCCAGCCGTTGTCGATGACCTCGTAATAGGGGGTGGGGCTGGTGTTGAGGTCCCAGCCGGTGCCGTTCCAGCGGAACTTGCGCAGTTGGCCGTTGCTGTTGGCCTGGTAGACGAGGCCGTCGGGGCCCGCGGTCGAGCGGGCGGACTGCCATCCGCTGCCGATCTGCTGGCCGTTGCCGTTGATCCAGGAGAACGCGCCGTTGCGGGGGTCGGTGTGCTGGTAGAGCCACAGGGTGCCGTCGCCGCGGGTGGTGAAGATCGGTGCGGCGGGCTTGCAGACGATGGCGAGGTCGGGCACGTTCTGCCGGATCCAGTCGCCGACATTGTCGATTCTGGCCGCGGCGGCGTTCCGGGTCGTCGCCGGGGAGGCGCCGTGACAGCCCTGCTGGCTGCCGGTGCTGGTGATCGCGACGAGCTCGAACCGGTTGTTGCCGAGGTCGCGGTAGACGGGGCCGCCGGCGTCGCCCTTGCACGGGGTGGCGATGTCGCCGGTGGGGGTGACGGCGAGGACGGTGTCCGTTGCGGTTGTTGCCGTGGCGGCGGTCCCGTGAACGAGGTCGGGGGTCCACTCGGTCGCGGTCCGGCCGTACCCGGCCACGTTCAGCGATTCGCCCGAGGCGGCGGGAGACGTCGCGAGCGACACCGGGGTGATGCCGGCGGCCGGGGCCGAGAGCTTGGCCAGCACGAGATCCCGGTCGTTGCGCGGAATCAGGGAGGTGACGTCGAGGACCTGTCCTTTGTCGGTCTCGGCGAGGCTGGCGCGGCCGAGGGTGGCGGTGGTCTTCTGTTTGGGGGCTCCGGCCGCGACAGTCGAGCTTGTGGCCGGGTCGTCGGCGAAGCAGGACGCGGCGGTGGCGATCCATTGGGCGGCGACGAGGGTGCCGGTGCAGGCGCGGCTTCCCGGATAGCCGGGTGCGCCGACGGCGATCTTCGCGATCGGTGCGGTGCTCGTGTTCTGGCCGGTGGGGGCGGGTGCGGCGCCGGTGGCCTTCAGTTCGAGGAGGACGGCGGGGCCGTTTTCGTAGCTGATTCCCTCCCCCACGGGGGTGTCGCGGGTTTTGTTGACCGCGACGGTCTCTTCCTTGCCCTTGGTGGAGACCTTGGCTTCGACGGTGTGGTCGCCGTCGCCGCGGATCTTGAAGGTCTCGGGCAGTTCCAGGCTCAGGTAGCCGTTCGGGGCGGAGACTTTGAAGCAGTACTCGCCTTGGCTGGTGCTCTTCGCGCGGATGACCTTGTCGTCGGCGGATCCCTTGGTGGGGCAGTCGACGAGGGTGATGCGGCCGTCGCCTCGGTAGAGGCGCAGTCCGCGGTCGGCGAAGATCTGGTCGGCGCCGGGGTAGGCGTAGTCCTCTGCCAGCGGTAGCTGGGCCGAGTCGGCCGCGAGGGCGTGAGGGGCTCCGGTGGTGGCAGTGGTGCCTGCCAGCAGGCCGATGGCCAGGAGCCGGGCGACAACGCGCATGCGCGTCCTCTCGAGATCAGTGGGTCGGTGAGGTGGAGTCGCGACGGATTGGCGGGCAGGCCGCTTGTCTCGCGGCGATCGGCCGCGGATCCGTGACGAAGTCCGGCCGAAATATCCAGTCTGTTCGCCTCGAAAGTCAAGAAATCTTCATGTTCTGGCGACGGAGGTCACCTTTGAGTTGCCTCGACTTGGTGATTCCTTGGGGAACCGATTACGTTTTGCGCGGCCCGGCGAACGCGGTTGCGTCCGGAGCCCGCCGCGCGGCGCTGATCCGCCCGCGGCCGGTTGGCTTGCGCGGGACTTTCCGGTCCCGTGTCTTGTTGAGGGGAAACGGATTCCTGTGAGAACACGACGGTTGGCAACGCGCGCCCGCACATCGCTCGTTGCGGCCGCGACAGTGGTCGGGCTGTTGTCGGGAATGGTCGACGGTTCGGCGGCGCTCGCCGCACCCGAATCGTCCGGCCAGGCACCGCAATCGAGCGAGCGCGAGCAAGTCCTGGAGATCGCTCGCTCCGGCGGGGCGGTTCTGGCCCGGGCGGCGCTGGCCGCGTTGACGGGCACCGACGATCAGGTTCGGGAATTTCTCGTTACCGGTCAGAAACAAACGCGTGAGATCGACGACGAGGTCCGCGTCACGCAATTCCTCGCGTCCGGCGGTCCGCAGATAGCCAAGGCCGCGCAGAAAGCACTCGACGGGACGCCGGAGGACCGGCGGCGGTTCCTGGAATCAGGACTGGGGCCGACTCGGGAACTCGACGAGGAAGTCCGGGTCACGCAGCTGCTGGCGTCCGGCGGGCCGCAGGTCGCCAAGGCCGCGCAAAAAGCACTCGACGGCACCGCCGAGGACCGGCGGGGATTCCTGCTCACCGGCCTGTACCCGCGTCAGGAAATGGACGAGGAAGTCCAGGTCACCCAACTGCTCGCGAACGGCGGGCCGTGGGTGAAGGAAGGCGCTCAGCGCGCGCTGGACGGCACGGCCGAGGATCGGCGGGATTTCCTGCGCACCGGACAGCAGGTCGCCCGCGCCCGGGACCAGGAAACCCAGACCGTGTCCGCGCTGGCCGAACAGGCCGCGCAGGCGGGCAAGCGAGCCGACGCGGAAACCAAAGCCGCGCAAGAGGCTTCGGCGCGCGCGGTCGAGGCGTCCCGGCTGGCCAAGGAAGCCGCTGAGCGAGCGGCTGCGGAAACCAAGGCGGCGAAGGATTCCGCCGGAGACGCTTCGGCTGCGGCAGGACGGGCGGCTGACGCCGCCGGGCGGGCTGCGGAGGCGGCACGGGTCGCGATCGGGGCCGCGGCTACCGCCAATCGCGCCGCCCGCGTAGCCGCGGACGCGGCCAGGTCGGCGGCGTGGGCGGCTTCGGCCGCCGCGAACGCGTCGTCGCGGGCCTACACTGCCGCGTCGGCAGCAGCCGGTGACGCAGGCCGCGCCGCCGAGGCCCGGACAGCTGCCGAACGCGCCAGGGACGCCGCCCGCAACGCCACCAAGGCAGCCGCGGCAGCGGACAAGGCAGGGATCGCCTCGACGGAAGCGGGCAAGGCGGCGAAGGCCGCTGCGAGCGCGGGAATCAACGCCCAGGCCGCTGCGACCGCAGCCGACCAGGCCGGCGGGTACGCGGAGGCTGCGGGCGGTCATGCGCAACGGGCCAAGGACGCCGCGGCGACCGCTCGCCGGGCCGCAGGCCGGGCCACGGCGGCAGCCAACCAAGCTGCGGCGCTGGCCGCGGATGCCGCGACCGCCGCCGGCCAGGCACGTCAGGCTGCCGACCAGGCCGCTCAGCACGCCAACGCCGCTGCCGCCGCCGCGGACGAAGCAGCCGACCAGGCCGGCAAGGCCAACGACGCCGCCGACCAGGCTGCCCGCCACGCCGACAACGCCCGCCGCGCGGCGGGCGAGGCGACCGCGGCGGCGACGCAGGCCGTCACCGTGTACACGCTCGCCCGCAAACTCGAAACCGCGCGGCTGCAGGCGTGGCAGGACGAGCGCAGCCAGGCCGCCTACGCGGCGAACCAGGCCGAGGCAGACCGTAACGACCGCGCCGACTGGGACGCCGGCCAAGCCGCGGTGCTGGACGCCGAAACCCAGCGGCTGTGGGACGACGCCGCCAAGCCGGACGCCCCCGCCGCGGTCGTGGTGGGCAACGGACGCAAGGTCGCCGCCCGGCTGGCCACCGCGGGCGGCCCATGGACCCGGCAGGCCGCGTCCCGCGCACTGACCGGCACCGACGCGGACGTCGCCGACTACGTCAGGGGATGGCGTCAAGCCGCCGCCGATCAGGACGACCTCGCGACCCTCGACGTGCTCGCCCAGACCGGGCCGCCGAAGCTCCGGGACGCGATCCCCGCGCTGCTGTCCGGCCCCTCCGAGGCCGTGCGCGCGTTCTTCAAGACCCGCGACTACCCGGGCAAGGACGTCGACGACGAGGTCGCAGTCACCCAGCTGCTGGCAGGCGGCGGTCCACAGGTCAAGCGCGCCGCCCAGAAGGCGCTGGACGGCAGCGCGGCGGACCGGGCGCAGTTCCTGAAGACCGGCCAGTACACCGCCCGCGACGCCGACGACGAAGTCACCGCGACCCAGCTGCTGGCCAACGGCGGCCCCGAGGTCAAGGCCGCGGCCCAGGTCGCCTTGGACGGCCCCGCGTCCTGGCGTCGCGAGTTCGTGCAGGTCGGCAGGTTCCAGGCCGCCCAGCGCGACGCCGACGCGAGCACGCACGACGCGGCCATGCGGTCCCTGCTGGCACAGATCTCGGCCACCGCCGCCACCGCGACGCAACAGGCCGCGAAGGCTGCCGAAGCCGCGGCGACCGCGCGCAAGGCCGCTGACGACGCCAACCGCTATGCCGCGGAAGCCCGCGCGTCGGCCAATGACGCCGACCGCTACGCGACCGAGGCCCGCGCCTCGGCCAACGCTGCGCAAACCTCCGCTGACCAAGCTGCGGCTTCGGCCAAGACCGCACGGGACGCGGCGGCCAAGGCACGCCAGGACGCCGCGGCGGCCGGGGTGTCCGCCAACCGGGCCGCGGGTTCGGCGAGCCAGGCACGCGCGTACGCCTCGGCAGCCTACGGATACGCCGCGTGGGCACGCCGTTCGGCCGTGGACGCGGGCCGCGACGCGGAAGCCGCCGCCCGCGCCGAATCCGACGCCTGGCGGGCCGCGGCCGAGCTCGAGCGCCAGGAACTGGAGGAGTGGCGCAAAGCCAGCGGCATCCCCGACAAGAAGCCCGGGGAGCCGTTGACGGCGGACGAGCAGAAGAAGCTCGTCGGCGCGTGGATCGGGAAGCTCTGCGGCGGCATCGAAGGAACGCTGGTGTGTGCTGCGGGCAAAGCAGGCACGGGCAGCGACTCCATGGCCTTGCAGATTGTCAAGGCATGCCAGAGCAATCCCCGTTGCGCCACGATCGAACAACTCGACTGGTTGCTGGAAGAGACCTTCAACCGGTACCTGACCGGCGTGGCCGACGGGTTCAACAAGGCCTTCGACTGGGGCGAATTCATCGGCCAGATCGCCACCGGCGGGCGCCTGTCCCTCCCCGGATACCGCGTCGGCATCAACGGCGAGCCCACTCTCGACCCGCCCACCTCGTCCGGGTCTTCCAGCATGCCGGAGTGGATCAGGGACCGCCTTCAGGCAGGCATCCAGTTCAACAAGGACAACTGGGGGCGTTACCCGGTCAACGAACTCCACGTCGGCCCGAAATTCCCCTACAAAAGACTCGACTCCTACGTGCCCGGCCAGGAGATTGTGTCGCGAAAGTACACTCAGCTCTCCCGGGTGACTGACAGGACCGGCATCGCCTACGTCAACGAACTCCGCAACAAGTACGGGCCGGGCGAGGCGATCTCCGACACCCCGTACAACCGGCAGTACCTCGACAAGTACAACCTGCGGGGCAAGGGGCTTCAAGGAACGCTTATCCTGGAGATCCCCGTTCAGGAGGGCGCGATCCCGCAGGCCGTGCTCGACGCCGCCTCCAAGGGGAAACCTCCGGTGAAAATTCGCGACACCAACAACAACCCCTACAACTGAGTGCAGCACGAGGGAGTCGTTTCAGTGTTGACTGTGCACTACTGTCGCGCATGGGGCGGTGATGATCGCGCCATGTGGCAGCCGCTCACGGAAAATACTGCGAAGCGCCGCTACGAAAACATGGGAAAGTGGTTTAGCGCGGTCCTCGGGGACGTGTCCGAGCCGGACTGTGTGCTGGAGATCAATCCGCAAGCGGACTACCGGATCACGGTCAAATTCTTCGACGGCCATGGCAGCACGCGTTTGTCCTACGGGTTCTGGCTCATGGAACCGGACACCCTGTTTCTGCGGCACATGGTGCGGTGGGAGTATCCGGACGATGGGAAGTTTCACTTGATGAACGAAGCATCTCTTATCGAGGACATCTTCTGGGAGAAGCCCGATGGCGTCCTGCGCCGCGAGCTGCGTCAAGGAAACACCGTGCATGCCGAGGACTATCGGGACGTGCCGATCGATGCGAACTGGGAGCCGTACCCAGTGTTCGGCGACTTTGCTTCCATCGCGCGCGAGGACCGCGACCAGCCACCCGGACAGGGGTGAGGCGACGCGTTCAGCCGCATGCAGAACAAGGAAACATGATGAGCAACCGAGACCCCGGTGCGGGACAGGAGCCCGAGGGAATCGGGAAGACGGCCCAGTCACTGGTGTTCGCGTCGCCGTGCCGGGCTCGCCGGTACCGGTTGGCGACGGCGGCGGTCGTGCTTGCCGCCGTCGCGGTGCTGGGCGGTTCGGCCTGGTGGCTGTTGGGCGGAGGCAGCGTGGACGGGTACGCGTTGCCGGACGGTGCGATACCGATCGGCGACAGTGACGTCTGCGCGAACACTGTGTCGGTCGCGCTTGGCACCGATGCCGAGATGGCGGCCGTTGCCCGGGCACTGCGCGGTGATCCCCGGGTCCTGCGGACCTACATCGAGACCAAGCAGGACAGCTATGCGAGGCTCCGGAAGATGTTCGCGCACCAGCCGGACCTGCTGGAATTGCTGGAGCCCGACGCCGTACCGGCGTCGGTGACCGTGGTGCCGAAGAACCAGACCGACACTGAAGGCCTCGCCGAACAGCTCCGCGTCCAGTTCCCCGCGGCGCGAGACGTCAGAGACGACACCCATTTCCGCAGCATGCTCACCGGGCCGGGCTACCGGGATCCGACGTGCCCGCCCAGCGGAGAACATTCCCGCTAACTATGCGCGCAGCGGGCTGGCGGCACGCTGAACGGCACCCGTGCCAGGTTTCCCGCGATTTCACGTGCTCGACGTTGGCTGTGGCCAAGCGATGGCACCAAGTGCCCGAACAGACGGCGACGGAGCTCGACGCAATGTGGCCTCCGCTGATCCGCTAGACAGCGCCATGCACTCAGGCTGTGCTCGACGGTGCGCCGGATCGCCGCAGCACGACCAGGCTCTTGTCGTCGTGGCGTTTGGCGCGGGGGAGTTCCTGTGCTGCCGGATCGCTGTGGCGTTCCCAGTCCTCGCAACGGGCGAGGATCCGGTGGATCGCGTCCTCGTCCATGGCCGCCAGCCGCGGCCAGTCGTCGAGACCCAGATGCCGTATGGGTTTGTAGGCGCCGTCGGTGGCGAGCACGGCCCACGGAACATCGTCGGCGGGGCAGCGGTGCACCACGGCGTGGTGGGCGGCGTCCGGGTCGGTCTCGGCGATCCAGTAGCCGCCGGGCCGGTTGCGGCGGACGGCTTGCTGGGTCTGGAGTTCGCGCAGGATCGTGCTATGGGTGTCGTCGAATCCGGAGCCTTCGGCGAGCCGCTGACGGTAGCGCCGGCTGGGCGCGAGGTCGAGTGTGCTCAGCCGGTCGTCGGTGAGCACAGTGCGGGGTAGGACAACGAGGTTGTCCCCGAGGACCAGGATGTCGATCCAATCCGCGTGTTCGCGCAGGATCGTGACTGTGCTGGACGGCGACCGCCCGGGCCGCAACTCCAATCGGTGCGCGACGTCGGCGATCGCGTCGGCGAGAACTGTCGGGAGTTCGGATCCTGGCTCGCGTTCGAGCCGGTCGCGCAGGCTTCCGCCGAGTTCGTCGGCGTAGCGGGCGGGCGGCACCGGAACCGGCACGAAGGCTGATGCCCCGTCAAGCTGGATCACGGCGTGGGAGGTGGTGAAGACTCGGTCGTCGCTGTCGCGGGCCGGGGGCAGTTGGCTGACGCAGGCTTGCATCGTGCTCACCAGACGAAGGGCCCGGCGACGAGGGTGCTGCCGGCGATCTCGCGTCCGGACACGGTGCACCCGACGATCAGAGAGCACGACGTGTCGCCGATGCCTGCGAACAGCGAGGGGAGGTTCGCGGCGAGATAGTGTGCCGCGCCGAGCGATCCGACGGTGTGGATGCCGGCGATGTGCACGGCGATGCGTCCGTCGCGGATGTGCCGTGCGACGTAGGCGATGTCGCCGTGCCCGGGCGGGGACTCGTCGGCGGGGGAGCCGTGGCGGGTGCCGGTGGCCGTCTCCACGATCCACCACCGGTCGTCGTGCTCGACCATGTCCAGAGCGGGATCCTCCCGCAGCAGCGCCGCGCCGACCGGCGCGGATTTCGGACCGCATACAACCACGACGTCACCGTCGGGGAGATTTTCCCGGTCCGGTTCGATTTGAAAACGCTTGGTCAGGAAGGACATGCCGCGGAGCAGCTCGACCAGACTGTCGGGTGCTTCGGTATCCTCCGCGGCGATCAAAGGCCGTTCGCGATCGGTGGTCTGATAGCGGTACGGCACGCCGACCTTCACCGGGCCGTGGCCGAAGAAGATCCGCTCGACGGTGGGCGCTGTCTTCATCAGCTGAGAGAGCCGGCTCTTGCTCAGAGTCATCTTGTCCGCGATGTCCTTGTCCTGCGCACCGGTCTGTGCGCGAGCACGTTCGACCGCGTGACGTCGGATGCGCGACAGCTCCGCAATGTACTGGCTGAACTTCTCGATCTTCTCGGTCGCCAGCCTGCCCTGGATGAACGGATCGGGCTCGAGGCGCAGGTCGTCGAACTCGCGGTCGGTGCTCACCCGTGCGAGTTTAGACCCCTTGACTGATTCTGCTGGACCGGCCTAGCATTCAGTTCATACCTCTAAACTCGCTCGTCGGTGTCTGCAGAGTGCCAGTTTAGGGGTATGAACCGGCCTCGGGGAGGGAAAGACGGGATGGCGAGCACAGTCGGTCTCCGTACTGCGCTGTCGTCTGCGTCCCTTTCTGCAGGGCTGCGCGAAAGGTGCTCCGCGCCGGAGCGCCGCGACACCGTGCCCGGTACTGCAGCCGGGGCATTCAGGCGGCCGCCTCTGTCCGGCGTGTCCCCGATCCGGCGCGGAGCATCGCCTATCCCCACGTCAAGGAAGAGTTGGTCCGCATGAATCAGTCCGCAACGGCGGCTACCGCCGACCGAGAAGGCGGCGCGGAGCAATCGATCGCAACCCGCGAAGAAACGAATCTCTCTGCCAACCTGGTCCCGTCGCCTGCCGGAGCGGCGTCGTGACCGCCGCCGCGCCGGAGCTGTCCAGCGCGGTAACCGTGCAGACGTCGTTGCCTGGCACCGCGGCCGTGGTCCGGGCCTTCGGCACCGTTCCCGCCGTCGGCTACGAGCATCCGGTACCGGCCGCCGCCGCAGCGATCGCGGCCGCGCATCGGATGCACGCCGAAGCGTTCCCGATGCTCGGTGACCCCACGCGGACGATGCATCCGGGCCGGGTTCGCGAGCCGGTACATTCTGCCCTCCCGGGATCGGCCCGCCTTTGGCGGCGACGAAGTCGCAGATCCGCCTGGTGCCGTTCGCAGGCGGTTGCAGGAACGGCACGTTTTCTCGGCGGGTCCCGCCAGCAGAGGTCATGGCCGAAAGGAAATCGTCCAGAAGCACCTCCCGGCCTGATCACGGTGGCGTCTGCCGAAGGTTCGGAAATACCGAGGAAGGGGTTGCGCGCTCGGTGCTGAGTCGTTCGAGTCGTCGGCCAACGAGCCGAATGTCGCAAGGCCGTCTCCGTTCGGAGAGCGAACCTCCGGCCTGAGCAGTCTTCGACGCAACACCAAACTGCGTTCAAGGTGGCCAACGGAGAACCCGCTGGCAGAGTGCTCGACTGGCGGGTCCCGAATGTCCGCTGGAGCCGCTGTGATCCGTGCGTTAGGCACCGACCTACAACTTTTCCTGCAGAGGAGGACAACCTTGTCTTCAGCTAGCTTCTTAGGCCTAGATCGAGGCCTTGAGCCGGATGAGAGGGCCGGGTCAAGGGAAAGCTCTCCCTTGGCCCGGCCCTCTCATCCGACGATTCAGGTGATCTCTGCTGGACGGGGGAGACACTGGCGGCGGCCCGACTGCTCTGGGCTCCGCCGTGGCGTGGAATTGGGTGACGTGGGCGATTGTGCGGTTCTACAGGGCTGTCCCGCGCTGGCAACAGAACCTGACAAGGCCTTCGCAAGCGATCGGCTCGTCGCAGGCCCGTTGAGGCCGCTACCGATCCGCAGCCGCTGGCTGTTTGGCAGGCTTCAACCTTTGCGGGTCAACACCCCACCACCAAAAGCTTTGCTCGTTCTCGTTCCAACGATCCATCCGCAAGCCCTCATTGGGGCGACTTCCGAGTTTTTGCATAGGCCAGGAATCGCGCCCTTGGTTCATTGCGAACTGGTTGTACAACGAGGCTTCAGCTGGGTAGCCGGAGCCGTATTGGATCAACCACACCGAGGTCTTGTCGGAGTTCTCGGTACCGCACCACCATGCCCCGACCGATGGATTCCCCGGATTCGAGTTCGGGTCGACTCCAAGGCACACATTCGGAAAGTCGACATTTTGAAATTCGCCGTACCAGTTATTCAAGTCGCGCCAACTCCAGTCAGTGCCTCTTCTGTTGCAGTTGTCCATGTATCCGCGCACACCGTCGCTGGCGACACAGCCGCCTGCTCCGCTTGCTTCGATATGTTGGAGCTTGCCTACGCTCTTCGCGATGTAACGGCTTGTTGATCTGCTGGCGGGGTGAGGCTCCGTGCACGACAGCCCGGCGGCCGAAGCGTCTGTCATACTCGTTTCGCTATTTGGCATGTGACAGCTTGCGCTGCTCGCAGCAGCGGGCGCGACGACGTAGACGGCGCTTGTCGCAACGATTGCAACAACTGCCGGTCGCAAGAATTGATCCAACATGACAACCTCCTGGTTCGGCTGAAATGAATATGTTTTCAGTGATCCGCTCGATCGCGGCGACGCTTCGGTCCTGTGTCTGGCGCTCGGAGCCCATCACGCGGGAGTGTCGCTGCGGAGAGCGGCGTGCCAGGTCGGCTATCTGTTGTCGCGGTCGTCTATCACCCTGAGTCCCACGTTGTTGCCGCCTTTTCGTTCTCCCTCGAAGATCGAGGATTCGACCGTGATGTAGTCGCTGTTCTCCTGGCCGACCTGGCAGGGGCCGTGTGCTCCGGCGATCGTGCCTCGCAGCGTCCCGTAGGCTTTGCGATTAGTCTGGCTGTACAACGCCCCGCCGCTGTCGCCCTCGCGGCTGCAGATGTCGGCGATAATGACGGTGTCGCCGATGCCTCTGAACTGGGTGATCTGGCCGCAATGGGTGCCCGCCTCGTAGCGGTCGTTGCCCCCCGGATCTTCGGTCGTCTCCTCGTTGGCGGAGCCGGCGGCGCAGACGACCTCGCCTTTCTTGATGTCCGGCGCGGCCGCCATGCCGGAAATGTAGGTGGTGTCCGGCTGACAGGGCCTGGTTCCCGGCTTGCACCGGGTGAACACGCCGTTCTTCTTCGCCCGGTTGTTGATCCAGTAGTCGGCCCAGTTGCTGTCACCAGTGGTTTGGTAGGGGACGAAGGAGAAATCGAAATCGAACGCGCCCTGGTACTTCTCGATGATCGCGCCCTTCTTCGTGCCCACCGGGATGCCGTTGTGATAGGTCCGGTCATCGTCACCGGGGTGGTGTTTAGGAAGCAGGCAGTGACCGGCGGTGAGAACGTATGCCTGGCCGTTCTTGTCGCCCTTGACGTTGAAGCCCGCGCTGCACCCGCCCCACACCTCGCTGCCGTCGGACCGCTTGATGTCCAACCGGTAGCCGCCCATCATCGGGGGCCAGCAGTTCGCGACGGGGCAGGGCTGTGTGTATCCGCGCTGCGGTTCTGCTGGGGTCCTGCTCGGATTCTCAGGCTCGGCGTTCTCCGGGCCGGGGAGACGCGGTGCCAGTACTGTGATTTTGCCGTGGCTGGCGGCGGCGAGCGCGTCGATGGCCTGTTGCCCCCGGGGGTCCTGTCCTTTGGCCTTATGCGGGGTGATGGCGACCGCGTCCAGTTTCTGGTCTGCGACCACCTGGTAGGAGGATCCTGACGTGGCCTGCAGCTTCGCCGTGATGTCCTGTGCGGTGGCTTGGAGATCTCGCAACGACCAGCGTGCCTGCTGTACCCGGATGTGCGCGGCATCCTCCTCACTTGCCGTCACCAGAGTCGCCTGAGCGGTCGCGGTCGAGCCAATGACGAGCACGCCGCCGTGGTCCTGGTCCAGCCACATACCAGCGTAGGCGTCCGGCTGGAGCTTGCTGATCCTCTGCTGCAGTTCGGGGATGCGGTTCTGCAGTTCCAGCCGCCGGAGCGCCTCGTCTGCGCTGACCTGGTAGCGGGCCGTTAGGTACGCCGTCGATTCCTGGACGTCGTAGGGGCTCAGAGACGACCTGGGAGCGGCCGACACCGTTGTGCCTGTCCAGGTCCCGACGAGCACCAGCGCGCTGGCCGCCACCGCACTCGCTGTGAGCAGGGCTGACCGTGTCCTGAATACCATCATGAATGTCTCTTCCTTAATCAGCGGCAGCCAGCGGTATCCGACACCCAGATGTCGGACCGGATGATGTTTCCCCAGCTCTTCCCGTACTCTTGGTTGTTGACCCACTTTCCGCTCGTGTCCAGCGGCAGGTCGGCCATTGACTCGCCGTTGCACAGCAGCATGATCCCGCCCTGGAAGTTCGGCAGGCGGGTCAGCACCACGTCTGGTTTCGTATCTTGGGCGAAGCCATTGTTGTACAACGAGCGCGCCGCGTCCGTCATGAACCGGAATTCCTCCGGGAATGCGCCGAAGTCTGCCTCAGATCCGTAGACGCCGAGACCCTGGCCGGCGTAGTTGGGCTGAGTCCACAGGCACATGTACCCCTGCGGGCAGTTGACCTTGCCCTCGCCGATCGCTACCAGCGGGACCGCCCGCGGTTTCACCCACGGCTCGGCCGAGGCCGGCGTGCTCGCCGGTTGCGCGAGCGCTGCCAGCGTCGAGACTGACGCGGCGGCAAGAACAGCCGTCAGTCTTCGGGATTGTTGTCGACTGATCACCATGAAACTCCTTTTCCGTGATGGTGCCAATACGCGCATGTCGCGCCACATAATGCTCCGCAGTTCGTCGGCATCAACGCGTTCTTGCTCGTTAGACGAGCCATTTGCGCAGCTGCTGTACCCGCTTTCTGTCGGTCACGCAACGCAACCGGACGGGCGCACGGCTGCCGAGGCTGATGGAAGCTCGCAACCAACGTGACGGCGCGCACCAGGTCAAAATGGACTGGAGGGGGTCGCGCTCAATGAGGAAATAGGCAATGCGGACGCTCGCTGCGTCCGGCGAGAGCAGGAGGTTCAGATCCAGATGTTCGATCTTCCATGAGCGCCGTCGCTGTTTTCCATCCGGTATTGCATTGTATGCCGTAACCTGTTCCGGTATTGTCCTCTCCTTCGTGGACGGTCGCATATGATTTCTCGCCGCAGCAGTCGGCGTTCCACCAGGAGTTGTCCGGTCGGGTGTGCCGCCATTGGTTCTGGTTGGTTGCGGTGCCGAAGACGATGTCTCCGTTGTAGTTGGTGTCGTTGTGTGCGCGGACGAAGCCGCCGTGGCAATCGTGATTGGGGTCAGCGGCGGCCGGGGTGACTGCGGCTGCACATGCACCGATGCTCATCCGGTCGTCAGCAGTCCGACTCCGCCGATGGCGCTCAGCCGCCGGCGGCGGTCGCCGGCCGTTGATTTGATGGCGATGGCTCGTGTCATGAGAGAACTCCTTCGCGGTAGTGGTCCGGTGCGTCTGCGTCGTCCCATCGCGACGGCGTGCGTCACGGTGTCCACCTCTCTTGAGAACGGCGGCGTCGGGTTGGCGCAGAGACCGGGTGACCTGGTTGACGCGATCGATGGCACTGCCCCACGGCGTGTTCTTGGGTTGGAGGGTGAACACCGCGATGACGGTCGTGTCACCGTCGCCGATCACGCCGCTGGTGTGCATCGCGACGCGCGTGATGTCGACGCCGTCCTGCTGAGCTGGTATCGCCGCGCCGGTGCCCTGGGGCGACGTGCATTCTTGCCCGGGGGCGGGCGTGCCGAAGTTGGACCAGCCTTGCTTGATCGCCCACGGGCGGGGGAACACGGTCGGGATGCCGAAGTATTGGTTCCAGCCGTCCGCGGCGCACTTGGCGACCTGCCGCAGATTGGACAGCATGAAATCGCGAATCTTGGAGGGTGCTTGTTCGAGGATGTAGCGGTAGACGGCGACGGTGTCGGCGGGAGTGGTGGCGGTGTAGCCCCATTTTCCGCGGTATTGGTCTGGTGGCGGCTCGGTGTGCTGGAGGCCGAGGCGGATGGCCGTGCGCGCGACGATGGCTGTCCAGCCGTCGGCGACCCAGAGCCTGCTGGCCGCGGCGTCGTCGCTGCGCCTGAGCATCGACTGCAGGGTGGTGAGGTCGGCAGGCGGAATTGGGGAGTCGAGTCCCCTAGTCCATAGATAGTCCAAAGCGATGAGCAGTTTCACCACCGACGCCGACCGGAACTGGGTGTCGGGTTCCCGCTGGTCGGTGACGGTATTGGTGACTCGGTCGTAGACCATGTAGCCGACAGTGATGCCCTCGTCGTCGCTCCGCGTGGGCTCAGCCGCCGACGTTGGCGCCGCTGGAGTCAGAACGAGGAGCGCGCCCGCGGCGAGGACGGCCGCTCGTAGTCTGGCCATCCGCATGTCATCCTCCAGCCATGATGGTCTGAAGCGCGCAGGGAACTCGAGCGCGTGCCGTTGAAACGTGTCGGGGTTTAGGGCGCGGGTCGGTAGGCCGGAGCCAGGAGAGGAAAGGTCGTCGGGGTCTCGGCGCACAGGCGCGAGTCGCGTGCATTGGCCGCGCTCAGCCTTCCGGCGCTGGCGGATACCGCAATCCGTGGCCTCGGCACGTCGCATTCCCTGGTCGTGAAGAGGTTCGAAGGCCTGGGGGTCTTGCTGGGGCGGCGGCGCTGCGGCGGAAACGACCTGCTGGGTTGTCCTCTCCGAGTTGTCGCGGCACAGTCGAATCGAGGAGGTGGCCCATGCCTGCACGGAACGTCTTGCTGAGGCGACGGCACCGACGGCGGGTGCGGTGGTCTCCGGGCCGACGGGTTCCGGCTGAGCCGGTGCCAGCTCCCCGGACTGTGGCCAAACACTGCTAACCGGATTGGCCGCCAGTTCTAAGCGTCGCGCCCGGCGCGGGTTTCCCCATGGGAATCAGTGCTGAGCAGGGGCCACCCGGATACCCGGTCAGCGGGCAAACGGTTCCGGACGCTTCGCACCGAGGCCTGCCGCTGTCGTCCTCAAGCCAGATATTGTAGTTGGCGTAGTTCGTGCTGACTGATTTCTGTTCAACCCCGCTGATGGATCCACCGGATCCGGACGCGTTGTAAGGGCCGTAGAAAGAGCTGGGGCCGCCCGCGGTCACAGAGGCGTTCGCGGTGCCGTATCCATCGCCGAGGTAAGGGAAGAGGTCGACCCCGACAAACTTGAAGGACATTGTTTCGGACCAGGAATCCCAGTCCTTCCATTGAAAAAAGAGGTGGTCGTCGCAACGAGGAAGGTGCGGCGGATCGTGCGGTGACGTCTCGGCGGCCGAAGACGCGGCCACCGAGGGAGTTGCCGTCAAGGCTGCCGAGGCGGCCAATGTGCCCGCTGACATCGCGAACACTCTAAGAAACCGCCTGGATGAAGCCGCGACTGCTCCGACTCTGATCATGATCGGATACCCCTCTGTTGTGATTCGAAGGACGGCTCGGTAACGTGCGATCTGGGCAGAAGAAGCACTGCATTCACTGCGCGAGAACATCGCGGCAGTGCAACGATGGATGTCGTGGCGTCGAATGAGGGAGGGTAGGCTCATACGGGAAGCCCTCTCCTCGCTTGATCGCGGACGGTGCGCCTCAGCCCGTTAAAGGTTGCCGTTTCTCGTGCTCGGCACCGCGGGATTTTGTGTGTCACGCACTTGGAAGCTCCTCCTGCATAGTGCTTTCGGCAGCCAGCAGGGATCAGTGAGGCGGCTGTGACAGGGAGCTTGACAAGGCGGTCGTGGCCGTCGCGCGGAGACTAAACGCTTCGGCGCATTGCCATGCAGGCGGCGATGTCGTGGAATGGGCGATGGTTCTCGCCGCGGTCACCCGATGTAGGGCACGTCATCCGCTGTCCACGACAGCCGGTCGACGTACATGGCCCGCGTCGCGAGGTCGCCGCCGGTGCAGCTCCAGATGCCGTGGTAGGCGATGTAGTCGCTGGCCCCGTCGCCGAATACGGTGGCTCCGCCCGGTCCGGAGAGCTGGTCGGCATTTCCAGGAACGCAGCCGTCGTACGGTCGCTCGTCCTGATGCCGGACTCCGCGCGGTCCGCGGGGTGTCGTTGCGCGCTGCTGCACGTCGGAGGTCAGAAGTTTCGTGTCCGACTTCCGGTATCCCTCGGTCAGCCTGGTGCTGGTGGCGTAGCCGGTGTAGTAGCTGGGGTTGTTGTACCAGGCGGCGGAGTAGAACAGGACGTAGTGCGCGCCGTGACGCACGAGCTGCGGTGCCTCGAGCTGGCCGTCTTCGGGGTCGTCTAACGACGCGGTCAGGATCGTGGTGGGGTCCCCGTCCCATTCCAGTCCTTGCGGGCCCCGGTCGACGTATTTGCGCAGGAGGATTTCGCTGGGCAGCCAGTGGCTGCGGTCGCCGTCGCGGAAGGGCTCGACCTTGTAGACGATGTACCGTGCGCCGTCGGTGTCGACGAACACGGCCGGATCGATGATCCCGCGGGTTTTGCCGTCAGGTCCCTGCGGGCCGCACAAGAGCGCTTCGGGTGCGGGGTCGAAGCGGACGTCCGGGCCGAGACGGTCGGCGGCGGCTGTTCCCAGGCAATGGCCGCCGCCTGCGGCAGGGACCGCCGCGTACAGCATCAGATAGCCGCCGGCGGGGCGGAGTGAGACGTCCGGTGCCCACAACAGCGGATCCGACGCCATCGTCCACGCCCCGGTATTGGGCAGCGCGTCCACGCGCGCGCCGGATCCGGTGTGCAGCGACTGCCATGCTCCGGTGGGGTTCGCGGTCGCCGACCTGGCCACGGGCACGTGGGCCAAGGCGGTCGCGGGAACGTCCGACTGCGTGGAGAAGGCGTAGAACAGGCCGTCGTCGCCCCTGGCCACGCCGGGGTCGGCGAAGTCCTCCTCGATCTTCAGCTTGCCGGTGTCGGCTTTCGGGCCAGCCGCGGCTGTCTCGCCGGCGATCCCGAGCGCTGTGGCGGCGAGCAGACTGGTCGCTGCGAGACACGGAAACAGTTTCATGTCGAATCCCCTCGTTCGTGTGGTCCGTCCGGCTCTCGGTGCCTTGCCCGCGTTCAGGCTTTGCCGCTTGTCCTGGGCAGGCCTCTCACGCGGGTCGAATCTGCCAAATCGCAACCGACTGGCCAGTGCCGGCGCACCAGTTGTTCTCGCCTGGCATCGGTTGCGGTTTCGAGTAGCTCTGCAGGATCGCTCCGGGGCCGCTGGCGTCGATCCATGCCCCTACTGTCCAGCTTTCCTCGATGTGATCGCCGTAGTCGGTGCGGGTCGCGTTGTAATACGGGAGGGCGTAACCGCCCCCGCCCCAGAGGAAGTCGGCGCCGTTGGGGTCGACCTGCCGGCGGTCGCCGTAGAGCCAGACGGTGATGCTGTCGACCCAAATGCTGCTGCCGTTGACGTCCCCGGTAGTGACCGATGCCCGTACTCTCAAGTCTGCGTCGGTGCAGTGGTAAGGTTCCTTCTCCCACCTGTTGAAACTCAGGAAAGTGACGGCGTGGTCGGTCACGCTGTCCGCTCCGGACGGGGAGACCAGCGCGGCTTGGGCCTGGCCGGTGATCAACAGGCCAAGGGACGCTGCGAGGGCGATGACGGAGCTTCTGCGGCAGTAAAGATGCGACGGCAACCGGTGCAGGGTCCTGTCTTCGGCGCTTCGGCGATAATTTGTCGTTGCCTGACAGGCTGTCAGCCCAAATTTATCCACGTTACTGTGGTGTTTCCGGGAATGTGTCGGAAGCTTTTGCAAGCGCGCCCCTTGAATAGGTCGAGCTTTTCCAGGTGTCCGGGCTCGCCGGGATTCGGGTGCCATCTGAAGTAGCCGAACGCAAGCTTGTACAGGCAGACTATGGAAACTTGGTCGATGTAGACTTTGTACGGCGAGTGATCGCGTGTGAAGCAGTGGTTTCCGGTGTTGTTGCGCACGGTGAGGTTTGGTCGCTTGCACAGGTCGCGATACGCGTGCACCGCTTCGCTCGGTCGAGATGGCTCGGACGCCTGAGCGGTCGAGAAGCCGGCGATCAGGGTGGCGGTGGCCGCGATGACAGCTGTCAACCATCTGCTCATGTGAGTTATCCAGTCTGGTTCGCGCGGCAGATCGTGCATGCCGCAGAACGGACATTGCTGTTGTTGCCTGCGAGGGACGTATCCCGCTGTCGCGGAATTCGAAATTCTCGTGAGCGGCGAGCCCGTCGTCGCCGTCGTGCAAGGAGAGCAGGTCGCCGACGGCGGTGACGCCGGGTTCCGGATGCGGGCCGAGGATGGAAATCCCTACGGTTCGCCTGCCTGTCGAGGGCAGGACGGTTGTGCCCCGGCTGTACGTGTGTTCGTCGTCGCGGGTTTCGGGCGGGTCTTGGGGTTGCAACGGCGAGGGTGTGCGGGGCGGCGTCGCCGGCGAGCCGGGTGTGCCTGCGTTCCGCAGTGGGATCGCCGCCGGGCGAGCTGATCCTCGGAACTTTCTGTGCGTTGCAAGTCTGGCCGTGCCGGCCGGCGAACGAGCAGATCCGGGGTGCCAGGGCGCAGCGGTGCTGCTCGGCCTCGGCCGGGGCTCGAGTAGTCCAGGTTGTGTCGGTCTCGGCTTTGGCGCGGATCCGCCATGGCACGCAAGGGGCGTCGTCGCGTCCGATCCGGTGCGGGCGGTCGCGATCAGCGCGCCGTTCTCCGGCCCGGCGTGCTGCAGGCGGACCGCCCGCGTGTCGACGCCCTTCTCCTCGGGATCGGTGAACGCGTCCAGCGCGCCGGCCTGTGCTGTTCGCCCACGCAGGCGCGCTCGCGACCGGGGTCGCCGCGAGCGCGCTCATCGTGAGCACCCCCAGTCTGCCCGTGACCGTCGCTGTCTCCGAGGTAGTTGTGCGTTCACCGTTCATCCCCCTCGTTTGCGTTGTGGCGACACCACATCTAGCCCGTACGGGTTGTTCGGTGTCGGCGGCCGTCCGCCGAACGACAAACCCGGAATAATGGCGGCGACGCCTGGGGAGGGGTCATGGCGCGTTCCGAGCGTCCGCTGGAGGCGGTCGACGACGTGGTGGTGCAGTTCGCCGCCGATCTGCGGGAGCTGCGGCAGAAGGCGGGCAACCCGCCGTATCGCGAGCTGGGGCGGCGCGCGCACTACTCGGCCGGCACCTTGTCGGACGCGGCCGCCGGCCGAAAGCTGCCCAGCCTCGCGGTCGCGCTGGCCTACGTCCGCGCGTGCGAGGGCGACGCGGATGCGTGGGAGAAGCGCTGGCGTGAGGTCTCCGCCCGGCTCGCTGCCGAAGCCGAACCGCCGAGGGAGACCGGTCAGGATCCGCCCTACGTCGGCCTCGCCGCGTTCCAGGCCAGTGATGCGGCCAGGTTCTTCGGCCGGGAGACTCTCGTCGAGGACCTGACGGCGCGGGTCGCGCGGCAGCGGTTCCTCGCCGTGTTCGGGGCGTCCGGCGTCGGCAAGTCCTCGCTGCTGCGAGCCGGCCTGATCGCGCAGGTCCGGGCGGCCCGGCCGGTCGTGCTGATCACGCCCGGACGGCACCCTATCGAGGAATGCGCGGTCCGGCTCGCCAACCTCGCCAACGACACCGCGGTAAGCCTCCAGGCCGAGCTGACGACTGAACCGAACGCGTTGCACCTTCGCGTCCGCCAGGCTCTCGCGGACCGGCCGGACGACGTCGACCTGCTGCTGGTCGTCGACCAGTTCGAGGAGGCGTTCACGCTCTGCGCGGACCCGGCCGAGCGCAGCGGCTTCATCGAGCTGCTCCTGACCGCGGCGCAGGCTCCGAACAGCCGGACGCGGGTGGTGCTGGGCGTGCGCACCGACTTCTACACCCAATGCGCCCGCCACGCCCGTCTCGTCGAGGCGTTGCGCGACGCCCAGCTGCTGGTCGGGCCGATGAGCACCGACGAGCTGCGACGCGCAATCACGCTGCCCGCTTCCCGTGCCGGATACACCGTCGAAGGCGCGCTCCTCGCCGCGATCGCCGCCGACTCGGCGGGTCAAGCCGGTGCTTTGCCGCTGGTGTCCCACGCGCTGCTGGAAACCTGGCGGCGACGCCGGGGCACGACGCTGACCCTCAGCGGCTACGACGCCGTCGGCGGGATCCGGCACGCGCTCGCCCACACCGCCGAAGCCGTCTACGGCTCGCTCGACCCGGCCCAGCAGCAACTCGCCAAACACCTGCTGCTGCGCCTGACCGCGCTCGGCGAGGACACCGACGACACCGCCCGGCGGATCGCGCGCGACGAGCTGCCCTCCGACGATCGGGACATCGACACTGTCCTGGAGGCGTTCGCCTGTGCCCGGCTGATCCTGCTGGACAACAACACCGTCGAAATCTCTCATGAAGCCCTGATCACCAGCTGGCCCCGGCTCGGCGGCTGGCTGGCCGAGGATCGTGAAGGGCTGCGCACCCATCGCCGTCTCACCGAGTCCGCCGAAGCCTGGATCTCCCTCGGCCGCGACCCGACCGCGCTCTACCGCGGCCCCCGCCTCGCGCACGCCCGCGCCTGGGCCGAGAGCAACGGGCCCGCCCTCAACACCCGGGAAGAGGAATTCCTCACGGCCAGTGCCACCGCCGAGGCCGAGAACGAAGCCGCGCACCGTCGACGCGCCCGCCGAACGCGTCAGCTGCTCGCCGCGCTCGTCCTGCTTGCCGCCGCCACTGTGACCGCCACCGTGCTCGCCATCCGAGGACAAGCACCCGCGCCCGGACCTGCGCCGGCATCGGCCGAGGACACCGACCAGCCCGCTCCCGCAGCTCCTACCGCTCCCTGCGACCCGCGGCAGGATGTCGTCACGATCTACACCGATCACGGAAACCGCTGCTTCGCCGGCAGCGGCACACTCGCCGTCGTACACGAGGTCCAGCAAGTCTGCGCCGGCAGCGCGCCGGTCAGCGTGCTGTGGTCATCAGGCAACGTCCGCAATCAGACTACCGCCGCAGAAGCCCGCAAATGCCTCGACTTCAAAGACACCCCCGGAGACACCTGGATCCACCGCATCCGCATCGACCGCCCCTGAGCGGGATGCGCGCTCGACGAGGGAGAGAGTTCCCAGCCGAGGACCCGCTGGCCGACACTGTCAGGTTGACCCGATGTCAGCCGGCCTGCCGCAGCGGCGACCGCGCTGGCGGAGCAACCGGGTGTGGTCGCGGTGCTCGCAGCGTCCTGGCAGCGGTCACCGGACCAGCCGTCGGAGCCGTCCTGCGGTGAATCCGCACCCTGCGCAACTGTGGCCGGACGTCTCACGACGCGCACTGCGATCGGCGTTTGTTCGTCTGGCGGCGCTCGCGAATGGCATGGGCGTCGGGTCGCATCTGCTCGGAGCGAAGCGCGATGCAGGCTGGTTCGCCGGTGGATCGAGTGCCCGGCCGTCGCGAGTCCGCGGCGGCCGGGCACTCGGCGTTGTCGTGGGGTTCAGACGGGGACGATGGTCCATTGCTGGTTGGGGGCGACGACGTCGAGCCATTGCTGGACGCGGCCGCCGTTGGCGGTTTGGCTGTCGGCCGCTTCGACGATCTTTGCGGACGCGACGCTGCGGAGGGCGACGGCTCCGCCCGGGGCCGTGGTGATTTCCCATCGCTGCGGCGCGCCGTAGTGGCAGGTGTACTGGCCGATGTTCACGCCGTTGCCGACGTCGCCGTTGTAGAGGTCGAGGCACTTGCCGGAGTTGCGGTTCTTGAAGGCGTAGGTGTTGCCGCCGAGGTCGACGACGTCCCAGATCTGTTTCGGCGCGGTGGCGTAGCAGTCCCACAGTTCGGCGGCGGCCAGGTCTGCGAGGGCATCGTCGCCGAGACCGGCGATCTGGATGCACCGTCCCGAGTGGACGCCGCGGAACTCGACGGCCGCGGCGGTCAGCGGCTGCACGGAGTATGCGACGCCGACGGCGGCTTCGCTGCTGAAGTCGATCCGGCCGCCGACGAAGTTGCTGCGCCGGCCGAGCGGCAGGAGCAGTTCGTCGGTGGTCGGGAATCCGAGGAACGATTTCTCCGCGCCGAGTCCGAGCCACTTCCCGCGGATCGCGCCGTGCACGGCGTGGGCGCCGGTCGCGGGCGACCAGTAGATCGACCCGTCGCCGCTGAAGTCGACGTAGTGGCCTTTCCCGTCGCTGGTCGCGGCGGTGTCGGAGACGGGTGAGCCGTAGAGGCCGGTCTCGCTGCCTAGTTCGGCGTATTTGCGGGCGATGTCCCCGTAGACTGCCATCGCGCCGCGCGAGGGGGCGTAGTAGATCGTTCCGCTGTCGAACCGTTGCAGGAGATCGCCTCGGTTGGAACCGAACCCGACTGCGTCCCCGACCGGGTTGCCCAGCGGGCCGCGTTCGTAGTTCAGCGCGGCGTACTTCTTGTGGACCTCAACGGAGACGGCCGCGACGCTGGCCACGCCGTCGCGGCGGGTGAGGACGAGCCGGCCGTTTTCGTAGCTGCGGTAGCCGGTGTTGTTCTCCCCGAAAACCGGGTCGGCGAGCGGTTTTCCGAGGCTGGCGCGCAGGGCCGGGTCGGCGTTGTAACGCCGTTCGAACGGCGTCGGCGCCTGCGGGGCCTCGACGTACCAGAACGCGAGGGGGATCGGGTTGTATCCTTCCCGCGCGCCTCGGTCCCACACACCGGGGACCCAGAGATAGGCGCTGGGCGTGGTCGCCGGCCTGAGCGCCAGCGTCGGGCCTTCGAGGCCCTGTACGCACCAGGTCGATTCTTGGCGGAACTGGTCGGTGCGGGCGGTCGGGACGACGTCGGGATGGGCCCGGCGGTCGCCGGGCTGCGGGGTCCAGTGCAGATAGGCGTTCGGGTGTGCGGCGGACTCGAAGGAGAAACAGCTCGGGTCGCTCAGCCCGGCGGTGACCTTCCAGGACATTTTCGGGTGGCTGCCTTGCGTCCACCCGGCCAGCGCTGTCGTGCCGCTGGCATGGCGCCTGCCTCGCCGGTCGGCCCTGGTTCCGGATCGTCGCGGCCGGAATGGCGTTCGCCGCCGTGTACGGACTGGTCGGCCTGGGTGTGGTCGGCAGCGGCCTCGCTGATCTGGCTGCACCAGCTGCGCGCCTGCCGCGGTGACACTCGCGGGTCAGGCATCGCGACAGTACGGCTTGGCGCGCCAGCCGCGACGGCGACGACTTGGCCGCGCTGCGCGAGGCCGCCCTGATCAGCAGCCTGGCCAGGCGGCTGCGCGGGCAACGCACAACCTCGCGCACGGTGCCGTGCCGCCGGCGGCCCCCTCCGACGCCGTCGCGTGCTCGCCGCCGAATGCTGGCGACTGGTCGCGATCTCCGATGCCTTCGCCGATCCGCTGCTCGACGCGCTCCTGCGGAAAACCGAAAGCTCTGCCGCACCAGCGAGTTCGTAAGCCTGCGGACGTCTCGCCTGCCGCCAGCACATCATCCCGGAAGTGCGGACATGCCCGCACCAGGGTGCCGTGCGCGACCGTCGGAGGCGCTGGTCCTCGATGGCGGCCTCGCGGGCCGCTTGGTCGCGCGGGATGTCGTCTCGCCCGCCGATTCGTCGAACTGATCGATGTTGTCGGCGAGGGGGCGGACGATGGTCGCGCCGACCCGGCCGAGTCGGCGACAGGAGCCTGTGGTCTGGTCGGACGACACTGTTCCGGCAGCAGTGTGCGCGGCTTTCGTGTGCGATCGGGGAACATCACCTATCGCGGTGGATTCGGGGTCCGATCCGGTGGCGTGGACATCGCCGTCGCATGATCCTGTCCTCTATGGAGCCGTGCCAGTTCAGCTGCGACGGTCTCCGCTTCTGCCGCGCCGATGTCGCGAAACAGTTTCAATGCGGAGGACAGCCACTGTCGGGCGCGTCGGCGGTCACCTTCGGCGATCGCTGCCTGCCCTAATCTGCGCAGGCTGGTCGCCCGCTGGTGGGTGCTGTCCGTCAGGCAGCTGTAGTGGAGGGCAACATGGTGGGCGATCTGTGCGTGCACGATGTCGCCGGTCCTGGTGTAGGTCACGCCGAGGCTATTGAATGCCTGTGCTGCTTCAAGTTCCAGGCCGAGTCCGAGCGCGATGCTGGCTGCTTCCTGGACGTGTGCGATGGCGTCGGAGAACCGGCCGAGGTCGGTCTCGACGCTGGCGATGCTGCGCAGGGTGATGCACGCGTGACGGGTGTATCCGGTTAGCCGGTAGTAGGCCAATGCCTCACGCAGGTTGCGCAAGGCGTCGTCGAGACGGCCCCGTCGTCGGTACACCGACGCGAGATTCGCCAGCGAGCTGACGCGATTGTGGTCGTCGCCGCTGCGCTCGAACAACCGGTGCGCAATGGTGAAGTTGATCTCGGCAGCTGCGAGGCGGCCGGTGGCAACCAGTGCCATGCCCAGATTGTTGCGGGTGAATCCCTCTGCGCGACCGTCGGCCAGCCTGGTCGCCGCGGTGAGTGCGGCGGTGTGGGTCCGCAGCCACGCGTCGTGCTGTTTGGTGAGGTACAAGTAGCCACGGATCGCGTACGCCAGTCGCCAGCGACAATCGTCATGCACCGGATCGTCACGGGCGCACAGCGCGGTCAAAGTGGGGAGCTCGGCGCCCAGCCAGATAAGGGCTGTGAACCGGTCGGTCAGCGCGGGGGCGGGGCGGGGCGGATGTTCACGCGTAAGTCGGTAGCGCAAGGACGAAACTATGTCGTCGGCACGATCGGCCACGTCGAGGTAATAGTCGTACAACCGCGCGAGCACCGTGGTGTGTTCGGCGGCGCCGAGCTCGGCGGCGTAGGCGCGCAACAGGTCGTGCATGGCAAAGTGGCCACCAGCGGCCCTGGTCACCAGGTGTTTGCCTGCCAGCATGCGCAGTGCGTCGACGGCGGCGGCATGATCCCGGTCGAGGGCGGTGGCCAACGCGTAAGCGTCGATGCTTGGCCCTGGATGGACGCCGAACGCGCGGAACGCCTGCTTTTCGATCGCTGATAGCCTCCGGTAGGACCACGAAAATACGGTTCGCAACGCGGAGCTTTCGTCGTCGCCGACGTCGAGAAAGTCCAGTGTGCCGGCGTCGGCGAGTTCTTCGTTGGCGGCGCGGAGATCCGAGCCGGGTGTCGAGGCGGCGCGAGTGCCGGCGATGCGGAGGGCGAGCGGCAGCCCGGAGCAATGCCGTGCGAGCGAGTCACGGCCTGCTGGGTCGCGGGTCGCCCGAGCACCGATGGCGTGCTCGAGAATCGCGGCGGCGTCAGTGCCGGTCAGCCGCTCCAACCGTAACGACGCGGTCGAGTGATGCAGGGCGAGGCCGTGCAGGTCGGTGCGACTGGTCACGATCACGGCACAGGTCCGGCTCCCAGGAATCAGGGGCCGGATCTGTGCGACCGTCGCGACGTTGTCGAGCACGACCAGCATCCGATACCCGGAAGTGAGAGTGCGGAACGCGGCGGCGCGTTCGTCGGTGCCGGCGAGGTTGTCAGGGCGCGGCTGGCCTAACGCCCGCAGGAACCTGGCCAGCACCTCGTGCGGATCGACCGGTGCCTCCAGGCTGTGCCCACGCAGGTTGACGAACAGTTGCCCGTCGGGAAATGCGGAGGCCGCCCGGTGCGCCCACGCCACGGCCAGTGCGGTCTTGCCGATGCCGGCCATTCCGGTGAGCACAGCGACCCGGCCGTGGCTGACGGTGTCGTCGAGCCGCGCCAGATGGTCGTCGCGACCGAACAGGGGACCATGCAGCGGCGGGAGTTGCCGGGGAACGGGACGCCGATGCGAGAGGTTAATATCTCCGTTGAGGATGCCGACCTGAACGACATCGCCATCCGCGGTGCCGACATGATTGCCGATCGGGGGTCTAGGCTCCATCCGGTCTGCCGCCCCTCAGTCGAAGCCGCCAATGACAAGCTAACGTGCGGGCTTGTTCTTGGCGAGGGTTCCCGGCAGTGGTTCGGGACTAGGTGTTCGAGTCCCGAACCGCCGCTTCCGGCGGCGGGATGTCGGCCTCGGGCGGGGTCAGGTCACCGGTTCGCTGCCAGTCCAAGCGATCCAGGTCGACTGCGCATTCGAGGTCGCGCAACCGCAGGGCCAGGCGCTGTCTGCTGTGAGTGTCGTTGTCGAGTTGCAAGAAGTACCGGCCGTCGAGATCGGTGAACCGCCGCACTTTCCCGAACTCGACCAGGACGGTCTTGTCCGGGAAAAGGCCAAGTGCGAGACCGGCTTCGTACAGGACGTTGGGGCGGGGCTGGCATTGCACCCCCGCGACATCGTCGGGTCGGATGAACCTGGGTTTCAAGTACACGACTTCGTCGGGCGTCAGCAGCACGATGATCGCCTGAACCGCTTTCATCACCGCGTCCAGCGTCTCGCCGATGGTCGGGGTGCCAGCGCCTGTCAGCGCGAGTGCCTGGGACCACGTCAGCGGGTAGAGATCAAGAGAACGGAGGAAAAGGGTGACCTCGTAGAGAGCGCCGGAATCGCGGCCGTGGAATATCACCACGGTGCGCTCACGCGGCACCTTCAGCGGCAGTGGTGCGATCATTTCTCGTCGTGGAGGCGAAACGTCGGCGATTTGGCGGGCGAAAGTCTTGCCGACGAAGGAAAGCCGGTAGGTGGAGGGCTTTGGCATAGTCGCGGTCCGCAGCCGCTTGCGGATCGCCGTCTTCAAGACTACGGCCTCAGCGCTCAGAGTGACGTCGCACGCCGCCGCGTCACGCGGTCGACGCACGACGCAGGCGATGTGATGGTCTGCGGACGGCAACTCGTCGCTGCCGTCAGGAGGAACCAGTTCCCAGACCACGGTGGCTGTGCCAGTGCCTCGAGTCGGCAATTGCCCGAACCCAGAGTGGTCAACGACATGACGGGCGATCACGCCGGGAACTTCGAAAGTGGCTGTGACGGTCACTTTCCGGTAGTGGTCATGGGGGAGAGGTGCCAGCACGACTGGGACCGCCACCTGCGAATACGCCCACTGTTCGCCGTCGACGAGGTCGGGGAGGCCGACCCGGACCTGGTTGTCCACATCGAAGACGTCCACTTGGCCGAAGGTGATTGAGCCTTCCAGTTCCTGGCGGCGATCGCTGCCGGCGACCGGGACGTCGGAGTAGAGCTGCTCGATCCCGGCGACGACGGGTTCCGGGTTGGTCATTCCCACGCTCCTCGGCTGCGGAGCCACCGAGGCTACCGGCATGGGAGGATGGAGCCGTGACGGACTCTGTCCCACCACGCCGGGGCGGCGACTCTTATCGCGGTGACGTCCGGCGACATCCGTTGGTCCACAAGATCATTGACGCTTGGCGAGACGGCTCGGCACAGTCTCGGGCGGCCCTCGCCGAACACCCCCCGCCAGGCGCGATCGCCGTGCGCAGCCGTTACCTCTATCTGATCGACACCGCCCGGCTCGGTGTGGATGCCGCGCCGTTCGCGGAAGACATGTGGGATCGCGCGCTAGTTGCCGAGACGGAGATCGACGACGCAGTGCGGTCCGGCACCCTTGACCAAGCTTCGCAACTGTGTGCCGAGCTGATGGACGGCAGCGGACATGACGCCGTCACGGTCGTCAACGCGAGGGTCGGGCTAGGGGATGTGGCCCGCGTCCAAGGCCGGACGGAGCGAGCGATCGACCACTATGAGGCTGCGGTCCGCGCAGCGGACGCGGCAAGGTACCGGTTCGGCCGGCTCCGGGCATTGGTCCCGCTGGGCCATCTGACTTTGCTCCACCATTCGGCGGCCGCGGCGACCCGCGTGTTCACCGAAGCGGCTGATCTGGCCGCGGCCGTGAGCGAGCCGCTGTATCTCGCCAACGCGATCACCGGGCTCGCCGAGACCGCCGAGCGTTCCGGTGACCTGCCCCAGTCGATCGAAAAACATCAGCGGGCCCACGCATTGTTCTCCCAGGTCGGCAGCCTGACCGGCCAAGCCCACGCTGCCCAGCGCATCGGATCGCTGCTGCACCGCGACGGCCGGCCAGCGCTCGCACGCGACTGGCTAGCCGCTGCGGCGCTGGCGTTCGAACAGGACGGCGATCCGCTGGGCACGATCAACGTCCTGGAGGCCATCGGCGACCTGCTACTCGAGGTAGCTGAGGCGGACGAAGCGGCGACCTGTTACCGCACGGCAGGCGAACTCGCCCGGGAGAACGGATTCGCTCCGGCTGCAGCGCACGCCGCCCAGAACCTGGCACGGGTGGCGTGCGCGTGCGAGCAGTGGCCCGAAGCGGTCGCGTTGTTCGAGCAAGCGGTCTCGGAGTATCAGAAGGTCGGTGATCTGCTCGGCACCACGACCGCACTGACTAAGCTCGCGAGTGCGCGGCAGAGACTCGACGGCCCCGAAGCCGGCGAGCAGGCGCTCGCCGACCGGGTGGCGGCGGTGCTCTCGATCGAGCACTACCGGGCGACCAACCGCGAAGCACGTGCACAGGTGGAGTACCGCGAGCGATTCGGCGAGATCTACGGCCGCGCCTTGCACGCCGCGGTCGAGTCCGGCGCGGCAGAGGACTTCGCTGTCGTAGCCGAAGCGCTCGCCGGACGAAGGCTCGCCGGTCTCGCGGAGGCGCAGGTGCCGGCCACCGTCACGGACGGCCTCACCCTGCTCCAGCACTTCCTGGTCAGCGCCGAACAGCGGTGGTTGGCGCAAGGCCGTGCAGAGGACACCGGCGATTTGCGCCTGAAGCCTGGAATTTCGCGGCAGGAGCGGGTCCATCGCATGATGGGGGCAGTCGCGATGAAAGGCGCGGTAAGGGAACCTGCCCGGGCCGCGCTGGAGGATGTGCTGGCATCGGTGTACCTCCCGCCTGCCGCTGACGAGGGTTCGGCGCTGCTGGCCGACCTGCCGTCGGACTGCGATGTGCTGCAGTTGGTCGTCGACCCGGTGCTGCCGAACGTTCTGTACCGGCTGTGGCGCGCGGCTGACGGGCGGACGCGTCTGGACAGGGCGGAGCTTTCGTTAGCGTGCGTCGAGACGCTCACCGCGCTGCAGATCGACGATGCCCGGCGCAGCGACATGTGCCCGGCGCACGTGGCATGTCTGGGTGAACTGCTGCCCGAAGACTTGCGCCGAGCCATGGCCGAAGGAACGGCTTGCCGCTTACTGTTGTTGCCCGTCGGGCAACTGTGGCTGGTTCCGTGGGGCGCGCTCGCGATCGGCGGGCAGCGACTGCTCTGTCAGACAACGGAATACGTCGTGTGTCCCTCGCTGTTGGTGCAGCGCCGTCTGCGCGCCCGCGGTCCGGCGCGGCCCGTCGACGAACCGACCTGCACATGGCGCAATCCGATAATGGACAGCCTCTCGCTGGAGTGGATGCGGCAGGACAGCCAGTGGTCGGTTGAGCCAGCGAGCTGGGCAACGGAGGCCAAGCAACGGCTCACCGACGGCGCGCACACCGTGATCGTCGTCTGCCATGGGCGTCCCCACGGTACGCTCGGGCACTACCTAGAAATGGACCCGGGCGTGTGGTTGCTGCCATCGGACGTGCTTGTCGGTACGCCACCGCAGCGGCTGTATCTGATCACCTGTTGGGGCGGTGGGGTTCCCGGACAGGCGATGGCCGACCCAGTCACCATCGCAACCCTGAACCTGGCGCGGGGGTCCACAGAGATCTTGGCGTCCTTCGGCGAGTTCAGCGACGATCCGGCGAGCGACGCCTTCGCGCAGTGGGTGCTCGAGCAACTGGCGAACACCAACGTTCCGGTGAGCCGGGCGGTGCACCTTGCGTCGGCCCGGTTCTCGACCGCACCAGGCGGGAACGACCTTCAGCTGCGGTACTGGGCGACGCTGTTGCCCATCGGAACGTTCCACGACGTGTGACCCGAATCTGCGCGCCGAAACCGCGTCGACCCATACCGGAGGGCGTGGATGCTGGGTACGTCGAGGCCAGGGCGCCAGCGAGAAGTGCTGGAACGACCCTCAATCGCATTCAACGACTCTGAACTGAACGGACGTGCCTGGCGACCTCAGCCCAGACGGCAGCAGCCGTCGAGCGGCGCAGGCATGCTTCGGGCATTCGTGGTTGAACCGTCGGCTGACGGAACAAGGCGGTGTCGCCAGTCGAACCAGGGGTGATTTACTGTCAATTTTAAGCGCCGACTGATGGCGATCGAGAGCGAATCAGGGAATGAACTTGCGCAAACTTTTCAGCTAGGTCTAATGAAATCGATTGGAAATGGTTTCCAGCAATTAACCGAGCACTAACATCGTTCTGCTAGCGGCGAAGGCCACGAAACACAGGTCTTTGCCGAGACTGAACCGCAGGTTCTCGATGCGCCCGACTGTCGCCTCGACGGCGTGCACCTGCCGCTGGCGCTCCAGACGTCTGGAGGTCCTGGTCAGCCTAGCCATCGGGTCGTATGCCCTTGTTCCGGTTCGGGCTGAACGCGGCGATAACAGCGCTCGCGGCCCGCCGTGCTCCACAAGCTGCCGGGCGGCGACCCGATCGGCCTCACCGCCGGAACCTGATACGCCGAAAGACGCGCTATGCAGTCAGTATTTGCCTGAGCTCGAGAGAGCGTCGCGCCCGCGACGTCTCGAGGAGTTGCCTCGAACCGATCCGCTCCCGCATCCACGATTGGTGCTTTCTCGGGAAACTGGAGGCGCAGCACATTCCGGCCTGCAGCCTCTCGGCGACGATGTCGCCGAGACGTCGAGGGCGGCCGCAGCAGCTGCGGAACGCAACATGCGTGGTGCTTTGCAACGAGCCGATGTGTTCGCCGAGGCTGTGCAGCGCTGGACGTGGGGACGCCGACCCGGACCCTGACGCTGTTGGCGCGGCATTCTCGATCGTTGTGACGCGGCGGTCAGCGCGATGGACAAGCGCAGCGGGCGTTCACGCGGTCGATCACAACCTTGCGGCAACCGTCGGATGGGCTGCGGCGTATGGCGCGATGTCCGTGCCCGGCTGTTCGGAGCGGGGCCAGTGGGTTCAGTACGCACCCTGTCCCTGGAGCACGGCGCGGAATGTCCTGGTGAGGATATACATGTCCATCAGGAACGAGCATTCCTCGGCATACCGCAGGTCGAGCCTCACCGATTCTTCCCATGACAAGTCGCTGCGTCCGCTGATCTGCCACAGACCAGTGAGCCCGGGCTTGACAACCATCCGCGCGCTCTGCCTGGTCGCGTCGAGCCAATTCCACAGGGAGCGGCGGACGCGGTCCGACCAGGGACATGTGACCGAGTATCACGTTGATGAGTTGAGGCATGAGGTTCCCCCGGCGGGCCGGACACCCTGATCCTTGGCTTCGGCTTGGGGAAGGATGTTGTTGTGTCTGGTTCGTCGAAGTATCCGCAAGAGTTCCGGCGGGATGCGGTCGCGTTGGCGCGGTCGTCGTCTCGTCCGTTGGCACAGGTGGCTCGTGAGCTGGGGGTGAATCACGAGACCCTGCGGACGTGGGTGCGTGCCGCCGACCGCGCCGATCAAGTCGCCGAAACGGGCGGCGAGACGGCCGAGCGGGAGCTGCGCGCGTTGCGCAAACGGGTCGCGGAGCTGGAGAAAGAAAAGGAGATCCTGCGCAAAGCGGCCGCCTATTTCGCGCAGGAGATGGATCGTTGACCCGCAGCTACCGGTTCATCTCCGAACACCGCGACACTTTCGGTGTCGCCCGGCTGTGCCGTGTCCTCGGGGTCCGCCGTCCCGGGTTCTACGAATGGCTCGCCGCCGCCCCGGTCCGGCAACAGCGGGCCTCGGCCGAGGACCGGCTGGCCGGGGAGATCGCCGGGATCCACGCCGCCCACCAGGGCGCTTACGGCAGCCCGCGGGTCACCGCGGAACTGCGGCGGCGCGGCGACGCGGTCAACCACAAGAAAGTCGAACGGGTCATGCGCGAACGCGGCATCGCCGGGACCACCCGGTGCCGGCGGCATTCGCTGACCAGGCCGGACAAAACCGCAGCAGCACCGGATTTGATCGGCCGC
>NZ_BAAAHV010000012.1:0-255121 GCF_039525725.1 Amycolatopsis albidoflavus
TCGGCCTTGCGCAGGGTCTGCAGCATGGTGGACCAGCCGGAGGTTTCGACGAGGTCGGGGATCGCGCCGTCGTCGGGCAGCAGGAGCGGGACGAGGACCAGCGAGGAGCCGCGGCCGTCGGGGTGGGGCCGCAGAGCGCGCCCGACGGCTTGCAGGACTCCGGCGCTGCTTTTGGTGCGTACGGTGAGCACGACCCCGTCGATCGCCGGGACGTCGACGCCTTCGGCGAGGCAGCGGGCGTTCGCGAGCACCGTCCAGCCCGCGTCCGGCGGGTCGCGCAGATCGGCCAGGGCTGCGCGGCGCTGCCCGCCCGGCATCACGCCCGAGACGTGGGAGGCGGTCAGCCGCCCCGGCGGGCGGTTCTCAGGCGGCAGCGCGGCGACCGCCTGGGGCAGGGTCTGCGCGAAGGACGCGGCGTCGGCGACGCGCCCGGTGAACACCAGCACCCGGCGCAGGCCCCACGTGGTCGCCGCCTTGGCGAGGGCGGCCTGCACGACCGCGCGGTGCAGGCCGGCTCCTTCGTGCCCGGTCGCCCGTCCGCCGTGCCTGCCGTTGCGGAGCAAGGACGTCGCCTCGGAGCGGGGAACGCCGATGACCGCGACCCGGTAGTCGTCCACCCAGCCTTCGGCGATCGCCCGCGACGCGGGATAGTCGTAGGCGACCGGACCGTACACGGCCGGGTCGGCCATCGACACCGACTCGAGTTCGCCGCCGGGACGCGCGACGACGACTTTCGGCGTCGCGGTCGCGTACAGCCGGAACCTGCTCGGGAACCTGGCCTCGTCGTGGACGACGGCGATCGCCTTGTCTGCGCGGCCCGCCGTCCAATGGGCCTCGTCCACGACCGTCACGTCCGCGCTCACACCCGATCGGAGCAGCGCGCACGCCACCCGATCGGCGGAGAAATGCGTCGCCAGCACCAGTTTCAACCCGCGCGACGGGCGTGCCAGCCACCGCGCAGCCACCTCGGGGTCGCGGCTGACCGGGCACGGAAGATCGTCCGGATGCGTCCAGCTTTCGCCGATGTCGGGATCGCCGCACACCGCGGTCGCCTCGTGGTCCACTCCCGCCGACGCCCAGACGGCCAGTGTCTGGGACAGAAGATCCAGGGTCGGCACCAACACCACGACGACCCCGTCCGGCGGCGCGATCCGCACCGCGGAGCACAGAGCCACGAGTGTCTTGCCGGTGGCGCAGAACATCAGCAACCGCGCACGGCCGGACGCCGCCGCGAGCGCCGTCACGCTCGCGACAGCGTCGGCCTGGTAGTCCCGCAACACAACGGGACAGTCGGCGCCGCCGCGCACCTCCGCGGGGAACGAAATGGACACGGCGGGCGAGCGTACCGGCGGCAGCCTGCTCCACTCCGCAGCGCGATCCGATGTCTAGGCGCCTGAGGACAGGGGAGCCCCGGAGGTGCCGACCAGCGCAGATCGATGTTCCGGACGACGTCGTCTAGGCGTCGGTTCACGTCAACCGATCGTGTGATGGCTGTTCGCGCACCCGCGCACGATTCGACAGAGTTCGCCGCCACGCGGGTGCGTTCGCTCCCGACGAACAACCACGGTCGCATCGGACCAGCAAAATCGTCTCCGCGCTGACGCGGTGCCGGCCCGAGCGAGGCTGGGGTCGCCGGGAGAACCGGCGGGCATGGCCCTCTGCGGATTCGAGCCGGCTTCGCTGTTTCCGGAGGACGCGGTTGCCCGGCGAGCGACACGGAACGCGGAGAAGGAGATGAGCATGGCTGCCGCCGTGCACTGCTGCGTGGCGCGTGCAGCAGTGCAGTCCTCCGCTGCCTGGTGTCGGTGCCGCACCCCGTCCTCGCTGTGGCAAGGATTCGTCTGCGATGCACACCGACATCAGGTCCGTGCGCGGAGTTCCCTTGTCTGGCTGGCACCGTCGCGCTCGGTCCGCGGTACAGCCAGCCCGCGGCAGGGCCGATAGTTGTTGCGGAACGGTCCCGGGCGCGCCGCCCGCCACTGCGGCGCCGCGCATGTCGACGTCCACTGTGCGGAGACTCTCGACGATTTCGGGCGCATCATTGCGGAGCAGGGAAACCGGACGACGTCCGCAACGCGTGGCAGGACGCTCTGTTCGTGTTCGACGGCATCGACCCCGCGCCATCCGCGCGGATCGATTCCCTCGATCGGGAAACGACCTGATTGGGCACGGCGGCGATCAGCTGATCAGGTTGGCGCTGTCGATCGGTGGGCGATGGAGCGACGTGGGCACGCGGTCGCGCGGTCGTGGTGCGGGGGCTCGGGGAGGTTTGGGCTTCGGTGGCCGCGTGTTCAAGCCGGTCGAAGGAGCGACTGGTCAGCGAGGTGGCCGGTAGGCCGGCACGTCGGGGAAGACACCAATCGTGCAGCCGGTTGCAGCCAGGTCAGTGGGGGAGAAGCAACTGCGGCAGACCCGGACGCCGATGGTGATCTCGGTCGTAGGAACGGTGTCGTTGGCGGAGCCGCTGACCGCGGAGACGAGCTGGCGTGCCTGGTCGTCGGGAAGCCCCATCGCGCCGAGTCAGGCGAGTGCCCATTCCGCCTCCGCCGGGCCGAATGCCAGGCCGGTGTCCGTGCCGTGCAAGCACAAAAGGCACGACTGGCTGTAGCTGCCGTCGATTCCGGTCGGAGGGAGGGGAGTCTGCACTGATCCGTTCAAGGGTCGGGTCTCCTTACAAGGCTGGGCCGGGTGCAAGCGCTGAGCCCGGCAGGACTCGATTCCGCTCTCGACGGTGCTCGCGTTGAGCGTCGTCCGGTCGACGCTCGCGCAAGAAAGCGCGACCACGAGCGGCTTCTCTACGTGCATGGCGAGTTGGCAGTAGTCGTGAGCGGCCAGGACGGTTTCGCCAGCATGCGATGCACTGCAAGCGCGAACCCGCCGCGAAGTCTGGCCGGGCACTCTGAGCCCGATGCCGGCTGTCTCGACCAGCGCGTGACGGCGGCATCCCTTTGCGGTGCCGGTCGTAGCGTATTTGCCAGTGCCGCAGCGGGTTTCGGCTGCGTAGCCGACCGGACCGGCGGGTGGCTGCTGCGCGGGAGGAATCAGGGAGAATCGGAGCTGTTCGCCGCTGATCTTTGCCTCAAGCATGCGGTGGCGACAGACCTGTCGGATCGTCGCGGCCAAGACCTTTGCCGCCGGCCATCGTGGCGATCGCGTCGGGCTTGAAAAGACTCATGTACTCGTCTACGAGGTGATGCTCGTAGACGTGCTGGAAGTCGGCGGTCAGCTGCGTGATCGCCTCGATGTCGGCTTCACGGGACTGAGCGTTGTTCCAGTTTGCTAGAGGTCAATGGATCACCGTCCGCATCGGCGGCGAAGTCGGCTCGGCTGACCCGGCCCGAACGCCAACCCATTCACCAGATTCGTCACCGGTATCGCGTCCCGATTCTCGCAGGATATCAGCACACAAGGGAGTTGCTTCCCTTGTGTGCGTCACGACCATCCTTGACTTTAAGCGCGGTTGAAGTTCTAACTTCGCGGTCGTCACTACATCGACTTCGTCGAAGGGATGGTCAGATGGCCGCGCGAGCAACGCCCGACCGCTACCGAAACGCGGCGATTGCGCATGTCATGGTTGACGGAGCTGCTGCGGCGATCCAGTTCTACGCCCAGGCGTTCGGTGCTGAGGAACTGTTCCGCATTGCTCGCCCGGATGGGCGCATCATGCACGCCGAGATCATCATTGAGGGCTCGGTCGTCATGGTGGGCGACGCGGAGGGCTTGTTCAAGGCTCCGGGCCAGCTGGGCGGCTCGACGGTGGGCCTGCACATTTTCGTCGAGAACGTGGATGCGCTGGGTGCGCGAGCCGCCGACGCCGGGGCGGAGTTGCTTCAGCCGCCGACCGACATGTTCTACGGGGCCAGGACGGTCATGCTGCGGGACCCGTTCGGGCATGTCTGGGTCCTCCTGCACCAGCAAGAGGATGTGCCGCCAGCGGAGATCGCCCGGCGGGGTGCCGAGTCGCTCGGGTCCGCGGCTGCCGGGTAACGCCGGTCGGCGCGCCGGGCCCAGCCTCATGGCCCTTGGCGATCAACCCAGATTTACACGGCCGGTCATCGGCAGGACGGGCCGTCAGGTGCCGGTGGCCGTGTAGGCGGCCAGCACGTAGTTCGGGTGCCGGTCGAGGTTGGTGCGGGCACGGTCGTAGCGCATGGTGGTGACGAGGGCATGCCTTGTGTCCGACGTCGTGTGCCGCTGGTTCGATGTGGCGATTCGCGTGCCAGTCCGGCGACTGGCGTCTCTGTGACCGAGGTGCTGTGCCGTGATGCGATTCTCGGTTCCGGAGCCGGCAGACGTCGCGTTCGCTGAGTATTGATGTCTTCGGTCGCGGACGGCCGCGTGCGACGGGATTGTCGGTGGTTGCTGGCACCATCTCGGCCATGTCCGCATTGAGCTTTACTGACGTTGAGCGCGCTGTGCGCGCGAGCTGGAGTGCAGAGACCTGTGATCTGCCCGACGTGGATGAGTGGCGTCCGGACAATCCCGCCCGGGGCCAGTGCGGGGTGACGGCCCTCGTCGTCCAGGATCTCTTCGGGGGTGACCTGGTGCTTGCCGAGGTCCATGTCGATGGCCGCAAGGTCGAATGCCACTATTGGAACCGGTTCGGCCTTGGACTCGACCTGGACCTGACTCGTGAGCAGTTTCGTCCGGAGCAGGTCATCGTCGGTGGCGAGGTGGTCGTGCGGCCCCCGGATGCGCCCCGACGTTGCCGTGAACAGTACGAACTCCTGCGGGATCGAGTGATGACTCGGCTGTCTTTGCAGTGATCCCGAGTCCCGTTGGCTGGTGGCCGTGGCCGTGGCCGTGGCCGACGATCCTCAACGTGATTCCGCTGCGGGCTGGTTCCGCAGCGGAATCACGATGACTGGAGTGTTCAGTGCTCTGCGTAGCCTGATGATCTCCTCATGCTGGGCGGCGAGCCCGCGAGAGCCTTGGTCTGGAAGTCGGTGAGTTCGCCGATCGTGGTGGTGGCCTTGGTGATTCGTTCCTTCAGGCCGGATGATTCGGCCGCGGACGCGCGCGTCGTGGAGCGACTGGACCTGGAGCGAGATGCCGACGAGAACCGCGACTCCTGGTTACGCTGGAACAGATCCGTCGCACTGCTGGATCTTGGCGACGACCGGTGAACTCGGCGATGGGTGACAACGAAAACGGCGGGAGTCCACTTTGCTCGATCTCGTAGCACTGGCGATCAAGGACGGCTGGACGTCCGCTCGGCGCGATGACTACCCGGTGACGCTCGAGTACTTCCAGGCTCTCCGTTCCGAACACCCGGAGGACCCGCGGACCCAGTACGCGCTCGCTTGCGCGCTGGACTACTCCGGCTTGGAGGCCGGTGCGGCGGAGGAGTACGAGCGGTGTGACTGGTCAGCGCTGCCGGATGACGATCGTCGCGGCGGGAGGGTGCAGTATGCCAGCACGCTGCGGAACCTGGGCCGGCACGACGAGGCGCTCGCCGTGCTTCGGGTCGTGCGGCAGGAACACCGCCTGGATGGCGCCGCTGCCGTGTTCACGGCGCTGACTCTGGTCGATCTGGGGAACGCGGCCGCTGGTGTCGCGGAGTTGGCGAACCATCTCCTGGATGTGTCCGACGACCAGAGGCTGCTGCGCTATGAGTGGGCGCTTCGCCGGTACATCGGGGCGATCGGGACATCGCCTTCCTGACAGTCGCCGGACCGCGATTCCGATCTGGGCCAAACTTCGCGTCGGCGTAGGTCCTGTCCGGAACGGATCCCGATCGGCCGGGAAATGCGGGTTCGCCGGGTTGTCGCCCAGCCGGCGCCCCAGGCCTCGTTGTTCCGGACAGTCTGGTCGGAAGGGCGGAAGCAGTCGATCATCTGGGCGTCGATGATCGCGGCGGTGGGCATCGGGTCACGGCCGGCCTCGACCCGGGTCCGGTCGTACAGGGCGTCGTGGATTCAGGGAGCCGGTTGAGGGTGATGGTTGGCTGGCCACTGCCACTGGCTTGAGAAGCGACGACCTAACTATGCGCGAGCTGCGGCATGACAGGACGTTCCGGGGAAGGTCCCTTCAGCCGGGCGGCGAGTGGTAGGTGCGTGAGGCTTGCCGATGTCGCAATCGGCAGCCGGCATGTTCCCGGGAGGCGAGGCGCTGCGCGAGATCGGCGCGCGGCGTCGGAGCCGTCGGTGCCGACGTCGCCGATGTAGACCAGATCGCCGGTGGCCCGGTCGTGCTCGCCGAGCAGCAGCCCGCCGAGCGTGCCGGCCAGGCGGCCTTGGCCAGGTGTTGGTAGGCAACGTGGCGAATGGCACGCGATCCGGGCGGTGCCGCGAGGTGGGGCCGCACACGACGGGCTCCGCAGTTGGCGAACTTCGGGCAAGCCTAGTCGATGCCGTGGCACCGATGATTCCGCCGAGATTCGCGAGGTGCGGCTGCGGCCAGAGCGACGTCGCCAGTGGTGGCAGGAGCCGGTGAAGATGAGACGTTGCCGTCTTCGCTGGCTTGCCCGTCTCTCCGCCGTTCGGTGGAGCAACGGAAGCCGCCATTCGAACTAGGGGCGATTTACTGTCGATTTTTAGCGCAAACTGAGGTCGATCGAGGGCGAATCAGGGCGTAAACTTTTGGAAACCTTCCAGCTGGATCGACTGACATCGACTCGAATGTGCAAAAAGCTGTTAACCGGAGGGTTCTTGGTTCGAGTCGATGGCCTGGCCTTTTTCTACCCGTAAGCAGGGTCGATTTAGCGTCGATTTTGACGGGTCGTCCAGCGATCGGGTACCGCTCCACTGGCACTGGAACGTGGTGGCCCGCCGACTGGGCTGACGATCAGGGAGGTATCCCCGTTGGGATGTCGTTGCGGGTCAGGCATCGGTCCCAGTCGCGGACATCGACCCACGCTTCCTCCGAGGCGGTGATCTGGATGTACCAGAAGCGCCGGTTGCGGCTGGGCGGGTTCCGCCAGTCCATGATCTCCATGACGATCCGGTCGGCGTCGAACCAATGGGCGTCGCCGCGGACCGCCTCGATGATCGCTTCGTCGCTGCGGCTGTGGAACTGCCGGAGAACCTGCTTGGCGAACTCGACCGGGATGATCGGGAGTGGCTTGGCCGGGATGCGGGGTGGGTTCATGCGGGCCATCGGGTGGTGCTCGGTCAGGGGCCAGTTGAACCGGGCTCTCGGCACCTGGTAGTTGTGGTTCGTATTGCCAGTACTGGTGGTCGCGAGGCGTGAGAGGCCTGGCGCTGGGGGTATATCCCCGGAAAACTCGACTTAGCGGGCTGTTGCCTCCGCTGATGGCTGCCTTGCGAGACAGCGGCCGGACGGATGCGGCGACTTTCGAGCTCGTCCAGTGCGCTGACCTGTAAGAACTTCGAGATCAACTGAGGTTCCTCGGTCTGAAGTTGGCATTGAGTGCGGTGCGCCAGTGGCGGTGGATGGTCCGTGAAGGGCTCTCGAAGTCATGGGGTTGGTTCAACGCCGGCTGGTCCTCACGGAACTCTGGACCGGGTCCTGGTTTTTGTCTACGCTTGGAGAATGACTTCCGCGTTTCCGGTCACTCGCACGCTCTCCAGTCGTCCTGTCACAGGACCCCCGGTGGTGCTGATTCATGGGTTCGCGTCGTCGGCGACGTCCGATTGGCCTGCGGAGTACTGGGCCGATCCGCTGGCGGCCGCGGGACGGGAGACGATCGTGGTGCATCTGCCGGGGCATCCTGGCGGGCCCAAGGTCGGCGCGGCCGCGGAGGCCACCGCGGCTCGGGTGGTCGACGCGCTGGCGGAATGTGCTGGCGCGGAGGACGTCGACGTCGTCGGGTACTCGCTCGGGGCGCGGCTCGCGTGGGATCTTGCTTCGCATCCCAAGGTTTCCGTGCGGCGGTTGGTGCTCGGCGGTTTGAGTCCGCAGGAGCCGTTCGCGACCGTGGATCTCGGGGCTGCCCGAGCGGCTGTCCAAGGTGGACCGTCGCCGGATGATCCGTTGACCGGGGCGATCACGGCCATGGCGGCGGCGGGGGACTCGGCGTCGTTGCTGAATCTCGTCGAGGGGTTGGCCAGCGAGCCGTTCGACCCGGGGGCGGGGGTTCCGCGGGTGCCGACGTTGTTCCTCGCTGGGCGGCAGGACTTCATGGCGCACGGGATCGAGCAGCTGGTGGCGCGGGTGCCGGGCGCGCGGTTGCGGCAGGTCGTGGGGGACCACCGGGGGGCGTTGGTGGGGGTCGAGCTGCGGGAAGCGGTGTTCGACTTTCTCGGGGCCGAGACCGTCTGAGGAGTGTCGAAATGGCCTCGGCGGCGCAGTCGTGCCAGCCTGGGGGTCATGACGACACCGGCGCAGCTCCGCAGAACCGCCCTGTCCTACCCGGAGACGGCCGAGCTCGACGTTGACGGCACGGTCGCGTTCACGGTGCAGGGCAAGGAGTTCGCTGCCTTGCGACCGGACCGGCAGGTCGTGCTCCGGATGACTGCGTCCGATGTGGACGAGATGCGCGGGGAACACCCGACCGCGCGCCGGGTCGCGCGGGCTGGGGTGCGGTTGCCGATCGGGGACATCAACGGGCAGCAGCTCAATCACTGGGTGCGCCGGGCGTGGCTGGCCCGCGCGCCGAAGCGGTTGGCGGCTCCGGTGGCCGCCGCGGGGACGGCGGTGGCGGGGGAGGTCGGAGACTTGCCCAAGGCGATCGGGAGTCCGGCCACCCGGGCGTTGCACGGTGCGGGGATCACGACCTTGGCGCAGACCGCCGAGTGGACCGACGCCGAGCTGCTGGCGTTGCACGGCGTCGGTCCGAAGGCGGTGCGTCTCCTCCGTGAGGCGCAGGGCTGATAGGCCCTCAGCGGCGCAGTCGGGCGGCTGTGGCCAGGATCGGCGTTAGCACGGCGGTGGCTGCGGCGCCGAGCGGGGTGTCGGTGGCGAGGATCCATTTGACCGTCTTCAACGCCAGAGTCAGGACCTCGCTGCCGCGTTCGCGCATTTCGGCTTCGAACCGTGCGACGGCGGTGGTGCTGTCGGTTTCGGACAGGTGCTTGACCAGGCTGGCGGCGTCGCGAATCGCTGCGCCTGCGCCCATTCCGGCGGTGGGCGGCGTGGCGTGGACGGCGTCGCCGAGGGCGGTGATCCGGCCGGTGGGCCAGGGAGCTAGGTCGGCCGCACGGGTGGAGGCGGCGTTGAAGCGGAAGGCGGCGACGCTGTCCGGGGCGGCTTTGGCGATGACCCCCAGAGTGCGCTCGGCCCAGCGGCGGTTGCGGAACGTCTCCAGGATCGCGGTCTGGAGTTCGCCGCCTCGCAGAGCGCGCAAAGCGTCGGTTGCGGCAGATTCGGGGAGCATCGCGCCCCAGATGTAGGTGGGGCCGGTGGTGACGGACATCCGCAACTCGGGCGCGTCGAGGGCGGCATTGCCGACAGGGTCTAGGAAACCGATATACAGCGCGGCACCGTGCGGAGCGATCGCGATGCCGGAGCGCGAGCGCAAGCGTTCCTGTTCCGGCAGGCTGAGGTCCCGGCGGAGGGTGCGGCCGGAGAAGCCGATGACGCCTGCGGGACGGTTGGTCGGGCCGCCTGCCAGGTGGCGGGCGACTACCGAGTGGGCGCCGTCCGCGCCGACCACCAGGTCCGCCGAGACCGGTGCGCCGTCGGAGAAGAGGACTCGGGGGCCGTCCGAGCTGACACCGGACACGGTCCGCCCCAGGTGCAGGTCGTCTCCGACGGCTTCGGCCAGCAGGGTGCGCAAGGTGATCCGGTCGACGTCCACGCTGCCGCTGCCGCGCAGATCCGGGCCGTGTCCGAGGAGCCGGCCGCGGCGGTCCCAGAACGCGTCGCGTTCGCGGAGCCGCAGTGCCGAAGCCGAGGCCAGCAATCGTCGCATGATCTTCGGTTCCACCAGTTCGGCCAGCGCCGACTGTGCCCGGTCGTCCAAGGTGATGTGGTAACCGCCGGTCGCTGTCACGTCGGTGTCGCGGTCGAACACCGTCACCTCGAATCCCCGGCTGCGCAATCCCGCGCCCAACGCGAGACCGCCGATTCCGCCGCCGACTACCACTACCCGCATGCCTGACTGTCCTTCCGCTCTTTCTGGAACGGAACCGACCTTGCCCGGGGTAGTGGACATCGAGTGGCCAGTACATGATAAGGCGATGGCGAATACTTCCCACCGGGCGCTCCGGCTGCTGTCGCTGCTGGGGTCAGGACGGGTGTGGCCGCTGCGCGAACTTGCCAAGCGGCTCGAAGCCAGCGAACGCACTGTCCGCCGCGACATCGAGACCCTGCGCGGGCTCGACTACTCGATCGCCACCGTGCACGGTCCGGACGGCGGCTATCGGCTCGGTGCCGGAAACACGTTGCCGCCGTTGCTGTTTGACCACGATCAGGCTCTGGCGGTCGCGGTGGCGTTGCAGACCGCGCCCAGCACGATGTTCGGTCTCGGCGACGACGCTTCGCGCGCCCTGGCGACGCTGCATCAGGTCATGCCTCCCGCGCTGCGGGCGTCGATGGAATCCCTGCGCCTGACCCGGCTGCGGAACTACTGGGAATTCCCCGGACCGCCGATCGATCCGGCGGCGCTCACCGCTGTCGGAACCGCGGTGCGGCACCGGCAGGTGCTCGTCGCCGAGATCCTGCGTCCGGACGGCACCCGCGCCGAACCCGGCGACGCCGACTTCGAGGCCGCGCACCGGATCGAGCCGCATCACCTGGTTGTCTGGGCTGCCCGGTGGTATCTGGCCGCTTACGACCGCACGGACCGGAAATGGCGAGTGCGGCGGGTCGACCGGCTGAAGGTTCGCCCGACCACACAGCGGTTCCCGGCCCGCGCGCTGCCTGTCGACGATCTCGCGCGGTTCGTGATGAGCACCCACGATCGCGGAGACACCCCCGCGGAGTGGGAGTGCACCGGATCCGCCCGGCTCAACCTGCCAGCGGCCGTCGTGGCGCGCTGGGCTCCGGGCGGCTCGGTGGCGGAAGACCTCGACGCCGACCACTGCCGGCTCACGCTCGGGGCCTGGTCCTGGGCCGGGATCGCGGGCATCCTCGCCACTTTCGATGCCGAAATGACCGACGTCCGTCCACCTGAACTCGTTGCCGCGTGCCAAGAACTCGCCCGGCGATGGGCCGCTATGGGGACTCCGGCCCGGTAGGAGCGGGATCCGGCGGATCGCCCTCGAAGCCGTTGGCCCAATAACGCCCGCGCAGCGACAGGTTCTGCAGCATCCCGGTCGCCTCTTCCGCCGACATCGGCGCGGGGTCCGTTTCGAGCCACCACCGCAGCACGGCGAGTTGTTCGCCGACCCACGCCCTCGCCAGCACGCCCAGGTCGATGCGCGGGGTGACCTCGTGGTGGTCGGCCCGGGACGTGAACACCGCGCGCACCGCGTCCGTCCGCGCGTCGGTGAACTGCCGCAGTGCCCGGCCGTCGCCTTCGCCGCGCAAGATGAGCAGGTAGAGGTCGCGGTTCTCGCGGGCGTGCCGGAACAGTTCCAGCGCCGGTTTGCCGGTGAAGCCCACCTCGGACGCCGGGACCAGCGGGCGCAGCCGTTCGTCCAGGTCCTCCTGGAGTTCGGTGACGACGTGCCGCAGCAGCGCGTCCTTGTCCGGGTAGTGGCTGTAGAACGTCGCGCGGCCCAGGTCGGCCCGTTCGGTGATGTCCTCCACCGTCACGTTGGCGTATCCGCGTTCGAGCACCAGCGACACCAGCGCGTCGCGGAGCAGGCCTCGGGTGCGGCGGGTCCGTCGGTCAGTCGTGGGCATGGGCGCGAGTGTAGCGAACTGTTGACACCGCGACCGTTAATAGACACAGTGTTCAGCATTGGTCAGACTGACGGAAACAAGGGAGTCGCCGTGAACCTGGGCAGCTATGTCACCCGTGCCAGCACGTTCTGGCCCGATCAACAGGCGCTGGTGTGCGGCGAGCGGCGGTGGAACTACCGCGAACTGGAAGAGCGGACGAACCGGCTGGCGTCCGCGCTGCTCGCGTCCGGCCTCGAGCCCGGGCAGGCGGTGGCCACCTTCTCCGGCAACAGCGCGGAGCTCGTGGAGACCGAGATCGCTTGCTACAAGGGCGGTTTCCTGCGCGTGCCGATCAGCGCGCGGCTGTCCGCGGGCGAGGTTGAGCACATCCTGGCGGACGCGGACGTGCGGGTGCTGCTGGTCGATGCCGAGCACGCGGATGCGGCACAGAAGGCGGCTGTCGGGACCGCGTGTTCGCTGATCGATTACGACGGTCGCACGCCCGACGCCCGGTCCTATGCCGACGTGCTGGCCGCGGGGTCGCCCGAGCCGGTCGCGGTCGAGGTGGGCGCGGAAGATCCGTCGGTCCTGCACTTCACGTCGGGATCCACGGGGAAGCTCAAGGCGGCGGTGCAGACGACCGGAAACCGGCTGGCGAACATGCGCAAGCGGCTGATGAGTCCGGAAGGCGCGCCGTCCGCCGAGGAGCGGTACCTCGCGGCGGGCCCGATCACGCACGCGACCGGAATGGGTTTGCTGGCAGCGTTTTCGCGGGGCGCGACCGCGGTGGTGCTGCCGCGGTTCGGTGCGGTGGAGTTTCTGGAGGCGGTCGAGAAAGAACGGATCACCTCGACGTTCCTGGTGCCGGTGATGCTGAACATGGTGCTGTCCCATCCCGCCGTCCACACCGCGGCCGTGTCCTCGCTGCGCTGCCTGCGGGTGGGCGGCGCGCCGGTGTCGCCACAGCGGTTGCGCGACGCGGTGGCGGCGTTCGGGCCGGTGGTGATGCAGGGCTACGGCCAAGGCGAGACCACGAGCGGCGTCACGGTGTTGACCTGCGCCGACGTCGTGCGGGGGATCGAGGAAGACCCGGAACTGCTGTCCTCGGCCGGGCGGCCGTTGTTCGACTCCGAGGTCCGGGTGGTCGACGACGAAGGACAGCCAGTGCCTGCCGGGGAACTCGGCGAGGTGGTGGTGCGCGGTCCGGACTGCGTGACGGAGTACTGGCACGAGCCGGGTCTGTCCGCGGAGACCTTCCGGGACGGCTGGGTGTACACCGGCGACATCGGCTACCTGCGTGCCGACGGCTATCTGTTCATTGTGGACCGCAAGAAGGACATGATCATCTCCGGCGGCTACAACATTTTCTGCACCGAAGTGGAGTCCGTTCTCTACGAGCATCCCGCCGTTTCCGAGGCGTGCGTGGTGGGCGTGCCCGACGAGCAGTGGGGCGAAGCGGTGAAGGCGGTCGTCGTCCGCCGATCTGCGGTCACTGCCGAGGAACTGATCGAGTTCTGCGCGGAACGGTTGGCACGCATCAAAAAGCCCCGTTCGGTGGATTTCGCCGACGAACTCCCGGTGAACCGCAACGGCAAGATCGACCGGCGCGCGGTGCGGGACCGGTATTGGGCGGGCGAAGCCCGGAAAGTCCACTGAGGAGGCCCGGCATGTCCTTCACCCTTGCCCCGGCATACGACGACAACCCGCGGCTGGCGGACCTGGTCGGCCGATTGCGCGAATACCTGGCGGGCGAACTCGCCGATTACGAAGCCGCTCTCGGGCTGACCCCGGAGACCCCGCTGACCCGGGCCATGATCGAACCGGTGTGGAAACGCTGCCGGGAGCTGGGTTTCTACGGCGTCCACCTGCCCAGCGAGTACGGCGGCCTCGACCTGAGCTACACCGAATTGGCTGCGCTCAAGGAGGAGGTCGGCGCGTCCGGCCGGATCCTGTACCACTGTGTGCTCGGCGACCTGGGCGGCCCGCTGCGCGCCGGCGCGATCTTCACGACGGCCACCGAAGACCAGCGCGAGCGGTACCTGTTGCCGGTGGTTCGCGGCGAGCGCGCGTGCTGCTTCTCGCTCACCGAAACCAATGCCGGGTCGGATGTGCGGGCCATGCACACCACGGCGACCCCGGACGGCGACGGCTGGCGGATCACCGGTCACAAGGTGTTCTCCTCGGCGGGCCCGATCGCGGACTTCTCCGTGCTGGTCGCCCGGATGGCGGGGGAGGAGGAGAGCTATTCGGCGTTCCTGGTCGATCTGGACTCGCCGGGCTGCACGGTCGCCGACGGCGAGGTTCCGATGTCCGGCCAGCACATCGAGTCCGACATCATCCTCGACGACTGCTATGTCGGCCCGCGGCAGCTGCTCGGCCGGGTCGGCGACGGGCTGCGCATCGGGCTCGGCCGGGTCACCACCAACCGGCTGCTGCACTGTCCGACGGTGCTCGGCCACGCCCGCCGCGCATTGGAGCTCACCATCGAATTCGCGCGCACCCGTCAGGTGTTCGGCGGCCCGCTGGCGGCGCTGCAGTCCATCCAGCACAAGATCGCCGACATGGCCACCTCGTACTACGCGGCCCGCGCCATGACGTACGACGCACTGTCCGAATTGGACTCCGGCAGCAAACCGAGCACGGAGGCGTTCATGTGCAAGCTGTTCGTCGCGGAGAACGCCTTCCGCATCGCCGACGGGGCGGTGCAGATCCACGGCAAGGCCGGGCTTGTCCGCGGGGCCGAGGTCGAGTGGCTGTTCCGTCGCTTGCGGATGTTCCGGGTGCTCACCGGGTCGTCGGAAATCCAGAAGAACGGAATCGCCAAAGCTCTGCTCCTGCCGTCCGGGACCCAGCGATGAAGCCCGCCGGCACCCGGCCGCGATCGGCCGCGCTCACGGACGGCGTTGCCAGGAGCAGCTGGCTGCGCCGCTGGTCGGTGGTGGCGATGCTGCTGCTGTTCATGTTGATCAACTACGGCGACAAGGCCGTCCTCGGACTGGCCGCGCGCCCGATCATGCACGAGTTCGGGCTGAGCCCGTCTCAGTACGGCCTGCTGTCCAGCGCGTTCTTCTTCCTGTTCAGCGTGTGCGCGCTGGCCGTCGGCTTCGCGTCGAGCCGGATCTCGACGCGGTGGATCCTGCTGGCGCTCGCGCTGGTCTGGGCGGTGACGCAGGTGTCCGTGGTCGCCGCGAGCGGCGTCGGATTGCTCCTGATCAGCCGGATCGTGCTCGGCGCCGCCGAAGGGCCCGCGCAGCCGATGGCCTTGCACGCCGCCTACAGCTGGTTTCCCAACGCCAGGCGCAACATCCCGAGCGCGCTGATCGTCGGCGGCGGCGCGCTGGGCGGGGCGATCGCGACCCCGCTGCTCACCGTGGTGATCGTGCACTTCGGCTGGCGGGCCGCGTTCCTGGCCATGTTCCTGGTGGGCTGTGTCTGGTGCCTGCTGTGGCTGGTGATCGGCCGCGACGGCCCGGTCGACCTCGCCCCGGCCGGTGCGGTGCCGGTCCCGGCCAGCCGCGTTCCGTACCGGCGGATCCTGCTGTCGGGAACGTGGCTCGGCGGATTCATGGGCGCGTTCGGCGCGTACTGGACGTCCACGCTGATGGTGGCCTGGCTGCCGTCCTACCTCGAAATGGCGCTCGGCTACAGCGCCGGCGAGGCCGCCGCGATCACGACGATTCCGTGGGTGGCCGGGCTGATCCTGACCTTCGCGCACGGCGCGATCACCCAGTGGCTGCTGCATCTCGGCGTGCCCAGCCGGATCGCCCGCGGCATCCTCGGCGGCTGCGTGCTGATCTTGGCGGGCTTGGCGATGGTGCTGCTGCCGACGGTCACGCAACCCGCGCTGCGGATCGTCCTGATCGCCGTGGCGTTCAGCTTCCACGGCGTCACTTTCGCCAACGGGCAGACGGTCAACAGCGAGATCAGCCCGCCCGCGCAGCGCGGGGCGGTGCTGTCGGTCAGCGTCGCGCTGGTCACCGTCGCCGGGTTGGTCGCGCCGTATCTCACCGGTCGGTTGGTCGAGGCTGCCGACGGACCGGCGGCCGGTTTCGCCACCGCGTTCGCCATTCCCGGTGTCCTGATGATCGCGGGCGGGCTGGCCGCGCTGTTCTTCGTCCGCCCGGAGCGCGACGCCCGGCGCATCGCCGCACTCGCTGTAGCCAAGGAGAAACCGTGACCACTCCGTACACACTGGACAATGCTTATTGGAGCCGCGGCTACGTCGACCCGGCCTTCGTCCGGCTCGGCATGACGCGCGCCAGGGAAACCGGCCCGACCCGGCGCGTGTGGCGCGGCTCTGGCCCGCGCTGGGACCTGCCCGAGGACTCCCACGACCTCGACGACCTGCTTGTCGGCGCACCGGAGGTCACCCTGGCCGAGTTCCTGGCCAGCGCGGAAACCGACGCGATCCTGGTGGCGCACCGGGGAAAGATCGTGTACGAGCGGTACTTCCACGGCATGCGGCCGCACGACGTCCATCTGTCCGCGTCGGTCGCGAAGTCGTGGACCGGGCTGCTCGCCGCGATGCTCCTGGACGAAGGCGTGCTCGACGCGGATCAACCGCTGGCCCACTACGCACCCGAACTCGCTGGCACCGCATTCGGCGACGTCACGATCCAGCACCTGCTGCACATGGGCACGGTGATGGACTACGGCGGACGGCCGTTCTGCAAACCCCTTGAGGCACAACGGTATTTCGCCGCCGTCGGCATCGTGACCCGGCCCGCTGGCTACACCGGCCCGACCAGCGTCAAAGAACACCTCGCCACCGCGCGGGCCGTCGCACCGCCGGGAACCGAATTCCGCTACGACAACGGAAACACCGAGGCCGTCGCGGAAGCCCTCCGCCGCGTCACCGGAGTCAGCCTTGCCGATCTGTGGAGCGAACGGGTCTGGTCCCGGCTCGGCGCGGACGAGGACGGGGCTTACTGCCTGGATCCGACCGGCACGGAGATCGCCTGCGGCCGCTACAGCGCAACCCTTCGCGACCTTGCCAGGACCGGGGAGATGCTCCGTCGCGGCGGGGCGGTCGGCGATCGGCAGATCGTGCCGGAACGCGTCGTCGCCGACCTGGCCAACGTGCCGCCGGGGCCTGCCCAGCGCGCCTTGCCGACCGGTGCTGCGCGGCCGATCGGCTACCACAATTTCTGGTGGGTCCCCGGCGACGGCCACGGCACGTTCGGCGCGCGGGGCATCCACGGCCAGCGCCTGCAGGTCAGCCCGGGGCGGGACCTGGTGATCGCGCACTACGGATCGCACCTGATGTCGCCGTCGGTCCCGGTGCCGCCGCTGGAGGCGGTGTTCGCCCAGATCAGCGACCACCTGGCCGGGTAACGCGGCTCTGCTAGCGTTGCCGTTGTGGTGCAGAAGATCCAGGTGTCCGAAGCGCGGTCGAGGCTGCTCGCGACGGCCACCCGGATCTTCTACGCCGAAGGCCTCCACTCGGTCGGGATCGACCGGATCGTCGCGGAGGCCAAGGTCACCCGGGCCACGCTGTACCGGCATTTCCCGGGCAAAGAAGACCTCGTCGTCGCGTATCTCCAGGGCGTCTCCGAGATGGAGCGCGACGGAATCGGCAAAATCCTCTCCGGCAACCCGCCCGCGGCCGACGCCCTGCGCGCCATCGCCGGATTCATCGCGGAGGGCATCCAGTCCGCGCACTTCCGTGGCTGCGCCTTCCTGAACGCGGCGGCGGAGTACCCGGACCCCGAACACCCCGTGCACCAAGCTGTCCTCGCGCACCGGGACTGGTTCCTGCGCACGATCACGGACCTCCTCGCACAGATCGGCGACACTCCGCCGGAGCCCGCGGGACGGCATTTCGTGCTGCTGCGCGACGGCGCGATGGCGTCCGGCTGCCTGACTGACGCGGCTGCGGTCGGCGAGACGTTCCTTCAGGGCGTCGACGGCATCCTGCGGTTCCGCCTCGGCTCCGCGGTGACGTAAGACTGGCGACGTAAGACTTCGGAAAGACCCTGCAGCCTTGACGCTGCCAGGGGTGTCCCGACAGGCTTCAGGGAGACAGAACGTTCGTTCTACCTGTGCCTGGGAAGGATCCCCGTGACCATCGTTGACACACCTGCCACCGCAACTGCGGCCCCGTTGCGTCGGCTGTATTTCGTCCGGTTCGCGTTCGCCGTCGTCTGGGCGGCGCTGCTGTTTCTCACCTCGAAGTCGCACGTCGGCCCGATCGGGGTCGTGCTCGTCGTCGGGTATCCGCTGTTCGACGTCGCCGCCGCGATCGTGGACGCGCGCTCGTCCCGTGCGGCCGGGCTGTACGTGAACATCGCGATCAGCCTGCTGGCCGGAATCGGCTTCGCGGTCGCCAGCGCGTCCGGAGTCCCGGCGGTGCTGCGGGTTTGGGGTGCGTGGGCCGTCGCGGCCGGGTTGGTCCAGCTGGTCGTGGCGGTCGGCAGGCGCGGGATGGGCGGCCAGTGGCCGATGATCCTGAGCGGCGGCATCTCAGTGCTGGCCGGGGCGAACTTCATCCTGAGCGCGGGCGCGCCGAACCCGCCGCTGGCGGCCGTGGCCGGATACGCGGTCCTGGGCGGGATCTTCTTCCTCGTCTCGGCGATCCGGCTCGGCCGCGGCGTGGACGCCGAGCTCAGGCGAGCGTGAGGAAGAGCTTCTCGAGCTGTTCCTCGGTCATCGCGGCCTCGTTGCCTTCGCCGTCCGTGGAGACGCATTCGCGCAGGCCGCTGGCGATGATCTTGAACCCAGCCCGGTCGAGCGCGCGGGAGACCGCGGCGAGCTGGGTGACCACGTCCTTGCAATCGCGGCCCTCGTCGATCATCGAGATGACGCCGGCGAGCTGGCCTTGCGCGCGGCGGAGCCGGTTGCGCACCTGGGTGACGGTGTCCTGGTCGCCGATCATCGGGTCCTCTTCCTGACTGGTCGGTGAAGTTCGGAGTGGTTCAGGAGCGGCGCTTGCGCCACGGCCACGAGCGCGGCGGCCGCGGTTCGGCGGGATGGCCGGGGCACCACTGCGCCGCGGGGACGGCGGCTTTGACCTGGGCGACATGCTGGCCGCATCCGGCCCAGGTGGTTTTGCCGCACGTGCGGCACGAAACGGGACGGCACATGGTCATCCTTCCGGGATCGTCGGCGCGCCGGCGCGCGGCCGGCGGAGTTCGGCGAACGCCGGGACGGCGGCGGTCGTGCGCAGGGCGTCGAGCAGGGCGCGTCCCTCGGCCGGGGTGGGCAGTTCGGTGAGCACGGGACCGAAGAAGGCCCGGCCGCCGATCTCGGTGATCGGGCTGCCGCCGGTTTCGCCGAGCGCGTCCTGGCTCGTCTGATGCGCGCTGCGCACGGCCGGGTCCGCGTCGGCGGAATTCGCTTGGTCCGCAAGGTCTTCCGGCAGTTCGGCCTCGCGCAAGGCTGCGCGAAGCACAGCGTGGTCGACCGGCTGCCGCTGCTCGTGAATGCGGCGGGCGAGCGTGAAATGGAACCGGGCGGCCGCCGCCGGGTCCTCAATCGCGGCGAGGACCCGGCCGGCGCGCAGCGAGTCCTCGATCCGCTGGCGCTGGGACTCCGGCACGGTCTGGCCTTCGTTGAGGACGGAGAGGCTCATCGGCCGCACCGAGAACTCTGTTTCCGCGTCGGCGAGCCAGCGGCAGGCGAGCCAGCCGTACGGGCACACCGGGTCCGCGTAGAGCACCACCCCGGTCATGTCAGTTCCCGATCGAGTGCGTCGAGCGCGGACTCAAGTCGCTCAGCGGCCTCCGCGGCGACCTCGGCGACGCCTGTCGCGACTTCGGCCATCATCGCGGGATTGATCGCCTCGACGATCGTGCCTCCGGTCTCGCTTTCGCGGACGACTACGTTGCAGGGCAACAGCAATCCGATCTCGCGGGTCGCGGTGAGCGCACGGTGGGCGAGCGGGGGATTGCACGCGCCCAGGATGGTGTAGCGCTCCATCCGCTCGTCCAGTTTCTCGCGCATGGTCGCCCGCACGTCGATCTCGGTCAGCACGCCGAAACCGCCGCCGGCGAGTGCGGTTCGCGTCTTGGCCATCACGTCGTCGAAACCCGCGCCGTCGTAGGTGCGGGACAAACTCAGCTGCACGGCTGCTCCTTCCCGTTGAGCTCGACGATACCCCCGGGGGCATTGCACATGCCCCCGGGGGTATCTCTCCACTGCGGATCGGGGCCTGCTTGAGCAGGCTGAGCGGCCTAGGCGTGCCGACGAATCTCGGCTTCGGTTACGCCGGCGCCGGGGGAAATCCCGGATGGTGGGCTCTTTCGTAGGCCTCCAGGTCGGCGAGCGTGCGGCCGAGCAGGATCCGGTCGACCAGCATGCCGGCGTCCTTGGCGCCGAAGCGGATCGCGCGCAGCGGAACCGTGCCGCCGATCTGCGTCCACAGGTCGACGTCGACCTGCTTCCAGTCGGACGACGGCAAATCCGGCAGCAGCGGTGTCCCCGCGGTCAGGTACGAGGTCGGCCAGGAGTAGTTGCCCGCTGTCACGACGAGGGACGGGTTCGAGGTGCCCGGGCCGATCCGCAGCGACATCCCCGTCGTCACGCCGGGCGTGGCGGGGTGCTGCCGCCAGTAGAACCGCAGGTAGCGGTACTCGCCGGGCCCCGGGTTCTGGCTGACAGTGAAGTCCCAGTCGCGCAGGTTGTCCCAGAACTGCCGATACCAGCCGACGGGTGCGGACTCCGCCGCGGCGGGCAGCTCCAAGCACTTCCCGCCCCCGTATCCGGCGCCGTCCCGGAGCGTGAGGCCGTTGTTGAAGGCCGCGGGCAGCGGCTGCCCGTCGAACAGGACCGCCACCGGATTCCCGAGCACGACGTCGCGGTGCGAACAGCCTGCCGTTCGCCCCTCGAAAACCAGCTCGCTCAGCCGCAGGTTGCCGCTGGGCCAGACGCCGCCGGTGCTCGCGAGCCGGAACCTCGAGGCGCGGACCCGGTCGAAAGCGTGCCGGTGCACGACCGGCGGCGCGGCTGCGGGGTTCGGCCGGATGTCGGCCAGGAGCATCGGGCCGTCGCGCCACCCGCCGGAGCCGATGTCGAACCACTGCAGGAGGACGTCGCGCATCCAGCTCTCGGGGTGGTCCGGGTCTTCGACCACCGTGACGCCCGTGACCTCCAGCAGGGTGCGGTAGGTGTCGATCTCGATCACCATCCGGTCGATGGTGCGGTCCCCGATCGCATTGAGGTCGTCGGTGCGCAGCCACGGCCGGCCGGGCGGCGCGTAACGGCCGTCGTACCAGTCGTTGCTCTGCCACAGGATCGAGTCGATCGGCGGGTGCTCCGGGTCGTGATTCCACGGCGGTTGAACGGAACCGGTGACCGCGTGGCCGTACACGACGTGCGGCGCGAGCAAGGCCCGGGTGTCCGCGAGAAGGTTGGCCGACGGCACTTGCGGCTGGACGTCGGTGCCCCAGCCGCCGCGCCGGGCTGTCGGCGTCCGATCGGCGCGCCGCAACCCGGCCCGCGCGTCTTCCTCCGCCGGAGCCAGCAGCGTCCGCCACTTGGGCCGCAGCTGCGCGTCGAAGCGCACGACGGTGCCCATCCAGGTCGCGGCGAGCAGATCGCCGCCGGGCAGCCAGGCCGGGACCGGCAGCGCCCGCAGGTCGGTCTCGGCCAGCACCTCGCCCGCGGCGCTGAGCACGACCAGGCTGCCCAGTTCGCTGCCGACGGCGATCCGTTGCCCGTCCGGCGAAATCCGGGGCCGGCGCAGGAAGTCGTCGCCGGTGTAGGTCCACCGCAGAGTGCCCGCGGCGTCGTACGCGGCGAGTTGCTGCGCGCGGGCCAGCACCAGGAACGAGCCGTCGCCGGACACCGAAACCTCGCTCGCCGACGTGGGGATCGCGCTGACAATCTGGCCGTCCCGGAGCACCAGGACCCGGCCGCCTTCGCTGTTCGTCACGGCCACGACCGTGTGCCGGTCGGCGCTGACGGTGCCGCCGGTGAAGGTGCCCAGCACCGGTGCCGGCACCGTCCACAAGAGACTCCCGTCCTTGGCGGCCAGTGCGGTGACGGCGTTGTCGGCCAGCGTGACGAGCGTGTCGTCGTCCACCGCGAGCAGCCGCTTCGGAGCGCGCCTGGTTCGCCACTCCACCTCGGTGACGTGCTGGCTCTGCCACCACTGCTGTGCCCACCGTTCGGAGCCGTCCGTGCGGTTCCACACGGCCAGGCCGAGATCGCCGGAGGTCGCGACCCAGGCGCCGTTCGGGGCCGCGGCGAAGTTGGCCAGCCCGGCGTCGTACTGCCACTCGGCGAACGCCCGGTCGGTCGCCTTCTTCGGCAGGCCGAACAGCGCGAACCGGCGCTGCGGGACGCCGTCGGGGCCGAGCGAGTAGAGGTGGTAGCCCTCGGCGGTGTCCAGGTCGTAGCCCATCACGTCGAATCCGCCGCTGTGCGCCGACGGCGTGAACGCGAAGAAGTGCCCGAGTTTCCGCCGCCACGACGTCGCCCCGGTCGCCAGATCGAGGCCGTAGACGTTGTGGTCCCAGTTGAAACAGGTGAGCGCGGCGCTCGAACCGTCCGCGGCGACCGCGAGATCGCGTACATGCGGCCCGAACAGGTCCGGCGCGGGCGGCACCGGGCTGGTGAACCCGGGCGGTGCCACGGCGTACATCCGTCCGGGCACGGTGCGCAGGTCGGCGGTGAACACGCCGTCCGCGTCGCCTACGGCCTCGCCGGTCAGCAGGTCCACGATCCGGTACCCCGGCGGCAGTTCGACGCGCAGTTTCGCCAGCAGCGGCACCCGGTGCGCGGGCACCGTGCTGACCCGCCACATCACGCTCGGCTCCCAATCGAACAGGGTGTTGTTGACCGCCCACAGGTAGCGGACACCGCCGTCGGTCCACTCGCTGAGCAGCACCTCGGGGTTGTCGCACTCGGCGACCGGGCGGACGCCGCTCAGCGCCGCGCGCACCCCTTGGGCGGCCTGCAAGTAGTAGTCGCGATGCCGCAGGTAGGTCGCTTCGGAATTGGTGACGCTGAGCCCGAGGTCGTGTCCCTGCCGGGCGATCCGGTCGAAGGCGAACCCGAACGGGTAGGCGCTCAGCGGCGCGTCGCGCGGCGAGAGTTTCTCGATCACGGCGGGGTGGCAGGCATCGTCGAAATACACCTGCACCGTGCTGTCGTAGAGGGCGTGCAACAGCTCGTCCTCCGGCATGACCTGCTGGCGGACCAGCAGCACCGCGTCGTACCGGCGCAGCACGTCGGCGCTGGCTTCTTCGGCGAACACGAACGACGCGGGCCGGTGCGCCATCAGGCAGGCGTTGTAGGCCTCGAGCAGCGAGTCGAAATACCTGCTGCCGATCGTTCCGTGGTAGTAGCTGTAGAAGTCGGCATCGCTGGGGGTGCCGCCGGCGTCGAGGCGCAGCATCCGGGTGGACACCACGATCGCCACCCGGTTGGCGTTCCGCGCCGCGGCGGTGAGCGGCCCGAACCGGCTCAGCAGCGCGAAACCCGCGCGCAGCACGGAAACCTTGCCCGCCCCGCCCGAACGCGGATCGGCGGGATCGGGCCCGTCGCCGCCGGAACGGGGCTCTTGCGGCTCGCCCCACTTGTGCAGGTCCAGGAATCCGTCGATGCCCGCGCCGTCCGCTCCGCGCATCGCCAGTTGCAGCAGCAGCGGAAGGATCATCCCGCCGGTGCCGTCGTCGTTGGCGATCCCCTCGGGGTGTCCCCACACCGGCTTGCCCGGGCGGCGGTAGTAGTCGACCTGGAACGCCGTCGTCATCGGCGGCCCGAGCTGCTCCCACTGCAGGTGCAGCTCCACCTCGTCGACGTTCGCGAACAGCCGCGGCGGCGAGGTCTGCGGCGCGCGGGCAGGCGAGGACATGGCCGTGACGCGGGTCTTGTCGACGCCGGCCAGCGTCTGGCGGAACTGTGCGGCGAGATCCGGCTTGACCGCGAAGACGCGGTCCGACACGGTTTCCAGCACCCCGCCGCCCTGCCAGTTCCCGGTTTCCCGGATCGACTTCAGCGCCGCGGCGTAAGCGGCCGCCTCGGACGGCAGCGCCGCCTGAGCGCCCTGCTTGATCACCCACCAGTTCGCCGCCCACGTCCAGCCGCGGAACCCGCGGTAGTCCTTCAGCCAGGTCGAGAGCAGGGTGATCGCTTGGTTCGCCTCGCCCGGCTCGCGGTTGTCCCCGCTGCCGTGTTCCTTCAGCAGCGGGACCCACGCGTCCATGTTGAGCAGGATCGGCTGCTCCTCCAGCCCGTGCGCGCCATAGCCGGCGATGGCGCGGTGCCGGAAGTCCTCGAAGGTCAGCTTGTCCGCGGCGAAGGACGCCGGATCCTGAGCGGTCGACGTGCCGAAGTCCCCCCGAGCGGAGGCGGTCGGCCGGACAGTGTCCGGGGTGGGCGTGAATCCGCCCAGCCGGTCGGCGAAGCGGGTGAAGCCGATCCGGCGCATCCGTTCCACATGCGCGGCGGCGATGTCCGGGCTGTGGCCGAGATTCGGCAAGTAGGGCGCGCCGCGCACCGGATCGTAGGGAAAGCCGTCCTCGTAGTCGCCGTGCCGGATCAGCGCGTACGCGGGCCGCTGTGCCGGGCCGATCTCCAGGTACTGCGGCGCGACGGCGAACCCGGGGACGGTCGCGTCGAGGACGCAACGCCCGGGCTGCCACTGCGTGCTGTCGAAGGCGACCTGGCCTTGGACGCGCTTGGCGGACGTGCTCATCGTCAGCGGCACGTCCTGCGCGGTCACGAGCACGCCGTCCTTGCGGACCTCCAGGTGGACGCTCGCCGGCGGGGCCGGCGCGGCGCCGGGGACGATCGTGACGCGGACCGGTTCGCCTTGACCGTAGGAGAACCGGTTGAGCGGGGTGAGGATCGCGAGCGTGCCGGCGTTCGCCGGGCGGATCTCGACCAGCCCGTCGACCGCGTACTCGCTGTAGCGCCCAGCGACATCGGGGGAGACCCGCAGCTGGTAGTAGCCCCGCGCGTCGGCGGGCACTTGGATGCGCAACTCGCCGCCGGTGCCCGGGGTCGTGGGCAGTTCGGCGAATTCCGGCACGCCGACCGGACGCAGCCAGCAGCGCAGCCGTGGCGCGGGCCGCGCGGCTCCTCCGGTGACCGCGACCGTGAGGCCGAGTTGCGCGCCCGGTTGCCACGGCCCGGTCGGGAAGGTCAGCGCCACCTTCGAAACGTCCGCGGGGATGAGCGTCGCTTTGCCGCCGCTGCGCGGATAGGTCTCGAACAGCGTCATCGGATCGAGGCGCTTGAACAGAAAGGTGTCGTCGTTGAGGACCCGCAGCGATTCCATGCCGAATGGGCTGGCGGGCGCGGGAATCTCGGAGACGGCCCCCGTGCGCGGGCGGACGGTGATCTTCGGGGGGTTTCCGGTCTGACCGGCCGCGAAGACGAAAACGGTGCCGTCGCCGGCCATGTCGAACGCGGTGCGCCGCTCCCCGTCGGGAGTGATGGCGTGGTCCTGCCACACCGGGTTCCCGTTCAGGTCGAAGGCCGCCAGGATGCCGCCGGGCCAGGCCACGCACGCCAGGTTGGCCTTTTCGGAGATCCGCAGCGCTACGGCGTCGGCATCGTTCCTTTCGGGGTCCACCAGCGCCGGGGCGAGCCCGGGCAGCGGGATCCGCGCGATCTGTCCCCCGGCGTTGAACCGGATCAGCGCCGGTGCGTGCTGGTCGACGGTGTAGAAGTCGCCGCTGACGTTGCCGGGCTCGACGGTGCACGGGGTCCGGAGGCTCTCGCCGGCTTTGAATAGTTCGAGCCCGGCGAGGAGCGCGAAGTCCGGGTCTTGCACGTCCGCCCGCCGCAGCAGATACGACTGTGCGGTGGCGATGGTGCCCTGCGCGTTGACCGCGACGGCCGTCGTTCCCGCGCCGACCGGCCCGGAGCCGAGCAGCGTCCCGTCCTGCTTCAGCCGCAGCACGTGCCCGGTTCCGGGCATGTGCGAAGCCAGGTAGACGTGCCCGTCGAGCCCGACGGCCAGTTGCGCGTTCGGCAGGTCGAAATGCGGCGAATAGTGCGAAACAATCGTCGTTCGCGTCGTGCTGTCCACGGCGAACTCCCCCTTCGTCCCTAGGAAAAGTGTGCCAGGTCACATTCGGTCGCTCTAGGGCGAAAGGGGGGACCTTCGCGCGAAAGCCGGATCCCCGGTGCTGGGCTGAATCTTCTTCCGGATCTCGGCGACCTGGCCGGGCCGCACTGCCGCCGACCTGGGGACTAAAGACTCCGGCAGCGCGGACGTCCTCCCGCAGTGACCGCGGGTCGCTCCGGAATAGCGTCGGCCGAGGGCCGTCCGCCCGGCCGAGCGCGAGGAGAAACCCAGTGCGAATCCTGACCCTCAACCCCGGTTCGTCCAGCTTGAAGGCGGCGGTCGTGCACGACGGCGCGGCGGTCGGCTGGGCTGCTTGGCAGAGCGGGAGGTCCCGCGCAGTCGCCGACGCCGTCGAGCGCTGGCCGCGGCCGGACGCGGTGGCCGTGCGGTTCGTCCACGGCGGCGCGCGGAAAGCGCCGGTGCTGGTGACCGACCGGGTGGTCGCGAACCTCGACCGGCTCGTTCCGCTAGCTCCGATCCACCAGCCGTTCTCGCTGGAGGTCGCCAAGCAGGTCCGGGAACTGCTGCCCGGCGTGCCGGTGGTGGCTTGCTTCGACACCGCGTTCCACGCCGGCTTGCCCGACGCCGCCGCGCACTATCCGTTGCCGCGCGAGTGGACGCAGCAGAATCGGTTGCGCCGCTACGGTTTCCACGGTCTTTCGGTGCGGTACGCGGTGCACCGGACCGCGGAACTGCTGGAGCGGCCGGTCGACCAGTTGCGGCTGGTCTGCGCACACGTCGGCGCCGGGGTGTCGGTGACCGCCGTGCGCGGCGGGCGAAGCGTGGACACGTCGATGGGGTTCACCCCGCTCGAAGGGCCCGCGATGGCGACCCGGTCCGGCTCGGTCGATCCGGGTTTGCTGCTGCACGTGATGAAGACCGTGCCGATGGGACCCGACGAACTGGCCGACGCGCTGTGCCTGCGGTCCGGGCTCGCCGGAATGAGCGGGACCAGCGGCAATCTCGGCGAGGTGCGGGCGGCCGCCGCGGGCGGGAACGCCGACGCCGCGCTGGCGGTCGAGGTCTACGTCCACCGGCTCCGCCGGGAAATCGGGGCGGCGGCGGTCAGTCTCGACCGCCTGGACGCGCTCGTGTTCACCGGCGGAGTCGCGGAATACCAGCCGGAAACAGTGGCCGAGGTCGCCCGCGGTCTCGAGACGCTGGGAGTGCGGATCGGGGCGCTCGAACAGTCCGATGTGGACCGGACGATCAGCGCGCCCGGCTCGGCCGTGCCGGTGCTGGTGGTCCGGGCAAGGGAGGACCTGGAACTCGCCTGCGGCGCGGAGGCCGTGCTCGCGGATCTGGGAAATGCGGATCTGGGAAATGAGGTGCACCGTGCACGTACTGCTGACCGAAGCGAAGTTCGGTGATTGCGACGCGTTCCGCCGGCCGTTGCGGGACAACGGGTGCCGGGTCAGCCGGTGCCATTCACGGGAGGGGTGCTGCCTCGCGCTCGCGCCGGGGACCTCGTGCCCGCTCGACGACCGCGCCGATCCGCCGGTGCTCGCCGTGGACGTCCGCGGCACCGGGGACGAGATCACGGCGCGCGAGTTCGGGATCGTGTGCGCGCTGCGGGCGCTCGTTCCGGTAGCCCTCGTCCCGCCGGAATCGGGGCTGCCGGTGACGGTGCCCGCCGGGCTGGCGGACCGGGTCACGGTCACCGACGCCGAGAGCCTGCTGGCGACCTGCCAGGCGGCGTCCCCGAGGATGGGCGGAGCGCCCCGATGACCGACGTCGCCTTCTCCTGGGACCGTTCCGCACGGGCGGTTTTGGCGGACGCGCTGGCGAGGCTGGACGTCCGCCGGTTCGTCGTCGAAACGCGGCCCGGCGAACTGGCGATCGCGCGCGTCGGCCGCCTCCGGCACGACCCCGGCGGACGGCACGTGCTCACCGGATGCGGCACCGCGCTGTCGACCGCCTGGATTGTGCTGCGGGGACTGGGAATCCGCCCGGTGCTGTCGTTCCCGCACGATCCCGGCCGCCCGGACGTGCTCGCGGCGGTGACCCCGGGTGCGGACGACCCGGCGACCACGAGCGACTGGGACCGGTACCTCGCGCTGCGGGCGGTCGCCGGACCGCCTCGGGGACGGGCGGTGCCGGTCGCGGATCCGGTCGTGCTCGCCGAGCTGGCGGCGGAGAACCCGTGGCCGCGCACTCAGGCCGCCCGGAATCCGGGCGGCCGTGGCCTCTCGGTGGTCGCGGACGGCGCGGGTTGCGTGGACCGTGTTCTGGTCGGTGCGGCTGTGCATTCCGTGCGGGTCGCGGCAGCGGTTCGCGGGTTGACGACTGAGGTGCGACCCGGCGGGCAGGGGAGCGTGCCGCAGGCGGTGGTGCTGGTGTTCGAGGGCTGATAGGCACGCGTCGCCGGCTGCAGGCGGGAAACGGGTTTCGGCTGCCGAGGCCAGGTCGGCAATTCTCTTCCGGCAGCCGGTTCCGGGAGATCGCGGCCGCGGCGAGTCCACTTCGGATTTCCCGGGCCGCCGGATCCGGTGACGTTGGTCCCCGCGCCCGGTGGCTTGCGGCCGGAGCGCGACCGGGGCCGTCCGGGGTTGGCTGGTTCCGGTACGACACGACAGGAGTGAGCGCCATGGAGAAGACCGCCACCGCGCCACGCTGCCGCTCCGGCGAATGGACGCTCGCCGAGGCGGAGGTGCTGGGCCGGTCAGTCCTGCGGGCTCCGTCGGCGCGCGACCCGCAGCCGTGGCGAGTCGAGCTGGCCGACGGCGCGGTGCTGCTGTGCGAACGCGTCGACGTGGCGCTGCCGCAGCACGATCCCCATCGGCGAGACCTGGCGATGTCCTGCGGGACCGCGTTGGCGAATCTCGAACTGGCGGTCCGCGTGCTCGGCAGACGCGCCGAGGTGACCGTATTGCCGGATCCGGCGCACCCGGAGGTCGTCGCGCGGGTCGAGGCGGCGGAGCCGCTGCCGCCGACGGACCAGGAGCTGCAACGCTACGGCGCGATCATGGTGCGGCGAAGCCATCACGGGGCGTTCACCGGACTTCCGGTCACCTCGCAGCAGACCGCGCGGGTTGTCGCGGCCGCCGTGACGACCGGCGTGGAGCCGGTGCGGCTGGACGGAATGGAGCGGCTGGCGAAGTTCTTCGAGCACGCCGCGCGGGCACTCCAGGACGACGAGGCTTACCAGGGCGAACTGGCGCTCTGGACGATCCGGGACGAGGCCCCGTACCGCCACGGCGCGGGACTGCGGTCCTCCGCCGAACTGCCGTGGGCCGGGCTCGTGCGGCGGGCGACGGTTCTGCCGGACCTGCTCGTGCTGCGGGAACGGCTCGAGGCGGAAACGGTGCTGCTGTTCACGACCGCCGGCGACGCGCGGATCGACCACATCCACGCCGGTTACGCGTTGGAGCGCTGCTGGCTCGAAGGGGTCACGCTCGGTCTCGCCGGCGCGGTGCTGACCCAGCCGCTGCGGGTGCCCGAGGTGCGTTCGGCGCTGTGCGAGGACTACCGGCTCGCCGGATTTCCGCAAGCGCTGCTGCGGCTCGGGCGTTCGACCCGGGTCGCGCCGTCAAGCCTGCGTCGCGGCGTCGCCGAGGGGCTCGGCGCGAAGTGGCGATGAGAACGCGACCGATCGCCAGCGCGCGGTTTCGCGTCGCCGGAAGTCTTTGGCGCACAAGGAAAGGACGGACCCGATGCGCGCACGTGATCTGATGTCCGCACCGGTGCGGACGGTTCATCCCGGGACCTCCGCCAAGGAAGCGGCGGAGATCCTGTCCGAGAACGGCTTCACCGCGCTTCGGGTGGTGGACGACGAGCGGCTGGTCGGCATCGTCACCGAAGCCGATCTGATCCGGGGCCGGATCCCGGCGGACGCGCGGTCGGAGTACCGGGAGCGGCCGGGCGTCGCCGCCCCGACGGTGGGCGCGGTGATGACGTCTCCGGCCACCGCGATGTCGTCCGGCACCGACGTCGCCGACCTCTGCCAGGCGCTGGCGGACTCGCGGATCCGGGCGATGCCGATCGTCGACGGCAGCCGCGTGATCGGCATCGTGACGCGCGGCGACGTCGTGCGGGTGCTCGCCAGGGAGGACAGCGCGATCGCCGCCGACGTCCGCCACCGGCTGGAGATTTACGGCGGCACCGGCCGCTGGAAGGTCGAGGTGCGCGACGGGCTCGCGCGGATCGTCGACCGCTTCGACGACGAAACCGATCGCCACGTCGCGACGCTGCTGGCACTGGCGGTGCCCGGGGTGGCCGGAGCGGACGTCGTGTCCGCGGAGGAGGCAGGGCGATGACTGACTGGACCCGCACGGTGCTCGTCGGGGTCGACGGGTCGGAAGGGGCCGCCGAAGCGGTCCGCTGGGCCGCGCGGCTCGCCTCGGGCCGCGACCTCGGCCTGGAGCTGGTGCATTGCCTCCAGCTGGCCGGGCTGCTCCGCGGCGGCGAGCTTGCCCGGAGCGCCGAGCTTTTCGAGGGCATCCGGCGGGACGGCGAGCGCATCGCGGCCGAGGCGCGTGAGCTCGCGCTTTCGGTGGACGCCTCCCTGGACGTGTGCAGCGAGGCGTTGACCGATTCGGCGCCGGCCCTGCTGATCGCGCGTTCTTACGCGGCCCGGATGGTCGTGCTCGGCCGCACCGGGATCGGCGGGTTCGCCGGCATGCTGGTGGGCGCCACGACCGCGGCGGTTGTGGGCCACGCCGGGTGCCCGGTGGCGGTGGTCCGCGGGAGGCACGGCGACGGACTGGTTCCCCAGGACGGCCCCGTGGTGGTCGGTGTCGACGGCAGTGCGTGCAGCGACGCGGTGATCGAGGCGGCGTTCGAGGAGGCCGGTTTCCGGCAGGTGCCGCTGCTCGCGGTGCACGCCTGGATCGACGTGGTCTACGACTCGGCCGAGAGCTCGGCGCGGCTGATGCCGCAGTGGGAAAGCCTGCAGCCCGCCGAGGAACGGCTCCTGGCGCAGCGGCTCGCGGGCTGGCAGGAGAAGTACCCGGACGTCGAGGTGCGGCGGAAGCTGGTCCGCGACCGGCCGCGGCACGTGCTGCTCGACAAGTCCAGCCGGGCGCAACTGCTGGTCGTCGGCAGCCGGGGGCGCGGCGGGTTCGCCGGGATGCTGATGGGCTCGACCAGCCAGGCGATGGTCCACCACGCCTCGTGCCCGGTGCTCGTGGTGCGGGAGTCGAGGCGGTGACCGCGACCGAGGCTCCGGTCACGACGCTCACCGACGAGGAACTCGCGCAGGTCGACGCCCAGTGGCGGGCCGCGAACTACCTCGCCGCGGGCCAGATCTACCTGATGGGCAACCCGCTGCTGCGGGAACCGCTGACCGCCGGGCAGGTGAAACCCCGGCTGCTCGGGCACTGGGGCACCTCGCCCGGGCTGAACTTCGGCTACGCGCATATGAACCGCGCGATCCTGGCGCACGACCTCGACGCGATGTTCGTGACCGGGCCGGGGCACGGCGGCCCGGCGCTGCTGGCGAGCACCTGGCTGGAGGGCAGCTATTCCGAGGCGTGGCCGGAGGTTTCGCGCGACGAGGAGGGGATGGACCGGCTGTTCCGGCAGTTCTCGTTCCCCGGCGGGGTGCCGAGCCACGTGTCCCCGCACGTGCCCGGGTCGATCCACGAGGGCGGCGAACTGGGCTACTCGCTCGCGCACGCGTTCGGCGCCGCGTTCGACAACCCGGGCCTGCTCGTCGCGTGCGTCGTCGGCGACGGCGAGGCGGAGACCGGTCCGCTGGCCGCGAGCTGGCAGGCGAGCCGGTTCCTGGACCCGCGCCGAGACGGGGCGGTGCTGCCGATCCTGCACCTGAACGGCTACAAGATCGCCAATCCGACAGTGCTGTCCCGGATCCCGCCGTCCGAATTGGACTCGCTGCTGCGCGGCGCGGGCTGGGCGCCGGTGTTCGTGGAGGGCGACGAGCCCGCGGTGCTGCACCAGGAGATGGCCGCGGCACTGGACGCGGCGGTCGCCGACTTGGCGTTGCTCCGTGACGGAGGCCCGTGGCCGATGATCGTGCTCCGGACGCCCGAAGGCTGGACCGGACCGGCCACAGTGGACGGTCAGCAGGTCGAGGGAACCTGGCGGGCGCACCAGGTTCCGCTGCCCCGGGTGCGCGAGGACCCGGCTCACCTGCGGCAGCTGGAGGACTGGCTGCGGTCCTACCGGCCGGAGGAGCTGTTCGACTCCGCGGGCCGCCCGACGGAGCCGGTCACCGCCCTGATCCCGCGTGGCTCGCGAAGAATGGGCGCGAACCCGCACGCGAACGGCGGCGTGCTGCTGCGTCCGCTCTCGCTGCCGCCGGTCGCCGAGCACGCAGTGCACGTCTCAGCGGCGGGGGAGAGCGCCTCGGAACCGACCCGGGCGTTAGGCCGCTATCTCCGGGAACTGTTCCGCCGCAACGCCGAACGCGCGAACTTCCGGCTGTTCGGGCCGGACGAAACCGCGTCGAACCGGCTCGACGCCGTGTACGACGCGACCGCGAAAACCTGGCAGCTGCCGATCGGCCCGCCGGACGACCGCCTCGCGCCGGACGGCCGCGTCATGGAGGTGCTCTCGGAACACCTGTGCCAGGGCTGGCTCGAGGGCTATCTGCTGAGTGGCAGGCACGGGCTGTTCTCCTGCTACGAGGCGTTCGCGCACATCGTGGACTCGATGGCGAACCAGCACATCAAGTGGCTGCGCGTGCACCGCGAAATCCCGTGGCGGCGGCCGGTGGCGTCGCTGAACTACCTGCTGACCTCGCACGTCTGGCGGCAGGACCACAACGGTTTTTCCCACCAGGATCCGGGTTTCGTGGACCACGTGGCGAACAAGGCCCCCGAGGTCGTGCGAGTGTACTTCCCGCCGGACACCAACACGCTGCTGGAAGTGGCCGCGCACTGCCTGCGCAGCCGGGACCTGGTCAACGTGGTCGTCGCGGGCAAGAACGAGACGCCGGACTGGCTCGACGCGGAGGAAGCCGCCCTGCACTGCGCGCGGGGCCTGGGCATCTGGGAATGGGCCGGCACGCACGCGGACCGCGAGCCGGACGTCGTGCTCGCGTGTGCGGGCGACGCGCCGACCCTGGAAATCCTTGCCGCGGCGGCGATCCTGCGCGAGGAGATGCCCGCGCTGGCGGTCCGCGTGGTGAACGTGGTGGACCTGATGCGGCTGCAGCCGGAGGCGGAGCACCCGCACGGACTGAGCGACTGGGAGTTCGACGCGCTGTTCACCGCGGACCGTCCGGTGATCTTCGCCTACCACGGGTACCCGTGGCTGATCCACCGGCTGGCCTACCGCCGGACGAACCACGCCGGGCTGCATGTCCGCGGCTACACCGAACACGGCACCACGACCACGCCGTTCGACATGCTGGTGCGGAATCGGATGGACCGGTTCCAGCTGGTGATCGACGTGCTGGACCGGGTGCCGGGGCTGCTCGCCGCGACCGGCCCGCTGCGGCAGCGGATGACCCGCGCGCAAGACCGGCACCGGCGCTGGATCACCGAGCACGGCGAGGATCTGCCCGAGGTGCGGGAGTGGCGGTGGTGGGGCCGGTAGCCGCCGTTTCCGCGGCCGCACGGCCTCGCTCCGGCGGATCCGGCCCCGGACCGCCGGGTTCCCGAGGGCCGTTGGTCCCTCGAATTCGGGACAGGTTCCGCTACTTCGCGAGCCCTCGGGGAGAGACGCTCGGTTCAGTGCCCCCTCACCCGGAGACCTCCATGAACGTTTTCCTGCCGCACGTCGTCGACCAAGCGCTCGCGGCCGCCGTGCGCGCTCCGTCCCCGCACAACACCCAGCCGTGGCGGTTCGTCGTCGACGGCCCCCGGATCGAGGTGTGGCTGGACCGGGACCGCGTCCTGCCGGTCGCCGACCCGGCCGGGCGCGAGGCACGGCTGTCCTGTGGGGCGGCGGTGGGCAATCTGGTGCTCGCCTTGCGGGTCAACGGCGTGCGCAGCCGCGTGCGGATCGTCCCGGACGCGGCGGACCGCGATCTGCTGGCGGTGGTTTCGATCGAGGGGAACACCCGTCCGTCCACTGTGGACCGACGGCTCGCCGAGGCGGTCTACCGGCGGCACACGAACCGGCGGCCGATGTCCGATCGTCCGGTGCCGGACTCCGCGCGGGCGATCCTGCGTTCGGCCGCGCTGGGCGAGGGCGGACAGCTGGAATTCCTGGACGGTTCGGGCCGCTACGCCGAGGTGTCCGCGCTCGTCCGCCGAGCGGAAACCGAACAGGCCACGGACGCGGACTTCCAGGCGGAGACCGCGAAGTGGACCGGTCGCGCGGCGGATAGCCCGGACGGCGTGCCGACCGCCGCGTTCGGGCCGCCCGCCGACGTTCCCGGGGTGGTGTCGCTCCGCGCGTCGCACGAGAACCGGTCGATCCCGCCGCGGCCGTTCGAGCAGGATCCGGTGCTGGCCGCCGTGCTGACCCGGGACCAGGGCGCGGCGGCGGACGTCCGCGGCGGGATGATCATGGAACGCGTCCTGCTGGCCGCGACAGCCGAGGGGCTGGCGACTTCGTTCCTGTCGCAGCCGTTCGAGGCGCGGTCGACGCGGGCGCGGCTGCTGGCGTCCTTCCGCGATTTGGGGCACGTGCACACGCTGTTGCGCATCGGGTACGGGCTGCCGACCCGGATGACCGCGCGGCGTCCGGCCGCCGAAGTGACGACGGTGCGCAGTTCTCCGGAAGTCCCCGCGTTGTGAGGAGTCCAGTGCGCGGAGCAGGGCCGAATTCCTCTTTGGACGGCGCGCTCGCGGGGCGATCCTGGTGGAGGGGCCGCACGGAAGGCACGAGAGATGGAAGCGTCGGCTGACCGCTTCAGGCGGTGGTGGCACCTGCTCGTTCCGGGCCCCGGTTCGGTGGCGCGGGCGTCGGATCGGTTCGAAGCCGGTCTGCTCGCCGCGGCGGTGCTCGTCGGGCTGGCCGCGATCCCGTTCGCGGCGGCCGCGGGTTCGGAGCTTTACGGGACGCAGGCGCCGGTCGCGGCCCGTCAGACGGCGCAGCGAAGCCCGGTCACCGCGGTGCTGCTGGCCGACGGTCCGGCCACCACGGTGAGCGGACGCAGCGGGGTCTTCGCCGACGCGGCACCGACCGCGGCGTCCTGGCCGGCGCCGGACGGATCGCACCGGGTCGGCGAGGTGGCGGCCGACGAGGGTGCGCGACGCGGAGACCCGGTCTCGATCTGGGTGGACCGGACCGGAAACCCGGTCGCGCCGCCGTTGACCGCGTCCGCCGTGCTGGTCGACGCGGTGTGCGCGGCACTGGGGCTGTGGGTGTCGGTGTGCTTGCTGCTGGCTTTGGTGTGCGCGGGAACGGTGTTCGCGCTGAACCGGCACCGGCTGGCCGAATGGCAGCGCGAATGGGATGCGGAGCAGGAGAAGCACACCCATCCCTGAGCGGGTGTCGCGGAACCTGGGCGATCAGTCTTTGAGGTCTTCTGCAAGGCGGCGGGCGGCTTCGGTTTCGATGGGGCCGCGGGGTTCGATGTGTTCGTCGGCGAGGCGGGCTGCCATGAGCCGGATCATCGCGAACTGGATCCTCGCCTCCGCGTGGGCGGTTTTGCGTTCGTAGTCGTGGGGCAAGCGTCCGCACCTCGCGAGCCAGCCGAAAGTTCGTTCCGCCACCCACCGTCGGGGCAGCTCGGCAGCAACGGCTCGCCCACCGCCCACCGCCACCGGCACACCGAACCGAACACCAGGTTTCACCACACCCTCTGAGCGTCCGGTTCAGCGACCGACGGCCCAGGCCAGCACCAACCCGACCGAGTTCGTGGCGACGTGCACGAGCGCCGGAGCGAGCAGGCCGCGCCCGAGGTAGCGCCACCAGCAGAGGAATACGCCCACTGCCGCCGCGGCGACCATCGCCAGCAGCGACACGACCGCGAGCGGCAGGCTGCCGACGGCCTGGCGCACCGCCTCGTTTTGCGTGAGGGCGAGCGACGGGAGCAGATGCCACAGCCCGAACAGCGCGGACGCGCCGAGCACCGGCCGCCAGCGCCAGCGTTCGCCTCCGCCGAGCAAAGCCGGGAGCACGCCGCGGAAGGCGACCTCCTCGACCAGGACGGTGCCGAACGGGATCCGTACCAGTGCCAGCCACAGGAGCTGGCCGAATCCGTGCGAGCCGACCCGGCCGTCGTGGAACAGCACACGCAACGGCGGGATCGCCGCGGCGAGACCGAAACCGAGCGCCACGACAGCGAAGCCGCCCAGCCCGAACCGCAGAGCTCGCCGCGTGTGCCGGCGGCTGAGCCCGATCTCCGCCCATCCGACGCCAGTGCCGCGCGCGAGAAGCAGGAGCGCGGCCGCGGTGACCGCGCCGCAGACCGGGTAGGCCCAGCCGGGCAGCACCCGATTGGCCAGCACGGTCGCGGTCGCGAGGATCAGCACGGCGAGCGCCACCGCTATGGCGGTGCCTTGCGGCTGTTTCGGGGCAACGGCGGGGAAGGACATCGTGATTCAGTCTGCCTCGACACGGCGGCAACGGCTCGACCGCGTCCGTCACCACGTTGCGGCGGCTACGCTGCGCCTCGTGCAGGAGACGCGTCTCGACCTCGCTCGGATCCGGGCGGCCCGCCGGATGATCGACCCGGTTTTCCTCGACACTCCGCTGTATCGCTGCGAGGCGCTGGAACCCGGCCTCGGCTGCGCGGTGAGCGTCAAACTCGAAACGGCGAACCCAGTCCGCAGCTTCAAGGCGCGCGGCACCGAGGTGATCGCCAGTTCGCTAGCCGACACTCGCTCGCCGGCCGTCGTGTGCGCCAGCGCGGGCAACCTCGGTCAAGCTCTCGCCTGGTCCGGTCGCGGCCGGGGGATCGACGTCACCGTCGTGGCCTCTCGCTTCGCGCCCGCGGTCAAGCTCGATCGCATCCGCGCGCTGGAGGCCAAGTTAGAGCTGGTGGACGGCGACATCGAGGAGGCTCGCGAGCGAGCGGTCGCGATCGCGCGGCACGACGGCATCCGGCTGGTCGAAGACAGCCTGGACCTCGAGACCTGCGAGGGCGCGGGGACGATCGGCCTGGAACTGGTGGCGACGGAGCCCGCATTCGACGCCGTCCTGATCGCGTTGGGCGGCGGGGCGATGGCCACCGGGATCGGTGAGGTGCTCAAGGCTTGTGCGCCCGAGGTCGAGGTGATCTGCGTCCAGCCGCTGGGGGCACCGGCGATGACTCGCTCCTGGCGCGAGCGGCGCGTCGTCACGACCGACTCGACCGACACCATCGCCGACGGCGTCGCCGGACGCCGGCCCATTCCGGCAGTCCTGGACGACCTGCTCGTGGTCGCGGACGACGCCGTCCTGGTCCAGGAGGCGTCGATCATCGCCGGGATGCGGCTGCTTCTCGACCGCGCTGGCCTGGTCGTCGAGCCGTCCGCCGCGCTCGGCATCGCGGCGATCCTCGAAGATCGCGAGCGCTTCGCCGGACGGCACGTGGCCACCGTCGTCTGCGGCAGCAATGTCGACCCGGCCGCCTATCAGCGTTGGGTCGGTGCAGCTCCCCAACAGCGACCCTGACGACCGCCCGGTTTGCCCCGGGCCGATCTTTGCGGCATCTTTACGCTTGGTGTGCCGGGAAGTCTGGTCGGCCGGTCCGTGCCCAGCCGGGCGGCGGGCGGTCCGGTCGACCCGAGGAGTCCGATGGCACTGATGCCGGTGTTAGGCGTGAGGAAAGAATTGGTGCGTTCCGGCGGAGCCGCCCGACCCGCCGTAGCCTGGGGGCATGCGCGCGGCGGAGCTGGCCGAGGAGTTCCCGGTCGTGGACCTCGATTCGGACGCGCTGGCGGCCGCGCGCCTGCTGGCCGAGCACCGGTTGCCCGGGCTGGTGGTGACGGAAGCGTCCGGGTGCCCGCATTCGGTGCTGCCCGCCTCCGACGTCGTGCAGTTCCTGGTTCCTCCGTACGTCCGCGACGATCCGTCGCTGGCCGGGGTGCTCAGCGAGTCGATGGCGGACCGCGTCGCGGACAAACTCGCCGGGCGGACGGTGCGCGAGCTGCTGCCCGCCGAACCGCGCGAGCTGCCGAGGGTGGACGCGGACGACACGCTCGTGGAGGTCGCCGCGACGATGGCCCGGCTGCGGTGCCCGCTCGTGGCGGTCATGCGGGACCGGACGCTGCTCGGCGTGGTGTCCGCGTCGCGGCTGCTGGAGCACGCGCTGACGCCTCGCTGATCCAGGCCGCGCCGATCCGGGCGGTCCGCCGGTGAGCACGGTGATCGCGGTCGTCGTGTTCGTGGTGGCCTACGTTTTCATCGCGACCGAGAAGATCCCGAAGATGACCGCCGCGCTGGCCGGGGCGGGAGTGGTGCTCGCGACCGGGGTGAGCGGATCGGCCGACGCGTTCTTCTCCGAGGACACCGGCGTCGACTGGAACGTGCTGTTCCTGCTCCTCGGCATGATGATCATCGTCGGAATCCTGCGCCGGACCGGGGTGTTCGAGTTCGTCGCGATCTGGGCGGCCAAGCGCGCGAAGGGGTCGCCGCTGCGGATCATGCTGCTGCTGGTGCTGATCACCGCGGTCGCCTCGGCGTTCCTGGACAACGTGACCACGGTGCTGCTGATCGCCCCGGTGACGCTGCTGGTGTGCGACCGGCTCGACATCAGCCCGGTCCCGTTCCTGATCGCCGAGGTCCTCGCCTCCAACATCGGCGGCACCGCGACCCTGATCGGCGACCCGCCGAACATCATCATCGGCAGCCGCGCGGGCTTGGCGTTCAACGACTTCCTGCTCAACCTGACGCCGATCGTCGCGATCGAACTCGTCGTGCTGGGGCTGGTGCTGCCGTGGCTGTTCCGCGGTTCGTTCACTGTCGACCCGCGCCGGGTCGACGACATCATGGCGCTCAACGAACGCGAAGCGATCCGGCAGCCCAAGCTGCTGGTGAAGTCCGGCGCCGTGCTGCTGCTGGTGTTCGCCGGATTCGTGCTGCATTCGGTGGTGCGTCTGGACCCGTCGGTGGTCGCGCTGCTCGGCGCGGGTCTGCTCGTGCTGCTCTCGGGCACGCCGCCGAAGCAGTACCTGGACGGCGTCGAATGGGAAACCCTGCTGTTCTTCGCCGGGCTGTTCATCATGATCGGAGCGCTGGTCAAAACCGGCGTGATCGACTGGCTCGCGAAACTCGCCGCAGGCGCCACCGGCGGGAACGCGCTGCTGGCGGTCTTCCTGATCCTCGGGGTGTCCGCGCTGCTGTCCGGCGTGATCGACAACATCCCTTACGTGGCAACGATGAGCCCATTGGTTCTGGCGCTCACCCACGACATCCCGGACCCCGCGCACTCCGAAGCGCTGTGGTGGTCCCTCGCACTCGGTGCCGACTTCGGCGGCAACATGACAGCGGTCGGGGCGAGCGCGAACGTCGTTGTGCTCGGGCTCGCCGCCCGGGCGGGCTCGCCGATCTCGTTCTGGGAATTTACCAAGAAGGGCGCGGTCGTCACGCTGATCACGGTGCTCGTCGCCGCGCCGTACCTGTGGCTGCGCTACTTCGTGTTCTGACCCCCGATGGTGCGTAAAACGGACGAAAACCCTGATAGGGCTTGAAAAAGCGCAACCAGGTGTGAGCGATCCCGCAACCATGTCCGTGCACAATTGTTGCATACTGCATCAATGTCGTCGGGTGAGAATGCGGGGAAACGCGGGCTGGTCGTGCCGGCGCGCCGGCAGGTGGGCCGGTGGGTGCGGGAGAGCCGGACCGGGCTGGTCGGGCTGGCGGTGCTGATCGGCGCGGGCGCGGGGCTGGGCGCGGTGGTGTTCCGCTGGCTGATCACGTCGTTCACGCACGTGTTCTCCGGGCACGCGGACTATTCGGACGCCGGGCGGGCGGCGCATTCGTGGTTCCCGGCGCTCGGACCGTGGTTCCTGCTGCTCGCTCCGGCGCTGGCGGGCCTGATTTACGGGCCGCTCGTGCACCGGTTCGCCCCGGAGGCGCGCGGGCACGGGGTGCCGGAGGTGATGTACGCCGTCGCCGAGCGGGGCGGGCGGATTCCGGTGCAGGTGAGCGTGGTGAAGGCGCTGGCGTCGGCGTTGACGATCGGGTCCGGCGGTTCGGTAGGCCGGGAGGGGCCGATCGTGCAGATCGGCTCCGCTTTGGGGTCGGCGCTGGGCCGGGCGGCGCGGCTGCCGGAATCGCGGCTGCGGGTGCTGGTGGCGTGCGGCGCGGCAGGCGGGATCGCGGCGACGTTCAATGCGCCGCTGGCCGGTCCGTTCTTCGCGATGGAGCTGATCCTGCGGGATTTCGCCGCCGAGTCGTTCGGGGCGGTGGTGCTCGCGAGCGTGACGGCGAGCGTTGTCGGACGCGCGGTGCTGGGGAACGCGCCGTTCCTGGACCTGCCGCCGTTCACGCTGCGGAACCCGGTGGAGTACCTGCTGTTCGTGGCGCTGGGCCTGGTCGTCGGCGCGTGCGGGGTGCTGTTCACCCGGGTGCTGTACTGGATCGAGGACCTGTGCGACCGCCTGTGGCGCGGTCCGGAATGGCTGCGCCCGGCCGTCGGCGGGGTATTCCTCGGCGGATTGCTGCTCGCGCTGCCGCAGATGTACGGGGTGGGTTATCCCGTGCTGCAGAACGCGGTCGAAGGCAAGTACGTCTTCGGGTTCCTGCTGGTGCTCATGGCCGGGAAGATCGTCGCGACCAGCCTGACGATCGGCATCGGCGGGTCCGGCGGGGTGTTCGCGCCGTCGCTGTTCATCGGCGCGATGGCCGGGACCGCGTTCGGGATCGCGGTGCACGCGTGGTTTCCGTCGGCGACGGCCTCGCCGGGTGTGTACGGGCTGATCGGGATGGGCGCGGCGTTCGCGGGTTCGGCGCGGGCCCCGATCACGGCGGTGATCGTGCTGTTCGAGCTGACCGGGCAGTACTCGGTGATCCTGCCGATGCTGACCGCCATCGTGATCGCGACCGCCGTGAGCCGCGCCTTGAGCCGGGACACGATCTACACGCTGAAGCTTCGCCGCCGCGGCATCGATCTGGACAACCACCCCTCCGGGCGGCGATTGGCGGGCACGAAGGTCTCCGCGGTCACCGAACCGCTGCCGGAGCCGTTGCGCGAGGACCTGCCGCTGGAACTGGCCGCGCACGCACTCGCGCTGTCCGGGCACGGAATCCTGCCGGTGATCGACGAGGACGGCCGGTACCAGGGCTGCGTCACCGCCCGCGCGGTCGCCGAGGCGGTGGCCGAGGACCATGTCGGCCAGGTCGGAGACCTCGCCGAGCTGCCGCCGCTGGTGACCGGCGACTCCACGCTCGCCGATGCGCTCGACGCGTTGGGCCAGGCTCCGGGAACCGGTCTTCCGGTGCTGACCGGGACCGACGAGCTGACCGGGTGGGTCACCCATCAGTCGGTGCTGAGCGCCCTGGAGCCTGCCGCGGCCAGCCGATGAGCGTGCCCGGGCTGAAAGCCTTGGTCACGCACTGAGCGAACCGGACCGGTCGCCGATGACCGGTTCTCGACCTGGCCTTTCCCCCTTTCCCGCCGTCATCCTCGGACCGCTTGGACCCGCGGCGAATTCGGCCGCACACCGAACGGAGAGGGTGGAATGAGGAAGAAAAACATCGCGGCTCTGCTGACAGGTCTGCTCGCGATAACCGGTCTGTCGGTCTGGACCGGACCGGCCGCGCAGGCCGCCACGGCGCCTTGCGACGGGACGTACTCGATCGCGGTCGGCGGGTGGCGGAGCCATTGGTGGGACGACCGCTTCTTCAACGTCACGCAGCACGTCGGCTATCCGACGGACATCCCCAACGGCGCCAGCACCCAGGCCGGAGTCAACGAGCTGAACCGATTGGTCCGCGAACAACGCGCGGCGTGCCCGGGGCAGCACGTCAAGATGATGGGCTACTCCATGGGCGCCGCGGTGGTGCACGTCTGGGTCACCACGAACTGGATGTCGTTCGACAACGTCAACGCCATCCTCGTCGCCGATCCCAAGCGGCAAGGACCTCCGGGAGCCGACGGCGGAACCGGCGTGTTCGGCCCCGCGGTCGGAGCGCCGCTCGCCGGGGTCGACCGGTTCTTCGGCAACGTGCCGGTCAAATCGATCTGCACGGTGGACTACGTCTGCGACACCTCCGCCAACCCGCTGGGGTACCCGGCCGACCACATCAACCACTACGACGTCGATTTCGACGGCAACCACCACAACGACAGCGCCAATGAGCAGTGGTACAACGGCGTCTGGATGCCCTGGTAAGCAGGACGGTTCCCCCGGCGGTGCGTCGGGGGAACCGCTGCCGGGATTCTGCCGGACCGCGCAGTTTCCTCGCGTCAGGCCGAGCGCCAGCGTTCGCCGACGGCTTCCTTGCGCGCTTTCGGCTCAGCGAGCCAGCACCTGGCGGAGGACCTCGCGCAGCACTCCGGCCGGATCGTCGGCGAGGCCCGCGCTGCGCCAGGCGACGTGATGGTCCGGACGGACGAGCAGGCAGCCGCGTTCGCTGATCTCGCGGACGCGTTCCCAATCGCCCAGCGGGTCGGTGTAGTCGCAGCCGAGGCCGATCTGCCGGGCGGCGAGGTCAAGCCCGAATTCGGTGGCCAGCTTGCCCGCCGCGTCCAGCCAGTCCTGGCCGCCGATGCCGGTGAGCACGGTGAACCGGCCGTGGCCGGTGATGTCCACAGTGGACACCGGGGTTCCGGCGTGTTCGAGCCACGCGTGCGGCAGCCGGGCTCCGGGATGGGTGGTGGCCTGGTAGTACAGCTCCGCGTCGCGGGCGGGGATCGGCCAGGGCGCGCCGTCGGACGCGACCGCGGCCGAGGCGTAGCGCTGGCCGAGTTCGACGCCGTGCGCGTTGAACTGGTAGTTCTGTAGTTCGACGGCCGCGCGCAGTTCGGCGCGGCGGGCCTGGCCTTCCGGGGTGTCCGCGGCGAGGCCGGCGAGACTGCGCCAGCCCTCTTCGGTGCTTTGGCCGGGCCGGAAGCCGAACGCCTGCGAAATCGGCCGCATGTCCTCGACGCTGCGCATCGCGCGATCGACCACCTGCTTGCCGACCGGCTGCCGTTCCGCGTCGTAGGTGTCCAGCAACGCTTCCCCGGCCTCGCCGCGCACCACGGACGCGAGCTTCCACGCCAGATTGAACGCGTCCTGCACCGAGGTGTTGGTGCCGAGCCCGTTCGCGGGCGGATGCCGGTGCGCGGCGTCCCCGGCCAGGAACACCCGGCCGCGCCGGTACGAGCGGGCGACCAGATGGTTGATCTGCCATTCGCTGACAGCCTTGATCCGGACCTCGACGTCCGGGTCGCCGATGATGGTCGACGCTCGCTCGCGAACAGCGTCCGGGGACAGGTCGGGCGCGCCTTCGGCTGGGTCGTACATGAAGAGCATGACCCATTCGGTCCACGGCTTGACGCAGATGAACGTGCCCGAGCCGACCCAGTAGTCGTTGCCCGGCTGGCACATCCAGTAGAGCGTCCCGGGCCGGTGCGCGGTGTAGCGGGCGAGATCGGCCTCCAGCCACACATTCGCGGCGCGGCCGAGCCCGGACTCACCGTCGAACTCGAAGCCGAGCTGGTCGGCCACGGTGCTGCGGCCGCCGTCCGCGCCGATCACATATCGCGCGACGATTTCCTGCTCAGCACCGGTTTCCCGGTCGAGCACCACCGCGTGGACGGCGTCCGGCGTCTGCGAGATGCGCACCAGTTCGGTCGAGAACCGGAGGTCGGCGCCGTGCCGCTCGGCCCCGGCGCGCAGCACTGGCTCCAGGATGTGCTGCGGGATATTGCACATCGCGCTGGGGCTGGCGGCGGCGTAGTCGGCGTGCCGTGCGGTGCCGCTGCCCCAGGTTTTGAGCCGGGCCAGTTCCTGTCCGGCGAAGCTGGTGGCCCAGACGTTGTCGCCCATCAGCTCGTTGGGCACCGCGACGTCCCGCACCGCGTCCTCGATGCCGAGGTCGCGGAAGACTTCCATGGTGCGCTGATTGGTGATGTGGGCCCGCGGAGAGTGCGCGGTGCCCGGGTATTTGGTGATCGTGACGGCACGCACGCCCTGCGCGGCGAGCAGCGCGGACGCGGTCAGGCCGGCGGGACCGGCTCCGACTACCAGTACATCGGTTTCGCAAGCGGGCATGACGGATCAACCTCCTGGGCCGCGCCCAGTCAGCGGGAATGAGGGGGAGTGGGCCGGGTCAGCCGGCCTGGTGCGCGCCGGTCATCAGCGCGGCGAGATCGTCGGGGTGCAGGAACGACGGCGGGGGAGGCGGGCCCCAGTTGAACAGCCCTTTGGCACCATCGAGGGTCTCCGGCGTCCAGAGCTGGTCGTCGAGGATGCTGTCCATGTCGGAGTAGTACTCGGAGAAGTTGCCCGCGGGATCCTTGAGGTACCAGAAGAAATTGGACCCGGCGTGGTGGCGCCCGAGGCCCCACACGTGCCGTTCGGGGTGGTCCTCGAGCATCGCGGTCGCGCCGCGGCCAACCTCGTCGACGTCCTCGACCTGCCACGACGTGTGGTGCAGGAACGCGACCGGCGCGGCGAGCGCGAGCACGTTGTGGTGGTCGGTCGAGCAGCGCATGAACGCGCCGTGCCCCTTTATCGCGTCGCTGGTCTTGAATCCCAGCCCGGCGGTGAAGAACTGGATGGTGCGCTCGTGGTCGGGGGAGCCGACGACGACGTGGCCGAGCTTGCGCGGCCGCACCGGGCCGGAGCGCAGCACACCGGGCGCCCGCGTGTTCGAGCGCTCCAGCCGGCCGGGCCCGTTGTACGGCGTGGGCGGCTCGGGATCCTGGTGCAGCCGTTCGGCGATCCGGACGACCACCTGGAACCCGGTGACCGGTTCGCGGGTGAACAGCGTGTCGCCGGCGATCTCCGCCGGAATGTCCAAAGAGGACAGCTGGCGGCGGATGCGGGCGAGGTCGTCCGGGTGGTCGGCGCCGATGCTCAGCTCCATCAGCTGGCGTCGCGGGGAGTGGACGATCTTCAGCTGACGGCCGCCGTCGCGGGTGCTGAACCAGCCGTCGGCGTCCTCGGAGAGCCCGAAGTCCCGGTAGTAGCGGGCGGTCGCGGCGACGTCGGGCACGCCGACGACGAGCGAGTTCAACCGGTGCAATCCCATTGTCCAGCCCTTTCGCTAAGCGGCGACCATCCGCTGCCGCAGTTCGCCGATGCCGTGGACGTAGCTGACGAGCTGGTCGCCCGCCTTGAGGTAGCGCTGCGGCGTGCGGCCCATGCCGACGCCGGACGGGGTGCCGGTGAAGATGACGTCGCCGGGCAGCAGCGGCGTCACCGCGGACAGCCGGGCGATCAGCGACGGCACCGAGAACACCATCTGCGAGGTGCGGCCCTTCTGCACCTGCTCGCCGTTGACGAGCGCGCCGAGTTCGAGGTCGTCGCGATCCGGCAGCTCGTCCGGCGTCACGACCACCGGGCCGAGCGGGCCGAAACCGGGGTAGGACTTGGCGAGGCTGAACTGCGGGGCGGGACCGGCCAGCTGCAGCAGCCGTTCGGAGATGTCCTGTCCGACGGTCAGCCCGGCGACGTAGTCCCAAGCTTGTTCCTCGGCGACCCGTTCGGCGCGCTTGCCGACGATCGCGACGAGTTCGACCTCCCAGTCGACGTTTCCGCCGTCCGGGATCACGACGTCGCCGTACGGGCCGGTGAGGCAGGTCGGGAATTTGGTGAACACCGGCGGCGTCTCGGGCACGGCGAAGGACGATTCGGCCGCGTGGTCGGCGTAGTTGAGGCCGATCGCGAACACCTGGCGCGGCGCCGGGACCGGATTGCCCAGCTGGTCGTCGCGCACCGGCCGTTCGAGCGCGTGTCCCTCGCCGATCGTCGCGGCGAACTCGGCCAGCTCCGCCCAGCGCTCGTAGGCGCCCTGGACGTCCGGGCCGAACCGCCCGCCGCTGGCCTCGGCCGCGTCCACCGCCTTTCCCGGTGCGGTGACCAGGGCCAGTCGTCCGTCCACAGTGGCGACTTTCATGCGGGGCTCCTTCGCGTCCGGCTTCGGTGCCCTCCAGTTGTACTCGCCGAGATTCGAGGAGGCAATGAACTTTCGAAAGTTGCTCTCAGATTCGTATCCGCTACAGTGGACGGCATGGCAGGGGAAACGACGCGTGCCGAGGGCGTCTACCAGCAGCTTCGGGCGGACATCCTGGGCGGCCGGATGATTCCTGGGCAGCGCCTCAAGTTCCCCGAACTGTGCGAGCGGTACTCGACCAGCGTCGGCGCGGCCCGCGAGGCGCTCACCCGGCTCACCGCCGAGGGGCTGGTGAAGACCAGGCCGCACCTCGGCTACACGGTCACGCCGCTGTCGCACGAGGATCTCGCGGACCTGACCAAGGCGCGGCTGGAGATCGAATCGCTGGTGCTGCGGCTGTCGATCCTCGAAGGCGACGTCCAGTGGGAGGCCCGCGCGGTCGCCGCGCACCACCTGCTCGAACGGACCCCGTTCACCGACCCCGCCGACCCGGACCGCCCGGCCGACGCCTGGGTGGCCGCGCACGCCGACTTCCACCTGGCCCTGTTCGACGGCTGCCGCAACCGCAGGCTCGTCGCGACGGCGCGCGGCCTGCGCGAGGAAGCCGAGCTGTACCGGCAGTGGTCAGTCTCCTTCGGGCAGGAAACGGACCGGGATCTCCCGGCCGAGCACAAGGCGATCCTCGAAGCCGCGCTGGCTCGCGACGGGGACCTGGCGGCTGAGCGGCTTCGGGACCACATCGCGCACACGGCGCAGCTGCTGATCAGCTGCGCCGAGGACGAGCCGAACCGGCCGTAGCGGCGGAATTCGTTGCCTGTGCGGGAATTCCGGCCGCCGGTGCGTCAGGACGCGGCCGGGGTGAAGTTCTCCCGGTGGATCATCCGCGGTGCCATCCGGCGGCGTTTGAACGCTTTCACCCCGGCGTCGACCATCGGCGGCGGCCCGCAGAGCCAGCCCGACCAGCCGCGTGCGCTGGGGACGTCTTCGAGGAAGCAGTCAGTCGGAAAACCGGTGCGGTGCGTGCTGTTCTCGGGCTCGTGAGACAGCACTGGCAGGAACGCGAAATCCGGGTTGCTGTCGGCGAGTTCGGCCATCAAGTCGAGGTCGTAGAGGTCGGCTGCGCCGCGAACCCCGTGATACAGCAACACTTTCCGGGCCGGATCCCGGGACAGCGCGGTGCGGGCGAGGCCGATCAGCGGTGCGAGACCAGTGCCGCCGCCGATGAGCACCATCGGGCCGCCGTCGTCCTCCTCGGCGGGTGGCAGGAAGAAATCACCGAGCGGACCGGTGACCTGGACCTGTTCCCCGACGGAGAGATCGGCGAAAATCCACTGCTCGGTCGCCGCGCCGCCGGGGACCAAACGGACGTGCAGTTCCAGGACTTTGTCCTCGTCGGCGGTGTTGACCAGCGAGTACTGGCGGCGCACGCCGGTGCCGGGCACGGTGAGTTCGACGTACTGGCCCGCGTGGAAAGCCAGCGGTTCGGGCAGGCCGAGCCGCAGCCGCCGGGTGTCGCGGGCGATGTCCTGGATTTCGCGGACGGTCGCGGTGAGGTCGCGCAGCGGGTGCGTGGCCCGGCCGCCGCCCGCGGTTTCGATGACGACGTTCGACCGGAGCCGGGCCTGACACGCCAGTGCCAGGCCCGCCGCGCGCTCGTCGTCGGTCAGGGTGTCGGCGGGGGAATCCCGGTGGTCGACGGCGCCCTCGACCACCCGCAGCTTGCAGGTGCCGCAGGTGCCCTGGTTGCAGGAGTTCGGCATCCAGACGCCGGCCCGGAGGAAGGCGTCGAGCATCGGCTGGTCTTGCCCGCACGGCACTTCCCGGCCGCCGACGGTCGCGGTGAAGGACATGTCAGGCCTCCCAGGCGACGTGCAGCGACGTCGGCCCGCGGAAGCCCCAGCCCCAGAACTCCACGTCCGAGGAGGTGTCGCGTTCGAGGTTCGGGATCGACTCGAACAGCTCCTCGAGGGCGATGCGCATGACGTGATTGGCGAAGTAGATCCCGGCGCAGGCGTGGTTTCCGGCGCCGAACGCCAGGTGCGGCAGCGGGGGACGGTGCAGGTCGTAGCGGGTCGGGGCCTCGTAGACGCCGGTGTCGTGGTTGGCCGAACCGTAGGAAAGGATCACCGGAGTGCCCGCGGGCAGGTCGACTCCGGCGACGGTGACCGGCTTGGTCGACATCCTCGCGGTGGCCGACCAGATCGGCGAGGTCCAGCGCATTCCCTCGGAGATCGCGCGGGGGATCAGCGCCGGGTCGTCCACCACCTGCTCGAGCTGATCGGGTTCGCTGAACAGCCCGGTCAGGGTCGAGGCCATGCCGTGGCCCGGTTCCTGCATCGCGCCGAGCAGGTACACGTAGATCGTCGGGTAGATGTATTCGCGGTCGCGGGTCTTGCCGGGCGGCATCCCGTCGTGCAGCCAGTGCGAGATCGCGGTGTCGGCGGGTTCGGCGATCCACCGGTCGATCAGCGGGTCGACGGTCGCCTGGATCTCGGCCTTCGCCTCGTCGCCCTGGACGAACCCCTCCGGGTTGGCGAATTCGCCGTCCTCGGTCATCGCCGCGTTGGTGAAGGACCGGCTCAGTTTCGCGAACCACTCGCGGAGCTTGTCCGAGCTGACGTCGTGCAGCCCGAGCAGATCCCCGAGGGAGCGGACGCTGACCGGTTCGCAGTACTGCGAGACGAGTTCCGCGCGGCCGTCGTTCTCGAACTTCTCGAGGTAGTCCCGCGCGATGGGGCGGACGAGGCCGTCGATCCAGCGGTCGACCTCGACGGGCTGGAGGGCGGGTTCGACCATCGAGCGCAGGTCGGTGTGGATGTCGCCGTTCACCCCGATGATCGCCGGATGGCCGAAAGTCCGGCCGCCCGCCGGGGTGATGACGGCTTCGAAGTCCGGGCTGGTCGCGATCTCGCGGCAGATCTCCGCGGTGGTCGCGACGTATGACCCGAGCACCGGCACGTACGCCAGCGGAGCTTCGCGGCGCAGCCGTTCGTAGGGCTCGTACGGGTTTCGCTCCAGTTGGGCCATGGTGATGTCGCCGATCCAGGAAAGATCTGGGACAGCGGTGGTGTTCGTCGTCATTGACGCGGCCTCCTTCGTGCGGGTTGGACGAGAAGGTAGGTCCGCGCGGCCCGGGCCCACGACACGCGAAGCGCGGATCCGGTACGGATCGCGCGACGAATCCGGCGCGTCGCCGCTGATCAGCTAGCATGCGTCCATGTCCGCACGCCGTGGTGCGGCGCCGCGGGACTGGGAGCGAGTCTCGAAGTCGGTGGCCGACGCCTACTTTCCGCACCAGCTGACGCCGCTGGGCGCCGGCCGCGAACCGCGGCTGACCCTGCGGACGCTGGACCTCGGCCCGGTGCTGATCGGGTACGTCGGATGGGGCGCCGACGTCGAGATCGCCTGCGACTACCCGGCGGCCTACGAGGTCAACCTGCCGTTGACCGGCCACCTCGCCAGCCGCGGCAAGCACGGCCCGGTGACGTCGGTGCCCGGGCAGGCGACGGTCTTCCGGGCCGACACCCCGTCGCTGATCACCCACTGGGACGCGACCTGCACCGTGCTCGGAGTGAAATTCGACCGGGACTGGCTGGACCGCGAGGCCGAGCGGGTGCTCGGCGCCGGGACCGTCCGGGTCGCGCTCCCGGACCAGCTCCGCCTCGAACACGGCCCGGCGCGCGACTGGCGGCACCTCGTCGCGGGCCTGTCGTCCCAGATGCGCGACGGCGCGTTGTTCAGCGACCAGCCGATCGTCCGGGAACAGCTGGCCGGAGCGGTCGCGGCCGGATTCCTTCTCGCCGGTTGCCCGGATTCCGGCCGCGTCCCGGCGCCGCGCCCCCGGGCGATTACCCGCGTGGTCGACGCCGTCCGCGCCGATCCGGCCCGGGCGTGGACGGCTGCGGAGATGGCCGCTGTCGCCGGGACTACGGTGCGGAGGTTGCAGGAGAGTTTCCGGGAGTGGGTCGGCTGCACGCCGACAGAGCACCTCGTCGGGGTTCGGTTGCAGCATGCTCGCGCGGATCTGGAAGCGCATCCGGAGTCGTCCGTGAGCGAGATCGCGGCGCGGTGGGGTTTTTCGAGCGCGAGCCGGTTCGCCGCGGCTTTTCGTCGGAGGTATGGGCGGCCGCCGTCGGAAGCTCGCTGAACCCCGGCGAGTCCTTTGTGGACGACGACGCGGCAGGCGCCCGGGGTCAGGCCAGCGAGCCCGCGCGCCGGCCGAAGACGACACCGGCTGCCAGGCCTGAGCCGCCGGGGTAGTTGCCGGAGAAGAGGCCGCCGAGCATCTCGCCGCATGCGTAGAGGCCGGGGTGTAGTTGCCGGAGCGCCCGCCCAGCATCTCGGCACGCGTAGAGGCCGGGGGAGCGGCCGCAGTTGTCGAGGACCCTTCCGTGCGGGTCGCATTTCAGGCCGCCGAAGGTGAAAGTGATGGCGCAGGGAACTTCCCCGCCGGACCGGATCGGCCACGGCGGCCTCAGATATCGAGGACCGTCACGGTCACCTGCGCGATGTCGCCGGGATCGAGGTTTTCGGCTTTGCGTACCGCGCGTTTGACCGGAAGCACGTAACCGCGCTCGCTGTCCGGGAAGATCGACGTTCGCCAGGTGGTGGCGCCGACCCGGACCAGTACTCGCATCGATCCGAACCCGCGGCGCGGCCCGCCCAGGTCGCGGATTTCGTCCGAGATGTCACCGGGCAGGCTGACGAAGGTCCAGGTGTCGGTCCGCCGGGCGTCCCAGATCCACAGTTCGGCGTCGAAGTGCACTTCCACTCCGTCAGCTTCGCACGCGACACCGACAGTTTCCGGGGCGAGCCGCGCGATCAGGCAGTCGCGACAGGACCGCGTCAGCCGCGCGCTTCGGGGAGTTCCACGACGACCGCGCCCCGCCGCCGGGTCTGGCTTCCGCCCATACCCGGCCGTCGTGGCGGTACACGTGGTCCGCGACGATCGCCAATCCCAGCCCGGTTCCCGAGTCGGGATCGCGGCGTCCGGCGTGCAATCCCCGGGAGAATCGCTCGAAAATCCGCTCCCGGAGTTCGGCGGGCACTCCCTCGCCCGCGTCGTCCACCTCCAGCCGGACGACGCCGTTGCGTGCGTGTGCGGCCACTCGGACCGCGCCACCGCCATAGCGGGCCGCGTTGTCGAGGAGGTTTGCCAGGACTCGGTCGAGGCGGCGGCGGTCGGCGGCTACGAGCAAGGGCTCCGGGGCGAGGTCCAGCGTCGGGTGCGGGGCGGGGCTGCTCGCGACCCCGCTGCGGACAAGCGGGCCGAGGTCGACCAGTTCGCGTTCCTCGCCGTTGTCGGCTTGGTCGACGGCTGCGATTTCCAGCAGGTCGAGCACCATGCCGCGGAACCGGTGGAGTTCGGCCAGCAGGAGCTGCAACGCCTTCTGCGCGGGCGCGGGCATGGCGTCGCGGCGGCGTTCGAGCACTTCCGCGACGGTGGTCATCGTGGTGAGCGGCGAGCGCAGTTCGTGGCTGACGTCGGCGGCGAACCGGGCGTCGCGGCGGACTCGCTGCTCCAGAGCGTCGGCGGTCGAGTTGAAAGTCTCGGCTAGCGGAGCGAGGTCCGGCCCGGCCTGTTCGGGCAGGCGGGCGCGCATGTCGCCGCGTGCGATGCGGGCGGCGGTTTCGGTGAACGCGGCGAGCGGGCGCAGCGCGCGCCGGGCCGCCCAGGCACCGAGGGCGACGCCGAACAGCCCGCACGCCAGGGTGCCCGCGACGAGGATCAGGCGCAGGTTGCGGAAGGTCCGTTCGAGCCCGAGCAGCGGATGAAGCTCGACGTAGAAGCCGGTCGCGGTGGCGAGTGGTTGCGCGACGGCGAGGACCGGGACCCCGTCGGCGGTGAAGCGATCGTGCGCGGGCGCTCCGGGGCGGGCCCGCGACAGCAGGCCGGACGGGAGGGCCTCGGGCCGGACCGGGCGTCCGGCGGTGTGCCAGCCGCCGGGCAGGGACACGAGGATCGTCGAATTCGGTCCGGAGGTGAGGCCGGACAGCAGTTCGCCGAGACCGTCGGTCTGGGTGCGGACCTCGTTGTCGACCAGCCGCGCGTTGATCCGCGAATGCCGGTCGGCGCTCTGCTGGCGCTGGTTGAGCAAATACCCGGTGGCGAGGTGCCAGGTCGCCGCCGACAGCACGCTGACCACCACCAGCAGGCCGAGCCCGAACGCCGCGGAAACCCGGAAGCGCAAAGAAAGCCGGGCCCGGTTCACTGCTGGGGCTTGGCGCGGTAGCCGATGCCCCGGACGGTCAGCACAAGGTGCGGACAGTCCGGATCCGGCTCGACCTTGCGCCGCAACCGCCTGATGTGCACGTCGAGCAGCCGGGTGCCGCCGAAGTAGTCGCGGCCCCAGATCCGGTGCAGCAACTGCTCCCGTGTGACGACCTCGCCCTCGGCGGCGGCCAGCTCGGCCAGCAGTCGGAATTCGGTGCGGGTAAGGCGAATCGGGGAACCGTTGCGCGAAACGGTCTCGTCGTGCGTGCTCAACAGCAGATCGCCGACCTGGAGGCAGCACCGCCGAACCGGCGCGGCTCGCCTGAGCAACGCGCGAACACGGGCCGCCAGCTCACCGGCGACGAGCGGCTTGGTCACGTAGTCGTCCGCACCGGCCTCCAAGCCCGCGATGACGTCCTGGCTGTCGGCGCGCGCGGTGATGACGATGACCGGCAGGTCGCCGCGCACCCGCAGTTCCCGGCAGACGGCGAGCCCGTCCATGCCGGGCAGCATCAGGTCGAGCAGGACCACGTCCACGCTCACCGAGTCCAGCATCGACAACGCGTCCTCGCCGCACGCGGCCTGCGTCACCATGCAGCCCTGGTCCGCGAGAGCAAGCGAAAGCGCTTCGCTGATCAGGGCGTCGTCCTCGACCAGCAAGACTCGCACCGTCATCGGGTCGCCCCTCCGCCACAGAACATGCCCTAGAAATTGTTCCCTATCGCGGCAAGACCGGAGCCGATGCGGATTCCTCCGTGCCCAGCGGCAGACGCCGGGTTTTCAGTGGAGCGAGCTCCTGCTGGCTGATTGCCGGGCCGGGATGCGGTGACTCAAAGAGGGTCCTTGGCCTCTCGGGCGGCCGGGCGGTGCCTTGCCACGATGGAGCAGCAGCGGAATCTCGGACGACGGGAGAACGACAGTGATCTCGGCCCGGTACCTCGTAATCGGCGGCGTCGTGGCCGCACTCGCCGGCACGGTCATCGCGAACCAGTCAGCTTCGGCTCGGACGGCGTCCTGCCGGACCAGCGGATTGCATCTCGCGCTCGGCCGGGGAGAGGGGGCCGCCGGGCATTACTACGTGCCGATCGTCTTCACCAACTCCGGCCGCGGCGCCTGCGCGCTGGGCGGTCATCCCGGGGTTTCCTACGTCGCGGGCCCGGATCGGCACCAGGTGGGCGATGCGGCGGCACGGGAACCCGGCGTGGCGCCGAGGCTGACGTTGGTGCCCGGCCAATCCGCCACGGCGTGGGTCGATCAGGTCGACGTCGACGTTTACGACCCGGCGAGCTGCGCCCCGCGATCGGTCTACGGCTTGCGGGTTTATCCGCCGGGCAACACGGAGTCGGCGATCGTGGCGGAGCCCGGCGCGCGGGCGTGCGCGAAGCACATGCCGGGACAGCGTCCACTGGCTGTCCGGGCGGTTCAAGAACGCTGACGGCTGAAGGTGCGCTGCCCGGCCGGACAGCGCACCTTCAGCTCACGGCAACTGCCGCACCAAGTAGTCCCAGACCGCTTGCACCGCGCGCGGGTGGTAGATGTGTTCGCGCTTGGCGTGCGATTCCTCCGGCGGTGACCAGCTAGGCCAGCCGCCGAAGGACTGTGTCAGCAGCTGCTGCTCACACGCCCGCTCCAGCACCACTGCGGCGACCGTGGCGCTCTCGACCGAATCGCCGACTGCGACGATCCCGTGGTTCACCAGGAAAACCGCCCGGGCATTGCCCAATTCCGCGGCCAGCGACTTGCCCAATTCCGGCGTCAGGATCAGATCAGCGGTTTCCGTATACCGCGGCACCTCGGGCGGCACGAACAGGTTCGCGGCATGGCTCACCGGCCGCAGCTGCTGTCCCGTCGCGGCCAGGGCGACGGCGTGCGGCGCATGGGTGTGCACGACCGCGTTCACGTCCGGCCGCGCGGCGACCACCTCGGTGTGGATCGGGTATTCGCTGTGTCGCGGGCCGCCGCCGGAGACGACCTCGCCGTCGGCGTTGACCAGGTGCACCCGCTCCGGCGTGACCTCCTCCATGCCCCATTCCGCGGACTTGATCCAGACGCCCCGGCCGTCGGCGTCGCGGCACGAGACGTGGCCCCAGATGAGGTCGCCTTGTCCGGCGGCGGCCAGGATCCGGGACGACAGCGCGACGAGTTCCTGGTGCGTGCTCATCGGTGCACCAGCCCGCCGTTGACGCTGAGGGTCTGCCCGGTCAGATAGCCCGCGTCGTCGCTGAGCAGGAACGCTGCCAGGCCGGTCATGTCGTCAGCCCCGGCGGGGCGGTGCAGCGATTGGGCGCGTAGCATGGCCTCGCGTTGTTCCGGCGTCACGGTCTCCCGGGCGACTTCGGTGTACACCGGGCCCGGCGACAAAGTATTGACCCGGATGCCGAATTCGCCGAGTTCGCGCGCCATCGAGAAAGTCATGCCGTGCACGCCGCCCTTGCTGGCCACGTAGTGCAGGTAGCCGGGACGGCCGAGTTGCACCGCGTCGGAGCCGATGTTGACGACACTGGCCGACGGCGACGCCTGCAGCAGCGGAAGCAGCGTCGACACGAGCAGCCACGGGCCGCGGAGGTTGACCGCCATCAGGCGATCCCATTCCTCGTCGGTGATTTCCCAGAACGGTTTCATCTTGATGGTGGAGAAGATCGCGGCGTTGTTGATCAGGCCGTCGACCCGGCCGTGGGCCTCGGCCAATACCGCGGCGAACTCCGCACAGCTGCTACGGCTGGAGACATCGAGGGCGTACGCGCTGGCCTTGCCGGGACCTTCAAAAGAGGCGGCGGTGGCTTGGACGCCCTCGAGGTTGAGGTCCGCGAGCACGACGGTCGCGCCTTCGGAAACCAGACGCCGGGCGTAGGCGGCGCCGATGCCTTGGGCCGCGCCGGTCACGACGACGACCTTTCCGGCGAGTCCGTTGAGGGTCATGTCAGGCTCCAGCTTCGGTAGGAGGGTTCGCCGTCCGGGACGATCTCGGTGGACAGCAGCGTCAGGCAGCCGGGGCAGAAGGCTTGGCGCAGCAGGACTTCCCGGTCGACGAACGCGGCGGGATCGGCGTGGACGCCGGGTCCGGCTTCGGTCGAGGGGCGTGCGTGGCGCAGCGCGTGCGCCATCGGTTCGGCGGTGGTGTCGCCGATCCGCGTCGCGCAGTGCCGGCAGACGACGGTGCCGGTCGCGTCGTCGACGCGGAGGTTGAGGTCGAGGTTCACTGGTGCGCTCCTTCCGGCGGAGTGAGGCCGGCGCGCTCGTACCGCAGCCGGTCGCGTTGTGCCGCAGTGGCCGCGAGGTCGGGTTCGCCGTCAGCCAGCACGACGCCGTACACCGCGACAGCCGCGACAGCGGACACCTTGCCGTTGCGGACATCCGCGGCCACGCGTTCGGGTTCGCGGTGCAGCGGGTCGCCGATTCCGCCGCCGCCTTGCCAATGGGTGAAGTAGACGTCTGCCTCGGCGAGATCGGTTTCCAGGTGTGGCGGAAGGGTGTCCGCCTGGCCGCTCAGGTCGTCGATCGTCTGCGGGATCCGGCCGTTCGCGAGCTGGTCGCGCACGGTGGTGTCGCGGACGAGGACGTCCCATTGCGTGGCGGCGGGATAGCCGCCGGAGATGCCGGGGGCCTGCGGCACCGCCTTGCCGTTGGCCGAGACGACGAGGTGCACGCTGCGGGTGGGGGAGTCGTAGGGGATGAAGCAGCTCGACGCCCCGACGCCGCCGCGCCACCGGCCCGGTCCGCCGGAATCGACCTCCTCGCGCCGCCACAGGTAGAGCATCGGGAAGCTGAACTCGTTGATCTCGATGTCGGCGATCCGGCCCATCGGGATGCAGTTCTCGCCGCCGGTGTCGACGCCGTCCCCGTCGACCTTCGCGCCGAGGCCGCCGGACATCGCGTCGCACAGCATCGTGGCGAAGCCGCCGCCGCGCTGGTCGACTCCGGCGAGCAGGGTGAGATCCCAGGTGCCGCAGCACACGCTCATCGCCGACCGGCTCAGCTCGGCGTGCGTGCTGAGCATCTGCGCGACGGTTTCGGAGACCGCGTTCTGCGTGGACCAGGCCGAGTTGACCGACGCTTTCCCGATGCCCGCCGGGAAGGTGCAGTTGTTGATCGTCCCGGGTTCGCTGACGATCTCGACGCACCGGTAGATCCCGCCGGGCGACCACGAGATGTCCGGGCACAGCATGGTCAGCAGGATCGGCAGGATCCCGCCGCGCAAACCAGCGAGAGTGCAGTTGATGATCCCGTCGACCTGCGGGTCGGTGCCGGTGAAATCGAACGTCAGGGTGTCGTCCTGTTTGGACATCGCGACGACGATCTTGTGGATGTCCCGGTCGCCCGCCCGCGCGCCGTCCTGGTGCGCCACCGCCGACCAGGTTCCGTCCGGCAGCGCACGCAGTTTCGTGCGCAGCTGGGATTCCGCGTCGCCCATCATCTTCTTCATCACGGCCTTGACGGTGTCCGGGCCGTACTTGTCGATGAGCGCGGTCAGCCGGTCCTGCGCGACGTTGTTCGCGCCGATCTTGGCGCGCAGGTCCAGCCCGACCAGCCGCGGCACGCGGGACCGCCGCAGGTACATGTCCTCCATGTCCGAACGCAGCCGGCCGCCTTCGACGATCTTGACCGGCGGGATCGGCAGCGCTTCCCAGAACACGTCGTGGCCTTCGACGGACCAGCTGCCCGGCGATACACCGCCGAGGTCGACCTGGTGCGCGACCGCGCCGGTCCAGCAGAAGAGCTGGCCGTCGTAGAACAGCGGCGCGAGGACGGTGACGTCGTTCTGGTGCAGACCGCCGCCGATCCACGGGTCGTTCAAGAGGAACTGGTCGCCCGGCGCGATTCCCGGGTTTTCGGCGCGATGCTCCAACGTCCAGCGCACCGCCATGTCCAAAGCGGACCCGAGCTGCATGTTGTACAAGCCGACCTGGACGGTTTCGCCGGTCTCGTCCATGATGCCCGCGCCGAAGTCGTTGCAGTCGGTCACGACGACCGAGCCGGACATCCGCTTGATCGCGTCGCCCATGTCGTCGGTGATCGCGACCAGACGGTGCCGGACTACCTCGTAGGTGAGCGCGTCGACGTTCTCGGAGCTGACCCGGTGCAGGTTCAGGTCGCCGAAACGGGCTTCGGGGTCGAGGGGAGCGCCGGACTGGACGAATCGCTCGGATCCGGCGACGGGGATGACGGCCATCAGGAGTGTTCCTTCCGTTCGGGGAAACGGATCACGAGGTTGCCCAGCCGGTCCACCGTGGCCTGGGTGCCCGGCGGCAGGGCGACAGTGGTGGTGGGCGCTTCGACGACGGCCGGGCCGTGAATCTCGTGGCCCGCGCCGAGTGCGCGGTAGTCGTAGATCGCGGCGGGCTGCCGTCCGGCGCGGACGTCGAGCAGGACGTCTCGCTCGCCGCTTGTGGCGGGCGCGCCGGACAACGTGCCGTGCTCGGGCAGTTCCGGCTGGATCTGCAGGATCCCGGTCGCGCGGACGCGGTAGGTGATCAGCTGCAGTCCGGCGTCGGGGAAGCCGGATCCCTTGCCGTACAACGCTTCGTAGCTCGCTTCGAAATCGTGGCCGAGCTGGTCCACCGACTCCTCGGTCAGCTCGCCGCCCGGCACTGGAGTCGCGACTTCGGCGAGTTGCATGGTGTAGCGGATGTCGGCTTCGCGTTCGTAGCTGATCGCGGAGAAGGTCAGGCCTTGTTCGGCCAACCGGCGTTCGAGTTCGCGTTCCAGGCCGGTGAAAACCTCGTTGGCGGTGTCTGCCGCGACCGGCATCGCAACTGGCTGCGACTGTTCGGCTGTCAGCACGATGTCCGAGGCGGCGAGGCCATAAGCGGAGAAGACTGCGGCGGTGGAACCCAGCGGGACCACGACTTCCTTCACGCCGAGGTCGGCCGAGTAGCTCGCGCAGTGCATCGGGCCCGCGCCGCCGAAGGCGTAGAGGGTGAAGTCGCGCGGGTCCTGGCCGGAGTTGACTACGACCTTGCGTACGAGGTCGGCGGTCTGGGCGTTCTGGATCGCGTAGATCGCCGCCGCCGCGTCCTCGACGGACATGCCGAGCGGCGTCGCCACCACCTTGTCGATGGCGTCGCGGGACAGCTGGACGTCCAGTTTCTTGCGCCCGCCGAGGAAATTGTCCGGGTTGATGATGCCGAGGACGAGGTCGGCGTCGGTGACCGTCGGCTCCCAGCCGCCCTCGCCGTAACAGGCGGGGCCGGGACGGGCGCCCGCGCTGCGCGGCCCGACGCGGAGATTGCCGCCCGGGTCTACCCAAGCGATCGCGCCGCCGCCCGCGCCGATGGTGTGCACGTCGACCATCGGCGTGCTGATCGTGTACTGGTTGAGGATCGTGCTCGTGGTGGTCACCGGTTTGCCGTCGACCACCAGTCCGACCAGGAACGTCGTGCCGCCCATGTCGGTGGAGATCACCTTGTCGTGCCCCAGCGACGCGGCCATCCGCGTGCAGCCGACAACGCCGCCGGTGAGCACCGAACCGATAGTGGTGATCGCGTGCGCCGGAGCGTCCGCGGCGGTGACACAACCGCCGGATCCCTGCATCACCAGCAGCGCGCCGGTGAGCCCGCGCGCCCGCAGTTCGGCTTCGAGCGGGCGCAGGTAGCTCCCGAGTCGAGGACCGACCTGGGTGTTCATGATCGTCGTGACATTGCGCGGGTACTCCCGGATGCGCGGGCTGACCTCGCTGGACAGCGCCACGTACACCTCCGGCGCTTCCTCTCGCACGATCTCGCGCACCCGCTGCTCGTGCGCGGGATTGCGGAACGACCACAGGAACGACACCGCGATCGCCTCCGCTCCGTCGGCGAGCAGGCCCCGGACCGCGGTCCGGACACCGTCCTCGTCAAGCGGGACGACGACGCGGCCCTGGTAGTCCACGCGCTCGTCGATCTCGCGGATCCGGTGCCGGGGCACCAAAGACGCGGGTTTCGCGGTGCGGGCCATGTGCTGGATGTCGTCGCTGCCGAGACCGGCGTAGCGGCCTTCGAGGTTCATGATGCTGATCGAGTCCGCGTGCCCGCGGGTGGTGAGGAAGCCGACCTGCGCGACGTCCCCGGTCACCAGCGCGTTCAACGTCGAGGTGGTGCCGTGCACGAGATAATCGGTGCCGGCGAGCAGTTCGCGGACCGGGATGCCGAGTTCCGCGGCGAGCTCGTCGATCGCGGTGAGGAAGCCGGCCGCGAAATCCGGGGGAGTGGACGGGGTTTTGGCCGCGGCGAGCCGGTTGTGCTGGTCGGCGACGAACGCGTCGGTGAACGTTCCGCCGGTGTCGATGCCGATGACGTACGCCATGAGGGCCCCTTTGCCTTCGGATCGTCAGAACATGACGTTGATGGATTTGGTTTCGGTGTAGCTGAGAAGTTCTTCGAGGCTTTCCTCGCGGCCGACGCCGGATCCCTTGACGCCGCCGAAGGGCACGTTGGGGAAATGCCGGGACGAGCCGTTGATCCAGACGAACCCGGCCTCGAACGCGCGGGCGACGCGGTGCGCACGCGTGACGTCGGCGGTCCAGACGCTCGCGGTGAGGCCGTAGTCGACGCTGTTGGCGATGCGGATCGCTTCCTCCTCGTCGGCGAACGGGATAACTGACAGCAGCGGCCCGAACACCTCCTCGCGGGCGATCCGCATGTCCGGGCGCACGCCGGTGAACACCGTCGGGGCCACGAAAAGCCCCTCGTCCACGCCCGCCGGACGACCGCCGCCGGTGGCGACCCGCGCGCCTTCGGAGACCGCGATGTCGATGTAGGACAACGACTTCTCGTACTGCGCCCGGTTGATCATCGTGCCCTGTTCGGTGCGCTCATCGAACGGATCGCCGATCCGGCGCGCCTCGATCAGCTCGACCACGCGGGCGACGAGCGCGTCGTGGACGTCCTGGTGCACAAGGAGCCGCGAGTTCGACCCGCAGGACTGGCCGGACCACGTGAAGTTCATGCCGAACACGGCGCCGGCGGCCGCGGCTTCGAGATCCGCGTCCGGGAACACCACCATTGCGTTCTTGCCGCCGAGTTCGAGGCTGACGTCCTTGACGCCGCTCTCGGCCGCCGCGCGCTGGATGGCGCGCCCAGTGGGTTCGGAGCCGATGAACCCGATCCGCCGCACTTGGCGGTGCCGCACCAGCGCATCGGGCACCGCCGGTCCGTCGCCGACGACCACCGAGAGCACACCGGGCGGGAAGATGTCCTTCGCCAGTTCGGCCAGCCGCAGCGCGGACAGCGGCGCGGCCTCCGGCGGCTTCAGGATCGTCGGATTGCCCGCGACCAGCGGGGCGGCGATCTTGCCCGCGAACATCAGCGGATGGTTGTAGGGCACGATCCTCGCGACAACGCCGACCGGCTCGCGCGTGGTCACGTGCAGGGCGGTGCTGGCGGGGATCGTGGTGCCTTTGAGTTCGAGTGCCTGCCCGGCGAACATGCGCAGCTGCGCCACCGTCACCCCGACGTCGAGGCGCGAGTTCGAGATCGGCGAACCGGCGTCCACCGTGTCGAGCAGAGCCAGTTCTTCGCCGTGGCGCTCGATCGCGTCGGCCAATTCGGCCACCAGCTTCGCCCGCTCTACGGGCAGGGTGTCTCGCCAGACCGCCCGGGCGTCGGCCGCCGCGCGTACGGCCTCGTCGACGTCGTCGGGGCCCGCGTCGGGAACCTCGGCGATCACGGTGCCGGTGTAGGGGGACACCCGGGAGAACGTGGCGCCGGACCGCGCCGGGACGAGCTTGCCGTCGATGAGCAGGCGCCACTCGCGGTCGAGAAGTTCGGCGGCCCGGGTCGGGATTCCCGGGCCGGAATGTGCTTCGAGCATCGTCGCTCCTGCGCTTCCTGAGTCCCGCGGGGACCTGGAGCCCCGCGTGCCGTCGGCTCATGCTAACCCCGCGACCCGGCGCGAAGTCTAGCCTGCGGACTTCAATTCTGTTCTCAAGAAACTGGTCCAACTCTTGTCCTGGAAAACCACCGTAAACGACCTGGTCCAGATACCATGTCTGCTATGCAGACATCCGCTGCCGAGGCCGGTCCCGCGCGGCCCGCTCCCCAGTACCCGATCGAATCCGTGGACCGCGCGCTGCGGCTGCTCCGGATGTTCAGCGCCACGCGAGAACTCCGGCTGTCCGACGCGAGGGACGCGTTGGGCGTGGGCCAGTCGACCGCGCACCGGCTGATGGCGATGCTGGTCCACCACGGGTTCGTCGACCAGGATCCGGCCAGCCGCGTCTATCGCGCCGGGCCCGCGCTGGTCGAGATCGGGCTGTCGGTGGTGAACCAGATGGACCTGCGCGCGGTCGCGCGGCCGGTGCTGCAGTGGCTGTCCGAGACCACCGGCGAGACCGTGCATCTCGGTTCTCTGGAAGGCAATCAGGTGCGCTTTCTCGACGTGATCGAGAGCGACCGGGCGCTGCGGGTGTCCGGCCGGGTAGGGCGCACCTTGCCCGCGCACGCGACGAGCCTCGGCAAGGCGATGCTGGCGCACCTGCCGGACGACCAGATCGCGCAGCGCTACCCGGACGACGTGCTCGGCCAGGTCACCACGAAGACCATGACGAGCCGCAGCGCGCTGCTGGCGGAGATCGAACGGATCCGGCGGCGCGGTTACGCCCTCAACGCGGGCGAAAGCGAGGACGGCGTCAGCTCGATCGGCTGCGCGGTCGCCCGCCCGGACGGTCCGCTGCTGGGCGGGCTGAGCGTCGCGGCCCCGACCGCGCGGATGACGAAAGCCCAGCGGGACGAACACGCGGTCGCGCTGGTGGAGGGCTGCCGGCGGCTGGCGGGGAAGCTGGTCTGACCGGGTACATCCGCGCGGTGGACCAGGTGCTGCTCGACGCTAATGACGAAGCGCGTCGCCGCGGCAGCAACGCCGGGCGGCTGCTCCGATCGGGTCGCTGTCGCCGGATGGCCGACGAGCCGCCGAGATAATCGGCGGGTGAGCCAGGGGCCTGAGCGTCATGCGGGGAGCGCGCGCAATGTCGTGCGGGGTGCGGTGTCCGGGGGCGTGGTGCAGGCAGGCACGGTCGAGGGCGGGGTGCATCTGCACGGGCCGTCCAGGCAAGCGGTCGCGTTGCCGTATCGGGCCGGGATCGCTCCGCCGCGCGCGGTGGCGTTCCAGCATCGGGTGTATTCGCCGCTGTTGGCGGAGATGCTGGATCGCGGCGGCGCGGCTGTGCCGTGCGCGGACGGGCCGGTGCGGGCGTGTGTGGTTTCCGGGTTGGGCGGGGTGGGCAAGACCCAGCTCGTGCTGGACTACGCCGAGCGGTTGTGGGCGGCGGGCGAGGTGGACGTATGGGTGTGGGGAGCGGGGTCGCGGGAGGCGATCGTGTCCGGCTACGCCCGCCTGGCCGCCGATTTGACCGGCATCGAGGACCACGACCCCGAACACGGTGCGCAGCGGCTGCTGGAATGGCTGGCCACGACGACGGCGCGATGGCTGGTGGTCATCGACGACGTGCAATCTCCCGGAGATCTGCGGGGATTGTGGCCGCCGGCCACCGCGGGCGGCCGGGTAGTGGTGACCACCCGGCGCCATGACGCCGCGCTGCGCGGCCCGGCACGTCGAGTGATCGAGGTCGGCGTGTTCACCCCGGAGGAAGCCGACGGCTACCTGCGGGGCGCGCTGGCCGGGCAGCCGCAGTTGCTCGGCGGCGACAGCGACGGGGTCGCGGGATTGGCTCGGGAGCTGGGGTATTTGCCGTTGGCGTTGGCCCAGGCCGCCGCGTACATGCTGGACCGGAACCTGACGTGCGCGGCGTATCGAGGGCGGCTGGCTGATCGCCGGCGCCGGTTGGCGACGCTGGTGCCCGAGGGCGAGGGCCTGCCGGACGAACATCGGGCGACAGTGGCGGTGACGTGGTCGCTGTCGTTCGAGCGGGCCGACCGGCTGGCCCCGGCCGGGCTGGCGGGTCCGTTGCTGGCCGTGGCCAGTGTGCTGGACGCCAACGGCATCCCGTGCGGGGTGTTCACCGCACCCGAGGTGCTCGCGTTGCTCGCCGCGGCCGCCCGCCGGGAGGTGTCCGGGGAGGACGCGGTGGACGGGTTGGGATGTCTGCAGCGGCTGAGCCTGATCACGCTGGATCCAGATTCGCGGAGCCGGAGGGTGCGGGTGCATGCCCTGGTGCAGCGCGCCACCCGCGACAGCCTGCCGCCTGATCGGCTCGCGGTGACGGTGCGGGTGGCCGCGGACGCCGTGTCGCGGGTGTGGCCGGACATCGACGGCAAAACCGCCGTGGGGCAGGTGTTGCGGGGCAACCTCGACGCCTTGGCCGAGGCCGGGAGCCAGCATTTGTGGGAGCCCGACGCCCACCCGGTGCTGTTTCGCGCCGGGCGCAGCCTGCGGGAAAGCGGCGCGCTCGCCCAAACTCGCGACTACTTGCACCGACTGCACACCACGGCGACCGAACGCCTGGGCCGCGACCACCCCGACACCCTGCTCGCTCGCACGAACGTCGCCCTGTGGCGCGGATACGCCGGGGACCCCACGGGAGCGGTCACCGCGTTCGAAGCGCTGCTCGCCGACTACCTGCGCGTGCTGGGCCGCGACCACCCCGATACCCTGATCATCCGCGACTACCTCGCCTACTGGCGCGGACACTTCGGCGACCTCCCCGGCGGGGCGGCCGCGTACGAGGAACTGCTCGCCGACGAGCTGCGGGCGCTGGGTCCTGACCACCCCGACACTCTGACCGCCCGCAACAACCTCGCCACCATCCGCGGGAAGGCCGGGGACGCCGCGGGCGCGACCGCCGCGTACGAGGAACTGCTCCCGGATTTGGTGCGGGTGCTGGGTCCGGACCACCCCAACACTCTGAACACGCGCGCCAACCTCGCCCGGTGGCGTGGACACGCCGGCGACCCCGTCGGCGCGACGGCGGCGATGGAAGAGGTGCTCGCCGACTACCTACGGGTGATGGGCGCCGACCACCCCAACACCCTGACCACCCGCCACTACCTCGCCTACTGGCACGGACATGCCGGCGACCCCACCGGTGCGGCGGCCGCGTACGAGGAGCTGCTCGCTGACGAGTTGCGGGTGCTGGGGCCCGACCATCCCGACACGTTGACCATCCGCCATTACCTCGCGTACTGGCGTGGACACGCCGGTGACGCCGCGGGTGCGGCGGCCGCCTTCGAGGAGTTGCTCGCCGATGAGGTGCGGGTGCTGGGGCCCGACCATCCGGACGCCCTGACCGCCCGCTGCTGCCTCGCCTACTGGCAGGAACGCGCCCGGGACCGCGCTGGCGCGGCGGCCGTATACGAGGAGGCGCTCGCCGAGCGGCTGCGGGTGTTCGGGCCCGACCACCCCGACCCGTTGCGCATCCGCGCCTATCGACGCGAACGGTCGACGGGAGACGCGCCCGCTTGACAGGCCGGAGGTGGTTGTCCCGCCCCGGCTTCTGCTTTGCCGCCGCGCTACGTCAGCTAGTCGCGCTTGTTGCTCGGCGCAGGTCTCCCGCGCGCCCGGAGACGCGGCCGGAGAGCGGCACCGGCTCGAACATCGCCGGTTCGTCCTCCGGGAACAGCGCGGTCGGGCCGTACAACCAGTCCGTGAACGCGTAGTCGTCGATCGCGCGGTCACGCAGCAGGACGTTGCGCTGTTCCCGCTCGACGCCGTCAAGGTGCCACAGGTTTCCCCAGGCACGGGCGGTGAGCACGACTCGGCGGCAGTGTTCCGTCCGGACTGCCTCGTATGCGGCCAGTGCGCCGTCCCAATTCCCGGTGCCCAACCGCTTCGCGTGTTCGGCCAGGACCCAGCCGTCTTCGATGGCCATGATCGCGCCCTGGGCGAGGTATTGCAGGGGCGGGTGCGCGGCGTCGCCGAGCAAGGCCAGCCTGCCGTCGACCCAGGTGGAGATCGGGTTGCGGTCGAACATGCGCCACCATTTGTCCCGCCACATCCGCGGGATCCCGGCCCGCACCTCGTCGCAGGTGGCGGCGAAGGCGGTGTCCAGCTCGTCCGGCGTGCCCCAGTCCTCCAGCCCGGCCACGGCCTTCGGGGATTCGAAAACGGCTACCTGATTGAGCAAATCGCCGCCACGGAGTCCATAGTGGACAAAGTGGCAGCGCGGGCCGACGTACACGACGACCTCGGACAGATCGACCGGGCGGCCGACCTCGGCGATCGGCACGGTGCCCCGGTAAGCGACGTACGCCGACGAAACCGGCTGGTCGTCCGCGAAATGCTTCCGCGCCGCGGAGTGCAGGCCGTCGGCGGCGATCACGACTGGTGCGGTGTGGACGGTGCCGTCGTCGGTCACCGCGGTCGCGGGGTCGTGGGTGTAGGACACGATCCGTTGCTCGGTAAGGAGTTCGACGCCGGCGTCGCGGCAGGCGTCGAGGAACAGCCGGTGCAGGTCGCTGCGGTGGATGACCAGGTACGGGAAGCCGTAGCGCCGTTCGAGGTCGCGCAGGTCGAGCGCGGTCAGGTCGCGGCCGTCGACGGCGTCGCGCATCACCATCCGGTCCGGGACGACGCCGCGCGCCTTCGCGGTGTCCAGCAGGCCGTAGGCGTCGAGGATCCGGGTGCAGTTGGGGGCGAGCTGGATGCCGGCGCCGACCTCGTCGAATTCCTTCGCCTGCTCCAGGACCCGGACCCGCAGGCCGAGCCGGGACAGCGCGAACGCGGTGCTCAGCCCGCCGATCCCGCCGCCGACGACGAGCACGTCAGGGGTGTCCATGGGCTCTCCTCACAACCAGGGGCCGAGGTCGGGGACCCCAGTGAGCGAATGCGGACGTCCGGCGAGGTACGCCGCGACGTCGGGCAGCGGCCCGTCCGGCACCGCGTCGAGACCGCGCTTGGCCCGGATTTCGGCGACCAGCGCGGACAGGAACGCCTCCGGCAGGTCGGCGAAGGTCAATCCGGTGCCGAGATCGACCGCGTGCACGCAGACCTCGCGCGCCCGCAGCCACGTGATCTCGGTGGCGGGAACCGTCCGGCCCTGTGCGGTGACCACTTCGGCTTGCCACTGTGACGGGGTCAGCGCCGCCATCCCGGATGCCAGGGAACGAGCCGAGCCCTGCAGCCAAGACGTGAGCCGGGCTTCGGACAGCTGGGAGCCTGTCGCGATATCGGCGTTGCGCTGGTCCATCGAGGCGTACATCGGGGTGCGTTCGCCGGTCCGGGCCCAGTGCACGAGGTTGCCGAGGGCGTCGGCGTTGGCGGCGACATGGGCGGCGAGGTGCTTGCGGGTCCAGCCGGGCAGCGCGCTCGGCTCGGACCGTTCTGTCGCGTGCGTCAGGAAAAGCTCGGTCCCGAACGCGACCCAGCCGCGCGAATCCTGGGGCGCCATCAGGATTCCTTCACGATCTGGTTCACGCACGCGCCGATCCCGGCGACCTCGGTGACGACGGTTTCGCCGCCGGTGAGATAGACCTTCGGGTCGCGCGCGTGGCCGACGCCCGCCGGAGTCCCGGTCGCGATCAGGTCGCCCGGGTTGAGCTGGACGATCGTGGAGATGTACCGCACCAGGTGCACCGGGTCGAACAGCAGCGTGCCGGTGTCGTCCTGCTGCATGACGCGACCGTCCACAGTGGTCTTCACCTCGAGCGCGGGACGGACGCCGCCGACCTCGTCCGGCGTGACGACGTACGGGCCGACCGGCGTCGAGGACTGCCAGATCTTGCCCTGCGTCCACTCGATGGTGCGGAATTGCCAGTCGCGGACCGAGACGTCGTTCATGACGGTGAACCCGGCGATGGCGGCCGCGGCCTCGTCCTCGCTCGCACGCCGGACGGTCTTGCCGACCACCACGACGAGTTCGACCTCCCAGTCGAGCGCGTCGGTCTCGGGCGGTTTGCCGATCGGGTCGGCCGGGCCGGTCAGGGTGTCCGCGAACTTGGGGAACAGCGTCGGGTACGCGGGCAGCTCGCGGCCCATTTCCTTGATGTGGTTGGTGTAGTTGTGCCCGACACAGACCACTTTGGACGGATTGGGCACGACCGGGGCGAGGTCCGCTCCGTCGGCGGGCCAGGTCTCGCCGGTCGCCTGTGCGGCGCGCGCTTCCCAGCCGTCCTGGGCGAACAACGCGCCGAGGTCGGGGTAGCCGAGGTCGACGAGCACGTTGCCGTCGAGGCGGACGGCGCGCGTGCCGCCGTCGACGCGGAGGGTGGCGAGCTTCATCGGATGGTCTCCTGACGGTTGAGGTGGAGCGCCTCGAAGACGGGCGCGTCCGAGAAACGGAACAGGTCGAGGGCACCGGAGTCGGAATCCGTGGCACCGGCCTCCGACTTCACCGAGAACGGCTGCCACGACGGGACGACGAACAGATCGCCGCGCGCGACCGCCCACGAGGTGTCGCCGACGGTCACCGTGCCGGAGCCGTCGAAGACCTGGCAGACCGACGAGCCGGTCTCGCGCACGGGCGCGGTCTCGGCGCCCCGGGCCACGCGGTGGAACTCGGCGCGGATGGTCGGGAGGACGTCGGAACCGTTGTGGGGATTGCAAAACCGGACCGCCGCGTGACCCGGTTCGACCGTTCCGCCGTAGCCTTCCTTCTCCAGTTGCAGCTGATCGCGCAATGCGGCGTCGGTGTGCTCCCACTTGTACGCCAGCAGCGGCGAACCCGGCGCGACAGTGCCGACGGACAACGGCCGGAGACCCGGATGCGCCCACAGCCGTTCGGATCGGGACCGCTCCGGCGTCGTCCGCTCAGCGTCGCTGATCGTCTCGCGGCCGAACTCGAAGAACTGGGCGTCGATGCCGTACTGGAACGGGATGTCGAGGCCGTCGATCCAGGCCATCGGCTCGCGGGTGGCGTTGTGGTGCGCGTGCCAGTTCCAGCCCGCCTGCGGCAGGAAGTCGCCGCGGCGCATCGGGACCGCGTCGCCGCCGACGACTGTCCACACCCCCGAACCCTCGACGACGAACCGGAACGCGTTCTGCGTGTGCCGGTGCTCCGGCGCGTCCTCGCCCGGCATCAGGTACTGGATCGCGGCCCACAGCGTCGGGGTCGCGAACGGACGGCCTCCGAGCCCCGGGTTGGCGAGCGCGATCGCCCGCCGTTCCCCGCCGCGCCCGACCGGCACGAGCTCGCCGGCCTGCTCGGCGAGCCGGAGCAGGTTCTCCCACTGCCATCGGTGCGGCACCGCCCGCGAGCGCGGGCGGGCGGGCATCAGGTCGCCGATCTCCGTCCACAACGGAACGAGCAGTTCCTGTTCGAAGCCGCGGTAGAGGTTCCGCAGGGCGGGCGTGACCGCGGGCTGGTCCGGTGCGTCGACCGCGGCGAGCTGAACGGGAGTTCGCGCTGGAGTGCTGGTCATGGGGTTATGGTGGGCGCGTCCCGGTCTGCGGAAAACGGGATTCTGGTGTGCGGAAAGGCGGCCCGGATGGACAAACGGTTCAAGGCACCGCCGCCGTATGCGGTGGCGAGCGTCGACAACGCGCTGCGGATCGCGGCGATGCTGCAGCTCGAAGGCCCGTTGACGGTCTCCGAGGTGGCCGAGCGGATCGGCGTCGCGGCCTCCACCGCGCACCGGCTGCTCGCCATGCTCGTGTACCGCGATTTCGCCGTCCAAGACGCGAACCGCGCCTATCGCGTAGGCCCGGTGCTGGAGCTGGCCGCACACTCACAGTCGGCGGCCTCGAAGCTGCGCGCCGCGGCGCTTCCGCATCTGCGGCGGCTGGTGGATCTGCTTGACGAGTCGGTGAATCTGACCGTCCGGACGGGGGACACGGCTCGGTTCATCGCGAGCGTGGAGTGCTCGCAGGCGTTGCGCGTCGGTTCACGCGAAGGGATGGTCTTTCCGGTCCATCAGACGACCGCGGGCCTGCTGCTGCTCGCCGAACTGCCGCCGGAACAGGTCGAGGAGCTGTACGCGGTGGACAAGCCCGGCGAGCGGCCGGACCCGGCAGAGCTTCGGGCGGACCTGGCGCGCGTGCGGCGCAGCGGTTTCGCGCTCAACCAGGGGCGTTCGGAACGAGGGGTGGTCGCGGTCGGAGTCCCGGTGCACGGCGCGGACGGGACGGTGGTCGCCGGGTTGTCGGTGTCGATGCCGAGCGTGCGCTACCAGAAGGATCGGCTGCCGACACTGGTGGCGGCGCTGCGCGCGACGGCGGCCGCGTTGGAAGCGGATCTGCGCAGCTGAGCGCTAATCGAGCGCTGCCGCGAAAGCCGCGTGCACGTTGAGAAATTGCTGCACCGGCAGTTCTGCCGCGATCCCGGGACGTTGCGGGGCCAGTCTCTTGGCCGCCCAAGCACTCCAACGCACGTGCGCCTCGGCGACGCTCAGGTGGGCCGCTTCGGCGGCATGGCGCGCGTTCACGCCGTCCAGAATCGCCTGGTGCATCAACGCGGGTGTCGAACGTTGTTCCCACGCACGCAAGGACGCCATCGAAGAAAGCCGGTGCAGCGTCGAGGACACTGTCGGCGGTGCTGAGCGGGGCAGCGGAAACCCGCGTTTGAGCGGTCCCCGCCGCGGTGTCGCGCCGTCGGCGTTGTCAGTGATCAAGCTCGTCATCAGAGTCCCTCCGACGTGCGGTTACCCGCGTCTGGACGGGCGAAACCTTGATCGTCCGGCGGTGCGGGCGTTGCCGGGCAGCAGCGGGTCGACGTCGCCCGGATCCAGGTGCGGGTCGCGCAGCAGGGAACCGACCGCGGCTTTCGCGACGGCCAGGATCGGCACCGCGAGCAGCGCCCCGGCGATCCCGGCGACCTCCAGCCCGAGCGCGATGCCCAGCACCACGGCCAGCGGGTGCAGCCGGACCGCGCGCCCGAGCAGCAACGGCTGCAGCACGTGGCTTTCCAGCTGCATCACCGCGACGACGATCGCGAGCACGATGCCCGCCGCGACGAATCCGTCGGCGACCAGGGCGATCAGCACCGCGACCGCGCCGGTCACCACCGCGCCGAGGATCGGCACGAACGCGCCGATGAAGATCAGCGCCGCCAGCGGCACCGCGAGCGGGACCCCGACCAGCCAGACGCCGACCCCGATGCAGACCGCGTCCACGCAGGCCACCGCCACGGTCGCGCGCACGTAGCTGACCAGCGAGGCGAACCCGCGGCGACCGGCGACGTCGATCTCGTCCCGGGTGGCGGCGGGCACGATCCGCAGCAGGAAGTGCCAGACCTGATTGCCGCTGTAGAGAAAGAAAACGAGCACGAACAGCGTCAGCAGCATCTCGGTCAGCACGCCGCCGACGGTCGCGGCGGTGGAGAGCACGCGGGCGGAGAGCTCGGCGGTGTTGCCCTGGATCGCGTTGACCGCCTTGTCGAGGAGCTGCTGCAGCTGAGGCAGGTGCAGCGGGCCGTGCTGCAGCCAGTTGTTGATGCGCCCGAGACTGGCCCCGACCTGGCTGCCCAGCTGCGGCAGGCTCGCGGTGACAGTGGTGATCACCAGCGTAAGCACCCCGCCGAGCACGGCGAGCCCGACGACGATCGCGACGAGCGTGGCCAGCGCGCGAGGCACGTGCCAGCGCACGAGCCGCTCCACCAGCGGCGCGAACAACGCCGACAGGAGAAGCGCGACTCCGATCGGCACGGTGACGCTCGCGAGGTAGCCGAGCGTCCACGCGAGGACCCCGAGCATGGTCAGCACGACGAGGAACCGCCAACTGGCCGCCGCCGCGACTCGCAACGACCAGGGCACCGCGTCGGCGGCTTCGCGACGTCGATGGCGGTTCGCGCCCGCGATCCGGCGGGCCGGGACGGTCATCTCGCCACTGCCTCGGCCTTGGCCGGCAGCGGGTCGGCGATCATGATGCCCGCTCCCGGGTGGTGGCCGGAGGCGATGGTGCCGACGAGCATCAGCCAGCGCCAGGACGACAAGGGCAGCCGGTCCATCCGCGCCGGTAAATCGGTTCGCACCACGTCGATCACCTCGCGCCGCGAATTCCCGGCGGAGATCACTCGCAAACGGCGCGGCCGTGACCAGTCGACGGCGCGCGGCACGAACGGAGCAGTCCGGTGCGGTCCATTGTGGATCTTTCGAGCCGTGCGGCTACCCCTCGGCGAGGACCCGTTCCGCGATCGCGACCATCGCCTCGGTCAGCAGCGCCATCTGGTCGCGCATGGACCGTTCCGGTTCCGCCTGCCACGCGACGAAAGCCCCGTCGAAGCCGGCGATGCCGAAGTAGTCCAGCGCCTCGCCCACCTTGTCCGCCGCTTCGGCGCCGGCGCCGGCCCACGACTGGGAGATCATCCGGCGCATGTGCCGCCGCCCGTCGGCGCGGACGCGTTCGATGATCTCCTTCACCTCGACGTCCGCGACCGCCTCGGTGCTCATCAGCAGGATCAGGTGCAGCCGCAGGAAGTCGGGCTTCGCGGCGAAGACCTCGCCGGTGCGCTGCAGGAACCAGCCGAGCAGTTCGGCGGGCGGCAGGTCCTCGGGCGGATTCGCCTGCGACTCGCGCAGGTGCCGGAAGAACTCGTACGCCCCGCGTTCCATGACGGCCGAGAGCAGCCCGCCCTTGGACTGGAAGTGGTGGTAGATCGCGCTTTTCGGCAGGCCGGTCTCGGTGCTCAGCACCGACATCGTCGTGGCGGAATAGCCGCGTTCGGCCATGATCCGCGACGCCGTGTCGAGGATTTCCTCCCGGGAACGCCGTCCCCGCCGGTTCCCGGCCCGCGCTGTGTCCACGCCGAGAGCATAGGGCCGCCGGTTTTCTGCACACCGGAATCGTGCGCGACGCGCTTGACGAACCCCCGGCCGAGGTGTGACCGTAGCCACTAATGAACCGAACGACCGGTCCAAAACTGTGGAGCCTGGGACATGAGTGAGCACTACGACGCCGACGTCGCCGTCGTCGGATACGGCCCGACGGGCCTGGCCGGGGCGCTGACGCTGGCCGCGAAAGGCGCGCGGGTGGCCGCGTTCGAGCGGGACCAGGACGTCTACGCCCGGGCGCGGGCGGTCACGATCAACGACTGGACTATGCGGATCCTGCAGGACCTCGGCGTCGACGACCGGGTCGAGCGCGTCGTCGAACCGCAGCGGGCGCTGCGCTGGGTGACCTACGACGGCCGCGAGGTGATGCGCGTCGAGCATCCGCCGAGCACGCTCGGCACCCGAGGAAGCAAGCCGCGGTTTTACAACATCTACCAGCCCGCCCTCGAAGCTGAACTGCGTCGCTGCGGCGAGGAGCACTCCGGTCTGGACGTGCGGTACGGCGTCGAAGTTGTCGGTGTGGAGCAGGACGCCGGCGGCGTGACCGTCACCGCGCGCGACCTCGCGACGGGGGAGGAGACCGCCACCCGCACCCGGTACGCGATCGCGGCCGACGGCGGCTCGTCCCCGGTGCGCAAGATGCTCGGCATCCCGATGCACGGCGACACCGGCGACACGCTCTGGATCGTCGTCGACTGCCGGGTCAAGCGCTGGTGGCCGGACCGCGATTTCCTCACGTTTTGGACCGACCGCGAACGCCCGGTCGTCGACATCGCGCTCTCGGCGGGCAACCATCGGTGGGAAATCCCGCTCAAAGCCGCTGAAACCGAGGCGGATTTCCCGAGCGGCGCTGAGGTGTGGCCGCTGCTGCGCGCCTTGGGCGTCACCGAGGACGACGTCGAAATCCACCAGTACGCGTTCTATCGCCACCACGTGCGGATGGCCGAAACCTACCGGCAGGGAAGGGTTTTCCTCGCCGGAGACGCCGCGCACCTGATGCCGCCCTGGGCGGGCGCGGGCATGCAGACCGGCATGCGCGACGCGCACAACCTGGGCTGGAAGATCGCCGGGATCGTCCGCGGCGAACTGGGCGAGGACTGGCTCGACACCTACGAGCCCGAGCGCCGTCCGTCGGCCGAGTTCTACACCGGGATGGCCGTCGCGCTGGGCCGCGTGATCAAACAGGAGGCGAGCCCGGCGGAGATCGAGGCGATGAACACCGTCCCGCCGAACCTGGTCACGCCCTGGGAACCGCCGCTCAACGCTCCGCCGACGCTCGCCGGCGGCTGGCTGCGCGGCGAGACCGGCGACGCGTCCGTCGTCGGCAGGTACCTCCCGCAGCCGCTCGCCTGCGACGCCGTCGGCCGAATCGACCGGCTGGACGCGTTGCTGCCCAAGGGTTTTATCCTGCTCGGCAACGACCTCGACCCGTCGAACCTGCTCACGCCCGAGGAGCAGGCGGACTGGGATGCCCTAGGCGCGTCCTACGTCGCCGTCCGCCCGCGGACCGGATACACCCGCGCCGCTTCTGACCTGGTGGACCTCGAGGACGCGTTGCTCCCGTGGTTCGACCGCTACGGCGTCCAGGCGATCGCCGTGCGTCCCGACAAGTTCGTCGCGGCGGCCGACAAGACCGGCCTCGCCGCCCCCGTTTCGCAGCGTTGAAAGGAATCTCCATGCCCGTGAAAGAGCTTGCCTACGTCGTCTACGAGGTCAGCGACCTCGCCGAATGGGAACGCTTCGCGGTGTCCCTGCTCGGCATGCAGCTGGGGGAGAAGTCCGCTGACGGCTTCACTCTGCGCACCGACGAGAAGGCGCACCGCTGGATCCTCACCGAAGGCCCCGCCGACGACCTGGTCCGCAGCGGCTACGAGGTTTCGTCCGCGGCTGAGCTGGATTCCCTCGTGGCCCAGCTGCGGAAAGCGGGCGTCGAGACGCTCGAAGGCGACGCCGAGCTGGCCGCCGCGCGGAAGGTCGACCGGATCGTGCTCGTCACGGACCCGCTGGGCAACGTGCTCGAACTCGTCACCGGCCTGGCCGACGCCGAAACCCCGTTCCACAGCGACCTTCTGCTCGGCGGCTTCGTCACCGGCACCGGCGGCGCGGGGCATCAGGTGCTGCTGGCCAAAGGCATCCCTCGCGAGACCTACCTGGCGTTTTACGAGGGACTGCTCGGCTTCAAGCTCAGCGACATCATCGTCGAGGAGGTCGCTCCCGGCGTCGTCGCGGATCTGGCGTTCCTGCATTGCAATCCGCGGCACCATTCCGTCGCGTTCGGCGACATGCCGCACCCGAAACGGACGCACCATTTCATGATCGAGGTCGCCGACATCCGCGACGTCGGCCTGGCCTACGACCGGTGCCTCGACGCGAAGCAGCCGTTCGAGATGACGCTCGGGATGCACCCGAACGACCACATGTTCAGCTTCTACGTCCGGACCCCGTCGGGCTTCTCCGTCGAATACGGCTGGGGCGGCCTGCTTATCGACGACGAGACCTGGGAAGTGCGGACGCTCGACCACCTGCACTGGTGGGGCCACCGCGCGCCGGAAGCCGTCGCGGAGCAGCTCGCCGGAGGTGCGCTCTGATGACTTCGCGTTACGTGCGAACCCGCGACTGGAAAATCCACTACCACGAAACCGGCGAAGGCCACCCCCTCGTCCTCCTGCACGGCGGCGGCCCCGGCGCGACCGGCTGGAGCAATTACGCGCCGAATATCGAGGCCCTGTCCCGCAATTTCCGCGTGATCGCCCCCGATATGCCAGGCTGGGGCGACTCCGACGGAGCGGACTTCGCCACGCTCGACCACGTCGAAGCCGCGACCCAGCTCCTGGACGCGCTGGGCATCGAAAAAGCCGCCTTCGTCGGGAACTCCATGGGCGGCCACACGTCGCTCCGGCTCGCCGTTGAGCGCCCGGAACGCGTGTCGCACCTGATCACGATGGGCCCGCCGATCCAGATGAAACCATTCTTGTTCGGCGCGGGCGGCGGCCCGACCGAGGGCCTGAAGATCATGTTCGAGACCTACTCCGACGCCACCCCCGAAGGGATGCGTCGCCTGGTAGAAATCATGGTCTACGACAAGGCCCGGTTCGCGACGCCGGAGCTGTGCCAGGAACGTTCCGACGCGGCCCTTGCCCGCCCCGAACACTTGCGCGCCATCGCCGCGGCGGCCCCGAAAGCTCCGATCCCGATCTGGCTGGACCTCGCGGCGGTCTCCGGGATCACCGCGCCGTCGCTGCTCATCCACGGCCGCGACGACCGCGTCGTGTCGTTCGAATCGACGCTTTTCCTGGCGGCGAATATTCCGAATTCCCGGGCGGTTTTGCTGAACCGGTGCGGGCATTGGGCACAACTGGAACATGCGGAGGAATTCAACCGGCTGGTGACGGACTTCGTACTGTACCAGTGATTCCCGGGGCCGTCTCGTTCAACGAGACGGCCCCTGTCGCTTCTGCCGGCGCAGCCGCATTCTCGATACCGCGCGGTCACTTCCGCGCGTACTCGGGTCAATGGAATCCCTGGCAGAGGGGAATATCATGACGAGATCGAGAACCCTGGCAACGCTCGCGGCTGCCGTGCTGGCGGGCGGCGCCCTGTTCGCCGCCCCCGCGGCATCCAGCGGCAGCGCGGCACCACACCGAGCCCAGGCGCCCGCGCTGGGCATGGCGTGGCGAGGAACGGGCACCGACAACCTCATCTGGTGGTCCAGCTTCGACGGCGGCACGTGGTCGCCGCAGCAGCCTTTGACCGACCGCCGGACGGAAACCGCCCCCGCGCTGGGCCGCACCGGAGACGGCCAGTTGGTGATGGCATGGCGCGGAGCCAGCGGCGACAACCTGATCTGGTGGTCGACCTACGACGGGAGCGGGTGGTCGCCGCAGCAGCCGCTGACCGATCGCCGGACGGAAGCGTCGCCCGCGCTGGGCCGGGCCGCGAACGGGCAGCTGTTCATGACCTGGCGGGGCGCGGGCACCGACAACCACATCTGGTGGTCGACGTACAACGGGAGCACCTGGTCGCCGCAACAGCCCTTGGTGGACCGCAGAACTGACCTCGGCCCGGCGATCGGGTGAGGAGCAGCTGACCGATCGCCCGGTCACTCCTGCAGCCGCCGACGCCACCAAGCGGCGGCCTGCCAAGGACTGATCGAACCAGCCCGCGGATCCGGCAAGGTCCGCCGTTCGAACTCGCCGTCGAGAGGAGCGACGAGACGCCGCAGTTCGGCACGAGCGCCGCGCGGCAACAGAATCAGCGCGCGCTCGAGTTCGTCCCGGGCATCGACCGGGTCGACCCACGTGAGCTCCGGTCCCGGAACGTACAGCCAACGGCCGGGCTGGTTGAGGAACTGCCGGTACCGCTCGAGTGCCAGCGCGACAGAACCGGGCCACAGCTGCGGGTCGACCCTCTCGATGGCCTTCTGCGCTCTGCCGCTCACCCCGCGGACCGACGGTGCCGACGAGCGGAAGCGGGCACGAAACTTATCAGCGCGAACAGCGCTCGGCCGCTTACGCGGCATCTGTCCTTAGCGTCGATGTCATGTCGGCATCCTGCCACACCGTGCCGGGTCGTTGGCCTGAATCACTGCGACCAGGGAGGGCGCGGCGGCGACAGCCTCCCAGTCCAGACTGCGGGAGTCACCGCTGCCGCCATGCCCCCAGACCGTCCGGTGAGAAAATACTTTATCAGCGATCATCGGACGACTCACGCCGTCGGCTGACCGCCGGGAGGAAGCAAAACTGCAGGTCGAGAGCAGGTTTGGACGGCGTCCGACGTGCCCTCCGGAGAGCGAAGGGGCCACCCGGGAGTGCCATGGTCGTGTAATACTTCATCCGATGCAGTCGTCGGCGCAGGGATGGGGGAAGGCCGTGGCGATGCCCGAAACCGCGAGTGCCGGACCGCGTCGCGCCGGGCCGGCGAATCTCAACGCGATGGCCGCGCAGGAGATCCGGCGGCGGGTCTTCTCCGGTCAGCTCCGGGCCGGGGCGAAGATCGATCAGGAGGCGCTCGCCGACGAACTCGGCATCAGCAAGCTGCCCGTCCGCGAAGCGTTGATCACCCTCGACCACGAGGGCGTGGTGGAGCACATCGCCCGCCGCGGCGCGTTCGTGGCCCGGATGACGCGCGACGACATCCGGGACCATTTCCGGGTGTTCGGCGTCGTGTCCGGATTGGCCGCGGAGCGCGCGGCGAAGAACCTGTCCCCGGAAAGCCTTCAGGCGATGCACGATCTGGCGGACCGGATGGAGTCCGCTGTGGACCGTGCCGAGCAGGAACGGCTGAACTTCGAGTTCCACCGGAGGATCAACTACGCGGCCGACTCGCGTCGGCTCCTCTCGCTGCTCGGCATCCTGGGCAAGACGGTGTCGCACGGGTTTTACGAGGCGCACGAGGACTGGCCGGACAAGGCGCGGGCCGACCACCGGCTGATCCTGGCCGCGTTGTCCGCCCGCTCGGCCGCCCGAGCCCGGACGCTCGTGGAGAAACATCTCGCCGACGCGGGCGAGCGGGCAGTGGCTTTGCTTGAGCAGCAAGGATTCTGGGACCACTGACCGGCTGAGGCTTCAGGTCGGTTTCTGGTCCATGCCGCCGGCGAGGAGAGCGTCGGAGACCGCAGTGCGCGCGTAGAGGACGTACAGGCCGTCGCGCCGGGCGGTGACCAGGCCCGCGTGATGGAGCGCAGTGAGGTGCTGGGACACGCATCCGGTGGTGAGCCGGGTGCGGAGCGCGAGTTCGGTGGTGGTCGCGGGGCCGGCCAGTTCGGACAGCAGGAGCGCGCGGGACCTGCCGAGGATTTTGGCGAGGGCGGTCAGCGGGTCGGGGCACGGATGCGGCCGGTCCCACAGCGCTGCGACGCAGCGCGTCGGGTAACACATCGTGGGAGGCCAGCACTGCGATGTGGTGTTGCCGGTGATGGCGAGGAACGCCGAGGGATGCAGCTGGATCCCGGCATTGCTCGTCGCGGCGGGCAGCGGCAGCGGGAAGTTCCATCTGAGGGTGCGGTCCTCGTCCCAGGAGAGGTCGGAATGGAGGTTGGCGAACAGCGTGGTCAGGCCGCCGTGCGCGAGCTGCCGGGTGCGGTGGGCGAGGTCGCCTTCGAGGGCGAGCCGCAGGGTGGGCCAGTGCGGTTCGATCGCGAGCCGCCAGTACGCCTCGACTGTTGTCGCCAGCTCGGCCAGCCCCGCCTCCGGCTCCGCGCGCAGCTGAGCCAGCCGCGGTGTCGGCGGGAGGCCGAAACGGAGGTGCAGGTCGAGTTCCTGGCGGACGGATTCGGCCGGCACGGCGCGCAGCCGCGCCAGCTCCGCGGTCATGACCGGCGTGTAGGGCGGCGGCGCCAGGAACGCGGGCACCGGCTGCCCGGGACGGACGAGTTCCGTCAGCAGCGTGAGGTCGACCCCGCGGTCGCGCACGATCTTCCGCACGCGCCGGGTCCACGGCTGATGCAGCGGAAATCGCGAGACCGGCGACAGCAATGTGCGGATACTGAATACGGTCTCGGTCAGCGGTGACGATGCGGCAAGGGTCGTCCGGGCGATCCCGCGGTGCGACAGCCTGATCTCAACCACGAATCCTCCCCTGATTCATGATCCTTTTTAGCCTGGGCTAAAAAGCTGGCGATTCACGCCCGCTACGGCGAATGTAGCAACGGACGACATCCGATGAAGCAGTTTTCTGGGGTGTGGATGTTCCGGTCGCGGCGCTGCTTCCGGGAGCGGGTGTCGCCGACGGTGACGCGTTTCTCGCCGCGGACTCGGATCATCGATCTGAAGGGGGGGCAAGGTGGGGACGGAGTTCTACGCTGGGCGACGGCCGCGGGGGCGGCCGGGTGACATTTCCTGCTTTCCGGTGGTTGCGCCGAGGGGCGTGGCGGCGGTGAAGATCGGGAGCGCCTTCCGGGGTTCGGTTCGTGCCGAGACCTGTTGCGCTGCTTGACGTTCCCGTGCTCACGACGGCGAAAAGCCGCGGACGGGGCACGTCGCGCGACAGTTCAGCCGTGCACACTCGAGCCCGTGTTGTCGGGCTTGAGTGCGTCCAAGCCCGAGCCGGGCTAATTGGCAGCCTGTCGTGCCGTGTCAATTAATCAGCGAATGACATCCGAAGCTGGCGGCGGAGCGCCCGGCGCCCGTTTCGATTAATCGCGCCCGCCGTCGAGGCGGCACGAAAGTTCCGGGGCGTCTTCTTCCCGGTTGTCTGTTTTCGAGGGAATCGCCGATTCGCGCGTTCCCGGTTTCGTATTCGAAGGAGTTGTTTCGGCATGTCCAATCTTCCCGACAGCGCGAGCATCGTCGATCTGGCCAAGGCCATGGGGGTCAGCGACGCCGACATCGCGAACTTGCCCAACGACGTCAAGCAGCTGACCAAGGGACAGTTGCTGGCGCTGTGGGGCGCTGGCGACACCGCGGCCGCCGCCAGCGCGTACAGCGGCGGCACCGCGCAGGCTCCGACCCGCAGCGCCGGGGGCGACCTGAACCTGAGCCTGCAGGACGTCACCGCGATCCAGAGCGTGTTCACTCCGGAACGGGTCAGCGCGGCAGTCGGTTCAGGACAGTCCTCGGGCGTCGCCGCAGCCGCGGACGACGGCATCTCGTGCTGCACCTGCACGCCGTGCTGCACCTCGGCCACCATGCTGGTCGAGGCAGGGTGAGGCGGCGGGCACCGGTCCGAGCGAACTGACCGCCAGCCCCCGGCCGCCGTGCCGGGGGCCTCCCGGCCCTTTTGGAGCATCCGCCGTGCGCATCCTGCTGATCTGGCCGCTGGCCAGCACCGAACCCGAATGGAACGCCGACCTCGGCGCGATCTCGGAGCCGTTGTCCCTGGAGTATCTCGCCTCCGCCGCCCGGCTGCGCGGCCACGAGGTGCGCATCCTCGACCTGCGGCTGCATCCCGACGATCTCGAAAGCGTGCTCGGCCAGTTCCGTCCGGACCTGGTCGGGGTCACCGCGTACACGATGCACGTGTTGGCCGCCTTGGCCGTGTGCCGGACCGTCCGGGCGAACCTGCCGAACGCGCGCACGGTGATCGGCGGACACCACGCCACCTTCCTGCCGGAGGACTTCTTCGCCGCCGAGATCGACTACGTGGTGTGCGGCGAGGGCGTCGGCCCGTTCCGGCAGTTGCTCCACCGGCTGGAAGCGGACGCGCCCGTGGCCGGGATCGGCGGGCTGTGGTCGCGGATCGACGGGAAGTTCGCCTCCGGCGGGCCGGAGGCCCCGTTCGAAGTGGACTCGCTCCCGCTGCCGGACCGCACGCTCACCGGCGCGGACCGCGCGTCCTACTTCATCGACTGGATGCGCCCGATCGCGTTGGTGCGCACCACGGTCGGCTGCCCGTTCCGCTGCAATTTCTGCTCGCTCTGGCAGCTCATGGGCGGGCGCTACTACATGCGCGCCATCGACGCGGTGGTCGCCGAACTGGCGGAGATCCCCGAGGAGTTCGTGTTCCTCGTGGACGACGAGGCGTTCATCAACGGGCACCGGATGCGCGAGCTCGCCGCCGCGATCGCCGCCGCCGGCGTGCGCAAAAGGCTGTTCGCCTACTGCCGGATCGACTCGCTGCTGCGCAACCGGGACGTTCTCGCCGCGTGGCGCGACATCGGGCTGGAACGGATCTTCGTCGGCATCGACGCGATCACCGAGAAGGACCTGGGCGAGTACCGGAAGAAGACCCGGCTGTCTCAAATCGAGGAGGGCATCCGGGCCGCCGAAGAACTCGGCATCGAGATCTTCGCCCAGTTCGTGGTGAACACCGACTACGAGCCGCGCGACTTCCGCAGGCTGGTGAAGTTCATCGAGCACCACCGCATCCGGTTCCCGACCTTCACGGTGCTCACTCCGCTGCCGGGCACCGAACTGCTGGCCGACTTCGAGTCCGTGCTGCCGAGGCAGGCGAACGGACGGCCCGACTGGGACCAGTTCGACTGCCAGCACGCGGTGACCCGGACCCGGATGCCGCTCCAGGAATTCCACGACGCCTACCGGGCGCTCTACCGGCGTTTCCGGGACCGTTCCGGCGAATTCCGCGCTCAGCACACCGCACCGGCGGAACCCGCGATCGAGACCACCCGGAAAGCGAGCTCGTGGTGACTGAAAGCCTGACCGAACAGACCCGCGGCACCACAACCGCCGCCCCGCCCCGGGATCGCCTGGTGGCACTGCCCGTGCAGCTGATCCCGCTGGACGATGCCGTGCTGCTGCGTCGCGGCGGTGCCGAACTGAAGATCGCCGGGGCGGGCGCGCAGGCCGCGCTTACCGCACTGCTGCAGGCTTTCCGCGCGCCCGGCGCCACCGTGGCGGAGGCGCTGGAGCGCTTCCCCGAGCCGGATCGGGCGGAGCTGGGCACCCTGGTGACCGAGCTGCGCAAGCGCAGGCTGCTGGTTGCCGCGGATGTGCCGTGGGAGGACGACCGTGCCGACGTTTTCTATTGGCACGTCGGCCAATCCGCGCGCACAGTCCGGCAGACGCTGGCTTCCCGCGCGATCACCGTGATCGGGGTCAACACCGTGTCGCAGCGGCTGGTGCCGGCGCTGACCGCGCTCGGGGCCGCCGACGTCCGGCTGCTGGATTTCCCCGAACTGCGCAATACCGCTCTCACCCCGCAGGACCTGCTGCGGGACGGCGTGGGCACGGCCGGTCCGGACTGGCTGGACCAGGCGGGTCCGGACACCGTGCACTGCGTGATCGCCGCGTCCGACTTCGGCCGGGTGCCGAGCCTGCGGCCGTGGAACCGGTTCTGCGCGCAGGCCCGGCTCCCGTTCCTGCCCGTGGTGCAGGACAACCTGGTCGGCACGATCGGGCCGCTGGCCGTCTTCGGCGAGACACCCTGCTACGAATGCCTTCGGGCGCGGGAGGCCTCGCAGCTGGACGACCCGGACGCGCACCGCGCGGTCGAACCGGAGGCGTGGGCGGGGCAGCGGTTCACCGCCGCGCACCCGGCCGCGTCTGCGGTGCTGGCGGAACTGGCCGCGGTCGAGGTGTCCAAATGGTTCGGCGGCGGACGTCCGCCCACCCGGCAGGCCGGAACGCTGATCGAGGTCAACGTGGCCGAGCCCGCGGTGCGCACCCGACGGGTGCTGCGGATTCCGCGCTGCCCGGTCTGCAGCCCGGCGAACGCGCACGCGGCCACCGCGATCCGGATGAACGGGTCGGATCTGTGATGACCGCGCCGTCGCAGATCCGGCCCGGGCTGGCCGACATCGTGGACCGTCTCGTCGATCCGAGGGTCGGGGTCGTCGCCTCGGTCAGCGAGGTGCACCGGGATCCCGGCGCGCCGGATTTCTTCCACTACGGCGCATTGGCCGCCAACACCGGTCCGCTGACCGGCCGGAACAACTTCCGCTCCACCGGCGGTGCCGCCGCGACGCGGCAGGACGCCGTGGCCAAGGCCGTCGGCGAGGCGGTGGAGCGGTACTGCTCGGCGTGGTACGAGCTGGACCAGCTGCCGCTGACTTCGGCGGCCTCGGCCGGATTCCCTTGCGTGGCACCGGAAGAGTTCGCGCTGTACGACCCGGCGCAGTTCGCCTGGCCGGATTTCGCGCCCGAGCCGTTCACCGAGGACACCGTGGTCCGGTGGACGCCGATGACCGACTTCCACACCGGGCGGCGGGTGCACGTGCCTGCGGCCCGGGTGTACATGCCGTACTTCTTCTACACCGGCAGCGGGGACGCGCCGATCTGCCAGCCGATCTCCACCGGCCTGGCCTGCCACGGCGGCTGGTCGCGGGCCGCGCTCGCCGCCGTGTGCGAGGTGGTCGAACGGGACGCGATCACGATCGCCTGGCAGGCGATGCTCTCCCCGCCGCAGATCATGATCGAGACGCTGCCCGACGAGCTGTACGACCTGGTGGCGCGGTTCGAGCGCGCGGCGGCCGAGGTGACGCTGTTCGACCTGACCCTCGACCACGGGGTGCCGGTGGTGCTGGCCGCGCTGCGCAGCCGCCACTCCGGCGGTCCGGCGCTGGTGGTGGCCGGTTCGGCGGCCGTGGACGCGCACACGGCCGTGCGCAAGGCCTTGGAGGAACTCGCGCACACGCGCCGCTACTCGCAGCTGATCTATACGAGGTTGCCGAGGCTGCGGCCGGATCCGCCGTTGCACCGCACCGTGACCGGGCAGCGGGAGCACCTGAATTTCTGGGCCGACCACGCGAACCTGCCGCTGGCGGACTTCCTCTTCGCCGGGAAGCAGCGGTCCGACTTCGAGGATCTGCCCGACCTGGGCACCGGCGACGCGGCGGGCGACCTCGACACCGTGTGCGCCCGCGTCGCCGCGGCCGGGGAGCGCGTCCTGCTCGCCGACCTGACCACGCCCGATGTCGGCGAGCTGGGTTTGTCCGTGGTGCGCGCCGTGGTGCCGGGGATGCATCCGCTGCAGCTGGGCCACGGGCTGCGCGCACTCGGCGGACACCGGCTGCGGACGGTTCCGCAGACCCTCGGCCACCCCGGCCTCGACCCGGCCGCCGGGGACAACCCCGCGCCGCACCCCTATCCGTGAGGACCTGATGTGACGACCCAGGAACTGTGGGACCAGCTGACCCATCCGCCCGCGCCCGAGGACGAGCTGTGGAGCGTGTTCCACGAGAATTCGAAGACCACGCGGCATTTCCTCGCGCTGCCGGACGCGGCGGTGCTGGCCAGGATGCGGCAGTTGCACGAGACGCTGGAGTACGCGCAGTACCCGGCGGTGCCGCTGCCGGAGCGGCCCCGGCCGCTGACCGCCGAACTGGGTCCGGTGCTGCGCGGCCGGACCAGCGTCCGCGAGTTCGCGCAGTCCACTGTGGACTTCGATGCGCTCGCCTCGGTGCTGCACCACGCGTACGCGGTGAACCGCCCGGCCGGTGGCGGCCAGCCCCGGTCGTTCCGCACGACGCCCTCGCCCGGCGGCCTGTATCCGCTGGAGGTGTACCTGCACGCGACCGGGGTGACCGGGCTGCGGTCGGGGCTCTACCACTACGACCCGGCGGGTGCGGTGCTGCGCCACCTGCACGACGGGGATCTCACGCGCGACCTCGCGGCCTGCTACGTGCAGCGCGAGATCGTCACCGGGGCCCGGATCCTGGTGTTCCTCACGGCCTGGTTCGAGCGGGCGACCTTCAAATACGGCGACCGCGGCTACCGGTTCGCGTTGCTGGAGGCCGGGCACGTGGCGCAGAACCTCGGCCTGGCCGCGGCGGCGCTCGGGCTCGGCGCGGTCAACCTCGGCGGCTACTTCGACCACGAACTCGACGATCTGCTGCGACTGGACGGTGTGACCGCCTCGACCGTGTACTCCCTGGCGCTAGGCCCGGTGACCGGCGATGACTGAACCGCCGCTGGTCGCCGACCTGACCCTGGGCTCGTGGCAGCCGCACGGCGCGGCCCGCCAGATCGCCGCCCAGCTCGCTATCCCGTTCGTCCCGCCGGCACTCGCTGCCTATGGCGAGGATCCGTTTGCCGCCCCGGGCGCGGCCGGGCACGGCGGCCGGATCAGCGGCGGCATCGACGTGGAGGCCGCGGGCGACGCGGGGGTGCTGGCGGCTGCGGGGTTCGCCGAAGCGGCGCTGGCCGTCTTGGGCGACCGCGCCGCGGAGACCACCCTGGTACTGCTGCCCGGCGATTCAGCGGAGCCCGAAGACTTGGCGTACTTGGATTTCCTCGCCGAGGGCCTGCGCGCCGCCGGTGGCCGCGTGGTCTCCGGCTCGGTCTGGGATGAGCCGGCCGCGCCGTCGGCCGCGCGGATTCTAGGGCTGGTGCCCGGTTTGCTCGATCCTGTGCTGGTGCTGGCGTTGCAAGTGGACGCGGCCGGACTGGACGGACTCGTGGCGCTGCGCGGCGGCCAGCTGCTGATACCGCCGGGCTGGCGCGCCGGGGGAGCCCAGCGGGACTACGACGAGCTGGCAGCCCGGTCGGCGGGCGTGCCGTGGCTGCACGCCTACGCCCGCTTCCATGGCAGCCCGGATCCCGCCGATGCGGGACGGCTGGCCGGAACCGCCTGGTCGGCGCTGCGTGCGGGCGCGGGCGGTCTGGCCGTCCGGCTTGCCGAGCGCGCGGCGGAACGCGCCCCGACCCCGCTCCGGCGCGCTGCCGTGGAAGCGGGGCTGCAGGCCATGCGGATCGCGTTGTGCCGCTACGCCGAAGCCGCTGCCGTGCCGGATCCCGATCCCGCGCTTCCCGCGCAGCTGTACGGATTCCTCGGGCAAGCCAAGGGTTGGGGACTCGCCATGACCGCGGAGGCGGCCGACGCGCTGAAGTACCTGACCCGAGCGGCCGAGCTGCGGCCGGACGCGCGAAAGCGGGAACGGCTGTACCTGAGCAACATCACGGCGCTGGCTCTGTTGCGCGGCGGGCAGCCTGCCGAGGCGCTGGCGGCCGAGCGCGACATCGAGCGCCGTGCCGCCTTGCTGCGGCCGCGTGACTTCGGGCTGGAGTACGTCAATCGCATCAACCAGGCCCGGCTGTACCGGCGGCAAGGCGATCACGTGCGGGCCCGGGAGTACTACGAGCGGGCTTTCGCGACGGTCGAGGGCGTTCGGACCGACAGCGATGCGGTGCATGCCAACGTATGCCTTGCCCGCGTCGCGGAGGCTGCGGGCGAACAGAAGCGGGCGCGGCGGTTGTGGCTGCGGGCGGCACTGCACTGGCTGGCGATGCCCGTACCGGAGGCGCTGGCCTGGCGGGTGGCGACCGCGATCCTCGGCTCCCGGCCCGGCATCGGCGACGATCTGGTGGAGCCGGTGGCACGCGCGCTGCTGGACCGGCTGCCCCCGGCCAGGCTTGCCAGCCCGGCGCGGTTCCTGCGGCGGCCCGAGTCTCCGGAATGGCTCGCTGCCGCGGACGGCTGGTGTGTGTACGGGCTGGCGAAAGCCGGCCGAGTTCGCCCGGTTCAGGACCGCCCGGCCGTACGCGAACTTCGGCAGACGGTGCACGCGCTGCTGCTGGCCGCGTGCCCGGACGAACGGCTGGCGCGGGCTGAATTCCTTGCCGTGCCGGACAATCAGGGCCGCGAACTGCCCGAGACCAAGGCAGGCGCGATCGGCATGGGCGTGCTGGACGGCGTGCGGACCTGGCTGCTCGTCGGGCAGGTCGTGGAACTCTCCGACGCCGAGTACTCGGGGCTGCGCGCTCGGATCCGGGTGTCGATGGGACCTGCGGTGGCCGCCGTCGAACCCCTTCCGTCCGGAGTTCGAGTGCATTTCCGCCGCTACCGGCCGCCGCTCGACCTCACGCCGGCTCAGGCCGCGGCGCTGCCTCGCGAGGGCAACGCACCGCCCGGTCCGGAGAGCGCCGCATTGCTCGCGGCACGAGTGCTGGTCGCCGATTTGGAGGACGCATGTACGCAGGGTGGTATCAAGCAGCCTTCGAACATGAGCTGCACCCCGGGCTGACCCCGGTCGATCTGGGACCGGCGCGGATCGTGCTGGCGCGCACGCCGGACGGGCTCCGCGCCGCCGATGCCGCCTGCCCGCACCGAGGGGCGCACCTGGGACACGGCGGGCAACTCGACGGGTCGGCGATCGTCTGTCCCTTCCACGGCAAGCGGATCGGGATCGGCGAGCAGGCTCCGGGCCGGTACCGGGTCCGCGAGCACGCGGTCCTCGGCTACGGCGGCCTGGTGTTCGCGGGCTGGGAGACCGGCGACGGCGGGCCGTTCGCCGAACTGCTGGACAAACTCGCGGTCACCCACCTGTTCCTGCCCGGGTTCACGCTTCCCGCGCGGGTGCGTGCGGACCTGGTGATCGAGAATGCCTTTGACGGCACGCATTTCCGCCCGGTGCACGGCATCGGCGAGGATCCCGGGCTCACGCTCGTCCCCGGCGATCGGGACAGCATCACCGCGCGTGGGGTGTTCGTGCTGCCCAAGTCCGAGTGGCAGCGCGGCGGCGAGAAGTCCGTCGCGGTCCCGTTCGAGGCGACGGCCTACAGCCCGCACGTGGTCGTGTCCCGGATGGGCGGCGACTATCCGTACGTGGCCATCACGGCGGCCACGCCTCGGCGCGAGGGCGGCTGCGTGATCCGGTTTTCCTTGGCGGTGCCGCTGTCCGCGCACGAAGCGATGCCCGCGCAACGCAGCGAGGAGCTGTACCGGTATCTGCTGGAGCGCAGCCGGGCCGGGGTGGAACAGGATCTGCCGATCTGGGAGAACCTGATCGACGTCGAGCCGGACTACGACAACGCCGACCGGACGGTGCTGGCCTTCCGCCGGTTCCGCGACCAGTTCCGGAGCGCCTGAGTGAACGTCACGCTGACCGGAAGCCGCCGCGCCGTCCCGCCCGGCGCGACCTTGGCCGGACGACCCGAGCCGACGCTCACCGCCGAGGTCACCGTGCTGCTCCGGAACCGCACGCCGCTGGCCCCGCGGCCGGGAACGCGGCTGTCGCGGGCGGAACTCACCGCGCGGCACGGCGCGGATCCGGCTGATGCCGAAGCGGTAACCGCATTCGCCGCTCGGCACGACCTCACCGTGCTCAGCACCGATCTCGCCCGGCGAACCATGACTCTCTCCGGCACGCTCGCCGCGCTGTCCGTCGCGTTCGGGGTGGAGTTCGGCTGGTACGACTCGCCCGCCGGACGGCATCGCGGCCGGGAGGGCGTGATCAGCCTGCCCGCCGACCTGGAACCGGTGATCGACGGCGTGTTCGGCTTGGACGAACGCCCGGCCGCCCGCCCGCACAGCAGCCTCGCCGACACCACGGATCCGGCGGTGCTCAGCGCGGCGGATATCGCGGCGCTGTACGGATTTCCGGCGAATTCCGACGGCACCGGCCAGACCATCGCGCTGATCGAGCTGGGCGGCGCACACCGTCCCGCCGACACCGCGGCCTACTGTGCCGGACTCGGCCTGCCGGTGCCCCGCATCGAGACCATCAGCGTGGACGGCGCACCGACCGACCCGGGCGCGGTTCCGCCGAACAGTTCGGACAGCGAGGTCGCGCTGGACATCCAGGTCACCGCGGCGGCGGCACCCGGAGCGGCGCTCGCGGTCTATTTCGCGCCGAACACCGAGCGCGGGTTCCTGGACGTCCTTTCCACCGCCATCCATGACGCTGCCCGCAACCCGTCGGTCCTGTCGATCAGCTGGGGAGCGGCCGAAGCGTTGTTCACCGCAGCGGCTCAGCAGGCCTTCGACCAACTGTTCGCCGAGGCGGCCTTGCTGGGTATCACCGTGTGCTGCTCGACGGGCGACGCCGGCTCCGGAGCTGGCCAGCGCGACGGCCGGGCACACGTTGAACTCCCCGCCAGCAGCCCTCATGCCTTGGCCTGCGGCGGCACTACCCTCACCGTCAGCAGCGGCGCCATCGCACGCGAAGTCGTGTGGCAGGGTCAATACGGTTCGAGCGGCGGCGGGATCAGCGAAGTGTTCGGCCCGCCCGGCTGGCAGCGCGACGCCAGCGTGCCCGCGTGCGCGAATCCGGGTGGCGCGGCCGGACGCGGCCTGCCCGATCTCGCGGGCAACGCCGATCACGCCACCGCGTACCGGATCGTGGTGGCTGGCCGTTCGCGGGCCGTCGGCGGGACCAGCGCCGTAGCCCCGTTGCTCGCGGCGCTGACCGCGCGGATCAACCAGACGCTCGGCCGCCGGGCGGGCTGGATCGCCCCGTTGCTTTACAACTCGGCCGTCCGGTCCGTGTTCCGGCCGGTCCGGGAAGGCAGCAACGGGGCCTATCGGGCGGGCGAGGGCTGGAATCCGTGCACCGGCCTCGGGGTTCCCGACGGCAGCGCGCTGCTCGCCGCGCTCACCGACCTCATTCCCACGACGACCGAGGAGCAGCCAGGATGAGTTTCAGCCTTTTCGGCGGCAGCCGGCCCGCCTTGCCCGCCGGGTGGCGGCAGGAATCCGTCACGACGATCATCGGCGGAACCGATCTGGTCGCCGCCGAACCCGGGGACGGCGCAACGCTCAAGCTCACCTCGGTCATCGGCAAGATCCGGGTCGCCGTGCCCGCCGGAACCCCGGTGACGCTGCGCGGCTGGAGCCTCCTCGGCGAGCGCCGCAACCAAGCCGCCGAGGGCGGCGGCAAGCCGGTCACCGTCGTCGCCTCGACGGTCATCGGCGAGGTGGAGATCGTCGAGTCGGCCTGAAAACCGTCCGCAGCACCAGGAGGAAACCATGTCCGCAGACCAGACCGGAGCAGCCACCGCGCGGTACGCGATCGTGGCCGTGCTGGCCGGGATCGTGGTGCTCGCGCTGCTGGACGTCGTCGTGATCTGGAAATTCCACGGCGACACCGCGAGCACCGTCGGCCTCATCGGGGCGGTCGACACCCCGATCGGCGTACTCGTCTCGGCCTATTTCGGCTTCAAGACCGGTTCCGACGCCGGAGCCGCGGGCCGGGCCGCCGCCGAGCAGGCCCGGCAGACCGCGACCGAACACCTGGTGTCACTGGCCGGGCAGATGGCCCCCGAAACGGCGGGTCCCGCGCTGCGTGCCTTGGGTATACCGTCGGGAACCTGACTGAGACGAGGCGAAGACATGCGGCAGGACAAGCCGTTCTTCGGACTGGACGCCCCGCCGATCGTGGCGGCCTATGCCGCGCTCGCTCTCGCGGGCGCGGCGCTGATCGTGGTCGAACTGGCCGGGGTCGTGCACCTCGGCGGTGTCGGATACTGGCTGGCCGCGGTCGGCGTGCTGGTCGCCGGCGCGATGGTCTACAGCTCGCTGCGCGGAAAACTGACGGTCCGCGACCGGCTGCTGCGGCGGCTGCGGATCCGGCCGGACGACGACGTGCTCGACCTCGGCTGCGGGAGCGGCCTGATGCTGCTGGGCGCGGCGAAGATCGCGACCGGGGGAGAGGCGGTCGGCATCGACCTGTGGCGCGGCGCGGACCAGGCGGGCTCCACCCGCGAACGCTGCATGGCCAACGCGCGCATCCTCGGCGTGGCCGAGCGGGTGCGCCTGATCGACGGCGACATGAGCGAGCTGCCCTTGCCGGACGGGTCGGTGGACGTCGTGCTGGCCTGCGTGTCGATCCACAACATCCACGACAAGTCCTTGCGGCAGAAGACAATCCGCGAAGCCGCCCGCGTGCTGCGCCCCGGCGGCAAGCTCGGCGTGATCGACTTCAGCCGGACCAAGGAACACGCGCACACCGCGACCGCCGCCGGGCTGGCCGACGTCGACCGGTCGGGATGGACGTTCGCCATGTACCCGCCGGTGCGCACGGTGACCGCGACCAAACCTGCCTGAATCGGGCGGTCAGGACAGCTCGGCCCGGTATGGGTCGCGATCGAATCGCTGGCTGCGTCGCCACACTGCCAGCACCGGCCTAATCCGGGCGGTCAGGAGAGCCCGGCCCGATACGCGTCGCGATCGAACCGCTCGCCACGCCGCCACACTGCGCGCACCGACCGGGTGGCCGTGATGTCGCTGGTCGGATCACCGTCGACCAGCAGCAGGTCCGCCTGCTGCCCCGGCGCGATCCGGCCCCGTCCGGCCAGCCCGAACACCCGGGCGGGCTCGCTGGTCGCCGCGGCGAGGGCGGCCAGCGGGGAGAGCCCGGCCCGCACCAGGAACTCCAGTTCGCGGTGCACGCTGGCACCCGCCGTGGTTCCGGGATTGGGCGTGTCGGTGCCCGCCAGCAGCGTGCCGCCGTGGCGGTGGATGAGCCGCGTCGTCGCGAGTGCGTTCTCGAGCCGGCCCTGATCGCGGTCGGCGGCGAGGCCCGGCAGGCTCGCCGGATGCAAGTACGGGCGGATCCGGGGATCTTCGGCCAGCCCGCCGCCGTCCCGGCCCTCGAACTGGACCAGCGTCGGCACCACCGTCGTACCGGATTCGGCAATGGCCGCAGCGATTTTCGCGTCGCCGGGCACGTCGGTGAACACGTGCGCCAGCACATCGACGCCCGCTTCCAGCGCCGTGACCGTGGCGGCCCGGGTGCTCACGTGCGCCACGGCAAGCAAACCGTGCTCGTGCGCGGCGAGCGTCAGCGCCGCGACTACCTCCGGCCGCAGACACGGCAGGTTCTGGCCGTACGCCTGCCCGTCCTCGATGATGATCTTGAGGTAATCGGACCCCTCGGCGACCCGATCCCGCACGAACGCCGCCGCCTCTTCCGGCTCGGTGAGCGTGGGATACGGCGGGTAGACGCCGCTTTCGACCAGCATCGCCGGATACCCGCCCGGCGCGCCGGCCCCGGTGCCCGCCGACCGCACCTCAGCCATCCCGGCGCGCCGCGCGGACGACGCCCGCAGCGTCGCCGCGATTTCCGGCGAGGAGAACATGTCCAGCTCCGTCGTCACGCCCAGCGCCAAGGCCTGAATCGGCGAGCCGGGAAAGGAATGGGTGTGGCAATCGACGAGACCGGGCAGCAGCGTGCCGCCGGATGCCTCGACCACCCGCGCGTCAGGCGGCACCAGCACTCGCGACCCGACCTCCGTGATCCGCTCCCCGTCAATCACCACCTCGCCCCGGCCGCCCTCGCCGTCGACGAGCCACGCTCCGCGGATGACCGTGATCACCTTCGCCCCCCCGTCCAGTGTGGACGCTCACTGGCAAATGAGCCTCTCCCTGTTGTGCGAATTCATATTTTATGGCTCCTCCGGGTACCCGTTACGGTCAAATTCATGGAGCGGAACTTTCAGTCGGCCGAAGAACTCACGGCTGCTTTGCGTGCTGGTGAAGTGACGTCGGCGGAGCTGGCCGAGGAGGCAATCGCCCGCATCGAGCGGGAAGACAAGGCGCTCAACGCGATCTGCGTGCCGGACTTCGACCGTGCCCGCGCCGCCGCGCGGGAGGCCGACCAGGCGCGCGCCCGCGGCGAGGACCGGCCGCTGCTCGGCATCCCGGTGACGGTCAAGGAGTGCTACAACGTCACCGGACTTCCCACGACCTGGGGCATGCCGCAGCACCGGGACTTCATGCCCGCCGAGGACGCGGTCCAGGTGTCGCGGCTCAAGGCGGCGGGCGCGGTGATCCTGGGCAAAACCAACGTGCCCTTGGGCTTGCAAGGTTTGCAGAGCTCCAACCCGGTCTACGGCACGACCAACAACCCGTGGAACCACGACCGCACCCCCGGCGGCTCCTCCGGCGGTTCGTCGGCCGCACTGGCGGCCGGCTTCGGCGCACTGTCCATCGGCTCCGACATCGGCGGCTCGCTGCGCACCCCCGCGCATTTCTGCGGCGTCTACGGGCACAAGCCGTCCCTCGGACTGGTAGCGAACCGCGGCATGGTCGCTCCGCCCGGGCCGGCGTTGCCGGTCGACCTGGACCTCGCCGTCGTCGGCCCGATGGCGCGCACCGCCCGCGACCTCGCGCTCCTGCTGGACGTCATGGCCGGACCGGACCCGCTGACGTACGGCGTGGCACACGAGTTAGCCCTGCCACCCGCACGCCACGAACAGTTGAGCGACTTCAGGGTCCTGATCCTCGAAGACCATCCGCTCATCCCGACCAGCGCCGCGGTCCGGGCAGGCGTGAACCGGGTAGCCGACGCCCTGGCCGACGGCGGGGCCAGCGTCGAACGCCACAGCGCGCTGCTGCCCGACCTGACCGAAGCCGCGGCCCTCTACACACAGTTGCTGTTTTCAGGCTCCGTCGCGCGTTTCCCCGTCGACGCGTACGAACAACTGCAGACCCGCGCCGCCGGACTGAGCGCCGACGACCAGTCCCTCGACGCGTCGCGGTTGCGCGGAATGGTGCTCACCCACCGCGATTGGCTGGAGGTCAACAACCGCCGAGAACTGCATCGCCACGCCTGGCGGCAATTCTTCGCCCAGTTCGACGCGGTGGTGTGCCCGGTGACGCCGACGCCCGCGTTCCCGCACGACCACAATCCCGATCTGCTGGCCTGCCGGCTCGACATCGACGGGGTCGAATACCCGTTCTTCGACCAGCTCGTCTGGGCCGGCGTGGCCACCATGCCCGGCCTGCCCGCGACGGCGATGCCCGCGGGCCTGTCCGCCGAGGGGCTGCCGGTGGGGGTGCAGGTGGTCGGGCCGATGTTCGAGGACCGGACGCCGTTGAAGCTGGCCGAGCTGCTGGAGGAGCGGATCGGCGGGTTCCAGGCCCCGGCGTAGGGGGATCGGTGTTCGCCTCGAAGGCGAGGGGTTCGAGGCGAACACCGACGGGCGCTTCCGGTTTCCAGTCCAACATTCCGTTGCGGGCGAAGGCGATCTCGGAGCGGATCAGCGCCAGCAGCCGTCCCGTCCGGAGTTCTCGGCGATCTCCCGCGCGGAGCCCGTGGTGTCGGGCTGAAGGATCGCCTCCCGGTGCCGTCTCGTTCGTCTAAGCTCCTCAGTGGACAGTCAGGACCAGGTGACCGGAAGTTCGTGCACCCCATAGATGTTCATGTTCGTCCGCAACGGCACTTCAGCCGCCGGAACCGCGAGCCGCAGGCCGGAGAAGCGGCGCAGCAATCCCTCGAACCCGGCCCGCATCTCGATCCGAGCCAGCTGCTGCCCGAGGCACTGATGGATCCCGTGCCCGAACGCCACTTGCCCCCGGACCTTCCGGTGCAGGTCGAGCACATCGGGGTTCTCGAAGTGAGCCGGATCGCGGTTGGCCGCGAGCAGCGACACGACCACAGTCGACCCAGCCGGAATCGTCTCGCCGGCGATCTCGACGTCCTCGGTCGCATAGCGGTAGAAGATGTCAGCCACCGACAGGTAGCGCATCAACTCCTCCACCGCATTCGGGAACAGCGTCGGGTCGGCGCGCAGTTCATCCAGCCGCGCAGGGTTCTCCAGCAGCGCGAATGCCCCCAGCGACAGCATGTTCGCGGTCGTCTCGTGCCCGGCCAGCAACAGCAGGAACGCCATGCCGGTCAGCTCTTCGATGCTGAGATCCGAGTCGCGGGCCAGGTCGGACAGGATGTCCTCGCCCGGCTCAGCGCGCTTGTCCGCGCACAGCTGGCCGAGGTAGCCCATCATCCCGCCGAACGCGGCCATCTTGTCTTCGAGGTTCACGTCCCGTTCCATGAACTTCGACGAGTTCGCCTGGAAGGTCTCGCGGTCGGCATACGGAACGCCGAGCAGCTCGCAGATCACCAGCGACGGCACCGGCAGCGCGAACTCCCGCACGAGGTCCACCGGCGGCGCCAGCTGCGCGACCGCGTCCAGTTGCTGTTCGGTGATCTTGATGATGCCTTCTTCGAGCTGCTTCATCCGCTTGACGGTGAACGCGCCGGTGAGCTTGCGCCGCAGCCGGGTGTGGTCGGGGGTGTCCATGCTGATGAACAGGCCGGGGATCTGCGGCGACGGCTCGGTGGCGACCGGCATTCCCGGCGTCTCGTACGGCACGTGGACCACGCCGAGGTCCAGGCGGTTAGAGAACCGCGCGTCGGACATCACCTGCCGGACCGCGTCGTAACCGGTGATCAGCCAGCCCTCGTGGCCGTCCGGGAACAGCATCGGGCTGACCGGGCGGGTTTCGCGCAGCGCGGCGGGCGGGTCGAACGGGCCGGCGTCGCGGTCCATCGGCAGGCCCTTGACCGGGGAAAGCTGCTGGCTCATCGGGAATCCTCTCGTGGTGGCTTGATGTCACCACGATCGCCGAGAGCCCAGACACCGGGCGGTCACGGCGCTGACACGAGCCGGGAGCCGCGTCAGGGTGTGAGGGGTGCCGTGACCAGTTCGGTCCACGGCACTGCCGTGCCCTCGCGGGTGGCCTGGTCGAAGGCTTCTTCGCTGAGGTGGTTGCGCGCCTCCTGCTCGATCCGCGTCACGTCCGGGTTCGACAGGTCTTTCCGGCCCAGCACCTGCGAGCTCGCCGCCAGCAGGCGCGCGGCGTGGTCGTACTGCGCTCGCCGCAGTGCCAGGTCAGCGACTCCGACGACCATCTGCGCGATCACTGGCGCGCGCCCGGTTTCGGCTGCCGCGTCGCAGGCCGCGGCACGGTGTTCGCGTGCCTCGTCGAGGTCGGCGGTGAACCAGGCGCGCAGGTCGTGGTTCGCGGCCCGCAGATGCGGTTGCCGCGCCTCGTCTCCCAGCAGGCTCATCGCCTGGCCGAACTGCTCGAAGGCGTCCTGCTCGTTGCCGTTCCACCGGGCCAGTTCGGTCCGGACCAGTGCGAGCGAAGCCAGGGTCCCGGGCCAGGTGACGCCTTCCGCGAGGCTTTCCGCCTCCGCCAGCGCGGCGGCGCTGGCGTCTTTGTCGCCCGCGAGCCAGTGCAGCCGGGCCTGTCGCATGCGCATCTGGACGACGTCGTCCAGCGCGGCCAATTCGGTGACGACGGCGATCGCCTGGTCGAAATGCTCGCTGGCCTCGGCGAATTCGCCGCGCATGGCCAGGCAGTCGGCGAGTTCGGTCTGCGCGAACGAAATGCCGAACCGTTCGCCGAGCACCCGGAACTCGACCAGCGATTCGTCGAACCAGGATTCGCAGTCCTGGCCGAGCATCATCCGCAGCTTCCCGATGTGCAGCCGGGACAACGCACGCACCCACGGATCCTCGTCGTTCAGCAGCGACTCCCAGGAAGGCAGGAGCGCGTCCAGGTCGCGCAACATCATTTCGAGCGGCACCACCAGCCGCAGCGCCGCGTGGACGTGCCTGCCGTGCCGGCCGAACTCGTACGCCTGGTGGATCCATTCCGCGGCTTCCGGCACGTCGCCGGGTCCGGACGTGACGAACATCGAGGTCAGGGCGTACACCACGGCCCTGGTCTCGTCGGGGACCTCGCCGGGGACCGCGATCGCGGCGCTGATCAGCTCCATGCCCTCGGCCTTGCGGCCCACGAGCCACCAGTACCAGCCGCAGGCGGCGGCGAGCCGCATCGCCGCGTGGGCGTCGCCGGTCGCGAGCGCGCCGCGCATCGCCGAGACGAGATTGTCGTGCTCTGCGTTGAGAATGGCGAGCCACTCAAGTTGCTCGCCGCGGCGGAGGTGGGGTTCGGCGGTCTCGGCCAGTTCGGTGAAGTACACGAGATGAGCTTGCCGGGCGAGTTCGGTTTCCCCGGCCTCGGCAAGCCGTGCGGCGCTGTACTCCTTGATGGTGCCGAGCATCCGGTACCGCGGCTCGCCTTCGCCGAACGCGACGAGCAGGGACTTGTCGCTGAGCGCGGTGAGCAGATCCAGCACCTCGTACTCGTCGACCAGTTCGCCCGCGCAGACCCGTTCGGCCGCCTCCAAGCTCGCGCCGCCGGCGAACACCGACAGCCTGCTCAGCACAAGCCGTTCGCCGTCGCTGAGCAGTTCCCAGCTCCAGTCGACCATCGCGCGCAGCGTCCGGTGCCGGGGGAGAGCGGTGCGGCTGCCGCCGGTCAGCAGCCGGAACCGGTCGTCGAGGCGATCCGCGAGCTGCTCGGCGGACAACGTGCGGAGCCGGACCGCGGCCAGTTCGATCGCGAGCGGCATCCCGTCCAGCGCGGCGCAGATGCGCGACAGCGTCTGGTCGTCGACGAGGTCCGGGCGGCGCGTCGTCGCGCGGTCCCGCAGCAGCTGGACGGCCTCGGCCTGGGCGAGTGGTTCGACCGGCCACAATGCCTCGCCGGTGATGCCCAGCGGTTCCCGGCTCGTCGCGAGGATCCGCAACCCGCGGCACTCGCCGAGCAGCCGATGCGCGAGGGCGGCCGCGGACTCGATGACGTGCTCGCAGTTGTCCAGCACCAGCACCATTTCGCGGTCGCGGATGGCGGAAACCAGCCGATCGACCGGCTGCGCGGAGGACGCTTCGCCGAGCAGCGCGTCGCGCAGACCGAGCCCGGACAGCGTGGCCTGCGCGACGTCGTCGCCGGTCCCGATGGCGGCCAGCTCCACCAGCCAGGCGCCGTGGTGCAGGCCGTCGACCAACGTGCGGGCGGTTTCCGTTGCCAGCCTGGTTTTTCCGGATCCGCCGGGGCCGGTCAGGGTGGTGAGCCGGTGTCGCGACACCAGGTCCCGGACGGCGGCTACGTCGGCTTCTTTGCCGACGTAGCTGGTGAACTCGGCGCGCAGGTTGGTCTTGCGGCTTTCCTCGCGCCGTCCGACCTCGCCGCGCAGCAACGCGACGTGCAACGCGGACAGCTCGGGTGACGGGTCCGCGCCCAGCTCGTCGGCCAGCGTTTCCCGGAGGTGCTGAAACGCTTGCAACGCTTCGGTGTTGCGGCCCGCGGCGGCGAGCGCGCGCATCAGCGCGGCGACAAGCTTCTCCCGTACCGGATGCGCGGCGACCAGGTCGGTCAGTTCGGCGACGAGGTCCGCGCCGCGGCCGAGATCGAGTTCTGCTTCGAACCGGTCTTCCATGGCCGCCAGGCGCAGGGCTTCGAGCCGGGTGGCCGCCGCGTCGAACGCCTCGCTGTCCTGCAAGCCGACGTCCTGCATCGCCGGGCCGCGCCACAACTCCAGCGCTTCGCGCAGCCGCCCTGGCCCGTGGTCCCGGGCCTGGGCGACGAGCCGCTCGAAGCGCATCGCGTCGACCGCGTCCGGGTCGAGCGCCAGCCGGTAGCCGTCGGTCAGTCCTTCGACGACGGCTCCCGGCAATGCCTTGCGCAGCCGGGAAACCAGGCGTTGCAAGGCATTCGCGGCCTCGGCGGGCGGCTGCTCGCCCCAGATCCAGTCGATCAGCGTCGCCTTCGGGACGACCTGGCCCGGCCGGAGCGCGAGGGCGACGAGCAGCCCGCGCAGCCGCGCGCCAGGAACGTCGGCTGCCTGCCCGTCGAGGACCTCGAACGGACCCAGGATCTTGATCTGCACCTGCTCGATCCTGCCATCCGATCGGGTGGTCAGGCAGCGGGATAGAGAACGATGTCGTCGAGCCGCGTGCGGGCGTGGACCTTGAGCGCGGCGCCGGAGCTGTCGGGCGTGCCGAGCGTGCTGCGGACCAGGCCTTTCGTGCTCTTCGCGTCGACGTCGGCGGCGATGCCAGCGCTGACGCCGACCTCAATCCCGCCGGCCGCGTTCGACAGTTCCACCTGGCCGCGCGTGACCCGCCCGATCCGGATCGGGCAGTGGGCCGCCTTGGCGACGACGCTGCCGTCGGCCGTCCCGATGTCGAAGCTGCCGTTCGCGCCGCCGAGGTCGATGTCGGCCCGGGCGTGGCCGATCCAGACCTTGCCGCTCGTGCCCTGGTAGCGGATCTCGCCGTCGGCCTCGCCGATTCGCAGGCCCGCGGTGCTGCCCTCGATGACCGCTTCGCCGGCGACGTGGCCGACCGCGAGCCCGCCCGCGCCGAGGTTGCCGCGCAGCGCGGCGACCCGGTCGAGCTGAACCTGGCCCGAGCCGATGTTGACCTCGCAGTCGCCGAGGATGCCGTCCGCCCGCACCTCGGTCCAGGCGGTGTTCAGGACGAGCTTGGACCCGGCGGGCAGTTCGATCGCGATGTCGACGGAGCCGGTCCGGCTGCCGGATTTGGTCGTCTTGACCGAGAGCACGCCGTCGGCGAACTCGACCTTGGTCTTCTCGGCGACCTTCACGTCGGTGGAGTTCGCCGCGTTGACGGGCTGAACCCGCACGACGGTGTCGGTGCGCTCGCTGGCCGCGATCCGGACGCGGGCGCCAGCGGCGGTGAGGGTGGCGGTGATGGGGTTCGGGGTGGTGAACGTGGACATTTTCGGTCTCCCTGGTTGGGCTTGGCGGTTCGTTGTGACCACATTCGCCCGCTGGGGAGACACGCGGCTGTCACGGCTCAGACGCGGAGGATCGCCGGTGTCAGCGGCGGTGTCAGCTCCGTTCGCGGCTGCGAGCCCGGTGGTTGGCGACGCTGACGCGGTTGCCGCAGAGGTCGGGCATGCAGTAGCGACGGCGTCCGGCACGGCTGGTGTCGACGAAGACGCCGTCGCAGTCCGGTGCGGCGCAGTGCCGGAACCGGTCGTGACCGAGAGCCTGCAGTGCGCCGAGCAGGCCGGTCCCGAATACCGCCGCCAGTTCGTCGGCCAGCGACGCGTGCGGTGCGGTTTCGGCGTGCCACTGCCAGCGGCCGTCGGCGTCGCGGTGCAGCCGGGGCCCGGTTCCGGCGCGGGCGACCAGTTCGCCTGCCCGGCGGGCGGCCTCGTCCTCGTCCGCCTCCAGCACGGCGCGGATCTCGTCGCGGAGGCCGTGCACCCGCGCCAGGTCGTCGCTCTTCCTCGGCGCGTCCGGGCGGAGGCTGTGCTCGGCGAGAAACCGGTCCAGGGAGGCGGAATCCGGGAGCGCGTCACCCGCGCTGCGCACCCGGGGAGACGTGTTGACCAGGTCCGTCGCCGCGGCAGCCCCGGCTACGTAACCCTTAAAAGCTATCTGCACACCTTACTCCCTGCTAGGGTAACCGTTGCAAGATGACTTTACCCCTTACGGAGGAGTGTTATGACCACGTGCACCTCGACCTGGCCGCTGACCGACCGGATCCGGGTGTCCGGCGGTGAGGTCGCGGCCGGTGTCTTCGGCGAAGGGCCGCCGGTGATCCTGACCCACGGCACCCCGGCGTCGTCCTATCTGTGGCGCGAAGTGGTTCCGGTGCTGGCCCGCCGGCACACGGTGCACGTCTGGGACCTGCTCGGCTTCGGCGATTCCCGTCCCGGCCCCGGCATCGCCCCGTCGATCGCCCGGCAGTCCAGGACCCTCGCCGAGCTGGTGGCGCATTGGGGGCTCGATTCGCCCGCGCTGGTCGGCCATGACATCGGCGGCGGGATCGTGCTGCGGGCGCATCTGGCCGACAACGTGGCCGTCAGCAGGCTGGCGCTGGTCGACGCGGCCGTCCTCGGTCCGTGGAACACGCCGTTCACCGAGCACATGCAGCGGCACGCGGACGCTTACCGCACCATGCCGCCGCACGTTTTCGCCGACATCATCGCGCCCCGGCTGCGCACCGCCACCCACCGGGCGATGCCGGACCAGGTCGCCGCCGCGTATCTCGCGCCGTGGGCCGGAGCCGAGGGACAGCAGCGCTGGATCGACCAGGTCGCCGCCGTCCGCTTCGACGACGTGCGCGAAGTGGCGCACCGGCTGGACCGGGTCGCGGTGCCGACCTTGGTGCTCTGGGGCGAGCGCGACCAGTGGCTCGACCTCGCGACAGCCGACCGGCTCGCCGCGGCGATCCCCGGCGCGCGGCGGGAGAACCTCCCCGGCGCGGGGCATTTCGCGCCCGAGGACAATCCCGCCGATACCGCCGAGGCGCTCCTGCGCTTTTTCGGCTGACCGGGGCCGCCGATAAGAAATGGTGATCGGGAACAATGCGAACGCAAGCGAAAAGGAACGGATTTCCTGCGCCACTCGGCCCAATTCGTCGCGGAATCGCTTTCGGTGATCTCCGGTTGTGGTGCACTCGGCCGCCGGAAGGTCTTCGCGAGCAAAGGGGATAAGTCGTGGTGATGCGTTCCTTGCTGGGTTCGAGTGTGCTGGCGGTCGGAGTGCTGTCGACGCCAGGGACGGCCGCCGCGCCGGTCCCGTGCGACGCGGCCGGCCTCAGTTCCGCCATCGCGGCCGCCAACGCGCATCCGGGCAGTTCGCTCGATCTGGCGGAGAATTGCACTTACCAGCTCACCGCGGCGCTGCCCGCGATTACCGCGCCGACGACTGTCAACGGTCATCACGCCACTCTCGCCCGCACGCAGACGGCCGCGCCGTTCCGCATTCTCCGCACTGACGCGGCGGGAGTGTCGATTTCCGATCTTTCGGTCACCGGCGGCCGCACCGCGCCGGGCGAAGACGGCGGCGGCATTCTGAACACCGGTGCGCTGGCGCTGATCCGGGTGACGATCCGCGGCAATTCCACCGGCGACGGCGCGCCCGCGGCGGACGGCGGGTCCGGGGGCGGCGTGTTCAGTTCGGGCGGCACGCTGTCGATCACCGACAGCACCGTCACCGGCAACGGCACGGGAAACGGCGGCCCCTGGGCCAGGGTGGGCACGGGAGGTTTCCCCGGTTCGGGCGGCAACGGCGGCGGAATCGCGGTCCGCCAGGGCGCCTTGACGGTCGAGCACAGTTCGGTCGGCGGAAACCGGACCGGGAACGGCGGAGACGGTTCGGCTGCTCCCGGCACCGAGGGGGACACCTGGGCGCACGGCGGACACGGCGGCGGGATCTGGAGCACCCAGCGCACCACGGTCACCGACAGTTCCGTGTGCGACAACAAGGCCGGGGTCGGCGGGGTCGGCGGGCCGGTCGGGAGTTCGCCCAGCGGATCCGCCGGTCATGGCGGACCCGGCGGGAACGGCGGCGGAGCTTACGTCGCGGGCGAAACGACGTTTGCCCGCAGCACGGTGTGCCGCAACACTTCCGGCGACGGGGGCGCCGGAGGCGCTGGGACGACTCGGGGCTACGACGGAAACGCCGGCGACGGGGGCGGAATCTGGACCGGCGCGGGCGCGGCGACCCTTGACGGCACGACGATCGCCGACAACCGCACCGGCTCGCCCGGCACCGTCCGGCCGGGAACCCCCGGCTCCGGCGGCGGGGTCTACGACCACACCGGCGAGCTGACCGTCACCGGCGGCCAGCTCGCCCGCAACCGCGCCGGGCAAGACGGCGGAGGAGCCGCGCTGCACAGCATTCGGAAGCGCCCGGTCGCGCAATTCCGGATAACCGGAGCGAGGATCGCCGACAACCTCGCGGGCGGCAGCGGCGGCGGCATCGCGATCTCCAGTGTCCACGGCGGCGCGACCCAGGTTCTGGCCGACAGCGTCGTCACCGGGAACACCGCCGCAGCCCGGGGCGGCGGGATGCACGTCGGATCCGGCAACACGGTGAAACTGGACCACGCCGCCATCACCGGCAACCATCCCGACGACTGTGACCCGGTTGGCTGCCAGGGGGCCGCTTCTGCCTGACTGCCGAGCATCGGATTGCGGTCGGCGCCGCCGGTAGTGCGCATTGCAAGCCCCATAAATCACGCGGGTGCACGGGAGTTCTCAATCGCACTCGTTCGGGGCGCGATTTCGGCGGCGTCACGCTGATGCCGGTTGATTCCCGAGTGCGGCCCGGTCGGTGGCAATGACCGCCTTCGCGTGTCTTCAGTCCGGGCGGTGGCTGTTGAGGTGCCGTTCGGTGCGGGCAGCGTGGTCGTGGCGTCCGCGCCGGTGAAGGGGCTCGCGGACGGCACCGAGATCGGGAAGAGCCAGCTCTGCCGCGACACCGCGTACCACTACTGGGCGTTCGTGCGCTTCTACTCGCCCCTCAACTCCAGTACGTGGGGACAAGCCACCCTGGACGGCATGTCCGGGAGCTACACCCTCCAGGCGGTCGGCGAGGTCACCAGCAGCCACACCGGCAATGTCTACGCCCAAGGCTGGACACCGATCACCCGCTGAGAACGGCGGGGCGCGGCCCGGCCCCGCACGGTCGCGCCCCGGCACCATCTCTCCACTGTGGACTGTGTGCGCTATTTCCGGCCCAGCTCGGCAAAACCGCTCCCTGCTCGCCCCGCGAGCGCCGGAACGGAAGCAGGCGCGAAGGGGAGCGACGACAAGCCCCCCCATCCGAACCAGGTCGCGCTCAGCTGTCCTCGGTGACCGTGATGACCATGCCCGGGCACGATTCCGCCGCGTCGCGCACCGCATTCTGGTGCTCGGCAGGCGGATTCGGGTTCAGCAGCACCACCGTCCCGGTGTCTTCGCGCTGGTCGAAGACATCCGGGGCGAGCACCGCGCACTGGCCTGCCGAACAGCACCGGCGTTCGTCGATCTCCACCTTCATCTCGGTTCTCCTCAGTGTCGACTGTTCTCGTCTAGGACCAGGCCGGCCAGTTCGTCGTGCAGCCCCGGCTCGGCGAAGGACTGGGCACGCCGGTACAGCGCCGCGATCGGGTGGTCGGCGAGGAATCCCTGCGCGCCCAGCGTCTGGACGGCCGTCTCGGTCGCGTGCGCCGCGGCCGACGCGGCGGCCAGCAGGGCGGTCAGCGGCGGTTCGCCCGCGCTTTCCCCGTCGAGCGCGGGGAGCGCGCGGGGGACCAGCGCGGCCGCGGTTTCGATCTCGGCGTAGACGTCGGACAACCGATGCGACACCGCCTGGAACCCGCCGATCGCGCGGCCGAACTGGATCCGGTTTTTCGCGTGTTCCGTCGCGAGCCGCAACGCGGCGCGCGCGACCCCGAGTGCTTCGCAAGCGGCCAGTGTCCGGTAGCGGCGGCGCAGTCCGGGCAGCAAGTCGAGTCCGGCGACGCGTTCGGCGGGCGTGTCTTCGAGGGTCACCTCGGCGAGCGGTCTTGTGGGGTCCATTGTGGACAGGAAGCGCGGGTCCGCGTCGCGGCAGCGGACAGCGAACAGCGCGGAGCCCGGGACGAGGAGCACGCCGTCGGGACCTGGCCACGGAACCCGGACCCGCCCGTGCAGCCGGGCCGAACCGGTGGCGGTGCCGCTGACCACGAGGGCAGCGGGGGAGCCGCGGTGCCACGGCGCGACCGCGGCGGTGACCAGCCAGGGCTGCGGGAGCAGCACGGCGCCGCTTTCCTCGGCGAGCAGGGCCAGCGCGGCCGGGCTCAGGTTCTCGTCGAGCCAGCCTTGCCGGACCAGAGCGGGCCAGTCCGGGCCGCTGGAGAGCAGGTCGCGCGCGGCCTCGGCAAGCGCGCGATGTTCGGCGGCGAGCACGCTCACGGGGCGGTTCACCGGGCCCTCGGCAGGCCGAGCACCCGCTCGGCGAGGACGTCGCGCAGCACCTCGGAGGTGCCGCCTTCCAAGGTGGCGCCGCGGCTGCGCAGCCGGGCGTGCCGCCACCGGGCGTGATCGGCGGAATCGCCGTCGCCGAGCAGATCGAAGGCCAGCGCCGCCAGCCGTTGCTCGGCCCGCGACCAGCGAAGCTTGACGATCGAGGCCTCCGGGCCCGGTTCCGCGCCCGCGACCCGATGCGCCGCCGCACGCACCCCGGCGACCTCGATCCACACCCGCGCGACCCGGTCCCGCGCCACCGGGTCGCGGTCGAGGCCGCGCCGCCGCAGCATGGCCGTGAACTCGGCGAATTCGGCCGAAAGCGCCGCGGCGAGCCGGACGCCGAAGGTGCCGCGTTCGTGCGCGAGGGTGGTCATGGCGACTCGCCAGCCGCCGCCGACCGGCCCGAGCACCGCGTCGGCGGGCACCGGCACCTGGTCGAACAGCAGCTCGCCGAACCGGGTTTCGCCGGACAGCTGGCGCAGCGGCCGGACGGTGACGCCTTCGGTGCGCAGGTCCACCAGCAGGCAGCTGAGGCCGCGATGCCCGCGGGAGCCCGGTTCGGTGCGGGCGAGCAGCAGGCAGTGGTCGGCGACCGGAGCGCCGGTCGACCAGAGCTTGTGCCCGTCTACCACGAACATTCCGTCGGCCTCCGCCGCGCTGGTGCGCAGCGCGGCCAGGTCCGAACCCGCCTCCGGTTCGGAGAACCCTTGGCAGAACAGGGTTTCCCCGGACAGGATCCGCGGCAGGAAACGGTTTCGCTGGTCGGCGGTGCCGACAGCGAGAATGGCCGGGCCCACCATGCCGAGCCCGATGATCCCCACGTGGTCGCCCCGCCCGGCCCGCACGAGTTCCTCGGCGGCGATGGCGTCGAACGCCGCGGGCAGCCCGCGCCCGCCGTGCTCGACGGGCCAGCTGACCCCGGCGAATCCCGCCGCGTGCAGCGCCGAGCTGAACTCGCGGATCTCCTCCCGGGCGGGGAACCCGTCGGGCCGCGCGGCGGGCGCGGGCCGCGCGGCGAGCCAACGGCGCACCTCGTCGCGGAACGCGGATTCGGCGGGGATCACGAACTCTCCTCCGGGAAGAAATGGTGGTGGGCGCACCCGGTGACCTCGTAGATCGCGGTGCCGGTGCGGCCGTCGGACGTGTGCACGGAAACCTGGTGCAGGCCGCCGCCCCGGCGGCCGTACGGCGCGATCCACTGCCCGCGTCCGTCGACGGTGACCGAGCGGCCGTCGGAGAGCACGAAGACGACCCGGCCGCCGAGCCCGTCCGCGCGCTGGGCGGCGCCGGCGCCGCGCACCGGCGCTCCCGCCGGATCCAGCCAGTCGAGGTCGTACCGGAGATCCGCGAGCGGCACCGGCTCCCCGCCGCCGTCGGGGGCCCAGCAGCCGTCGAGGTAGTGCCTGCGGCCGTCGGCGTGCTCCCACAGCCAGGCGCTGAGCATTCCGTCCGGCAGCTGCACGGCCAGCCAGATCCACAATGGACACCGCGGATGGCGGCGGATGCCCCAGGAATGGTCGCGCTGCCCCCACCACCGCTCTACCGCGACGGTGCGGCCGGAGCTGACGTATTCGCCGTCGAACCAGCCGGATTGCATGACCTGGCGCTGGTCCCACACCGGCGCGCCGTCGACGACGAGGGTGCCGCGGCGGGTCAGGTACGGCCGGGTCCGCGCGGTCCAGGTCAGCTCCATCCCGCCGAAACCCCGCGCGCCGGGGCCCGCGCGCAGCACGATCCGCTCGTACGGGCGGACGATCTCCACCGAAACCGGGCCGGCGACCGGGGTGTGCGGATCGTCGCCGAACGGCCGCGACGCGCGGGAGAAGAACAACTGCCCGCCGAGCCTGCCCATCTGGTAGCTGTCCATCGCGCGCCGGGCCGGGTTGGCCGCCATCGTCAGCACCAGCGCGTCCTCGAGCCGCCGCGGATGGTGCGCGGCGAAAAAGTAGCTTTCCCGCCAGTGCCGGTCCGGGCCGGCCACCGCCGAGAGCGGTTCCGGGATCTGGTGTGCGAGGCGTTCGTCGGCGTCGGTCAGCACATCGACTCCAGCAGTCGCAGGGCGTCGTGGTCGGCGGCGTGCGCGGCGTGCCGTTCGGCCATCGCCGCGAACATGCGGTCGGCGTCCGTGCCGGATTCCACCAGCATCGAGCCGACGACGGTCATGTGCATCCCGGACAGCGTGCCCAGCCGCAGGGTCCGGTGCAGCCAGCCGTCCGGCACGGCGGTCCCGTGCGCCCGCAGCGTGCGGACGTAGCGGTCCACCAGCGCGGCTTCGTGGCTGCGGCGCAGGTCCGGGTCGAGGCTGCCGCCGAGCAGGTAGGCGAGGTCCTTGGGGCCGGGGCCCGCGGACAGCGTCTGCCAGTCGAGCACAGTGACGCGACGGTGCCCGCGAACGGTCCGGAACAGCAGGTTGTCGAGCCGGTAATCCCCGTGCAGCAGGGTGAACGGCGGTTCCCACAGCGCGGTCCATCCGCGCACCGAACGCTTGAACCGGGCCACCGTCGCCGCGGCCGCGGCGCTGAGCCGGTCTCCGAAGCGGTCCAGGAACCGGTCGCACAGCAACTGGTAGAGCGCCGCGGTGCGCCGGTGCTCGGCGGCGCCCGGGGGAGGCGGCAGCTCGGCGGACCCGCTGAACTGGGCGTGCAACCGGGCCAGCGCGTCGACCGCGGTCTCGGCCTCCGGCAGCGTCGCGCCCGCGGCCTGGTCGCCGACAGCTCCGTCCACCCAGTCCAGGATCAGCACGAATCCGCCGTCGTCGTGTGCCTCGGCGGCGTGGCACCGGGGCACGTCGACGCACACCCGCTCGCCGAGCGTGCGGTAGAACTCGACCTCGGTGGCGTACTGGTTGCCGATCGTCCCCGTTTGCCTGCTCACCGGTCCGGCCGCGGGGAATTTGCCGACCACCGCCGCCGGACCGCCCGGCCCGTCCCACGACAGTCCGAACCGGACACAGCGGCCGAGCCTGCCGCGGGTGAGCTCAGTGCGGGTGATCCCGGTCAGCACGCTCTCCGGCTCGGCGCGGTGCAGGACCGCGCCGAGCCATTCCGGCGTGACGTCTTCCGGGCCGGTCACCCGGCGCGTCTCAGCGGAGGCCATCGGCGGGCACGGCAACGGCGGTGACGATCCGGCCGCGGTCGACCGCGTAACGCCCGCGCACGGGCGCGAACGGCGCGGGCAGCTCGACCACGAAGCGGCGCCGAATCGGGTCGAGGCTCAGATGCACATCGGTGAACCCCAGGTCGGATCCGGTCATCGGGAACCACGCCTTGTAGACGCTCTCCTTGGCGGAGAACACAATCCGGTCGACGTGCACGCGCGTCGCGGGCAGGGCGGCCAGTTCGCGCCGTTCGGCCGCGGAGGTGATCCGGGCGAACATCCGGGGCGAGAGGGGGCGGTGCGGTTCCGCGTCGATCCCGACCGCGCGCACCCGGCACGCGCGCGCCACCGCGGCCGCGCGATAGCCGGGGCAATGCGTGATGCTGCCGACGATCCCGGGCGGCCAGCGAGGTTCCCGGTGCGGTCCGCGGCCGACCGGTCCGGCGGGCGCGCCCAGTGCCCGCAGCGCCGCCCTGGCACAGCTGCGGCCGGTCGCGAATTCGGCGAGCCGGGGCCGCCGCGTCCGCGGCTCCAGCGCCCCGAGCTCCGGGAAGTCCGAAGTGGACGGATCGACGTCGGCCGTCGTCTCCGCGCCGGCCACGGCGGCGGGAAGAACGTGCTCGATCAACGGGGCTCCCTCCCAGCGCTTGCGGCCCAAGTGAAGGCGAGCCGCCCGCGCGCTGTCAATCCGTGCAACCCGTTGCCGCACAGGGGAACCGGCTTGACCGGGCTGCCCCGGCGATGGTCGACTGACCGCCGCGGCAGGCACTTTTTCCTTCACCGGGACGGTTTTCCATGGCCTTGCACCTGTACTGGTTCATCCCCGGACACGGCGACGGACGGGACGTCGCCCGCGACGGCGCGGCGAATGTCCGGCGCGATCCCGACGCCGGCTATCTCGCGCAGGTGGCGCGCGCCGCCGAACAAGCGGGCTTCACCGGCGCGCTGGTTCCCTTCGGGCTGTTCTGCGAGGACCCGTGGCTCGTCGCGGCCGCGCTGAGCCGGGAAACCGCGCGGCTGCGGTTCATGGTCGCGTTCCGGCCGGGCACGGCGAGCCCGACGCTGACCGCGCAGATGGCCGCCACCTGCCAGCGCCTGACCGGCGGCAGGCTGCTGCTGAACGTGGTCTCCGGCGGCGATCCGGAGGAACTGCGCCGCTACGGCGACCACCTCGGCCACGACGAACGCTACGCGCGGGCCGGGGAATTCCTCAGCGTGCTGCGCGGGGCGTGGACCGGTTCGGTGGACCACGAGGGCGAGCACTACCGGGTTTCGGGCGCCACGGTGATCCGGCGCCCGGACCCGCTGCCGCCGATTTTCCTCGGCGGCAGCTCGGAACCCGCGCTGCGCACCGCGATCCGGCACGCGGACGTGTACCTCGCCTGGGGCGAACCGCCGGACCGGATGGCCGCGCAGGTCGCCCGGGTGCGGGCGGAAGCGGCGGCGGCCGGCCGGGCGCTGCCGTTCGGCACCCGGATGCACGTCATCTCCCGGGACACCTCGGACGAGGCGTGGGCCGAGGCCGACCGGATCGTGGCCGGGATGAGCGACGGCCTGGTCGAGCGCAGCCAGCGGAGGTTCGCCGCGAGCGATTCCGAAGGGCAGCGGCGGATGGCCGCGCTGCACGGCGGCAGCCGCGACGGACTGGAGGTGCACCCGAACGTCTGGACCGGCTACGGACTCGGCAGGCAGGGGCCTGCGCTGGCGCTGGTCGGTTCGCACGAGGAGGTCGCCGACAGGATCGCGGAGTACCACGAACTCGGCGTCGACCACCTGATCCTGTCCGCGCAGCCGCATCTGGAGGAGGCGTACCGGCTCGGCGAAGGCCTCGTGCCGCAGCTGCGCCGCCGGGGACTGCTCGCCGCGCCCGAGGACGACATCGCCCCGGCCCGGCCGCCGCTCGCGGCCGGAACGCTCCGATGACCGCGGCGAAAACCCGGACCGCGGAGCAGGAATTGCTGCACCGCAAGCAGCGGCTCGCGGCGACGCTGCGGCTTTTCGCCCGGTTCGGCCTCGCCGAGGGAATAGGCGGGCACGTGACCGCGCGCGACCCGCGGCGTCCGGACCGCTTCTGGATCAACCCGTTCGGCAAGAACTTCGGGCACGTGCGGGTCAGCGATCTGCTGCTGGTCGACGAGGACGGCGCGGTGGTGGAGGGCGAGGGCCGGGTGAACCCGGCCGGGTACACCATCCATGCGGCGATCCACCGGGCGCGGCCCGAAACGGTCGCCGCCGCGCACACGCACTCCCTGCACGGGCGGGCGTTCGCCAGTCTCGGCCGTCCGCTGCTGCCGATCTGCCAGGACGCGTGCGCGTTTTTCGAGGACCACACCGTGTTCGATGGCTATTCCGGAGTCGTGCTCGCCGAAGAGGAAGGCACGCGGATCGCCGAGACACTCGGCGACCGCAAGGCGGTGATCCTCCGCAACCACGGCCTGGTCACCGTCGGGGGCTCGGTCGAAGAGGCCGCGTGGTGGTTCATCGCGATGGACCGGGCGTGCCAGGTGCAGTTGCTCGCCGAGGCAGCCGGGACTCCCACGACCGTCAGCCGCGAAGCGGCGTTGAGCGCGCGAGCCGACATCGGGGCGCCGTGGCTCGCGAGGGCGAGTTTCCGGTCGCTGTACGCGGACCTCGTCCGCACCGAACCCGATTTCCTGGACTGACCCGACTCGAAGGGGGAGCGGTGCACGTGCCCGAACGGTGCGGGATCGCGGATCCGGCGACTTACCGCAGCGGTCCGCCGCACGCCGAGTTCGCGCGGCTGCGCGCGGAAGAACCGGTGAGCTGGGTCGAGGAGGCCAGCCTGCTCCGCCGCGGCCGCACCGGCGAGGTCGTGCAGCGCGGCGACGGGTTCTGGGCGGTCACTCGGCACGCGACAGTGGTCGAGGCGTCGCGCTCGCCCGAGGTGTTCTCCTCGGCGGCGGGCGGACCGTTCCTGACCGACGCGAAATCGCCCGCGGACCTCGACCGGACGCGCCAGCTGCTGGTCGGGATGGACGCGCCGGAACACGCGAAGCTGCGCAAAGCGGCCACCGGCGCGTTCACGCCGAGAGCGGTGCGCGCGCTGGAGTCGTCGATCGCCGCGCACGCGAAACGCCTGGTGGCGGACGCGGTCGCGGCAGGCGGGGCGGACGCGGTGGCCGATCTGGCCGCCGAACTGCCGCTGCTGGTGCTGGCCGACCTGCTCGGCATGCCGAGGCAGGACCGCGGCCTGCTCTACCGGTGGAGCAACAACCTGGTCGGCTTCGACGACCCGGAGTACGGCGGCGGGGACATCGAGGCGTTCCAGCGGACTTTCTTCGAAGCGTTCGCGTACGCGATGGAGGCGGCGCGGGAGCGCAAGCGGCGGCCGGGCGAGGACCTGGTGAGCCGGCTCGTCGCCGCGGACGTGGACGGCCGGAAGCTCACCGAGAAGGAGTTCTGCCACCTGTGGCTGCTCCTCGTGGTGGCGGGCAACGAGACGACCCGGCACCTGCTGTCCGGCACGCTGGAGCTGTGCGCGGACGACCCGGTGCTGCCGCACGCCCTGCGCGACGGCGCCGACCCGGCGCTCGCGGTGGAGGAACTGCTGCGCTGGATCACGCCGATCATGCAGTTCCGCCGGACCGCGACGCGCGACACCGAACTCGACGGCCGCCGGATCGCGGCCGGGGACAAGGTCGTCCTCTACTACATCTCCGCCAATCGCGACGAGCGCGCGTTCGCCGGACCGGACCGGTTCGACCCGGCCCGCCCCGACGTCCGGCACCTGGCCTTCGGGGCGGGGCCGCACTACTGCCTCGGCGCGCACCTGGCCCGCGCCGAGGGCGTCGCGTTCCTGCGGGAGCTGGCCCCGCATCTGCCGCGGCTGCGCCGGGCGGGCGCGACGGTGCGGCTCGAATCGAACTTCATGAACGGCATCAAGGCGCTCCCGCTCGAGTTCGGGTGAGCAAACGCGGAAATGTGGCAGTTGCACGTGGTCCGGTCAGCGGAAGCGCACCGGAAGCCGGGCGAAACCGCGGAAGCTGGGGTGGTCCCGGCGCCGCGGCGGGCCGGCCGGGACGAACCCGTCGCGCCGGGCGGCCACCTGCGCGAACACCGCGGCCCCCTCGATCCGGGCCAGCGTCGCGCCGAGGCAGTGGTGCACGCCCGAGCTGAACGACAAGTGCGGATTGGGCGAACGCGCCAGGTCGATCCGGTCCGGATCGGCGAAGCGCCGCTCGTCGCGGTTGGCCGAAGCCAGCAGCAGCAGGACGAGCCTGCGGGCGCGCAGCACCCGCCCGCCGATCTCGACCGGCTCCCGGACGATCCGCGCCGTCGCCTGGATCGGGGCCTCGAACCGGAGGAACTCCTCGACCGCGGACTCGGCCAGCGCCGGGTCCCCGCGCAGCGTCTCCAGCAGCGCGGGGCGCTCCAGCAGCTCCGCGCAGCCGTTGGCGATCAGGTTCGTGGTCGTGTCGAACCCGGCGAAGAACAGGAAGATCACGTTGTCCACGACCTCCTCGGCCGCCAGTCCGGCGTCCCGGCTCGCGGCCAGCACACCGGACAGCGGCCCGTCGCTCGCGCGTTCCAGCAGTTCCCGCACATAGCCGCGCAGCCAGTGCACGGCGGCGATCGCCGCGTCCCGGTCGCCGGCGGGCTGGATGCCCGCCCCGAAGGCGCGGCCGAGCGCGACGGCGTGCGGGCGCAGCCGGTCGCGGTCGGCCGCCGGGATGCCGAGCAGCTCCGAGGAGACGATCACCGGCAGCGGGTAGGCGAGCCCTTCGACCAGGTCGCCGGTCCCCGCCTCGGCCAGGTCCGCGAGCAGCCGCGCGACGAGCTCGTCGATCCGGGTCCGAAGGCGCGCGACGACGCGCGGGGCGAGCAGCGCGGCCATCGCCCGCCGCAGCACGGGGTGGCTCGGCGCGTCCCGGTTGAGCACGGTGGCGCGGAAGAACTCGGTCAGTACGTCGGGCTCGCCGGAAAGCCGGTACATGGCGTCCGGGAACTCGTGTCCGAGCCGCGGGTCGCGCAGCAGCGCGGCCACGTCCTCGTAGCGCGGGACGGCCCAGGCGCCCGGGCCCGCGGGCAGCAGCCGCCCGCGGGCCCGGAACGCGGCGTAGGCCGGGTACGGGTCGGCCATCGCCGCGACCCGGGCGGCGTCGTAGCGCTCGATGCCGGGTGCGCTCATCGGGCGGTCGCAGTCGCCGCCGCGACCACGGCTGAGGGATCAGCCGCCGCGGCGGCGGCCATGGCGGCGTAGTCGGCGAGGAAGTCCTTCGCCCACTGCGGGCTGATCCGGTCGGTGGTGTAGAAGAGCATCGCCTGGCAGTCGCCGGTGTGCTGCGGGATCAGGCCGAGTTCGAGCCCGAACCGGCTGCCCAGCACGTCCGGCGTGTACAGCTCGAAGTCCACGCCCCTGGCGTGCACCTTCGTGCCCGGCGGCGGGGTCAGCAGCATCTGGAAGACGACGTCGTCCACGCGGCCGCCGTTGTCCTGGAACGACAGCGGGAGCATCTGGTACGGGATGCTCTCGTGCAGGAAGCCGTCGATGACAGTGGGCCGCACCGACCGCACGACCTCGGAGAACGGGGCGTCCGGGTCGACCTGGCTGCGCAGCACCACCATGTTCGCGAAGAAGCCGACGGTGGACTGGACCTCTCGTCCGGACCGGTTCGCGAACAGCGACGCGACCGGCAGGTCGGTCTGGCCGGTGGTGCGGGCCAGCAGCAGGTAGTAAAGCGAAAGCATCACGGTGAACAGCGTGGTGCGTTCGGCGCGGGCCACTTCGCGCAGTTTCCCGAAGACTTCCGGGGGCAGTACCGCGGTTTCGATGCCGCTCGCCCGGCCTTCTCCCGGCGTCTGCCGCCCGGTCTCGGGAAGCCGCACCAAGCGCATGTCGCGGAGCTTGCCGACCCAGTAGTCCTGATGGGCCTTCAGCTCCCCGTTTTTCGCCTGCTCGTGCTGGCGCTGCGCGAAGGCGGAATACGGGAATGCGACCGGCGGCAGCTCCGGAACGGTTTCCGGGCCCGCGTCCAGCAGTTTGATCAGGTCCTGCAGAATGATTCCGCAGGACCAGGCGTCGGACACCAGGTGGTGCATGGTCAGGCACAGCGCGTGCTCGTCCGGGCCGAGCCGCCAGAGCGTGCAGCGCAGCGGCCACGTGCCGACGTCGACCGGGACCTGCAGTTCTGCCTCCAGCGCGCGCTCGAAGGCGGTCTCCGGGGCCGAGCCGTCCTCCGCGGCGAGGTTCTCCTCCCGCAGCGGCGGTTCGCCGTCGCGGTGAATGCGCTGAACCAGTTTCCGGCCGTCGCGGACCAGAGTGGTGCGCAATGCCTCGTGCCGTTCGGTCAACCGGCGCAATGCGATTTTCAATTCGTCGACGTCAAGCGGCCCGTGCAGTTTGCAGACCACCGGGCAATTGAGCGATGCGGTATCCGGTCGGTAATGTTCGAGAAACCACAGAAGCCGTTGTCCGATAGAAGCGGGCGCCTCGTGAAAAGTCATGTCGGCAATATAGGGCCAGCATTCGGGGAAAATCGAATGCGCGAGCGGCGCCGGGGGCGCGGATGAACAGCGGGGAAGCGGCGTTCGCCGGCAGGCTGTTCGCCGCGGGCATCGCGGCCGCCGAGCTGCTGACCATCGGGCTCGGCCTGCGGCTGGGGCTCTACGCGCACCTGTGCGAGCGGCCGCTGACCGCCGGTGAACTGGCCGAGCGGGCCGAGATCGGGCCCCGGTACGCGCGGGAGTGGCTCGAACAGCAGGCCGCGGCGGGGATCGTGACCGTGTCCGGCGAGCCGCCGGAGCACCGGTTCCTGCTTCCGGAAGCCCATCGGGCCGCGCTGACCGGAGACCCGCCGCCCGCCCTGACCTCGGTGCTTCCGGCGGCCGGGATCGCGCCGGTGCTGCCCCGGATCGCCGAGGCGTACCGCCAGGACGGCGGGCTTGGCTACCACGAGTACGGGGAGGATTTCCGCGGTGCGCAGACCGAGCTGAACCGGGCGGTGTTCGAGGGCGAACTGGCCGGCTGGATCCGCTCCGCGCTGCCGGACGTGCACCGCAGGCTCGTGCGCGGAGCCGGGATCGCCGACGTGGGCTGCGGGAGCGGATGGTCGTCGATCGCGCTGGCCAGAGCCTATCCGCGGGCCACAGTGACCGGCTACGACTCCGACGGCGCCGCGGTGCGCGAAGCGATCGCCAACGCGGCCGCCGCCGGCGCGCCGGACACCCTGGCTTTCGCGCGAGCGGACGCGAACGGGCCGGACGAAGCGGCCGGCCGGTACGCGCTGGTGTGCGTCCTCGACGCGCTGCACGACATGGCGCGGCCGGTGGAGGTCCTGCGCTGGTGCCGCCAGGCACTGCGCCCCGGAGGCGGGGTGCTGCTGATGGAACCGAAAGCGGCCGAGGAGTTCTCCGCGCCCGCCGGAGAGGTCGAGCGGTTTCTCTACGCGGTGAGCGTGCTGCACTGCTTGCCGGTCGGGTTGTCCGAGCGGCCGTCTGCCGGAACCGGCACCGTCATTCGGCCTTCTGTCGTAACCGGTTATGCACACGCCGCAGGTTTTCAGTCTGTCGCGGTGCTTTCTGTAGAACACCCATTGCACCGCCTTTACTGGTTGCGGTAAGCGCGCGTGCCGGATATTTCCGATGGCGCCGACGGTGACTCGACGCCTCCGTTCGGCCAATCACCTGATTGTCTGATTGCTCGTAATTTGACCCTGTGGTTGCGGAAAACGTGGCATCGGGTGCCATCAGCAGGTGTTTGCGCGGTGGCGGACCCTTTGCAATAGTTGGGCGGGGGGCGGCAGAGATGCGGAATCCGCACCGCCGAGTAAGACGCACTTTCACGGCGAGTTCATTCCTGGGGGAATAGCCCATGCACGACTCGAACGGACGATTGTGGCCTGCCCGCTGCACGGCGGACAACGGGCGCCCCGACGAAGAAGCGGAACCGTTCGCCGCGGTCCTCGGCCAGTGCGAGAAGCGGATGGTCGAGATCAGCTCGCTGCTGCCAGCGGACAGCCCGCGGCTCGGCGGGGAGAACCTCGAGCACGCCCGGACTCTCGTGGAGAGCGGGGCGGACCTCCCGCCGATTCTGGTCAACCGGTCCGACATGCGGGTGATCGACGGCATGCACCGGGTCCGCGCGGCGGCGCTGCGCGGGGCCGACCGGATCGAGGCGTACCTTTTCAGCGGCAGCGCCGAGGCCGCGTTCATCCTTTCCGTGCAGGCCAACATCAAGCACGGGCTGCCGCTGACCCTGCGGGAACGCGAGGTCGCCGCGCAGCGGATCGTGAAACTGCGCCCGGACTGGTCCGACCGCGCGGTCGCGGAGGCCTCCGGGATCTCCGCGAAAACCGTCGGGGCGCTGCGGAAACGGGTCGGCTGCGACCTGCCGCAGCTGCACGCCAGGGTCGGCCGCGACGGCCGGGTGCGGCCGTTGAACCACGCCGAGGGACGGCGACGGGCCAGCGAGATGATCCGGCAGAACCCGGACGCCTCGCTGCGGGAAATCGCCCAGAGCGTCGGCATTTCCACCGGCACCGCGCGGGACGTCCGGGAACGGATCCGCCGCGGCGAGGATCCGCTGCCTCCCCGCCAGCGAATGGGGGAAGAGGGCGCCGCACCGCAACGGTTGCCCGCGCAGCGCACCGTTCGCAGCGCCGCGCAGCGGGCCGTGCACGATACCGTGCGCATGTTGCAGAATCTGAAAAAGGACCCGTCGCTCAGGTTCACCGACGCCGGCCGCGCGTTGCTGCGCTGGCTGGACGTGCACGCGCTCACCAGCGACGAATGCGCCAGTCTCGCCGCGTCGGTGCCCTCGCATTGCACGAATGTGGTCGCCGAAGTGGCCCGCGGTTACGCGGAGACCTGGAAGCAGTTCGCGGAGGAACTGGACGATCGCGGCGAAGCGACTGCTTGAAAGTTCAGCTTTTAACTGCTTGAACGTTCAGCCTTTAGTCGAATTGGTGACGGCATTTTTATCCTGTCCCCGCGAATCCCGGGAGCGTGATGGACGGCATCAGCGACGTGGCGGACTCCGCCGCGGCGGTGCTCACCGAAGAGAACATCCGCGCGGACGTCGCCGCGATGCTGCCGGACGCGGACCGGCTCGCCGCGACCGGCGGCGACCTGATCGCGTGCGGCCTGGATTCCCTTTCGGTGATGCGGCTCGCCGCGCGCTGGCGGGCGCGCGGAAAGCAGGTCCGGTTCGCCGACCTGATGGAACGGCCGACCCTGCGCGAATGGTGCGCTCTGCTGGCGACCGGCGACCCGGTCGAGCGGGCCGGGCCGCCGCTGCCCGAGATCGACGAGAGCGAGCCGTTCGAACTGGCTCCGATGCAGTACGCGTACTGGGTCGGCCGGGACGAGACGTTCGCGCTCGCCGGGGTGACCACGCACTTCTACGCGGAGTTCGACGGCAGCGGGGTGGAACCGGCCCGGCTGGAGCGCGCGGTGCGGGCGCTCGCCCGGCGGCACGGGATGCTCCGGATGCGCGTGCTCGGCGACGGGACGCAGCAGATCCTTCCCGAATCCGGCTGGCGCGGACTCGCCGTGCACGACTTGCGCGAGCTTCCCGAAGCCGAGGTGCAGCGACAGCTGGGGGAAATCCGGGAACGGCTTTCGCACCGCACATTCGCCGTCGCCGATGGCGAGGTGTTCGACCTCGCGCTCTCGCTGCTTCCCGGCGGGCACACGCGCATGCACCTCGACCTCGACATGATCGCGGCCGACGCGCTGAGCTTCCGGATCATGCTGCGGGACCTCGCCGCCTGCTACGCGGGCGAGGCCGACCTGCCGCCGCTGGAGTTCAGCTTCCCGCGCTACCTGGCCCAGCGCAGAGAAGAACGGGAACAGGCTCGCGAGCGCGACCGGGAGTACTGGGAGGAGCGGCTGCCGCAGTTGCCGGGCGCGCCCGCGCTGCCGCTCGCGGTCGCCCCGGAACGGCTCGACCGGCACCGGGTGGCCCGGCGCTTCGCCACGCTGAGCGCCCAGGAGCGCGAGGTGCTGGCGGGGCACGCGGCCGAGCACGGGGTGACCCTGCCGATGGTTTTCGCCGCGGCGTTCTGCCACGTGCTGGCCGCGTGGAGCGAGGAGCCGGATTTCCTGCTGAACGTCCCGTTGTTCGACCGCGAGCCGGTGCACCCGGATGTCGACGGGCTGGTCGGCGATTTCACCAACCTGCTGCTGGTCGGCGTGCACGCGGGCAGTGCGCGCACGGTGCCGGGGCTGGCCCGGCAGCTGCAGGACCGGATCCGGGAGGACGCGGCGCATTCCGGGTTCACCGGGCTGGACGTGCTGCGCGAGCTGACCCGTGCCAGGGGCCTGGCGCGCCAGGCGGTCGCGCCGGTCGTCTTCACCAGCGCGATCGGGCTCGGCGAGCTGTTCGGCGATCGGATCCGCGAGTGCTTCGGGGAAGCGGGATGGAACATTTCCCAGGCCCCGCAGGTGTGGCTCGACTTCCAGGTCACCGAGCAGTCCGGCGGCCTGCTGCTGAACTGGGACGCGGTGGAGGGCCTGTTCGCCGAAGGCGTGCTGGACGCGATGTTCGACGGCTACGTCCGTTTGCTCCGCGAGCTGCTGGCGAACAGGCAGTGGGCCGAGCCGGTGGACTCGTTGCTGCCCGCCGCGCAGCTCGCCCGGCGAGCGGAACTCGGCGACACCGGGGGAGCCGAGCGCGAAACCGTGCTGGGCGCGGGGTTTTTCCGGGCGGCGCAAGAGGATCCGTCCGCGCCGGCGTTGTGCTGGGGCGACCGGGAAGGCTGGGATCGCGGCGAGCTGGCGGCCCGGGCTCGCACGGTGTCCGGGTTGCTGGCCGAGCACGGTGTGCGCCCGGGCGACGTCGTGGCGATCACCCTGCCGAAGGGGCCGCAGCAGATCGCGGCGGTGCTTGGAGCGGTGCACGCGGGCGCCGTGTTCGTTCCGGTCGGCCGGGATCTCCCGCCGTCGCGGCGCCACGAGCTGTACCTCGACTCGGGTGCGGCGGTCGTGCTGGGCGAAGCGGCCGAACCGGGCTCGCCCGTGCCGGTGGTCCCGGTGACCGCCGGGGCACCCGAACGCGCGGACCGCGTTCCGGTCGACCCGGAGTCCTGCGCGTACCTGATCTACACCTCCGGCTCGACCGGTCGGCCCAAAGGCGTGCGCATGTCGCACCGGGCGGCCCGCAATACCGTCGAGGACATCGGCGACCGGGCCGGGATCGGCGCGGCTGACCGCGGGCTCGCGGTCTCGGCGCTCGACCACGACTGGGCGGTGTACGACGTCTTCGCTTTCCTTGACGCCGGCGCCAGCCTGGTGGTGCTCGACGACGGCATCCGCCGGGACGCGCACGCCTGGCTCGATCTCGTCGTCGGGCACCGCGTCACGGTGTGGACGTCGGTGCCCGCGCTGCTGGACATGCTGCTGGTCGTCGCGGAGGCGGCGGGACAGCCGCTGCCGCTGCGGATCGCGCTGGTCGGCGGCGACTGGGTCGGGCCCGACCTGTGGGCGCGGCTGCGCGCGCTCGCCCCCGGCGCGCGGCTCGTCGCGCTCGGCGGCGCGACCGAGGTCGGCATCCACTCCACCTGGCACGAGGCGGGGCCGCCGCTGCCGGGCTGGCCGTCGGTGCCTTACGGCGGGCCGCTGCGCAACCAGGCGATCCGCGTGGTGGACCGGCTGGGCCGGGACTGCCCGGACTGGGTGCCGGGCGAGCTGTGGCTCGGCGGCACCGGCGTCGGGCTGGGCTATCACGGCGATCCCGAGCTGACCGCGCGGCGGTTCGTCTCGCACGCCGGGCAGCGCTGGTACCGCACCGGCGACCTGGTGCGCCTGCGGCCCGGCGGCGAGCTGGAATTCCTGGGCCGCACCGATTTCCAGGTCAAGATCCTCGGCCACCGGATCGAGCTCGGCGAGATCGAGCACGCGCTGGCGGCGCTCCCCGAAGTCGCCAGGGCGGTCGCGGTGGTGGACGACCGCGGCGACCGGCCGGTGCTGGGCGCGGCGGTGGTCCCGGTCGCCGAAGCCGAGGTGCAGCCAGACGAACTGTCCGCAGCCTTGGCACGCGTGCTGCCGGACTACCTGGTGCCGCGGCGGATCGTCGCCGTGCCGGCGCTGCCGCTGAACGCGAACGGCAAGATCGACCGGCGCGCGGTGCGGGAACTGCTCGGAGAGGAGGCACCGCGGGACCGTGGCGGGCCACCGTCCGGCCCGGCCGAACTCGCGGTCGCCGAGATCTGGGCGCGACTGCTGAACGCCGAGCGGATCGAACGCGACGACGATTTCTTCGCTCTCGGCGGCAACAGCCTGCTGGCCACCCGGCTGCTGGTCGCGTTGCGCGAGGCGGAACTGGGCGGAGCCGGGCTGGCGGACCTGTTCGCCGCGCCGACGCTGCGCGAGTTCGCACAGCGGCTGTCGCCCGAGGAAACGCCTGCGGCGGCGGTGCTGACCGCGGATCCGGAGCACCGGTACGACCCGTTCCCGGCGACCGGCGTGCAGTGGGCCTACTGGGTCGGCAGGCGCGCCGAATTCGCGCTGGGCAGCGTCGGTTCGTTGTGGTACTGGGAATTTGACGGCACCGGGATTGACACGGCCGCGCTGGAACGCGCGTGGAACACGGTGGTGCGGCGGCACGACATGCTGCGCGCGGTGTTCGACGACAACGGCGATCAGCGCGTGCTGCCCGACGTCCCGGAAACCCGGATTCCGGTCTCGCACGGCGAATCCGAGCTCGCCGCGATGCGGGAACGGTTGAGCCGCAGGGTGTTCGACCCGGCGGTGTGGCCGATGTTCGACCTCGCCGTGGTCGAGTACGGCGACGGACGCGCCCGGCTCGGGGTGGGCCTGGACTTCCTGGTGCTCGACGCGCTCAGCATCATGACCGTGTTCGCGGAGCTGGCGCAGCTGTACGCCGACCCGGACGCGCAGCTCCCGCCGATCGGAGTGTCCTTCCGCGACTGCGTGCTCGGCGGGGCACCGGACCCGCGCAAGCGCGAGGAAGACCGGGAGTGGTGGCTCGAGCGGCTGGAGACGCTTCCGGCCGCGCCGAGGCTGCCCGCGGTCGCCTCGGCGGCTCCGGCCGGGCCGGAAGCCTTCACCCGCCGCGAGTTCCGGTTGTCCGAGCGGCAGTGGCAGCGGATGTCGCGGACGGCCGCCCGACACGGCGTGACGCCGTCGACGGCGGTCCTCGCCGCGTTCGCGACGGTGCTGCGGCACTGGAGCGAGGAGCGGGCGGCCACGCTGAACCTGACCCTGTTCGACCGGCCTCCGCTGCATCCGGACATCTCCCGGGTGGTCGGCGACTTCACTTCGCTGCTGCTGGTCGCCGACGAACCGGCGGTGGGGGAGAGTTTCCGCGACGCGGCGCGGCGGCTGCAGGAACGGGTGTGGACCGACATGCAGCACACCGCGTTCTCCGGCATCGACGTGCTGCGCGAGCTGGCGCGCCGCTCCGGCGGCCCGTCGGCGGCGATGCCGGTGGTGTTCACCAGCACGATGGGCATGGGGCAGCTCTCGGCCAGCCCGTTCGACCTGCGGATGCCCTTCGGCGAGTACTGCTGGGGCCAGTCGCAGACCCCGCAGGTCTGGCTCGACCACCAGGTCAGCGAGTACCGGGGCGGACTGCTGCTCAACTGGGACGTGCTGGAGACCGCGTTCCCGCCCGGGCTGGTCGACGCGATGTTCGCGGCGTACCGGGAGCTGCTGCACCAGCTCGCGGACGACGGCGCGGACTGGTCGGTTGCGGTGCGCCCGCAGCTTCCCGAAGCGCAGCGGCAGCGCCGGGCGGAGGTCAACGCCACCCGGGGTCCGCTGCCGGAAGGCCTGCTGCACGACGGCTTTCTCGCGCGGGCGGCCGACCGGCCGGAGCGGACGGCGGTGTGCTGGGGCGTCGACCGGAGCCTGAGTTACGGCGCGCTGCGCGACCGCGCGCTGCGGGTCGCCGGGGCGCTGGCCGCGCGCGGCGTCCGGGCCGGAGACGCGGTCGCGGTGACCCTCCCGAAGGGACCAGACCAGATCGCCGCGGTGCTCGGTGTGCTCTGCGCGGGCGGAGTTTACGTGCCGGTCGGCGTTTCGCAGCCGGAGATCCGCCGGGACCGCATTTACCGCACCGCCGAGGCGAAAGCGGTGCTGGCCGAAGCCGGCGCCGAGGCGCCGCCGGGCTGCCCGGTCGTCCTCCCCGAGGAGATCGAGGCCGCGCCGCCGCTGACCGAACCGGTGCGGCGGCGGCCGGAAGACCCCGCGTACGTCATCTTCACCTCCGGTTCCACCGGCGTGCCGAAGGGCGTCGTCGTGGCGCACCAAGCCGCGCTGAACACGGTGGCCGACATCAACGACCGGTTCGCGGTCGGCGCCGAGGACCGGGTGCTGGCCGTCTCGGCGCTGGACTTCGACCTTTCCGTGTACGACATTTTCGGCCTCCTCGGCGCGGGCGGAGCACTGGTGCTCCCGGCCGAGGACGAGCGGCGCGATCCCGGGTCCTGGCTCGACCTGGCCCGGCGGCGCCGCGTCACGCTGTGGAACTCGGTGCCGGCCCTGCTGGACATGCTCCTCGCCGAAGCGGGCGGCACGCCGCTGCCGCGATCGCTGCGGGCCGCGCTGGTCTCCGGCGACTGGGTGGGCCTCGACCTGCCCGGCCGCCTCGCCGCGAGCACCGGCGGCCGCTGCCGCCTGGTCGCGCTGGGCGGCGCCACCGAAGCGGCCATCTGGTCCAACGCCTTCGAGGTGTCCGCGCCCGATCCGGACTGGGTGTCCGTGCCGTACGGCTTCCCGTTGCGCAATCAGCGGTTCCGCGTAGTCGGGCCGGACGGCGAGGACCGGCCGGACTGGGTGCCCGGCGAGCTGTGGATCGGCGGGGCCGGGGTCGCGGAGGGCTACCGGGGCGATCCGGAGCAGACCGCCGAGCGGTTCGTGCGCGGCGACGGCGAGCGCTGGTACCGGACCGGCGATTCCGGCCGGTACTGGCCGGACGGCACGCTCGAATTCCTCGGCCGCACCGACCACCAGGTCAAGGTGCGCGGGCACCGGATCGAACTCGGCGAGATCGAAGCCGTGCTAAGTACGCACCCGGCGGTGCGGGCCGCGGTGGCGGTGGACGTGCGCGCGGCGGGCGTCCGCCTGGCCGCGGCGGTCTCACTCCGGCCCGGCGAGACCCCGCCGGACGCCGGGGAGCTGACGGAGTTCCTGGCCGGACGGCTGCCGGGCTACATGGTCCCGCAATGGTTCGAGGTGCTGGAGCGGCTGCCGCTGACCGCCAACGGGAAGGTCGACCGCGCCGCGGTCCGGGCCGGGCTGGCGGAGGCGGAGCCCGCCCCCGCGGAACCGCCGTCCGGCCCGGTGGAAACCAGCGTCGCCCGCCTGTGGTCGAGCCTGCTCGGCGTCGAATCGGTCGGCAGGCACGCGAGTTTCTTCGCGCTCGGCGGGGACAGCCTGCTCGCCACCCGGCTGCTCGAGCTGACGCGGACCCGATTCTCCGTCGAGATCACCCTGCGCCAGCTGCTCGGCTCGCCGAGCGTCGCCGAGCAGGCCCGGATCATCGGCGAACTGACCGAACGCCCGGTCGCCACCGTGGAAGAGGGAGTGCTGTGACGGACGCGCTGGACACCGCAACCGCCCCGGTCGACGTGCCGCGGCTGGTGGCGGAGCTGGAAGGGCTCGGCGTCGAGCTGTGGCAGGACGAGAGCGGCGGGCTGCGGTTCCGCGCGCCGCGCGGAGTGCTGACCGAAGACCGCAAAGCGGCGCTGCGCGCGGCGAAACCGCAGTTGCTGGACTACCTGCGGGAGGCGGCCCACGAACGCGCGGAGCCGGATCCGGCGGCGGCCGGGAAGCCGTTCCCGCTCACCGGCGTCCAGGCCGCCTATCTGCTCGGCCGCCGGGACGTGATCGCCTACGGCCGGGTGGGCTGCCACGCGTACGGCGAACTGGATTTCCCCGATCTCGACGGGGACCGGGTCGGCGAGATCTGGCGGGCATTGGTGGCCCGGCACGGGATGCTGCGCGCGGTGGTCGACGCCGACGGGTCCCAGCGGGTGCTCGCCGAGGTGCCGCCGCTGGCGGTGCCGGTCGCGCAGGCGCGCGACGAGGCGGAGTTCGACCGGGCCAGGGAGCGGACCCGCGCGGAACTGGACCACCGGGTGTATTCGCCGGGCGAGTGGCCGCTGTTCGACGTGCGGGTCACCCGCGGCGCGGGCCGGGCGACGCTGCACCTGTCGATCGACTTCCTGATCGCCGATTTCGTCAGCATCCAGGTGCTGCTGGACGAGTTTTCCCGGCTCCGCGCCGATCCGGACCTGGTGCTGCCGGAGCTGGAAATCGGCTATCGCGACTATCTGCTCGCCGAGCGGCGGCTGAGCGGCACCCGCCGCTACCGCGCCGACCGCGAGTACTGGCTGTCCCGGGTGGACAGTCTGCCGCCCGCGCCGGAACTCCCGATCCGCCCGGAGGTCCGCGACGGCGCGCCGGTCCGGTTCGCCCGGCACACGGCGACACTGGACGCCGGGCGGTTCGCGGAGCTGTCGCGGATCGCCGGCACGCACGGGGTGACCGCGTCCGCGGCGGTGCTGGCCGCGTACGCGGAAGTGATCGGCCGGTGGAGCAGGCGCCGCCGATTCACCCTCGACCTGACCGTGCTGAGCCGCTTGCCGCTGCACGAGCAGGTGGACCGGCTGGTCGGCGATTTCACCGGCATCCTGCCGCTGGAGGTCGACGCGGGGGCGAAACCCCGGTTCGCCGAGCGGGCCGCGGTGCTGCAGGACCGGCTGTGGGCGGACCTCGACCACCGGCTCTTCAGCGGAGTCGAGGTGCTGCGCGAGATGGCGCGCCGCCGCGGCCAGGACGCGGCGCTGATGCCGGTGGTGTTCACCAGCGCGCTCGGCCTCGGCTCGGCTTCGAGCGGCCCGGCCGCTCCCGGCTACGGCATCAGCCAGACGCCGCAGGTCTGGATCGACTGCCAGGTGCTCGAGCACGCGGGCGCGCTGACGGTGAACTGGGACGTGCGCGAAGGCGTGTTCCCGGACGGGGTCGCCGCGGACATGTTCGGCGCCTTCGCGGATCTGCTGCGCGGACTGGCGGACGGCGAGCGGCACTGGTCCGCGGAGTCGCCGGTCGCGCTGCCCGCGGCGCAGGAACGGCGAAGGGCCGAGGCCAACGCCACCGCCGGGCCGCTGCCCAGCGGGCTGCTGCACGGCGAGGTCGTCGAGCAGGCGCGGCGGACCCCGGACCGGCCGGCGGTGATCACCCCGGCGGAGACGCTGACGTATCGCGAGCTGGTCGGCCGGGCGGCCGCCGTCGCGCGGAGATTGTCCGAAAAGGGTTGCGGCGCCGGGGATCTGGTCGCGGTGGCGGCGGAGACCGGGGCCGGGCAGATCGTCTCGGTGCTCGGCGCGCTGCTGGCCGGGGCGGCCTACCTGCCCATCGACGTCCGGCAGCCGGCTGCCCGGCAGCAGCAGCTGGTCGAGCGGTCCGGGGCGCGCTTCGCGGTCGTCGGCCCCGGCGCGGCGGCGCTGGCCGGACCGGTGGTGCTCGAAGCGGACGGTTCCGCCGCGGAACCGCCGCCGGTGACCGGCGACCCGGACGAACGCGCCTACGTCATCTACACCTCCGGCTCGACCGGCTACCCGAAGGGCGTGGTGGTGACTCACCGCGCGGCGGGCAACACCGTGGCCGACATCAACCGCCGGTTCTCCGTCACCGGCGACGACCGGGTGCTCGGGGTGGCGAGCCTCGCGTTCGACCTGTCGGTGTACGACGTGTTCGGCCCGCTTTCCGTCGGCGGGGCGCTGGTGCTGCCCGAGCACAGCCGCCGGGGCGATCCGTCGCACTGGGCCGAGCTGATGCGCGCGCACCGGGTGACCCTGTGGAATTCGGTGCCCGCGCAAATGCAGATGCTCGCGGAGTACCTGCGGGTGGACACCGCCGCCGCCCCGCCGCTGCGGCTGACGCTGCTCTCCGGCGACTGGATCCCGGTGCGGCTTCCCGGCCGGATCCGCGAACTGCTGCCCGGTGCGGAGGTGATCAGCCTCGGCGGGGCGACCGAGGCGGCGATCTGGTCGATCTGGCATCCGGTCGGCGAGGTGCCCGAGGACGCGGCGTCCGTCCCGTACGGGCGGCCGCTGACCAACCAGACCTTCCACGTGCTGGACGAGCTCGGGCGTCCGTGTCCGGAGTGGACAGTCGGGGAGCTCTTCATCGGCGGGGCAGGCGTGGCGACCGGCTATCTCGGCGACGAGGAGCAGACCCGGCAGCGGTTCGGGGCCGATCCGGCGGGCGGGCGGCGCTACCGCACCGGCGACCTCGGCCGTTGGCTGCCGAGCGGGGACATCGAATTCCTCGGTCGCGAGGACCAGCAGGTGAAGATCCGCGGGCACCGCATCGAACTGGCCGAGATCGAAAGCGCGCTGGCCGAGCACCCCTCGGTGGGCGCGGCGGCGGTGCTCGTCGAGGGCGAGGGCGCGCTCGAACGCGGACTCGCCGCGTTCGTGGAGCCCGCGCCGCGCGACGAGCCCGAGCCGGACCGGCTCCCGGCGGTGCTCGCCTCGGCCGCCGCGGCGGAACTGGCCGCCGTCCGGTCCGAAATGGACCCGTCGCGGGCGGTGTCGTTCGCCCGGCAGCTGGACCGCACGGCGTTGCTGGCCATGGTGCGCGCCTTGCGGGAGCAGGGATTGTTCACCACCGCCGATTCCCGGCACACGGTCGAGGAGGTGTTCCGGACGGCGGGCGTCACGCCCAAACACGAACGGCTCGTCCGGCGGTGGATCAACGCGCTGGAGCAGAACGGAATGCTGGTCCGGGACGACGGCGTGCTCACCGGGGTGCCGCCGGTGTCCGCGGCCGACCTCGAACAGGCGTGGCGCGAGGTGGACGAACTGCAGCCCGGCGGCGGGCAGCGGCCGGAGCTGGTCGAGTACTTCCACACCGCCTGCGCCCATCTGCCGGAGCTGCTGCGCGAGGACGCGGATCCGGTGCAGCTGCTGTTCCCGGAAGGCCGGGTGGACATCCAGGAATCGGCCTACCAGGGCAACTTCCTGAGCAACTCGCTCAACCGGCTGGTCGAATCCGCGGTCACCGGGCTGGCCGCGGACCGCGACGGGCCGCTGAGCCTGCTGGAGGTCGGCGCGGGCGTCGGCGGGGCGAGCATCGACCTGATTCCCGCTCTGGCCCAGTACGACGTGGACTACCTGTTCACCGACGTTTCGCGGTTCTTCCTCAACCAGGCGCGCGAACGGTTCGGCGAGCAGTACCCGTGGGTCGGCTACGGGCTGTTCGACCTGAACGAGGACTACCGGGCGCAAGGGCTGCGGGCCAACAGCACCGACGTGATCCTGTGCGCGAACGTGCTGCACTACGCGCGCGACGCGGCACAGGCGCTCGGCCGGCTGCGCGAGCTGCTGCGTCCCGGCGGCTGGCTGGTGTTCATCGAGACCACCCGCGACAACTACCAGATCCTCACCTCGATGGAATTCCTCTTCGACGCCAAGTCCGGCGATTTCGCGGACGTGCGGGCGGGTCGGGACCAGACGTTCATTTCCCTGCCGCAATGGCGGGAACTGCTCGCCGGGGCCGGCGCCGACGCGGTCGTGCAGCTGTCCGCGGGCGACGAGGCGCTCGACCGGATCGGCATGCACGCGTTCGCCGCGCGGTTCAAGTCCGGCCGCGAGCCCGCGCACGATCTCGACCTGCTCGACGATCTCGCCGAACGACTGCCGGACTACATGGTCCCCGGCAGGCTGGAGGTGCTGGACGAACTGCCGCTCACCGGGAACGGCAAGGTGGACCGCGCCGCGCTGGCGAAGCTGCTGCCGGACCGGGCGGCCCCGGCGGGCCCGGTCGCCCAGTCCCGGCCGGAGGGCGAGCTGGAGGCCGCGGTGGCGCAGGTGTGGTGCCGTGTGCTCGGCCGCGCCGAGGTGGGCCGCGACCAGGACATCTTCGAACTCGGCGGGGACTCGCTGGTCGCCGCGCAGATCGTCGGCGAGGTCAAGGAGCAGCTGCCGCAGGCGGCCGGGCTGTTCTTCGACGAGCTGCTGCGCGACGTGCTGGAGGGGGCCACCGTCGCGGAGCTGGCCGGGCGGCTCTCCGGCGAGAGCGACGCCGCGGCGCCCGCCGTGCACAGCGGTCCCGAACTGGTCGAACTGGCACCGGGTTCCGGGCCGCGCACCTGGGTGGTCGTGGCCGACGGGACCGGGGAGCCGAGGTGGGACCCGGGGCTGGTGTCCGGGCCGGTCTCCGGACTCCGGCCGGGCACCGCGCCGGTGCCCGCGCCGCTGGTGCAGCGGCTCGCCGACGCGTACGTCCCGCTGCTGCCCGAAACCGGGGAAATCGCCTTGTACGGCACCGATTCCGGCGGACTGGTGGCGCTCGAGCTCGGCCGCCGCCTGGCCGAGGCTGGCCGTCCGCCTGCCGCCCTGACCGTGGTGGTGCGCTGCCCGATCGGCTACCGCGACGACGAACCGGTCGGCTACTTCTTCGCCCGCACGCTCGGCCTCGACCTGCCGGCGACCCCGGACGACTCGGAGGTCGCGGCGGCGCTAGAGAACGGCACTCCGGCGGGCGCGGCGTGGAACCCGTCCGGCTTCGGACCGGAGCTGGCCGAACGGTTCGACGCCTACCAGCGCGCGGCGCGGGAACAGGCGAGCGCGGAACCGGAGCTGTACACCGGCGACGTGACGCTGGTGCTCGATTTCGACACCGCTGCGTGGCCGTCGGCGGCGAACCGGGTCAGGGATTATTGGCAGCGGGTGTGCCTCGGAGAACTGGCGGTCAAGGGATGACCCGGCGGATCGGCGTTCTCGGCGGATACGGCGCGGTCGGCAGCGCGGCGGTCCGGCTGCTCGCGGACCGGTTCGACGGGATCGTGCGGATCGGCGGACGAGACGGAAAACGCGCCGAGGCAGCGGCGGACGTGCTGGCGGCGGGCGAAGCCGCCGAGGTGGATCTGTGGGAGGACGCGGCGCTCGCGGCGTTCTGCCGGGACTGCGAGGTCGTCGTCCACGCCGGCGGGCCGTCGTACCAGGTGGTCGACCGGGTGGCCCGCGCCGCGTTCGCCGCCGGCGCGGATTACGTCGACGCGGGCGGCGATCTGCCGCTGTACGAAAGCCTCGCCGGAACGGAACGCCGTGCACTGGTGACGGCGGGCATGATGCCGGGACTGAGCGGCTTGCTGCCGCGCTGGCTCGCGGCGCGGACCGGCCCGGTCGCGCGGCTGGAGGCCTACGCCGGGGTGCTGGACCGGCTGACGCCGGCCGGTGCGGTGGACTACCTGCTGAGCCTCGGCGGACGGGACGGCGAATCGCAGGCGGTGTGGCAGGACGGCCGCCGGGTCACGCGGTCCGCGGCTCCCCGGACGGACGTGCGGCTCCCGTTTTTCCCCGGCGTGGTCAGCGCGTTCCCGTACCTGGGCTACGAACCCGAGCGGCTGGCCCGGCAGCTCGCGATTCCGGACGTGCGCTGGTACTCGGTGTTCGACGGCGGGGCCGCGATGATGGCCGCGCTGGCCCGGTTGCAGGGCGCGATGTCCGGCGAAGGCGACCTGGCCGCCGCCGCGGCCGAGCTAGCGGAGGCCGCGGAGCTGGACATGTTCGGCCGCGAGCCGTACCAGCGGATGGTGTTCACCGCGCATCCGGCCGACGGTTCGGCTCCGAGCACGCTGGTGGCGGGGTCGCGGGACACCTCCGTGCTCACCGGCACCGTGTGCGGGCTTGCCGCGCTGCAGGTCCTGTCCGGCGCCGTCGCGCCGGGCCGGGCGTTCGCGGCGGAAGCGCTGGACGCGGAAACCCTCGTGGCCGACCTGCGCGAGACGGACGCGTTGAACGTGTTCGAGCTGATGACCGACGCGGCAGAGGCGGACGAAGCGGCCGAGGAGGGCGTGTTGTGAGTGTCCGGCCGAAGGCTGTGGTGTGCGGGACCGGCTTCGGTCGCGTGTACCTCGCCGGGCTCGCCGCGCCCGGCTCCCCGGTCGAGCTCGCCGGGGTGCTGGCGCGCGGCAGCGAGCGGTCGCGGGCGTGTGCGAAGCGGTACGGAGTGCCGTTGTGGCAGCAGGTCTCGGAGGTGCCGGACGACGTCCGCCAGGCGTGCGTGGTGGTGGGGTCGGCGGTCACCGGCGGCCCCGGCGCGCGGCTCGCGGACGAGCTGATGGAGCGCGGCATCGACGTGCTGCAGGAACATCCGGTGCACGGAGACGAACTGGCCGGGCATTTGCGGACCGCGCGCCGGTGCGGAGTCCGGTATCAGGTCAACAGCCATCACACGGAGGTGGCGCCGATCCGCCGGTTCATCGCCGCCGCACAGGCGTTGCGGCGCACCCAGCGACCGCTCTTCGTGACCGTGACCACCAGTGTCCAAGTCCTGTACACGGTTTTCGACATCCTGGGCCGGGCGCTGGGCGGGATCCGCCCGTGGGGGTTCGACGCACCGGTGCGCGCTTCCGCCGCGCTGCGCGAACTGACCGGCGCGGACCATCCGTTCACGACCGTCGAGGGCGCCTTCGCCGGAATTCCGCTGTCCTTGCGGGTGCAGCACCAGCTCGATCCGCGCGAGCCGGACAACCACGCGCACCTGTGGCATCGCGTCACCGTGGGCGCCGAAGGCGGAACGCTGACGCTGGTGGGCAGCGCCGGTCCGGTTCTCTGGTGTCCCCGGCCGCATTTGCCGGCGTCCGCGGGCGCGGCGACCGGATTCGACGAGCTGGCCGAACCGCACCTGGGGTTCCCGGCCGCGTGCGCGCTCGGTCCGGCGGAGGCCCCGGACTGGGGCACGGTGCTGCGCGAGTTGTGGCCCGCCGCGGTGGTCCGCGCGTTGGCCGAGTTCCGCTCCGGCGACTGGGTCGCGGCGGGGCAGTACCACCTGGCGCTCAGCGCGCTCGTACAGCGGCTCACCGGTTTGCTGGGCCCGCCCGAGATGGTGCGCCGGCCCACGCCGGTGGTGCTGTCGGCCATGGACGTGGCGGATGCAGCGACCGACGAGGAACGGGAAGAGAGGACCGGATGAGCACGCAGCACTGGCTCCGGCGCTACGAGCCGGTCCGCGACCGCGTCGCGCGGGTGGTGTGTTTTCCGCACGCCGGCGGCGGGGCCCGGTTCTTCCGGTCCTGGTGCGCCGGCCTGCCGCCCGGCGTGGAGCTGTGCGCGGTGCAGTATCCGGGCCGGGAAGACCGGATCCGGGAGCCCTACGCGAGCGAACTGAGCGAGATCGCCGACGCGGTGGCGGCGGAACTGCTGTCCTGGCAACGGGTGCCCACAGTCCTTTTCGGACACAGCCTCGGCGCGGCGGCGGCCTACGAGACCGCGTTGCGGCTGCGGCGGGCGGGGGAGGCGCCGGCCGCGCTCGCGGTGTCCGGGCGGGCGGCCCCGCACGATCCGGGCCGGATGCTGCACCGGACGAGCGACGACGAGCTGTGGGACGACGTCTGCCGCAGCGGCGGGACCAGCGCGGAAGTGCTGCGCAGCGCGGAAATGCGCGAGCTGATGCTGCCCGTGCTGCGCGCCGACTACCGGCTGAGCGAGCGCTACCTGCCCGGCGTCGAGCGGCCGCTGGACTGCCCGGTGCTGGCCTGCAACGGCGACCGGGACCCCGAGGTCGATCCGGATTCGCTGCCGGGCTGGCAGGCCGTCGCCGCGCGTCCGCTGCGGCGCCGGACCTTCCCCGGCGGGCATTTCTATCTCGTCGACCAGCGGCCCGGCGTCGTCGCCGCGGTGCTGGACCTGGTGTCCGCCACGACCCCGGCCGCCGTGCGCTGGCCGAGCATGCCGTGACCGCCGCACCGCTGGAGGCGGGGCCGGCCGCGGCGTGGCAGGAGGGATTCGCCGCGCTCGCCGCGGCGGATCCGACGCTGGTGGAACTCGCGCGGCGCCAGCACACCGCCCGCCGCACGCGGCTGAACCTGGTGGCCGCCGCGGGACCGACCCTGTCGGAAGTCGTGGCGGCACAGGCGCTGGGCTTCGGGTCGGTGACCGCGGAAGGCTACCCCGGGCGGCGTTACCACCCGGGAGCCGAGCAGGTCGACGAGGTGGAACGGCTGGCCGTGCGCCGCGCGGAGGACTTGTTCGGCGCTCAGGGCGCGAATGTGCAGCCGCTGTCCGGTTCGGCGGCGAACCTGGCGGTGCTCAGCGGGCTGCTGAAGCCCGGCGAACCCGTGCTGTCGCTGGAGTTGTCGCACGGCGGCCACCTGTCGCACGTTTCCGGACGAGCCAATCTTTCGCGGTGGGTCGAATCCGCGCACTACCACCTGACCGCAGCCGGCGAGCCGGACGAGGACGAGTTGCTGTCCCTGGTGCGCGAGGTCCGGCCGCGCCTGCTCATCTGCGGCGGCTCGGCCTGTCCGCGGAAGATCGACTTCGCGGTGTTCCGCCGGGCCGCCGACGAGGCCGGGGCGCTGCTGATGGCCGACATCAGCCACATCAGCGGGCTGGTGGCGGCCGGAGCGCACGCGTCGCCGATGCCGTATTGCGACGTGGTGTCGACCTCGACGTACAAACAGCTGTGCGGTCCGCGCGGCGGGCTGCTGCTGTGCGGCCGCCGATCGCCGGTGACCCGCGCGATGCTCGACCGGGCGGTGTTCCCCGGCCTGCAGGGGACCCCGGATTTCGGTGCGATCGCGGCGAAAGCGGTCGCGCTGCGGTTCGCGGCGGGCCCGGTGTTCGCCGAAGCGATGCACCGCGCGACGCGGTACGCCGGCGTGCTCGCCGACGCGCTGGCGGCCAGCGGAGTCGCACTGGTCGGCGGCGGCACCGACACCCACCTGATCCTGGCCGACCTGCGCGGCGCGGCGGCGACCGGGGCGCAGGTCGAGGACGCGCTGCGCGCGTGCGGGGTGCTGGTGAACAAGAACCTGGTCCCGGACGACCCCCGGCAGGCGGGCGAGACGAGCGGCATCCGGCTGGGAACGAACGAACTGGCCTTCCGCGCGGTGACCGACGACCAGGTCGCGGCGTTCGCGGCGGAACTGGCGGAGGTGGTGGCCCGTCTCCGCGACGGGGAATCGCCCCGCGAGTGCCAGGCCGCGCGACGGCTGACGGCGACGGCGGAGGGACTGGCCGCCGAAGGGTTCGTGGCGGGTTTCAGCGGCTAGCCGGGAGGGCGGGCCCGGCTACTGACCCTCGAAGGTGCTGGAAAACGCGCCGGTCTCGCGCTGGCGGTGTCGGCGATCGCGTTGCGGCGGGCCACGCGGGCGCCTGCGCGGCTGAGCGCGGCGGTGTGGAATCTGTGGGAGCCGTGGCCGGTGGGCGGCGTTGGTGCCGGACGTGTTCTCGCCGCGGAATGCCGCGGCGCCCGCCTCCTCACGCGATCCGCAGCGGAAGCTTTTCCAGCCCTCGCAGGCTGAACGACGGCACCCGCCGTTCCTCGCGGCCCGCCTGCTCCAGCACCGGGAAGCGCGTGATCAGCTCGCGCAGGGCCGCCGCGGTCTCCACCCGGGCCAGCAACCCCCCGACGCACGCGTGCGCACCGCGGCCGAAGCCGAGGTGCGCTTTGCCCGAGCCGCGGTCGAAGCGGAGCTCGTCCGGGTCCGGGTAGCGTTCCGGGTCGCGATTCGCGGCGCCCAGCAGGAGCATCACCGTGGCGCCTTCGGGGATCACCGTCTCCCCGATCGGATAGTCGCAAGCGGTCACCCTGGTCGCGGTCTGCACCGGGCTGTCGAAGCGCAGCAGTTCGTCCACCGCGACGTCGACGAGCGACGGATCGGCCCGCAGCTGCGCCAGCTGCTCCGGAGCGCGCAGCAGGGCGAGCATTCCGTTCGCGATCAGGCTGACCGTGTTGTGGTGCCCGACCATCAGCAGGAACACCCCGTTCACCAGCAGCTCCGGCAGGCTCATCCGGCGGTCCGCGCGCATGGCGGCGACCCACCGGCTCAACAGGTCGTCGCCGCCGCGCCGGCGGTGGCGCACCAGGCGGCCGAAGTACTCGCCGCATTCGCGGGTCGCCTCGGCTCCCGCGCTCCGGGCTTCCTCGGTCAGCAGCCAGTCGGGATCCGAGACCGCGCCGAACGCGCGCGACCAGCGCTCCAGCAGCGGCCAGTCCTCCTCGGGGATCCCGAACAGCGTGCCGATCAACGAGATCGGCAGCGGATAGGCCAGATCCGCGACCAGGTCGACGACGCCGGGCGCGCGGGCGGCGAGCCGGTCGACCGCGGTCCGCGCCGCTTCGGCGATCGCCGGGCGCATCCGCTCGACCGCGGCGGGCAGGAACTCGGCCGAGACCGCGGTGCGGATGCGCGGGTGATCGGGCGGGTCCAAGGCGTTGAGGGGCAACGGAAACCGGTCGTCGATGCCGCGCGAGCGGAAGTACTCCGCGTATCCGTCGCCGCGGGCGAGATCGCAGCTGAGCCGCGGGTCCCGCAGGCCCGCCGCGACGTCCGCGTACCGCCCGGCCAGCCAGACCCCGGTTTTCGTGCGGACGGCGGCCGAGCGGCGGATCCCGGCCAGGCGCGGGTACGGATCGTCCGCGTAGCCGGCGGTGACCGCGTCGTCGAAGAAGTCGCTGGCGTTCATATTCGCGTCCCCAGGAAGTGGCGGTGCACGGACCGGTCGTAACACGATGTCCGGCGGAACCGTTCCATCATCCCGGAAAGGGCGGCCGATTGTGAAAATCGTGGTGACCTGCCAGCCCGCGGTCGGGCATTTCCACGCCGTCGCCCCGCTCGCGCTCGCAGCCGTGCGCGCCGGGCACGAGGTGGTGGTGGTCACCGGGCGGGGCATGGGAAAGTGGGTGCGCGACGCCGGTTTCGACGCGGTCGAGACCGGGCCGGAATGGCTCGCCGGACGGCCGCGCGCCGGGTCGTTCGACAACGAGCGCCGACGGCTTCGGCTGATGTCGATGGGCACCGCCGCCCTGCTTCCCGGGATCGTCGACGCGCTGCGCACGCTCGGCGCGGACCTGCTCGTGCACGAGTCGCTGGAATGGGCGGGCCCGCTGGCCGCGGACGTCGCCGGGGTCCCGTTCGCGTCGCTCGGCCAGCTGCCGCGGATGCCGCGCGCCCTGCAGGCCGAAGCTCTTGCCCCGCCTTGGAATTCGGCGCGGGAACGGCTGGGCCTTCCGGCCGACCCGAAGCTGGAACGGCTGTGCCCCTACCTCTACCTCGACGCGTACTTGCCGAGCATGCAGCCGCTTTCGGAGGATCCCTTGCTGTGGTTCGGCTCGCGGGAGGAGGACGCGATCGCGCATCCGGTCCGGCCGCCGCTGTGGCAGGCCGCCGCCGAGACGCTGCCGGACTGGCTGTCCGAACCGGACGGACGGCCGCTGGTCTACGTGACCATGGGCACCGCGTTCAACACCGAGCCGGAACTGTTCGCCACCGTCGCGAACGCGTTGCGCGGCGGCGATTTCCGGGTCGTGCTGACGGTCGGCAAGGGCGTCGACCCCAGCGGGCTCGACGGCGACGGGGTGCACGCGGTGGAGTATCTCCCGCAGTCGCAGGTGCTGCCGAAGGCGGACGCCGTCGTGCACCACTCCGGCTATCTGACCACCGTCGGCGCGCTCGCGCACGGACTGCCGATGGTGCTGCTCCCGGTCGCGGTCGACCAGCCCTACCACGCGCACCGGCTCTCCGCCGCGGGCGCGGGAATCCGGCTGGACGCCCGGAATCTGACCGCGGGCCTGGTGCGGGACGCGGTCGAGGAGACGCTGCGCGAACCGCTCTACCGGGCCAACGCGAACCGGCTGCGCGCCGAATTGTGGTCGATGCCCGCCGAGGACGAGGCGGTCGGCCTCCTCGAAGAGCTGGGCGCGAGCGGCGAACCGGTCCGCCGCGCCGCCGGATGAGGTCTTTCCCCGCGGATTTCCCCAGTGCAGAGGAGTTGGACATGGATGCGGTTGCCGGAACCGAGCGGGTCCCGGCCGGGCTGCCGGTGCGGCGGGTCCTGCTGACCGGGGCCACCGGACGGGTGGGCGCGCGGTTCCTGCCCCGGCTCAAGCAATCGGGCGCGGAAACGCGGCTCATGGTGTGGAGTCCCGGCCCGGGAGTGCGGAGCAGCGCGACGATGATCGTCGGCGACCTCGCCGAGGCCGGCGCTTGCCGCGCCGCGGTCGAGGGAATGGACGCGGTCGTGCACATCGCCGCGGCTTTCCAAGGGCTCGGGCCGGATCAGTCCGAGGAGGTGAACTTCCAGGCGACCCGGCAGTTGGCCGTCGCTGCCCGCGACGCCGGGGTGCGGCGGTTCGTCCAGCTCAGCAGTTCCCTGGTCTACGCGGACGGCCCCGGTGCCGCGGCCGAGGACGCCCCGGTGCGCGAAAGCGCGGCGGCGAGCTTCCCCGCGGCCAAGCTGGGCGCCGAACGCGCCCTGTCCGATGTGGACGGTCTGGAAAGTTCGGTGCTGCGCCTGGCGTTCACCTACGGCGAGGGCGATCCGCACCTCGCGGAAGCGATCAGCTGGGCGCGGCGCGGCGGCGCGGGGCGGATGCATCTGGTGCACCACGCCGACGTCCGGCAGGCGATCCTGTGCGTGCTGGCCGCCCCGGAACTGCCGCGCCGGGTCTACAACGTCGCCGACGACCGCCCGGTCGAGCCGGCCGAATTGCTCGCCGCCGCAGAGGGATTCGCGGTGCGCGGGCAGGTCGAAGAAGGCGCGGTGACGGAAACGGAACCGGGCGCGCAGCCGTTCGGACGAGTGCTGGCCGCCGAGGCGATCCGGCGAGAGCTCGGGTTCGCACCTGAGTTCCCGAGCATCGAGGCGGCCGCGAAGGAGAGGGCGTTGTGAGCGTGCTGGACGTGTACAACCCGGCCGACGGTTCGGTGGCCGGCCAAGCGCCCGTCTGCGACGAGGCGCGGCTGGGAGAGGTGATCGAGCAAGCGCATCGGGCCTGGCCGGGCTTCCCGCCGGAGGAGCGGCGAGAAGCGCTGCTCGCGGCGGCGAAAGCGGTGTCGGCGCAGGCACGCGCGCTCGGCGAGCTGATCACCCGCGAACAGGGGAAGCCGCTGGCGATGGCGGTGGCCGAGGCGTTCGCGGCCGCGGCTTTTCTGCGGTACAACGCGGGTCTGGCGCTCGAACCGGAGGTGCTGCGCGAGGATCGCCGCGGCTACGCCGAACTGGTGCGCCGGCCGCTCGGAGTCGTCGCGGCGGTGACCCCGTGGAACTTCCCGGTCGCCGTCGCGGCCGCCAAGCTCGCTCCGGCGCTGCGGGCGGGCAACGCGGTGGTGCTCAAGCCGTCGCCGTACGCGCCGCTGGCGACGGTACGGCTCGGCGAAATCCTGGCGGCGGCGCTGCCGCCCGGACTGTGCACAGTGGTCTGCGGCGACGGCGCGCTCGGCTCGGCCTTGGCGACGCATCCGCTGGTGCGCCAGGTGAGTTTCACCGGATCGACGGCGACCGGACGGGCGGTGGCCGGACAGGCCGCCGACGGGATCAAACCGGTGCTGCTGGAACTGGGCGGGAACGACGCCGGGATCGTGCTCGACGACGCGGATCCGGCCGCGCTGGCCGAGCAGGTGTTCTGGGACAGCTTCGCGAACAACGGACAGGCCTGTGTGCTGATCAAGCGGCTGTACGTCCCGCGGTCGCGGGCAGGGGAGTGGGTCGAAGCGCTGGCCGCGCAGGCGGATTCGGTGGTCGTCGGCGACGGGATGGTCCGCGGCACGCAGCTCGGCCCGGTGAGCACCCCGGCGCAGCACGAGCGGATCGCCGGGCTGGTCGCCGCGGCGCTGCGGGAAGGCGCGAAGGCCGCCGCGGGAGGGAAACCCGGCGAAGGTCCCGGCCTGTTCTACCCGCCGACGATCCTCGCCGACGTCACGGACGACATGGCGGTGGCGGCGGAGGAACAGTTCGGCCCGGCGCTGCCGGTGCTGGTCTACGACACCGAGGACGAGGCACTGGCGCGCGCCAACGAGAGCAGTTTCGGCCTCGGCGGTTCGGTCTGGTCGGCCGACCCGGAGCGGGCGTGGCCGCTGGCCGGCCGGCTGGAATGCGGCACCGCGTGGGTCAACGCGCACGCGGACTTCGCGCCGGACCAGCCCTTCGGCGGGCTCAAGTGCAGCGGCATCGGGGTGGAGAACGGGACAGCGGGCCTGCACGAGTACACCGCCGCGCAGGTCCGCTGCCGTCCGGCGGATCAGGTCAGTCCGCTGTAGAACATCGCGCCGATCACCGCGCGGTCGTCCTGCGGCAGCCGCGCGTGCGGCGTGGCCCGGCCGACCAGCGCGAGGCACTCCCGCGGCTGGTAGACGAAATCCTTGCCGCCGCGGGGGAACTGCCCCTCGGAGACCACCCACTGGCCGAGCGAGCTCGCGGTGTCGGTGGCCTGGTCCAGATAGGAGCGCATCGGGCCCGCCTCGCCGTCCACGGTGAACAGCAGGGACACCTCGCAGGTCGGCATGTCGGTGTGCACGCCGAGGAAATCGCCCTTGCGGTAGCGCAGGTAGGTGCAGCGGGTCGGGTACATCGCGCGGCCCATCCGCCTGCTCACGTCCGCCACCAGCACCGGGTCTTCGTGGATCTGCACGAGCGTCGGGCCCGCGCCGAGGTACATGTTGCTGGACTTGCTGGTGAGCGCGTCGTGCAGGACGTCCCAGCCGGGATCCGGGCCGCCGGCGAAGGCCATCCCGGCTGCCGGGTCGAGGTGGTCCAGTTCGGCCGCGCACCGGCGCAGCGTCTCCGCGGAGACGAAATCGTCGATGTGCCACCAGAACGAGTCGTTGTCCAGTTTGGACAGATAGGCGTCGCGGCGGCGGGTGGACTCGGCGAGCAGCCGGGCGTAGTCCTCGTCGTCGCGTTCGCCCGGCGCGCGGACCACCCGGCCCTGCAACGCTTTCGTCACGAGCGGGCCCTGCGGGAACATCTCGTCGTAGCCGTCGGTGATCGGGGCGATGCCGGCGCTCTCGAAGTCCATCGCGGACACCGCGGGCCCGCCGCCGGACACGATCAGCTTTTCGAAAAGGCCGATCGAGGCGGGCGGGTCGTCGGCGGCCCCGAGATGGCGGCGGATGCGCCACCGCCGCCATTCGAGCTCGACCTCGTTGACCCGGAACCGCGGCCACCGGTACTTGCCGCCGGCGTCGTACAGGAGTTCGCGGACCGGGCCGGCGTCGATCTGCTGGTTGAGTGCGGCCGATGTGGCCACAGCTTCGGGAGAAAAGGTCGGCATGCCCCCAGTTTCCCGCTGTGGCAACGAAAAGTCAGCAGCGTGCGACGTCAGGAACTGAGCAGCGCGACCACGTCGGCGGCGCAGCCCCACGAATACATGACGCCGCTGCCGCCGTGGCCGTAGTTGTGCACCACCACCGAGCCGCCGTCGCGGTCGGCTTCGAGCCGGACTTCGTCGCGGCCGGGCCGGAACCCGACGCTCGCCTCCAGCAGCTCCGCGCCGGCCAGCCGCGGCTCCACCCGCACGCAGCGCTCCAGGATCGCGGCCACCTCGGCGTCGGACGGCTCGGGGTCGGCTCCGCCGGTCTGAACGCCGCCGAGCACGACGTGGTCCCCGTGCGGCAGGTAGGTGGCCCACTCCGGGTTGATCGGAGCCTCGAGGAAGAAGCTCTCGAGCCCGGGGTCGGCGACGACCACCTTGATCCCGCGCACCGGCTCCACCCGCTCGTCGGCGGCCAGTTCGCGGGCGGCCAGCCCGGTGCAGTTGACCACCGCCGGGCACTCCTCGCTCGCCTCGGCGAGTGAAGCGGCCGGTCGCACCTCGAGGGTCCCGCCGCCCGCCTCGAACTCCGACCGCAGGTGCTGCAGGTACTTCGGGGTGTCCACGATCGGCAGCGTGACCCAGAACCCGGTGCCGTAGCCCTCGGGCAGTTCGGCGGGCTCGCACAGCCGGAACCCCTCGGTCTGGTCGGCGCCGGGCGGGATCGCGCCAGCCGGGCGGGCGACCAGCCTGCCGTCGAGGACGCGCACGCCGGGCGCCGCCGCGCGGAGCCGGCGCAGGGTCTCCTGCTGCCAGCGGTGCCCGGGCGAGCCGGGCGGGTCGAGGTTGGGCCCGACCATCGCCGCGGCCTTCGTGGAGGTGGTCTCCTCCGGCGGCGCCGCGGTCCGGATCCGCACCCGGCTCCCGGCCTCCTGCAGGGCCAGCGCGGTGGTCAGGCCGATGATCCCCGAGCCGAGCACCAGCGCGTCGGGCGCTGCGGTCATGTCAACCTCCCTGGAGCCGGCCGGCTCCTTCCCTCGGGAGGTCGCCGTCGGCGAATCGTCGCCACAGTTCGCGGCGCCGAGGCTTCCCGCTGGTCGTGCGCGGGATCGTGCCCGTCGCCGCGGAGAGCATGATCAGCTCGGCGCCCGCGGCCAACCTTGCCAGGTCGGTGCGGGCCAGGTCGAGCAACGCGGGGTCGGCGTGTTCCGCGACGACCACCGCGACCTGCACCCCGTCGGCCACGCCGAGCAGCACCGCCTGCTGCCGCCGCGGCAGTCCGTGCGCTTCGAGCGCCGCTTCGAGGTCTTCGGCGAACACCGGCCGTCCGCGCACCTTCATGCTGTCGCCCATCCTGCCCAGCACATACAGCTGTCCGCCGTTCAGGAAGCCCGCGTCCCCGGTGCGCACGGCACCCTCGGCGAACCGGGTGGTCTGCGCGACCGCTCCGGCGTGGTAGCCGTCCGCGACCGAAGGCCCGGCCACGGCGATCTCTCCGACGCGGTCCTCCGGCAGCGGCTCGCCGGAGTCGTCCACCACCGTCACCGAGACCCCGGACAGCGGGCGGCCGCAGCCCACGAGCGTGACCGCTTCGCCGCCGGCCTCGGACCCCGCCGCGGCCGGGGCGATCGACCGGGTGGTCCACCGTTCGTCGAGCCGGGAACCGGTGACCGCGAGCGTCGCCTCGGCGAGTCCGTAGGCGGGCAGCAGCGATTCCGGGGCGAACCCGTACGGCGCGAGCAGGTCGGCGAAGGCGCGCAGCGTCGGCTCGGCCACCCGCTCGGCGCCCACGATGACCGCGCGCCACTCCGAGAAATCGCAGCCGGACAGTTCGGCGGGTCGGACCCGGCGCAGGATGTGTTCGAGGCCGAAGGTGGGCATCGCGGTCAGCCGCGCGCCGGATTCGCCGAAGCAGCGAAGGTATCGCGAAGGCCGCCGGAGGAACTGCTGGGGCGAGCACAGCCACAGGTCGGTCTGGTTGGTCACCGGCGTGAGCAGGCAGCCGATCAGGCCCATGTCGTGGTGCATCGGCAGCCAGGACGCGGTCGGGTCGTCCGGTCCCATCGCCAGCCACTCCCGGATCGCGCGCACGTTCGCGGTCAGCGCGGGGAACGGGACGCGCACGCCGCGCGGGCGGCCGCTCGACCCGGAGGTGAACTGCAGCATCGCGAGATCGGCGGCGGGGACCGGCGGCACCGGCCCGCCGCCGGGCGCGCCGTCGAGCAGCACCGGTTCCGGGCCGACCGCCTGGCGCACGGTCTCGGCCAATCCCGGTGCGGTGCAGACGAATCGCGGCCGCGCCGTCTCGGTCAGCGAGGCCAGCAGCGTCCGCCACTGCGCGAGATCCTGGCCGAACAGCGGCGGGCTGGCGGGGGCGGGCACCGCGCCGGCCAGCATCGCACCGAAGTACCCGGTGACGAAACCGGGTCCGGCCGGTTCGACCACCAGCACCACGTCGCCCCGGGCCGCGCCGCGCTCCAGCAGTTCGGCGGCGCGCGCGTGCACGGCGGCGGCCAGCCGCGGGTAGTCCCAGCGGCTCCACTCTTCCTCGTCCCCGGCGAACCGGATCCCGGTGTCCGGCCTGGGTTCCCACAGCCACCGCAGGAGCGCGAGCCGGTCGGTTCTCGGTGCGTCCATGCGGCCATCGTCGCGTACGGGCGTCCCGCGCGTCTCGCGTGCAACCGGGCCGCCCGACGTTGCGGGTGCCGCGACCGGTCCGGCACCGTTCCCTGCGCGCGTCCCGCGCTCGCCGCGGGCGTCCGGCGGGTGTCCGACTGGGGGATTTCCCCACTTGCACGGACCGCCGGCAGTCCTCCAGGGAGGTAGTCAAGTGTCGCGATCCGACGTCGTCTGCGGGCTCAAGCTCACCCATGACGGTGCGGTGGCGGTGATCGACGGCAGCAGGCTGGTGGCGTCGGTCGAGGCGGAGAAGATCGGCAACCGGCCGCGGCATTCGGCGCTCGACGACGCCGCGGAGATCGTGCGGGAACTCGCCCGCGACGGATTCGGCCCGGACGCGATCGACCGGGTCGCGGTCGACGGCTGGGCGGCCGAACAGGACGGCCCGACCGCGGTCGGGTTCACCGCGCTCGACGGGAAGCGGATCGCTCTCCCGGTCGCCGGCTACGCGGACGAACCCGGTCCGGCCGCGCCGCCCGCGGCGTTCTCCGGGACGCACGCGGTGCTGGGCGAGCGGGGGCCTCGCGGCTACGCCGGCTACACGCACGCCACCGACCATCTGCTGTCCAGCTACTGCACCAGCCCGTTCGCCAAGGAAGGCCGCGCGGCGCTCGGCATCGTCTGGGACGGCGGGATGCCGCCGTTTCTGTACCTGGTGGACCCGCGCGAGTCGGCCATCACCCCGATCGGCACGCTCACCGGCGTTTCCGGTGCGCTGTACCCGGTTTTCGCCTCGCACTTCGCACCGTTCCGAGTGGACCGGCGGACCGCGGACCCGGACCGCCGGTTCGGGATGGAGGCGCTGTTCCCGGTCTCGGGCAAAGCGATGGCGTACGCGTCGCTCGGCAAGCCGATCGAAGCGGCGGTCGACCGGTTCGAAGAGGTCACCGCCTCGACCGCGCCCGCGACCACCCCGATGCGGTGCTACCAGTGGAGCGCGGAGGCACTGCGCCGGGTGCGCCCGCTCGGGCTGTCGGACGCGGAACTGCTCGCCTCGTTCCAGGAAGCGCTCTACCGCGGGCTGGAACGGGGCCTGCGCGCGGTTTTCGCCGCACGGCCGGAGCTGGCCGGACTGCCGCTGTGCGTGTCCGGCGGCTGCGGGCTGAACATCAAATGGAACGCGCGGCTGCGCGGCAGCGGCCTGTTCCCGGACGTGTGGGTGCCGCCGTTTCCCAACGACGCCGGGTCCGCGATCGGGGCCGCGTGCGCCGAAATGGCGCGCACCACCGGGAAATTCGCGCTGGAGTGGACGGAATTCGCCGGACCGCCGGTGCGCTGGGACGGCGCGGTTCCCGACGGCTGGTCGGCGCAGCCGTGCGACGTCGCGGGCCTGGCCGCGCTGCTGGCGCGCACCGGGGAGCCGGTCGTGGTGATCACCGGCCGTGCCGAACTGGGACCGCGGGCGCTGGGCAGGCGCAGCATCATCGCGCCGGCGACCGACCCGGCGATGCGGGACCGGCTCAACGAGATCAAGGGCCGGGAGTCCTACCGCCCGGTGGCCCCGATCTGCCTCGAACACCGCGCGCCGGAAGTGTTCGATCCCGGCACGAGGGACCCGTACATGGTTTTCGACCACGCGATCCGGCCCGGCTGGCAGGACCGGGTCCCGGCGATCGTGCACGTCGACGGCAGCGCCCGGCTGCAGACGGTCGGACCGGACAACCAGCCCGCGCACGAACTGCTGTCCTGCTACGAGCGGCTGACCGGGATCCCGGTGCTGTGCAACACCAGCGCGAACTTCGCCGGCCGCGGCTTCTTCCCCGACCCGGGCTCGGCGATGAGCTGGGGCGGCACCTCCTACGTGTGGTCGGAAGGCACTCTCTACCGCCGGGACGAGCGGCAGTGAACGGCGAACTGGCCCCGCTGAGCGCGGCGGGGGAGAAGCTGGCCGGACTCGCGCAGCGGCACGCCGCGGAGTTCGAGCCCGCGGCCGCCCGGCACGACGCGGAGAACTCCTTCGTCACCGAGAACGTCGAGGCCATGCGGGCGAGCCGGTTCCTGGCCGGAACCGTGCCCGAGAGTTTCGGCGGCCTAGGCGTGACGTCGCTGCACGACCTCGCGGTGGCGGTGTCGCGGCTGGCGCGCGGCTGCCCGGCCACCGCGCTGTCGGCGAACATGCATCTCGGAGCGGCGCTGCTCCTCGCGCGCAGCGCGGACACCCCCGGCCTCGACCCGGCGCACCAGCGCGGCCTGCGCGGTCTGCTGATGCTGCTCGGCCGGTGCCGGGTGGTGCTTTCGCACGCGGGCACCGAGCCGGGCGCGAGCCTGTTCGCCCCGGCGACCGAGGCGGTTCCCGGCCCGGAGGGTTACCGGGTGACCGGGCGGAAGTCCTTCGCCACCAACGCGGAAGTCGCCGACGTGTTCACGGTTTTCCTGCGCGTGCCCGGCTCGGACGGCGAACCGCGCGCGGGCACCGCGATGATCCGCCGGGACACGCCGGGACTGCGCGTCGAGCGGACCTGGGACGCACTGGGCATGCGCGGCACCGGAAGCCACGACGTGGTGTTCGACGGCTGCCTGGTCCCGGCGGACGCGGTGCGGGTGCGCGGCAGGCTCGGAGTCGCCTCGGCCGAGGAGTGGATCGGCGTCCTCGCGGTGAATTACCCGATGCTGGGCGCGTATCTCGGGATCGCCGAAGCCGCCGCCGAACGGGCCCGGCAGGCGGTGCGCGCCAGGGCGCGGCCGGGGTCGGCCGAGCAGCTCGCGGAACTGCGGCTGCTGCTGACCGGGGCCCGGTCGGCGTTGTCGCGCACCGGGCAGTTGCTGGACGAGAACCTGGCCGGGCCGCTCGGGGACGGCGAGGCCGAGCAGCTGATGGCGGAGTTCCAGTGCGCCAAACTGATCCTCAACCGCGCCGCGGTGGACGCCGCGGACCTCGCCATGGCGGTGGTCGGCGGCCGCTCCTACCGGTCCGGCGACCCGCTTTCCCGGCTCTACCGCGACGCCCGCGCGGGCGGGTTCATGCAGCCGTTCTCGCCGGGCGAGGCGCGCGCGTTCATCGGCGCGGCCGCGCTGGCCGATCCGCGCGAAAAGTGTTGATGCACAGAGGTTTTCGCTGACGCCGGAGGTTCGTAGGATCACCGTGTGACGACGCGAACCGAAGCGGAGGTCCGCAGCCAGATCCGGGAGATCGTCCTCGAACTGGCTCCGGGCTCGCCGGAAGAGACATCCACCGACCCGCTGCTGGTCGAAGAGCTCGAGTACCACTCGCTGGCGCTGCTCGAGCTCGCCTTCGCCCTCGAGGACGAATTCGACCTGCCGCCCATCGACGAGACCAGCGTGCAGGCGATCAAGACGGCGCGGGACATCGAGGACTACGTGCTGAGCCAGCTCGGCAAAGCCGGGTCCGGGGTTCCCGCCGAGCCCGCGCCGGCGGAGTGAGCCCGCGATGGCCGGGCAGGAGATCGTCTGCGGCCTGAAGGCCACCCACGACGGAGCCCTCGCCGTGTTCGAGGGCGACCGCCTGGTGTTCTCGGTCGAGGCCGAGAAGCTCGAGAACCGGGCCCGGCATTCGCGGCTGGCGGACATGTCCGACGTGATCGCGCTGCTGGCCGCGCACGGGCTCGAAGCACGCGACCTCGACTGGGTCGCGGTCGACGGGTGGGTGCAGTCGGGCGACGGCCGCAACGCCGTGGAGGTGTTGAACGACGGCCCGCACCTGCTCGACGTCGCCGGCTACAGCGTGCTGGGCTCCCCGGAACAGCCGCTGGACGCGCTCGTGCGCACCGCGGGCAGCGGGCTGCCGATCGGGGAGAAAACCTTCGAGTACTCCAGCTACACCCACGCCACCGGGCACGCGATGGCGAGCTACTGCACCAGCCCGTTCGCGAAAACCGGCGAGCCCGCGCTGGTGCTGGTCTGGGACGGCGGAATGCCCGCCACCGTTTTCCGCTTCGATCCGGAATCCGCGTCTCTGCGCTCCTACGGTGCGGTGCTGCCGGTCGCCGGCTCGCTGTACCCGATCTTCGCGTCGTTGTTCGACCCCTTCAAGGTTTCCGGGAAACAACGCCGGGACAAGGGCGACTTCGGCGATTTCGCCCAGCTGGAGGCGCTGCTGCCGGTTTCCGGCAAGGCGATGGCCTACGCGGCGCTGGCGGAGCCGGACGAGCGCGCGGTCGAGCTGATGATCGAGCACACCCGGAAGGCCGGGCAGATCGGGGTCGCCGGCGCGTTCGTCTGGAGCCACCGGGTACGCGCGGCGCTGGCCCCGCTCGGCTTGTCGGACGCGGCGGTGCTGGCTTCCTTCCAGGAACACCTTTTCCGCCTGCTGCTGCGCGGATTGCGCGACGGCCCCGTCGCGCGCATGGTCGCCGACGGCCTGCCGCTGTGCCTGTCCGGCGGCTGCGCGCTGAACATCAAGTGGAACGCGCAGCTGCGGGAGAGCGGCGTCTTCTCCGCGGTGTGGGTGCCGCCGTTCCCCAACGACGCGGGTTCGGCCATCGGTACCGCGTGCGCGGAAATCGTGCGCACCACCGGGAATCCGGCGGTGCGGTGGTCGGTGTTCTCCGGTCCGGACGCCGGGCCGGTGTCCGGACCCGAACCGGGGTGGCTGGAGCGCGAGTGCCCGATCGAGGACGTCGCCCGGCTGCTGCACCAGGTCGGCGAGCCGGTGGTGCTCGTCAGCGGACGCGCCGAGCTCGGCCCGCGTGCGCTCGGCCACCGCAGCATCGTGGCCCCCGCCGCGCCCGCGGCGGTGCGCGACCGGCTCAACGAAATCAAGCTGCGGGAGTCTTACCGGCCGGTCGCGCCGATCTGCCTCGAAGAGCACGCGCCGGAGATCTTCGACCCCGGGGTTCCGGATCCGTACATGCTGTTCGAGCACCAGGTCCGGGCGCAGTGGCAAGAGCGGGTGGCCGCCGTGGTGCACTCGGACAACAGCGCGCGGCTCCAGACGGTCTCGCCGGAACACCCGTTGCTGCACCGGTTGCTCACCGCCTATCACGCGCTGAGCGGGGTTCCGGTGCTGTGCAACACCAGCGCCAACCATCCCGGCAGCGGCTTTTTCCCGGACGCGGCGTCGGCGATGCGCTGGGGCGGGACCCGGTACGTGTGGTGTCGCGACCGGCTCTACCACCGGCCGGACGCGCCGGTGCCGGCCGCGCCGTGACCGGCCCGCCGCGCCGGGCGCAGATCTCGCAGCGGCTGGAGATGCTGCCCCCGATCGCGTTGCGGGTGGCCGCGACGCTCGGGCTCGCCGACCTGATGGAATCCGGACTGTCCGATGTGGAGGAACTGGCCGCCGCGGCGGGCTGCGACGCGGACGCGCTCGGCCGCCTGCTGCGCTACCTGGCGCAGCTGAACGTGTGCCGGGCCGAGGACGGCGGCTACCGGGTGACGCCCGCGGGACGGCTGCTGCGCAAGGACCATCCGGCCGGGCTGGCCGGCTGGCTCGACCTCGACACGGCGGGCGGGCGGATGGACCTCGCGCTGACCGGGCTGCTGCACGCGGTGCGCACCGGGGAACCGGGCTACGACGCGGTGTTCGGCCGCTCGTTCTGGGCGGATCTCGGCGCGGACGAGACCTTGTCGGACTCGTTCGACCGGCTGATGGCGGGCAAGGCGGCCGCGGTGGCGGGCGACCTCGCCGCGCACGCGGATTTCTCCGGCGGCGGCGAGGTGGTCGACGTCGGCGGGGGCAGCGGGCAGACGCTGGCGGCGATCCTGCGGGCCCATCCGGACCTGCGGGGCTGCCTGTTCGACCAGCCCGGCCCGGTGCGCGCCGCGCGGCGGACCGTCGACGCCGCCGGGGTCGCGTCGCGGTGCCGGCTGGTGGAGGGCAGCTTCCTCGACGGCGTACCGGCGGGCGGCGCGGTGTACCTGCTGGTGGACATTCTGCACGACTGGGACGACCGGACCGCGGAACGGATTCTGCGCGCGTGCGCGGCCGCCGCGCGTCCGGGCGCGCGGATTCTCGTCGTCGAACGCATTCCGGACGAGGACATGGGCGGCGACGGCGCGGCCGCGGACCTGAAGATGCTGGTGCTGTTCGCCGGGCGGCAGCGCAACGCCGCGCGGATGCGGGAACTCGTTGCGGCAGCGGGGATTTCGCCCGGAACCGTGCAACTGCTTCCGTCCGGATTCTCGGTTTTCGAGGGTAGAGTCGAAGCATCGGCGATCGCCGGCTGAAAGCCGCAGAAACACTTGTCGCGAACAATTCCGGGGAATGTGAGTGCGCAATGGGTCGAATGCTGGTCACCGGGGCTTCCCGGGGCATCGGGCGCGCGATCGCGGTGCACCTGGCCGGGCAGGGGCACGACGTCGCGGGGTGCTTCCGCACCGGGAGCGAGGAAGCCGCCGCCGTCGAGGCCGAGGTGACCCGGTGCGGCCGGCGGGCGTTCTTCGAACCGTGCGACGTCGCCGACGCGGACGCGGCGGACGCGTTCTTCGCCGCCGCGGAGGAAAAGCTCGGGCCGATCGACGCGCTCGTCACGAACGCGGGGATCACCCGGGACGCGATGAGCCCGCTGATGTCCCCGGCGGACTTCGCCGAGGTCGTCGCCGTCAACCTCACCGGGGCCTGGAATTTCTGCCGGGCGATGGCGTTCCGGATCGTCAAACGGCGCGGCGGCGCGATCGTGGCGATCTCGTCCGCGGCGGGCGTGTACGGCCACGCGGGCCAGTCGAACTACGCCGCGGCGAAGGCCGGGATCATCGGCATGACCAAATCGATCGCCAAGGAGATCGCGCCCTACGGCGGCCGGGCGAACGTGGTGGCCCCCGGGTTCATCGAAACCGACATGACCGCCGCGCTCGGGGCGAAAGCGCGCGAGCGGGCGAAACAGGCGATTCCGTTGCGGCGCTTCGGTTCTCCCGGCGACGTGGCCCCGCTGGTGTCCTTCCTGCTCTCGGAAGAGGCGGGCTACATCACCGGCGGGGTGTTCCCGGTCGACGGGGGGATGGTGCTGTGAGCGAGCGGAGCGCGCCGGCGAGCGCGTGGCCGCAGCTGCGCGAGGTCGCGGTCGTGCCGGGCGACCCGGTCCGGGTGACCGCGTCCGCGGTCGTCGTGCCCGCCGGGAACCCTTATCTGGAAGCGCATTTCCCCGGCGGCACGATTCTGCCCGGGGTGTTCGTGCTGGAAGCGGTGGGGCACGCGGTGCGCGCGGCGGCCGGCGCCGGGACGGAACTGCTGGAACTGACCTCGGCCCGGTTCACGCGCCCGGTGCGCGAGCACGACCGGATCGAGCTGGAAGTGCTGGTGTCGCGGGAAGAATCGGGACGGCTGAAGGCGTCCGCGAGCTGCCGGCTCGCCGAGGGACCGCGCACCGCCACCGTCGAAGCGGTTTTCGGCAGGCGATCGTGACCGGCGGCGTGTGCCTCGACTTCGGCGACATCAGCGCGCTGCTGCCGCACGGGCGGGCAATGGTGCTGGTGGACCGGATCTGGATCGCCGCGGACGGCCGGTCGGCGGTCGCGACGAAAGCGGTCAGCGGCACCGAATACTGCTTCCGCGAAGCGGACGCCGGATGCGGTTACCCGGAATCGTTGGTGGTCGAGTCGTTCGGCCAGACGGCCGCGGTGCTGTGGCTGCACGGCCGGGCGGGCGACGGGAGGCTCCCGATGTTCGCCGCCGCCCGCGACTGCGTTTTCACCGGGCGGGTGCCGCCCGGGACCACCCTCACCCACGAACTGGAACTGGAACACGCGTCGGACGGTTCGGCGATGGTGTCGGGCCGGACGAGAGCGGGCGCGGAGCCGGTCGCGACCTTCGGGTCGCTGATCGCCGTCGCCCGCGCGGCGCCCGGAACGGACGCCGAGGACGGCCCGCCAGGGCGGGAAGAAAGGTGAGACAGGGATGAGCACGGCGAACGAACGGCTGGAGGAACTGCGCGACGTGGTCGCGGAGGTCCTGGAGGTGGAGACCGAGGAGCTCACCGACGAGGGCGACTTCCAGGCCGACTACGAGGCGGACTCGCTGCGCGCGATCGAGATGCTCGCGCGGATCGAGAAGAAGTACCGGATCGAGATCCCGCAGAAGGAACTCGCGGAGATGCGGAACCTGAAGACGGTCTACGAGGTGACGGCCCGCCACGCCGGATGGCAGCCGGTGACCGCGTGAGGCAGTGACGGGCACTGCGCGCGAACGCGCGCCGACGGCGGGCAGGAGGCCCATGAACCGGGTATTCATCACCGGACTCGGCCCGATCTCGAGCATCGGGGTCGGTTCGGCCGCGTTCGAGAGCGGCCTGCGCAGCGGGCACAGCGGCATTTCGCCGATCACGTCCTTCGACACCGCGGGTTTCCCGAAGGTGCTGGCGGGCGAGGTGAAGGCGTTCCGGCCGGAGACGGTGCTGCGCCGGCTCGACGTCAAGGCGTGGGGCCGCAGCAGCGTGTTCGCCGCCGCCGGCGCGCGGCTGGCGGTGCGCGACGCGGGCCTCTCGACGGACCAGGCGCAGCCGCACCGGGTGGCGGTCGTCGTCGGCACCACCAGCGGCGAGGCCAAGATCACCGAGGAGTTCGGCCGGGCGCTGGCCGAGGGCGGGTTCCCGGCGGTGCCGCCGGAGGTGTTCGAGCAGCTGCCCGCCGACCGGCTCGCCGCAGCGGCGAGCGAGGAGCTGGCGGTGACCGGCGAATCGATCACTCTGGCGACGGCGTGCTCGGCGAGCAACTACGCGCTCGGCTACGCCTACGACCTGATCCGCCAAGGCGAAGCCGACGTCGTGGTGAGCGGCGGCGCGGACTCGGTGTGCCGATGGGCGCACGCGGGCTTCCTGCGGCTCGGCGCGGTCGCCGACGAGGCGTGCGCGCCGTTCGACCGGGACCGGTCGGGCATGGTCACCGCGGAGGGCGGCGCGATGCTGGTGCTGGAGAGCGAGGATTTCGTGCGGGCCCGCGGCGCCTCGCCGTACGCGGAGGTGCTCGGCTACGCGACCAACTGCGACGCGACGCACATGGTGGCTCCGGACGCCGCGTCGATCGCGAGGTGCATGCGGCTGGCGCACGCCAACTCCGGGGTCCGGCCCGACGACGTCGACTACGTGTGCGCGCACGGCACCGGGACTCCGGCGAACGACGCGACCGAAGCGGCGGCGCTGTACGAAACGTTCGGCGGCGCGGTGCCGCCGGTCAGCTCGATCAAATCGATGCTCGGGCACGCCATGGGCGCCGCGAGCGGCTTCGGCGCGATCGCTTCGGCGCTGGCGCTGTCGCGGGGATTCCTGCCGCCGACGGCGAACTGGCGCAGCCGGGACCCGGAGATGGCCTGGCTCGATCCGGTGCCCAACAAAGCGCGCGCGGCGGACGTGCAAGTGGCGCAGAACAACGGTTTCGCCTTCGGCGGGAACAACGCGATCGTGATGCTGGGGGCGGTCTGATGGGCGTGCTGGCGATCACCGGGTTCGGCGTGGTGAGCCCGGCCGGGGCCACCGCGGCGGAATTGGCGGGCGCGGTCGCGGCGGGCCGGTCCACCGCCCGCGCGGTGGAGTGGCCAGAGGTCACCCTGCCCACCGGGACCGCGCACCATCTTCCGGAATTCAGCGCGCGGGCCGAGCTGGGCCGGCGCGGGACCGGGTTCTTCGACCGCCGCACCGGGCTGGCGGTGGTCGCCTGCGGGCGCGCGATCGAGGACGCCGGCCTGGACATCGGCGAGGACGGGCACCGGACCGGGCTGGTGCTGGGCACCACGGTCGGCAGCGCGCAGGCGGCGGTCGACTACGCGGCGGAGACGTTCACCGAGGATCCGCCTTATCTGGTCAATCCGGCGCTGTTTCCCAACACCGTGCTGAACGGCGCGGCCGGGCAGGCGGCGATCCGCTTCGGGCTGCGCGGGGTCAACGCGACGGTCGCGGGCGGACCGGTCGCGCTGCTGTCCTCGCTTCGCTACAGCGCCAACGTTTTCCGCACCGGGCAGGCGGACGTCCTGCTGGCCGGCGCGGTCGAAGAATTCACTCCCCACTCGGCGTGGCTGTGGGCCGGGCTGGGCGGGGCCGGTGCGCCCGGCGAAGGCGCCGCGGTGTTCGTGCTGCGGCCGGCCGAGTCGCTCGGGCACCGGCCGGACGCGGAGATCCTGGCGACCGCGGCCGGGTTCTGCCCGAGCGGGGAGGACCGGGTGTACGCGCTGGCCGACTGCGCGCGGCGCGCACTGGAGCAGGCCCGGGTCGGAGCTGAGTCGGTCCGGACGGTCGCTTCGGCCTCCGGCGCGGACGAGGTGGCCGGCTGGCGGGCGCGGACCGAACTGGAGGGCCTGCTCGGCGTCGAGGGCGCGGAGCATCTGGCCGCGGGCGAGCTGGCCGGGAACTCCCCGTCCGCGACGCCCGCGGTCGAGCTGGCGCTGATCCTCGCCCGGCACCGGGCCGAGCCCGCGCGCGACGGCCAGATCGCGTTGCTGGTGGCGAGCAGCCCGGCCGGCGCGGTCGCGGCCGCCGTGGTGAGGGGGTGGAGCCGTGGCGACGATCGCGGCTAGCGCGGTGCGCAGCTGCCTCGGCGACGGCCCGGCCACGTTCGCCGCGCTGCTGGCCGGGCGCGGCGGAGCCGCCCCGCTGCGGTACGTCGATCCGGATCTGGTCAACGTCGGCGCCGCGTACGAAATCGACGAGGAGACTTCGCACCGGAGAGCGGGCACCTGGCTGGCCGCCTGTGTCGTGGAGGCCTTGCGCCAAGCCGATCCGCGGGTGCCGCGGGGTTCGGTCCCGGTGCTGGCGGGCACCGGGCTCCGGGAGCTGGGCGCGGCCGAGAAGTGGTCGGCGGGCGCGGCCGGGATGACTGTCGAAGACCTGCATTTCACCGGTGTGCTGCGCGAAACCGACGATCGGCTCGGGCCGGTGGTGACGGTGTGCAACGCCTGTTCGGCGACGGGGCACCTGCTCGCGCTGGCGCAGGACCTGGTCGACAGCGGCGCCGCGCCCGCGGTGGTGGTGGCCGGGGCGGACTCGCTCACCGTGTCGATGCTGGCGATGATCGGGCGGGTCGCGCCGGATCGCACCGAGCGGATCCGCCCGTTCGACGCGGACCGCACCGGCGTGCTGCTCGGCGAGGGCGCGGCGGCCGCGGTCGTGGTGCCCGACGGCGCGGCGGCGGCTCCGCTGGGGCGGTTGCTGGCCACCGGGATGTCCTGCGACGCCGCGCACGAGACCGCGCCGGACGCCGGCGGCATCGCCAGGGCGATGCGCGAGGCGCTGGACCGCTCCGGCCGCAAGGGCGAGGAGGTGGATCTCGTGCTCGCGCACGGGACCGGCACCGAGCTGAACGACCGGGTGGAGGCGCGGGTGCTGCGCGAGCACCTCGGCGAAAACGGTCCGCTGGTGACCGCGATCAAGGGCGCGACCGGGCATACCTCGGGCGCGTCCGCGCTGATGAGCCTGGACGTGGCGCTGCGCTGCCTGGCCACCGGCTGGGTGCCGCCGGTCGCCGGGCTCGACCGCCCGGCCGCGGACTGCGGCGGGGTGCGGCTGGTCCGGTCGGCTCCGGTGCGGGCCCGGCCGCGGCTGGCGCAGGTGGACGCGTTCGGGTTCGGCGGGGTCAATGCCGTCACCCTGGTCGGGGCGGCCTGATGCGGGCGGTCGCGATCCGCGCGTGGAGCGCGCACCTGCCCGGGCAGTCCGGGCCGCTGCCCGGCGGATGGTCGCCGGGTCCGGCGTGCCCGCCGGAGCGGGCGGCGGACCTGCTGGGGCGCAAGGGATTGCTGTACAAGCAGCCGGCCGAGCGGCTCGGCCTGTGCGCGGTGCACCGGGCGCTGGGCCTCGCCCCGGTGACCGGGCGCTGGACGCCGCCGGAGCCGGATCCGCGCACCGCGGTCGTCGCGAGTTCCAACCTCGGCAGCCTCGAGACGGTCTGCGCGGTGGCGCGCACCGCCGGAGCCGGGTCGCTGTCCGACGTCAGCCCGCTGGACGCGCCGAACGTGTCGAGCAACGTGCTGGCCTCGACGGTCGCGATCCGGTTCGGCTTCGGCGGCCCGAACCTCATGGTGTGCTCGGGCCATCCCGCCGGACTGGACGCGATGCGCCTCGCGCAGCTGCTGCTGGCGGCGGGCCGCGCGGACCGGGTCGTGGTGGTGGGCGCGGAGCCCGCGGACGAGACCGCGGCGGCGCTGGCCGGCGCGGACCTGCGCGCGGGCGCGGCGTGCGTGGTGCTCGAACCCGCCGCCGAGGACAGCGCGCTGGTGCTGCACCCGGTGCACGACCACGCCGATCCGGAGTCGTGCGAGCCGGCCCGGCCGGTCCGGTTCGGGCAGTTCTACGGGGCCGCGGGTGTGCTGGCGGTGGCCGCCGCCGCGGCGGCGAACCGGACCGCGCGGGTGGTCGCGGGCAGCGACGCCGACGGCTGGCGTTGCGCGGTGGTCGAAACCAAGGGGGACCGGTGAAACCCGACGCACCCAGGGTGCATCCGCTGAACGAGGGCACCGGCCCGGTGCTGGTTTTCGCGCACGGGCTGGAAGACCACTGGCGCACCTGGAGCGCGGTGGCCGAGCGGCTGCCGGGGTGGCGGGTGCTCTCCATCGATCTCCCGTGGCGCGCGGGCAACGACTACCGGTGGCGCTTCGAAGGCTCGCCCTCGGACTGGATCGCCGCCGCGCTCGACACCGTCGACGACCCGGCCCCGGTGCTGGCCGGGCATTCCTTCGGCGCCAACGCACTGCTGGAACTGCTCTCGCGCGAGCCGGAACGGCCGTGCCCGGCCGCGGTGCTGGCCATGCCGTTCTACCGGCGGGCGGAGGCGACCGTGACCTGGCGGACGCTGGAACGGTCCCGGGAGACCTTCGAACGGCAGATCCGCGGCGGCCTGCTGACCCGGCTCGGCTCCCGCGCCGCCGGGCTGTGCGGCGAGGTGCTGGAGAAGATGCACGCCAAGACCGCCGAGCGGATCGGCCCGGTCGGGTTCCTCGCGGTGTTCGAGCAGTACGTGGCCAGCGGGCACCTGCCGCTGGCCCAGACGACGGCGCCGGCACTGGTGCTCGGCGGCGAGCGGGACATCGGGTTTTCCCTGCGGGACCTCGAAGCGCTCTCCGGTGCGCTGCCGCGGGGACGGCTGCACTGCGCGCCGCACTTCGACCATTTCTGCCATCTGCACAGCGCCGCGGAGGTGGCCGCGATCGTGGACGGATTCGCCCGCGACCGGGTCGCCGAGCCGGAACGGGAGAGAGGAAGCCGGACATGACGTCGCTGGCCGACGAGCGGACCGGGTTCGCGCTGCGGCCCCGGTACGCGAGCGCGAACATCCGCACCTGGATCGGGTTCAAGCAGTTCATGGCGATGGCCGAGGAAGCGGTGCTGTGCTGGTTCCGCGAACGCGGTCTCGGCCCGCAGGCGCTTTACCACGACCACGGGCTCGGTCTGTCCATTGTGGATTCTTCGGTGCAGCTGCCCGCGGTGCTGGAGATCGACGACGAGGTGCGCGCGCGGGTCGAGGCAGTCGGACCGGGCCGGTTCCGGATCGTCTTCGAGACGGCCGGGAACCGGGTGCTGCGCGGGAAGACAACCGTCGCGCTGGTCCGCGAACAGGAGCAGGCCCGCGCCTGCCCGGACGAGCTCGCGCCGCTCGTCGGCCCGGCGGCCGCGGAAAGCGACCGGCCGGCCGAACCTGACCCGGCGGCGTTCTCCTGGGACTGGACCGCCCGCTATTTCCACTGCCAGTTCTCCGACCGCGTCCAGCACGGCGCCTACGTGGCCGCGCTGGAGGAAACGGTCGACCGGTTCCTCGCCGAGCGCGGTCTCGGCGTGCCGCGGCTGCTCGCGGAGCGCGGCTGGATCCCGGTCGTGTCTCGGGCCAGGGTCCGGCTGCTCGGCGACGCGCACATGGGCGAGACGGTGCGCACGACGTTCGCGGTGACGGATTTCGTCAAGGACCGCGCGTTCGACGGCGTCATGGACTGCTGGACGCTCGGCGCGGGCGGGGCCCCGCGGCTGGTGGCGACCGCGAGCATCCTGCACGGCTACGCGATCAGCCGGGGGCCGGAGGCGGGCACGCTGGCGACGCTCGACCCGGACACGCTCGCCGCGCTGGCCCCGGGAGCGCCGCGGTGACCCGCCGCCGGACGCCGCGGGTGCACTTCTCGTTCCGCAGCCCGTTCAGCTGGATGGCGCTGACCGAGCTGTACCGCAGGATTCCGGACGCGGACGAGGTGCTGGAGTTCGTCCCGTACTGGGATCCGGACGAGCAGACCGCGGCGGCGCTGGCGGACCGGGGCGCGGAGATCCCCTACACCCCGATGAGCAAGGCGAAGCACCTCTACATCCTGCAGGACACCCGCAGGCAGGCCGCGCGGCTCGGGCTGTCGATGACCTGGCCGGTGGACGACGATCCGTGGTGGGAGCTGCCGCATCTCGCGTGGCTGCGCGCCCGGCGGCTCGGCGTGGCCCGGCGGTTCTACGAGGCGGTCGTCGAGGCGCGCTGGGAGCACGGGCGCGACGTGTGCGAACGCCCGGTGCTGCGGGAGGTGGCCGAGGCCGCCGGGCTCGATCCGGAACCGCTGCTGTCCGCGCCGGAGTCGGCGGACATCCGCCGCGAGAGCGTCGACTGCCTGGAGCGGGCGTTCGAGGACGACATCTTCGGCATCCCGTACTTCCGGGTGGGCAGGCACCGGTTCTGGGGCCTCGACCGGCTCGACGGATTCCTCGCCGAGCTGGCCGTGGCCGGCCCGCAGCCGCCCGCGTCGCCGGAACCGGCGGCGGCCCGGGTCGGCGCCTACGACACCGACACCGCGGGAGGCTGCGGATGAGCACTCCCGGCCAGCTCTCCGGTGCCCCGGCGGTCTTCGACCCGTTCGACCCCGCGCTGATCGAGGACCCGTACCCGGTGTTCGCCCGGCTGCGCGAGGAGGCGCCGGTGCTGCACCTGCCCGACTACGACGTGTGGGCGGTGACGCGGTACGCGGACGTGCTGCGGATCGTGCGCGATCCGGTCTCCTTCTCGTCCAAGGTCGGGATGAGCCCGGAGTTCGCCGCGCGCGGCGGCGCTTCGACGGGGGTGGGCTACCGGATCGGCGCGCCGAAGGTGCGCGTGCTGATCGCCACCGACCCGCCCGAGCACCAGGTGTTCCGGCACGCGGTCGCGGCCGCGTTCACCCCGGCGTCGGTGCGGTCGCTGGCGGACAAGGTGCGGGAGTTCGCGCGACAGCGGGCGGACGCGCTCGTCCGGGCGGGCACCGGGGATTTCTTCGGCCTGGTCGCGGAACCGCTGCCGGTGCTGGTGCTCGCCGAACTGCTCGGCGTGCCGGAGGAGATGCACGACGAGTTCCGGCACTGGTCGCGGGTGATCACCGGCGACCTCGACCAGGTCGGCCGCACCGAGGAGCACCTCGGCCGGGGCATGGGCATGTTCCGCTACTTCAGCCACCAGCTGCGCCGCCGCCGCGGCGACGGGCGCACGCTGTTCGACTCGATCGCCCGCGCCGGCCGCAGCGGCATCAGCTCGCAGGAGGTGCTGGCGTTCTGCGCGTTCCTGCTGGTCGCCGGGATCGAGACGACGACCAACCTGCTCACCAACGCGATGGCGGTGCTGCTGCGCGAGCCGGAGGTCCAGCAGCTGCTGCGCGAACGTCCGGAGCTCATCGACACCGCGGTGGACGAAGCGATCCGCTACGACACCTCGGTGCAGGCGCTCTGGCGCGGCACCACCGTCGAAACCGAGCTGTCCGGCGTCCGGATCCCGGCCGGGCAGCGCATTCTCGTCGTGTTCGGCGCGGCCAACCGCGACGGAGCGAAGTTCCCGGAACCGGACCGGTTCCTGCCCGGCCGGGGCGCGACCGACCACGTCGGATTCGGCGCCGGACCGCACTTCTGCCTCGGCGCGCACCTCGCGCGGCTGGAGATCGCGGAGGCGCTGCGGGCGGTGCTCGGGGCGACCCGGTGGATCGAGCAGGCGGGACCGGGGAAGCGCACGCGCAGCGTGGTGCTGCGGGGATTTCTGGAACAGCCGGTGCGAGCGGAGCCGAGATGACCGAAGAACGAAGCGGCGCGGTGCTGGTCGACGCCGTGCGGACGCCGATCGGCCGCCGCGGCGGCGCGCTGAGCGGGCTGCGGCCCGCGGAACTGCTGCGCCAGGCCCTGCTGGCCCTGCTCGACCGCAACGGCCTGCCGCCGGGCGCGATCGAGCAGATCATCGGCGGATGCGTCACCCAGGTCGGCGAGCAGGGGCTCAACGTGACCCGCAACGCGTGGCTGTCCACCGGGCTCGACTACGGCGTCGCGTGCTCCACAGTGGACGTCAGCTGCGGTTCGTCGCAGCAGGCGAGCCATCTGGTGTCCGCGCTGATCTCCAGCGGGGCGATCGAGATCGGGATCGCCTGCGGGGTCGAGTCGATGAGCCGGGTGCCCGCCGGGGCGAACATCCCCGGCGGCCGCACCGACTACCAGACCGCCGACTACCCGTGGGACGACCCGCCCGGGCTCCAGTTCGGCGGGGCCGAGCGGATCGCTCAGCGACAGGGGCTCTCGCGCGAGGATCTCGACTCCTACGGCGCGCTTTCCCAGCAGCGGGCGGCGAAAGCCTGGGCGGACGGGCGGTTCGACCGCGAGATCGTGCCGGTGGCCCTTCCCGGGCCGGACGGCTCCACGACGGTCGGCCGGGACGAAGGGCTGCGCGAGACGACGCGGGAAAGCCTGGCCTCCCTGCGTCCGACGGTGCGCGGAGGCAGGCACACCGCGGGCACCACGTCGCAGGTCTCCGACGGGGCGGCCGCGGTGCTGTGGATGTCGCCGGCCGCGGCGGACCGGTACGGACTCGCGCCGCGGGCGGAGATCGCCGACCAGGTCGTGGTCGGGGCCGATCCGTATTTCCTGCTGGACGGCCCGGTGACGGCGACCGAGCGGATCCTGCGCCGCACCGGGCTGAAACTGTCCGATGTGGACGTCGTCGAGGTGAACGAGGCCTTCGCGGCGGTGGTGCTGTCGTGGCTGGAGCGCACCGGGGCCGATCCGGACCGGGTGAACGTCAACGGCGGCGCGATCGCGCTCGGGCATCCGATGGGCGCCACCGGATCCCGGCTGCTCGCCTGCGCGCTGGGCGAACTCGAGCGCCGCGACGGCGAGCACGCGCTGGTGACCATGTGCTGCGGCGGGTCGATGGGCACCGCGACCCTGCTGCGGAGGCGGTGACCCGGCGATGCGGATCGGACTTCTGCTGCAGCGCTTCGGCTGGCCGCCGGGCGCGGCCGGGCCCGCGCTCGCGCGGATCGGCCGCGACGCCGAACGGGCCGGGCTGTCGAGCATCTGGGTCAACGACCACTTCCGGCAGATCCCGATGTTCGGCGATCCCGGCGAGCCGTTCCTGGAGGCCTACACCGCGCTGAGCTTCCTCGCCGCGGCCACCGAGCGGATCGGGCTGGGCACCATGACCACCGCGGTCACCCACCGGCATCCGGCGCTGCTGCTCAAAACGCTCACGTCGCTCGACGCGCTGTCCGGCGGCCGGGTGTGGCTGGGGCTGGGCCCGCCGTGGCACGAGGAGGAACACCGCGCGTTCGGCCTGCCGCTGGGCCCGTGGAGCGAACGGTTCGAGCGGCTGGAGGACACCCTGGCGCTGACCCGGCAGGTGCTGTCCGGGTCGACGGAACCGTTCGAGGGCAAGCACTACCGGCTGCCGGAGCCCTGGTTCGCGCCGTCGTTCACGCGCCCGCCGCCGGTGCTCGTCGGCGGTGCGCACGAGCGCCGCGTCCTGCGGCTCGTGGCCCGGTACGGAGACGCGTGCGGCCTGCACGAGGACGGGAATCCCGCGGTGGTCGGGCTGAAGCTGCGCATGCTGCGCGACTACTGCGCCGAATTGGGCAGGCCGTTCGAGGAGATCACCGTGACCACCTATGGCACGGCGAGGCTGTCCGCGACCGGGGAACCGGGCACGGTCACCGTCGCCGAGGCGGCGCGGCGCTACGGCGAACTGGCCGCGCTCGGCGTCCATCTGTCCATTGTGGACCCTGGGGTGGCCGTCGGCCCGGAAAACGTCGAGCTGCTCGGCGAACTGGCCGCCGCGCTGGCGCCGACCTGACCGCCCTTGCCGTCGCCGGGCCGGGCGGCCAGACTCCTTCCCGGGGGTCCGGCGACGCGAATTCCGAAGCACGCCAACCACTTTCTTCTGACTGGAGGACCGGAATGACCGTGACCGTCGAGCGCGCCCGGTCGAGGACCGAGGTCCTGGCCGCAGCAGCCGCATTGGCACCGCAGATCAGCGATCGGGCGCTGGAGGGGGAGCAGGGCGGGCGCGTCCCGCCGGACCTGCTCGCCGCGATCTCCGACGCCGGCCTGCTCGACCTGCTGCTCCCGGAGAGCCTCGGCGGGCTCGAGATGGATCCGGTGACCGTGCTGGACACGATCCGGGAGATCTCCCGCGCGGACGGTTCGGCCGGCTTCGCCGCGCTGAGCCTCAACGCCACGTTTTTCGTCGCCTGGCTGGAACCCGAGGTCGCGCGGACCATCCTCGCCGCGCGCCCGCGCGCGGTGGCCACGGTGTTCGCTCCGCTGGGCAAGGCCGAGCCGCGCCCGGACGGCGGCCTCCTGGTCAACGGGCGCTGGCCGTTCAACACCGGGGCCCGCAACGCTTCCTGGTTCGCCAACGGGGTCATGGTGCAGGACGGCGGGAAACCGGCGATCGTGGCTCCGGGGCGGCCGGACTGGCGGCTGGTGTTCGTTCCCGCGTCCGATGTGGACGTTCTCGACACCTGGCACGTCGCCGGGCTGAAGGGCACCGGGAGCAACGACGTGTCGGTCAGCGACCTCGTGGTGCCGCCGGAGTACACCGCCAACCCGATCTTCGAGCGCGCCCGGCACGAGGGCGCGATCTTCAACTGGTCGTTCTTCGCGCTGATGGGCGTGCTGTTCGCCGGGTTCCCGCTGGGCATCGCGCGGCGCGCGCTCGACGAATTCCGCGAGCTGGCCCCGAACAAATCTCGCGGCAGCCGTCCGCTGGCCGAGGAGCAGTCGGTGCAGATCGCCTATGCCAGGGCCGAAGCGGGACTGCGTTCGGCCGAGGCGTACGCGCGCGACGTGCTGGGCACGGCGTGGGAGCGCACCCTCGCCGGGGACGAGACGACGATGGCGGACCGCGCCTCGGTGCGGCTGGCGACCGGCCAGGCGATCCGCACCGGCGTGGACGTCGTGAACACCGTGTTCCAGCTGGCCGGCGGCAGCGCGCTGTTCGACCGATCGCCGATCCAGCGCTGCTGGCGCGACATCAACGCGGGCAGCCACCACGGCTATTTCTCCGAATACCACGAGACCCGGGTGGGCCGGTCGCTGTTCGGCCTCCCGGTCCCGGACCCCTGGATGATGTGAGCGGATTCCGCAGGAGGGAAGAAACACCATGACCACTCGACCGAGCGAGCAGGTGGCCGGCGCGGGAGATCCCGCCCCGGTGGTGGCGAAGGTCGTGAGCGAGGTGGCGGAGGTCGAGGTCGCGCCCGACCAGAGCTTCTTCGACCTCGGGCTCGACTCGATCCAGCTGATGGACATCTGCAACCGGCTGAACGAGACCTACGGCGAGGTGATCGACCTGTTCCTGCTGTTCGAGAACCCGACGGTGACCGAATGCGCGGCGATCATCCGCGAGCACCAAGCCGCGGGCTGAGCGGCGCGGCCGGCGAAAGGCGGAGGACGACATGCCAGAGCACGAGGTCATCTGCGGGCTGAAGCTCACCCACGACGGCGGTTTCGCCGTGATCGAGGGCAACCGGCTGCTGGTCTCGGTCGAGGCCGAGAAGCTGGGCAACAATCCGCGGCACAGCCCGTTCGCGGAGCCCGCGGAGATCGCGCGGCAGTTGCGCGCGCACGGGATCGAGGACGTGCGCGCGCCGGTGTTCGCGGTCGACGGCTGGGCGCGCGGCCGCGAGGGCGAGAGCTGGGTGGAGATCCGCGACGGGCAGGGCGCGGTCGAGCCGGTCGAAGTCGCGCTGTACCACGACGAACCGGGCGCGGGTTCGGCGATGCTGACCGGGGTGACCGGGCAGAGCCCGCTCGTCGGCGGCGCGCCGGTGCCGTTCCGCAGCTTCACCCACACCACCGACCACGTCATGTCCTCCTACTGCACCAGCCCGTTCGCGCGGGAGCGCAAGCCCGCGCTGATGCTGGTGTGGGACGGCGGGGTGCCGCCGGTGCTGTACCGGTTCGACCCGGTCGGACCGCGGCTCGAGTGCTTCGGTCCGGTGTGCGGCGTTTCCGGCGCGCTGTACCCGATTTTCGCGTCGCACTTCGGCCCGTTCCGGGTGGACCACGACGCCCGCCGGGCCACTGATCCGGGGCCGGGGCTCGAGGCGCTGCTCCCGGTTTCGGGCAAAGCCATGGCGTACGCGGCGCTCGGCCCGTCCTCGGAGGAAGCCGTCGCGGTGATGGCGGAAGTCGACGCTCAGGTCGGCGAGATCGACGGGGCGATCCGCGCGTATCTGTGGAGCAGGCGGGTGCTCAGCGGCGTCGCGAAGCTCGGGCTGTCGGACGCGTCGATCCTGAATTCCTTCCAGGAACACCTGTTCCGCCGGCTGCGGGACGGTCTCGGCGAGGTGCTGCGCGCCCGGCCGGAGCTGGCCGGGCTGCCGTTGTGCCTGTCCGGCGGCTGCGCGCTCAACATCAAGTGGAACTCCGGGCTGCGGGCGAGCGGGCTGGTGCCGGAGGTGTGGGTGCCGCCGTTCCCGAACGACGCGGGTTCGGCCATCGGCGCGGCGTGCACGGAAATGGTGCGCCGCACCGGGACGTCCTGGCTGGACTGGTCGGTGTTCTCTGGCCCGCCGGTGCGCGAAACCGCCGCGGCCGAACCGGGCTGGACCGCGAAGCCGGCCTCGGTGGAGGACCTGGCGGCGCTGCTGGCCGAAGCGGGCGAACCGGTCGTGATCGTCGACGGGCCCGCCGAGCTCGGTCCGCGCGCGCTGGGGCACCGCAGCATCATCGCGCCGGCCGGGGACGAGGCGACGCGGGACCGGCTGAACGCGATCAAGGGCCGCGAGTGGTACCGGCCGGTGGCCCCGGTCTGCCTGGAAAACCGGGCTCCGGAGGTGTTTTCCCCCGGCACCCGGGACCCGTACATGCTGTTCGACCACTTCGTCCGCCCGGAATGGCAGGGCAAGATCCCGGCGGTGGTGCACCTCGACGGCAGCGCGCGGCTGGAAACGGTCGGCGCGGACAACCCGTTGCTCGAACGGCTTCTGACCGCCTATGAGGCGCGGACGGGGATCCCGGTGCTGTGCAACACCAGCGCCAACCATCCGGGCCGGGGGTTCTTCCCCGACGCGGCCTCGGCGATGCGATGGCACGGCACGCGGCACGTGTGGTCGGCGGGCACCCTGTACTCGACCGACGCGGTCCCGGAGTCGTGGTCGCGCAAGCCGCGCGGAGCGGCCGGATGAGCGGGACGGCGGCGATTGTCACCGAAAGCGGATCGATCAGCCGCGAGGAGCTCGAACAGGAGGTGACGCGCTGGGCCGGGCTGCTGCGGTCGCGCGGCGCCGGCCCGGCGGGCCGGGTGGCCTGGCTGCTGCCCAACCGGCCGGAGGTGCTGACGGTCGCGCTCGCGGCCCGGCGGGTCGGCGCGCAAGCCGTCGCGCTCGGCGGCCGCTCCACCCCGGGCGAACTCGCCGGGCGGCTCGCGGTCGCCCAGCCCGCGGTGGTGGTGGCCAGCGGCGCTGCCCGGGAGCTGCTGGAGCTGTTGCACGGCAAGGAAAACGTGCTCGACGCGGACGATCCGGGTGCCGTCGCACACGACGCCGATCTTCCGCTCGCGCCCGCGGACAGCGGACGGCTGGGCGCGGGCGCGTCGCTGCTGTTCACATCCGGGACCACCGGCAGCCCGAAGGCGGCGCTGCGCACCCGGGGCGATCGGCGGCTGTCGGACGCGATCGCCCGCGGGTTCCGGCTCGGGCCGTCCTCGCGGTTCCTCGTCGGCGGGCCGCTGTACCACTCAGGTCCGTGGACCTGTGCGCTGATGACCCTGTCGCTCGGCGGAACCGTCTTCCTGCTGCCCCGGTTCGACGAGCGGGCCTGGCTGGACTTCGCGGTCGAGCACCGGTGCGACACCGGGTTCCTCACCCCGACCCAGCTGGCGCGGCTGGTGGCCTTCGCCCGCGACCGGCCCGGGCCGCGCCCGCCGCTGACCCACGTCGTGGTGTCCGGCGAGCCGTTCCCGGACCGGCTCAAACGAGCCGCGCTGGACGTCTTCGGCGAGGGATTCGTCGAGTGCTACGGCTGCACCGAACTGGGCCCGATGTGCGCGTTGCCCGCCGAGGAGTTCCTGGCTCGCCCCGGTTCGTGCGGACGGCCCTTCGACGGGGTGCGGATCGCGGCGTTCCGCGGCGCCCGGCGGCTGCCCCCGGGCGAGTCCGGGACGCTTCGCGCGCTCACGCCGCTGGCGTTCGACGGCTACGTGTCCGGTCCCGGCCAAGCACCCGCCGGTCGCGACGGCGACTGGGGGAGCGTGGGCGACGTCGGGTTCGTCGACGAAGACGGCTACGTGCACCTCGGCGGCCGCGACGACGACTTGATCATCACCGGCGGCGTGAACGTCTTTCCGTCCGATGTGGAGGAAGTGCTGGCCGGGCATCCCGACGTCGAGGCGTGCGCGGTGTTCGGCCTGCCCGATCCGCGCTGGGGCGAGGTGGTCGCGGCCGCGGTGCGCAGCGGACGGCGGCTGGAGCTGGCCGAGGTGCGCGACTGGCTGCGCGGCCGGCTCGCCGACGATCGCCGTCCGCGCCGGTTGTTCCTCGTGGACGAGCTGCCGGTGACCGGGACCGGGAAGCTGTCGCGGCGGGAGCTGCGGGACCTCGCGGCGCGCGAGCCGGTGGCCGGGTGAGCCGCGAGTGGACCGGCCAGTGGATCTGGTGCGCCGACGGCCGGATCGCCAAGACCGGCGAGTTCTCCGACGTGCCGGTGGTGCCCGCCGCCGCGCACGACCGGCGGGTGCAGTTCCGGCGGATCTTCCCGCTTGACCTCGTGCCCGCCGCCGCCCCGCTCCGGATCACCGCGGACTCCCGGTACACGGTGTGGGTCAACGGGCACGAGGCGGCGCGCGGTCCGGGTCGCGGTGCGGCCGGACGGCTGCTCTACGACGTCGTCGACGTCGCGCGGTGGCTGGTGCCGGGGGACAACGCGATCTGCGTTCTGGTGCGCTTTTACGGCGAAGCGAACGCGTGGTGGCGACCGGTCACGCCCACCTTCAGCCACGGCGCCGGCGTGCTGCTCGCCGAGCTCGAGCTGCCGTCCGGGGTGCTCGGCACCGATCGCAGCTGGCGCCACCAGACGAGTCCGGCGTGGACGCCGCAGAAGCCGTCCGGGGTCGGGCACGCGGTGCCGGAAGTGCTCGACGGCGCGCTGTGGGATCCGGCCTGGCTCGAACCGGGCTTCGACGACACCGGCTGGGTGCCCGCCCGCGTGCTCACCACCCTGCACCTCGGCGGCACGGCCCGGTCCACGCCGCCCGCCGATCCGTACGGCCCGCTGCTGGAGAACCCGGCGCCGCCCGGCGAACCGGTCGAGCGTCCGGTCCGGTGGCTGCGCGAGCGCCGCGGCCCGGATCCCGGCGGCGAGCACGGACCGGCCGATCTCGTCGCGGCCGTGGACGCCGAAGCCGGTCCGGACTCGGTCCCGGTCGAACTGCCCTTCACGACCGTGCTGGAACCCGGCGTCGCGGTGCTGCTCACCGCGGGCTGGGACCAGGTGGTCGCGGGCACCCTGGTCTTCGAGCTGGACGCGCCGCCCGGCGTGCTGGTCGACGCGCGGCCCGCCGAGGACCTCGACGAGCGCCTGCGGCTGCGTCCGTTCCAGCACGGGTACGCGGCGCGCTATCGCACGCGCGGCAAGTCCGACCGGTTCTGCTCGGCCGATCCGGTCGGCGGCCGGTTCGCGCTGCTGGTGCTGCGCGGCGAGGGCGAGGTGACGGTTCGCGGGCTTTCCGTGGTCGAACGCCTCCGCCCGCGTCCGCCGGGCCCGTTCTTCGCATCCGACGACCCGGTGCTCGACGCCGTCTACGCGGCCGGGCTGCGCACCGTGGACCTCACCGCGCAGGACGCCTACATCGACTGCCCCACTCGCGAACAGCGGGCGTGGACCGGCGATTCGGTGGTGCACCAGTCGGTGGACCTGCTGGCCAATCCGGACTGGCGGCTCGCGCGGTGGCATCCCCGGCTGGCCGCGTCGCCGCGCCCGGACGGGATGCTGCCGATGGCGGTCGCGGGCGACTACGAGCACCGCGACGGGGTGTACATCCCGGACTGGGCACTGCATTGGGTGCGTTCGGTGCACAACCTGTACCGGTGGACCGGCGACGCCGGCCTGGTCGCCGAGCTGTTGCCGGTCGCCGAGCGGGTGCTGCGCTGGTTCGAGCCGTTCTCGCGCGGGGGACTGCTGACCGACGTGACCGGGTGGGTCCTGCTGGACTGGGCGAGCGTCCAGGGCCGGGGCGCGAGCAGCGTGCTGAACGGGCTGTGGGGCCGGGCGCTGCTGGACTTCGCGGAGATGGCCGAATGGCTCGGCGACGCGGGCCGGGCGCGCTGGGCGCGCGGGCGGCACGACGAACTGGCCGCCGCCTTCGAGCAGTACTGGGACGAGGACCGGGGCGGCTACCGCGACTGGCTCACGCCGGCCGGGGTCGCGCCGGCGATGAGCGAGCACGCCACCGCCGCGGCCGCGGTCGGCGGATTGATCCCGCCGTCGCGCCGCGCCCGGGCACTGGCCTTCCTGCTGGACCGGACCGCTCTGGTGCGCCGCGCGTGGTCGTTCGGCCTGATGCCGCTGCGGGCCGCGATGGGACCGCCCGCGCCGGACTGGGACGTGGAGCGGGAAGTCGTTGCCGCACAGCCGTTTTTCCGCTACGTCGTGCACGACGCCGTGGCCCTGCTCGGCGGAGCGGACCACATCGCCGCCCTGTGCCGGGACTGGTCGGAGCTGGCCGGCGACGGCACGTGGCGCGAGGTGTGGAGCGGCGGGTCGTACTGTCACGGCTGGTCGAGCACTCCGAGCCGGGACCTGCCGTTGTACGTGCTGGGCGTCAGCCCCGCCGAGCCCGGGTTCGCGCGGGCCAGGATCGCGCCGCGGCCGGGCGCGCTGGCCCGGGTGGCCGGCGCGGTTCCGACGCCCCACGGCCTGGTGGAGGTCCGGCTGGACCGGTCCGAGCTGGCGGTGTCGAGCCCGGTGCCGTTCACGGTGGAGCTGGACGGCTGGTCGCGCGATTGTCCTGCGGGGCGGTTCTCCTGGTCGCGGGAGCAGGCCAGCTGAAGAAGGTTTCCCAGCCGTGGCAGGGGAATTCCCGTGCCACGGCTCATGCCAGCCGAGAGGTCCCTCCGCCGTGGCCGGGACCCCCAGCCAGCGAAGTTCACGAGGCCCGGCGCGCCTTTCGCACCCGGTACGGCTGCCGGGGCACCGTCCCGATCGCCTCGGCCGCGCGCAGCGCCGCCAGTTCCTCCGGCGGCATCTCGAGCCATTCCGTGAGCACCTCGTCGGTGTGCTGGTCGTAGCACGGCGCCGGGCGGACTGTCGCCAGCCCTTTCCCGTCCATGCCGACGGGGATGCCGAGGTATCCGCGTTCCCCGGTCACCGGATGGCGGACCCGTTCGGCCCAGCGCAGCTCGCCGTTTTCGAACAGCTCCCGCACCGACCGCATCCGTTCCGCGCGGAAACCCTTCTGCCGCAACGCCTCCACCACCGTCTCGCTGTCGTGCTCCGCCGCCCACCGCTCGTCCGCAGCTCCGCCGACGAAGGCCACGTACCCGTCCGAGGTCGCCAGCACGCCCGCCGGGACGTCCGGTTCGCTGTTGCCGATCCGGCGCGGCGAACGTCCTTCGCGGGAGGCCAGCACGATGCCTTCGCCGAGCTGCAGCCACAGCGTTTCCTGCTGGGACAGATCGATTTCGCGGCCCCGCCCGGTCGTTGCCCGCGCCGCCAGCCCGGACAGCACCGCGACCGCCGCGTGGGCGCCGGCCACCGCGTCCGGGTAGTAGGTGGGGCTCACCTCGGCACCGGCGGAGGGCGGTCCGTACCGGGCGGCGAACCCGCCCATCGCCTCGGTCAGCATGCCGAAGCCCGGCATCGCCCGGTGCGGGCCGCTGCTGCCGAGCGCGGGCATGGTCACCAGCACCAGCCCCTCGGCCACCCGCGCGCGCACGTGCGCGGCGACGCCCCGGTCCTCGAGCACGCGGTGGTTCATGTTCACCACCAGCACGTCCGCGGCGTCCACCAGCTCGCGGAAGACCCGGTTCCCGTCCGGTGCCGACAGATCCAGCGACACCGCGCGCTTGTTGCGGTTCACGCTGTTGAACTGGGCCGCGGCGTCCCAGGTGTACTCGTCCGAGGCGGCGCCCTCGGGCAGCGGGGCCCCGGTCTCGGCGAAGCGGAACCGGGTGCGCCAGCCGTCGGGATGCCGTCCGGACTCGACCCGCACCACGTCCGCGCCCAGCGCGCCCAGCAGCCGGCCGGCGAGCGGCCCGGCCCAGGCCCAGGTCAGTTCGAGGACCCGCAGCCGGTGCGGATCCGGCAGCCGGGGCAGCAGGGGCGGCCGGTCGCGGTCCGCGCCGGAGCGGAACCATCCGTTGTCCCCGGCAGGTTCGGAGAGCCGCGCCGAGCGGGGTGCCGGCGTGGCCGGATCCCGCCACGGCCGGACGATCGCGCGGCCCGCCGAGGCGCCGCGGACCTCGCCGAGGAACTCGCGAGCGGCCAGATGCGGGTCGTCGAGGGCGTCGGCGGCGTCGAGCACCTTGCCCACCGACCAGCCCGCGGCCAGTCCGGCGTCGAAGACCTCGCCCCGGGTGCGCCCGGCGTACCAGCCGGCCAGTTCGCCGCGCAGCAGCTCCCGGTTGGCCCACCGGCGCGCCCACACGAAGCGTTCGTCGCGCAGCAGGTCGCCTCGGTCGTAGAGCAGGCACTGGCGGTTCCAGTCCTCGCCGCGCACGGTGCCCGGCACCACGAACCCGTCGGCGCAGCGGAACACCCCGGACGGGAACGTGCGGGTCTGGAACCCGGCCTGGCGCCGTTCCTCCTCCGGATCGGCGGCGTTGGCCGAAGTCGCGGCGTACAGCGCGGCCGCGGCCTGCGATTCCACCGCGGAGGCCGCTGCGGCCAGCCAGGTCGTCTCCGCGTGACCGCCGGGCCGTCCGGCCAGCGCGGCCGCCGCGGCGTACGTTCCGGCCAGATACTGCGTTTGCCAGCCGGGGAACCGGTCCGGTCCGCCGTCCTCGTGACAGGTCGCGGCGAGCAGCCCGGAAGCCGCCTGCACCAGCATCTCGTCGGACGGCTCGCCCGCGCTGTCGGCATCGAGGCCCCAGGCGGTCACCGAAACCAGCAGCGGCGGCTCGGCGACGCCCGCGCGCAGTTCCCACGGCCCGAACTCGCCGCGAACCCGGTCGCTGAGCACGACGTCGGCCCATTCCAGCAGTTCCGGGACCGCGGCCGCGTCCGGGGAGAGCAGCCGCTTCCCGGCATTGAGGTGGACGAAAACCGGGCTCGGGTCCCGCTGCGGCTCCCCGTCGGCCGAAAGCCGCCGCGCCGGGTCCCCGCCCTCGGGTTCGACCTTGGCGACCGTCGCGCCGAGCATGGCCAGCAGCCTGCCCGCGTAGGGGCCGGCCACTCCGGTCGCGGTCTCGAGCACCCGGAGCCCGCGAAGCGGCCCGAACTGACTTTCGTGTTCCATTGTCTTCCTTGCGCGATAAGGGAAAGCATCTGAATGCTGGTGACCGTCGAAGTTCTGGTCGATCTCTTACGCGGGGTGAGCAACGAGTATGGATCGGGTTCCGGCGGGCGCGCAAACCACCACTGTCCACAACGGATCCGCGGCCGGGCGGCTGCGCGGCGACTTGGCAGCGCTCGCCGAATCGGCGGCCCGCGGCGCCGGGAACAGCGGTGCGGACGACGCGCTGCTGGCCGCGATCCAGGCCGCTCAGCTTCTCGCCGACGCGCGGATCGCGGCGGGTCCGGCACGGGCGGAATGCCTGCGCGCCGCCCAGCACTGTCTGCGCGCGGCGTCGCTGGCAACCCGGTTCGCCATCGTCGCGGCGGCCGACGACTGCCGCCGGCCGCGCTGACCGTTAGGCTCGCGGCATGGGCCGACCGGACTCCGCGACCGCGAAAAGGGCACGCGTGACAGAACTCGCCGAAGCGCTGCCGGAAGTGCTGAGCAAGGGCGAGCAGCATGTCGCGTTCTCGGTGCGCGGGAAGAACTTCGCGTATTTCCTCGACGACCACCACGGCGACGGCAAGATCGCGATCGCGTGCAAAGCCGCGCCGGGCGCGCAGGCCGAGCTGATCGAGCAGGAGGGGGAGCGGTTCTACGCGCCCGCCTACCTCGGCTCCCGCGGCTGGGTGGCCCTCGACCTGGAAGCGGGCAAGGTCGACTGGGCCGAGGTGCGCACCATGCTCACCGACGCCTACCGGCTGCTGGCGCCGAAGAAGCTGTCGGCGCAGCTCGACCAGTAGTCCCCGGGCGGGCGCATATCGGTCCGGCAGCTCCCGGTCAGTAGCCCGGCGGCGCCTCGAATCCGCCGGTCACCCGCTCCACGATCCGGGCCACCGCGAGCCCCGTGCGGTCGTGCCACCGCGGCGCGATCACCTGCACCCCGAACGGGAGCCCGGCGGCGCTGCGGCCGAGCGGCACGGTCGTCGCGGGCAGGCCGGACAGGCTCGCCGGGGTCGCCCAGGCCATCTGGGCCAGGTACGGCGCCTTCCGGCCGTTGACCTCGAGTTCCCGGGAAAGCGGGGTTCCCGCCGTCTGGTGGGGGAAGGCGGTCAGCGGCGCCGCGGGCGTCAGCACGGCGTCCACCTCGGCGAACACCGAAGCCCATCCGGCGGTGATCCGGGCGCGCTGCTCCTCGAGGTCCTGCCATTCCCGGTAGCTGAGCGTCACGGCGCGGCCCAATTCGACCGCCGGGCGGCGGTCCTCGGGCGCCGCACGGCGAGCGATCCGCCCCAGCCGCCGGAAAACCGGTTCCGGGAAGCTCTGGGCCAGGACCGCGAGCAGCAGCCGTGCGTAAGTCTGGTGGATCTCGTACAGCGGGCGCGGCGGCCGTATCTTGCGCTGCACCCGCACGCCGAGGCCGGCCAGCGCCTCGGCGAGATCGTCGAGGGCGGCCCGGATTTCCGGGTCGGTGCGCAGCGCCGGATGCTCGGGCCACACCGCCACGCGCAGTTCGCCGGGGCGCACCGCGGCGGCCGGGAGGGTTCCGCCGGGCACTCCGGCGAGGTCGCGCCCGACGAGCACGTCCAGGGCGAGTTCGAGGTCGGCCACGCACCGGGCCATCGGGCCGGGCGAGCCCAGCGGCGGAACGGCGAGGGAGCCGGGAGCGCCGGGGATGTGCCCGCGCGCGGGGATCGCGCCCCAGGTCGGGAGGTGGCCGCAGACCCCGCAGAAGTGCGCGGGGGAGCGGATCGACCCGGCGACGTCGCTGCCCAGTTCCAGCGGCGTGAGCCCGGCCGCCAGCGCGGCGGCCGAACCCCCGGACGACCCGCCGGGCGTCCGGGCGAGGTCCCACGGATTGCCGGTGGCGCCGTAGACGTCGTTGTAGGACTGGAAATCCCCGGCGTAGAGCGGCGCGTTGGTCTTGCCGAACACGACGGCCCCGGCGGCCCGCAGCCGGGCCACCGCGTCCGCGTCCCGGTCGGGCAGGTGCCCGGCCAGTTCCGGGGCTCCGGCCGCGGTGACCAGACCGGCGGTCTCGAACGTGTCCTTCACCGTCATCGGGAGCCCGTGCAGCGGCCCGAGCCGGATTCCGCGTGCGGTAGCCGCGTCGGCGGCCTCCGCCTGCGCCCTGGCGCCGGCGACGTCGAGCGCGACCACGGCGTTCAGCGCCGGATTGTGCTCCTTCACCCGGCCCAGGAAGTACTCCAGCGCGGCGGAGCTGCTGACGCGTCCGACGGCCAGGTCGGCGACCAGCCCGGTCGCGGTCGTGCGCACCGGCTCAGTTCGCGACGAGGGCGAACAGCACCGGGTCGACCGGCGACTCCGAGCCGCCCGCGTACTGGCCGGCGATCCGGAGCCCGGCTTCGGCGAACAGGTCGCGGTACTGCTCGACGGTGCGCTCCCGCCCGCCGACGGTCACCAGCATCCGCAGGTCCAGCGCGGTCATCGCGAACCGGTTCCCAGGCGTCACCGGAGCCTGCATGACCAGCACGGTGCCGTGCGATCCGGCCGCTTCCGCGCACCGGCGCAGCAGCGCGACCGCGCGGTCGTGCGGCTCCTGGTGGACGATCAACGAGAGAAGGTAGGCGTCGGCGCCTTCCGGCAGCGGGTCGAAATAGCTGCCCGGAGCGCTGCTCACACGGTCGCCCAGCCCCGCGTCGCCGAGCGATTGTTCCGCCCTGGCCACGATTTCCGGCAGGTCCACGAGGGTCGCCCGCAAGTGCCCGAAGGCGAGCAGCAGCCGCCGCAGCACCGCGCCGTGCCCGCAGCCCACGTCCACCACGTGCTTCGCCGACGCCCAGTCGAACCCGCCGGCCACCGTCGGCTCGGACCACGCGCCGAACATTTCGTGCAGGTGCTCGAAGCCCGCCACCAGTTCCGGATGCGCGACCGTGTCCGTCCACAGTGGAGCACCGAAGGTGTTCTGGTATCCCGGTTCCCCGGTGCGCACCGAGTGCAGCAGGTTGGCGCAGGACGAATCGCTGCGCCCGACGAAGGTTTCCAGGTCGAGAGTGGCCCGCAGCCCGGCGGGGTGGTCGTCGCGCAGGATGGCGCCCGCTTCGGTGACCCGGTAGGAATCGCCGTCGGCGGCGAAAAGGCCGGTGACGCAAAGGTGGTCCAGCAGCCGCGCGAGCGCGGAGGGATCGGCGCCGGCCGTTTCGGCGAGTGCGGCGGCGTCGCGGGAGCCGTCGCCGATCAGGTCGGCGAGGCGCAGGGTCGCCGCGCAGCGCACGGCGAACGGCGTGACCACGTCGGTCAGCGCGGGGAAATTCACCGCCGGGGCCTCCTCGGACGCGGCGGCACTCTGCTCGGTCGTCGACATGACACCTCGGTTTCGGCGCGGGAAAACGGGAACTGGCAAGCGAAAGAGCGCGGACCAGGATGGGGCCAGCGTATCGGCGGGGCCGCCCGACTGGGGACAATCGGCAGTTGCACACCGCGCGGTTTTCCGGGGGCGGGCGGGTGTTCTACCTTCAGCACCGGTTGTTTGTCGCGGTTCGCGTCCGGCCGCGCCCCTGCAGAGGAAGCGGAAACTCCATGACCTCAGTGCACACGTCCCCGGCCGGTGTCTCGGCCCCGCCCGGGCCGGCCGCGTCGAAATTCGGCCAGACCCGCAATTTCGTCCGGGACCCGATCGACTATCTCGACGGCCTGCACCGGCAATTCGGCGACATCTTCAAGGTGACGCTCGTCGGCATGCCGCCGATCGTCTACGTGGCGAACCCCGAGCTCGCCCGGCAAGTCTTCGCGACCGACCGCAGCGTCGGCGAGGCGGGCAAGACCCGGGCGGATTTCCTGCAGCGCATGGTCGGGGACAACTCGATCCTGGTCGAGGACGGCGAAAGCTGGCTGCGCCACCGGAAACTGCTCGGGTCCGCCTTCCACGCGCGCTATCTGCAGCGCTACCGCGAGCAGATCGCCGAGATCGCCGCGGAAGAGGTGGCGAAGTGGACCCTGGAACAGGAACTGGTGCTGCGGCCCCGGATGCAGGTGATCGCGCTGGACGTGCTGCTGCGCGTGGTGTTCGGCATCCACGACGTCGAGCGGGTCGCGCAGCTGCGGGAGATGCTGCCCCGGCTCACCGCGGCCGCGGCGCGGATGGAGACCGTCGCGTTCGTGCTGTCCCGCGCGGCCTGGACCGGCCTGGAATCGATGCTGCGCAAGATCCCCGGCAGCGCGGCCGCGCGGTTCGCGGTGGCCAGGGCCGACGTCGACCGGATCCTCTACGACGAGATCGAGCGGCGCCGCGCCGCCCCGGACATCGCCGAGCGCACCGACCTCATGTCGCAGCTGCTGCGCGCGTCCGACGACGACGGCGAGAAGATGACCGACCTCGAACTGCGCGACGGGCTGATGACGTTGCTGGAGGCGGGATACGAGACCACCGCGACCGCGATGGCGTGGGTGTTCGAGCGGCTGGTGCGCCATCCCCAGGTGCACGACCGGCTCGTCGAGGAGGTCGACAAGGACGACAAGTACCTGGAAGCGGTGATCAACGAAACGCTGCGCACCCGCCCGATCGTCCCGGTCATGCCGCGGGCGCTGTCGGGCGACCTGGAGCTGGCCGGCTATCACATCCCGGCGGGCTGGTGGGTGGCGCCGTCGGTGCCGCTGCTGCACGGGCGCGAGGCGTCGTTCGACGACCCGGAGGTGTTCCGCCCGGAACGGTTCCTGGACGCGGACCTGCCGCGCGGGACGTTCCTGCCCTTCGGCGGCGGACGGCGGCACTGCCTCGGCGCGCAGTTCGCGATGCTGGAGATGAAGGCGGTGATCCCCGAGGTGATCAAGCGGGTCCGGCTGCGCACCCGGCCCGGTGCGCCGGACGAGCAGCAGCGCGGCTCGCACGTGCTGCTGACGCCGTCCGAAGGGTGTTTGGTGATTCCCGGAAAGCGGTGAGCACGCGACGAAAAAGGGGGACCCGCGCGCGGGTCCCCCTTTTTCGCGCCCGGGTCAGCGCAGCGCGGCGGTCAGTTTCGCGGCCGGCGCGTCCGGCGCGGCGAGCATTCCCTCGGCGAGCACGCGATAGGAGCGCAGCAGCCCGCGGACCCACTCGCGGTCGAGCTGGTTGCGGTCGTAGGAGAGCCGGACGTCGAACCGGTCCTCGCGCGGGATCACGGTGAGGTTGAGCCCGAACCGGCTCAGGCCGTGGTCCGGGCGGAACGTGTCGATGCGCAGCCCGGCTCCGGCGTCGATCGGCGACCACGAACCGGGTTTGCGGTCCGGCAGCATCTGGAAGACCACCTCGTTGACCCGGCCCGGGGTCCGCTGCAACCGCGACATCGGCAGCATCTGGCAGGGCACCGCCTGGTGGGTGGTCGCGTCGAGCACGGTGCGGCGGGTGGCGGCGAGCAGGTCGGCGAACGGCCGGTCCGGATCGACTTTCGCTCGCAGCACCAGCATGTTCGCGAAGAACCCGACGGTCGAGGTCACCTCGCGGCGGGTCCGGTTGGCGAAGAACGACGCCACCGCGAGGTCGTCCTGCCCGGTTTCGTGGTTCAGCAGCAGGTAGTACAGCGCCAGCAGCACCGAGAACAGCGTGTGCCGCCTCCGCTGCGAAAACTCGCGCAGCCCGGCGGCGGTCTCGGCGGACAGCGAAAGGGTTTCCAGCCCGGGGGAGGGCCGGGGCGAGCCCTCCGGGGCCAGCCACGGCAGCGGAGTCAGCTTCATGCCGTCGAGCTGTTCGCACCAGAAATCCTGGTGTGCGCGCAGTTTCCCGGACTTCTCCTGCTCGGCCTGCCAGGTCGTGAAATCGGAGTACTGCCAGGACGGGGCCGCCGGGCGGCGGCCTCCCAACAGCGCGATCAGGTCGGCGATCACGACACCGCACGACCACGCGTCGGAGACGAGGTGGTGCATGTTCACGCACACCACGTGGTCTTCGCGGCCCAGCCGCCACCAGCTCGTGCGCACCGGCTCGCGGCCGGGTTCGAGGTCGGCCGCCTGTTCGGCGCGCAGCAGCGCGAGCATCTCCTCCTCGCCGCCGGAAACGTCCACAACGGACAGTTCGGGACGGTCGCCGCGGTCGTCGTGCACGTGCTGCAGGAGGTTCCGGCCGTCGCGGGAAAGCGTGGTGCGCAAGGCTTCGTGCCGGCGCGTCAGGTCGGCGAGCGCGCCGCGCAGCAGGTCGCCGGAAAGCCTTCCGGAAATCCGGAAGGTGGCGGGGCAGTTGACCGAGGAAGTCTCGGAACGGTAATGCTCGAGAAACCACACCAGCCGCTGGCCGATCGAGGCCGGGAAATGCGCAGTGCCCATTTCGCGGAGTCTAGCCGGAGCGCGCGGCGATTCCGGCGAAGTCGTTGCCCGCCAACCTGAACGCTTCATCGGCGGGCCGCGCGGTGGTACTGATGAGCTATGTCTGATGCCACGCCGGCCGGCCGGCGCACTTCCGTCCTCGTAGTCGGCGCGGGCTACGCCGGGCTCACCACCGCGCTCTTCCTCGCCTGGCGGGGAATCCGGGTCACGCTCGTCGAGCGCCATCCCGACACCTCGGTCCAGCCGAAGGCGTTCGGGATCGTGCACCGCAGCATGGAGCTGCTCCGCCAGATCCCCGGGCTGGCGGAGCGGATCGCGGCCGCGAACGTGCTCGATTTCGCCGCCGAGGCCACCATCACCATCGGGCGCGACCTGCGCGACGAGAACCAGTTCGAACTGCTCGTCGGCGGCGACGACGTGATGAAGGAGCTGGCGTCGATGACGCCGGCCGCGTTCGGCGCGCTGCCCCAGTCGAAGATCGAGTCCGTGCTGCGCGCGACTGCCGAGGAGAACGGCGCGGAGCTGCTTTTCAGCCACCGCCTCGAATCCTTCGAGCAGGACGCCGAACAGGTGCGCGCGCGGGTGCGGGATCTGGGCTCCGGCGAGGAGTTCGCCATCGAGGCCGACTACCTCGTCGCGGCCGACGGCTGGCAGGCCCCCGTGCGAGAGCAGCTCGGGATCGGCACGCACGGGCTCGGCGAGCTGTGGCGGTGCCGCACCATCCTCTTCAACGCCGACCTCGACGAACTGCTCGCCGGGCGCAAGGCGCTGCTGACCTACATGCAGAACGAGCACTTCTCCGGCCTGTACTCGTATCTGGAGAACGCGATCGAGGTGTTCGGCGTCTCCGGCGCGCACCTGCTCGGCGTGAACTACTACCCGGAGCGGGGCGACCGCGACGAAGACTTCACCGACGAGCGCTGCGTCGAGCTGATCCGCGTCGCGACCGCGACGCCGGACCTGGAGGTGGAGATCACCGACCAGTCGACGTTCGTGATCGCGCACCGGGTGGCCGACGAGATGCGCCGCGGCCGGGTGTTCCTGGCCGGCGACGCCGCGCACGTGATGCCGCAGACCGGCGGGCTCGGCGGCGCGACCGCGCTGCAGGACGGCCACGACCTCGCCTGGCGCCTCGCCGCCGTGCTGCACGGGCACGCCGGTCCGGCGCTGCTCGACGGGTACGCCGCGGAGCGGCAGGAGATCGGCGAGTCCACCGCGGACCGCCAGCTCGCCCGGCTCGCCGACCGGATGGCCCCGCACCTGCAGGGCAAATACCCGTTCCCGCCGGAGGTCCCGGCGCAGTGGGAGCACCTCGGCTACCGGGTCGCCTCGGCCGCGGTGCCCGGCGCGGAGCGCGGGCCGGAGACGCTGCTGGAGGACCCGGCGAAGGCGACCGCGGAGCCGGGCAGCCGGGCCCCGCACGTGTTCGTGGACAAGGACGGCACGCGGATCTCCGTGCTGGACCTGACCGGGCGCGGGCACGTGCTGTTCGTCGGCTCGCCCGGTTCCGGCTGGCTCGCCGCGGCCAAGGAGGCCGCCCGGACGCTGGACGTGCCGCTGCCCGCTTACAGCCTCGGCGGGGACCTGACCGACGACACCGGGAGCATGCTGCGGCGCTATCGGCTCGAGCCCGGCGCGGCGGTGCTGGTGCGCCCGGACGGGTACGTCGCGTGGCGGGCGGACGAGGAGTCCGCGGACGCGGCGGCGGAGTTCGGCCGGGCATTGGCGACAGTGCTGGCCAGGACCGCCGCGGGCTGAGGAGGACGCGAAGTGGTGCGGATGGTCATCGTCGGTGCCGGGATCGCCGGTCTGTCCGCGGCGTTGTTCGCGGCCCGGCGCGGGCACGAGGTGGTGCTCGTGGAGCGCGACGCGGCGCGGCCCGAGGGCGGCGCGGACGAGGTGTTCGCGTCGTGGCGGCGGCCCGGGGTGCCGCAGTTCCGGCATTCGCACAAGTTCCTCGGCCGCGCGGTGGGCGTGCTGCTCGAAGAGGAACCGGCGCTGGTCGCCGAACTGCTGGAAGCGGGGGTCCGCAAGACGCCGGTGAACCGGTTCGACGCGGGCCGCGGCGAACCGGCCGAGTACGCGCTCGCCGCGCGCCGCCCGGTGTTCGAGGCGGTGTTGCGGCGAGCCGTCGAGCGCCGGGCGGGCGTGGAACTCGTGCTCGGGCGCCGGGTGACCGGCCTGCGGGCCGACCGGGGCGGCGACGGGTCGGTGCTGGTGCGCGGCGTCGAACTGGACGACGGCCGGAGGCTGGCGAGCGGCCTGGTGGTGGACGCGTCCGGGCGGCGGTCGCCGGTGCTGCGCCGGATGCTCGGCGCGCCGCTGCCGCCGGCGGAGGTGCAGCACTGCGGATTCGTGTACCTGAGCCGGCATTACCGGCTCAGCCCCGGGCGCGAGCTGCCGCCGATGGACCGGCCGCTGGCGTTGCACCTCGGCTACGCCGCGGCGCTGGTTTTCCCTGGGGACAACGACACTTTCTCGCTGTCGCTGACCTTCGCCACCGAAGACCGGCTGCGGCACGCGCTGCGCGATCCGCGGATGTGGGACCGGTTCGTCGCCGCGGTGCCGCACACCGCGCGCTGGGCCGAACGCGGTGTGCCGCGCGGCGGGGTGGACGCCATGTCCGGCATCGACAACCGCTGGCAGCGGATGCCCGCCGCGGACGGTCCGGCGATCGGCGGGCTGGTTTCGATCGGCGACGCCGCGATCCAGACGAATCCCACCTACGGCCGCGGTGCCGCGATGGCCCTGATGCACGCGCAGCAGCTGGCGCGGAGCGCGGGGGAGGCGGAAGACGATCCGGCCGGCTACGTCGCCGGGTTCGCCGCGTGGACCGAACGGCATCTCGGCGTGTGGTTCCGTGCGCAGCTGGCCGCGGACCGGACCGGCGTCGCCAAGATCGAGGCCGGGCTGCGCGGCGCCCGGCACGAGGACGCGCGCGATCCGTTTGCCCGGCTGATGGCGGGCATGGAGGCGATGGCGAGCGAGGACGAGGTCGTGGGACGGGGGCTGGGCCGGATGGCGCATCTGCTGATCACCCCGACCCAGCTGCTGTCGGACCGGGAAGTCGTCCGCCGGGTCACCCGCAGGCTGGGCGAGACGGCCGTGCCGGAACCGCGCGCGCAAGGGCCGAGCAGGGCGGAATTCGAATCGCTGGTCGCCTGCTGAGGGCGGCCGCCGGGAAGGACGGCAGCGTGCGCACTGACGAACCGGCGGGGTGCCCGTTCACCTCCGCCGCCGACGAGGAGTTCGACCCGTTCCGCGGCGCCTACCACGAGGATCCGGCGGAGGCGCTCGCCGCGGCGCGCGCCGGACGTCCGGTGTTCTACAGCCCGCGCATCGACCACTGGATCGTGACCCGCTACGCCGACGTGCAGCGCGTTTTCGCCGACTCCGCGGCCTTTTCCGCGGCCAACGCGATGGACTCGATCCGGCCGCCGGGCCGACGCGCGCTGCGGGCGCTGGTGCGGCACCGGTTCGCCGGAGCCCCGGTGCTGGCGGTGGAGGACGAGCCGGGGCACCGGCGGCGGCGCCGCGCGCTGGCGCGGCCGTTCACCCGGGCGCGGGTGCGCGCGTGGGAGCCGCGGATCCGGGAACTCGCCGCCGCGCACATCGACCGGTTCGCCGAGCGCGGGCACGCCGATTTGATGGCGGAGCTGCTGTGGCCGGTGCCGTCGCACGTGATTCTGGCGTTCATGGGGATTCCCGCCGAGGACATCCCGCGGGTGCACGAGTTTTCCGTGTCGCAGGCCCGGTTCACCTGGGGCGAGCCCACCGAAGAGGAACAGGAGCGGTCGGCGGACGCGCTGGGCCGGTATTGGGAGTACACCGGCGGATTCGTGGCCCGGCTGCGCGAACAGCGCTTTCCGCCGGGCTGGATCGGCCACGCGGTGCGCGCGCAGCGGCGCGATCCCGAGCTGTTCTCCGACAACTACCTCCGTTCCTTGGTGCTCAACGGATCGACCGCCGCGCACGAAACGACTTCGGGGGCCGCGGCGCACGCGGTGCGCGAGCTCTCGGCCCGGCCCAGTCTCTGGGCCGCCGTCGCCGAGGATCCGCAACTGGCCGCCGACGCGGTGGAGGAGTCGCTGCGCTACCGGCCCGCGGTGGTGTCCTGGCGGCATCGGGCCCGGCACGCCACGACCCTCGGCGGCGTGGACCTGCCCGCCGGGGCGAACCTGCTGCTCGTCACGGCGTCGGCGAACCGGGACGAGCGGGCCTTCGACCGGCCCGGCGAATTCGACCCGCACCGCCCCGACGCCCGGCGGCACCTGACTTTCGGCGACGGGGACCACGTGTGCCTCGGTGCGCACCTCGCCCGGCTCCAGGTGCGCGTGCTCGTCGAAGAGCTCGCCCGCCGCTTCCCGGACCTGCGCCTCGAACCGGCGGGCGCGGACGCGTACGTGCCCAACACGTCGTTCCGCACCCCGGTGCGGCTGCCCGCGCGATGGTCGGTCGCACGCCCTGTCCCGGCCCCGTCCGGGACTCTAAAATCGTTGCCATGACTGAGAAATCTTCCTTCTTCCCGTGTCTGCTCTACCGGGACGCCGCGGCCGCGATCGACTGGCTCAAGGAGACCTTCGGGTTCACCGAGAACTTCCGTGTGCCGGGCCCGGACGGCAGCGTCGTGCACGCCGAACTGGGCTGGCGCGGCGACACCGTGATGGTCAACTCGGCGGGCGACGGGCCGCGGCTGGCGACCGAGATCGGCCAGGCGGGCACGTACCTGGTGGTCGACGACCCGGACGCGCACCACGCCCGCGCGGCGGCCGCCGGCGCGGAGATCGTGCGCGAGCTGAAAGACGAGGACTTCGGCGCGTCCCGCGGCTACGCGGCGCGCGACCCGGAGGGCAACGTGTGGGTGATCGGCACCTACCAGCCGGGCACGGTGCCGGTTCCGCCGCCTGCGTGACCGGCTGCCGGGCGGGCCGGTCAGAGCCGGTCCGCCCGCTCCCGCACCGCGGTGCCGAGCATCTGCTGCCCGGCCGAGGCCAGCAGCCTGCCGTCGCGGGTCCACACCGAGCCGCGGCCGTGGAACGTGCCGCGGTGCGCGGCGGTGCCGGTCGTTTCCACCAGCAGCCAGTCGCTGTCCGAGCCAGCCCCGTGGAACGCGACGTAGAGGTCGAGGCTCGGGGCGAACAGCACCGTTTCCCGTTCGGGGAACGCGTTCATCACCGCGGGCCATTGCAGGCTGTCGAGCAGGATCACCGAGCGGCCGGCGTCGACCCAGCAGTCCTCGAAGCACCGGCGCGGCTCGAACCGGGCCCAGCAGCGCACCCGGGGTTCTCGCTCCGCGGCGCCGGTGCGCCCGGAAAGCTCGCGCAGGGTCACGTTCCCGTGCCAGGCCGGGACTCCGCGTCCCTCGGCGGCGAGATGGGTGCGCAGATCAGGCACGCCGTCCGGTCCCGGAACAGACGGGGCGGGCGTCCAGTCGGCGTTGGGCCCGGACAGGCCGGACTGCGCCGCCCAGACCAGCGCTTCCAGCACCGGACGGTCCGTTCCCTGCTCCATCCGCACCCGCACGGCGGTCGCGCGCCGCGAGGCCCGCAGCACCTCCGCCCGCACGTGCACCGGCCCGAATCTCGGCCGGGCGAGGAACTGGCAGGACAGGCTGAGCGGCTGCGCCGGCCCGGCGTGCGCGGCCGCCGCGCGCAACGCGATCGCCGCCAGGTATCCGCCGTTCGGGCCCATCAGGTCCCAGTCGCGGCTCAGCTCCGCCTGAAAGGTGTTCTCGCCCAGCGCGGTGAGCGCGGTGTCCTCAGCCAGGTCTCCCACGCGTCACTCCGTCGCCGCGGGGGCCTGTTCCGCGGGCGCTGCCTGGCGGGCGCGGCCCGGCATCAGGAACGCCACCAGCGTCCCAGCGAGCAGCAGCGCGCAGCCGACGAGCATCGCCCGGGTGTACCCGGCGGTGAGGGTCTCGGCCGCCGGCCCGGTCCGGCCCGCGGTGGTGGTCGCGGCGACCGCGGTGAGCACGGCGAGCCCGAGCGCGCCGCCGAACTGGCGCGTGGTGGAGATGATCCCGGACGCGAGGCCCGCCTCCGCCGGTTCGATCCCGGCCGTCGCCGCCGCGGTGATCGGCACCATCACCAGTCCCATCCCGAGCCCGATGGCGAGCGTCGGCCCGAGCAGGTCGGCCGCGAAGCCGCCGTCGGCGGGGCACTGCGCCAGCCAGGCCATGCCCGCGGTCGCGACCAGCCCGCCCGCGATGAGCAGCGGCTTCGGCCCGCGCGCGGGCAGCAGTTTGGTGGAAATCCCGGTGCCCGCCGCGATGGTCACGGACATGGGCAGGAACGCGAGGCCGGCCTGCAGCGCGTCGTAATTGAAAACCCGTTGCAGCAGAAGCGAAACGAAGTAGAACACGGCCACCGTGGCGGCCCCGCCGAGCGCGGCGAACAGGTTGGCCGGCCCGACGTTCCCGCGCCGGAAGATGCCCAGCGGCACGATCGGCCGCGGCGCCCGGGTCTCGGCGACCGCGAACGCCGCGAGCAGCAGCACGCCCGCCAGGAGCGGGACGAGCACCGCGGGCGAACCCCACGCGTGCCCCTCGAGCTGGGTGACCCCGAGGATGACGGCCGCGAGCCCGGCGGTGACGGTGACCGCGCCGGCGAAATCCGGTTTGCCCCGGTCCCGCCCGGGGGCGAACTCGGTGAGCGACCCGAGGGCGAGCAGCAGGATGACCGCGCCGAGCGGCACGTTCACGAACAGCACCCATTGCCAGCCCGCCGCGTCGGTGAGGAGGCCGCCGATCACCGAGCCGACCGCGCCGCCCGCCGCCGAGGTCGCGCTCCAGACGCCGATCGCTTTGGTGCGCCAGGCCGGATCGGCGAACCCGGTGGTGACCACGGTGAGCGTGGCCGGGGCGAGCACCGCGCCGCCGAGGCCCTGCACCGCCCGGGCGACGACCAGCCACGTGCCGTTCTGCGCGAAACCGCCGAAGAGGCTCGCCGCGACGAAAAGCACGAGCCCGCACAGGAACATCCGGCGGCGGCCGAACAGATCGGCGAACCGGCCGCCGAGCAGGAGGAAACCGGCGAAGGCGACGGTGTAGGCGTTGACCACCCACTGCAGGCCCGCCGGGCTGAGCCCGAGACTGTCGCGCATGCTCGGCAGCGCCACGTTCACGATGGACACGTCCAGCACGACCATCAGCTGGGCGAGGCACGCGACCGCGAGCACGGCGCCGTTGCGCGCGGGTTTCCCCGCGGGCGCCCCTCCGCTTTCGACCATGACAGTCCCTCCAGGGAAGATCGGCTTGCCATATAGTGGCGGCGGAGCCAGTGCCGCCGCAACAGACGACCGGGGGATCGCCATGGCAGACAACGACAAGGCCGGATTCCGAGGAATCGGCCCGTATTTGTACTACGAGAACGCCGCGGCCGCGCTGGAGTGGCTGGCCGAAGTGTTCGGGTTCGCCGAGGTCGCGCGGTACGCCGACGAGAGCGGAGTGGTGCGCGAAGCCGAAATGCGGGCGGGCGACGCGCAGATCTCCTTGCACGGCGCGGATCCGGGCTATTGGGCCGCCCAGGGCGTGCCCGGCCCGGTGGGGCACATGTGCATTGTGTACGTCGACAATGTAGACGCGCAGTGGGAACGGATCCGGGCGGCCGGCGTCGACGGGGTCGCTCCGGAGGACAAGCCTTACGGCGCGCGGATCGCGATGGTCACCGATCCCGGCGGGCACCAATGGACGTTCTGGCAGCACCTGAGCGACGACGTCGAACTGGACGAGGGCTGGAGCGAGATCAAGGCCGAGCCACCCGGGCTTTGAGGCGCTCCGCGGTCGCGGCGGAGAGCACGCGGAACCGCGCTTGCGCGTGCGTGCACTCGCGCGCCGAGTCGTCGGTGATCATCGCTTCGGCGCGCACTTCCCCGGTGTCACGCGCAAGCACGGCCGCCCGGACGGAGTAGCCCGACCCGATGCGCAAGGGACGCCGGAAGTCCGTCGTCATCGAGGCGGCCACGGCGAAATCGCCCGTTTCGCTCACCACCGCCCAAGCCATCGCCTCGTTCAGCACCGCGAGCGCGATCCCGCCGTGCACGAAGGTCGGCGCGCCGGACTGGCCCTCGCCGAAGCTGAACCGGGCGTGCACCTCCTTCGCGACGTCGTCGTAGTCGAAGGGGATGCGCAGCCCGGATTCGTTGGTGGGACTGCAGACGAAGCAATGCGTTTCCCGATGCGTCGTCCCGGTGAGCCGGTGCACCGTCATGGCCGGGCCTCCCGCAGCAGCCGTTTCTTGTCGATTTTCTGCGCGCCGGTCATCGGCAGTTCGGCGACGACGTCCAGCCGGTCCGGCAGTTTGTAGGCGGCCGCGCCCTGTTCGTGCAGAAAGGTGCGCAGCTCTTCGAGTTTCGGCGGCGCCGCGGCGGGCACGACGAACGCGCGGATGCGCTCGCCGAGGCCGGGGTCCGGTTCCGCGACGACCGCCGCCGTCGCCACGCCGGGGTGGCGTTCCAGCAGCGCTTCCAGCTCCTGCGCGCCGACCTTCTCGCCGCCGCGGTTGACGATGTCCTTGATCCGTCCAGTCACCTGCAGTTCGCCGCGCGGGGTGAGCCGCACCAAGTCGCCGGTGCGGAAGAATCCGTCGGGAGTGAAGGACCGCGCGTTGTGCGCGTCGGCCCGGTAGTAGCCGCGCAGCGTGCACGGACCGCGGTAGAGCAGTTCGCCCTCTTCGCCTGGTGCGACGGCGTTTCCGTCCTCGTCGAGCACCATCAGCTCGTCCGCGGCGAACAGGGGAGTGCCCTGGGTGGTGGCGACGGTGTCCGCCGGGGCGTCGAGGCGGGTGCAGCACAGCACTCCCTCGGCCATCCCGAACCACTGGGTGATCCGGCATCCGGCGTCCGTCATCTCCCGCGCGAGTTCCGGGCGCAGCGCGGCGCCGCCGACCTCAAGCAGGACCTTCTTCAGGTCGGCCCCGAACAGCGGGGCGAGTTCGAACCACACCGGCAGCAGCGACGGCATGAGCGTCGTCAGCGTCACGCCTTCGGCTTCGATCAGCGGCAACGCGTCGTCGGGGCTCGGCGTCGGGCTGAGCACGACGCGCCCGCCCGCGCGCAGGGTGCCGAGTACGCCCGGACAGCCCAGCGCGGCGTTGTGGCCGGCGGGCAGCGCCGCGAGGTACACGCTGTTTTGGTCCACCGAAAGCACTTCGGCGCAGGCGCGCAGCTGGCAGGCGTAGTCGTCGTGGGTTCGGGGGATCAGCTTCGGCACGTCGGTCGTGCCGCCGGACAGCAGCAGGAACGCCACGTCCTCGCCGCGCGGCGAAGGCAGCGGTCGCGGCTGGGCGGACAAGTCGGCGAGGCGGAGGTGCTCGCCCGGATCTCCGTCTGTCACGACGAATTCGAGGTCCGGGGCGTTCGCGGCGACCTCTCGGGCCAGCGCCCGGTAGTCGAATCCGCCGTGCTCGGCCGGCCCGAAATACGCGCGGGCGCCGGTGAGTTCGGCGAAGCTGCCGATTTCCAGCGCGCGGTGCGCGGGCAGGGCGAACACCGGCACGACGCCCAGCCGGAACAGCGCCAGAGTGACCTCGACGAACGCGACGGTGTTGGGCAGTTGCACGATGGCCCGGTCTCCGGGGCACAGTCCGAGTTCGGCGAGCCCGGCGGCCAGTTCGTCGGCACGCCGGTCGAGTTCGGCGTATCCGACGCGGCGTTCGCCGCCGACGATCGCGGTCCTCATGCCGTCGGCGCGGGCCCAGTTCCGCCCGAGGTCGGCGAGCGTCTCCCCGGTCCAGTAGCCCTCGGCACGGTACCGGGCGGCGAATTCCGGCGGCCACGGATGTGCTCCGGCAAGCATGGTCGTCCCCTTCCGGTCAGCCTGAGGTGATCGACTGCGGACGACCGCCAGTTGCACGCCCGGCCGCGCCGGCCTCGGCGCCGGGTGCGGTCCGGCCGAGGAACCACAGGTCGATGCCGCTGACCGTGACGGTGCGGTCGAGGTCCCAGCCGAGCGCGCGGTAAAAGCGGACGTTGGCCTCGGTGTCGGTCTCGCCCCAGGACGGGCTGCCGTCGGCGTCCATGATGGCGATCAGCGCGCGCATCAGGGATTCGCCGATGCCGCGGCCCTGAAACCGCGGTTCGACGCCGACCGGCCCGACGTGCCAGTGCGGCTCGGCGAGGTCGTGCAGCACATAGTGGGCGCGCACGTAGTCGCCGATCGCCGGGTCGCCCGCCGAGGGCGCCGGCCCGGTCGCTATTTTCGCGGCGTCGCCGGGAAAAGTGCTGCCGATGCAGTGTCCCGGCGGGCTGGCCGCGGCGGTGCCGACGAGGCAGCCGCGGTAGAACGCGCCCAGCTGCGGGGGCGCCTGCCGGTGGAAGAACGCGGTCCACACCGCTTGCATTCCGGCCAGCCGGTCGAGCGGCTCGGCCCCGAACATCGCGTAAGTGGTGGGGTTGTCGCGCATCGCACGGGCGGTGAGCCCGGCGGCGGCGAGCCGTTCGGTCTTGCGCAGGTCGCGGATTTCGAGCCGGGGAAGGTCGTCCGGCGGCGGCGGTTGCTGAGGCACCCCGCCACGGTAGAGCCGCCTCCCGCGTGCGGGCCAGCACTGTGCAAGCCGGGAAGACGTTCGCCCGCAACGGTTTCCGGCCGTTGACAGCCAGTGACCGGACTGTCACCGTTGATCTTTGCCGACAATGGCGGAATGTTGCCAAGTCACCGTCGGAATTCTCCATTGCCAACGTTTGTCCACAGTGGAAGGAGCTTGTTCCGCATGTTTCGCGATCGACAGAAATCCCTGCCCCTGCTGGTGAAGGCGGCCGCCCCGCTCGCCGCCGCGGCGGCAGCGCTCGCGCTCGCCGCGTCCCCCGCGTCGGCTGCCGGGCCGGCGGTTTCGGTGAGCCCGTCGACCGGTCTGTCGGACGGTCAGCAGGTAGCCGCCACCGGCACCGGCTTCCGCGCCGACACGGACACCTTCGTGGGCCAGTGCGCCACGGTCGGCTCGGAGATCCTGTGCGACAGCGACACGCTGACGCAGGTGAAGTCGGATTCCTCCGGGACCGTGAAGCACTCGCTCGCCGTGCACGCCACGTTCCAGGGCACCGACCCGGAGACCGGCAAACCGGTGAGCACGGTGGACTGCACGAAGGTCGCCTGCCGGATCGGCATCACCCAGGACCACCAGACCGGGGCCAGTGCCGAGATCTCGTTCAGCTGATTCCCGCTGTGCGGCGCGGTTTCCGGAAACCGCGCCGCACAGCCGGTAGCCGGTGCAGCCGGATTCGCTCGCTTCGTGCGGTCGCCGGGTGCTACCCGGTGGTGCTCGCGCCGGCGGTCCAGCCGAGCACCTGCGTGGCCTCGCTCCACGGCCCGTCCAGACGGCGGCTGCCGCCGGTCGTCAGGTCCGCCACGATCAACTGGTGCGTGTTGGCGTCCGCGTACGCCGCGGCGAGTGCGCCCGGCGCCGGAGACGGGACGAACGAGGTTCCGCCGGAGGGTTCGCGGATGCCGCTGTCGCCGCCCAGCGCCATCGGCAGCGTCCGGGAGCTGCGTTGCTGGCCGGTGACCGGATCGAACAGCTTGACGGTGTAGTCGTAGCTGTCTTCGTCGCCCGGGTGCGAAACGACCACGAGCGCGCAGGTTCCCGGCTGGAAGAACCACGCTTCGTCGCCAGCGCCCAGCGGCACTTCGGTGGTGCGCGACAGGTCGGAGGCGTCCGCGAGAAGCGTCGGGCCGGTCACGATCGGATCGGGCGCCCGGTGCAGCAGCGCGTGCCCCTGGCAGGTGTGCAGGAGGTTTTCCATCTGGGGCAGGTCCTGGGCAGTGCCCGCGGCGACGTGGCCGACGACTGTCGTGTTCGGCGCGAGCGCGCCGCCGCCGGTCGGGATCGTCGAGGGCAGATCGCCGTTGTAGCGGCCGAGGATCACCGTGTCCGGGTCGGTCCAGCGGGCACACGTCATCCCGGACACGACCTCCCGGGAGTCGCCCGAGGAGCCGGGTCCGGTCTCGTGGTAAAAGCCGCTGGGCCGGGTGATGAGGCCGGTCACTACGCCCTTGCGGTCGGTTGTGGAAACCCCTTGTTCGGCGGTGATCGCGAAGTGCGCGCTGTCGGGCGCCCAGGTCGCGCACAGCGGACCGGTCACCGAGGCTTGGGCGACGATCTCGGTGCCGGCGCCGACGTCGTGCAGCACGATCCGGCCAGCGCCGTTGACGTAGGCGAGCGTGCGGCCGTCCGGCGACAACGCCACGGCGGGCAGCTTCGGCGCCGTGTTCCCGGACAGCAACGGCATCGCGGCGCCTTCGGTCACCCGCCACACCGCGGGCTGCCCGGCCTTGTCCTTGCCGGCCACCACCAGCGATCCGCCGAGCACCGGCGCCGCGACCTCGGGCGACGACGAGCACGCGGCGGTGAGAAGAGCAAGGGCGCCCAGCAGGACGGCGGTTCGGCGGTACGACATGAAACGATCATCGTGACATCCGGTGCGGTCTGGGGACGGCGGAAATGCCGACCATCGGCGATCAGATCGGGACGACGGCCAGGAACGCCAGGTCTCGGACTTCCTTGCGCCCGCGACAGGGTCGCCAGCAACGTCGATCAGATCAGCTGCCAGTTTCGAGGGGCGTGTTCGGGGCCAGGAGGGAACCGTGCGGCCTTCGGCGGCCTCGAAGCACTGGCAGGCGCGCCGGTCTTTCCCTGATCGGCGGATGCCGTGCGAGGAAGGCCGGGTTCGTGACCACTGTGCAGACTGTGGTGTGGAGCTGCTGGGGCGGCTTCGTCCTGATAATGGTCCTGGTCTCGGTGTTCCAGCTGCGCAAGCTCCGGCACCGGGAGAAGGGGATGCGCACCTGGCCGCACGTCGCGGCTGTGGTCGTCGGCCACCAGGCCGTGCCCGGGGCGGGCTCCGGTGACGACTCCTTGCCTTCGTACCTCAGCGTCTACCAGTATGCCGGTCCGGACGGCCGGACGTATCAGGGCAAGACGATCTGGAGCAAGAGCCGGCCGCTGCCGCTCCGGCAAACTTTGCCGGTGTGCGTCAATCCCGGCTCGCCGGCGGAGTCGTATCCGGTGGAGAAGACCAGCCGGGCCATGCTGGGGTGCTTGTTCGTCGTCATGGGGGTGTTCTGCGTCGGCTCGTTCTTCTTCGTGCGGGTGCTCGTCGGGAGCTGACGGCGCATGCCGCGCGCTACGATGCCCGGCGTGTCGCTCGACCGGGTTGAGGGAATTCCAGGGCTGGAGTACCGGGTGTCGGACTCGCCCTATGTCGAGGGCGTGTACCGGGTGGGACCGGACGGCGGGCAGGGCGGTTTCGCGCCGGAACGCATGGTGTCGGTCGTGAACTCGAACTGGGAGCTGCTGGTGTGGGCCTCGGCCGGGGTGACCGCCGTTTCGGTCCGCGGTCCCGAGACGCGGCCCACCGTGGTTCCGCTGGGCGGCGGGCTGGGCAGCGCCTTCGGCGTGATCTTCCGGCACGGCGCCTTTCTGCGGAATCTGCCCGTGGGCGGCCTTGTGGACGGCACCGTGTCGAGCCCGTACACGACGCCGCGCTCGTTCGTGCTGCAGAACACCGAGTGGGAGATCCCCACCTACGAGAACGCGGAGACGTTCGTAGACCGCCTGGTCCGGGCGGGGCTGCTGGCGCGGGACCCGCTGGTGACCGACGTCCTCGCCGGGGAGCGGCCGGTGCTGGTCACCCCGCGCTCGGTGCAGCGCCGGGTCGCCGCGGCCACCGGCTTGACGCAGGGCATGATCCGGCAGATCGAGCGGGCGCGACGGGCCACGATGCTGCTGCGCCAGGGCGTCGCGGCGACCGACGTCGTGCATCTCGTCGGGTATCACGACCAGCCCCATCTGGCGCGGTCGCTGACCCGCTTCGTCGGCCGGACGGCGACCCAGCTGCGACGTCCAGACCCCGGAGAGATGGTGTCGCTCCTGTACAAGACCGACGCCGAGGTAGCGCCGTAGGTTCGTACCCAGCCGGAACGCCCGGCTGCCGGAACCGAGGAGCACCAATGGCTTTCACGCAGATCTATGTCAACCTGCCGGTCGCCGACCTGGAGGCGAGCACGGCGTTCTACACGGCGCTGGGCGGCGAGCTCAACCCGCAGTTCACCGACGAGACGTCCGCACAGGTCGCCCTCGGCGAGGCGGTGACCGTACAGCTCATGACCCACGAGCAGTTCGCCCAGTTCACCTCGCGGCCGGTAGCTTCCGGTGCGATCGAGTCGATCCTCGCGGTGCCCGCCGAGTCGAAGGAGGAGGTCGACCGGCTGGCCGACGCCGCCGTGAAGGCAGGCGGGTCCGAGCCGCGCCCGCCGCAGGACATGGGCTGGCTCTACAACCGCGCGGTGGACGACCCGGACGGCCACAGCTGGGAACTGCTCTCGTTCGACGCCTCGGCGATGCCCGGTACCCCCGAATGACGGCGGGTGCGGGCGGTCGGATTCCCTTTGCCCGCACCATGCCCGGCCCAAGACGTCTTCGGTCACGCCAATTCACTTTTGCCATCTGCACAAGAATTCCGGCAATCATTTCACCGCGCCGACGGCCACGCAGCGGCCGAAACCGAGCAGTTCACCCTGAAACTGGCTGGCTGGCAAGGCATGCGGACGCGGCCGACGGAACTCCCGGTCGACAGAGCAGATCCGCGGAAGCGATCGAGGGCATCTCAGCGGCTTACCAGTCCAGCAGCACCGGCGGAACACCTCCGGTGCTGCGTCCATACCGCCCGAATGGCGGACGCAGCGCTTTCACCTGCACCGACCCTTGACTTCGACACGCGTGTCGATAACATGACACACCTGTAACAGGGTGGGCAACGGAGCCCGCCTGTCGAAGGGAGACCACCGTGCGCAGCGTGCAACGACGTTTTTCCCGGATGGCTGCGGTGGCGTCCGCCGCGGTGCTCGCGCTGGCCGGTGCCGCGGCTGTCGCGAGCGCGGCCGACAGCTGGCCGCTGACCCCGAAGGCGGTGCCGGGGCTGCCCGGCGCCCCGGCGGCGGCCGACCTGCCGGGCGTGAGCTCGGCGAGCGGAGCGCAGTGCCGCAACTATTTCTTCCCGGTCACCGAGCCCGGAAGTTCCGCCGTGCTCAAGGAATTCGGTCAGCTGTGCACCTCCGACCCGGCACTGCTGGGCAAGCAGCCGGTGCAGATCCTGATCCACGGCGGGACCTACGACCACACTTACTACGACTGGCCGTACCAGCCGGACCGCTACAACTACGTCCGTTACATGACCCAGCGCGGTTTCACGACCCTGAACCTCGACCGGATCGGGTACGGCCACAGCGATCATCCGCTCGGCGCGAGCATGAACTTCGACGTCGCCGCGAACACCACGCATCAGATCGTGCAGTACCTGCGCCAAGGCGGCCTGGGCACGCAGTTCGGCACTGTCACGCTGAACGGGTACTCGATGGGCGGCCTCACCTCGCAGGTCGAGGCAGGCACCTTCCACGACGTCGACGCGCTGATGGTGCACGCCGTCGGGCACGGGCTGCTGACCCCGGCTTCGACCGCGCGGCTGGGCAGTTTCGCCTACCCCGCGCTGCTGGACCCGAAGTTCTCCGGCCGGCCGTGGGCGGTCGATCCCGCGTATCTCACCAGCATTCCGGGCCGCCGCACCATTTTCTACGGCCCCGCGTCCACTTTCGACCCGCAGCAGCTGACCGTCGAGGACGCGACGAAGGACACCATGTCGGCGACCGAGCTCGCGGACATCACCCTGCGCACCTACACCGACCAGACCAAGAACATCACCGCGCCGATCCTGTGGTCGCCCGGCCAGTACGACAAGATCTGGTGCGGCACCACCGACGACTGCGACACCGATCCGATGTCCGCGAACGAGTCGGGCTACTACCGGCCGGGCGTGTTCACCAAGTACATCGTGCAGAACACCGGCCACGCCACGCTGCTCGGCTACGGCGGTGCCGACTACCTGAACGAGATCGTCGGCTGGCTCGGCGCGCACGGCATCCACGGCGTGCGGTGAGCCCGCGGGTAAGCTGCGGATCATGTCCACGGCAGAGCGGGGTAAGGGAAAACGCAGCGAGTTGCGCCGCACGCTGGTGACGTCGGAACTGCTCGACACCGCGACCCGGCTGTTCGCGGAAAAGGGCTACGAGGCGACCAGTCTGCTGGACATCGCGAACGCGCTGAACATTTCGCGGCCCGCGCTGTATCACTACGTGAGCAAGAAGGAAGACCTGCTCGCGATGCTCGTCGAACAGGTCACCAACGGTTTCGCGGAGGTGCTCGCGCAGTTCAAGGCGCGTGACGATCTCGCGCCGTCGGAGAAGGTCGCCGACGTGGTCGGGCTGATCGTGCGGCAGCGGGCCGAGCATTCCGACCAGTTCCGCATTCTCGACCGCTCCGAGTCGATCCTGCCGGAACCGCTCGCGGGCGAGCATCTCGAGGCGAAACGCACTGTCCTGCGCGAATTCACCGCGCTGGTGGAGGCGGGCGTCGAAACCGGCGAGTTCCGCCCGGTCGACGCGCGCACCGCCGCGTTGTCGCTGCTGGGCATGTGCAACTGGGTCGCCTGGTGGTTCCGGTCCGGCTCGGACGTCGAAGCGGTCGTCGCGACGATCACCGGGTTGGCGACGTCGATGCTCGCCGCAGGCGACAACACCGGGCGCGGACGGCAGGACGCCAAGACGATCGACCAGATCCGCGCGCTCCTGGACCGTCTCGAAGGCTGACCGGGATCCTGCTTGGGCCGTGCGGCGCACCAGCGCCGCACGGCCTTTTTGGTGTCCTGGGCCAGCCTGGCGCGCAAGTGACACATGTGTCGAACTTTCGACACAGCTATTGAACTTTCGCTCGGACCGGCTTACCGTCATCCGCATGACGTTGCCTCCACCTGCACCACCGACGACCCCGTACGACGAGGTCAGCGTGCTTGCGTACCGGCGTGCCGGGTTCTGGGCGGGGCGGTCGCTGCCGGCGGAACTGCTCGAGTCCGCCCGCCGGCACGGGACGCGGACCGCGCTCCTGGCCGAGGGCCGCGCGTGGACCTACGACGACCTGTTCGACGAAGCCCAGCGGTTCGCGGCGGGGCTGCTTCGCTCCGGCGCTGCCCGGCCGGGCGAGCCGGTGATGTTCCAGATGGGGAACGTCGCCGAGACGGTCGTCGCCTACCTGGGCTGCTTGTTCGCCGCCGCGCCGCCAGTGTGCACGCTGCCGCAGCACGGAACACGCGAGATCGGCCTGCTCGCCGCGCACGTCGGCGCCCGCACGCTCCTCGTGCAGGCCGACTTCCGCGACGGACGGCTGCGCACTCAGGCCGAGCAGCTTCTCGCCGAGGGATCGGTCGCCGAGGTGGTGACGTGCCGCGGCGAGCCGATCGGGACGGCGCCCGCCTATGACCGGCTGGTGCGCGAGCCAGTCCGGGAACCGTTGCCCTATCTCGAATCCGACCTGCTCCGGCCCGCGGTCTTCCAGCTTTCCGGCGGCACGACGGGCTTGCCGAAGGTCGCGCCGCGGCTGCACGAGGAATACGCCTACAACGCGCGCGCCTGGGCCGCCGCGATGGCGATGGACGAGGACTCCAGAGTGCTCTATCCGTTGCCGCTCATGCACAACGCCGGGATTTCGCTCGCGCTCCAGCCGTCGATCTTCACCGGCGCGACGCTCGTGCTCGCGCCCTCGGCGGACGTCGACACCGTCCTCGAGCTCGTCGCCGAACACCAGCCGGACGTGCTGCCGCTCGTCCCGCCCGCGCTCGCGGTCCGGCTGCTCGAATCGCCACGGGCCCAGCGGACAGACTTCTCCGGCCTTCGCGATTTCGTCGTCGGCGGACAGCGGTTGCCGGCCGAGGTCGCCGAGCGGCTGCGCGACGAGCTGGGCATCCGGATCCGCCAGATGTTCGGCATGGCGGAAGGGATGTTCCTGGTCACGCCCGCCGGAGCGGACGAGGCGGTGCGCCACCACACGGTCGGCGCGCCGATCTCCGCGGCCGACGAAATCCGGATTCTCGACCCGGTGTCCGAGGACGAGGTGCCGGACGGCGAGGTCGGGGAATTCGCCGCGCGCGGGCCGTACACGATCCGCGGCTACTACCGCGCCGACGAGCACAACCGGACCGCGTTCACGCCCGACGGCTTCTACCGCACCGGCGATCTGGCCCGGCGGCACGTCGCCGCGGAGGGCGTCAGCTACTCGATCGACGGCCGGATCAAGGACGTGATCAACCGCGGCGTCGAGAAGATCTTCGCCGAAGAAGTGGAGGAGATCATCGTCGCGCATCCGGACGTGGTCACCGCCGCGCTCGTCGCGATGCCCGATCCGGTGCTGGGAGAGCGGGCCTGCGCTTATCTCGTGCTGGAGGACGGCGCGCCGCCGCTGACGGTCGAAACACTGGGCGCGCACCTGCTTGCCCGCGGGCTGGCCAAATACAAACTGCCCGAGCGCGTCGAGGTCGTGCCCGCGCTGCCGCTGACGAACGTCGGCAAGGTCGCGAAGAACCGGCTGCGCGAGGACGTCCAGGCGAAACTGGCCGAAGGGAGTGCCCGATGACCCGGCGGGTGAACGTGCTCGGCGGCGGTCCTGGCGGGCTGTACGCCGCGAGGCTGCTGAAACTGCGCGACCCGGCCCTGGAGGTGGCCGTCCACGAGCGGATGGACGGCGCGCAGGGGACGTTCGGGTTCGGCGTCGGTCTGACCGAGGCCACGATGCGCAATCTCGAACAGGCCGATCCGGAGACCGCGGACCGGGTCCGGGAGGTCAGTTACGTCGGCCACGAACTGCGGTTCGCCGCCGAGGACCGGTCCGTCTGCCTGCACGGCGCGCGGAACCTCGCGGTCGGTCGCGCCGCGCTGCTGCGAGTCCTGACCGAAGCGGCGACCGCGGTCGGCGTCGAGTACCGGGCCGGGTCCCACGCGGACCTCGGCTCGGTGAGCGGCGACGTCGTCATCGCGGCGGACGGCGTCGGAAGCGGGACGCGCGCCAAGCTCAGCGCCGAACTGGGCGTCCGGACCGGCCTCGGGCGGACGCGGTATGTCTGGTGCGGCGCGCCGTTCGCCGCCTCGTCCGCGTTCTTCGCGTCCGTCCGGCGGGGGCAGCAGCTGTTCGTCACGCACGCGTACCCGTACGCCGAGGACCGCAGTACGTTCCTGATCGAAGTGGACGACCGGACCTGGACCGACGCCGGTCTGGGCGAGTTCGACGCGGCGACCGCGCCCGGAGAAACGGACCAGCAGAGCGTGCGGCTGCTCGAAAACGTGCTTTCGGGCCAATTGCGCGGCGGGGAACTGCTCGCGAACCGCACGCGGTGGAGCCGGTTCGTCAACCTCGGCCTCGAGCGCTGGCACACCGGGAACGTCGTGCTGCTCGGGGACGCCGCGCACACCGCGCACTACACGCTCGGCTCGGGTACCAAGCTGGCTCTGGAAGACGCGATCGCGCTGGCGGACGCTCTCGCCGGGGAAGGCTCGGTGACGGCCGCCTTCGCGGCGTACGAGCAGGCGCGCCGGCCGGCGGTCGAGCGGTTCAAGCAGCTCGCCGGCCGCAGCCAGCGGTGGTGGGATTCCTACCGCTGGCGGGCGGATTGGCCGGCCGAGCGGCTGGGCCTGTCCTACATGACTCGCTCCGGCAACCTGACCATGGCCGACTACGCCGCGTCGGAACCCGAGGTCGTGCGCACCGCACTGGAGTGGCTGGGCGCCGCGCCGTCCGGCGACCCGGCGGAGTGGGTCCTCGCACAACCGTTGCGCGGCAACGGAATCCAGCTTCCCCTGCGGGCGGTCCCGCGAGCCGACCTCGGCCAGCCGGTCGAGGAGGTCGAGTGGACCGAGCCGGACGTGTGGGGAGAAGCCGCCGACCAGACCGTCGACCGGCTCGCCGCCGGCGCCGGACCGCTGCTGGTGACCGGGAAACCCGGCGAGTTCTGGGCCCGTGTCGACCTCGCCGAGCGGCTCCGGCTGCAGACCCGGCGCACGGTCGGAGTGGACCTGCCGCGGTCCGCACGGGCCTTCGCGGCCACCACGGTCGGCGCCGGCCGGGCCGATTTCGTGACTGTCTCCCAGGAGGATTCGTGACCAGCAATTCCCGGCGCGTCGGGCTGATCGTGCCGAGTTCGAACGTGACCGTCGAGACCGAGCTGCCGCGGCTGCTGCGGCGCGTGGACGGCGTCGAGTTTTCGTTCCACGCCAGCCGGATGCGGATGCACGCCGTCACGCCCGAACAGCTGCGCGCGATGAACGCGCAGCGCGAGCGGTGCGTGCTGGAGATCGGCGACGCGCAGACGGACGTGCTGCTCTACGCCTGCCTCGTTGCGGTGATGGCCATGGGCGCCGGCGAGCACCGCGACGCCGAGCTGCGCATCGCCGAGCAGCTAGCGCTCGGCGGATCGGACACGAAGGTGCTGTCCAGCGCCGGCGCGCTGGTGCGGGCGCTGACCGACCTCGCGGCGAAGCGGGTCGCGCTGGTCATGCCGTACACCGAACCGGTAGCGCGCACGGTCGTCGAATACCTCGAGGCCGAAGGATTCACCATCACCGGCTGGCGCGCGCTGGGCGTCGCGGACAACACCGAGGTCGGCTGCATCCCCGGCGAGGCGGTGCTGGCCGCTGCCCGCGAACTCGACTTGAGCGACAGCGACGCGCTGGTGATCTCGTGCTGCGTCCAGATGCCGTCGCTCGACCTCGTCCAGCCCGCGGAAGAGGAGTTCGGGCTGCCGGTGCTGTCGGCGGCCACCGCGGGCGCGTACTCGATCCTGCGCGCCCTCGGCCTGCCCGTCGATCTTCCCGGGGCGGGTTCGCTGCTGCGCACCGACGCCAACGTCCAGGTCTGACAAGGAGTTTCCATGACTGACAAGCCAGTGCACCGGGTGCGCGGGGTCGACCACGCCGCGTTCCCGACCTTCGACCCGGCCGCCACCGTCCGGTTCTATCGCGACGTGCTCAAGTTCCCGATCGTCCACTCCATTTGCGCGGCCGGCTGGGGCCCGGAACGGCACCCGGACTTCATCCACTTCTTCTTCGACATCGGCGGCGGCGACCGGCTGGCGTTCTTCTACTACTTCGGCTGGGAACCGGCGGGCGACCAGAGCGCGCCCGGCGACGCCTGGGCCCGGCTGCCGCACGGCACGCCGAAGTTCTTCGCCGACAGCAGGCATCTCGCGATCAACGTCGAGGACGAGGAAGACCTGCTGGAGTACCGCCGCCGCTTGGACGAATCCGAGTGGCCGGTGGAAATGCAGGTCATGCACGAGACCATCGAATCGATTTACACGCACGACCCGAACGGCTACATGGTCGAGATCACCCGCGCGCTGCGCCCGGTCACGCCGCAGGAGGACCTCGACGCGGAGTTGACCCTGCAAGCGCTGTGCGACGTCGTGGCCGGCGAGGCGCCGTCGATGGACCAGTTGCTGACCCGCAAGGCCGAGCTGATCGTCGAGCGGGCGGCGTCGTGGGAGCCGGCGGGGAAGGAGCTGGTCTGACATGGCCCGGTTCTACGTTCTCGACGTGCCGGAAAACGTCGGAGTCGTCGACGTCGCGCGGCAAGACGACCACAACACCGTCGACCGGATCGGGCCGTATTTCCGGATCACCGCGCCGGAAACCATCGTGATCGACCGGCGCTCGACCGGCTGCCGGCACGCGGTCTGGTACAGCGCGGTGGCCGGGCTGGAAGGTTCCGTGATCGTTCAGCACGACAAGAACGCGTTGCGGGTCGAAAGGCGCGCCGATGGCTGAGAACGGACTCGGCGCCGGCCGGTATCTCGCCCCGGCGGAGCTGCCCGAAGCGACGACCACGACCGCGCACCAGCTCGCCACGAGCGACGGCGCGACCGTGAACGGTCTGCTGAGGACAGTCCCGGGCGCGACCGCCGTGGCCGTGCTGATGCATCCGCGGCAGGACTTCTCGCATCACGTGCTGGTGCCGGAGCTGCTGAGCCAGGGATACGCGGTATGGACCCAGGGCACCCGGACGGCCGGCAACGACCTGACCTTGCTGCACGAGCAAGCCCTGCTCGACCTGGCCGCCGGGAACGTTTTCCTGCGGGACAAGGGCTTCTCGCGGGTAGTCCTCATCGGACACTCCGGCGGCGCCGCGCTGGCCGCGTTCTACCTCCAGCAGGCCGCCCGCCCGGCCGCCCAGCGGCTGCGCCGCGCTCCGAGCGGGAAGCCGGTTCCGCTCGGGGAGGCCGAAATGCCGGTCGCGGACGGATTCCTGATGATGGCCCCGCACCCCGGCCAGGGCGCGCTGCTGCTGCGGCTGATCGATCCGTCGGTCGTCGACGAGCGGGATCCGCGTTCGGCCGCGCCGGACCTGGACCCGTACCTCCCGGCCAACGGCTTCGCCGAACCGCCCGGCTCTTCCGCATACGCGCACGAGTTCGTCGCGGCCTACCGAACGGCGCAGTACGACCGGATCGCCCGGATCGACGCGCTGGCCCGCGAACTCGCCGAGCAGTCCGCGGCAGCCCGGCACCGGTACGGCGAAACCCGAGACGCCGCCGACCGCCGGACCGCGTTGGCCACCGGCGTCCTGACCGCCTACCGCACCGATGCGGACCTGCGCTCGGTCGACCTGTCCCTGGACCCGAACGACCGCCCGTACGGCTCGCTGTTCGGCCGCCGCCCGGACCTCACCAACTACGGAGTCCTCGGCTTCGGCCGGCTGACGACCCCGGATTCGTGGTTGTCGACCTGGTCGGCGATTTCGGGGAACGCGGACCTGGCGGCCTGCCTGCCCGACGTCACGGTGCCGACGCTGCTCGTGGAACTGACCGGCGACCAGGCATGTTTCCCGGCCGACGCCCAGCGGTTCCGAGACCTGAGCGGTGCCGCGGACATCACGCACGTACGGGTGCCAGGCCGCCACTTCGGCGCTCCGCTGCGGGAAGGGATGACCTCCGGGGCGACCCTGGCCGGCGCGGAAATGGGGGAATGGCTGCGCGCCCGCTTCCCGGCAGGGGCGCTCGCGCCGGAGCTCCTGGTTTCGACCCCGAACGCGACGAGGTGATCGAACAGGCGGCCGGAGCACCATCTTGTCGTAAGTACGGCGAAGTCCCTGAGCTTCACCGGGGTCAGGTCGATCGCCCCGTTGCCCACTGCGAGATGGGGGGATCCGTTGATCGAGATCAGCCCCGCGACCAGATGCCCCGCGGCGAGCGCGGCCGCGAGAGCGAGGACGGCAGTCATTTCGTTCACCCGATCGGGTTTTCGCTGCAGCGACCCATCCGCTCCGGCAGCCGCTCCGAATGACCGGCATCCGGCAGTTCCGACGGACTGCTACCTCCGCTCAAGCAGGAGTGAATCATCGTGAACAAGTTCCGCGTCGCGGGTGTCGGCCTTACCGCGGCAGCCGCGCTGACCCTGACCGCGTGCAGCGGCAGCGACAACTCGTCCGGCAGCGGCAGCTCCAGCAGCGCGCCCGCGCCGATGTCGAGTTCGATGTCCGCGCCGATGTCCAGCGGCGCTTCCTCGGGCGACGGGGTGACGACGAATGCCGACGTGTTCGGCCCGGCGTGCTCGAAGCTGCCGCAGGGCAGTGCTCCTGGTTCGCTGGATTCGATGGGTCCGCAGCCGGTGGCCAGTGCGGCGTCGACGAACCCGTTGCTGACCAAGCTGGTCGCCGCGGTGAAGGCGACGAACCTGGTCGACACGCTCAACAGCCAGCAGGCGATCACCGTGTTCGCCCCCGCCGACTCCGCGTTCTCCGCGCTGGGCGACGCCAAGTTCACCGAGCTGGCCAAGAACCCGACCCAGCTGGCCCCGATTCTGCAGTATCACGTGCTGGGCAAGCGTTACGACGCGAAGGGTCTCGCTTCTGCGGGCGACGTGACCTCGCTGAACACGGCGGGCGGGCCGATCAAGATCGAGGGCTCTGGCGACAACATGACGGTCAACGGCGCGAAGATCCTGTGCGGCAACATCCCGACCAAGAACGCCACGGTGTTCGTGATCGACAAGGTCCTCACCCCGGGCACGAACAAGTAGCACCACGCTCCGGGCTTCCTTCTCCTGCTTGAGGGAACCCGGAAAACAGCGGCCGTCGAGGCTCCGGCGATCACCGCGACGGCCGCGTCTCGCTGCTCGCACCCGAACCCTTTGCTCCACCACAGTCTGGCGGCGAGGCGCGTGACATTCGCCGTCGGGGGACGCGACAGCGGCAGCGTCCCGCCGGCCGGTGCCACAGCCTGCTCACTCCAGGTTCGCGGCACCGGCCGGCCCGTCGACGCAGGTGCGCTGAGCGCTTCACCCGCGTCCCAGCGTCTTTCGCTTCACGAAACCGATCACGGCGGTCGCGGCGAACAGGATCGCGCCCACGATGATCAGCCAGAACAAGCCCTTGACCACCACTCCGAGCACGATGCACGCCAGCCAGACGACCAGCAGCAAACCGAGCAATGCCAGCACAGCACCCTCCTGACCTTCGCGGGACGAACTGCGGTTCACCGGGAATGCCGCCGGCGGGCCCGGCGGTCAAGTCCGGGCGGTGCCGCGGGAAGAATCGCGCACGCTGGAGAGTCGCGTTTCCTGGACCCTCCGGCGGCAATTCCGGCGCGGTGCGGAGCCCCGAAACAGCAGCGGGACCCTGCGTGCACACGACGGGGAGATCAGTCTTTCTTCAGCGCGTTCTTGACTTTGTCCGCCGCGTCGCCGAGAGCTTCTTTCACGTTCTCCGCGGCTTCCCTGAGTCCGGCCTTCGCCTGGTCGGCTTTGCCTTCGTTCTCCAGTTTCTCGTTGCCGGTCAGCGAACCGGCGGCTTTCTTGGCTTTGCCGCCGAGATCGTCTGCCTTGGCGCCGATCTTGTCGTCCATCGACATGGATGTCCTCCTTCATCGGGCGTAATAACGAATTCCAGGGTGATGGACAATGCGGATCCCGAATCGTCACTCACTCGAAAATGTGATCGTCGTCACTCGTTCGGGGCGTGAGTTTCGCGCGGCCGGCGAGTCGAACCGATGAACTGAATGACGGGAAACGACTGGAGGAGTTTCGATGGCTTCGACGACTGATGCGGCGGCTAAGTCTCAGGACGTGGAGAAGGTCAATGCGGGTCCGCTGACCAGTTCGCAGGGGACGACCTCGGTCGCGGACGTGGTGGTGCAGAAGATCGCCGGTTTGGCGACGCGGGAAATCCACGGGGTGCACGCACTGGGCGGTGGTGCGGCTCGGGCGTTTTCGGCGCTGCGGGAGCGGATTCCGGGTGCGACGGCGTCGGCCGGGCAGGGTGTTTCGGTCGAGGTGGGGGAGAAGCAGGCCGCGGTGGATCTGCAGATCGTGGTCGAGTACGGGGTGTCGATCGCGGACGTCGCGCGGTCGATCCGGCGGAACGTGATCAGCGCGGTGGAGGGAATGACGGGGCTGGAGGTGGTCGAGGTGAACATCAACGTGGGCGACCTGCACCTGCCGTCCGACGACGAGGAGGACGCGTCCGGCGACAGCGGCCGGGTGCAGTGAATCCGCTCGCTGAGGCCGAGCGGATCATCGCCGCCGTGCGCGAGCTGCCGCAAGTGTCGGACGTGCACGGCGGCCGGTTCGGCCGCATCGCCACGCTCGGTGCCGGCCGCCGGGTCGCCGGGGTGCGGGTGACCGAAGACGACGTCACCGTCGGAGTGGCGGTCCGCATGCCCTTCGCGGTCGACGAGGTCGCGGCCGCGGTGCGTGCGGTCGTGGCGGCGCCCGGTCGTCCGGTGCACGTGCTCATCGCCGATATCGAAGAACCGGTTCCGTCCGGGGCCGGGGTGGAGAAGTCGGAAAACCGGAAGGAGACGGTGTCGTGAACGCAACGGGATTGGGCCTGATCACCGGCCTGGCGCTGGGCATCGCCGCCGCGATCGGCGGCTTCGGCGCGTTCTTGCTGGTCCTCGTGCTGGGAGCGGTGGGGCTGCTGGTGGGCCGCCTGCTGGACGGCAAGCTCGATCTGTCGCAGCTCACCGGCCGCGATCGGGGGTGAGCGGTGGCTGTGGCAGCGGAGGAGCGGGGGAGCCTCGCGATCAGCGAGCACGCCGTCGAGCGGTTGGCCGCCCGTGCGGCGGGCGAGATCGACCGGGTCGGCGGGGCCGCCGGGCGGACGCTCGGGATCAGCCTCGGCGGTGAAGCGCTGGACCGGTCGGCGAAAACGTCCGTCCGGATCGCGGGCGGGGAGGTGGAGCTGGACGTGCGGATCTCGCTGGAGTACCCGGCCCCGGTCGGCGCGACGACCGAACGGGTCCGCGGCCATCTGCGGGGGCGGGTCGAGGAGTTGACCGGGATGCCGGTCCGGCGCGTCGGGATCGCGGTGACGGCCTTGCACGCCGAGGTCGCCGGGCAGAGGAGGGTGGAGTGAAACGCCGAACCCGCCGGTCTCTTCCGGCGAGCTTGACCGCCGGTGTGCTGCTGGCCGTGTGCGTACTGGCAGCCGTGGCGGTGATTCAGCGGCTGGCCGGGAACCGGCCGTGGCTGGACTATCGCACGATCGCCGCGGCCGTCCGCAACGCGCAGTGGACTGACCTCGTCCCGGCACTGGTCTCGGGCGCGGTCGCAGTTATCGGGCTGGTGCTGGTGTGGGCGGCGCTGCTGCCGGGCAAATGCCGGATCCTCCCGCTGGCGGGCGACCTGGATTCCGGCGCCGCCACCGCGGACTACCGGTCCGCGTTGCGGGCGGCCGCGGCGGAGGTGGACGGGGTCGACCGAGCCCGGCTCTCGACCGGCTCGCGCAAGGTCAAGGTGCGAGTGAAAACCGCACGCACCCGGACGGACGGGCTGGCCGATGCTGTCCGTACTGCCGTCGAATCCCGGCTCGACCGCATCGCACCGGCCCGACGGCCCGCGGTGTCGGTGCGGGTTCGTGCTGGGAGGGAGGTGTCATGAATCGCCCGGCCGCGCTCAATCGCTTTCTGCTCGCGGTGATCGGTCTCGTGCTGCTCGCCGCGGGCGGCTTCGGGCTGGCCACCCACTTCCGCGTGCTGCGGGTCGTCGATCCCGAGGCGCCGCTGGTGCCGGGCACCGGGGAGCCGCCCGCCTGGGTGTTCTACGCGATCGCCGCGGCGGCGGTCGTGGTGGGGCTGCTCGCTTTGCGCTGGCTGCTGGCTCAGCTCGCGCACCGGCCGCGCACGGGGGTGTGGCGGTTCGAGACCGATCCCGCCTTCGGACGCACCGAGCTGCGCGCGGACGACGCGGTGGCCCCCTTCGTCGAGGAACTGCGCGCGTATCCCGGAGTGCGCAAGGCGAGCGCATCGCTCGCCGGAACCCGGGAGCAACCCTCTCTGGCGTTGATCGTCACGTGCGAGCAGGACGTCGACCTCGGCGAAATCCGCAGGCGTGTCACCGAGGAGAGCCTGCCGCGGCTCGAGGAAGCGTTGGAACTGGACGACATTCCGGTCTCGATCGAGTTCCGGTTCACCAGCCGCGCGGCCTCCCGCGTCGGATAGCCTCCCGCGAATGCCAGGTCGGCTGCCGAGGTGCCGGACCGCTGGCCGCGGCCCGGCACCTCGGCGGCCGGGTCAGTGTGCGGCGCTGGTGTTCACGGTTCCGTTGACGCCCTTGGGGAAGAAGCCGCCGGAGGTGGCGGCTTTGCTGGTCAGGTAGACGATGTTGAGGACTTGCCCGGGGCTGCGGCTGTAGGCGATGCCGTTGGCGTCGGCGGGCACGATGTTGGCGTTGCCGCGGTCGTCGATGACGCCTTGGTCGTCGTCGCCTGGACCGTCCAGGCTGTCTCGGGCGTCGGAGAGTTTGACCGTGGCTTCGCGCGAGTTCATGCCGAACAGGCCGCCGCCGCGTTCGTAGAGCGCGGTGCGGATGTTGCCGGCGTGGTAGGCCTCGACGGCGAGGATGCCGGCGGCGGCTTCGAGGTAGGTCTTGTTGCTGATCAACGGCGCCGCGCCTTTGTACGCGGTCACGCCGACGTCTTCGAACAGGAACGCGGCCAGCAGGAAATTCTCTTCGCAGGCGAACGCGTCGAAGGTGTGCCCTTTTTTCACGAGGCCCGCGGCTTGTGCGGCGGCGGTGAAACTGGATTGCAGGTCGATCTGCGGCCGGCTCACGGCCGCGGAGCCCAGCGCGCCGCGGAGAAACGCGACGTGCGCTTTTTCGTCGCCGGCGATTTCGTGGGCGTATTGGCGGGCGGCTTTCGTTTCGAACCGCACTGCCCGGCCGCCGGTGACTCCGCCCTGGGCGCCGGTGCCGGTGGTCATCGAGTCCGGCAGCCCGCGGCCGGTGACCGCGTGCAGGTAGAACTCGGCTTCCAGGTACTCGAGGTTGAGCGCGAAGTTGAGCACCGCGCCATCGCTGATTTGAGCGCTTTCGGCCGCCTCCCGGACCGGGCGCGGCGAGGCCGCCGCGCTACCGGCGGTCAGTCCGCCCAGCGCGCCGGCGCCCACCACTCCGAGCCCGGTCATCCCGGCCGCCCGCAGGAATCGGCGGCGGTCCTGGTCGTTCTCCGCGCTCCGGTTGATCATTGAAGCCGCATAATGCTTGCCAAACACGGACGAACTCCTCCCCGCCCGCGCGGGGAACGCGGGCGTCACTCGCGGCCGGACTCCCGGCCGCGAGAACGGATCCTTCGTGGACGATTCGGGTTCGGAGCCGGCGAGGGACCGGTTTGGTCGGGTGCACCGATCAGGTGAACCGGAGCCGCTGAAGCCCGACGAACACGTGCTCGCCGCGATGTGGGGTACGGGTACGTACGGGAACGCACGGGAAACGTGATTCCACCCGGTCGCCTCGGCAGGCTTGGCGTAGTGCTTCACGCAGCCATCCACAACTCCCCGGCGTCTCGACCGGACTCTGGGGCCGAACTGAGGAGGAATCATGCCTGACGTGACCGGAGGCATCGCCGCGGCAGTCGTCGCCGGCAGCATCGCTGTCGCGGGAGTGGTTACCGGCGGTGCCAGCGCCGACGCCGCCCAAGTCGCGAATGCCTGCCGATCGTGGGTGACACACGACTACGTGCGCATCACGGACAACATCCGCCTCGACTCCTGCTACTACGTGACCGGCGGCTACGTGATGTCCGCCCAAATCCCGTTCGAGAACTATTCCGGTGCGGGCCTGACGTATTGCGCACACGCACTCGACACGTCGAATCTCGGCGGCCCCTGGCCCCACGACTTCGGCTGCACTTCTTCCGGCGACAAGGATTCGTGGGTCTGGGCAGGAACCGACCGGCCCTTCGGCTCCCGCTACCAGTACTGGAGTGCGCCGCAGGGCACCTACGTGGTCTCCACCGGAGTCTGGCTGAACGGCCGCTACCTCGGCGACGTCCAGAGCCCGCGGACCTACATCGGCGCGCACTAGACGCACTGACCCGGGAGATCGCGATCGCGGGGACGCGTGATCGGATGATCTCGGTGCGAAGGGGGACCTCCGGGTTTGGTGCGGATCACCGTGATCCGCACCAAACCGCGGCGGTGCACCGCGCGCCCGGCAAGACGCTCGACGCAAGGCCGTGGACGACCGCTCCGGGCCGGCTTGCTCCAAGATCCCGCTCGACGAGAGGAAGGCGACCGCTGCCGCGTTCTGGCGGTGAGCCCGAATCTCCTTTGCTTCCCGAGGAATCACCGTCCAGCGCGTGCTGACCGACAACGGCTCATGCCGCAAAGTCCCGTCTCTGGCGCGAAACCCTCGCCAAGGCGGCGATCTCCCACAAAACAGACCCGCCCCTGCTGCCGCGATGGCCTGGTTCCTCCTGCGGCAGGTGCGCTTGGAGGCAGGCGCCGTCGGTTTCCGCCACTCGTCCGACCCTGATCAGGACTATGCCCACCTGGACCTGGGGTCATTTATGCACATTGTCGGATCGGCGGCGAGCGTGGACTTTCCGCCTGGCTGTGCCCGATCGGCCGCATCGACGGGCAGGCTGACTGTGTGCCCACCGGAGCGAGTGCCCCGCTCCTGGAGGCCCCAGTCGACATCGAGATGGCCGCCACCAGCACGCTGACTCCGGTGCTCTGCGCGATCGCGGACTCCCACAGGTTCCGTGCGAACTCGAACACTCCTCCCAGCCGCAGCGGCGAAATTTCTCCGCACAAGTCCGTACACCTCGTAGACTCGTCATTGGCTTAGACCACCGGGGGAGTGCGGGGGTGGCGCAGGCGTGGGTGTATCCGGGGACTTGGCTCCGAGTCCTGATGAGGCCGTCGATCTGGCCGAGTTCGTCTCCTTGCTGGGAGAGTTGCGCGCCTGGGCGGGGCAACCCTCGTATCGGAGTCTCGCCAAACGGGTGGGTCCGCTGATGCGGCCCGCGCAGGTGGTGTCGCCGTCCACGGTGGTGGACGCGTTCAAACCGGGACGCCGGCGGCTGGACATCGATTTGGTCGTCGCGATCGTCAAAGCCCTCGGACTGGACGAAGCGGCGGTCGCCCGGTGGCGGATGGCGTGTATCGCCGCGCACGCCAACGCCAAGACCGGCGGCCCCGTGGGGGTGTTCCGTCAGTTGCCGGCCGACCTGGCCACATTCACCGGGCGGACGCGGGAGCTTGCTCAGCTGATGGACGCGGCCGCGGACGATGGCCGCCGCGGCCCGCGGACGGTGGTGGTCTCGGCGATCGAGGGCATGGCCGGGGTCGGCAAGACCCGGCTGGCCGTACGCGCCGCGCACGAACTGACGCGCGCCGGACGGTACGCGGACGTGCAGCTGTACGTTGACCTGCGCGGCTTTGACGCGGAGCTGTCGCCGGCCGATCCCGGTGCCGTCCTGGACGGCTTCCTGCGGCAGCTGGGCGTGGCCGCCCAGCGGGTTCCGGAGGGGCTGGACCAGCGGGCGGCGATGTTCCGCGACCGGATGGAGGGCAAGGACGCGCTGGTCCTGCTGGACAACGCGGCGGATGACCGGCAAGTGCGCGACCTCATTCCGGCGAGCCCCACCTGTCTGGTGCTGATCACCAGCCGGCGCACGTTGGCCGCGCTGGAGGGGGCGACTTTCCATCCGCTGGACGTGTTCGGCCAGTCGGAGGCCCTGGACCTCCTTGCCCGCATCGCGGGAGCCGACCGGGTCGCCGCCGAGCCCTCCTCGGCCGAACAGATCATCGAGGCCTGCGGTTGCCTGCCGTTGGCCGTCTCGCTCGCGGCTTCCCGGCTGCGCTCCCGCCCGGCCTGGCGGCTAGCCGACTTCGCCGAACGCATCGCCGACGCGGGCCTGGTTTCCGCGAGCATCGGCGGACGCTCCGTGCGCGCTGTTTTCGACCTTTCCATGGACGTGCTCCCGGAATCGCTGCGGCGATTCTTCCTCGCGGCAAGCCTGTTCCCCGGTGGCGACTTCACCGCGCAGGCGGCCGCCGCGCTTGCCGATACAGGCGTCGGCGCCGCGCGGCAGATGCTGGAGCAATTGCAGGACGAACATCTCCTGCAACAGAACACCCCCGGTCGATACGCGTTCCACGACTTGCTCAGGACGTATGCCAGGGAGCTTGCCGCCGAGGAATCGACCAGAAGCACCCCCGCGGTCGACGAGCCGGTGCGCGGTCACGCGCGCGGGAAGGACACCGAGACCGACGGGGTCGGAGCGGATCTCGGCGCCCTGACTCGGTTGTTCGACCACTACCGGTACACGGCCGCGGTGGCCATGGACCTAGTCGAGCCCGCGACGCGGGAGCGGCGGCCCCGCGTCACTCCGCCGGACACCGAGGCGCAAGAATTCGCCGGCCGCGCCGAGGCGCTCGGCTGGCTGCAGACCGAACGACCCAACCTGCTGGCCGTCGCCGCGCGCGCGGCCTCCTGCGGCCTCGCCGTACACGTGAGCCAGCTCTCGCACATCACCTGGCGCTTCCTGCACGACCACGGCCACCATCGCGACGCGCTCGAGCTGCACACGCTCGCTGCCACGGTCACGAGAGCGAGCGGGGACCGCAGGGGCCAGACCAACGCGCTGCGCTTCAGCGGCCTGGCTTGCGAACGCCTCGGCATGCTGCGGGAGGCTCTCGCCGCGTTCGAGCAGGCCCGCGCGCTGTGCGAGGATCCGGGCGATCGGGCCGCCATCTTGGAGGGCTTGGGCAATGTCAACGTGCTGAGGTGCCGGTATGCGCGGGCCATCGGGTATTTCGACCAGGCTCTGGCCCTGTGGCAGTCGTTGGGCCGCATGCTCGGCGTCGGAAACAACCTGGGAAACCTGGGCATCGCCTCGTTCCATCTCGGCCGCTACGGCACAGCGCACGACTACCTGGTCAGGGCACTCGCCGTGCACCGGGACCACGGCTATCCGACGTCTCAGGCCCAAGCGCTGATCTGGCTCGGCATCGCCGGAGAACGAACCGGAAACTACGCCGAAGCAGCCGAGCATCTGAACCGGGCGCTCGAGCTCACCCAGGCGCACAGCCTGCCCGCCGAAGAGTCCGACGCCCTCGAGGTCCGGGGCCGGGTGCGGCTCGCCCAGGGGGACAGCGACCAGGCGCTGGCCGACCTCCTGTGTTCGCTGGAAATCCGCGGCCAGCACCTCAACCAGCCGAACATGTGCAACAGCCTGCTGGCGCTTGGTGCTTTGTACCAGCGACAACGGGAGTACGACCGCGCGCTGGACCATCTCGGCAGAGCGCTCGAGACCGCCCGCGAGGTCGGTACACCAGCCGGCCAGTGCGCCGCACTCACCGGACTCGGCGAGGTACTGGCGGCACTCGGAGACACCTCGTCCGCGCTCGATCATCATCGGCGGGCACTCGAATTCGCCCGGAAGGCCGGCGATCCCTACTGGCTCGCGCGAGCCCGCGAGGGCCTGGGAATGGTGTTGCGGACCGAAGGACACGAGGCGCGGGGCACGATCCAACTTCAGGCCGCTCACGACTCCTACGACAAAATCGGCGTGCCCGATGCGAAAAGGGTCGAGGCACACTTGCCCGGGAGACAGGTGTCGGCTCCATAGCGAAGTTTTGCTGAGGGATCGCGTCCCTTGTGCGGTGTCGCCGATCTGACGCCGAGCCCACCGCGCCGTCTATGGTTGCCGCGGTCCAGGCGGCCAATCTGGTCGATACCCGCAACAGCCAGCCCGCGAAACCGGAAACATGCGAAGGCGCGATGCGGCTTGCGGGCTGCGTTCCGGCGGGATCGAAATAGTCGGACCCTGGATTTCTGGACGGCAAAATATAGGCAATCGGACCGGCGGGCCGGAAGCATTGCGTGAGTGTCCACTATGGAGTATCTGGGCCGTCCGCCGATCAGAATCGCGGACGTCCCGGGCTCGCATGGCCGAGCAGGTCGGGCTGTTTCATCGCACCGACGGCGACGTCGCGGCGCTTTGGTGGTGCCTGGCCGGCAGTATACCCGCTGGCCAGGCACCACTTTGAGGTCTTCTTCCCCTGCGCGGTTCGCCTATGGCAGGGCTCGGATCCCGTGGCTTGCGGGTCTGTCGCCCAGTCGCGGGCAAGCGCTCGGGATCATGTGCTCGGGTTAGCAGGTCTTCTGGTCGACCCACCACTTCTGCCCGGCCTCGGGCAGCGTCTGGATCGGGTCGTAATACGGGTACTTCCGCTGCAACGCCTCCGGGTCCTCGTGCTCGATCCCGGTCCGATAATTCTTGGTCCAGTACGAAATCCCCAGCTCCCGGTCGTACTCCGCCAACTGGTGCACCCACCGCTTCCCGACATACGGCACATCGCACACAATCCGCGGCGTGGCATACCCCGGCAAGTACCCCATAATAGAATGCTGCAATTCCTGCGCCTCATGCACAGAAACCCGCCAGTGCTCCGCATTAGGAATCATGTCGCACATATAAAAGTAATACGGCAAAATGTTAGCCTCGCCCTGCAAAGCGAAGCAAAGATCCAAAAGCGCAGCCGGAGTGGCATTGACCCCGCGCATCAACACGCCCTGATTGCGCACATCCCGCACCCCGACCTGCAACGCCGTCCGCGCAGCCTCCGCCACCAACGGCGTCACCGACTGCGCATGGTTCACGTGCGTGTGAATAGCCAGGTTCACCCCACGGGCCTGCGCGGTAAGGGCGACCCGCTGCAACCCCTCGGTCACCTTCGGCTGCAGCCAGTGCTGCGGCAGCGCCGCGAGCGCCTTCGTGGCCAGGCGGATGTCGCGGACCGTCTCGATGTCCATCAGGCGCATCAGGAAGGACTCCAGTTGCGGCCACGGCACGTTCGCTACGTCGCCGCCGGAGACGACCACGTCGCGGACGCCGGGGGTGCGCTTCAGGTAGTCGATCATCGCGTCCTGCCGGTCGACCGGCTTGAGCGCGAGCTTGTGCTTCTCGACCTGTTCGGTCGAGTTGCCGACGAGGTCCATCCGGGTGCAGTGCCCGCAGTACTGCGGGCAGGTCGAGATCATCTCGGCCAGCACCTTCGTCGGGTAGCGGTGGGTGAGCCCCTCGACCACCCACATCTCGGCCTCGTGCAGCGAGTCGCGTTCGGCGTGCGGGTGACTCGGCCACACGGGATGCCGGTCACTGCGCACGGGAAGCATGTAGCGGCGGATGGGGTCGGCGTAGAACGCCTCGGTCACCTTCGCCGGGTCGGTGCCCGCGTGCGGGGCCATCGTGTTGATCATCTGCGGCGGCAGCAGCATCGACATCGTGGCCATCTCGCGCTGGTCGGCGAGCAGGTCCTCGTAGAACCGCTCCTCCAGCAGATCGCCCATCAGCGCCCGCAGCTGCTTGGCGTTGCGCACGCAGTGCACGCGCTGCCACTGGGCGTCCCGCCACTCTGCTTCGGTGACGTCGTGCCAGCCGGGGAACCGGCGCCAGTCGGGTTCTGCCAACTCTGCGCGGACGTACTCGTACGGCTGGTCGAAGGCGGCGGCAGTCGGCACAGGTTCCTGGATCGCAGTCATCTGTACTCCTAGTCGTCGGGAACGCGTGAAAATATCCTGCCATAACGTTAGTCGACCGTAAATCTTTCTGCACGATGACCCGGTCTGCCCTGCTCGGGGGACCAGGCGGGAGACTCGGGGAGTGAACGACAGCACCACGCTCCTGCTCGGCGGCCGCGTCTACACCCCGTCCTCCCCGGACGCCACCGCGATGGCGGTCTCGGGCGGCACCGTGGTGTGGGTCGGCCAGGACGCTCCGGCCCGCGCGCTGCACCCGGACGCCGAGGTCGTCGACCTGGGCGGAGCGTTCGTCGCGCCGGCGTTCGTGGACGCGCACGTCCACGCCACCTCCACCGGCCTGCACCTGACCGGTCTCGACCTGACCGCGATCCGCAGCTCAGCCGACCTGCTCGCCGCGGTTCGCGGGGCCGTCGTCCCGGGACAGGTCCTGCTCGCGCACGGCTGGGACGAGTCGTCCTGGACCGAGCAGCGGCTGCCGAGCCGCGCCGAACTCGACGCCGCCGCCGGGGACACGCCCGTCTACCTGAGCCGGGTCGACGTCCACTCCGCGCTGGTCTCGAGCGCGCTTGCGAAACTCGCGCCGGGCGTCGAGTCCGCGGCGGGATGGTCCGCAGACGGCCCGCTCACCCGCGCGGCCCACCACCTCGTCCGCGGGGCGGCCCGAGACGCGATCACCCGAGCGCAGCGTCAAGAAGCCCAGCGCGCGTTCCTCTCGACGGCCGCCGCGCGCGGGATCGTGTCGGTGCACGAATGCGCGGGCCCGGACATCTCCGGCGAGGAAGACTTCGCCGACCTCCTCGCGCTGGCCGACCCGGCCCTGCCGGAGATCGTCGGCTACTGGGGCGAGCTGAACGCCTTCGACACCGCCCGCCGCCTCGGCGCGCACGGCGTCGCCGGAGACCTTTTCGTGGACGGAGCGCTCGGCTCCCGCACCGCCGCCCTCACCTCTCCGTACTCCGACGAGCCCGGCACCTCCGGCTCCCTCTACGCCGACGCCGCGGTCATCGCCGATCACCTCGTCGCCTGCACCGAAGTCGGGCTGCAGGCGGGCTTCCACGTTATCGGCGACGCCGCGGTCGGCGAGGTGATCGAGGGGTTCCGGCTCGCCGAGAAGCAGGTCGGCCAGCGTCCCCTCGCCGCGCGGCACCACCGGCTGGAGCACCTGGAGATGGTCACTCAAGACCAGGCGCGCGCACTCGCCGGCTGGGGCGTCGTCGCGTCCGTGCAGCCGCTGTTCGACGAAGCCTGGGGCGGCGACTCCGGCATGTACTCCGAACGTCTCGGCGCCCGCGCGGCAGCGCTGAACCCCTTCGCACAGCTCGCCGCTGAAGGCGTTGTGCTTGCCTTCGGCAGCGACGCGCCGGTGACCGCTGTCGACCCGTGGGCCGCCGTACGCGCAGCCGTGCACCACCACACTCCCGAAGCGCGCCTCTCCGCGCGCGCCGCGTTCACCGCGCACACGCGCGCCGGACACCGCGCGGCGGGCGTCAACGACGGCGTCACCGGCAGCCTTGTCCCCGGCGCGCCCGCGCACTACGCGATCTGGGACGCGGCCGACCTCGTCGTCGCCACGGCCGACAGCCGCGTGCAGCGCTGGTCCACCGACCCGCGTTCGGGCGTGCCGCCGCTGCCGAGGCTGGAGCCGGGCGCGTCGCTGCCGCGCTGCCTGCGCACGGTTCGCGGCGGGACGGTCATCTACGACGAGTTCACACCGGCCGCTTAGAGTTCCGGGTGTGGCAGTGAGCGTGGCGGACGCCGATTCGGGCGTTCCGCACAAGACCAAGCGAAAGCGGGCGTGGAAGCCCTGGCTCGCGCGCGTCCTGGCGACGGCGGCGACGGGCTACGGCTACTACCTCAGCTTCGCCCCGCGCCCGCTGTGGTGGCTGGCCCCGATCGCGTTCGCCGCGTTCGCGCTGGTCCTTCGTGGACGGTCGTTCCGCGGCGCGTTCGGGTACGGCTTCGTGTTCGGCATGGCGTTCTTCGTGCCGCTGCTGGTGTGGCTGCAGGACTTCCTCGGCCGCGACTTCGGGCCGCTGCCGTGGCTGGCGCTGTCGTTCGCGCTGTCGCTCTACTTCGGACTCGCCGGGTGGCTGATCCGGGTCGTGGCGCGGCTGCCGCTGGCACCGCTCTGGGGCGCTCTGGTGTTCATCGCGCTCGAGACGCCGCGCACCTGGTTCCCGTTCGGCGGGTTCCCGTGGGGCCGGGTCGCGTTCAGCCAGCCCGAGGGCGCGTTCCTGTCGCTGGCGTCGGTCGGCGGTGCGCCGCTGGTCGGGTTCGCCGTCGTGCTCACTGGTTTCGGCCTCGCAGCCGCGATAAGCGCGCTGTGGCGCACTCGCAAGGCCTGGGATCGCGCGCTGGTGTGGCCTGCCGTGTTCACCGTCCTTCCAGCCGCCGCGGGGCTCGCGGTGTGGCCGACGATCGGCACCGAGGCGCAGAACGGTTCGCTCACCGTCGCGTCCGTGCAGGGCAACGCGCCGGACATCGGCCTGGCTTTGCAGGGACAGCGCGGGGTGCTGCGCGCGAACGCCCTCGCCGAAAGCTCCCGTCTGCTGCAGAAGGTCCAATCAGGACAGGCACCGAAGCCGGATCTGGTGCTGTGGCCGGAAACCTCGACGCCGCTGGACGGCGACGACCCGGGCGTCGACCAGATGCTGTCGGCCTTCGGGACGCCCGGGATCATCGGCGCGCTCGTGCGCACGCCGGACGGGGCCGCGGAAAACTCCGCTGTCGTCTGGGATCCGAAGACCGGCCCGGGACAGCGTTACGTCAAGCAGGATCTGGTGCCCTTCGGCGAGTACGTGCCCGCCCGCGCGATCGCGCGGCTGGTGACGCCGTTCATCGACGACACCCGCGACATGCGTCCCGGCGACGGCTCCAACGCCGCGCTGTCGGTCGCGGGAACCAAGATCGGCGTGTTCATCTGCTACGAGTCGGCGTTCGACGGCCCGGCGCGCGACGCGACGAACGCGGGCGGCGAACTGCTCGTCGTGCCGACCAACAACGCGTGGTACGGGCCGGGGGAGATGAGCTACCAGCAGCTCGCGATGGCGCGGCTGCGCGCGGTCGAGCACGGGCGCGCGGTGGTGGTGTCGGCGGTGTCCGGGGTGAGCGCGCTGGTCGCCCCGGACGGGACGATCACCAGCTCCACCGGGCTTTTCACGGCGGATGCCCTGGTCGGGCGCGTGCCGCTGCGCACGCAGACTACGCTGTCGGATCGAATCGGTGCGTGGACGGAGTACGGACTGCTGGCGTTGGCGATCGCGGGTGTCGCCGGCGGGTTCGTGCTCCGTTTTCGCACCCGGCGCGGTACCGGCAAGACAGTGACAACGGGGACCACAGCAGGGGAAGCGGCGGGCTGACTCGCCGGATGCGGAGGAGACGGATGGCGCAGGCGCCTCGGGGGGCCGACACGATCGAACCGGTGCTGGTGGTGATCCCGACCTACAACGAGCGGGAGAACCTCGGCCCGGTGCTGGACCGGCTCCACAAGGCACTTCCGGACGTCGACGTGCTCGTCGTCGACGACGGCAGCCCGGACGGCACCGGCGAGCTGGCCGACGAGCGCGCGGCCGCGGACAAGCGGGTGCACGTGCTGCACCGCACCGCGAAGGAAGGCCTCGGCAAGGCCTACATCGCCGGGTTCCATTGGGGGATGGAGCACGGCTACGCGACGTTCGTGGAGATGGACGCCGACGGTTCGCACGCGCCGGAGGACCTGCCGCGCCTGCTGGACGCGGTCGGCGACGCGGACCTCTCGATCGGGTCGCGGTACGTGCCCGGCGGCAGCACGGTGAACTGGCCGCTGCGCCGGACGCTGCTCTCGCGCGGGGCGAACCTGTACTCGCGGATCGCGCTCGGGATCAAGGTGGCGGACATGACCGCGGGGTTCCGCGTGTACCGCCGCCCGGTGCTGGAGAAGCTGGCGCTGAACGAGGTCGCCTCGCACGGCTACTGCTTCCAGATCGACCTCACGCGCCGCACCGCGGACGCCGGGTTCGACATCGTCGAGGTGCCGATCACCTTCACCGACCGGGAGATCGGCGTGTCGAAGATGAGCGGCGGCATCATGTCCGAGGCGTTCTTCCGGGTCGCGGAGTGGGGCGTGCAGCGCCGCCTGGCCCAGCTGAAGAAGCTGCTGGGCCGAGGCTGACGGTTCTCTAGTTCAGGACGCGGTAGGTGAGGTGTTCGGCGCCCGGCGTCGACACCGTACCGAGCGGCTCCAGGCGCACCGGCGCGGGATTTCCCTTGGGGAACAACGGGGTTCCGTCACCGAGGACGATCGGCGCGAGGTGGATCCGCAGCACGTCCGCCAAGCCGGCGTAGAGGACCTGCGACGCGATCGACCCGCCGCCGCCCACGGTGACGTTCTTCCCGCCCGCAGCCGCGCGCGCCTGTTCGATCGCGCTTTCGAGGCCGTCGGTGACGAACCGGAACCGCGCGCCCAGCCGCACTTTTTCGGGCCGGGCGTGGGTGACGACGAACACCGGCGGCGCGGGGATCCGGTCCTCTCCCTCGCCGTAGCCGTCCTCGTCGGCCCAGCCGTTGGGGCCGTCCACGACGTCGAACATGGCGCGGCCCATGACCACCGCGCCGGTGTCGGTGAACGACCGGTGCAGGATCTCCGCATCGCGCGGCGTCGGGTCGGACACCCAGGCGTGCAGCGGTTCTCCGCCGATGCCGAGCCCGTGGTCGGGACCGGCGCCCGGGGCGGTGACGTAGCCGTCCAGCGACATCGAGATGTCCACGACCACCCGGCTCGCCTCCGGCCGGTCCGCGTCGCGCGCGAGTTCGTCGAGCCGGTCCATCGAATCGAGGATCCCGCGCTCCATCCCGCTCGCGACCATGGCGTCGCGCGCCTCGACGCTCGGGAAGACCGACCGGGTCCGCAACCGCGTCCGGCCGTCGAGGTCTTCGAAGGTCATGCTCTCCAGGCTGACGTTGCCCGGCGCGCCCTCGTACTCGAAGGTCTGCACGATCCGCTCGGCGTTCTCCACCGCGTGGAAGACGCCGTGGAAGAAGTACTCGCTGCCGTCGGTGTCGCGATGCACGTAGCGGTACGCCCCGCCGGCGTGCGCGTCGAACTCCAGGATGCGCATTTCGATGTCGCGCGGGCCGAGCCAGCGGGTGATCAGGTCAGGGTCGGTGTAAGCGCGGAAGAGTTGCGTGGGGGTCGCGTCGAAATCGCGGACGACCTCGATGAACGGGCTGCCGGGCTGGGCGGTGATGGTGGTCGCGGTCATTTGTCTTGCTCCTTGGTCTCTTCGAGGAGGCTGTCGAGGCGGCGGAACTCGCGTTCGCGGGTGAGCCGGTAGGCGTCGATCCAGCTGGTCAGTTCTTCGAGAGCGGCGGCGTTGAGGTGGCACGGGCGGCGCTGGCCGTCGCGGCTGCGCGTGATGAGCCCGGCCGCCTCCAGCACCTGGACGTGCCGCGACACGGCTTGCTTCGTCACCGGGAACGGCTCGGCCAGCTCGTTCACGGTCGCTTCGCCGCGGGAGAGCCGGGCGATCAGCGCGCGCCGGATCGGGTCGCCGAGCGCGGTGAACGCCCGGTCCAGCCGGTCCTCGACGTTGTCAACGGACATTTTTATCAACCGATCTCTTTATCAAGCAGTACGTTGACAATAAGCTCGTCGCGCCCCGAGGGCAAGGGGCAAGCGGGATTCAGCTCTTGCGCACCGAGGTCGTCTCGACGTCGACCGCCGCGCCGCTCGCCGCGACCGGCTTGAGCCGCGGAACCGGCTGGCCGGCCTCGTCGACGAGCACGGAGTGGTCTTCGCCGGGGGAGAAGGCGTGCCGCTCGCCCCACTGCCGGAGCGCGACGACGACCGTGAACAGATCTCGCCCGGCCGGCGTGAGCGAGTAGACCTGCCGCTTGCCGGACTCCGCGGTCTGCCGGTCGAGCACGCCGCGCTCGACCAGGCGGCGCAGGCGGTCGGTGAGGATGTTGCGGGCGATGCCGGTGCGCTGCTGGAAGTCGGTGAACGCCCGTGCGCCGTCCATCGCGTCGCGGACGATCAGCAGGCTCCACCGGTCGCCGACGAGGTCCAGGGTGCGGGCCACCGGACACGACGGGTCGGTCCAGGCCGGGTTCTCGCCCACGAGCGCGCCTCCTTGATGAGTTGCTCTTTGAAACCATTCTGCCGTACGGTGCGATCAGTTGCAATTCGCTACTGATTGGGGGAGTCATGGGCCTCACCACGGGCCGCCGGACGGTGTTCGCCGCGGTGTGCGCGGTCGCCGTCGCGAGCATTTACGCCGCTCAGCCGGTTCTGGCCGAGATCGGCGGAGACCTGGGCGTGCCGGACGCGGGAGTGGGCTGGATCGTCGCCGCCGGACAGCTCGGCTACCTGGCCGGGCTCGCCGTGCTGGTCCCGCTCGGCGATCTCGTCGACCGCCGCAAGCTCATCGCCGGACACCTGCTGCTGACCGCGGCCGGCACCGCATTGGCCGCAGCCGCCACTCAAACCTGGTTGCTGCTGACCGGATTGGTGCTCGCGGGCCTGTTCGCGGTGGTCGTGCAGACGACAGTCGCCTACGCCGCCGCACTGTCCACTTCGGACGAACGCGGCCGCACGCTCGGCGTCGTGACGTCCGGTGTCGTCGTCGGAATCCTCGGTGCTCGCGTCGCCGCCGGTGCCTTGGCCGAGCTATGGGGTTGGCGCAGCGTCTACGTTGCGCTCGCGGTGCTGCTGGTGGCGCTCGCCGGTCTCGTGCTGAAGACGATGCCGCCCGACCCGCGCCGCGACGGCACGACGTACCGGCAGGTGCTGACGTCGCTCGGCGGCCAGTTCCGCGAGCCGCTGTTCCTCTCGAGGGGCCTGATCGCGTTCTTCCTGTTCGCCTCGTTCGGCTCGCTGTGGAGCGGCCTGTCGCTGCCGCTCGCCGCGGATCCGTGGAACCTGAGCACCGCGCAGATCGGCCTGTTCGGGCTGGTGGGTCTGGCAGGCGCACTGGGCGCCGCCCGCGCTGGACGTTGGGCGGACAGGGGACACACGAGCCTCGTTACCGGCGGAGCGCTGGTCCTGCTGGCGGTGTCGTGGCTGGCGGTCGGGCAACCGTCGTTGTGGCTGCTCGGCCTGGGCGTGCTGGTGCTTGATTTCGCCGTGCAGGCGGTGCATGTCAGCAATCAGCACCTGCTCACCGCGGCCCATCCGGACCGCACGAGCAGCGTCATCGGCGGCTACATGATCTTCTACTCGCTCGGCTCCGCCTTGGGCGCGGCCGCGACGACCACCGCGTTCGCGGCGGCGGGCTGGACCGGCTCCAGCACCCTGGGCGCGGCGTTCGCCGGATGCGCGTTCGCGGTGTGGTTCACAGCGGAATGTCGTGCTCGGCGACGTAGTGCCGGATCAGTGCTGCCATCGAGCGGCGAAAGGAATCCTGCCTGCTGTCGCTGAGGGTGCCGGCCAGCTGGCCGATCTCGGCCCGGATCGCCTCGCGCACCAGCCGCACGACCGCCCGGCCGTCCTCGGTGTCGGTGACGTGCACGGCGCGCCGGTTGCCGGGCACCGCGTTCCGCCGCACCAGCCCGCGCCGCTCGGCGCGGTCGACGAGCCCGGTGACGCTGGACTTCTCCAGTTCCAGGATCCCGGCCAGCTGCCGCATGCCGATCTCGCGGTCGTCGAGCACGGCGAGCATCCGCAGCTGGGTGACCGACAGGCCGTGTTCTCCGGCGAGACGGCCCAGGATCGCCTGCACGACGAACGACAGCTGCATGAGCCCGTCGACCAGGTCCGGGGCCGGGGCGTTTTCAGGGGAGGAATCGGTCACAGCGGCCAGGTTAGCTTGACCGAGTTCGCGACACCAACTATTTTAGTTAGTAACACGAACAATACCTGAGACGAACCTGGAGAGGTGCATGGCGGACCGGAAACGCGTCGCCGTCGTCGTCGGCAGCACCCGCCCCGCCCGCATCTGCGGCGGGATCGCCGCCTGGGCGCGCGACGCGCTGGGAGAAGGCAGCGACCTCGCCTACGACCTGGTCGATCTCGCCGACCTCGCGCTGCCGTTCCTCGACGAACCCGTCAAAGCCGCGCTGCAGCAGTACGAACACGAGCACACCCGGGCGTGGAGCGGGCTCGTACAGGGCTACGACGGCTTCGTCTTCGTGTTCCCGCAGTACAACTGGGGCTACCCGGGGGTGCTCAAGAACGCGCTGGACTACCTGTACCGGGAATGGCGCGACCGCCCGGCAAGCCTGCTCACCTATGGCACTCGCGGGGGCGACAAGGCCGCCGAACAGTTCATCGGCGTCCTGCACGGGCTGCACATGCGCGTGCTCGACACGCACGTCGAAGCCGTCATCACCGACCAGGACGTGGACGAAAACTGGCAGCTGCGCGACCTCGACCGCACGTTGCACCCGAACCGCGCACTGCTGCGCAGGATCGACCGCGAGATGACCGAAGCGCTCGGCTGACCGAAGAAACGGAGAACCAGACATGCCAGCAACCGCACGCCGGATCGGCTTCATCGGGCTCGGGAGGATGGGCGCCGCCATGGCCGGCCGCCTGCTCGACGCGGGCTACGACGTCACAGTGTGGAGCCGCACCGCGGGCAAGGCGGACGACCTGGCCGCACGAGGCGCGACCGTGGTCGACACCCCCGAGGCCGCGATCGCCACCGGAACCGTCTTTTCCATGCTCAGCAACGAAGACGCGGTTCGCCAGGTGTTCACCGACGAGCGGATCCGCTCCGCGCCGGAAGGCTTCCTCCACGTCAACCACGCGACCATCAGCCCGCCCGCCGCCCGCGAATTCGCCGCGCTCGGCGAGCGCTACCTCAGCGCCCCGGTGATCGGCCGCCCGGAAGCCGTGACGGCCGGGAACCTCGCCGTGCTGGTCTCCGGCGACGCCGCCGTCCGCGCCGAGGCGGAGCCGATGCTCGCCGCGATCGGCCGGCGGGTCTGGGACTTCGGCGACGCCGCGGACGCCGCCCCGACGGCGAAAATCTCGGTCAACTACCTGATCATCCACGCGCTGCAGGCACTGTCCGAGTCGATCACCCTGCTGCAGCACGCCGGCCTGGACGCCGGGCGGTTCGTCGAGACGATCACCGATTCGGTGTTCCCCGGCCCGGTGTACCGCGGCTACGGCGACTCCATCGCCGCGGGCTCCTACACCCCGCCGGGATTCACCACGACGCTCGGATTGAAGGACCTGGACCTCGCGCTGCGCACAGCGGGCGATCTCGGCGTCGACCTGCCCACCGGGCCGGTCCTGCACGACGTGTTCGCCACCGCGGTCGAGCAGATCGGCGCGGACCTCGACTGGGCCAGCATCGCCGAAGTCACCCGCCGGCGGTCCGAAGGAACGACCGCCTGATCCCGCTGTTCCGGGCAGGATCGAACCCGCGAGCCCGCCCGGAACAGCGGGACGACCCCGCGCGGACAGTCCGGACCTGTGCTCAGCGGCGCGCCGCTCGCATAGGCCGGCGACCGCTGCGACCGCGACGCGCCGGTCGACGACCCGGTGCGCGCCTGGGAAGAGCCGTCGCGGACCGTGCTTCGGCGACGTCGACGCGTCCTTTATGCGTCGCAGACCCCCGACATCCTCGCGCCGCCGGTCAAGCTGCCCGCTGCCCGCGCCCGCTGCCCGCGCCCGTTGCGAGCCGCGCTGTGTCGCGGGGGAGACGTGCCGAAGACGCGAAACGGCCCCCGCGGGGGGAGGTCGCGGGGGCCGTTCCTGTTCGGTGGTGGGAGCCAGCTACTGGCCGAGGCTCAAGCGGACCGGCTGGTCCGGCGTCCCTTGAGCTCGGCGAGACGTTCGTTCAGCAGGTCCTCGAGCTCGGGGATGGAGCGGCGCTCCAGCAGCATGTCCCAGTGGGTCCTGGGGGGCTTGACCTTTTTTTGCTCGGGCTGCCCGCCGTCGACGATCTCGGATTCGCTGCCGTGCAGGCGGCACTCCCACACCGTCGGGATCTCGGCGTCGTCGGAGAACGGCACCTCGAACTCGTGGTTCTTGGGGCAGGAGTAGCGCACGGTACGGCGCGGAGCGAGGTCGTGATTGCGGTCGGTCTCGTAGCTGACCGCTCCCAGCCGGCTTCCACGGAGAACACGGTCGGCCATAGTGGGATTCCTTTCAGTCAGCTCCGGGTGGAGCCAGGGTGATGCTCACCCTATGCAACGAACGAGGCATCCGAGGGATTCCCGGCGCCCCATGTCGCTGCTCACGATGAGCTGCGTCACCCGTGGTCTTCAGCTTCCTCCAGAGGGAGTCCTTTCGCCCTCTGACGTGACGCGGATACCGCCTTCTTAGTGCGGATATCCCCCAGTCGGGCTAGTTAGGTTAGCTCTAGGACAACCGTAACTGACCGTGCTGGGCGGCAGCGGGTCCCAGATCCCCCGAGCGGAAGTGGCGACGGCACAGTACCTGATAACGGACCGTGACCATTTCGGCATCAGACCGTGGTGAAGCTGAAGATTCAACTACGGAGTGTTCGGTATCTGCTACCACAACGGTGTCTCCGTCACGGAGAATCACGTCGTCGCGGACCCGCGCGTTGAACCGGCCGGGCAGCCCGCACCAGCAGAGCACCTCGACCTGGACCGGCTGCAGCTCGTCGGCGAGTTCGAACAGGCGGGAGGCCCCGGGGAACAGCCTGCTGCGGAAGTCGGTCGCGATGCCGAAGCAGTACACGTCGATGCCCGCCTCGTCGGCGAGTTCCGCGAGCTGGTCGACCTGGACGGGGGAGAGGAACTGCGCCTCGTCCACGATCACGTAGTCCACGTGCTGCCCGCGCGCCCACTGCTCGCGCACCAGGTCCCGGATGTCGGTGCCGGTCGCGACCTCGGTCGCGCGCCGCGCGAGGCCGATCCGGCTGGTGATCTGCGGCGCGCCGGACCGGTCGTGGCGGACCAGCACGAGCCCGCGCCGGCCCTGGCGCGCGTGGTTGTGGTCGATCTGCAGCGCGAGCGTCGACTTCCCGCAGTCCATCGGGCCGTAGCAGAACTTCAGCCGTCCCCGAGCGGGACCGTTGCGCCGGGCCCCGGCGGGCGGGGCCGCGGAAAGCGCGTCGGTGGGGTCCTCGAGCACAACGTCGTCTGCAGCGGTCACGACGCCCGACCCTATCTGGGCCTCACAGCACCTCCGGCGGACGGTTGCCGGCGGCCGCGATCGCGCGCCGCACCGGGACCAGCGCGACGAACACGAACCCGAGCACGAAGAACACCACGAGCGCGATGATGGCCAGCCGGAACGACCCGGTCGCCTGCCCGACGCCGGCGAACACGAGCGGCCCCAGCCACGACGTGCCCTTCTCTCCCACGACGTAAAGCGAGTAGTACTGCGCGTCCTTCCCGGCCGGGATCATCTGGCTGAACAGGGACCTGGCCAGCGCGTTCGTCCCGCCCAGCACCAGGCCGATGCCGATCGCCACGGCGAAGAACTGCAGCGGCTGCTTCGGCTGCACGAAGTACGCGCCGCCGAGCACCACGACCCAGAGCACGAGGCTGACCAGGATCGTCCGCTTCGCGCCTAGGCGTCGCGCGAGCAGGCCGTGCAGGACGCCGCCGGCGTAGGCGAGGAACTGGATCACCAGGACAGTGATGATCAACACTTCGTCGGAGAACCGAAGCTCGTCCTTCCCGTACTGCGCCGAGACCGTGACGACGGTGTTGATGCCGTCCGCGAAGAGCAGGTAGCTGCCGAGAAAGGCGAGCGTGAGCGGATACGCCTTCGCCTCGCCGAGCGTCTGGCGCAGCTCTCGGAAACCCGATCGCAGCACCGAGACGCCGCGTTCGGTCGCGGTCGGCACGTGGACGCGGGGAAGCCGCCGCAGCGTCGGGATGGTGAAGACGGCCCACCAGATGCCCGAGGTCAGGAAGCAGATCCGCACCGCGAGGCCGGTGTCGATGCCGAGGGACTCGCGACTGAGGTAGAAGGCGAGTTGCAGCGCGAGAGCGAGGCCGCCGCCGAGGTAGCCGAACGCCCAGCCTTTGGCCGAGACGTCGTCGCGCTCGTCCGGCGTCGCGATGTCCACCAGGAACGAGTAGTAGACGACCAGCGAACCGCCGTAGCCGATGTTCGCGACGATGAACAGCGCCGCGCCCAGCTGCCAGTCCGAACCGGCCATGAAGAACATCAGCGCCGACGCCACCGCGCCCAGCACGGCGAACCCGCCGAGGATCTTGCGCTTGTTGCGGCTGCGGTCGGCCACCGCGCCCGCGATCGGCAGCACCAGAACCTGCACCACTGTCGCCACCGACAGCAGATAGCCCCAGAGCGAACCGGCGGGGAAGTGGAGGCCGAACAGCGACACGTCGCAGTGGTTGAGCTTGTCGTCCGCTCCCGCCGCGTTGAGGCAAGCCCTGTCCCCGTTAAGGGTGATGTTCTGCTTCGCGTCCGCGGCCGCGACAGTGCTCATGTACAGCGCGCCGAACACCGTCGTGACCGACGAATAGAACGGCGAGTTGGCCCAGTCGTAGAAGTACCAGCCCCACCGCTCCCGCTTGCTGTCCCGGGTCTCGGCCAGCGTCATCCACGGCTCCTCGTTCGGTCATGAATCTCCAGGTCGCGCCGGACATTACTGCCGGGAGAGCAACCGGTACCGCCGAAGGGGGCAAACCGTGTCCGGTTCGTCGCTTCCGGTTTCCGCCACGCCGCGCGCAGGAACATCCGACACGCCGGGCCGGGCGTGTCGCTGCCGGGATATCCGGGCGTGTCATGTGAGACTGCTGTGCGTGGTGTGACTCTTGTGGTCCATGAGTCACGTGCTTAGTGTGCGTGGCATGACCAACCGCGTTCGCACTGCCAGACGGGCCGCCGCTCGAGCCTTGCTGCTCGTGGTCGCCGTCCTCGGCATGGAACTCGTCGTCACCGGCGCCGCCTCCGCAGACCCCCAGTCGGACACCTGGGCCAAGCTCCGCATGTGCGAGTCGAGCGGCCGCTACACGATCAACACCGGCAACGGCTACTACGGCGCCTACCAGTTCGATCTCTCCACCTGGCGCAGCGTCGGCGGCCAGGGCCGCCCCGACCAGGCAAGCCCGCGCGAGCAGGACTACCGCGCGCTGTACCTCTACCGGATGCGCGGCTGGCAGCCCTGGGAATGCGGCGGCATGCTCGGCCTCTCCAACGACGGCGACGCCCGCAGCAAGCGTGTCCCGGCCTGGGAAGAGGCCGCCTACATCGGCGGCGGCGGACTGCCCACGCCGCCCGCGCCCAAGCCGCAGCCCGCCCCGCCGCCGGGACCGCCCGGCGCGACGCCCGCGTGGCCCGGCCTCGTCTACGCCTACGGAGACTGCGCGCCCGCGCTGCGCACGTTCCAGCTGCGGATGAACGCCTTCGGCTACGGCTTCAGCGGCACCGGCTGCTACTACGACAAGACCCGCACCGCGGTCCTGGACCTGCAGCGCGCCAACGGCATCAACGACTCGGGCCGGCTGGGTCCGAAGACGTGGAAGGCCGCGTGGGAAGGCAAGGCTCCGCGCTGACCCGCGCCGCCTCGGCGTAGCGCGCGGAGAGCTGCCGGAAAGCTTCGGCGAGTTCGGCCGGGCCGACGACTTCGAGATCAGCGTCGACCCGGCCGAACGAAGCGGCCAGCCCGCGCCACGACCAAGCCCCGAGACTCACCCGGCACCGGTCCGGCCCGAGCGCCTCGATCACGCCGTCGGCCAGGTAACTCGCCGCCTCGGTCGCCGGGAGATGCAGGATCACCTCGCCGCGGCAGGGCCATTCGCCGGACAGATCCGTCCCGCGGAACTTCGCGGCCACGAACGCCGCGACATCGGCCAGCCCGCGCTCCGCGAACCGCGGCCCGGTGGGCGTCCGCGGCGTGATCCGGTCCGCGCGGAAGATGCGCCAGTCCTCGCGATCGAGATCCCACGCGACCAGATACCACCGCTGGCCCCACGTCACGAGATGATGCGGCTCCACGCGCCGAGGCGGCGTATCCGTTGGGGCGTAATCGAACCGCAGCACCTCCCGGGCACGCACCGCCGCGCTCAACGCCACGAGAGTCTGCGGATCCGCGCTCGGCACCGGACGCTCGACGGCGGTGAAGCTCAAGGCGTCCACCCGATGCCGCAACCGAGCAGGCATCACCTGCCGCACAGTCTGCAACGCCCGCCTGGCCGCCTCCTCGATCCCGGCCCCGGTCGCCGCCTGCAACGCGATCGCCAGCGCGACAGCCTGATCGTCGTCGAACAACAACGGCGGAAGCTGCGCCCCGGCATCCAGCCGATAACCGCCGTCCGGCCCCTTCGTCGTGACGATCGGATAGCCCAGCTCCCGCAACCGGTCGACGTCGCGGCGCACCGTGCGCGGACTGACCTCCAGCCGCTCGGCCAGCAGCGCACCCGGCCAATCCCGCCGAGCCTGAAGCAACGAAAGCAGCGACAACAGCCGCGCGGAGGTCTTCGGCACGCCCTCGATCCTGCCCTGAGCAGCGGTCAGGTTCTGTCCGCTACTTCCACGCACCCCGCTCCCGCAGCACCTCGCGCAGCAGATCAGGCCGGTCCGTCACGATCCCGTGCACACCGAGGTCCAGCAGCGTCCGCATCTCGTCCGCGTCGTCGATCGTCCACGTGTGCACCTCGAACCCGCGCCGCACCGCCGACTTCACGAACGAACGGTCGACCACCGTCAACGGCCCCTGCCGCACCGGAACCTGCGCCAGCCAGCCCGCCGAGAACCGGCTGATCGGCAGCAGCGGAGCCCAGCCGTTCGCCCACAACAGGAACGCCGACCGCGGCCCCATCGCGGTCAGCAGCTTCGGCCCCGCCAGCCGCCGCAACCGAGCGAGCCGGGAGTCCGAAAAGGACGCCGCCGCGACCCGGTCCACCGCCCCGGTCCGCTGCAACGCCCGCACGAACGGGACCACCGCGCTGTCGGCCTTCACGTCGATGTTGAAAAACGCGTCCGGCAGCTCCTCGAGCAGATCCTCCAGCCGCGACAACGGCGCCCGGCCGTCGATCTTGACGTCCTTGAGCTGCGCCCAGGTCTGCGTCGCGATCGCCCCGCGCCCGTCGGTCGTCCGATCGAGCGTCGAGTCGTGATGGACGACGACCACCCCGTCCGACGTGGCGTGCACGTCGGTCTCGAGGTAGCGGTACCCCTCGGCGACCGCGCGCTGGAACGCCGGCAGCGAATTCTCCAGCCCCTCCAGATCGCCGAGATGCCAGCCGCGGTGGGCGAAGGCGCGGGGGAGCGAGTCGGCGAGGTACGGAAACGGTGGACGCATGGTTCCAGTCTGCGCCATCGGTGTGGCCCCGTCGTGAGAACGTGATGGACAGCTAGAGTCCGGCGGGTGAGGGAACTGGCCGAACACGCTCTGACCGGCGACGAACGCGTCGTGCCGCGCCGCACGAACGCCCCGAAACACTGCGGCTGGTGCGGACGCCGCCTGCCCGAAGCCGGCAACGTCGGACGCCGCCGGCGCTACTGCGGGCAATCCTGCCGCCAACGCGCGTACGAACGCCGGACCGCCCTGCAACGCAGCGGCCTGCCCGAAGACGCGGTCGTGCTGTCGGACACCGAGATCGCGGCGTTGCAGGACCGGCTCTTCCAGCTGCGCTGTGCTGCGGAGGACATCGTGACCGCCGCCCAGGATGGTGCTTCCGCGGGGGAGTTGCGGCAGTTGGCCGAGGAGATCGCGGCTGCGGCGAAGGATCTCGAACAGCTTCGCTGAGGGTACTTTCTTGCCTTGAAAATCTCCGTCTCGCGAGGGCGAGGCCAGCCCCCGCGGCCCCGGCGCGCTGGAAGGCTGGTCGCCTGGATCTCCCCGGAGCACGACGGCTGCCCGAATTCGAGTTGACCTTCCAGCGGGTGGAAGGTGCAGATTGAGGGCATGGACGAGGCAACCGGCCGCTACCCGATCGGGGAACTTGCTCGCCGCACCGGGCTGTCCGCGCGGACGATCCGGTTCTGGTCCGACAGCGGAGTACTACCGCCCGCGGAACGGTCCGCAGGCGGCTACCGGCTCTACAGTGCCGACGCGGTCGGCCGCCTGCACCTGGTCAGGACACTGCGCGAGCTTGGCTTCGGCCTCGACAAGGTACGAGAGGTGCTCGACAGCCAGTCCACGCTGGCCGAAGTCGCCGCGAGCCACGTCGAGGCCCTCGAAGCTCAGATCCAGCTCTTGCGGCTGAACCGCGCGGTCCTGCTCAACGCCCTCAGCCGAGACGACAAGACCGAAGGACTGGCCGTGATGCACGAACTCGCCCGATTGCCGGCCCGCGAACGGCAACAGCTCATCGACGGCTTCGTCGACAAGATCTTCGCCGGCGTCGACGACCCGGACGCTCTGGTCATCGCCGAGTTCATGCGAGAGATGCCGCCGCGGTTGCCCGACGACCCGACGTCCGTCCAGGTAGACGCCTGGATAGAGCTGGCCGAACTCGTCTCCGACGACGACTTCCAGCACACCATGCGGCAGATGGTGCTCCACGGCGACTCCGACCACCGCATCGATTTCGGCCTCAACATCCGGCCGCTGGTCCTCGAACACGCCGGCCCCGCCGCGGCGCAGGGAATCGGACCGGAATCTGACGCCGGACACGCGATCCTCGACCGGATCGTGCCCGCCGATTTCGGCGACAGCGAGTCGCGGGCGCTGCTCGAATGGCTTGATCTGGTCGCCGAACCCCGGGTCGAACGCTACTGGGAGCTGCTGGGCTTGATCGACAATCGCCCGCCGGGTCCGCACAGCGTGCCTGCTTTCACGTGGCTCGCTGCCGCCCTGCGGGCACATCGATGACACGGGACAGCGCCCGCGGCTGAAGAGAACCTCGGTCGAAACTCCTGCCCGCGACGATCACCGCTACCTGGTTCGGCAGCGGGTTGTGGCTGCTGCGCGGCGGTTTTCGTATCGGCGAACTGCTACGCCCGGCACAGGGGAGAGGCTGACGTCAGTCTCCGCCCGTGCGGCGGTTGCTCGACGCGCCCGAGCGCCAGCATCCGCGCGACCCACTGCCAACGAGGCCCCGCATCCAGGTCCGGATCGCTTGTGGCGCACAGTGTGCACTCGCCGCGCGCTGCTCACGACTGCGGAAGTTCCGCCGCCCTCGCCAGGTTCTCCAGCGACGCCGCCAAGTTGCCCGCCGTCATCGAGCGGGCGCGGGTGTTGCGCATCGTGTCGTTGGGATCCAGCTCGGTCCAGTCGTAGGTGTGCGTCACCTCCGTGCGCGTCGCACTGAGCGGGTTCAGCTCCCAGCGCCACAAATGGCCCGGCGGCTGCTTGCCCGGTTCCGACGGACGCCACGCCACCCGGCGCGACTCCTCGAACTCCACGATGCGGTTCTCTCGGAGCCAGCCGTTCGTGAGGGTCGTCGTGAACACGTCGCCCACCGCGTGGACGCGCTGGCCCGGCTTCGCCTCGGCCACGTTGTCGTTGCCGTCCCAGCTGGGCTGCCGCGACGGGTCGGCGATCAGCTCGAAAATCCGCTCCGCCGGGGCCTCGATCTCACGGCTGGCGCGCACGACGCGCGAAGGTTCGTCAGTCACCCGCTCATGCAATCACATCGGCCTCCCGCGCAGCGCCCTCTTCGGAAGAGTCCTCCCGGGCCAACCCGTTGAGCGCCCGATAAGTGCGGTTGCTCGCCGCGGCGGCTCGTTGTTCCCGGCCGGTCGCCTCGATGTAGTTCTGACTCGTCGCGAGGCTCGCGTGGCCCAGCAAGGACATGATCTCCGACGCGGTCGCACCGTCCTCGGCCAAGCGCGTGGCGAAAGTGTGCCGCAGGGCATGGAGATTCGCGCCCGTCGGCACGCGGTCGTGCAAGCCCGCCCACCGGTAACACGACTTCACCAGGTACTCCAGCGCACCCCGGCCGATCGGGTTGCCCGCCCGGTCCCGCAGCAGCGGCTCGCTTGCCGGGAAACGCTGCCGGGGAAAGCGCCGACGGCACGAAGCCTGGTAGTCCTCGATCAGTTTCGCCATCGCCGGCTGCACCGGGATCGACCGGTCCCGGCTGCCCTTGCCGTGGACGTGCAGCCGCAGTTCACCGTCTCGCCCGACCACCGACCGCGGCGTCAGCGCGCGCATTTCCGCTGCCCGCAGGCCCGCGACCAGCCCGAGCGCCAGCACCAGCACATCCCGCTCCGGCCAAGGATCCCGCGCGCGCCGGGCACCGTCGGCCGCGGCGGTCAGCAGCTGCTCGGGAGTTTCCTCGCCCCGCAAGGGTTTCGGCGTGAGCGGGGGAGTCTTGGGCCGCGCGACAGCTCCCATCGGATTGCCCGGGAGCAGGCCGTCGGACACGCAGAAGGTGAGGAACTGGTTCCACGTCGACCACGCGCGCAGCACCGAGCTTTTCGCGTGAGTGTCGGCAAACGTGCCGAAGGCGGCCCGCAGCACCGGCGCTGTCAGCTCTTCGACGTCCGCCTCGTCACGACCCAGCTCCGCCAGCAGGAGAGCGGTGATCCCGGCGAGGTCGCGCCGATAGGCGGCAGTGGTGTGCGGCGAGTCCTTGCGCGGCCGCCGTGCCGCGAAGAACGCTTGCTGTGCCTCGGAAACGAGCATAGTGATCTTGTACCGCACAGCACCGACAATTTCTTCGACGCTGCTCGTCGCTAGCCACTGTCTGATATATGATGCATAATAGCGATTATGCATGAAACATGGCCGCGGAAGGGGCACGGCGAGGCTTGAGAAGTGGTCGGATCCCCTTGGGGGACAGCGCCTTTCGAGCAACCCTCTCGCGCCTGAATGCTCCCTGCGCGACGTGAAAAGTCGCTGTCATGCGTGCGTCAGCACTGTGAATCGGCCTGGCGACGGACTGGATCCGCGACGCGTTCATCTGGTCGAGTGGATCTTCAAGCCGCCGACTCGGCCTCAGCGCATTGGAGAAAGTTGTTGTGCTCCAACCTCAACGTCCAGCCAGTCGTGCTTAATTCGTCACGGTGACGAATTAAGCACGACCACGCGGGTCTATCCCGTCGGGGATTCCAGTCTCTTCGCCGAGGCGACACCTGAGAACTCCCGAGAGCTCGGCTCAGCCGTCTACCTACGAGAAGAGACGCGTCAGTCGATGCTCAGCGAACCAGGAGCGCTCCAGGGACGCGCACAGAGATAACTCGCGCGACTGCCGTCAGGAACCCTGGAGAAACCCCTCCTCAGCACGCTGATCAGCAGGTCAGCAAAACGCCGATAATGTACATTATGTCAAGTAAGCGTCTTGGCGCGCTGCCCCGTCCGCCAAGACCGGTCACCACACCAGCGGACCGTCGATGTCGGAATACGTTCCGGTGGGCCCGTCCGTCCCCACCTGGGCCATCCGGACGATGATCTCCGCACCGACCTCAACCGGCTGTCCGCCGCGGCGGTCGTTGATGTCGGTGCTCGTGTAGCCAGGTTCGACGGCGTTGATCCGGATCTCCGGGAACGCCTTCGCGTACTGCACAGTCACCATGTTCACCGCGGCCTTCGACGCCGGGTACGCCACGCCGCGGTACGCGTGCTGATGCGTCGTCTCGTCCGTCATCCTGCCGAGCGACCCCAGCGCGCTGCTGACGTTCACCACCACCGGCGCGGACGAACGTCGCAGGAGCGGCAGAAACGCGTGAAGCACCCGCACGACGCCGAAAACGTTGGTCTCGAACGTTTCCCGCATCAGATCGGCAGTCACCTCCGGTGCGCCGACCGGCTCCCCGTCGCTCCGCAGTTCGACGGCGATGCCCGCGTTGTTGACGAGGACGTCCAGTCCTCCGTCAGCCTCGACGGTTTTGGCCGCGGCGAGGACCGACGCCTCGTCGGTGACGTCGAGCTGAACGGTCCGTGCGCCGAGTTCCTCCGCGGCCTGTTGACCTCGGGCGGCGTCGCGCGCGCCGAGGTAGACGGTGTGTCCGGCGGCCACCAGGCGGCGGGCGGTTTCGTAGCCGAGTCCTTTGGTGGCACCAGTAATGAGCGTTGTGGTCATGGCCGCGAAGGTAGGTGCTGGAGCGCGGACCAGGTCAAGAATCGGTGGCAGAATGGGTGCATGCCGCTGCCTCGGCCGACGACGCACGACTGGTCCCGTGATCATGATCCTGAGCACCTGCGGCTGATCCGCGAGAACCCGGATCGGTACGCGCCGACCGGAATGTGTCACTTGATTCTGGAGGTGCTCGCTTACGCCGCGGACGAGGCCAAGGATCTGGGCGCGGGCCGGGCGGTCGTCGAATTTCACCCGGACGGTTCGGTTTCGGTCTCGGACGACGGTCGCGGGACGCAGATGGCGGTCGGCGACGACGGGCGGCCGGTGCGGAAGCCGGTGATGGCGACGAAAGACTTCCGGTACTTCGATTCTCCGCCTGCCACTCCCCTCCCGGACGGGCATCCGCGGTACGGGATGTCGGTGGTCGCGGCGTTGAGCGAGTGGCTGGTGCACACGAATCGCCGTGCGGAGGGCGCGTGGACGCAGCGGTATCGCCACGGCGTCCCGGCGGACGATCTCGTTGCGGTGCCGGCGGATGGCACTACCGGGACGACCGTTCGATTCCTTCCCGCTGCCGGCCTCAAAGACGGCGTCTCCGCCGAGTCGCTGCGGCCGTTGGCGGAGCGGTTGAGCGGGGTGCTGGCGGTCGAGGTCTAGTTCACTCCCCTGGGCGGTCCTTGGCTGATGCGGCGCAGGGTGGGTTCGAGGCGGTCGAGGTCGCTGGTGGTGATCAGCTGCCGTTCGTCCCACCAGGTCGCGCCGGCTTCGGCGAGCGGGGCGATCAGGTCGCGGGCCCGGGCCGGGTCGCCTGGGGTGCGGCCGCCGACGACGAATTCGAACTTCTCCCCCGCGCCGTGTTTTCGGGCGTAGGAAACGACATCGCGGACGTCTTCCGCTGCCGGGACGACGCCGTGCGTGGCGTTTTTGAACAGCGGTGCGATGCCGTCCCATCGGGCGGCGCGGCGGACCGGCCGGCGGTTGGGCCAGACGGCGGCGAGCCAGACCGGCGGGCGCGGCTGCTGGACCGTGGCGGGCAGGAGGGTGACGTCGCGGACTTGGTAGTGCTTGCCGTCGTGGTTGACGGGGCTGCCGGACCAGTATCGGTCGAGCAGGCCGAGGCTTTCGTCGAGATGTTCGGCCAGGACGACCGGGTCGGTGGGTTCGCCGAAGCTGCCGAATTCGTCCTCGATCGGTCCGCCGAGGCCGGCGCCGAAGATGACGCGGCCGCCGCTGAGGGCGTCAAGGGTGGCGACCTGGCGGGCGAGGTGCTCGGGACGGCGGCGGGGCACGGCGGTGACCAGGGCGCCGATCTTGAGCGTGGAGGTCGCGAGCGCGGCCGCGGTCAGCAGCATCCAGGGGTCGCCGAAGGGCTGGCCGCGGCGGGTGTCCTTGTCGTGGACGACGTGGTCCCAGAGGAACAGCGCGTCCCAGCCTTCTTGTTCGGCGGCTGCTGCCACTCTCGCCACGGTCCGGGTGTCGGCGAAATCGCCGAAGTTCGGGATGTTGATCGAGAAGCGCATACGAGGCATGGTCCCGGCGACCGGGCTGGTGCGGCAAGCGATTATGCGCTGGTGCCCGCTTCCTCCGAGGTGCGGGCCGCGTCGTGTTTGGCCCGTGCCACTGTGCTGATCGCGACGAGCGCGACGATCCCCACGACGCCCGCGAAGGTGATCGCCGACGGGCTGAGCCGCGCGTCGGGCAGCTGCAGGAAGAACGCGAACAGCGGCGAGAGCGTGAGCAGGACCGACGCGGTGATCGGCTCGGTGTGTTTGATGCCGACCTGCAGCAGGTACAGCGGCACCGCGACGCCGACGACCGCGATCACCAGCGACGGGAGGAATGCCGTCCCTACGCCGGGATGGTCGTTGAGCGCGACCAGCGTCCAGGTCACGGCCAGCATCAGGAAGAACCGCACCGCCAGCACCGATTGCGGTTTCAGGTTCGCCTCGCTGAGCCGTTTGGAGTAGATCACGTTCGTCACCGAGCCCAGTCCGGTGAGGAGGGTGAGCGCGATGCCGATCGCGGTGTCCGCGGCAGACTGTTCGCCCATCGCGCTGTGCCCGGTGAACGATCCCCAGACCAGCATCGCGATCATCACGCCGATGAACAGCGAGACGACGACCTCGGTGCGCAGCACTTTCGTCCCCGGCCGCAGCACGGGGCTGACCAGCACGGTCAGCAGCGGGCCGAGCGCGAGCCCCACCACGTTCACGATCGCCGGTTCGAGGAATTTCAGCGCGTACAGCATCGACAGCCACGTCACGGCGGTCGTCACGTTGATCATGATGACGTCGTAGCGGTGGTCCCGCAGCGGTCGCAGCGCTGCCGCCGGGCCGCGCCTGATCATGTCGCCGCCGAGGAAGAACACGGCGGCGAGCGTGAACGAAATGGCCGCGACGGTCGCGGGGTCGTGTGCTTGAAGCTGGTTGCCGGCGAAGACGTCGAGCGCGGCGGTGAGGAATGCGAAGCCGGTCAGGGGCACGAGGCCTTGAGCTAGCCGAGTTCGGGGTGTTTCGGGCACGGCAGGGTCCCCCAGGGTTGCGAAGCAGTCGTCGGATGCGGTCAAGGGAAGTGTCCAGGGCCTGACAAGCCGATAAGAGAAGCGACCGTTGACGCAAGTTGTGAATCGGTGGTTCACTTCTTGCCGTGGCCTACCGCAGAACGCCCAAGGTCCAGGAGCGTCTCGATGCGCTCCGGGACAGCATCCTCGACGCCACTGTGCGGCAGCTGGCCGAGCACGGCTATTCAGGCTGCTCGGTAGCCGCCGTCGCCGAGCGGGCGGGCGTTGCCGTGGGCACGGTGTACCGGCACTTCCCCACCAAGGCCGACCTGGTCGTGCGTGTCTTCCGGCAGGTCGTCTCGCGCGAGGTCGAGGCGGTGCGCTCGGCGGCGGCCGGACCGGCCGATCCCGTGGCCCGCGTCGTGGCTGTGTTCGAGACGTTCGCGGTGCGGGCGTTGAAAGCCCCGCGGCTGGCGTATGCGCTGCTGGCGGAGCCGGTGGACGCGGTGATCGACGCGGAGCGGCTCGAGTTCCGGCGGGTCTTCCGGGATGTCGTGGCCGAGCATGTCGCCGAAGGCGTGCGGACCGGGGTGTTGCCCGCGCAGGACGCGGCGGTGAGCGCGGCGGCGTTGGTCGGCGCCGCGGCGGAAGTCTTGATCGGCCCGCTGACCAGCGGCGGGTCGGCGGAGGTCAGCGAGTTGAGCACGTTCGTCGTGCGGTCACTGGGAGGTTCGGATGCCCGCAACGCATGAGGTCGTCAATCAGGTTCCGCCGCTGGAGCACGACGTCGCCGCCGATCCGGCGCTGGCGGAGGCGGTCGGGCGCACGGAGGCGTCGTGGGTCGTCGACGAGTTGCACGAACTGGGGCGGCTGGCGGGCAGCGAGCAGGTGCAGGAGTGGAGCCGGCTGGTCAACGAGAACGAGCCGGTGCTGCGCACGCACGACCGCTTCGGGCACCGGATCGACGAGGTCGAGTTCCATCCGCATTGGCACGACCTGATGAACGTCGCGGTGTCGCACGGGCTGCAGGCCGCGCCGTGGCGGGACGAGCGGCCGGGGGCGCACGCGGCGCGGGCGGCGAAATTCTATGTCTGGAGCCAGTCCGAGGCCGGGCACACCTGCCCGATTTCCATGACGTACGCGGCGGTTCCGGCGTTGCGCGCCAATCCTGAGCTGACCGAGAAGTACGAGCCGCTGCTGGCGTCGACCGAGTACGACTTCGGGTTGCGCGAGCCGAGCACGAAGCGCGGCCTGATCGCGGGCATGTCGATGACCGAGAAGCAGGGCGGGTCGGACGTCCGCGCGAACACCACCGCGGCGCGGCCGGCGGGAGACGGCAGTTACCGGCTGGTCGGGCACAAGTGGTTCACGAGCGCGCCGATGTCGGACATGTTCCTGACGCTCGCGCAGGCCCCCGGCGGGCTGTCGTGCTTCCTGCTCCCCCGCGTTCTCCCGGACGGCAGCCGGAACCCGATCCGGTTGCAGCGTTTGAAGGACAAGCTCGGCAACCGGTCGAACGCGTCGTCGGAGATCGAGTACGACGACGCGGTGTGCTGGCTCGTCGGCGAAGAGGGCCGCGGGGTCCGGACGATCATCGAAATGGTCAACAACACCCGGCTCGACTGCGCGCTCGGCAGTTCGTCGGGCATGCGGCTGGGCGCGGTGCGCGCCGTGCATCACGCGACACACCGGCACGCGTTCGGCAAGGCGCTCGTGGATCAGCCGCTGATGGCGAATGTGCTGGCCGACCTGGTGATCGAGGCGGAAGCGGCGGTGGCGGCGTCGATGCGGCTCGCGGCCGCGGGCGACCGGCGCGACGACGAGCAGGAGCAGGCGTTCCGCCGTCTCGGGCTCGCGGTGACCAAGTACTGGGTGTGCAAACGTGCGCCGATGCACGCGGCCGAGGCGCTGGAATGCTTTGGCGGCAACGGGTATGTCGAGGAATCGGGCATGCCGCGGCTGTACCGCGAGGCTCCGCTGATGTCCATCTGGGAGGGCTCGGGCAACGTCGCCGCGCTCGACGCGTTGCGCGCGATGGGACGGCAGCCGGAGTCGGTGGCGGCGTTCTTCGCCGAGGTCGAACAGGCCGCGGGCGGGGACGCGCGCCTCGACGACGCGGTCGACCGGCTCAAGAAGGATCTGTCCGATGTGGACGATCTGGAATTCAGGGCACGCCGGGTAGTCGAGTCGATGGCGTTGGTGCTGCAGGGTTCGCTGCTCGTGCGGCACGCGCCGCGCGCGGTGGCGGACGCGTTCTGCGGCACGCGGTTCGGCGGCGACTGGGGCCTGGCTTTCGGCACTTTGCCCGCTGGAACCGACACTTCCGCGATCATCGCCCGCGCCCGCGTCTAGTCCGCGTGTTTCGCCGGACAGGGCGCGGCGGCGCGGGCTACTGTCCCTGCCCGTGACCGAACCTGTTTACGTAACCGAGACGCGGACCGCGTACGACACTGTCGCCGAGTCGTACGCCGAAATGCTGAAGGATTTCCTCGAGTCGAGCACGTGGGACCGGACGATGCTCGGCGCGTTCGCGGAGCTGACCGGCGAGGGACCGGTGGGCGATCTTGGCTGCGGACCCGGCCGTCTCACCGGGTACGTCGCTTCGCTGGGGCTGGACGTTTTCGGCGTCGACCTCTCCCCCGCGATGGTCGAGGTCGCCCGCCGGACGCATCCGCACCTGCGCTTCGAAATCGGCTCGCTGGCCGCGCTCGACCTCGCCGACGGCTCGCTCGCCGGGGCGCTCGCGTGGTATTCGCTGATCCACACGCCGCCGGAGGAACTTCCGGTGGTGGCCAAGGAACTCGCGCGGGTGCTGCGGCCCGGCGGCTGGCTGTTGACCGCGTTCCAGGTGGGCGACAACCATCGCCGCCGCATCGAGAACGCCTACGGGCACGACATCGCGGCCGACGCGTACCGGCTCGACCCGGACTTCGTCGCGCAGCTGCTCGCCGACGCCGGGTTCGTGGTGGACGCGCGCCTGGTGCGGGAGCCGGGACCGAGCTTCGAAGCGACTCAGCAGGCGTACTTGATGGCCCGCAAGGAGGGCTGAGGAAAGTCCACTGGGGACGGAAGGGGGCAGGGACTTCTCCCTGTCCCCTTCAACATATAGCGCACCCCGGGGCTTGCGGCAAGGCCCGGGTGGTGCTCCACAATCGTCCGCCGGAGCCCCTGCCTGCGGAAAGACCGCGGGCGGAAACCGGCTCCGGTACAGGGGACGAGAAGTTCATGACGGACGTGATCGTGGTGGGGGCCGGGCCGGCGGGCGTGATGCTGGCCGCGGAGCTGCGGCTGCACGGGGTGCGCGTGGTCGTGCTGGAGAAGGAGGCGGAGCCGCCGAAGTACGTGCGCGCGCTGGGGATGCACTCGCGCAGCATGGAGGTGCTGGATCAGCGAGGGATGCTGGAGCCGTTCCTCGCCGAGGGCTCGACGCATCCGGTCGGGGGTTTCTTCGCCGGGATCCCGCGGCCCGCGCCGGAACGGCTGGACACTTCGCATCCGTACGTGCTGGGGCTTCCGCAGCCCATCACCGACCGGCTGCTGGCCGAGCACGCGGTGAAGGCGGGCGCGGAGATCCGGCGCGGATGCGAGGTTGTCGGGCTGAGCCAGGACGACGACGGGGTGACGGTCTCATTGGCCGACGGCGGCGAACTGCGGGCGCGCTACCTCGTCGGCTGCGACGGCGGGCGGAGCACGGTGCGCAAGGCGCTCGGCGTCGCGTTCCCGGGCGAGCCCGCGCGGCGCGAGATTCTGCTGGGCGAGATGGAGTCGACCGCGGATCCCGCCGAAGTCGCCGCGCTGGTGATGGAAATCCGCAAGACCCAGTTGTGGTTCGGGGTCGGGCCGCTGCGCGACGGCATGTTCCGTGTGGTCGTGCCCGCGGCCGGCGTGGTCGAGGACCGGGAGGCGCGGACGCCGACGCTGGACGAGGTCAAACACCAGCTGCGGGAGTACGCCGGGACGGACTTCGGCGTCCACTCCCCTCGCTGGCTCTCGCGGTTCGGGGACGCGACCCGGCAGGCCGAGCACTACCGCGTCGGCCGGGTGCTGCTGGCCGGCGACGCGGCGCACGTCCACCCGCCGCTGGGCGGGCAGGGGCTCAACCTCGGGATCCAGGACGCGTTCAACCTCGGCTGGAAACTCGCCGCCGAGGTCAACGGCTGGGCTCCGGAGGGACTGCTGGACACCTACGAGGCCGAACGGCATCCGGTCGCGGACGCCGTGCTGGACAACGTCCGCGCGCAGGCGGTGGTGATGTCGCCCGATCCGGACGGGCGGGCGATGCGGCGGCTGATGACCGAGCTGATGGGCTTCGAAGAGGTCAACCGGCTGCTGCTGGAGAAGGTGCTGGCGCTCGACATCCGCTACGACTTCGGCGACGGGCACCGGCTGCTCGGGCGCCGGATGCCGGACCTGGCGCTCAAGCGAGGACGGCTGTACGAGCTGATGCACCAGGGCCGCGGGCTGCTGCTGGACCAGAACGGGCAGCTGTCGGCGGAAGGCTGGGCGGACCGGGTCGACCGCGTCGTGGACGTGAGCGAAGACCTCGACGTCCCGGCCGCGCTGCTGCGGCCGGACGGGCACGTGGTCTGGACCGGTGAAGATCAGCGGGATTTGGAGATGCGGTTGTTGCATTGGTTCGGCCCGCGGCGATGAGGACATAGCGGGTTTCCCGGCTTCCCTGGGGGTGCCGGGAAACCCGCTCGGGCGGCGGTCAGAGGTGCGGACCGCCCCAGCAGTCCTGCTTGCCCAGTCGCACGGACGTGTTGGTGTAGACCCCGTCCGCGATGGTGTCCTCCATGATCGACCGGTGGTCCGTGGGCCGCGGCCACTGATAGCACCAGTGCTGGGCCAGATAGCCGCCCGCGGCCTGGATCGGGTCGAAATCGCAGATGCCGTCGGTCTGGATGCAGTAGCGGATGGACCGGACGCCGGCGAAGTCCGGGCGGCCCGCGCCGAACGACACGTAGCCGCCGAACGGCGACGGCAGCCCGGTGCCCGGCGGGAGCGTCGAGCTGATCCCGGTCCCGGCCGGGCCCGGCGGCTGCATCGGGTCGGCGAACAGCTTCGCGCTGAACTTCGCCTTGTCCACGCCGAGCCGGCCGTCGGCGATGTCGTTAAGCACCATGTTCGCCACGATCGCGCCTTGGGAGTAGCCGACGACGGTGAACTCGGCGTTCGGGTTCTCGCGGTAGGCGTCCTGGACGACCTGGCGGCCCCGGTCGTGTCCGATCGCGACGCTCTGGTCCATCGGGGTCGGGTCGCAGTTCGGCGCGCCCGCCGCTCCGGCGGGATAGTCCACGACCCGCGCGATGCCGCCCCGCAGCCACTCCGGCTTGTAGACCGTCGCCTTTCCGTCGCAGGTGCCGCCGATCAGGATGTAGTAGTGCGCGCCGTCGGCGGACGCCGGCGCCGCGCTGGCGAATCCCGCGCCGAGCGTCGCGACGACAGCGCCGATCAGCGCGATCCTCCTGGCTTTCTTCACAATCGGGTCCCCTCCGCGTCGAATGTTCAGCGCGTTACTGAACGCATTCGGAAAGCTACGGAGAACCCATGAAATCCTGCTGAAAGCAAGATCGCCCCGCGCGCTGCCCGGATCGCCGAAGCCGCTGGTCAGGCGGCACAGGAGCCGGGGACGAGTCCACCGGATCGAGTGACCCGCGGGCCGGGCTCAGCCCCGGCGTGCGCGACGGGCAGGGGGAACCTAGTGCAGGGGCGGTCCGGCGACCACGGGTGTTTCAGCGGACGCGAGGCGTGAACTCGGCGAGATCCGGCAACGGCGGCACCTCCCGCGCATACGCGTCCGCGGCCAGCACTCCCGTCGTGACCCGGGTCGCCGTGCGGTGGCCGAGTTCGTCGAGGATTTCCTGCTCGGTCCGGCCCCGGGCGAGCAGCAGCAGGAACGGGTCGGCGTCGAGCAGCCACGCGACCTGGAACGACAGCGCGGCGGCGTGCCGGCACGGGAGCTCCCAGCCGGGGCAGTCGCAGTCCGGGTCGAGGTCGCCGATGCCGGGCAGGAGCGGGACGACCTCGGCCAGCTCCGGCGGCAGGTGCCGGTCGAGCAGCGCGGCGAGGTGCCCGGAATGGTCGGCGGCGCGGTCCAGCAGCAGCTCCCAGTCCGTTGTGGACAGTTCGGCCAGGTGCACGCCGGTGCGGTACGGGCCGTCGTCGGCGTCCTCGGTGGTCGCGGTGATGCGGCCCGGGCTCACCGTGATGGGGCCGACCAGGCCCGCCGCGGCGTAGCTTCGGCCCTTCTTCAGCTGCCGCAGGTCGAGCGCGGTGTCCTCCATCGCCTGCAGCCACGCGCGGCCCCACCAGGTGCGGGCGAACGGGCCGCGGCCGGGGCGGGCGGGGAACGCGGGGAATCCGCGGACCCGGTCGGTCATCGCTGCCTCCGGAGGGTCACGAGCTCGGCCAGTTCGTCGTCGGTGAGTTCGGTGAGAGCGGCCTCGCCCGAGGCGAGCACCGCGTCGGCGAGGGCGCGTTTCTCCCGCAGCATCACCGCGATCCGGTCCTCGACCGTGCCTTCCGCGACCAGCCGGTGGACCTGCACCGGCCGCGTCTGCCCGATCCGGTACGCGCGGTCGGTCGCCTGGTCCTCGACCGCCGGGTTCCACCACCGGTCGTAGTGCACGACGTGATCGGCGCGGGTGAGGGTCAGCCCGGTGCCCGCGGCCTTGAGCGACAACAGGAACACCGGCACCTCGCCGTTCTGGAAGCCGCGGACCAGCTCCTCGCGCCGCGCGACCGGGGTGCCGCCGTGCAGCAGCTGCGACGGGATGCCGCGCGCGGCGAGGTGCCGTTCCAGCAGCCGCGCCATCACGACGTACTGGGTGAACACCAGCACCGCGCCGTCCTCGGAGAGGATCGTGTCGAGCAGTTCGTCGAGCAGCTCGAGTTTCCCGGACCGGCCGGCGAGCGTGCTGTCGTCCGGCTCGCCGAGATACTGCGCGGGGTGGTTGCAGATCTGCTTGAGCGCGGTGAGGAGCTTGACCACCCGGCCGCGGCGGGCCATGCCGTCGCTCGCGGAGATGTCCGCCATCAGCTCGCGCACGGTGGCCTCGTACAGCGACGCCTGCTCGGTGGTGAGCGACACCGGCCGGTCGGTCTCGGTCTTGGCGGGCAGCTCGGGCGCGATGCCCGGGTCGGATTTGCGGCGGCGCAACAGGAACGGCCGCAGCAGCCGGGACAGCTGCTCGGCGACCGCCGGGTCGGCGCCGGATTCGACCGGCTTCCCCCAGCGGCGGCGGAAATCGGCGAGCGGGCCGAGCAGACCCGGCGTGGTCCAGTCGAGGATCGCCCACAGCTCGGTGAGCGTGTTCTCCACCGGCGTGCCGGTGAGCGCGACCTTCGCCGCGGAAGGCAGCAGCCGCAACGCTTTCGCCGTGTCCGAGCGGTGGTTCTTCACGTGCTGCGCCTCGTCGGCGACCAGCAGATCCCAGCCCACCTCGGCCAGCGGCGCGGGGTCGGCGCGCAGCGTGCCGTAGGTGGTGAGGACGAAGCCGCCGTCGAGCTCGTGCAGCGACCGCGAGGCGCCGTGGAACCGGCGCACCGCGACCCCGGGCGCGAACCGGCGGATCTCGGTTTCCCACGTGCCCAGCAGCGAAGCCGGGCACACGACCAGCGTCGGCCCGGCACCGCGGTGCAGGTGCAGCGCGATGAGCGTGACGGTTTTGCCCAGCCCCATGTCGTCGGCGAGACAGCCGCCGAGACCCAGCCCGGTGACCGTGTCGAGCCACTGCAGGCCGCGCAGCTGGTAGTCGCGCAGGGCCGCGGCCAGCCCGGCCGGCTGCGGCACCGGCTCGGGATCGGCCGACAGCCGCGCGCGCAGGTCTTCCAGCCAGCCGTCGGTGCGGACGTCGACCAGGTCGCCGTCCACCTCGGTGCGGCCGGTGAGCGCGACGCCGAGCGCCTCGATCGCGGTCAGCGGCTTGAGCGTGCGATTCCGGGCACGGTCGGCGGTCTTGCCGTCCAGCAGCACCCACCGGTCCCGCAGCCGGACGACCGGACGCTGGGCCTCGGCGAGCGCGTCTAGTTCCGCGACGCTCAGCTCGCTGTCGCCCAGTGCGAGCTGCCAGTCGAACTGCAGCACCCGGTCGCCGCCGAAGAACGACCGTGCGTCGGACGGCGCGTCGCCCGGCCGGACGACCGCGCGCGCGGCCAGCCCGGTCAGCTCCGCGGGCCAGTGCACCGCCAATTCGGCGGCGTCGAGCGCGCCGGCGAGCAGCTCGGCGATCTCGCGGTCTCCCAACGCGACCGACGACGGAACCGCCGCCGACAGCAGCGGAGCCAGCGCGGGCCACACCTCCGCTCCGTGCCGCAATGCCAGCAGCACCTCGTGCCGCGCCTCCTGGCTCCCGGTGCGCCACAGCTCTTCCGCGTCGGCCAGGGGCTCGGTCCCGCCGTGCACCTGGACGACCGCGCGGAACCGGCCGCCCGCCAGATCGTCGGACTCGATCCGCAGCGACACGCGCAGCGCGGGCTCCACTCCGGCGACGTCGCCGAGGAACCGCATCAGCAGCGGATACGGCTCCGGCAACCGCGCCGGGTCGCCGGGGATCGGCGTCGCGTGGGCGTGCGGAGGCATCGCGTCGGCAAGACGCCGCAGCCACGTTTCCTCGGCCGGGTCGAGCGGTCCGGTCCACCCGGCCGAGGCGAGTCGTTCCGCGGCTTCGGCGGCCAGCGCCCAGAACCGCGCGGACGGATCCGTGAGCGCGCGCAGCACCGGAACCGCCTCGGCGGTCGGCAACCGCAGCGCGGGCACCGTGCGCACCCCGTCCGGCTGCACGACATCGACCGTGCCGGGCGCCCCGGGACCGTCCGGCTCCGCGCCGTCCGGTCTCCAGAACACGATCCGGCCCGGCTCCACCACTGCTGAATTCAGTGCTCCGCCCTCCCCTGGCTGGCCTGTCCGGGATAGTCTACCGGAAAACTCTGTACTGCGTACAAGGAGCGAAATGGACACCGAGGAGCCGGGCGATCCGCGGCGGACCATCGAACTGCTGTGGGGCGTGCCCGGTCCCCCGCGCCGCGGCCCGAAACCGAAGCTGTCGGTCGAGCACGTGGTGGCGGCCGGGGTGCGGGTCGCGGACGCGGACGGGCTCGACGCGGTCACCATGCGCCGGATCGCCGACGAACTGGGCGTCGCGACGATGTCGCTCTACACCTACGTGCCCGGCCGTGAGGAACTGCTGGAGCTGATGCTCGACCACGCGCACGGCGAACTTCCCGGCGAGCTGCCGGAAGGCTGGCGGGCCGGGCTCGCCGCGGTCGCCGAGGACCTCTGGCGGCTCTACCACCGGCATCCGTGGCTGCTGGAGATCCGCGTCGGCCGTCCGACGCTGGGCCCGCACACCTTCGCCAAATACGAGCGCGAACTGGCCGCGATGGACGAACTCGACCTCGACGACGTCCAGCTCGACGCGATCGTCAGCCTGCTCAACGGATTGGTCGCGGGCGCGGCGCGCGGTTCGGTGGACGCGACCCGCGCCGCGCGGCGCAGCGGGATGACCGACGTCGACTGGTGGAACCGGTCCGCGCCGGTGCTGGCCGAGATCCCGGCGGCGGACCCGGCGCACTTCCCGCGCGCGAGCCGGGTCGGCACCACCGCCGGGCAGACCTACGGCGGGTCGTCGGATCCCGAGCACCATTTCCGGTTCGGGCTCGGCCGCATCCTCGACGGGATCGGGAAGCTCGCCGGAGCCTGAACGCGGGAAATTGTCGGTGCCGCGGTTTACCGTTCGGAGGGTGTCGGCGGAACTGGTTCGCCGGCCGGCCCGAGAAGGGAGTGTGCGGTGACCGGGGAGCACGACGTGGTCGAAGCCGCTGTCGCGCAGGCGTTCCGCGACGAGTGGGGCTCGGTCGTGGCCACGCTCATCCGCGTCACCGGCGACTGGGACCTTGCCGAGGAATGCGCGCAGGACGCGTTCGCGCTCGCCGTGCGGACCTGGCCGCGCGACGGCGTTCCCGACCGCCCCGGAGCGTGGCTCACCACCGCCGCGCGCAACCGTGCGGTCGACCGGCTGCGGCGCGCGGCGGCGGGAGCGGACAAGCTCAGGGAGGTCGCGAGCCTGGCCGTGCCGGACGAACCGATCACTGTCCACAGTGGAGCCAGCGGAGTCCGTGGAGCCAGTGAAGTCAGCGGAGTGGAGGACGACCGGCTGCGGCTCATTTTCACCTGCTGCCACCCCGCGCTCGCCTTCGAAGCACAGGTCGCGCTCGCGCTGCGCACGCTCGTCGGGCTCAGCACCGCGGAGATCGCCCGCGCGTTCCTGGTGTCCGAATCGACGATGTCGCAGCGCCTCGTCCGGGTGAAACGCAAAATCCGCGCCGCCGGGATCCCGTACCGGGTGCCGCCCGCCCACCTGCTGCCCGAGCGCACCGCCGCGGTGCTCGGCGTGCTGTACCTGTTGTTCAACGAGGGCTACTCGGCCAGCGAGGGCGACGATCTCCAGCGCCCCGACCTGGCAGGCGAAGCCATCCGGCTGGCCCGGCTGCTGTGCACTCTGATGCCGGACGAACCCGAGGCCACCGGTCTCCTCGCGCTCCTTCTGCTGCACCACGCCCGCCGCAGCACGCGAAACACGCCCGACGGCGAACTGATCCCGCTCGACGAACAAGACCGGAGCAGGTGGGACACCGCCGCGATCGCCGAGGGCACCGCGCTGCTCGAAGGCGCGCTGCGGCGGCGCAGTCCCGGGCCGTACCAGGTGCAGGCCGCGATCGCCGCGTGTCACGCCGCCGCCGCGCGCGCCGAGGACACCGACTGGGCGCAGATCGCCGGGCTCTACCTCGAACTGCGGCGTTTCCGGCCGGGTCCGGTGGTCGAGTTGAACCGCGCGGTCGCGGTCGGGATGGCCGCCGGGCCGGAAGCCGGGCTCGCCCTCGCCGACCGGCTCACCGAAGACCTGGCGGGCTACCACCTGCTGCCCGCCACCCGCGCGGACTTCCTCCGCCGCCTCGGCCGCGCCGAAGAAGCCCAGGTCGCGTACACCGAAGCGCTCGCGCTGGCCCGCACCGGAGCCGAACGCAGCTATCTCCGGAGAAGACTTTCGGAAATTTCTTCGCCCGAGGTGTCTGTCTCGGTCTCCTCCGTTCGTCGGGAAGGCAAACCGACCCCGGAAGGACAGCCATGATCACGAAAACCCTTCGAGTGCCCGGCGCGGAACTCCACTACGACGTCGCGGGCTCCGGACCGCTGCTGCTCCTCGTGCCCGGCGGACCCGCGGACGCCACCGCGTTCACCGCCCTGCGCCCGTTCCTCACCGACCGCTACACCGTCGTCACCTTCGACCCGCGCGGCATCTCGCGCAGCCGCACCACCGAACTCGACGACGACCTGGTCGGCCAGCACGCCGAGGACGTGCAGCGGCTGCTCACCGAACTGGACGGCGGACCGGTCTCCGTGCTGGCCAACAGCGGCGGTGCGATCACCATGCTCGAACACGCCACCCGCTACCCCGGCGCGGTGCGGACGCTCGTCGCGCACGAACCGCCCGTCAGCCGCTATCTCGGCGAACTGCTGGCCGACTTCCCGGACATCCCGGCGATCTACCGGGAGCAGGGCATCGACGCGGCCGTCGGTGCGTTCATGGCCGCCAGCGGATTCGAGATCCCGCCGCCGCCGGAGCACCCCACCGCCGAGGAAATCGAGCAGGGCAAGCAGATGCGGGGCAACTTCGAGGTGTTCTTCGGCAAGCTGATGGGCGCGATCGGCGCCTGGGAACCCGACCTCGAAGCACTCGCCGCCGCGGACACCCGGATCGTCGTCGCAGTGGGCGACGCGATCGGGACCCCGGCGTACGAGGCAGGCGTCGGACTCGCCCGCGCGCTGGGCAGCGAACCTGTCCGGTTCCCGGGAGACCACGCCGGCTTCGCCGTCGAACCCGAGGCGTTCGCCGCCCGCCTCGCCGAAACTCTCACCGAGGAGAACTCATGCGCTACCTCCTGATGATCGCCGGGTCCGAAGCACCCACCGAGGAACAGCTCGCGATCGGCTGCGGCGGCTGGTCCGAGGACCTGGTGGAACGCGGCATCCTCGTCGGCGGCGGAGGCCTGCACCCGCCCGCGACAGCCACCACGGTGCGCGTGCGCGACGGCGACGTCCTGCTCAGCGACGGGCCGTTCGCCGAGACCAAGGACCAGATCGGCGGCTACGCCGTGCTCGAATGCGCCGACCTCGACGAGGCCGTCGAGCACGCGTCCCGGCATCCGGCCGCCACCTACGGAACGATCGAAGTACGCCCGCTCCTCGGCTGAGGCGCGGCCCCTGAACCGGAAGGAATCCCATGCCCGCCATTGTGGACAGAAACGAGCAGCGCTACGTCGGCTACCGCGCGACGGTCGGATTCGACGGCATGGCCGCCGTCGCGCACCGGATCGCCGCGATCGTCGGCGCGCTCGCCGAACGCGGCCTCGAACCCGCCTGCGCGCCGTTCCTCCGTTACCTGGTGCTCGGCACGGACATGCAGACCGTCACCGTCGAGGCCGGAGTCCCGGTCGCGGACGCCGTCGACCTCGGCGACGACTACTTCAACGCCGTCCTGCCGGCCGGGAAATACGCCCAGGCCACCCACCACGGCGCGCCGGACGGGCTCTTCGCCGCCACCGCGGACCTGCTCGCCTGGGGCGAGAAGGAGGACGTGCGCTGGGACCGCACCGTCGAGGCCGACGGCGAGCACTGGACCGCCCGGCTCGAGATCTACCGCACCAACCCGCAGGCGGAGCCGGACCCGAACAACTGGGACACCGACCTCTGCTTCCGGCTCGCGGACTGACCGGCCGGTGGCCCGGGGTCAGGCGCCCCGGGTCACCAAAGCGCCGACGAGACACCCGAACCCGGCCGCCGACGCCACCGTCCGCACCGTGTTCCACCGCACCCACGGCTCCTCGAACTGGGCCCGCAGCGCGGCGAAGTCGACCGAGTCCACGGCGAGGGCGTTGTTCATCGGCACGTTGATCGCGCCGGTCACGATCACCGTCGCCACCAGAAGCACCGCACCCGCGATGAGCCACGGCAACCCGCCCCGCGCGCCGCTTGTGAAGTGCAGGACCACCGCCGCGACCGCGAGCAGCGGCGCGCCCAGGAACGACAGCATGAACCAGCCGTTCACGATGACGTCGTTGATCCGGCGCATCGCGGTCACGAACGTGTGGTCGTCGGCCTGGGCGAGGCCGGGCATCACCGACACCGTGTACGCGTAGAACAACCCCGCGATCAGCCCCGCCGCGACCACTGCCGCCACGAGAACCGCCTTCGAAACGATCACCATCGTCGTGCCTTCCGTTTGTCCCCCAGTACGCCCCCAGTCAACCCAAAGCTCGCGAGACGATCCATCGCTTATCCGCTCGGAACCATGCGCGATCGTCTCAGCAGGAGACACCCATGCAGCACACCCTTCCGAACGGCGTCACGCTCGGCGCCGAGCACTTCGGCGACCCGGCCGACCCGCTGGTCCTGCTCGCCGGCGGCCCCACGATGCTGTCGTGGCCGGACGCCCTGTGCGAAGCCCTCGCTAGCGGCGGACGGCACGTCGTGCGCTACGACCTCCGCGACGCAGGCGCCTCGACCACCCTCGATCCGAACGCCCCGGCCTACACGCTGCGCGACCTCGCCGCCGACGCCGACGCTCTCGCCCGGGAAATCGACGACCGTCCCGCGCACCTGGCCGGGATCGGGGTCAGCGGGATGGTCGCCCAAGTCGCCGCCCTCGACCACCCGTCCGCCTTCTCCGCCCTGACGCTCTACGGAACGCGCCCCGTCGCGCCGGGCCCCGTCGACGCCGATCTGCCTGATCACGACGCGAAGACCATGCACAAGGTCTTCGCGCTGCCGATGCCCGACTGGTCAGACCGGGCCGCCGTCGCCGAACGCGCCGCCGTCAGCGCCGAGATCCTCGGCAACGACCCCGACGAGGCCCGAACCGTCGCTGAACGCATTTTCGACCGGGCGGCCAGCACGGAATCGGCGGTGCAGCTGGCGAATCAGCTGGGCATGGTGTTCTCCAAGCTCGACTGCACGCCGCGGTGGCGCGAACGCCTGCCGGAACTCGCGATCCCGACGGTCGTGTTGCACGGCCGGAGGGACGCGTTCTTCCCGGTCGGCAACGGGGAAGCCCTCGCCCGCGAGATCCCCGGCGCGCGGCTGGTCGTCGTGGAGGATGCCGCGAGCGCGATTCCGGACGCTGCCGTCGAGAAGATCGCGGCAGCGATGCTCGCTGCCTGAGCGGTCACCGGTGTTCGGTGCGGTGCCAGCGCCCGGGGTTGCTGGTTGGCGGTTGCGCTGTCGCACAACGGCGATGCGGAGCCGCACCCAGAAAGGCGGGCCGCGGACTGCGCGCGGCGGCAATCTCACTCCACGGCGCTGCCCAGCGATCCCGGCCAGCCCGAAACCCTCGAACCGCCCAGTTTTCCCTTGCCGCAGCGCTATTCTCAGCCTCGTGGACCCGCTCACCGCGTTGCTCGAGGGACCCCGTGCGCACGGCGCGTTCCTGCTCCGGTCCGTCCTGCGCCCGCCGTGGTCGCTGCGGATCGAGGACGAAGCGCCGCTGACCGTGCTCGCCGTGGTGCGCGGCGACGCCTGGCTGGCGCCCGACAACGCCGAAGCCGTGCGCCTGGACGCGGGCGACGTGGCCGTCATCCGGGGACCCGAGCCGTATCTCGTCGCCGACGATCCGGGCACGCCGCCGCAAGCGGTGATCCGTCCGGGGCAGGAGTGCGTCACCCCGGACGGCGGGCATCTCACCGACCTGACCGAGTTCGGCGTCCGCACCTGGGGCGGCGACGCCGACGGTCCGACGGTGCTGCTCACTGGGACCTACCCGACCGTCGGCGAGGTCTCGCGACGGTTGCTCGCCGCGGTGCCGGGCGTCGTCACCGCACGCGCCGGGACCAGCCCCGATCCGCTCGTCACGATGCTCGCCGACGAGATCGAGCGCGACGTCCCCGGGCAGGAAGCGGTCCTCGACCGGCTGCTGGACCTCCTGCTCGTCCGCGTCCTGCGCGAATGGCTCGACCGCCCGGCCGCGCCAGCCTGGTACCGCGCGCACGGCGACCCGGTGGCCGGACACGCGCTGCGTCTCCTGCAGGACCAGCCCGAGCATCCGTGGACCGTCGCCGGTCTGGCCAGCGCGACCGGCGTTTCCCGCGCCGCGCTCGCCCGGCGGTTCACCGACGCCGTAGGCGAACCGCCGATGACCTACCTCGCCACCTGGCGGCTCGCCCTCGCCGCCGATCTCCTGCGACAGCAACCCGACGCGACGCTCACCGCGATCGCCCGGCAGGTCGGCTACCGCAGCCCCTTCACGCTGAGCACCGCGTTCAAACGGGAGTACGGGCGCAGCCCGCAGCACTACCGCCTGCGCGAACCCGCCTGAACACCAAGTGCCGACGCGAGTCACCGCTGCGGACGGCACCGCGACCCGGCCCCGCACGCCCACGAAGACCACCGGCCGCCGGAAACGCGACGGACCGATGCCACCCGGCTGAGTCAGTCCTCCTCCCCGGACATCTTCGCGAACAGGTGCCGCACCTTTTCCGCCGCGCCGTCGGACATGAACAGCTCCAGGTTGTCCGCCGACATCCGCGCCGCCGGTTCGGCGCGGTCGAACATCGCCTCCTCGAACTTCCGCACGTCGCCGCCCTGAGCGAGAACCAGGGCAAGCTCGGCGCCGTCCCGCATCGCGAGGTTCGCGCCCTGTCCGGCGAACGGCGACATCAGATGCGCCGCGTCCCCGATCAGCGTCACGCCCGGCGCGTGGTCCCACCGCAACCCGACCGGCAGCGCGGTCAGGGGATACACCAGCACCGGACCGGACGACGCGTCCAGCAACGCCAGGAACTCCTCCGGCCACCCGGCGTAGAGCTCCTTCAGCGCGACGCGCGCACGATCCGGGTCGTCGAACGGGATCCCCGAGGTCTCCTGCCAGTCCTCGGCGCACCGCAGGGTCAGGTGAACGCGGATCGTGCCGTCTCCGTTGCGCTGCGCGGAAAGCGTCTGCTGATCCCCGATCGAGGAAAACCCGCCGCGCCCGACCAGCGCGGACGCCGCCGGGTGCGCTCGGTCCGCGTCGTGGATGACCAGTTCCAAGCCGTGCGCGCCGCAGTACGCCGGTTCCGCGTCGGTGAACAGCGGGCGGATTCTCGACCGGGCGCCGTCCGCGCCGACGAGGAAATCGCATTCCAGGGTTCCGCCGTCGGACAGGTGGACGCGGTGCCGTCCGTCGCCGAGCGGCTCCGCGCGAGTCACCGCGTGTCCCCAATGGACAGTCTCCTCGGGGAGCGCGTCGAGCAGCAGTTTCCGCAGCGCCGGGCGGTCCGCCTCAGGACGGCCCCAGCGCGCTTCGCCCTCGTCCGGGGTGATTTCCCGCCGCAGCAACGTTCCCGCGGAGTCATAGAGGACCATGTCCTGGCCCTCGGGCCGGGCGATCTCGCGGTAACCGGCCTCCAGGCCGGCCTCGCGCAGCGCCCACTGGCCCTCGTCGACCGTCAGGTCCAGCGTGCCGCCCTGCACTCGCGCCTCCGGGCCGGCGTCCCGTTCGCAGACCACGGCATCGACGCCGTGCGCCCTCAGCACCGCGGCACAGGTGAGCCCGCCCAGCCCGCCCCCAGCGATGACGATTCGCATGATGACATCCCCTCGATACACTGTATTGACTGAATACACCGTATCGGAAGCGTCCCGGTACTGTCACCCGAAAAGGAGCGAGCATGGACGAACTGGTGTGGGAACGGCCCGAACCGCCGGCGCGCGCGGCGCCGACGCCGTTGAGCCGCGCCCGCATCGTCGAGACCGCCTGCGCGCTCGCCGACGAGGGCGGACTGGAAGCGGTGTCGCTGCGCAAAGTCGCGGCCGCGCTCGGCGCCGGGCCGATGCGGCTGTACGGCTATCTCGACACCAAAGAAGAACTGCTCGACCTGATGACCGACGCCGTCTACGGCGAGATCCCCTTGCCAGACCCGGAAACCGAAGGGCTCGCCGCCCTCCGCGCGCTCGCGCACGGCTGCCGCGCGGCCGTCCAGCGGCACGAATGGTTCGCGGACCTGATCGGCGGACGGCCCGGGCTCGGCCCGAATGCTCTCGCCTACCTGGAGGCGTCGCTCGCCGCCGCGGCCGGGCCGGGCCCGATCGAGGACGCCGTGATCACGGTCTTCACCGTGCACTCCTACGTGACCGGCGCCGTCCGCAGCGAGATCCGCGAGCGGCGGCTCATCAGCGACACCGGCCTCGACGAGGAAAGCTGGCAGCGCGCCGCCGCGCCGTACCTGCAGCGGATGTTCGACTCCGGCCGCTACCCCACCCTCCTCCGCACCGCGCGCGACGCCGTCCACCCCGACGGCGACGCGGTCTTCTCCGCCGGCCTCGACCGGGTGCTCTCCGGACTCTCCCTGCCCTAGTTACCGCTTAAGCGGCAAGATGGCCCCATGGACACCGCCGCGCTGGGCCCGACGACCCGCGTCATGCACGCGATGGAACGGCTCTGGGCCGAAATCCGCAGCAGGCACGCGGACGTTCCCGAGGCGATCCTCGTGCTGGCCTCGGGAACGATGGGCACCACCACCGAGATCCACGGCCACTTCGCGCGGTCCCGCTGGCACGTCGGCGACGGCGTCGAACCGCGCGCCGAGTTCTTCCTCGGCGCGGAAGGCCTCCGGCGCGGCGCGGCCGAGATCCTCTCCACGACGCTCCACGAGGCCGCGCACGGACTCGCCGCCACCCGCGACATCGTCGACGTCAGCGACGGCCGCTACCACAACAAACGCTTCGCCGCGCTCGCCGCCGAACTCGGCCTGCGCGCCGAACAGGCCGACCGGATCGGCTGGTCCGCGACCACCGCGCTCCCCGCGACTCTCCAGTCGTACCAAGAAGAACTCTCCCGGCTCGAAGACGCGCTGACCGTGTGGCGGCACACCGAACAGGAGGTCGCACGACGCGCCGTGGCGGCTCCGCCGGACGATCCCGAAGGACCGGACGAGGTGGCCGAACCGCTCCCGCCGCCGGTGGTGATCGCTCCGGTCGACGGCCGCGGCGCGCATCGCGGCGGGCCGAACTACGTCGCGGCGATCTGCCGGTGCGAACCGCCGCGCCGGATCCGCGCGGCCCGATCGATCCTGGAGCTGGGGCCGATCACCTGCACGTTATGCACCGAACCGTTCATCGAGGCTTGACCGCTGCCGCGGCAGTGCGCAGTGCTTGCACTTTGCCATCACTTCGGGCTACCGTCGCGCATCACGAGCGGAGGGGGTCGCCATGCTGAAACAGGCAGCGGAGGGCGTGCTGGTCCACCAGAGCGAACTGCTGGAGAACAACGCGGTCGTCGTGCGGGGCCAGACTGGCGTGCTGCTAGTCGACCCTGGGCTCACGAGAGACGAACTGACCTGCCTCGCCGCCGATCTGCGCGAACTCGGCCAGCCGGTCGCGGCGGGATTCGCGACCCATCCGGATTGGGATCACGTGCTCTGGCACGCCGAATTCGGCGACGCTCCCCGCTACGGCACCGCCCGTTGCGCGGCCTCCCTGCGGGACCTGCTGGCAAAACCGGACTGGAAAACCCTTGTCGCCGAAGGATTGCCGCCGGAGATCGCCGACGACGTACCGCTGGACCTGCTCGGCCGCATCACCGGTCTGCCCGCCGGAACCGCGTATCTCCCGTGGGACGGCCCGCGAGTCCGGATCATCGAACATCCGGCGCACGCCCCCGGCCACGCGGCGCTGCTGATCGAGGAACCCGGAGTTCTCGTCGCGGGCGACATGCTTTCCGACGTCCTGGTCCCGATGTTCGACGCCACCGCCGACCCGATCGAGGACTACCTCGCCGGATTGCGCGCGCTCGAAGCCGTGGCGGACGACGTCGACGTGCTCATCCCCGGCCACGGATCCGTCGGGGTCGACGAGGTTCGCGCGCGAATCGACCTCGACCGCGCGTACGTGCAGGCCTTGCGCGACGGTCGCGAGCCCGACGACCCGCGGATCGGCCCGTCGGCCAAGCCCGGCTGGGAGTGGGTCCGGGATCTGCACCAGGGACAAGCCCGGAGGCTTGCCCGGACCAGCGGCTGAGGATCAGCCGAGCCAGCCGCGGTGCAACGCCGGAGCGAGTTCGTGCGCGGCGGAATCGCGGATGGCGTTCTCGTCGTGGAGATACCCCTCCGTGGTCGACAACGCGGCGTGCCCGAGATCGCGCTGCACCTGGCGCGGCGGGACCCCTCGCTCGATCGCGTGCGTCGCGTAGGAGTGGCGCGCCGAATGCGGATGGATGGTGTCGCACAACGACTGCAGGTGCGTCGCGACGAACCGCGCCTCGGCGGTGTCGAGCAGTTCCCGCAGCCGCGCGGTCTTGGGCGGCTGGCAGAACGTCGCGCACAGCCGCCGCAGCAACGCCGTCACGTGCGAAACGTGCACGCGCGCGCCGGTGCTCGTGACGAACAGCGGCTCCGCCCGATTCGCGCCCACCTGCCCGCGCAGCGCCGGGACCTGCGGCGTGACCCGGTCCGCGAGATAGGCGTCGAGCGCGTCCGCCACCGGTGCGGCCAGCGCGACCTCGCGGTCCTTGGATCCCTTGCCGTGCACGCGAAGCACGCCGATGCCGCCCGCGGCCGGCCGCCGGTAGTCGCCCAGATCGACGCCGACGAGTTCCTCCGCGCGCACCCCGGTGCCGATCAGGATCTCGACCATCGCCCGGTCGCGCAGGCCGTTGCGGCTGTGGTCGACCAGCAGCCACGCGGCGAGCAGCAACGCCCGGCACGCGTCGAACGACCAGCGCGCGGTCTGCGACGGGACGCCGGAAGGCCGGTTGAGATGCTGCGCGCGCCGGTCGACGAGCGCGGCGGGATTGTGCCCGGCCAAGCCCTCCCGCAGCAGGTACTTGCGGTAGAACGCGGACACCGCCGACAGCATCCGGCCGCGCGTCGCGTCGCGGTACCCGGCTTGGGCCAGCTCGTCCAGCCACTGCTCGACGTGCTCCACCCGGACGTCGGCGAAGGACGTGAACCCGTTGCGCAGACACCACGGCAGCCACGCGAGCGCGTCCGGATCGGTCCGCCGCGACCGGCCGCGGCGACGGCCCGGGTCCGGCGGCTGGTAGCCGGGCACCCAGTCGAGCGGGATGCCGAGATCGGTCGCGTACGCGACGCGGGTGTTGACCGACGCGTACACGCGGAGAAACTCCCCGAACCGCTCCCGCGCGTCCTTGCCCGCTCCCCCGGCATCGGTCACCGCGAGGGTCACGCGCGCCCGCCCGGATACAGCGCGGCGACCCCGGCGAGCACGAGATCAATCCCGGCGAGGAACTGCTCGCGGTCGTCGTGCTCGCTCATCTGGCCCGCCATCGCCCGAGTCGTCTCGTACTCCGCCGGGTCCAATGCCTCCCACGCTTCCGCCGTGGCGGCAAGGAATTCGGCCCGGTCCGCGTCCGGCTCGGTCACCTGGCTGTTCGCCGCGTTCTGCCCGGCCGCGCCCAGGACGTAGTGCATCAGCACCGACGTCGCGGTGAACCAGTGCTCCTCAGGCACGCCCAGCGCCCGGACCCGGCGGCCGAGGCTCTCGAGAATCCGCGGCGTCACCGGCCCGCCGGGGCTGCGGGACAACTGAAGCAGAAGCTGCGCGGCGAGCCACGGATGCGCGTCGATCGCGGAGAACAGCCCGAGCGCGACCGCGTGCACTTCCTCGCGCGGCGATCCGGCCGACTCCGCCGCCAGCGCGTCCGCCACCACCGCGTCGGTCGCGGCGACCAGCAGTTCGCCCTTGTTCGCGACGTGCCAGTAGATCGCCCCGGGGCCGGTCGCGAGCCGCTCGGTGAGCACCCGGAAGGTCAGGCCGCTCTCGCCGGCCGCGTCCAGCAGTTCCACCGCCGCCTCGACGATGCGCTCCCGAGAGAGCGCCTCCGTGCGCCGCTGTGCCCGGCGCGTCCCCGTAGCCATGGGTCCATCTTGACACATCTGGAGCGCCGTTCCAATATGGAATGGCGTACCAGAAATTCTCTTTCGAAGGAGCCGTGTCATGAACACACCCGTCACGATCGTCGGCGCCGGGCTCGGCGGTCTCACGCTCGCCCGCGTCCTGCACGTCCGCGGAATCCCCGCCGCCGTCTACGAAGCCGAGCCGTCGCCGGCCTCGCGCGCCCAGGGCGGCCTGCTCGACATCCACGACTACAACGGTCAGCTCGCCGTCGAAGCCGCCGGGCTGACCGCCGAATTCCGCACCCTGATCCTGGAGGGGAGACAAGAACTGCGGCTGCTCGACCGGGACGGGACAGTGCTGTTCAAACAACCCGACGACGGCACCGGCGGCCGTCCCGAAGTCCACCGCGGCGAGCTTCGGCAGCTGCTGATCGACTCGCTGCCGGAGGGCACTGTCCACTGGGGACACAAGGTCAGCGGTGTGCGGGCCGTGGCCGAGGGCTACGAGGTCGCGTTCGCCGACGGAACCACGGTCACCACAGACCTGCTGGTCGGCGCGGATGGCGCCTGGTCGAAGGTCCGGCCGCTGCTGTCCTCGGCGAAGCCGGAGTACAGCGGGGTGTCCTCGGTCGAGACCTTCGTCTACGACTCCGACCGCCGGTTCCCGGCCACGGCCGAAGCGGTCGGCGGCGGGATGCTGCTGGTGCTCGCGCCGGGCCACGGCATCACCGCGCACCGCGAACGAGAGGGGATCCTGCACGCCTACATCGGGCTCGAACGGTCGCTGGACTGGTTCGACGGCATCGATTTCGCCGACGCAGCCGCCGCGACCGCCCGGATCGCGGCGGAGTACGAGGGCTGGTCGACGGCGTTGACCACGCTGATCACCGAAAGCAACACCGCACCGGTCCTGCGCCCCCACTACGGCTTGCCGATCGGGCACCGGTGGGAGCGGGTGCCTGGCGTGACGCTGATCGGCGACGCCGCGCACCTCGCCCCGCCGAACGGAGAAGGCGCGAACCTGGCCATGCTCGACGGCGCCGAACTCGGGCTCGCGCTCGCCGCCCATCCCGGCGACGTCGAGGCCGCGCTGGCCGAGTACGAACGGGCGATGTTCCCGCGCGGCGAGGAAACCGCCGCCGAGGGCGCGCACCTGCAGCGGCAGATGTTCGGTCCCGACGCACCGCACGGCCTGCTCGCCGACTTCGTCGCCGGGACCTAGCCCTGGGCAGGTCCGTGAAGGGCTCCTTGCAGGAATTAGATTCCCTCAAGGAGCCCTTCACGGACTCACCTGCGTCAGGCCGCTGCTTCCCGGAGGGCGGCGGAGAGCGCACGGGCCTCGTGCTCGGTCATCCGGCCGGTTTCGTACGGCACGCCGTTGACCCACCGCTGCGTCAGCCGGGCGATCCGCTCGCCGTAGCGCTGGGCGGTGACCCGATCGCCAGGCGAACCGGCGTCCTCCGGGCCCAGGTCGGCGTGGCTCTGGCTCATCAGCCCCAGCCACGAGCCGAGCCGGTTGACGTCGTCGCGGGTCCCGCCGCTCCAGTTGTTGCCCGGCATGTCGCCCACGCCGATCCACTGCATGCCCAGCTGCGCCGCGAACACCGACAGCTGCTGCAGCACCGCCAGCTTGTCGCCGCTCTGCGACGCGGACATGGTGAACCCGCCGGCCAGCTTGTCCTTCCACGCCTGCGTCGTGAACGGCGTGAACGCGGCCTCCATGAACGCCTTGAACACCGCCGACACGCTGCCCATCAGCGTCGGGCAGCCCAGGACGATCGCGTCGGAACGGTCCAGCAACGCCATGACCTCGCTGTCGTGCCAGCGGCCCGCGGTGACGTCCTCGGCTCGGATGTCGACGAGGTGCACCTGCACGCCCGGCACCTGCCGTGCCCCTTCGGCGAGGTGCTCGGCCAAGAGACGGGTGTGCCCGTGCACCGAGTGGCAGACGACGGTCACGGTGGCGTGCGGGATGCCGTCAACGGCATTGGCTGTCATGCGAAAACTTCTTCCAGTCGTGGGAAATCCCCTGCTTGCTCCCCATCTCATCCCGATCGCCGGACGCCATCAACGCCGTTCTCCGGCACCCAGCGATCGGTGACACCGATTGATCCGGCTAGCCTGCTCCGGTGGACAGGATCGAGCTCGAAGCGTTCGTCACGGTCGCGGAGGAGCTCCATTTCGGCCGCGCCGCCGAACGCCTCCACCGCGGACAGCCGACCGTCAGCGACGCCGTCCGCCGTCTGGAGAAAACCTTGGGCGGCAAGCTGTTCCACCGCACCAGCCGCCGCGTCTCGCTGACCGATCTCGGCGAAGCGCTCCTGCCCGACGCCCACGCCACCCTCGCCCAGCTGCGCCGCTTCGAGCAACGCGGCCGTTCCCTGGCCGGCGGCGACCGGGCGCGCACCACTCTCGTCGTCGCCCACGCCGAGTACACCGCGCACCAAGTGCTGATGCGCTGCCTGCCGCAGCTGCGCGAGCGGTTCCCGGACGTCGCCATCGTGCCGGAGCCGATGCCGACCACCGCTCAGCTCGCGGCCCTGCGTGCCGAAACCGTCGGGCTCGGCATCGGCTGGGCGACCGGCGGAATCGACGGCGTCCGGGCGAGGGTGCTGTCCGCCGAACGGTTCGTCGCGCTTGTGCCCGCGGCGCATTCCCTTGCCGGACATGCCGAACTGAGCGCCGCCGAGCTGTCCTCGAGCGCGTTGCTGACCTGGCCGCACCAGATCAACAGCGGGCTGTGCGACCGGCTGCTGTCCGCGTTCCGGATCAGCGGGGCGGACCTGCGGATCATCCGGACCGCCGACAGCGTGCAGGCGATCGCCGCCCACGTCGCCGCCGGAACGGGCATCGGGATCACCGTCGAATCGGCACTGGACCACCAGCCGCCGGGACTGCGGATCATCCCGCTGACCGGTCCTTCGACGACCGCCGACCAGGTGGTCCTCTTGCCCGAAAAGCCGTCCGAAGTCGCGCTCGCGCTGCGGGATCTGTTGGTGCGGGCTTCTTTCGCGGGTTAAGGACACGCGCCGGAGAGAATCCGGCCGTGCAGCTCCACCAACCGCGCGCCGGGATCGACGCCCAGCTCGGTGCGGAGGCGGCGGCTCAGCCCTGCGTACCGGCGAAGCGCGTCCGCCTGGCGGCCGTGCCGGCACAGCACCGTCATCAGCTGCGCGGCGATCCGCTCGTCCAGCGGATGTTCGGCGGCGTAGTGGTTCAGCGGGCCGAGCAGCTCCGACGACTTGCCTTCCCGCAGGCAGATGTCGAACAGATCCAGCTCCGCCCCAAGCCGCTCGGCTGCGAACCGCGCGCGCAGATCGACCAGCCACGCGGCGTCGACATCAACGAACGGAACGCCGCGGCACAGCGACAACGCGGCTTCGTAGGACTGTTTCGCCCGCCGCCGGTCGCTGCCGGACTTCCGCGCCCGCGACACCAGGCCGCGGAACCGGCACAGGTCGATGTCGTCCTCGTCGACGATCAGCACGTATCCGCGGTGCCCGCGCGTCAGCACCAGCCGATCACTGTGCTGGACCACCCCGCGAAGCCGGGAAACGTAGCTGTAGAGCGCGTTGTGCACCCGCGCCGGCGGGGAGCCGTTCCAGACCCGGCTGATCAGCTCGCCTGCCGAGATCTGGACGTTCGGCTGGATGAGAAGCGCCGCGAGGAGCCGGCGCTGCCGCGGCGGGCCTAGCGCGAGAATCCGTTCGCCGACCCGTATTTCGACCTCTCCGAGAACCCTCACCTCGGTGCCGCTCACGGAACCTCCCTGGGTTGTTTCCGGGATACCAGTCCCGCCGCCGCGGTTTCAAGGTCGCGGCAAGGTTTCGACAAGGCGCCCCGGCCACGATGGGCCACGGCCCGGGCAGCGTCGCTCCGCATCGGGAACGCGCCCGCCGGCTTTCGCCGACCGATGGCGCGGTTTCCCGCTGCCGGGAACGGAAATCGGGAGGTGAAGGCCCATGCTGTACCGCCACTGACCCGGCAAGCGCAGTGCGGGCGCGGCGCGGCCGGG
>NZ_BAAAHV010000012.1:255152-341265 GCF_039525725.1 Amycolatopsis albidoflavus
GCCCGCCCCACTCGACCGCGGCGTTCTCGCCGGGGAACCGGAGGACGTCTTGGCACCGCACGACGACCCGTACTTCGAGCCGCTCGACCCGCGTGTGCTCGCCGACCCGCACCCGTATTACCGCAGGCTGCGCGAGGCGCATCCGGTGTACTGGCACGGAATGCTGGGCTCCTGGGTCGTCACCGAACACGCCGCCGGACGCCAGGTGCTCGCCGACACCGCCCGCTACGCCGCGGACTTCCGCCGGGCCGGGATCGACGTTCCCGCCGCGTCGGTGAACCTGCAGCAGCTCGACCCGCCGGAGCACACCGGGATCCGCCGCCTGCTGGTCTGCGCGCTGCACCAGGTGCCGCAACGCGCGATGGCCGACCACCTGCGCACGACCATGACTTCCCGGCTGCTCGCGCTGGGAGAAGCCTGCCCGGCCGACCTGGTGTGGGGCTTCGCCCGCCCGGTCGCGCTCGACGCGATCAGCCGCTATCTCGGCGTGCAACCGCCGGACGGCGAGGAGTTCGAGCGTTACTCCAACGCCATCGTGCGCAGCATGGATTCCGGTCTCGACCCGTCCCGCGCGGAGGCCGGGGACCAGGCTCGGGCGCGGCTGAGCGAACTCGTCGCCGGTTGGCTGGCCGACGACAATCAGATCGGTTTCGTCGCCGCCGCCCGCCGCGCGCGGTACGTCCGCCCCGGCATCTCCGCGGACCTGCTGGCGAACTCGCTCCGCGCGGTTCTCCACGCGGGTTACGAATCGTCCAGCCGCCTGCTCGGCGCGGCTTTGCTGCGTCTGGCGCGCCGGCCGGGCCTGCTGGATCAGCTGTCCGCTTTGGACGGCGCGGACGATCTCGCCGACGAACTGGTCCGCCTCGACGGTTCCGTGCAAGCCGACGGCCGGATCTGCGTCGCCGACGGCGAACTGGGCGGCCAGCGCATCCGGCGCGGCGACGTCGTGATCGTGCTGCTGGCCGCCGCGAACCGCGATCCCGCGGTATTTCCTTGCCCGGACGAGGTGAATCCGCGGCCCCGGCGCGGCCTGCACCTCGGATTCGGCCGCGGCGCGCATTCCTGCCTCGGCGCCGCGCTGGTCAACCTGCAGCTGCGCACGCTCTTCGACTGCTTGCGGGACAACGGAATCACGCTCACGCTGGCCGGCTGTCCGGCCTGGGAGGACACCGCGACCCTGCGCGGGCTGACTTCGCTGCCGGTCCAGGTGTCGGTTCGGCGGAAAACCTCGCTGCACTGGCGGTAGGTTGCCGGAACGGGGCCGGTTTTCGAGCGAGGCGACGGCGCTGGACGTGCGGCTTTTCGACGTCGACCGCAGGCGCCGGGAGGCCGAGGGCAGCTCACCGCCAGGAGGGGAAGGGCGGGGCGTCGGCCAGCGGTGAGGCCGCTGTACGCAGCGAACTGCTGAACGCGGACAGCAGGTCGAGGATCATCTCCCCGAGACGGTCGCGGGCGATGAACTCGACTTCGGGGCGCGGGGTCCAGGAAGTCCTCGACGTGCAGGCGATCCGCACGTCTTCGCCTTCGCTGGACAGGCGGAAATGCAGCGTTCGCTCGATGCCCTGGCCGTAGAAGTCGATCTCGCAGTCGGGCGCGGGCTCGACGACCTCGGGCGGCCGCGTTGCGGGTTGGAGGCAGAAGGAGAAGGTCCGCTGCCCGCTCTCGGTCACCCCGTGTCCCCCTTGTCTCCGGCGTCATGGTCGGCGTCCGACCAGGGTAGCCAGGCGCTGACGTCTAACTATATGAATAATCTAAGTTATCCATATAGTCGAGCACTCTCGCATGTCGTCACAGGTTTTAGTTTCGTTTTCGATACCTAGTGTTTTAATATCGATACGCAAACTGTAGGGTGAGTCTCACCTGCGGAAAGGGGCATCGATGCAGACGGGTGGGTCGCCGATCCGGCGTGGGAGCCGGGAGGAGCGGCGGGAGGCGACCGTGCGTGCGTTGGCCGCCGGGGACGAGGCGGGGTGTGCCTACTGCGGTCGGCCGCTGCCGCCTATCCCCCGTCAGGGCGGGCGGCCGACGCCGTACTGCCCGGCCGATCCTGAGCGGTACGGAAAGTGGGGCGCGAAGGTCGTCACGTGCGCGATGCTCGACGAGCAGCGCGAGATCTGGGTGACCGTCTACGGCCCCGACCAGCCGATGACCCTCCTCGACACCCAGTCGCTCGACGAGCAGCTCGGCTCGGCGTTGTCAGCGTTGGACCCGCTGCACGCGGAGCTGTCCGCGCTGCGAACGCACGTCACCGACCAGACCGCAGCGGCGCTCAAAGCGCGCGAAGAGGCTGAGGCTGCCCGTGACGAGGCGGTGGAGCAGGCCAGGGTGGCGAACGCGGAGCGAGCACACGCGGTGGCCGCCGCGGAGGAGGCGCGCGAGGCTGAGGCGGAGGCCAAAAAGCAGTCCGAAGTGGACCGTGCCGAGCGCGACAGTGCGCTCTCGAATGCTTCTGCGGCAAGGAAAGCGCAGGAAGCGGCGTTGGCCGTTCGCGATGAGGCGGAGAACAACCGGCAGCGCGCGCTCGAACAGGCGGCAGCGGCGCATGACCGGGTCACTGGCCTGCAGCGCGAGATCTCGGCCTTGCGCGCGACGGCGGTCGAGGATCTCGAACAGGCCCGTCGCGACGCAGCGGAGGCACAGCAGGAACTGCGGACGTCGTTGGCCGCTGAGCACGAAAGCCGGTTGCGCGAACAGGAACTGCGGATGCGCGAGCACACGGCGGAGGCGGACGAGCGGGTGCGCGGGGTCCAGCTCGCGGCGGATCAGCGGGTCGCCGAGTCAGCGGCGCAGTTGAGCCAGGCGACCAAGGGGTACGCCGAAACGCTGGCGCCGCTGCACGCTGAGCTCGGGGAACTGCGCGCTCGCGTCAGTGCGCAGCAGGCTGAGCTGGACGAGCTGAAACGCCTGCGGGAAGCAGAGAAGGCCGAGGAGGAGGCGGCTGCGGACTGACGCAGCGGCCCGCCCGGCTGGGTTGTGGTTCAATGACCTCAGTCGCCGGATCTTCCCGGCGGACTGTTCTTGCCCGCGGTGCTTTTCCTGGCCCGCCTCGGCGCACTTCATCGATCCCGGCCTCGTCAGGCCGTCCCCAGCCATGCCCACGAAACGGAGCACAACCATGCCCACCGAACGCCTCACCAACGGCACCGAACGAGCACTTCTCGAGAACACGCTCGACCGCAACCGCGAAGCCCTCGTCGACACCCTTCGCGGACTGTCCGAAACCGACGCCCGACGACGGCTCGTCGCGTCGCTGTCCACGCCGATCTCCGTGGTCAAGCACGCCGCCGCGGCGGAACGGATTTGGTTCCAGCGGTTCTGGGCCGGGCTCGAGGAGTCCGAATGCGACGGCTACTCGAAGCGCGACGTCGGCACGTTCACCGTCACCGACGACGAGACCGTGGCCGACGTGATCGCCGAATACGAGCGCGCCAGCCAGCGGTCGCGGGAGATCGCCGCGCGCTTCGAACTGGACGACACCAAGGAATTCCCCGGCGAGGGAACCATCAGCATGCGCTGGACGCTGCTCGGGATGATCCAGGAATTCGCCCGGCACGCGGGACACGGCGACATCCTGCGCGAGCAGATCGACCAGCCCCTGCCCTGACTCCCCCGGCCCTGGCGGTGCCGTGCGGAGACCCGGCGGCACCGGCAGGAGTGCGTCGGCTCTGGATCGAGCGCTCAAGAAACTTCCTGGCGACTGACTGCTGCCGGGCGCTGCACAGGGAGCGGCCTTCTCGCTGCGGCCGCCAGCATCCCGGCAGCGACGGCCGCGGAGCCGACCCCGAACAGCGGCGCGTGCGACAACGGCAGCACGGCCACTGCCAGCGAACCGAGCCCGAACCCGCACGCCTGCACGGTGAACGACAGCGAGAACCCTGCTGACCTGCGGTTCTTCGGGAGCAACCGCTGGAGGTTGACCGAGGTCGCGGCCACCAGCGGCCCGGTGCACCCGCCGATCAGCGTCAGCGAGCCCACCAGGCCAGCCCAGCCGAGGTCCGCCGCGAGAGCGAGCCCGCCGGCGACCAGACCGGCGAGGAACAGCCGCGGGTCGCCCGTTTTTCCCCGCCACGCACAGAGCAGGCTGCCCGCGATGCTTGCCCCGCTCAGCACGACGATCACGACTGGCGCGGCCGCATCGGGCGCACCCAGACGATGGACCAGCGGCAACGACGCGACCTCGATGGTGGACAGGAGCAGCCCGACGGTGAACGCGCAGCACAGCCACGGCAGGTAGATGATCGGCGATGGCGGCGGGCCGTCATCGCCGGCACCGGCCCCTTGGTGCGCACTCACGCGGCGCGGGACCAGGACCGCGGCAAGCAGGCACACGGCGGTCATGGCGGCCAGCGGCAGCAGCGGTCCGGCCAAAGCGAGCAGAGCAACCAACCCCGGCCCGCCGACCAGAACGCATTCGAGGATGACCGCGTCGACCGAGACGGCCCTTGGCAGCTGCTCGTCGTCGACCACGTCGGCCAACAGCGTCCGAAAGCCGCCGGACGACGCACCCGCCGCGGCGCCAGGCAACACGACGAGCGCGAGCAGCGCGGCGTTCGGCACGTGCACCGCTGCGGCAGCGGTGAGCAGGGCGAATCCGGCTGCGGCGAGCAGAAGCAAGGCGGACAGGCCACGGGAGACGCCGACGCGGTCAAGCCACCTCGAGAGCGGCACCGCGCCGGCCATCTCGGCGACGACATAGACCGACATCAGGACGCTGCCGAGCCGATACGACCCCGTGGTGGCCGTGGTCAGCAGAGTGAACGCGAGCGGCGCCATGGTCGCGGGGAGCCGGGCGAACTGGACGCCCGCCGACCAGCGCCAATACGCCCGATGAGGGAACAACGACATGCGAGTACGCTCGCCCGGCCCGGCAGTGCGGAATAGTGATTCGGGTGGAACCGAATGTTGCGGGCTTGCCGTGATCGAACTGGCCATGACCGCCGCTGGTAGCCAACGCGTCCGGTTCGCGATCTCCCCGCTGGAGGAAGCGCTAGGCGCGGTGCAGACACTGCTGGGGGTCCGCGGTCATCCGGTGCACCTGCCGTGGGTGTCCGGCGCGCCCGCTCTCGACGATCTCGGTGTCCCCGAGCTGGCAGCGGTGCTGAGCGCGCGGCACTACATCACGGAGTTCTTGAGCCCGCCGCCCGGCGGCCCGGAAACGACCGCGGCAGCACAGCTGGACGCCGTTCGCGCCACGCCGCCCGGGCAGGTCGCGCTGGAGCTGGCGATGGTCGATGCCGACCTGAGCGGCCTGCCCGACGACCCGGCGACCACACGGGATCTGCTTGCCGACCAGCTCGAGACCGTCTGGAACGCACTGCTCGCGCCGACCTGGCCCACGCTGCGCGAGCTGCTCACCGCTGACCTCGCACACCGGACGCGCCTGCTCGGCGAGGGCGGGCTCGCCAAGGCGCTGGCCGAACTGCACCCGCAGGTGCGGCTGGCGGGCACGTCCATCCTCGTCGACGTCCAAGCCCGGGAACGGCTGGACATCGACACACGCGGCCTGCTGCTCGTCCCCGCCGTGTTCGCGTGGCCGAACGTCGGGGTGGTGACCGTGCCGCCGTGGCAGCCGACGCTGCTGTATCCCGCCCGCGGCGTCGCATCGCTGTGGGCTTCGCGCACGGAACCGCCGGAACCGCTGGTCGGCCTGATCGGCCGCACCCGCGCGCTTCTGCTCGCCTGCTTGGACCAGCCCTCGGCAACCGTCTGCCTCGCCCAGCAGCTGCGCCTCGCGCCCGCGACAGTGTCCGCGCACCTGACCACACTGCGCGCAGCCGGGCTGCTGGCCAGCGACCGCAGCCGGCATCGCGTGCTCTACCGGCGCACCTCCCTGGGCGACGCGTTGCTCCAGGCCAGCCCACTCCGGTGAAGGCTCTGCTCGCGGTCACCCCAGCCAGGTAGCGAAGTCCAACAGGCCGGGATGTTCCTTGCGCAGCGCGGGAATGTCCGCCTGCCAACCGCCGTTGTTGGCGAAGTCGTAGCCCGCCACGGCATCAGGATCGCGGCCGGTCAGTGCCTCGCGCGGGATCGGCCGGTAGGTGACCGGCTCCCCCGTCGCCCGCGCCATGGCGTCGGCGATCTGCGGCATCGTCAGCTCGTCGCCGGCCAGCTCGATCGTCCGCCCGGCGTACTCGGCCGGGCGGGTGAAGGCCAGTGCGGCGAACGCGCCGATGTCGGCTGCCGCGATGAGCTGCACCGGCGATTCCGGCAGGAAGACGTCCGTCAGCACGCCGTCGCGGACGCCCAGCTGCGGGTGGATCTGGTTCTCCATGAACCGGACCGGACGCAGCGCGGTCACCGGAAGGCCCAGGTCGCGGGCGTAACGCTCCAAAGTGGACTTGGTCTGCCAGCGCGTGATGCCGTGCGGGGCATCGGCCGAGCCGACCGAGGCGTACACGAAAGTCCGGACACCGGCTGCCGCGGCGGCGTCTGCGACGTTGCGGCCGTAGCGGAGTTCGTCGTCGATGGTGAAATCGGGCGGCGTGCCGGGATAGCCAAGGGTCGGCTGGACGCTGAAAACGCCGTCGGAACCTTTGACGGCGATGTCGAGCGAAGCGCGGTCGCCCAGGTCGCCGCGGACGAGTTCGGCGCCGGCGGCGTCGAGTGCTTGGGCGGCGGGAGTGTCCGGGTCGCGGACCAGCGCGCGGACTCGTTGTCCGGCGGCCAGCAGTGCGCGGGCGGTCGCGCCGCCCTGGGTGCCGGTGGCTCCGGTGACGAGAACGGTGGTCATTTTTCCTCCTGCTGCCTGGATTCCCCTTAATCGGGGATACTCCCCGCTTTTCTTCGGCTACGATACGGGGACACTCCCCGATTAGGCAACCAGGAGGCGGCGATGCGGGCCGACGCCCAGCGCAACTACGACCGGCTCGTGGCGGCCGCGCGGAATGTCTTCGCCGAGCAGGGGGCGGACGCGCCGCTGGACGACATCGCGCAGCACGCGGGTGTCGGGAACGCCACGCTCTACCGCCACTTCCCCACCCGGCAGGCGTTGCTGGAGGCCGTTTTCCGCGACCACATCGACGCTCTGTGCCGGCATGCGGACGAGCTGAGGTCGGCAGCGTCGCCGGGCGCCGCGTTGAAGGGATGGCTGGGCGAGGTCATCGCGTACGGGAGCGCGAAGCGCGGGCTTGCGGCGTCGCTGCTGGCGGCGTTGGGCGAGGAAAGCTCAGAGTGTCGCGCGGCGATTTTCGAGGCGGCGCAAGGGCTTCTGACCCGGGCGCAGGATGCCGGCGAAGTCCGGGCAGGCGTCTCGGTCGGGCAGGTCTTCAAGCTGGTCAACGCCGTCGCGCTGGTTACCGAGACGGAGCCGGACGCGGCCGCGCAGGCGGTCAGCTTGCTCGACCTGATCTTTCACGGCCTCGCCACGCCCTAGCCGCTACAGCCATCCGCTGGTCTCGGCGACCCGGACCGCCTCCGCGCGGGTGCGGGCTTGGGTCTTCCCGATCGCCGAAGACAGGTGGTTGCGCACAGTCCCCGCCGACAGGCCCAGCGCCGTCGCCATGTCCGCGACGGTCCCGCCCTCCGCCGCTGCGCGCAGGACGTCCGCCTCGCGGTCGGTGAGCGGGCTCGCGCCGCTGGCCAGCGATTCGGCGGCGAGCGCCGGGTCCACGAACCGCAGACCGGCGTGCACCCGACGGATCGCGTTGATCAGCTGTTCCGGGCGCGAATCCTTCACCACGAACCCGGCCGCGCCCGCGGACATCGCGCGCGACAGGTACCCAGGACGGCTGAAGGTCGTGCAGATCAGCACGCGGCACTCCGGCAGCGCGCGGCGCAGGTCGGCGGTCACGGCGAGCCCGTCGCGGCCGGGCATCTGGACGTCGACGAGCGCGATGTCGGGCGCGGTCCGCTGCGCGGCGGGCAGGACTTCGAGGCCGGAGCCGACCTCGGCGACCACCTCGAGGTCGGATTCCATCCGCAGCAGGGAAGCCAGCGCGCCGCGCACGAGCGCCTGGTCGTCGGCCAGCAGGACCCGGATCACGCCGCACCCGCCGGTCCGCGGGCCAGCACCCGGAATCCGCCGTGCGGGCCGCGGCCGTGTTCGAGCGTGCCGGACACCGCGGCCATCCGCTCGGCGAGGCCGGTGAGGCCGTGCCCGGGGACGACGTCGGCCGGGACAGTGCCGTCGTCGGCGACTTCCAGCCAGTCGCGGCCGACGCGGACGGTGCAGCGCTGGGCGTCGGAATGGCGGAGCACGTTGGTCACGGCTTCCCTTACCACGTAACCGAAAACGCCCTGCAGATCAGCCGTCGCGGCATCGGTCTCGGCGGGCAGGTCGGCATGGACTCCGGCGGCGCGCAGCGCCATCCGGGCGCCGGCGACTTCGGTCGCGAGCGACACGGTGCGGTAGTCGGACACGGTGGCGCGGACGTCGGAAAGGGCTTCCCGGCACAGTTCGTCCAGGTCCCGGATCTCGGCGAGCGCCGCTGCGGTGTTGTCCGTCGTTTCCAGGATCCGCCGGGTCAGGCCGAGTTTCAGCGTCATCGTGGAAAGGCTGTGGCCGAGGACGTCGTGCAGGTCCCGGGCGACGCGCTGCCGTTCCTGGTCGACGGCCATCCGCCGGATCTGCTCGCGGGCGAGCCTGAGGTGGCCGATGGTGAACGTCAGCGCGTAGACGACGCCGAGGATCGCGGTGACGGCGACGAGCGTGAGCACCTGACCCCAGGCGACGCGGCCGTCCCGCACGAGCATCCACGCGATCTGGGCGGCGGCCGTCCCGAAGCCGAGCGGCAGGGAGAACCGCAGCGGCAACAGCATGAGCCCGGCGGCGATGGCGTAGGTGAGGCTGGTCAGGTACGCCGGGGAGCCGAGGATCAGCGCGGGGGTGATGCCGAGCGCGAACAACGCGGCCACCATCGCGATCCGCTGCCGCCGCAACGCGAGCGGGCCGAACCACAGCACCAGCAGGTACGCGACGGCGTAACAACCGAGGAATCCGAAGACGAGCCCGGTGCGCACCGGGCCGTATCGCCCGTCCGCGAGCGCGATGACCCAGGTGACCAGGAATGCCATCATGACGCCGTTGACGACCACAGACCGGACGCGGCCGCGGTGCGGAGGGGCTGCTCCGCTCCGCGCGTCCGTCCAGAAGCTCCAGTCCGGCCACTGGCGGGCCGAGAAGCGGTCCGGATCAGGTTCGCGCACGTCGATCATGGTACGACTGCTTCGCCGATGATCACCCATGACAAACGGCACGGGATCTTCCGGCGGGGCGATGGTGGGGTGGTTCCATGTTGCGCATAGCGAAATCCGGCCTGGCGAAGTACCAGATCACCAGCGACGGCCGCCCGCTCACCGTCGTCGAGGGCCGGTCCGGAGGGCAGTTCCAGCTCGACGGAGCCAGCTACCGGATCCGTCGTCGCCTCGGCACGTACCAGTTGCTGGCCGCCGACGGGTCGGTGCTCGCGAGCACCCGCCGGCCGGGCGCGCGAAGCTGGAGCGTCGAGAGCGGCAACGAGGTGCTTCGGTTCCGGCGGACCGGCCGCCGCGACCACGCTCGGGTCGATGAGGCCGGCAGCGTCTCCGTCAGCGCCGCTGACCTGCCGGGCGTCGAACCGAAGCTTCAGGTGTTCGTGCTCGCGGCCCTGGCGATGCGCACGCGCCGCCGACGCGTCGTGGTCGTCGCCGGGAGTTGAGCGGCGACTACGCTGGACAGGTTCGCCCGCCTTCGCTGGAGAGACCTTGTCCGACCGCCGTACCCTGACCGCCGACTGCGCGAGCTGTTTCGCGCTCTGCTGCGTCGCGCTCACCTTCACCAAATCAGCTGATTTCGCCATCGACAAGCGCGCCGGCGACCCGTGCCCGAACCTGCAGCACGACTTCCGCTGCGGCATCCACGATCAGTTGCGTCCCAAGGGTTTCGCGGGCTGTACCGCGTACGACTGTTTCGGCGCGGGACAGCAGGTGTCACAGGTGACCTTCGCCGGCCGCAGCTGGCGCGAGGCTCCGGAAACCCGCGGGCTGATGTTCGCCGCACTGCCGGTGATGCGGCACCTGCACGAGCTGCTCTGGTATCTCGCCGAGGCCCGCTCGCTGACCGCGACCCGCGAGATCCACGCGGAGCTGGACGCCGCGATCGCCGAGATCGAGCAGGCGACGGCCGGCGACGCGGACGCGGTGCTGGCGATCGACGTCGACTCGCGCCGGGCCCAGGTGAACCCGCTGCTGGTCCGCACCAGCGAACTGGTCCGCGCCGGAGCCGGGCGCAAGAAGGACCGCCGCGGCGCCGACCTGATCGGCGCGAAACTGGCCGGAGCGGACTTGCGCAGCACGAACTTGCGCGGCGCGTACCTGATCGCGGCCAACCTCCGGGGCGCGGACCTGCGCCGCGCCGACCTGATCGGCGCGGATCTGCGCGACGCCGACATCCGCGGCGCCGACTTCACCGACAGCCTTTTCCTTACCCAGTCCCAGGTCAACGCCGCCCGCGGCGACACCGCGACCAAACTGCCCGCACGGCTGACGCGCCCCGACCACTGGTAGTCAGCGCGGCCGGGTGGACCCGACGACCACTCCGCCGAGCCGGGCGATCCAGCTGCCGCACACACAACGCACGTACTCGGTCCGGCTGGCCGCCGACGCGGGAACGACAGCGGAGGCGGGCAGCTCGGCCAGGGGCCAGCCGCAACGGGGGCAACGGTTTTCTTCCATGCCACCATGGTGCGGTAATGGTTCAGTGCAGTTCAACCCTTACGGATTCCGGCGCGGCGGAGCGGGACGTCGAGGGGACTTGCCGGGGAGTTCACGACCTTGCCAGCCTTGCCGCGACCGTCGTGAAGCGGGCCTGAGTCGCGCGCCGTGGTGCCGACCGACGTCGGCGGGCACTATGAGTGCGGGGACGGTCCACGCGACATCCCCGTGTCGGGTCGCCGGGAGCGGCTTGCCGGTCGGAATCGTCGATCCGGAGAAAACGAGTTTAGCGGATGAATGACCCCGAAGCTTTTTCCTGGCGTTAACAAATAGCAAGCAGGTTGGGCGCGACGGGCGACAGTACGCGACCACACGGCGCAACGATTTGATAAGGTCAGATAATCTTTCTGTGCATGTACATCGGATGCCGCAGGCCGATATCATTCGCGAGTGTCGCATTTCCTGTTCGATTCGGGGAATGCGTTCAGGCGGCGGGGTTTATCGCGTCCCGGGGGCGCGCATGCGCAGTCGATCGCCGGCATCGGCCGTCTCCGCGACGGCTGGAACTGTCCTCGTCGCAAGACCACGCACACCACAGAGAAGGGAATGTCATGAAACGCTCACTGTGGGCCAGAATCGGTGCGATCGTGGCTGCCGGAGCCGCCGTCCTGGGGATGACTCCGGCAGCCGCCGCCAGCACGGCCACGTCAGCGCTGTCGCCGCGCACTGTCGGCCCGACTCGGCTCCGGAACGATTCCAGCGGGATGTGCCTCGCGATCTGGCACACCAGCGAGGAAGGCGCCCTGGTGTTCCAGTCCCCTTGCCATGCGGAGTTCAGCGACCAGTACTGGACCTACCAGAACGACCTGACGCTCGTGAACAAGTTCAGCGGCAAGTGCCTCGCGATCCGGCACGCCGTTGACGAGGACCCCAGAACGTTCCAAGCCTCCTGTCATCCGGAGTCAGCCGACCAACGCTGGTTCGCGCCGGGAGACGGGACGCTTCGCAACCAGCTCAGCGGCAAGTGCCTCGCACTCCGGCACCCTGACGAGGACGGCGATGCCGCGGTGCAGGCCTCCTGCCGTCCGCGAGCCGCCGAACAGCGATGGGCGGTCATCGGCTAGCTGACCGGTGTCCGGGTCGCGAAGAAATCAGGTGTGCCGGAACGCGGCGCACCCGCCGGTTGTCCCGGCATGCCTGCCCGGCGAAATGGATACTGGCGAACGAGCGAGCGAAATCGCCCCTATTCCGGAGACAGCGGATTTTTCCGGAGTGGAATTGACAGTGGCTGAAGTCGGCAATGCGGCGACCCAGGCGAACGGCGATGACGCCGCCTAACCTGTTCGCTGGGAACAGCAGCCGGACATTGATCACGAGAAATCACTCCAGTGATGCGCCCGAAACGCGACCAGAGCGGAATTTCGGCGGAGCAGCCGGCGCCGTCGTCGCCCCGGCACCGGCTGCGGCACCGGACCGCCGCCCGACCACGAGTCATTGCCGCGGATCAGCCGCGCCCTCACTGCGGCGGTGCATCGCGCGATAGCGACCAGGAGCATGACCCACGACCCGCTTGAAAGCGCGTGCGAACGCGAATTCCGAGTCGTACCCGACCTTCCGGGCGATCTGCCGCAGGGGTGCTTGGCCCTCGCGCAGCAGGCGGGCGGCCACGGTCATCCGCCAGATGCCGAGGTACTCCATGGGGGTGTGGCCGGTCGTCGACGTGAATCGGCGGCTGAACCGGGCACGCGGGAAACCGACGGCCTGCGCGAGCGCCTCCACGGTCCAGGGTTTGCCGGGGTCGTCGTGCAAGAGCGCGAGTGCGGGGCCGACCGCGGGGTCGTGGAGTGCGTGGGCCCATCCGACCAACTGGTCGGGCTGGCCGAGAAACCAGGACCTCAGGGTGTAGGTGAACAGCAGGTCGAGCAGCGAGGCCACCACGGCGGGCGTGCCGCGGCCGGCCTGGTCGACCTCGGTGGTGAGCAGGTGGACGGCGGCGGCGAGGCAGCTGCCGCGCATCTGGCTCGCCGTCACGTGCACGACGTCGGGCAACGAGGCGATGAACGGGTGCTGCGGCGCCGGTTCGAGCAGGTACGCGCCGCAGACCAGGACGGTCTCGGGGCCGTCGCCCTCGATGACGAGGTCGGTGGCCGACAGCTCCTCCAGGTCGGCGCCGAACAGCTCTCGCACGGTGGGAGCCGGCCGACCTGGGGTGTCGGCGGCAATGTGCCCGGCGCCGGACGGGAGCAACGCGACGTCCCCTTGGGCGAGATGCAGCGCCTGGCCGCCGTCGGGGACGAGCACGCAGGAACCGGCGATCACGACGTAGATGGTGGCGATCGATCGCGACTCGAACGCGATGCCCCAGGGCGCACGCAGCAGCGCCCTGCCGTAGACGACGCCGCCGCGCCGGAGGGCGGCGACGATGTCGCCCACGACCTCGGCCACATGGTCGCGCTCACGGCCGACCGCCTTCACCGTCATACCCGATTCGCTCCGGCACGGTGCCAATCGGATATGAATCTGGCGAGAACTGTCATGGCGTGCGTCGATGACCCATTCATACGGTGATGTGGTTGCCGATTCGACCTTACCTTGCGAGGAGCGCGTGCCAACCACAGTTCTTGTTCTCGGCGCGACCGGCCGCACCGGGCGCCGGGTGGTGTCCTTGCTGGCCGAACGGGGACACGCGATCCGGGCGGCGAGCCGGACGCCGGGGAGACCGGAGGGTTCGGTGACGCCGGTCCGCTTCGACTGGAGCGACCCGGCGACCTACCAACCCGCCCTGGAAGGCGTGGACGCGATCTACCAGTGGTTCCCGATCCGCCCCGACACCACGGCAGAGGTCGCGGCGCTGCTGGACGACGCCAAGAGCGCCGGGGTTCGCCGCGTGGTTCACCTGTCGAACATGACGGCGCATCTGTCCGGAGAATGCTTCCCGACGCACGGGGTCGAGCGCTTCCTCGAGACCGGGCCGGTGCCCGCGACGATCCTGCGTCCCAACGTCTTCGCCGAGAACTTCTCCGAACACCCCGCGATCCTGCAGGGCATCCGCACCGGCGTCGTCTCGGTTCCCGCGGGCGAGGGCCGGGTGGCGCCGATCTCCGTCGAGGACATCGCCGCCGTCGCCGCGGCCGCGCTGACCCAGGGCGGACATCAGCACCAGACCTACTCCCTGACCGGACCCCATTCGCTGTCCTTTTCGGACATGGCCGCGATCGTGGCCGAGGCCGCGGGAAAACCGGTGCGGTACCAGGCGATGGACCCGGCCGAGTTCCGCGAAGCCCTGCTCGGCGGAGGCACTCCCGGTCAGGTCGCCGACTTCTACGCCGCCATGTACGAAGGCATCCGCAACGACTGGGCCGCCGACGTGACCGACGACGTCCAGCGGATCACCGGCCGACCGCCGGTCTCCTTCGCCGACTATGCCCGCGCCGCGGCAGCCCTGTGGCGCTGACCAGCCGTTCTCTAGCCCGCCCGCTATTCCACAGTGGACACTCCGAAGCGGACAACGAGCCCGCCGGCAGCGTCAGAGACGTCCGAACGCGGGCGGGCGTTTCTGGATGAACGCGTCGATGCCCTCCCTCGCGTCCGGCGTGTCGAACAACCTGCCCAGCGCTGATTGGTCTTCGGCGAGCGCCGTCTCCAGATCCTGCTCCGCCCCCTCGTCGATGCGTTGTTTCGCCGCGCGGGCGGCCTCGGCAGGCAGGAGCGCAAGCGTCGTGGCCAGCTCCAGCGCCGCGGCGGGCAGGTGGTCTGCGGCGACGACCTTCGCGACGACCCCGCGCGCGAGCGCCTCGTCCGGGTAGACGGTGCGTCCGGTCAGCACCAGTTCCTTCGTCCACCTCGGGCCGACCTGGCGGGCCAGCCGTTGCGGACCGCCTCCGCCGGGGATGAGGCCGAGTTTGATTTCCGGCAGGCCGAAGCGGGCGGTCTCCGCGCACAGGATGACGTCGCAGCAGAGGGCGATCTCGAAGCCGCCGCCGAAGGCGTAGCCGTTGACTGCCGCGACGGTCGGTTGCGGCAGCGCGCTCAGTGCGTCGAACACCACCCGCGAGCGACGTTGGTATGCCTCGAATTCGGCACGCGAGGAAGTGCCGTACTCGCCGATGTCCGCGCCCGCCACGAAGCCCTTGCCCGTGCCGGTCAGGATGACGGCGCGCACGGCTGGGGCGTCGCGCAGGGCCGCGATCTCGTTCCCCAGAGCCGCGATCAGCGAGCCGGAGAAGGCGCCGAGCTTGTCCTCGCGCTCGATCCGCAGGATCCGGACCGCGCCCTCGTCGCGCACGATCAGGTTGGGGTGGACGTCAGTCATGGGCGGCACTCCTCGCAGCCGGGGTCGTGAAGTGGGCGACCTCTTCGTCGGTCAGCACCTCGCGCAGCACCTCCGCGGTGTGCTCGCCGGCCCGTGGCGGGGCCGAGCGGAGCTGCCACGGCGTCTCGCTGAGGGTGACCGGACATCCGATCAGCGAGATCGGGGATCCGTCCGGACCTTCGGTCGTGATCAGGAGGTCCGAATCCTGTTCCCGCAACTCGGCGACGGCCTCCGCGGTCGTCCGCACGCGCGCCGCCCAGAGTCCTGCGGCGCCCAGAGTTTGGACCCAATACGCGGCGGGTTCCTGGCGCACGAGCGACTCCAGGCGACGTTTGACCTCGTCCCGGTCCGCCCAGGCGTCGAGGTCGGCGAGCGACGGGTCGCCCACTACGTCCGCGACGACGTCCAGCGGGGCCATCGCCAGCGCGATCCAGCCGTCCTGTGCCGCGTAGACGCCGAACGGCGCCGACAGCCACGCCTGGCCGATGCCTTCCGCGGACCGCTCGTAGCCGCCGCTCTGGTTGAGGAATGCCGAGATTTCCTGGCACTGCATGGCGATGGCGGTCGAGTAGAGGTCCACCTCGACGCGCTGCCCGATCCCGTGCCGCTCCCGCGCGACGAGCGCCGCGAGGATCCCGTTCGCGAGGGTGAGCGCGGTGGCGTGGTCGACGATCGCCGTCCCCGCGGGCGTCGGCGGGTCGCCGCGCCGGCCGGTGGCCGCTGCCAGTCCCGACATCGCCTGGATGAGGAGGTCCTGCCCGGGACGGCGTTCGCGGGCGAACGGCGTGTCCTGCCCCCATCCCGACCCGGAGCAGTAGACGACGTCGGGCCGCACCGCGCGGATGTCGTCGTAGCCCAGTCCCAGTTTGTCCATGACCCCGGGGCGGAAGTTCTCCACCACGACATCGCACGTCGCCGCGAGGCGCAGCAGCGCGTCCCGCGCGGCGGGGTCCTTCAGATCCAGTGCGAGCGACCGTTTGTTGCGGTTCATCGCGAGATACGCGGCCGATTCCCCGGCGACCAGGCCGCCCATCATCTCCAGCGAGCGTTCCCACTCCCCCTCGGGACGCTCCACCTTGATGACGTCCGCGCCGAGGTCGGCGAGCATCTGCGTCCCGTACGGGCCGAGCATCATCTGCGTGAAGTCGAGGATGCGGATCCCTTCGAGCGCCTGGGTCATGCGTCTGTCTCCTTCGTCGGCGGCTCGGACGCGACGGAGTCCCGCAGGGCCCGCCGGTCGACTTTGCCGTAGTGGTTGCGCGGCAAGCTGTTCCGCATATGGATGTGCCGCGGCTTCTTGTACGAGGCGATGGCGCCCGCGCACGCCTCGCGCAGGGTCGTTGCCAGGGTTTCCGGGTCCCGCAGCGCGTCGTCGGCGACGACCACGAACGCGTGCACCGCCTCGCCCCACTCGGGGTCTGGTACGCCTGCCACGGCGACTTCGGCCACCCCGGGGACCCGCTCGATGACCTGTTCCACTTCGCGCGGCTGGATGTTGTACCCGCCGGAGGCGATGACGTCGGAGCTGCGCCCGATCACGTGCAGATAGCCGTCGTCGTCGACCCGGGCCAGGTCGCCGGTGGAGAACCATCCGTCGGACAGCACCTTCGCGTCGAGGTCGGGCCGGCGCCAGTAGCCCGGCATGACGACAGAGCCCCGCACCGCGAGGACCCCGTCGTCCACACGATGCTCGACGCCGCCGAGGAACCTGCCCGCCGATGTAAGGCGGCTCGAGTCCGGCCCAGCGGCGGATTCGTCGTGATCAGCCGGTGTCAGCACGGAAAGCGGTGCGAGGGCTTCGGCGAGCCCGTAGAACTGGGTGAGCACGCCCGGGAACCGGCGGGACGCGCGGATCAGTACGTCGGTGCTCACGGCGGAGCCGCCGTACGGGAGGCAGCGGAGGTGCCGTCCGCTCGCGGGCCGTGCGGCCGCCGCTTCGACGAGGCGCGCCAGCAGGACCGGCACCAGCGGCACGATCGTTCCGTCGTATCGGTCGACCAGGTCGAGGACGGCTCCGGCGTCGAATCGCCGTTCGATCACTGTCCGAGCGCCTTGGATGAAGCAGTCGAGGGCGACCGACCCAGCGAAATGGGCCGCCGGGGCTGCGAGGACCACCGTGTCTGCCTCCGTCACGGGAGGCAGACACGCGAGCGAGTGCCGGGTTCGCGCCACCCAGGCGCCTTGCGTGACTACTGCGGCCTTCGGTGCGCCGGTGGTGCCCGAGCTGTACATCAGCATTGCGACGTCGTCATCTTGCGGGCGTGCCGGTGTTGTCGTCTGCTCGTCGCCAACGGAGGGCGGACGGTCTGCATCCAGGCCCACGACGACGGTGCGGGCACCCGCGTCGTGCAGCGCGGCCCGCAGCAGGTCGGCCTGCCCAGGGTCGGCGCACACGACGGCCGCCTGTGCGTCGAGGCAGATCGCTGCGACCTCCCGGACGTGGAGCCGCGCGGAGACGGCGACCCGGACCAGGCCGAATCCGAGCAGCGCCTGATCGAGCAGCCGGGTCGTCACGCCGTTCTCGAGATGGACGACGACGCGATCTCCGTTGGCAGCGCCATGTTCGAGGAGCAGGGCGTAGAGGCCTCGCGCGAGCCTGGCCGTTTCGGCGAATGTCAGCCAGCGTCCGTCGTGAAGCAGGGCGGGCGCCGCGCCGTGTGCCTCATAGGTGTGGTCGAGGATCTCCGGCAGAGTGTCAGCCGACATGCGCACCGGCCCGCAAGTTGTTGAGACGCACCACAATCCGCGCGTCATCGGTGCCTCCGCGGATCATGTCGTGCAGCGCGGATGCCCCCACGCGCTGGTACCGCGGGTAAGCCGGAACGCGCGGGCGGAGGAACGACTGCTGCATGGTCGAAAGCGTGCTGCTGAAGAATCCTCCGGCGAGCGGGTCGTGCCAGGCACGAGCTGCGGCGGGCTGGCCGCCCGCAGCCAGGTAAATCCCAGCCTGTACCTCCGGGGACGTGGCGAAAACAACGAAATCCGCCGCTTCCTGCGGCCGGGCCGATCGTGCTGACACGGCGAGGCCCACCCCGCCGGTGAGCGACCCCGTTGCCGTCCTCCCGGCCGCGACCGGCGCGTCCGAGAACACGACGCGCCGGTCGAGTGCGTAAGTGCTGTAGCCGAAAACCAGCGGCGTGTACAGCGCGGGCCCGGCCCCTGCGAGTTCGTCGAGCACCTGGATCGGGTTCGCCTCGAACGACCTCTCGGGCACCAGCGCCAGCACCTCGCGCAGCAATGCCAATGCCGCCAACGCGGTGTCAGCGTCCAGCCCGTCGTCACCCCACCAGCCGGGCAGGTCGCGCGGACGGACGGCTTCGCACATCGACAGCAGAGTGCCCCACAGATGCGTGGGATTCGCGGCGAGCAGAGTGCGAGCGGGTCCGAGCGCGGCCAGGTGCTCGACGACGTCCTGCCACGTGCGCGGGAGTTCAGTCCCGGCCCTGGCCGCGCTCACCATGCAAGCCGCGTCGACCGGCAGGGCCATGAGCCGGTTTTCCCAGACATAGCTGCGCAGGCTCGGCCCGACGTAGGCCGCCGCCCGCTCCTCGATGATCTCCGACGGCAACGGTGCGAGAGCGCCAGCGCGCACGGCGTTTCCCACGTGCGGATGGTCGATCGCCAGGATGTCGAACTCGTCCGCCAGTTCGTCGAGCGGGACGTCCTCGAACTCCTCGAGGGTCCGCGCGGTCCACTCGACCGAGATGCCCGTGCGGGCTTCGTATTCCGCGGACGTGCGGACGATGGGGTCGATGGCGCGGGGGTGATCCCACGTGAGCCCCCGTAGGCGCGTCATGGCCTGGTTTCTCCTGTCAGTCGTGATGGACGGGGCTGGCCGGGCGCGCTGCCCGCGGCTCCGGATCGCGCGCCCGGCCGCGCTGGTGGATGCCGACGGCGACCAGGCCGGCGATCGCCACGACCTGCAGCACGACCAGGTAGTACGCGGGCGCGAGGAGCGACCCGGTGGACGACACGAGCGCCACCACGATGTAGGGCGCGACGCCGCCGAACGCCGCGTTCGCCACCGCGTAGACGATGCTGAGGAACGAGGTCCGCACGCTGCCCGGGGCGAGTTCCGCCAAGAGCGCGGGCGTCGGGCCGGCCACCAGACCGAGCGACGCGGCGAACAGCAGCACCGCGGCGCCGATCGCGACGGTCGATCCCGCGATGAGCAACTGATAGCCGGGGACCGCCACGACGGCGAGCAAGAGCGCACCTGCCAGCATGACCTTCCAGCGCGCGAACTTGTCGGACAGCCACCCGCCGAGCACGACGAACGCCGCGTACGCGCTGAGGCCGACCAGCGACGCGGTCAGGCCCTGGCTGATCGGCCGCTTCAGGACGCCCTCGAAGAACGTCGGCAGGAACTGGAGCGTGACGTAGCCGCCCGCCGTCCACGACACGATCGCCGCCGTGCCCGCGATGATCATGCGCCAGCTCGAGCGGAAGACCTCCTTGATCGGAGCCTCCTCCAGCGTGCCGGTCGCCTGAAGCTCGGTGAAGGCGGGCGACTCGTCGATCCGCCGCCGGATGTACCACCCCGCGAGGCCGAGCGGCAGCGAAAGCAAGAACGGGATCCGCCACCCGAAGCCGTGCAGGAACTCTTCGCTCATCACTGAGGTGAGCGCGGTGCCCAGACCTGCGGAAACCGCCAGTGCGGCCACGATGCTCGCGGGCTGCGCCGAACCCATCAACCCCCGGCGCCGCCGGTCGGCGGACTCGAACAGCAGGGACGCCGCTCCCCCGAATTCGCCGCCCGCGGAGAACCCCTGCACGAGCCGGAGAACGGTGAGCGCGATCGGCGCCAGCGCCCCGACCTGGTCGTAGGTGGGCAGGACGCCGATCAACGCGGTGGCGACCGCCATCATCAGGATGACGACCGACAGGACCCAGCGCCTGCCGTGCCGGTCGCCGAGGTGCCCGAACACCAGCGCCCCCACCGGCCGCAGGACGAACGCGGCGGCGAAGATCGCCAAGGTCGCGAGCAAGCCCACGAACCCTTCGCTCTGCGGGAAGAAGACCTTCGCCAGAACGGCGGAGAAATACCCGTAGATGGCGAAGTCGTACCACTCGACGAAGTTTCCGGCGACGGCGGCCGCGACGATCCGCGGCCTGCTGCTGGGTGAGGTCGGCATGAGGCGTCTTCCTTGACGTGTGGGGAACGGTCCGGCGAGCGCACCGGGAGCACGAACAAGGCGACGGTAACACGTGTTACCACCGTGTCAAAGAGACCGTGGCAAAGAGGCAGCTTCGGGCCCTCGTGGCGAATGGCGGGGCTTCGCGGCCGCCGTCAGCGAGCGGGAGAACCGCCTCTTGAACTGGACGTGCGCGGCGGTGCCGTGGAGTCGCGAGCGACGATCCTCGGCTCCGGCTCGGTCACCTTGACCTGCTTGTCCACGGTCTGGCCGTCGAGCAGCTGCATCGCCGTCTCGACCGCGACCGCGCCCATCTCGCGCAACCCCATCCGGACGACGGTCAGCGCCGGCTCGAGGTAGGCGGCGTAAGGCATGTCGTGGAATCCGACGATCGACAGCTCCCCCGGCACCTCGATGCCGAGTTCCCGTGCCGCGATCAGCGCGCCCACCGCGGCCTGCACGCTGTGCACGACGATGCTCGACGGCAGCGGCCCGCCTTCCGCGAGCCGGAGCAGCGCACGGCGTCCGGACTCGGGCTCGTGGCCGCCGTCCCCGACCCAGCGGTCGTCCGGTTCGAGGCCCAGCTCCCGCAGCCCGGCGACATGCCCGTCGACCCGGTCCGCGCCGCGCTGGGTCGACCCGTCCAGGTGCAGCAGGCCGATCTCCCGGTGTCCCAGGTCTGCCAGGTGCCGCACCGCGAGCATTCCGGCGGTGTGTTCGTCCGCGCTCACGCTTTGGTAATCGGCGGAACGCTCGTTGACCAGAACCGTCGGGATGCGCGCCGCGGCGGCACGAGCGATCGCGGCGTCGGAATCGTCGCCAGCGGGCAGCAGCAGGAGGGCGTCGATCGCATCGCTCGCGACAAACCGTCGGAAGGTCGCCGCGTCGCGGTGCAGCTCGGCGGCGTCGGCCAGCATGAGCACCGAACGGTGCCGGTTGATGGCCTCCTGCGCGCCCTTGATGACCTCGCTGTACACCGGGTTGCTCACGTCGTGCACCGCCAGCCCGATCGCACCGGCGCGAGACTCGCGAAGCGCCTTCGCCGCGTGATGCGGGATGTAATCCAGCTCCGCGGCGGCTGCCAGCACGCGCTCGCGGGTCTCGGACCGGACCCGCAACGCCTTGTCGCCGTTGAGGATGCGCGAAACCACAGCGTGGGTCACACCCGCGAGGCGTGCTACATCCTTGATTGTCGGCACTCGTAGATCGTAACCGCCGCGTCGCGCAGGCGAGACCGTCAGCCGATGAGCCGCATCAGGGTGCCGACGCCGTCCTGACGGATCGACGCACCCGGTAAAGCGATACCGCGACCAGGACGAGCACCGCGGCTTCCGTCAGGACGCTCAGCAAAGCCTCCGGCGCGGGCTGGAAACCCCGTTCGGAAAAGCCGAACAGCCCGGTCGTCCGCGAAAGCACGAAGCCCGCCAAAGCACCCGCAGCCAGCGCGGCCGCCGCCAGCCGCAGCAGGAAGGGGCCGCCCACTGCCACCAGCACGGCGACAGCGAACGCCGCGGAAGCCTGAACGAGGAACGACGGCCCGATCACCGGGATCACGCGATAGCCGCCGACGTACAGCTGCGCGTGGAGATACCCGCTTGCCGCGAGGCACACTGCTGTCGCGAGGCGGAGGACGGTGTTCATGCCAGCTTCACGTCCTTCACCGCCAGGCCTGGCCCGCCCGGGCGATAGGACACTTCGCGGATGCCAAGCGCGTCCTTCAGCTTGCCCGCGGGCAGGGTCACCGGAGTCGGCGCCGGCCGCGTTCCCGGCTGGGGCAACGGATACGCGGTCGTCGTCGCGCTGTGGAAGGTGATGTTGCCTTCGGTCTTCGTGAACAGCTGGTGCACGTGCCCGTTGAGGCAGGTCACCGACGAGAACCGCCGCAGGTACGAGAGCGCCTGGGTCGCGTCGTCGGTCCCCCAGCCCCACGTCGGGTACATCGCGAACAGCGGGATGTGGCTGAACACCACGATCGGCGTGTCCGAGCCGAGCTTCGCGACGTCCTTGCGCACGAATTCCAGCTGGTCCGGGCCCAGGTGGCCGAGTTTCTCCAGGCTCAACGTGTTGACCAGGGCGATGAAGTGGACGCCCTTGACGTCGAAGCTGTACCAGCCGTCGCCCGCCGTGCCCGCGCCGAAGGCCTTGCGGTACTTCTGGCCGGCGTCGTCGATCGAGTCGTGCTCGCCGGGCACCGTGGACACGTGCCCGGTGTCGAGAGTGCTCATCATCTGCTTGACCTGGTCGAACTGGGCAGCCGTCGAAAGATGCGTCAGGTCGCCGGTGTGCATGACGAAGTCCGGGCGGTAGCCGAGCGCGTTGATCTGCGCGATAGCTGCCGAAAACGACGACTCGACGGCCGTGTTGGCGGACCCGGTGAAGCCGAGATGGCTGTCGCTGACCTGGATGAACCGCAACGCGTTCGGGTCGTCGACCGCGGCGGCGTCGCCCGGCGCGGCGATCCGGCTGATCACCTCGCCGCCGCTGACCGTCAGGACCACGGCCGCGCCGAACCACGCCGTGTGCCGCAGGAGCTGGCGCCGGGTCATCCCTTCCGGGCTGTGATCGTCTTCGGTCACGGGGTCACCGTCACGGTCGCGGTCATGAACGGGTGGATGGTGCACAGGTACTCGAACGTGCCCGGCGTGCTGAATGTGTACTGATAGGACTGTCCAGTTTGGAGAGTCGCCGACCGCAGCGGTCCGCCGGATCCCGTGCTGGTGACCGTGTGCGCGTCCTGGTCCTGGTTGGTCCAGGTGACGGTGGTGCCCTTCTTCACCGTCGTCGCTGCGGGAGCGAACGCGAAGTCCTTGATGGCCACGGCATTCGCCGTGGAGCTGGCGGCCGCGCTCGGTGACGGCGGCGGCGTCATCCCGGGCATCCCCGGCATCGATGTCATCGATGTCATCGATGTCATCGATGTGATCGGCGCGGCCGGAGGCGGCGCGGCGGGAGGCGAAGCGGAGCAGGCCGCCAACGCCAGCACGCCCGCGGTGATGAGCAGGAAGTGTTTCACCCCAACGGATTTCCTCATACCAGGAATACGCGCGGGGGTTACGCACCCTCCCCCGGCACCAGCACTTCGACGACGCCATTGGACTCGCGCACCACCAGGTGCGGCAGCGGCGGCGGGGTCACCGGCAGCTGGTGTGTGAGGACCGCGCCGTCGACGGCGAACGACGTCCGGTGGCACGGGCAGTTCAGCCGCCGGGCCGGCGCGTCCAGGTTCAACCGGCAGCCGAGGTGCGTGCACGTCGCCGAAACCGCGCGCACCTGCCCGCCGGAGCGTTGCACGAACCCGGCGACGGCCCCGAAGTCGAACGCCACCACGCCGCCTTCGGGCAGGTCCTGCGCCGCGACAACAGCTCGCCACTGGCCGTTCTCGGGCCGCAGAGTCTTCTCTTCCGGAGGCGCGGCGGCCGGCTCGGCCCCGGACGTCACCAAGTACTCGACGCCCGCGCCCGCCGCAGCCGCCACCGCGGCGGCCGAGGACACCTGGATGAACCGACGCCGGTTGCCGCCCCGCACGGGCTCGGGTTCGCGCAGCTCCTGGGCTAGCCGTCGGTGCAGCGCGGCGACGAACTCCTCGCCCGCAGCCGCACCGCCGGGCCGGGCGGCGCGCAGCAGCACCGCGGTCCGCAGCTCGGCCTCGTCGCCGGGGCCGGCCTCGAACGGGCGCGGCCGGCGCCGGCGCAGGAGGTCCTTGACGAACCGGCGGACGCCTCGAGTGCTCACGTCTCCATCCTTTCCGCCAGCTGGGCCGCCTGGCGCAACGCGCGGTGCTGCAGCACCTTCGCGTTGCCGACGGTGGTGCCCAGCTCGGCCGCAGCCTCCTTCAACGAGCAGGCCTGCAAGAACCGCAGGCGCAGGATCCGGCCGTAACGCTCGGGCAGCTGCGCGAGGATCGCCTCGGCGCGGGCGAGCACGCCCGGGTCCACGGTGTCCGCTTCGAACGCCGCGATGTCGCGCTCCTCGTCCAGGGCCGTGATCTCCCGGCCGAGCGTGCGCCGCCAATGCCCGGCCAGCACCGTCCGCGCGGTGGCTAGCAGATACGCCCGGACCTCGCCCACGCTCGCCGAGACCCGCAGCGGCCGCAACGCCGTCAGGAAGACCTCCGTGGTGAGGTCCTCCGCGTCGGGCCGGTTGCCGACCTTCGAGAACATCAGCCGGAACACGCGGTCGACGTTGTCGCGGTAGACCGCCTCCCAGTCCGGGTAGACGTCCGCGCCGACCGCGTGCAGCCGCGCGCGGGGCGCCGCGCCCGCCTCGTCCTGTTCGGCGCGTCTGCGCCGGAATCGCTGTGCCACCGGCACCGCCCGCCTTCTCCCCGCCGGTTTCTTCCCACCACCAGAGGGATACGAACCGGGGTTACGCGTAACCGGAGACCGTATCTGTGAGCGGAGTTTCCGACTACCCGGGGAGCGAAATGACCACATCGATGTCACGTCGGCAACTGCTCGTCACCGGAGGGGCGGCCGCCGCCGTGCTCGCCACCGCCAGCCTGCCGAGGCCCGCCGCCGCGGCGACGCCGATCCGCTCGGGCGGCGCGGACATCGTCCTCGCCTGGAACCGTGAGCTGCTGGCGATCGTGCGCACGCCCGGCCTCCAGCCTGCGACCGTACACCCGACGCGCAGCTTCGCGCTGCTGCACGCGGCGATGCACGACGCCGTCGTCGCGACCGCCGGCGACGGGCATTCGTACCTGTTCACGCTCGAGGTCCGGGGCCACGCGGCACCGGAAGCGGCTGCGGCGCAGGCCGCGCACGATGTCCTGGCCGCGCTCTACCCCACCCGGTCCGCGGAACTCGCGACCCTGCTGACCGGGCAGCTGACCGGCATCCCGCCGGCCGAGCGCGACCGCGGCGTGCGAGCCGGACGGCTGGTGGCCCGGTTGCTGCTCGGCCTGCGCGCGGACGACGGCTCCGCGGCGATCCCGCCGGTGCTGACGCCGGGAACGGCCCCCGGGCAGTACCGGCCGACGCCGCCCGCGTTCACGCCCGCGGTGTTCACCCATTGGCCCGACGTGACGCCATTCGTGCTCGACCGGGCCGGGCAATTCCGGCCCGGCCCGTACCCCGCGCTCGACAGCGCCCGGTACGCGAGAGCGCTGAACGAGGTCGCCGCGACGGGCCGGGACACGAGCGCTACCCGCACCGCGGACCAGACCGTGCAGGCGCGGTTCTGGGCGGCGCCGATCTGGAACTACTGGAACGAGATCGCGCAATCGGTCGTCGGCGGTTCGCACAGCAGCCTGCCCGTCGCGGCCAGGGTGTTCGCACAGCTGAACCTGACCTTCGCCGACGCCGTGATCGCGTTCTACGAAGCGAAGTACCACTACCGGATCTGGCGGCCGATCACCGCGGTCCGCCTCGCCGCCGACGACGGAAACCCGGCGACGGACGGGATCCCGGACTGGTCGAGCCTCGCCACCACCCCGGCGGATCCGGCGTACCCCGGCGCGCACAGCGTCGTCTCGCAGGCGGGCGCGCAGGTCCTGCGCGAGGAGTACGGGCCGCGATGGACACTGGAAGTCACGTCCGAGGCGCTGCCGGGCGTGGTCCGGCGGTTCAGCACGTTCCAGGACGTGGCCGACGAAGCGGGGTTGAGCCGCATTGCCGCTGGCGTGCACACCCGGCTCGACCACGACGCCGGCCGCCAGCTCGGCCGCGACGTCGCCGCGTTCGTTCTGTGCGCCTGACCTTCGCGTCATCCGCTCGATCGCGCGACTCGTTGCCGCCGTCGGATTGGGGAACTCGTCTCCCGCTCGGCTCAGCCGGGCGGGAGACGACATCGGCGACCGCCGCAGCGCGCGAGTCCACCATGTCGGCCTTCTCTTCATTCCGTCCGACAGTCAGCTGGCCCGCCGGCGCCGCTGGAGCACCCGCCTGCCGGGCAGGACGAGCAGCACCAGGCTGTAGTACTGCAGCGCGGGCACGGCGAGGGCGAGGGCCAAAGCCAGGACCAGCGCCAGGACGTTGAGGTAGCTCTCCTGGTAGAGCTCCCGGAGCGTCTCCGGCTCCCGATCGTCCTCCTCCATTAGCGCTGGGTCGGCTTTCAGGATCTTCAGCATCGCGAACCGGCACACCATGCTCGCCAGGAGCGTCGCGTAGTAGAACACCGCCACGAACCGGTCTCGGCCGAAGGCGCCGATCATCTCCGTCGGGAGCGGAAGAACGACGACGGACAGCAACCACCCCATGTTCCACATCGTGAAGGGGCGGGTGACCCTCGCGACCGAGGAGAACGTCCGGTGATGCTCCCGCCAGATGTTCGCGATGACCGCGAAACTCAGCAGAAAGCTCCAGATCTGGTCGAAGTGACCGGTGATCACCTCGCTGGCGTGCCCGCGGGCGGAGGCGACCTCCGGGACGAGGTCGACCAGCGGCAGGATCAGCAAGGTGATCGAGATCGCGGTCACCGCGTCGGTGAACAGCACCAGCCGCTCCCCGGAGGCGCCGCCCTTGCTCTTGCCCGGCGCGGAAACCGGCTGGCCGGGCCCTCCCGCGCCGGTTTCGTCGCTGGCACTCATGCGCGTCGCACCTTCCTCAGTCAGGCCCGCAGAACGGACTCTCACCGCTGGCTATACAAGGACCGCTGCCGGGATCACGGCCGCGACACGCCTGCCTGAGCGACACCGGCGCGGCAACTGCCCGGAAGTCCGTTCCGGAGTGGACGAACGGAACCACGGTTCCTTCGCGCACCTTGCATTCCGCAGCGTCGTCGCCGGTTCTGGTTGCCCGGAGCCGGAAAGGCTGTTCGGATTTCCTTCGCCGGAACTGCTCGCCGGTGACGCGTGCCTTCGAGCCGGTCAGCCCGACGTCCGCGAAGCCGCTGGCGGTGACGATTCGTCGTCGCGGTTGAGGCGGTGCCCGCGTTTGCCCGCTGCCCGTCGCGGGTCAGCCCAACGACAGCAGAAAGACGACCATGATCGCCAAGTCGATCCCCCACGGATCGTTGGTCAGGTCACTGGTGCGCAGATCGTCGGGGCCTGGACGAAGCCCCGCCGCGAGGGGCGGTCGCCGTTCACCAGGACAACCGTGCCCTGCGTCCGAACTCCGTGGGCAGCAAGGTTGTCGGCACGTTGGTGCTGCATGGTCGCACCGGCACCGCACGCGATCAACAGCGCGACCCCGGCCATGACCAGGAGTCCGCCCAGCCACCGCCGGCGAACGGTCCCCGACTCTTCCCGGCCAACGCTTTTCATGCCGACCCGCCCCCATGACGCCGACCCGCGCCGACGTCGGCTTCGCGCCTTCAGCCAAGCGTAGAGCTGCTCCGCACCCCGGTGGAAGACCTCCGACCGCGAGCCACCAGGCCATGACGGGAACAGGTCGCCGCCGAATGCCCCAGCGGCGGAGAATATTGCGACGCGGTAGGTCCGCGATTGATCGAGTGGGTTGGTTTCGCGCCCTGGTGTCGGCGATCGCCCACGACTCCGACAGCACAAAACCCCAGGTCACCGACACCGGTGACCTGGGGTTCGAAAGTGGGCCGCCAGGGACTCGAACCCTGAACCCGCCGGGTAAAAGCCGGCTGCTCTGCGCGATTGAGCTAACGGCCCGCGGCGAGGCGGGAAGGAGAGCTGCCCGTCGAGGGTTCGAACCTCGGTTTCCGCGTCCAGAGCGCGGCGTCCTGCCAGTTGGACGAACGGGCACGGGCTCCCGGTCCAGGATTCGAACCTGGGCCCGCGGATCCAAAATCCGCGATGCTGCCGGTTACACCAACCGGGAACGCGCCATGGCCAGTCGGATGCCCGCGGATCGAACGCGGTGTCTCCTGGTCCCGAACCAGGCGGGGTCGCCGATGCCCCTCGCATCCGGGAATGTGAGCAGGCGCCGGCGCCCCCTCGGCGCCGGGCCCGTACCCCTGCCAGGACTCGAACCTGGCGCCTCCGCATTCGTAGTGCGGCGCTCTTTCCCGCTGAGCTACAGGGGTGTGCGTCCGGCACGGAGCCGGACCGCGAGCGGCCGGAGGGCATCGAACCCTCTTCTTCGGTTTGGAAGACCGACGTGTCCCCCGAGTTCACCACGACCGCAGGACGCGCCCTGACCAGGGCGCAGTGGTGAAGGAGGGAGTCGAACCCTCATTGCCCGCAACGGGCGCCCGGGTTACAGCCGGGTGGGGCCGCCACCGCCCCGTCTTCACCGTGCGGGTCCGGCGGCGCGCGGCTGCCGGACCCGGCGCTCGTCCTGGCCGCGGGTGAGGCGACGGGGACGAGTCTCGGAAATGTCTTTTTTCGCTGTGCAGTTGTCAAAGGACCGCGCGCCGGTCAAAAATGGGCAGCAGGAAATGTCGTCGCGAAAATAAGAGCCGCAACCAATGGCATTCGGAGGACCCGATAAGAGAAGCCGCCCGGATCGGTTTCCCGACGGGCGGCTCCCGGTGCGCAGCGACTGCTGCGTCAGGTCAGGGAGCGGATACCGCCGAGCGAGCCGCCTTTTCGGCCGGTGCGGCGCTGATGAACGGAACGCTGGACAGCGCGGACCGCGGCCGGATATTGGCCTCGCGTCTCCCGCTGTCGCTTGTTCGTCATGACCGCTCCTTCATCCGCTGTGGTGCATTCATCTTCACCTACGCCGAAGCGGTGCGTCAATCTTATTTTCCGGAGAGGTATTTCCCTGGGCGGCGGATCGTGTTGTAATGGGCGAGTGCACTTCAACCCTTACGGCGGCGCGGGCGCGCAAGTAGCCGCCGACCTGGCCACCCTTGCCCAGCGCGACGACGTCACGGCCGCCGAGGTGCGGGCCGCGGGGCAGGCGCGCGACATGGTGCTGCCGCGCATCACCTCCGACGAAGCCGAGCGGATCCTCGCGTGGGGGCGGCGGCTGCACGAGGTGTTCGTCGCGGAGACGACGGCCGAGCGCATCGATCTCCTGAACGAGCTGCTCGCCGTCGCCGCGTGCCGGCCGAATATCGCCAGTCACGACGGGAAAGCGCCGCATCTGCACTACTCCAGCGAAGGCGCGGGCGTGGTCGAGCGGTTCTACGCTTACACCGCTGGCGGGCTCGCGCATCTCGTGTGCGAGGAGCCGCATCGCCTCGGCGTCTGCGCTCGCGAAGGGTGCGGCATCGCCTTCGTGGACACCTCGCGCAACGGACGCCGGCGGTTCTGCTCCACTCGCTGCGGCACGAGGGTCAACGTCGCCGACCATCGCGCGCGGCAGCTCGTGGGCTGAGCAGCAGGTCAGTCAGCCGCCTCGAACGCCCGCAGTTCCGGGTATTTCGGGGCGATCGTGTCGCCGGAGGACTCGCCGCGGAGACGGCGGCCGATCCACGGCAGCGCGTGTTCCCGGCCCCAGCGAAGGTTCGCCGCGCGCTGTTCCCGCGTCGACAGGCGAGGCCGCGGACCGAGCGCGGCGTGCGTGAGGCTGTGCTGGACGCCGAGCGCGTCGAGGACGGCGATGGCGATTTCGGTGTGCCCGGCCGCGTTGAGGTGCAGGCGATCCGGGGACCACATGCGCCGGTCGCGCAGCTGGCGCATCGACCACATGTCCACCAGCAGCGTCTCGTGCCGGGCCGCGATGCCGCGCACGTGCTCGTTGTAGATCGCGACCCGCCCGCGGATCTGCCGGAACAGCGCGTCTTCCACGCCGTCGACGCCGGTGAACAGCAGCACCTGCGCGCCGGCCGCGCGGAACCGGGCCACCGCGCGCTCGTACGAATCGGCGAGGCTGTCGACGTCCACCCGCGGCCGCATCAGGTCGTTTCCGCCCGCGTAGACGGTGACGAGCTCCGGTTTCATCGCCAGCGCCGGTTCGACCTGCTCGTTCAGCACCTGCGGCAGGAGCTTCCCGCGCACCGCCAGATTGGCGTACCGGAACCCGGGCTCGCCGGCGGCCAGCACCTCGGCGACCCGGTCGGCCCATCCGCGCACCCCGTTGCGCGCGGACGGATCGTCGTCCCCGACGCCTTCGGTGAACGAATCGCCAATACAGACTAAGCGGTTGGTCATTGGCTCAGTTTAGGCCCGGCTCCCCCGCCCCCTGCGATGGCGCCCGCGGACACGAGGGTAGCTCCCGCGAGCCCGCCCCAGAGCGCGCCGGGGCCGAGCGGAGCGAGCGCGGTGAGCACAGCAGGCGAAATCGCCAGCCCGACGCCAGTCGACAGTTCGAAGCGGGCCACCGCCCGGCCGAGCAAGCGCGCGGGCGCCTGGGCCATGACGAACGCCGTGGCGCTGCCCGCGTAGATGATCTCGCCGATGGTGCAGACCACCGAAACGGCGGCGATCGCGGGCGCCGCCCAGCCGGATCCGAGCGAGGTCGCCGCGAGAAAGCCGAGATACGACAAGGCGAGCACGACTCCGCCGCCCGCCAGCGCGGTCCGCCGGGAAACCCTCGACAGCAGGACGGTGACCGGCACTTGCAGGGCGACCACGAGCACGGTGTTGGCCACGAAGATCGCCGCCGACCACGCCGGGGACGCATGCAGATAAGCGGTCAGCACCAAGGGCAACGCGATTTCGGGCACGTTGAGGCAAAACGCGTAGACGACGTTCGCGGCAAGCAGCGCGCCCATCCGCGGCGCGCTTTCGGCCACAGGTTCCGCCACGGCGGCCGGGGCTCGCAAGTGGACTGACCACGCCAAGGCAGCGGCGATCAGATACGCGATCCCGGTCCCGATCGCCATGGCGCGCAAGGCATTCGCGCCACCGGCCAGGCACGCCGTCGCCAGCAGTGCGCCGATGCCGAGCGCGGCATTGCGGAGGGAACGACCGGCGGCGAGAGCGGCATCGCGTTGCCTGCCTTCAGCGAGCGTCGCGACGAGTGCGGCGTAAGCAGCTGGCCACGCCTGATTCCCTGCCGACAGCAGAATCGCCGCGCCGACGAACGTCCACATCTCCCCCGCCGGCGCGGCAAGCAGCACCACAACACCGATCGCACGCACCAGCATCGAAGCGGCCACCACGGTGGTGCGCGCACCGCGTTCGAGCCAGCGCCCCACGAACGGCAGGCAGCCGAGCCCGGCCACGACGCCAGCCGTCATGGCGGCACCGGTCGCGGGCGCGGACAGGCCGAGCACGGTTACGCCGTAGATCAGGAGGAACGGGCGCAACAGGCCGGCGCCGAGGGCGTCGACGGCCATGGCGGCCGCGTAGCGCGGGCCGCCGGAGACGCGGATCAGCGCGCTCGGCCGGATCTTGGTGGTCATGGCGCTCGACCCTGCTGCGCGGACCTCGGCCGGAGCACGCCGATTCGCAGTTTCCGTCAACCGGCGAAGGCCCGGCCGGGCCGATCGGCGATGCTGGTGCGGTGCCGTTGAGGATCGACATCGCCGGACCGCCGGCCGGGCAGGTGCGGTTCGCCGCGTGGGCGGGCGAAGTCTGGGCCGGGATGCGGCCCGAACTGGCCGAACGCGTGCGGGAAGCCGATTCCCTGTGGCGGTCTTCGCAGGCGGACTTCCTGCTGCCCGGACGTCCGCGCCCGGCCCTTGCCGAGGAATTGGCCGACGTCGACGCGATCGACCACGAAACGTACGCCACCGCGGCGCTCGTCTCGGCCTGCGGCAGCACCCGGATCGCGACCCGATCCCCGCTCGCCGACCCGGACACGCGCGAGCGTGCTCTCGACCTCGCCCAGGCACGCGGCCCCCGGCAGGAAGCCTTCGCCGAAAGCCTCCTGACCGACCCCGCGGCCACAAGGGCCCGCGTCCGCGACACCCTTGAGCAATGCGCCGAAGCCTTCTTCGACAGCGCGTGGGCCGGCCTCGAACCGCAGCTCGCCGCGGACCTGCGACACAAGCAAGACCTGGTGCGACACAAGGGACTCCGCGCCGCGCTCGACGCGGTTTCCAGCGCGGTCACGCTGTCCGAGGACGGCTCCCGCATCGTCGTGGACAAGCTGCAGGACAAGGCGACCTCCGCCCAAGACGGCGTCACGTTCATCCCCAGCGTCTTCGGCAGCCCGCACCTCGTCGTCGTGCACGCCGCCGGTTGGCAGCCGGTCGTGCAGTACCCGGTCGCCGACGCCGCCGCGCCCGTGCCGCTGGAAACGGTCGAACTGCGGCTTGACGCGCTGGCCCATCCGGTGCGGCTGCGCCTGGTCCGCACGCTGGCGCGGAGCCCGCACACCACCAGCGAACTCGCGCACACCTGGGATCTGTCCGCGCCGGAGGTGTCCCGGCATCTCGCGGTCCTGCGCCGGGCGGGTCTGCTCACCACCAAGCGCCAAGGCCGGTACGTGCGCTACTCGCTCGATCTGCCGCAGCTGTCCTCGCTGGGCACCGATCTGCTGGCCGCCGTGCTTCGCTGACTCAGGTGCGGAGGCCGTCGAACAGGATCGCGATAGTGCGGTCTCGCAGCTCCCGATCGGCCCCGACGTGCTCGGCCGCCTTCGCGGTGCCGATGATCACCGGGATCAGCTCGGTGGTGGTGACGTCGCGTCGCACCGCGCCGCTGTCCTGGGCGCGCCGCAGCAGCACGCCGAGGGATTCGCGCAGCCGCTCCCCGATCACCGAACCCGTGCTGGGCACGCACACGCCGGCCGAGGTGAGCGCTTCGAAGTAGGCGTTTTTGGCGCTGGACATCTCGATCCAGCTGGTGAGGAAGGTGAAGAACGCGGCACCGGCGTCCTCGGCGTTCTGCGCGACGACGGCGTCCGCCTCGTCGACGAACCGGTGCAGCCGCGCGTAGAGCACGGCCTCCAGCAGCGCTTCTTTCGTGGGGAAGTGCCGGAACACCGTGCCGATGCCGACGCCGGCCTCGCGCGCGACCTCCTCGGTCGGCGCGCCGGTGCCCTTCGCCGCGAACACGGTCTCGGCGGCTTCGAGCACCTTCGCGCGGTTTCGCCGCGCGTCGGCGCGCAGCGGTTTGTCCTCCGTCACGGCTGTGATGGTAGTCGCGCGTCCTGCCCGCGCGGCGCCCGATCCAGGTGGGTTCGGCGTGCCGGAGGGTCGGAAACAACCCGTCCGGAGCAGACGTCAGGAATCGTCAAACCTCTGCCGGTCGTTCACACTGTAGTGTGACGACCGTCACGAGAGGTGCACGACCATGACTCTAGGCGACAACGAGGTCACCCAGTCAGTCCAAGCTTCCTCCGGCGACCGCCGGGTGCAGGTACGCCGGGCGGCCCTGGCCGGTTCGATCGGCACCACCATCGAGTGGTACGACTTCTTCCTTTACAACACCGCCGCCGCGTTGGTCTTTCCCCATCTGTTCTTCCCCGCGTCCTCCTCGTACGCCGGGGTCATGCAGTCGTTCGCCACCTACGCGGTCGGGTTCGCGGCCCGCCCGATCGGCGCGGCGATCTTCGGCCATTGGGGCGACCGGCTCGGCCGCAAGGCGACACTCATCGTGACGCTCCTGCTGATGGGCCTGTCCTCGGCAGTGGTCGGCCTGCTGCCCGGCGCGGCGACCATCGGCATCGCGGCCCCGCTGATCCTGGTCCTGCTGCGTCTCGTGCAAGGCATCGCGATCGGCGGCGAGTGGAGCGGATCGGTGCTGCTGGCGATGGAATGGGGCGACCAGCGCCGGCGCGGGCTGCTGGCGAGTTTCGCGCAGGTCGGCGTTCCGGTCGGACTCGTACTGGGCACCGGCGGGATGACCCTGCTGTCCGCGACGCTGTCTCCGGACGCTTTTTCCTCGTGGGGCTGGCGAATCCCGTTCCTGCTGAGCCTGGTCCTGGTGGCGATCGGCCTGGTCATCCGGCTGCGGATCCTGGAAACCCCGATGTTCGCCGCCGCGGTCGCCGCGAAGCGCACCTCGAAAGCCCCGGTGAAGGACGTGGTCCGCCGTCACTGGCGGGAAATCCTGCTGTCGGCCGGTTTGCGGTTCAGCGAGCAGATGCCGTTCTACCTGTTCACCAGCTACGTCCTGCTCTATGTGGTGCAACGACCGGAATTCAGCAAAACCTTCGTGCTCAACGCGGTCCTGGTCGGAGCGGCGGCGGAGCTGCTGCTGATCCCGCTGTTTTCCCAGCTGTCCGACCGGATCGGCCGCAAACAGGTCTACCTCACCGGTGCCGTATTGACCGGCGTCATCGCGTTCCCGTACTTCACCGTGCTGACCCACAGCGGCCACGCGATGATCTTCCTGGCCATCATCGTGTCGCTGGTGGCGCACTCGATGCAGTACGGGCCGCAGGCGGCGCTCATCGGCGAGAGCTTCCCGACGCATCTGCGCTATGGCGGCGCGGGACTGGGATATCAACTGGCGTCGGTGTTCGCGGGCGGCCCCGCGCCTCTGCTGGCGGTTTGGCTCCTGCACACCACCGGCACGCCGTACTCGATCTCGATCTACATCGTCGCTTCCGTTGTGGTGACTGTGTTGTGCGTGATCGCGCTGCCCGATCGTTCGAAGGCCGACATCGACGACGTCGCCGTCTACGCCCGCTGAGCGCACGAAAAAGGGGCTGCCACCCGGAAATCCGGAGTGGCAGCCCCTTCGCACGACGTGGTCAGCGCTGCGGCGGCGGCCCGCCCTGAGGTCCGCCGAACGGTCCCTGCTGCGGGAACGGCCCGCTGCCCGGTCCGGGTCCGTGCGGTCCGCCGAACTGCTGCGGCGGCGGTCCCTGGTACGGGCCGCCCTGCGGGCCCGCCGGGGGCTGCGGCTGCGGCAACGACTGCTGCTGCTGAGCCGGCGGCGGCGTGCTGGGCTGCTGCGGCCGCTCCGGCGGCGCGGGCGGCTCCTCTTCCTGGACCGGCGCGGGAGCCTCGGGCTTCGCCGCCGGAGCCCCGCCGATCGCCCGGCGCTCGGTCGACGCGCCCAGCGGCCCGTCGACCTCCTTGCGCGCCACCGCTTCCGCGGCCGCCACGGCTTCGGCGACCTTCGGGTCGCTGCTCGTGTCGAACCAGCCGGCGACCTCGTCGTCGTCGAGGTCCGGGCGGGCCGGGGTGTCGTCCTTCGGCGGCTCGTACCGGAACACGCCGTCGTCGCCGGGAGCGCCGAGCGCGCGGGCGAAGCCTTCGAGGGCCTTGCCGTAGTCGCTCGGGATCATCCAGACCTTGTTCGCGTCGCCCTGCGCCATCTGCGGCAGCGTCTGCAGGTACTGGTAGGCGAGGACCTCCGGCGTCGGGCGGCCTGCCTTGATCGCCGCGAACACCTTCTCGATCGCCTTCGCCTGGCCCTGCGCCTGCAGGTAGCGAGCGGCTCGTTCACCTTGTGCGCGCAGGATCCGCGACTGCCGTTCCGCTTCCGCGGCGAGGATCGCGGCCTGCTTCTGGCCTTCCGCGGCGAGGATCTGGCTCTGCTTCTGGCCTTCGGCGGTCTTGATCGACGATTCCCGCTGGCCTTCGGCGGTGAGGATCATCGCGCGCTTCTCCCGGTCCGCGCGCATCTGCTTCTCCATCGAGTCCTGGATGGAGGCGGGCGGCTCGATCGCCTTCAGCTCGACGCGGGCGACGCGGATGCCCCAGCGGCCGGTGGCCTCGTCGAGCACGCCGCGCAGCTGGGTGTTGATCGAGTCGCGGGAGGTCAGGGTCTCTTCCAGGCTCATGCCGCCGACCACGTTGCGGAGCGTGGTGGTGGTGAGCTGCTCGACGCCGATGATGTAGTTCGAGATCTCGTAGACCGCGGCGCGCGAGTCGGTGACCTGGAAGTACACGACGGTGTCGATGTTCACCGTCAGGTTGTCCTCGGTGATCACCGGCTGCGGCGGGAACGAGACGACCTGCTCGCGCAGGTCGATCCGCGCGCGCACCTTGTCCAGGAACGGGACGAGGAAGGTCAGGCCGGGCGAAGCGACCGTGCGGAACCGGCCGAGCCGCTCGATCACCGCCGACTGGGCCTGTGGCACCACCATGATCGCCTTGACCACTGTGATGATGACGAACAGGGCCAGCAGCGCGACCACGACGATCGCTATTGTCGACAAGAGCGTTTCCCCTTACCTAGTACCGTTTTTCCTCGGACGGCGCCTCACGCGACGATGTCCACCACGGCCGTGGCGCCGGAGATCTCGACGACCGTGACGCTGGTGCCCGGCGCGATCGGCGGCTGCGATTCGTGCACGGCGCGCGCCGACCACACCTCGCCGCCGATTTTCACCTGGCCGGCATCGTAGTCCACAGTGGACACTACGACGGCGCGGGCTCCGACCAGCGCGTCGATGCCGGTGGGGATGCCCGACCCGGAGAGAAAGCGGCGCTTGAGCGCCGGGCGGACCAGCGCGAGCAGCCCGACCGAACTGACCGCGAACACGGCGACGTCGATGTAGATGTTGCCGGTCAGCGCTTCCGAGCCGGCTCCGAGCAGCGCGCCGATGCCGAGCATGATCAGCACGAAGTCCCCGGAGATCACCTCCGCGATCATCAGGACGATGCCGATGATCAGCCAGATCAGAGCCGCTGCCATGCCCTCATGCTCTCAGATCGGGTCGTTTCGCACCGGGCAAACTACTCGACGTGACCGACGCGTGACCTTGGATTTTTCCGGCAAACCGGGCATTACGGAGCGTCGTCGCCCGGTTCGGTCACGAAGTCGATGAGCCGTTCCACCGCGCCGATCAGCGGCGTTTCGAGATCGCGGAAGCTGCGCACCCCGGCGAGCACGCGCTGCCATCCCTCGTACGGTTCGCCCCAGCCGAGCGCGTCGCAGATGCCGGCCTTCCATTCGATGCCGCGCGGGATCTCCGGCCAGGCGCGGATGCCGACCGACGCCGGTTTCACCGCCTGCCAGACGTCGATGTACGGGTGCCCGGTGACGAGCACCTGCTCATCGCGGATCTGCCCGACCAGCCGGGATTCCTTGCTGCCCGCGACGAGGTGGTCGACGAGCACGCCGAGCCTGCGGCCGGGACCGGTGCCGAATTCGGCGATCCGGTCGGCCAGGACGTCGACGCCGTCGAGCGGTTCCACGACGACGCCCTCGACGCGCAGGTCGTGTCCCCAGACGCGTTCGACCAGTTCGGCGTCGTGCTTGCCCTCGACCCAGATCCGGGAGTCGCGCGCGACCCGCGCCTGCAGGCCCTGCACGCGGACCGACCCCGACGCCGACACCTGGCGCGCGGGGGCGGCGGTCTTCTTGACCGGCACGAGCGTGACCGGCTTGCCTTCCAGCAGGAACCCGGCGGGCGCGAGCGGGAACACCCGGTGGCGGCCCTTGGCGTCTTCGAGGACGACGTTGCCGTACTCGATCTTCACCACCGCACCGCAGTAGCCGCTCGCCGGGTCCTCGACCACGAGGCCTGGCTCGGCGGGGACCTCCGGGATCTTCCGCTTGCGGGGGCCGGACAGCACGTCGTGATAGCGCACGGTCGGGCACGTTATCGGCGCGGCGGGGGCACGTCCCGCCGCCACGCCGGAAGGAGCCGGTCCTCCGGCTTGACGTGGAGCGCGCTCCAGCTCCTAGCGTCGGCGGCGTCCGTCAGTTTTCGCAGTACCGCCCGGTCGGCCGGGCAGGAGGAGTATCCGCGCATGATCACCCGAACCACGCTCGGCTCGCCCGGTCTCGCTGTCAGCGCGATGGGCCTGGGGTGCATGGGGATGAGCGAGAGCTACGGCGCCGCCGACTGGGACGGGGGCCTGGCCACGATCGGCCGGGCTTTGGAGCTGGGCGTCACGTTCCTGGACACCGCCGACGCCTACGGCACCGGGCACAACGAGGTGCTGGTGGGCCGGGCCGTCCACGGGCGCCGGGACCAGGTGCAGCTGGCCACGAAGTTCGGCCTCGACCGCAGCGGCGGCGACGCGGCACGCCGCATCCGAGGAGCCTGCGACTACGTGCTGCGCTCCTGCGACGCCTCGCTGCTGCGGCTGGGCGTCGACGTGATCGATCTGTACTACGCCCACCGCCCGCCGCAGGACGTGGAGATCGAGGAGACCGTCGGGGCGATGGCCGAACTGGTCAAGGCGGGCAAGGTCCGCTACCTGGGCCTGTCCGAAGTCGACGGCGGGCTGCTGCGCCGGGCGCACGCGGTGCACCCGATCGCGGCGGTGCAGAGCGAGTACTCGCTGTGGACCCGCGACGTCGAGGCGGTCACCCCGGTGATGGCCGAGCTGGGAGTCGGGCTGGTGCCGTACTCGCCGCTGGGGCGGGGATTCCTGACCGGTGCCCTGGACCGGTCCGTGTTGGGTGAGAAGGACTTCCGGCGCACCAACCCCCGCTTCACCGGGGAGGCGGGCGAGGCCAACGAGAAGATCGCGCAGAGCGTGCGCGAGGTGGCCGACCGGCTGGGCGCCACTCCGGCGCAGGTGGCGCTGGCGTGGGTGTACGCCCAGGCAGAGCGGCTCGGGGTGACGGTGGCGGCCATCCCGGGCACCCGCAGCCCGGCCCGGCTGGAGCAGAACGCCGCCGCGCTGGAGCTCACCCTGGACGCCGAGGCGCTGGCCGCGCTGGACCCGCTGAACGACCAGGTGACGGGCGAGCGCTACCTTCCCGCGCACACCGCCGAGATCGCTCGGCGTTAGCGGGCTCGACCTGAGGCGAGGCTGCGGATGAAGTACGTGAGGGGAACCCTGGGGGAATCTGAGTACGTGAGGGTTCCCCTCACGTACGTTCGCCTTGCCTGGCAAGTCTCGTAGGCCTCTCACGGACACCTAGCCTCGGCCGCTGTGCGGCCTTGAGTTCCTGGCATTGGACCGGGGTCAGCGCACAAGCCGCAGTACGGCGTCCGTGAACGGCGTCGGCCCGCCGCGGCGGAGCGGGCCCATCGCCACCAGCGGGGCGAGCGCGACGCACCACGCACGCACCCGGTCTCCGTCGAGGTGCGGGAGTTCGGCGATCCCGTCCTCGACTGCGGCGCCGTCGGCCATCGGCAGCACGGCCCAGTCGACGGCGTCGAAGGCCGGGTCGCCGACGCACGGCCTGGGGTCGATCGCGACCGCGCCCCGCTCCGGTCCGGCGTCCAGGACGTTGCCCGGGTGCAGGTCGCCGTGCACGAGCGCGATCGGGCCGCTGGCCGCCAGTTTCTCGGCGCGGGCCAGTCCGGTGCGCAGCGATTCCAGCGGAAGGTGCGGTTCGGCCGGGGATCCGGCGAGGCGTTGCTCGGCGAGGCCGAACATGAACCGGACGCGTTCGAGCTGGGTCGGGAACGGCCCGGCGGCCGGGACGCCGTGGATGTCGGCGAGCAGTTCGCCGATCTGGTCCCACGGGACGTCCGCGCCGCGTTCGGTGAACGTGTCGCCCGGTTCGAGTCCTTCGAGCAGCACCGCGCCGTGGTCGAGGTCGGCGTCGAGGATCTGCACGACCCGCGACAGACCGGTCCACGACCCGAGTGCGGTGGCCTCCGCGGTCGCGATCGCGCGGTCCGGGCAGAGTTTGAGCACCTTCAGCGTGCCCTCGCCGTCGCGGCAGAGCAGCGTGCGGCCGGTGTTGCCGGGCCGGGCTTCGGACACGGTGAGGCCCCACTGGCGGCAAAGCCGGTCGACCAGCGTGGGCAGCGCGTCGCACCACGCTTGCGCGGCCGGGCCGAAGCGGTTGACGAGGCGACCGCGGGCAGCGGTGTCCATCAGAGCGTTGTCTCTCAGTTCCGCCATCAGAACAGCGGCCAGGGGATCGCGCGCCAGTCGTCGCCGGGCTCGGGGAACACCGCCTCGGCGAGCAGGTAGTCGGTGCGCTGCGAAAGCGCCCGGATCTCGAAGGCGGTCAGGTGCTCGCCGAGTTCCGCGCCGAGGCGGCCGTCGAGGTCCGCGCGGAGCTTCCGCAGCTTCTCGACCGCGTCCTCGGGCAGTTCCTCGCCGATCCAGCCCCACAGCACGGTGCGCAGCTTCGGGTCGGTGTGCAGGCAGATGCCGTGATCCACGCCGTAGACGTGGCCGTCGGTCGCGGCGAGCAGGTGGCCGCCCTTGCGGTCGGTGTTGTTGACGACGATGTCGAGGACCGCGAGTTCGCGCAGGTCCGGGTGGTCGGCGTGGACGAGCACCGCCGGTTCGCCGAGCCGGTCGTGCGCGTGCAGCACGGTGCGCCAGCCTTCGGGGACTTCCTCCGGCGCGCAGACCTCGACGACTTCGGTGTCCTCCTCGGTCTCGACCCACAGCTGCACCATGCCGGGCCCGAACGGGCCGTCGCGCAGCACGGTGGGCGGGATCGCGCCGAGGCCGCAGGCGTCGGAGATCATCGCGGTGGCGACCTCGCGGCCGGCGAGGGTGCCGTCCGGGAAGTCCCACAGCGGGCGCTCCCCCGACACCGGCTTGTACACGACACGGCCGGTGACGCCGTCGAGTTCGATCGCGCAGAACAGCGTGACGTTGGAGGCGTCGACCAGCCTGCCCTCGACGTCGATGCGGCCGCGGGAGACGAAATCGCGGGCGGCGGGGTCGGCCGGCCCTGGCGCGGTGCTCGCCACGGGCGCCCTCAGTCCTCGGTCACGTCGACGTCGCGCCGGTACCCGTTCTGCCGCGGGCAGATGTGCCCGGCCGGGTCGAGCGGTTCGCCGCACAGCGGGCACGGCTTGCGGCCGGCGTTGACGACGCGGTCGGCGCGTTCGGCGAAGGCGCGGGCGGCGACCGGGGTGAGGAACACGCGGACCGCGTCCGGGCCCTCCTCGGTGTCGTCGAGCACGACCGTCTCGTCGATTTCGCCCTCGGTGATCGCGAGCAGCTCCACGACGACCGCGCCGGAGTCGGCGTCCCAGCCGAGCCCCATCGTGCCGACCCGGAACTCCTCCTCGACGGGCACCGCGAGCGGGTCCACGTCGACCTCGTCGTCGGGGGCCTCGGCGGGCACGTCGGCCCCGAACCGGCTGGCGACCTCCTCCAGGAGCGACCCGAGCCGCTCCGCGAGGACGACCACCTGCTGTTTTTCGATCGTGACGCTGATCGTCCGCACGTCCTCCGTCGCCTGGAGGTAGAAGGTGCGGTCGCCGGGCTCGCCGACCGTGCCGGCCACGAACCGGTCGGGCTTGCGGAAGACGTGGATTACGCGTGACATAGCGTCTTCGACCCTAGGCCACGCACGCATGATCGGCATCCGCCGCCCCGGGTTGAGGGGAGTTCGCGCGGGATTCCTGCGCGGTGCGTGCGGATCCGGACACGCAGCGGATCCTCGTTAGGCTTTCCGGGTGCCTCGCATCTCTCCTCATGGAACCTGGACCTCTCCCGTCACCGCGGCCGACGCCGCGGCCGCCGGCGGCGGCGCGCAATGGCTCGCCGCGGTCGACGGCGCGCTCTGGTGGGCGGAGGCGCGGCCTGCCGAAGGCGGTCGCGTCGCGCTCGTGCGCGCGCTTCCCGGCGGCGGCGTCGAGGACGTGCTGCCCGCGCCGTGGAACGTCCGCAACCGGGTGCACGAATACGGCGGGCGGCCGTGGCTCGCGGTCGACGGCGTCGTGGTGTTCACGCACTGGGCCGATCAGCGGGTGTACGCGCTGAAGGACGGCGAAGTCGCCCCGCTCACCCCAGAACCGGCCACGCCGCAGGGCGTCCGGTACGGCGATCTCCGGCCCGGCCGCGAGGGCGAGGTGTGGGCGGTCCGCGAGCGCAGCACGGGGCCGCGGCGCACTGACATCTCCCGCGAGCTGGTCGCGATCCCGCTGAACGGCTCCGCCGAACGAGTGCTCGTCGAAGGGCACCGGTTCTTCACCGCGCCGCAGCTGTCGCCGGACGGCGCGCACGCCGCGTGGATCGCGTGGGACCACCCGGCGATGCCGTGGGACGGGACCGAGCTGTTCGTCGCGCCGGTGGCGGCCGACGGTTCCTTCGGGGACGCGCGCGTGCTGGCGGGCGGGCCGGACGTCGCGGTGTGCCAGGTCGCGTGGGAGACCGCGGATCAGCTGCTCGTGCTCGCCGACCCGGACGGCTGGTGGAACCTGCACCGCGTCGGGCTCGACGGCGCGACCGTCAATCTCGCGCCGGTGGAGCGCGAGCTGGGCGGGCCGATGTGGAAGCTCGGCACCAGCTGGTTCGCTCCGCTGGGCGGCGGGAAGCACGCGGTCCTCGACTCCGGCAAGCCGGCGATCCTCGACGAGAGCGACGGTTCGGTCACGCGCGTCGACACCGAGCTGACCGTGTGGTCGTCGATCGGGCTGGTCGCGACGCCGGACGGGATCGCCGGGATCGCGGGCGGGCCGCGGCACGAGAGCGCGGTCGTGGTGCTGGACCCGGCCACCGGGAAGTGGCGCGCGCTCACGCCGCAGCCGGCCTCGCTGCCGCCCGCGGAGTACCTGCCGGTGCCGCAGGAGCGGGTGTTCACCGGACCGGACGGCGCGGACATCCCGGCCTACGTGTTCCCGCCGACCAACCCGGACTTCGTCGCGCCGGAAGGCGAACTGCCGCCGTACGTGGTCCACGTGCACGGCGGGCCGACTGGGCACAGCGACGAATCGCTGGACCTGGACTTCGCGTACTTCACCAGCCGCGGCATCGGCGTCGTCGCGGTGAACTACGGCGGCTCCACCGGCTACGGACGCGCGTTCCGCGAGCGGCTGCGAGAGCAGTGGGGCGTGGTGGACGTGCGCGACTGCGCGGCGGTCGCCGAAGCGCTGGTCGCGGAAGGGATCGCCGACCGGGCCCGGCTGGGCGTCCGCGGCGGCAGCGCGGGCGGGTTCACCTCGGCGGCGTCGATCACGATGACCCGCACCTACGCGGCGGCGACGGTGAAGTTCCCGATCCTCGACTTCGCCGGCTGGACCGGCGAGGGCGGCGAGACGCACGACTTCGAGTCGCAGTACCTGGTCAGCATGGTCGGCCCGTATCCGGAAACCGCCGCGCGGTACCGGGAGCGCTCGCCGATGACGCACGTGGGTTCGCTGGCCGGGCCGGTGCTGTTCCTGCAGGGCCTGGAGGACGAGATCTGCCCGCCGGACCAGGCGGACCGGTTCGTTTCCGAAATCGACGGAACCGGGATCCCGCACGCGTACCTGCGGTTCGAGGGCGAACAGCACGGTTTCCGGAAGGCGGAGACGATCGTCGCCGCGCTGGAGGCGGAACTTTCCTTCTACGGCCAGGTGTTCGGCTTCGAGACGCCGGACGTGCCGCGGCTGGAGCTGTCCCGATGAGGCCCGCCAGACTCTCCGCCGGGGACACCGTCGCGCTCGTCGCGCCGTCCGGACCGGTGCCGCAGGATCTGCTGGACGCCGCGCTGCCGATGCTGCGCGAGTGGGGCGTGAAGGTGCGGATCGGGGCCGGCGTGCGGGCTTCCGGCCAGTCCTACCTGTCCGCGCCGGACCAGGCGCGGGCGGCGGAGTTCACCGAGGCGTGGCTGGATCCGGAGGTCCGGTGCGTGCTCGCGGCGCGCGGCGGCTACGGGACGCAGCGGATGATCGATCTGGTGGATTGGGCGGCGTTGCGGGCTGCCGGGCCGAAGGTGCTGGCCGGGTCGAGCGATGTGACCGCGCTGCACCGGGCCGTGCACACCCATCTGGACCTTGCGACGCTGCTCTCGCCGATGCCGGCCAGCGTCCTCTTCGACGAAGACGCGTCGGAGCACCTGCGGCGGACGTTGTTCGAACCGGATCACGCGCGGGTGCTGCGGGCGCGGGAGCCGGATGTGGTCGTGCCCGGCCGCGCGCTGGGCGTGCTGGTGGGCGGGAATCTGTCGCTGCTGGCGTCCGGGGTCGGGACGGCTGAGCAGGGGTCCGCGCGCGGCGGGATCGTGCTGCTGGAGGACGTGACCGAGAGCCCGTACCGGATCGACCGGATGGTGACGCAGCTGCTGCGTTCCGGCTGGCTCGACGGCGTGCGCGGGATCGTGCTGGGTTCGTGGGCCGCGTGCGGCGACCCGGCGGAGGTCCGGGAACTGCTGGCGGAACGGTTGTCGCCGCTCGGGGTTCCGGTGCTGAGCGGGTTCGGCTTCGGGCACGTGGCGGGGTCGCCGACGCTGCCGCTCGGGGTTTCGGCCTCGCTCGACACGGAACTGGGCACCGTCACCCTCGACTCCCCCGCGCTGGACTGAGCATGCGACTGTCCACTGTGGAAACCCGGGCGCGCTTCGCGGCGGCGCGGGTGGCCCGTCTCGCCACAGTGGACAGTCGCGGGGTCCCGCATCTGGTGCCGGTGACGTTCGCGGTGCGCGACGACACGGTCGTGTTCGCGGTCGACCACAAGCCGAAGACCACGACCTCGTTGCGGCGGCTGGCGAACATCGCGGAGAACCCGGCGGTGTCGTTCCTGGTCGACGAGTACGACGAGGACTGGTCGCGGTTGTGGTGGGCCCGCGCGGACGGGGCGGCGCGGGTGGTCGCTGACGCTTCGCGGGCTTCGTATGCCGGTTGGTTGACGGAGAAGTATCCGCAGTACGCGGAGAGGCCGCCGGAGCACGCGGTGGTCGTGACAGAGGTGCGAACCTGGCGGGGTTGGGCGGGTTCGTAACGAACGGTCCGGGCTTGGCGATCTTTCTCCCGAACTGGGGAGGATCATGCGTATCGCGCTTGTGCTGACCGGCCTTGTCCTGCTGGTCGCGGGCTGTTCGGCCGAGGGTCCGGCGGCTGCTCCGAAGCCGAGTCCGGCACCGCCGTCGAGTTCCGCGCCGCCGCTGGCCGCGGGTGACCTCACGAGGTATCTGCCGAGCGGGGACGAGCTGACGAAGGCCGGTCTCACCGTGGGACGGGATCGGCTGCCGTACGTCGTCGGCCCGAACACGCCGCTGCGCATCGTGCGGGCGTGCGGCGCCGACCAGCCTTGGGACGCCGCCGTGCGGGACGGCGCGCAGGCGTACTCCACAAAGGACACGCTTTGGATCCGGCAACGGCTCGCCGAGTACGAGGGCTACACCGGATCGCAGGTCGTCTCGGGCCTGGACAAGGCGCTCGGCTGCGGGAAGACGGTGTCGGGAGACCACGATCTCGCAGTCGTGAGCCGGTTCTCCTCGCACGGCAAAGGGCTCCCCGAGGACGCCGAGCTGACGGTGAAGTCCCGGTTCTCGGTCCCCGGCACCGGTGATCCCCAGCTCGGGTTCTGCGGGCAGTTCGCGGAGGCCCGGATGGCCGGCTGTGTCCTGGTCCTCGCGCACGGCAATCGCGTTCTTGCGGTCGCGGCCACCGACTACCAAATGAGCATGGCCGCGCAGCAGGCCGAACTGAAGCGGCTGGTTCCCGCCTTCGCCGCGGCGTTCGACCAGGACTGAGGTAACGCTGGGCACGAGCCCGGCGATCTTCCCTGCGTGCGGAGGGGGATCTTGGGGGCCGTGGCCGGGCTCGCGCTGATCGCGAGTTGCGCGGGCGAGACTTCGACGCCTTCCTCCGCGTCCAAGGATCTCAGCAAGTATTTGCCGACTGAGAAGCAGTTGAGCGACGTGGGAGCCGAGCAGCGACAGGCTCCTGCCGCCGGTTCCGGGCGGCCGGGATGTCCAGTTGCGCCTTGGTGTTCGCCCGCGGCGACCGGGTGCTCGCGATCCGGACCGACAGCACGAACATAGACGCGACGGCGCAGCAGGCCGAGCTGACGCGACTGGCTCCCACCTTCGCCGCGGCGTTCGACGAGGACTGACGATGGCGAAACGGCGCTACGTGGCCCGGGGCGTGCCCGGCGGGTACCAGATCTGGGACAACCGCGCCCGCCGCTGGTGGGGCGATCGTTACCAGCTCTGCCCGGACGACCTGGTCGCCGCGCTCAACCGCGGCGCGGACCACGCGACCCTCACCGCGCTGATCAACCGGTACCGCGCGGCGAAGCGCTGACCCGGCTTCAGGGCAGCGCTTCGATCCGTTCGAGGTGTTCCTCGCCCCATTCCCCGAGCGGGGCGATCGCGGTGTTGAGGGTGCGGCCGAAATCGGTGAGCGAGTACTCCACTTTCGGCGGGACCTGGTGATAGACCTCGCGGTGCACGAGCCCGCTGGCTTCCAGTTCCCGGAGCTGGTGGATCAGGATGCGCTCGCTGATGCCGGGCACCGCGCGCCGCAGCTCGCCGAACCGGACCGGGCCGTCGCTCAGGGCGAACAGGATCAGGCCTTTCCATTTGCCGCCCATGACGGCGATCGCCGCGTCGAGTCCGCAGGTGTACTTCTTCACCGAAGGCTCCCTTCCTTTTTCACTGACAATAATGTCAGTACCGAACAAAATTGTAGGTACTTGATCTTCGGTGCGTGCGGCTTCAGGATGAAACGGACGCCGGAACCGGGCCTCAGGGTCCGATGTGGACGGTGCGATTCATCGGAAACCATTGCTGGAGCTGAAAAATATGACTGGGGATATTCGCACGCCGGTGACCGTCGTGGGACTGGGGTCGATGGGGCGGGCGCTGGCCGGGGCGTTCCTCGCGGCCGGGCATCCGACGACGGTGTGGAACCGGACGCCGGACAAGGCCGCGCCGCTGGTGGCCGGCGGGGCGGTCCGGGCCGCCGATCCGGCCTCGGCGGTCGCCGCGAGCCCGCTGGTCGTCACGTGTCTGACGACGTTCGGCGACACTCGCGAGGCGTTGGGGCCGGTCTCCTTCGACGGGCGTGCGCTCGTGACCTTGAACAGCGGGATCCCGGCCGATGCCCGCATGACGGCCGAGTGGGCGGCCGGTCGCGGTGCGCAGTTTCTCGCCGGAGCGGTCAAGAACGTGCCGTCCGCGGTCGGAGCGCGGGACACGCTTCTCTACTACGCCGGGGACAAAGCCGTTTTCGACGAGCACGAGACCACGCTGAAGGTGCTCGGCGGCGACACCGTCCACCTCGGCGGCGAGCCGGATCTGGCCGCGCTGTACGAGATGGCGGTCGGCGGGACCCTGTTGCCCGCGCTCGCCGGGTTCTTCCAAGGCGCGGCCGCGGTCCAGTCGCGCGGGCTGGAGGCGAGCACGCTGGTGCGGTTCACCGTGAAATGGTTCGAGATGATCAACTCGATCCTGCCGGTCTTCGCCGACGAGATCGACCGCGGCGACTACACCGAGGCAGCGTCCTCGGTGAACCTCTTCCACGAGATGGCCGCCGACGACGACGCGTTCGGCGCGGAGACGGGCGTCGAGACGTCCTGGCGCGGCCCGCTCAACGATCTGGTGCAGCGGGCGGTCGAGGCAGGGCACGGGGACCACAGCATCTCGGCGCTGGTGGAGGTGCTTCGCAAACCGGCGGCGTAGCCGCGGGGCGCCGGAACACCCGAGCGGCGCCGGACATATGGTGCGGGCCGAGGGTGACGAACGGAGCGCACATGAGCAGGGTCCAGCGGGTTTCGTTTCACGGCAAGGGAGTTCGCCTCGCCGGGGACCGCTGGGAGCCCGACGGCGCGCGGCGCGGCACGGTGCTGTTCCTGCACGGCGGCGGGCAGACCCGGCATTCCTGGGGCCGCGCCGCGGAACGGGTCGCGCGCGACGGCTGGTCGACGGTCACCCTCGATGCGCGCGGGCACGGGGACAGCGAGTGGGCGCCAGACGGCTACACCCTGGACGCGTTCGTCGAGGACCTTTACTCCGTCCTGGAAGCACTCGGCGAGGTTCCGGTGCTGGTGGGCGCGTCGCTCGGCGGGATGACCGCGCTCACGGCCGCCGGCGAACGGCCGGGGTGCGCCGCGGGGCTCGTGCTGGTCGACGTCACGCCGCGGATTTCGGTGGCCGGCCGGGAACGGATCGCCGAGTTCATGGCGGGCGCGCCGAACGGGTTCGCGTCGCTGGAGGAGGTCGCGGACGCGATCCACGCCTACAACCCGCACCGCCGCCGTCCGCGCAATCTCGACGGGCTGCGCAAGAATGTCCGCCTGCGCGCGGACGGCCGCTGGCACTGGCATTGGGATCCGCGGATCCTGGACTTCGGCGACGAGCCGAGCCGCGACATCGGCGAGGACCGGCTCGCGGACGCGGCGCGGGCGCTCGAGGTCCCGGTGATGCTGGTGCGCGGGAGCGAGTCCGACGTCGTGACCGACGAGAGCGTCGAGAATTTCCGGCGGCTGGCGCCCGGCGCGCGGTTCGAGGAGGTCAAGGCCGGGCACATGGTCGCCGGGGACGACAACGACGTCTTCACCGCGCATCTCGTGGACTTCCTCGACCGCGACGTCTCCCGGTGAGTCAGCGCGTCTGCGCGAGGTCCCCGAAGTAGCCGGTCCGCCACAGGATCCGGGTCCGGACTTCGGTGATGCGCCAGCCGTTCCCGGTCTGCCGCAGGTCCGCGGTGACGACGCCGCCCGCGGTGAACGCCCGGTCTTCCATGCGCACGGTGACCGGGCGGTCCTTCCACAGGTGGATCGCGACGAGATTCGCGCGCACGACGGCCGTGGCGCCGTGGATCTCGACGTCGTGGCCGGTCAGCAGGTGCTGGCTCGACTCGAAGCGGGCGAAGCTGCGGGCGTGGCTGTCGGCGATGTCCTCCGGGCCGGCGGTCTCCGCGCCGTTGGGGCGCACGATCTTCCCGTCCGGCGCGAAGATCCGCTGAAAACGCGGTGCGTCGAACTGCCGCTCGTCGACCGCGCGGTAGTAGCTGTTGAAGGTGCGGACGATCCGGGCTGTCGCGAGCAAGGCGTCGAGTTCGTGCTGATCCGTTTCCTGCACCGGCTTCTCCCCTCGGGGTCCCGCTGTCTCGGTTCATCGTCCCGCGTCCGGGCGCCGTGGCATCATGCTGTGACGGCGGTCGCACCCTCGGTGGGGCCGCCGCGCATCGGGGGGAGGCGTTGTGGGGTGTGCAATCGCGGTGGTGGTCGTCGTGATGCTGATCGCCGCGGCCGTCAGCAGCAACCTCGACCATGCGGTGGCCAACGGATTCAACGCCCTGGTCTGGATCGCGCTGATCGGCGGCGGTCTCCGGCTCGCGTCGAAAGCGTACGAGAAGAACAAGGCGAAGATCGCGGCGAACACGCAGGCCGTGAGGGACAAGACCAGCTCTGAGCGGTCTTCGCAGGCCTCCGAATGGCAGCGGAAGACAAGGGAAGCCAAGCTGCCCGCACCGCGCCACCCGGGTCCGGTGCAACTGACCTTGAGCGGCTCGGCTCGCGACGCCGTGTCTGACGCCGACCGGGCCAGGCGCACGATCCGCGAGGTGCTCGCCGCGCTCACCGTCGGCGTCGCCGACGAGGCCCGGGCGCACGCGGAGGTCTTGCGCCCGCAGGTCGAGCGGCCGTGCGAACCGGGACGTTTCCTTCAAGAGGAGGAAGACTACGGCCGGTACAACGTCTGGTGGGGTTTCGAGCGCGACGGCACTCGCCCTGCCCGGGAAACGGTCGGCCGGATCAAGGATCTGTTCGTGTGGGCTTCCGCGCGCCGGATCCTGTTCTCCGGCATCCATCCCGAAGCGGAGCGCCTGCTGGCCCCGATCACCGATCCGCTCGCCAAACGGTTCCGCGAAGCCCTGAGCACCCGCTACGGGCGAGCGGACGACGGTGCCGGGATCGCGGTGCTCCCGCCCGGCGAATGGGAAGCCTTTCTCGGCGACCTGCACAGCGCGCTCGTCGCGGTCGCCGACGGGCTGGCCGCGCTCCCCCTTCCCAAGCTGTTGCCGCTCATGCACCGGCCGAAGGAAGCCCGGTTCAAGGAGCACGTGTCGGGCGAGGCGATGGAGCAGGATCTCCGGGACTTCATCGAAGACACTGCGAAGCTGAAGGAGGCGGCGCTCACCGGGCCGTGGCCGCTCCGGTTCGGTTCCGCGTGGCAGTTGGACGGCGGGGTGCTCGACGGGTTCGTGACCGAGGAGATCCGCCGTCGGCTGGCCAAGGGAACCGAGGGTTTCGAGTTCGTGGCCCGGTGGAGCACGGACCGGCTCGACGCCGCAAGCTTCGCCCGCGCCTATCTGGCTTACGTGACCATCGCGCTCGACTATCTGACGGAGGTGCTCGGCAACATGGCCGACTACAAACGGGATTCCGCGCCGCAGTCCGGCCACCGCATCGAAATCGGCGGCGACGTGACGCACAGCAACTTCATCCTCAACAGCACGGTCCGCGACATCACGACGGTGCTGGCTCCGGTCGCCGGCCGCGACGACCGGCTCGCCGAGGCGATCGAGGCGCTTTCCGCCGCGGTCCGCGAGGATCCCGATCTGCCGGACGAGGAGCGCGAGGAGCTTCTGTACCACGTCAAGGACATCGCGGAAGCCGCCGCCGAACCCGGCGAGAAGCAGAAGCGCGGCCGGGCGAAACTGGCGTTGAGCGCGGTGACCGAGGCCGCCAAGACCGGTGCGCAGCTCGCGCAGACCGTGACTGCTTGGCACGACGTGATGAGCAAGATGTTCTGAGCGCGAAGAAACCCGTTGAGACGGGCCGGCCGCGGGTGAAAGGTGTACCCGTGAATACCGAACTGAGGCGCGCGTGCGTGACTTCGCTGGTCTCGTTGGCGAGCAGTCCGGCTTACCAGGACAGGGCGGACGCCGGACGCAGCCTGGCGAACTTCGCCGACGCCCCTGAGGCTCAACAGGCACTGGTGAATCTCGTGCTGGACAGCAAAGACACGGGCGTCATCGACGCGACCGCGCGAGCCTTGCTTCAGCGGCTCGACGCCACGTGCATCCGGTTGGTGGCAACAGCACTCGCGACGGCTGATCCAGAGCAGGCGGAATGGATCGACCGAGCGGTCAGCGAGGTCTTGGGGATCACCTCCGGCGACCGGGACGCCGCGGTCGGGATGTGCGAGCCGCTCACGCACAGCGCGAACGAGGAAGTCCGGCGCGGAGCGCTGCACCTGCTCGACGAGCTTAAGAGCATCAATCCGATCCTTCGCACAGTAAGCCGATGGTGACGATCCTCTGATCGGTTCCCCTGCGGTGACCGGGCCTTGACCGCCTTCGGCAAGACTCTTACCTTTGACCTGCCAGACATCGGATGTACGACGCCGCCGGCCGATGTGCCCCTTTCGTTCCTGTTCGGAAAGGACACTCCGTGATGCCGGATTCCTCTGCTTTTCCGCGCCGTACGGCGCTGCGCACGATGGCCGGGGCGGCGCTCGCCGTGCCGGTTCTGGCTGGCCCGCTGGCCCGGTTCGCTACGGCCGCGAGCCCGTTGTGGCATCCCGATCCCGTGAAGGACGGGCTGAAGGCTTTCGAGGGCGTAGAGGCGGATCGCGGCGGTGCGCACCCCGACCGGAAATACGTGGTGGTCGAAGGAAATCACTACCGCTTCACCATCTGGCGAGACGACCGCGACACCACGGGCGGCGGGGATCGGCAGCGGACCGAGACGAAGGGCATGGTGCAGAACGGTTCCGCGCTGAAGATGCGCAACGGCGAGACCTGGACGCTGTCCTACGAGATGTTCATCCCGGCCAGTCTGCACGGGACAAGCCGGTTCACGCACATTTTCCAGACGAAGACCCCGGCGACGAACGAAGGTCCGTGGGTGACGCTCGACCTGGTCCGGGACGGCGGTGTGGAGATGATTTCCGCGCGGGCGTACGCGAATCCGGGTTCGCCGTCGATCGCGGCGGCGAAGCTGGCTCCGTTGCGGGACAAGTGGATCACGATCGAGTGGACGCTGACTCCGGGCGACGCGGGCGCGGCGGCCTGCGTGATCCGCAGCGGCGCCGGTGCGGGGGCGCCGATCGCCGCGCAGGGCAGCAAGACCGGGGTGAAGCTGCCGGATCAAGGCGACTACGTGCGGCCGAAGTGGGGCATTTACCGCTCGGTGGAGAGCGACCCTGCGGATATTCTCGACACCTACCTGCTGTTCCGGAATTACCGCGCGAACCGCAAGTAGCCGGGGGGGTGGTCCCGACGAGAGGCCGAGACCACCCTTTCACAGCGGTTTGGCGGGAGCGTCCGGAAGGAATTCCTCGTCCTTGGGCTTCTTCCGCCACGCGGCGACGAGCCCGAGCGGGTCGGGGCGCAGCAGGGACGCGGCGGCGTACAGGCTGACCACGACGACGATCGCGATGAACCACCAGTCGTAGAGCGCCTGCTCCCCCGTCGGGTAGTACACGAGGGTCACGAACACCGAGATCGCCACGATCGCGGACAGGTTCCGCCGTTCCCACGGGAACGCCGAGATCAGCACGAAGCCCCAGGTGAGGTACCACGGCAGGGTCGGCGGCATGAGGATCGCGACGGCCAGCAGGGTGATCGCGGCGCGGTAGACGGCTTCCTTGCCGCCGCCGCGGGCGAGCCACCACTGGCGGATGCCGAACACGACGAGGCCGACCATCGCGATGGCGCGCGCGACGGTGACGAACGGCGACGGCTGGACGGTGGCGAAGATGTGGACGAGGTTGTAGACGGCCTCGCCGATGCCGCTCGGGAAGTTCAGCCAGTTGGTGATCAGCTGCGGGGCCTTGAGCCCGGACCACCAGCCGAGGTTGAGCGAGCCGAGCGACACCCAGGTGCCGACGACGAACACCGGCAGGAACAGCCCGACCGCCGCGGCGCCGGCCTTGAAGAAGTTCTTCGTCTTCGACGGGCCCCGCATGTCCGCGGCCCACATCCAGACCATGAACGGCAGCGCGACGGCGGCGGTCGGCTTGATCAGCATGCCGATCGTCACGAGCACGACCGCGATGACGTGTTTGCGCTCGAGCGCGGCGAGCATCCCGATGGTGAGGAAGCCGAGCATCATCAGGTCGTTGTGCGGGCCGCCGAAGAGGTGGATGACCATCATCGGGCTGGCGACCGCGACCCACAGCGCGACGGGGAGCTTCCCGCCGAGGTGCTTGACGAGCCGGGGCAGCGCCCACAGCGTCATGCCGAGCCCGACGAGCAGGACGAGCCGGGTGAGGATGACGCCGGCGATCATGTGGTCCTGGGTGATCGCGACGATGCCCTTGGAGATGAGCAGGAACAGCGGCCCGTACGGGGCGGGCGTGGTCTGCCACAGCGGGTGCACGTTCTGCACGACGTTCGGCAGCACGGGCAGCTCGGCGGGGCCGTTGGCGTACGGGTCGAGCCCGTAGAGCAGCTGCGCGCCCTGGCCGAGGTAGGAGAAGACGTCGCGGGTGAACAGCGGCGGCGACACGATCAGCGGCGCCATCCAGCACAGCGCGGCGATCAGGATCGGCTTGCTGCCGATGCGCCCGGCGAGCGCGTAGCGGCCGAGCCGGACCCACGCCCACACGACGAGGCCGAAGCCGCTGTAGAGCAGCGCGTTGGCGAGCGCCCGGCCGTGGCCGTAGCGGATCCACGAGAGCGGGCCGTGGCCGATGACGGGGTCTCGGATGAGGATGCCGCCCGCGCCGAGCGCGGCGAGCATGAGGAGGGCGCTTCCGACCGTGCCCATGGCGATGGTGCGGTAGGGGAAGCGCGAAGGCGTCAGGAACTGCCGGTCGAGACTTCCGGCGTTCGGCTGCGCGTCGTCGATAGTAGTGGCCATTTCGATCCAGAAGATTACCGGGTGCAGTCGGCCCGCCCCGCACTGGCTCCGGGCGCGCCCGGGTTCGGCGCGCGCCCGGAGCGGACTGCGGTCAGGCCTCGGCCGCGGTCCGCTGCGCGGTGCCCCCGGGGAGCGCCGCGAGCAGCGACTTCGTGTACTCGTGCTGCGGGTCGAGCAGGACCTGTTCGACGGTACCGGTCTCGACGAGTTCGCCGCGGTACATCACCGCGACCCGGTCGGCGATGTTCCAGGCCAGTCCCAGGTCGTGGGTGATGACGAGCGCGGACAGGCCGAGCTGGCGGCGCAGCCGGAGCAGCAGTGCGAGGATCTCGCCGCGCACCGACGCGTCGAGCGAGGCCACCGGTTCGTCGGCGAGCAGCAGCGACGGTTCGAGCGCGAGGGCTCCCGCGATGACGACGCGCTGGCGCTGGCCGCCGGACAGCTCGTGCGGGAGCCGGTCGAGGAATTTCTCCGGCGGGCGCAGTTCGGCGGATTCGAGCGCTTTGAGCACGACGTCGCGTTCGTTCGCCAGGCCGTGGATACGCGGGCCTTCGGCGACCGCCTCGTACACCGTGTGGGCCGGGTTCAGCGCGCTCGTCGGGTCCTGGAGCACGAGCTGGACTTCCCGCCGGTACGCGCGCAGCCCGGCCCCGCCCGCGGGCACCGGCTTGCCCGCGTAGCGGACCGCGCCGGAGTCGGGTTTCTGCAGGCCGAGCAGGGTGCGGGCGAGGGTGGTCTTGCCGGAGCCGGACTGGCCGACCAGCGCGACGATCTCGTCCCGGCGGACCTCCAGGTTCACTCCGTTGACCGCGTGGATCCGCTTGCCCTTGCGGTCACGGAACGTGACGTGCAGGTCCTCGGCGGCGAGCAGCGGCGCCTCGTCCGCACCCGCGCGCTCCTCCGGCTCCGGAGGCAGCGGGGTCGCGGTGGCCGGGGCGTAGCGCGACACCGGGTCGCCGACCGTCGGGAAGGCGGCGGCGAGGGCGCGGCTGTGTTCGTGCTGCGGCGAGGACATCAGCTCGGCGCTGGGGCGTTCCTCGACGAGTTCGCCGTCGTACATCACCGCGATGCGTTCGCAGGTGGCGGCGAGCACGGACAGGTCGTGGCTGATCATGATCAGCCCGATGCCGCGTTCGGCGACCAGTTTCGACAGCACGGACAGGACCTGGGCCTGGACGATGACGTCGAGCGCGGTGGTCGGTTCGTCGGCGATCACCAGCCGCGGTTCGCAGGCCAGCGCCATCGCGATCATCACGCGCTGTTTCTGGCCGCCGGAGAGCTCGTGCGGGTACGCGCCCGCCCGCGAGCGCGGCAGGTCGACCTGTTCGAGCAGTTCGGTGACCCGGGCCTGCACCTGTGCTTCGGTCTGCGCCTTGCCGTCGGGGGCGTGCAGGCGGATCGGTTCGGCGATCTGCTCGCCGATGCGGCGGACCGGGTTGAGCGCGTGCATCGCGCCCTGGAACACCACGGACGCCTCGGCCCAGCGGACCGCGCGCAGCCGTCCCCAGCGCATCTCGCTGACGTCCTCGCCGTCGAGCAGGATTTCGCCGGTGATCTTCGCGCTGCGCGGCAGGAGCCGGAGCACGCTCATCGCCACGGTGGACTTGCCGGAGCCGGACTCCCCCGCGACGCCGAGCGTGCCGCCCGCGTCGAGGCGCAGGTCGACGCCGCGGACCGCGGGGACGTCGCCGCCGCCGGTGCGGTAGGTGACGCCGAGGTTTTTGAGTTCGAGCAGCGCGGTCACGAGTGCCGTCCTTTGAGCCGCGGGTTCAGCACGGTTTCCAGCCCGCGGCCGACGAGGGTGAACATCAGCACGACGAGCACGATCGCGATGCCCGGCGGGAGCAGGTTCCACCAGGCGCCGCGGGTGACCGCGCCGTTGTTGAGGGCGGTTTCGAGCATCGCGCCCCAGGAGATCGAAGTGGGGTCGCCGACGCCGAGGAACGACAGGGTGGCGTCGGCGATCACCGCGTTGCCGACCACGAGCGTGGTGTTGGCGAGCACGAGCGGGGCGACGCCGGGCAGCACGTGTTTGGTGACGACGTGCAGGTGTCCGCCGCCGAGCGCGCGGGCGCGTTCGATGTACGGGCGGCTTTCGATGGTGAGCGTCTGGGCGCGGACCAGCCGGGCGGTGCTCGGCCACGCGGTGACGCCGATGGCGAGCACGATGGTCCAGATCCCTTGCGGCAGCACGGCAGCCAGCGCGATGGCCAGCACGAGCGACGGCAGCACGAGGAAGAAGTCGGTGAACCGCAACAGGATCGCCGACACCCAGCCGCCGAAGTGCGCGGCGGTGATGCCGATCAGGGTGCCGATGAACACGCTCAGCGCGGTCGCGCAGAACCCGACCAGCAGCGAGATCCTGGTGCCCCACACGGTCATCAGCAGCACCGAGCGGCCGTCGATGTCGGTGCCGAGCCAGAACTGGCTGTCCGGCGGGCTGAGCGGTTTCCCGGTGACGCGGGTGACGTCGAGGCCGCTCTGGTCGCTGATCAGCGGCAGCAGCAGCGCGAGCAGGACGGTGAGCACGAGCAGGAAAAGCCCGGCGAGCGCGGCTTTCTGGGTGGCGAACTCGTGCCAGGTGCGGGCGATTCCGGCGCGGCGGCGGCGCCACGCGATCGCGCGGGCGCTCTCGGCGGTGGTTGCGGCGGTCATGCGGTACGCACCCTCGGGTCGAGCACGCGGTAGAGCAGCTCCGCGAACAGGTTCATCAGGACGACGGCGCTGGCGAGGACGATGAAAACCCCTTGCAGCACCGGCAGGTCCGGGCCGTGCAGCGCGTCGTAGGTGAGCTGGCCGAGGCCGGGCCAGCTGAACACCGCCTCGACGGTGACCGCGCCGGCGACCACCGTGCCGAACTGCATGAACACCAGCGTCACGGTGGGCAGCAGGGCGTTGGGAACCGCGTGCCGTCGCCGGACGAGGTCGTCGCGCAGGCCTTTCGCGCGGGCGGTGGTGAGGTAGTCGGCGTTCATCTCCCCCAGCAGCGACGAGCGCATCACCAGCATGTACTGCGCGTAGAACACCGCGAGCAGCGTCAGGCACGGCAGGATCAGGTGGTGCAGCACGTCGAGGCTTTGGGCGAAGAACCCGGGCCCGGCGTCGGGCGAGTGCATGCCGCGGCTGGGGAACAGCCCGTTGGTGGCCACGAGCAGCAGCAGGCCGAGCCAGAACTGCGGGACCGACCAGAAGGTCAGCGCGATGCCGGTCTGCGCGCGGTCGAAGAAGCTGTCGCGCTTCCACGCCGCGCGGATGCCGAGCCACAGCCCGAGCGCGACGGCCAGGACGGTCGCGCTGCCGACGAGCAGCACGGTCGGCCAGAGCCGTTCGCCGATCATGTCCAGCACCGGGCGGCGCTCGATGTAGGACTCGCCGAAGTCGCCTTGGAACAGGCCGACGAAGTAGTTCCCGAACTGGGCCAGGACGGGCTTGTCGATGCCGAGCCGCTCGCGCAGTTCGGCGATCTGGCCGGGGTCGGTCGGGCGGTCGCGGGCCATGAACGCGACCGGGTCGCCGGGCAGCAGCCGGAAGAGGAAGAACCCGAGGACGATCACCAGGAAGACGCTGGCGACCGCCTCGGCGATCTTCGTGAGGACGAACCGGAGAGTCCCGGTCCCGCCGCGGCGCTCGTCGGGGTCGGCGAGCACCGCGGCCTGGTCGGGCGCGATCGCTTGGCTCACCCGCGGTTCCCCCTCCGCTGGACGGTCCGGCTGTCCGTGAGGGGAACCCTGAGGGACTCAGAGTCTCGCAGGGTTCCCCTCACGGACTCGAGCGAGCGGTCGCGAGGGCATAGGGCTGGCATTTCGGGGGGCGCTGTGTCCTTTGTGGACGGTCGGCGCGGCGAAGCCGGAAAGCTTGGGTCTCCGGCGTCGGACTCGCGCGCTGGAGCAGTCGGCTGGCAGAGCATCGGGTTCACTCCCGGTCGTCGGCGGACTTGCCGCGGCGGGACAGCGCGATGCCGCCGCCCACGAGCACGACGAGCACGACCCCGGCGACGACGATCCACACGGTCGTGCCGGAGCCGCTGTCCGACGAAGCGGCCGAAGCGTCGGCCGGGACCGCGCCGTAGACGCCCCAGTAGCCGGTCTGCTCGAGGATCGATCCCTCGGGCTGCGGCTGCTTGCCGAACGAGGAGAACTTGTCGGAGCGGTAGGCCTCGAGCGCGTTGTCGTAGTCGTAGACGACGTTCACGGCCTGGCTGTAGAGCCGCGCCTGGGCCTGCTTCACGTAGCCCGCGCGCACGCCCGGGTCGGTTTCGGCGAGCTGCTTGGCGTAGAGCGCGTCGTACTGCGGGTCGCAGAAGAACGTGTCGGTGGTGCCGCCCTTGCCCTGGGCGTTCGGCCGCGCGGCGCAGGTGTGCAGGGCCAGCGAGTAGTCCGGGTCCGGGTTGTTCGCGTAGCCGGAGATCGCCAGGTCGTAGTTGCCCGCGTTGGTGCGGTCGTTCAGCTCGTCGTCCGAGACCAGTTCCTGCTTCACCGAGATGCCGATGTCGTGCAGCCAGCCGGTGACGTACTGGGCGAGGCGCTGGTCGGGCGCGCGGTTCGCGTGGCCGGTGAGGCGCAGTTCGAGGCGCGCGCCGCCGGGCGCGGTGCGGATGCCGTCGCGGCCCTTCGGGTAGCCGGCCGCGTCGAGCGCGGCGTTGGCGGCGGCGAGGTCGAACTTGCGTGCCTCCCCCGGAGCCGGATCCCAGTGGTAGGCCGAATAGATCGGCGGGATCACGCCGCCGCCGGGCTGGGCGTAGCCGCCGGCGACCTTGTCCACGATCGTGGGGATGTCGATCGACTGCGCGATCGCCTGGCGCACCCGGATGTCCTTGAGCACCGGGTTTCCGTTGCCGATCGGCTTGTTCTCCGAGTTCTGGACGCCGAAGTTCAGGTTGATCTCGTTGTAGCGGCGGCCGGGAGCCTTGTTCAGCGCGATGTTCGGCTGGTCCTTCAACGCGTCGAACTGGGTCGGGGTCAGCCGGTTGATCACGTCGACCTCGCCCTGCTTGAGGGCGTTGACCGCGGCCTCGACGTCCTTGAACACCAGCAGCTGCAGCTCGTCGACCTTGGGCGCGCCGCGCCAGTAGTCCTTGTTGGCCTTGAACTTGACGTACTCGTTCTGTTTGTACTCGGTGATCTGGTAAGGCCCGTCGTCGACGCCGACGACCGGGATGGTGTCGGTCTTCGGGTCGCTGTAGTCCTTGATCTGCGACCACACGTGCTCGGGCACGATCGGGACGTCGAGCAGGGCCATCGACGACTGCACGGTCTTGGTCTTGATGACCAGCGTGGCGTCGTCCGGCGCGGTCACCGACTGGAAGCTGGCGACGTAGTTGCCGTTCGCGGTGCGCGCGGTGGCGTCGGTGAGCATCCGGTTGAAGGTGAACGCGGCGTCCTTCGCGGTGACCGGCTGCCCGTCGGACCACTTCGCGCCCTTGCGGATCTTGAACGTCCAGGTCAGCTTGTCCGGCGACGTCGTCCACGATTCGGCGAGCGCGGGCGCGGCCTCGGCCTTGTCCTGCGACGGGATCGTCAGGAACTCGTAGATGAACCGGCCGACCTGCGTCGACGCGGCGAGCCCGGCGGTGAACGGGTTCAAGTGGTCGATACCAGTGGTCAACGCGACCCGCAGCACCTTCGGCTGCGCCTGCTGCTGCGCGGCCGCAGTGCCCGCCAACGGCAGAATCGCCAGCGTTCCTGCCATCACGACACCGAAAACGCGGCGCAACCCGTGCCGCCTGTGCTTATTTCGCACTTGAGAACCACCCCATCGTCAATCCCCGACCCCAGAGACGAAAAGTAACCACATACGGCGGGAAGCGCGCAATATGTGACGGTGCCGCTGCGTGTCCGATCGTTATGGTCGCGGCGCGGATCACTAGAGTGCCCGGCATGCGGATCCTGATCTCGGCCGACATGGAAGGCGCCACGGGGGTCACCTGGACCGACGACGTCGTGCCCGGGAGCCCGCAGTGGCAGCGGTTCCGGGGCATGTTCACCGGCGACGTCAACGCGGTGCTGGCCGGCCTGTACGCGGCGGGCGCGACCGACGTGCTCGTCAACGAGGCGCACTCGTCGCAGCGCAACCTGCTCCTGGAAGACCTCGACGAACGCGCGCGGATGCTGACCGGGCGGCACAAGCCGCTGTCGATGATGCAAGGCATCGATTCCGGTGTGGACGGTGTGGTGTTCCTCGGCTACCACGCCGGCGCCGGGTTCGACGGCGTCCTGTCGCACACCTATCTGGAGAACCAGATCACCGGCGTGTGGCTGGACGACGTGCCCGCGAGCGAGGGCAGGCTGAACGCGGCGATGGCGGCCGAGTACGGCGTGCCGGTGCTGCTGGTCAGCGGCGACGACCAGACCTGCGAGGACGCGCGCGACTACGCGCCGGACGCGGAACTGGTGCAGGTCAAGGAATGCGTGAGCCGGTACGCGGCGATCTGCCTGCCGCCGGCGCGCACGGCGAAGCTGCTGGAAACCGGCGCGCGGGAGTCGATGGCGCTGGCCGGGCGGGCCGAGCGCACGCCGGGGCGGCACCGGATCGAGGTCGAGTTCGACGCGAGCCATCTGGCGCAGGCGACCGCGGTGATCCCGACCGTGGAGCAGACCGGGACGCGCCGCGTCGCGTTCGAGGCGCCGAGCATGACCGAGGCGATGAAGGCGTTCAAGGTGGTCACGGCCATCGCGGCAGGGGCGGTGCAGGGCATTTATGGCTGAGGTCGACGTTGTTTCGCTGTGCGCGGACCTGATCCGGTTCGACACCACCAACTGGGGCGACGGCGAGGCCGCGGGCGAACGCCTGGCCGCCGAGTACGTCGCCGAATTCCTGGGCCAGCACGGGGTTTCGGCGCGGATTCTGGAGTCCGAACCGCAGCGGTCGAATGTCATCGCGCGGATCCCGGGCACCGATCCGACACTGCCCGCGCTGCTCGTGCAGGGGCATCTGGACGTGGTGCCCGCGGCCGCGGCCGATTGGTCTGTACCGCCGTTCTCCGGCGAGGTCCGCGACGGGTTCCTGTGGGGCCGGGGCGCGGTCGACATGAAGGATTTCTGCGCGATGGTGCTGGCCGCCGTCGCGTCCGGGCTGCGGCCGCGGCGGGATCTCGTGCTGGCGTTCGTCGCCGACGAGGAGGACCGCGGCGACTACGGCGCGCACTGGCTGGTCAAGGAGCACGCGGACCTGTTCGAGGGCTGCGCGGCGGCGATCAGCGAGTCCGGCGGGTACAGCTATCACGTGCCCGCCGCGGACGGCCGGAAAGTGCGGCTGTACCCGGTCGGCACCGCGGAGCGCGGGACCGCGCACCTGCGGCTCACCGCGACCGGGCGGGCCGGGCACGGGTCGCGGCCGAATTCGGAGAACGCGGTCGTGCGACTGGTCGGGGCGCTGCAGCGGATCGCGGACCACCGCTGGCCGGTGCAGCTGACGCCGACGGTGCGCGCGTTCCTGGAACGGACCGGCGCCGCGTTGGGCGTGCCGGTGGATCTTTCGTCCGGCGAGGCGGTCGACGAAACGGTGGCGCGGCTGGGGACGGCCGGGTCGCTGGTGGTGCCGACGGTGCGCAACAGCACCACGCCGACGATGCTCGACGCCGGGTACAAGGTGAACGTGATCCCGTCGAAGGCGAGCGCGCAGGTCGACGTCCGGGTGCTGCCGGGCACCGAGGACGAGCTGTTCGCGGTGCTGGATTCGTTGCTGGGCGAGGGTGTCACGCGGGAATTCGTGGCGCATCAGCCGCCGGTGCAGGCTCCGGTGGATTCGCCGTGGTTCGACGCGATGGCGGCGGCGCTGCGGGCGGAGGATCCGGAGGCGGTCGTGGTGCCGTACTGCATGGGCGGCGGAACGGACGCGAAAGCGTTCACCCAGCTGGGGATGGCGTGTTACGGCTTCGCTCCCCTGGCTTTGCCGGAAGGGTTCCCGTACCGGGCGATGGCGCACGGCGTGGACGAGCGGGTGCCGGTGGACGGGCTGCGGTTCGGGACGCGGGTGCTGACGCGGTTCCTGGAGTCCTGCTGAGGTTCAGGGAGTGACGCGCTGGACGGTCGCCAGCCAGGCTGGAAGACCGTCCGGCGCGAACCTGGCGACAATCTTGCTGTCTCGCAGGGTTTCGAGCTGCCAACCGGTTTCTCGTTGGAACGGCGCTTCCAGTTCGGCTCGCGTGACCGGGTGCGGACCGGCGTCCCCGTCCGTGTCGCGGAAGCACAGGACGTGCAGCCTCGCGCCCGGTTCGGTGACGGACGCGAGGCTGGCGGCGTAGGTCCGGCGTTCCTGAGCGTCGAAGGTGTGGAACAGCCCGCAGTCGAGGACTGTGTCGAAGGTCCGGTTCAGCGTGGACAGCCGGAACGCGTCGCCGACCGCGAACTCGGCGGAGAGACCTCGGACGCGGGCCTTCTCTTTCGCTTGCGCCACCGCGGTTTCCGCGACGTCGATGCCCACAATGGACAGTCCGGCCGCGGCGAGGTGCAGCGCGTTCTCGCCGGTTCCGCATCCGGCGTCGAGGACCGTGCCGCGGAACGCGCCCTCGGCGGCGAGCTCGGCGATCGCCGGTTGCGGGCGTTCGAGGTCCCACGGGGCCGGACCGTCCTGATAGGACTCGTCCCACGGACGGCCTGCCTGGCGTTCGTGGCTTGTCGCGGGACGGTCCTCGGGCATCAGCGGGTGAACTCCGCCCACCAGCGGTCCTCGCGGACGCGTTCCAGCGAGGCGAGGGTGACGCCGTCGCGGCCGAAGGATTCGACCTCGGCTTTGCTGAGCGGCCACGGCGGCCCGTCCCAGGTGTCGAGGTCGATGCTTTCCTCGGCGACCGCGCCGACGACGAGCGTCCCGCCGGGCGCCACGAAGCCGGAGACCGAGGCGATGGCCGGGTCGTGGACGTCCTTGGGCATCGACTGGACGGTCATGATCTCCACGACCAGGTCGAACGCGTAGTGGAATTCCGCGGGCGGGGTGAGCAGGTCCGCGGTGCGGTAGGAGACGACGGTGTCCGGGAACCGGTTGAGCACCGCTTTGATCGCGCTGGGCGAGACGTCGAAGGCGGAGGTCTCGTAGCCGGAGGCGGCGAGGAGTTCGGCGTCGTCGGCCATCCCGCAGCCGACGACGAGGGCGCGGCGGCCGGCGCCGGGCCGCCCCTCGATCCAGGCGGCGAGGTCCGGCGAGGGCCTGCCGCGGTACCACGGCAGGACGGCCTCTCCGGCTTCCGCGGCCGCGTACAGGGGCTCGAACCACCCGGTGGGGTCACCGTTGGCGAGTGCGAGTCCGGCCCGGCGGCGGGCTTCCTCGTCGGGATCGATGGCGTCGTCTGGCATGGACTCTGTTATACCCGCCGGGCCCGGGCGCCGGTGCGCTCGACTGGCCGTGCGGGCGCCACCCGGTTGCCGCAGCGGCGGCGCCCGGCGGTTGTCCGTTTCCGGTCAGGTTTGCGGGGCGGCCTTGACATCGATGTCACCCGCGAGTTGAGCTTCCGGGGCCCCGAGTCCCGATCCCTGATCCCCCCTGACGAACTGGGAGCAATGATGCCCCGAAGCGCCAGACCGTTCCACGTCGTGCTCGCCGTGGCTGTGGCGGCGGCGGGCCTGGTCGTCCTTCCCGCCGCGGCCGGTGCCGCGCCGGGCGAGGCCGCCCCGCCGGACTTCGTTTCTTCGTTCGAGCCGACCGACCCGCAACCGACGCAGGACGCCGTCGACACCGATTCCGCCGGGAAGCCGCGGGCTTCGGGCGTCGACGGCGCGAACGGGACCGCGATCCCCGGCGACATCCGGGGCAAGGTCACCGACATCAGCGCGACCAGCGAGAACACCGGCGGCGGCGAGGTCGCCGCGAACCTGATCGACGGCAGCACCGGCACGAAGTGGCTGTCGTGGGATCCGACCGCGTCGGTGACGTTCACGTTGTCGGAGCCGACGAAGATCACGCACTACGCGGTGTCCTCGGCCAACGACGCGCCCGGCCGCGACCCGCAGGACTGGACGCTGCGGGGCTCGAACGACGGGCAGCAGTGGACCGATCTGGACAAGCAGTCGGGCCAGTCGTTCGACAAGCGGTTCCAGCAGAACGACTACAAGCTGTCCGCGCCGAGCGACGCGTACCGGTACTACCGGATGGACGTCACGCGCAATCACGGCGACGACATCATGCAGTTCTCGGAGCTGCTGCTGGCCAACGACGATCCGGCCCCGCCGCCGCTGCCGAACATGCGCAGCGTGGTGGACTCGGGCCCGAATTCGGGCTACACCAACAAGAACCGGGTCGGGTTCACCGGCAAGAAGGCGTTCCGGTATTCCGGCAGCCAGCCCAAGGCCGGGCACGGGTACTCCTACAACAAGGTCTACGACGTCGACATCCCGGTGACCGGGACGACCGAGCTGTCCTACAAGGTGCAGCCGCAGTTCGTCGAGGGCGATCTGAAGTACCCGAGCACGAACGTCGCGGTCGACCTCGACTTCACCGACGGCACGCATCTGCGCGATCTCGGCGCGACCGACCAGTACGGGTTCCCGCTGACGCCGGAGGGCCAGGGCGCGAGCAAGGTCCTGTACGCGAACCAGTGGAACCTGGTGCGTTCGGCGATCGGGCGGGTCGCCGCGGGCAAGACGATCGACCGGATCGCGATCGGCTACGACAACGCGAACGGCCCGGCGCAGTTCGCGGGCTGGCTGGACGATCTGAAGATCTCCGCGACGCCGACGCCGCCGGCCAGCACCCGGCCCAGCGACAACGTGCTCACCACGCGCGGCACGATGGCGAACGGCACGTTCTCCCGGGGCAACAACTTCCCGGCGACCGCGGTGCCGCACGGGTTCAACTTCTGGACGCCGGTGACGGACGCGGGTTCGGCGAGCTGGCTGTACAACTACCACTCGCAGAACAACGCGGACAATCTTCCCGCATTGCAGGCGTTCAGCGTGAGCCACGAGCCGAGCCCGTGGATGGGCGACCGGCAGAGCTTCCAGGTGATGCCGTCGGCGGCGAGCGGGGTGCCGGACGCGAACCGCGACAAGCGGGCGCTGCCGTTCACGCACGACGACGAGGTGGCGCGGGCGCACTACTACGGCGTCACGTTCCAGAACGGGATCAAGACCGAGATCGCGCCGGCGGATCACGCGGCGATGATGCGGTTCTCCTTCCCGGGCAACGATTCCAGCCTGATCTTCGACAACGTCAACAACTCCGGCGGGCTCACGCTCGACCCGGCGCACGGCACGCTCAGCGGGTACTCCGACGCGAAGAGCGGGCTGTCCGCGGGCGCCGGGCGGATGTTCGTGTACGCGACGTTCGACAAGCCCGTCACCACCGGCGGCAAGCTGACCGGGCAGAACCGGGACAACGTGACCGGGTATCTGCGGTTCGCCGCGGGTGCGGACAAGACGGTGACGATGCGGATCGCGACGTCGCTGATCAGCGTGGACCAGGCCAAGAAGAACCTGGAGCAGGAGATCGCGCCGAACGCCGGGTTCGACGCGGTGCGGGACGCTGCGCAGCAGGCGTGGGACAAGCAGCTCGGCGTGATCGAGGTGCAGGGCGCGTCGAAGGACCAGATGGAGACGCTGTACTCCAACCTGTACCGGTTGTTCTTGTACCCGAACGAGGGTTTCGAGAACGTCGGCACGAAGAAAGCGCCGAAGTACCAGTACGCGAGCCCGGTTTCGCCGAAGACCGGCACGGACACCGCGACGCAGACCGGGTCGAAGATCGTCGACGGCCAGACCTATGTGAACAACGGTTTCTGGGACACCTACCGCACGACGTGGCCGGCGTATTCGCTGCTCACGCCGGACATGGCGGGCAAGATGGTGGACGGTTTCGTGCAGCAGTACCGCGACGGCGGCTGGATCGCGCGCTGGTCCTCCCCCGGTTACGCGGACCTGATGACCGGCACGAGCTCGGACGTCGCGTTCGCTGACGCGTACCAGAAGGGCGTGACGAACTTCGACGTCAAGTCGGCCTACGACGCGGCGCTGAAGAACGCGACGGTGACGCCGCCGAACTCGGCGGTCGGCCGCAAGGGGCTGGACCAGTCGGAGTTCCTGGGCTACACGCCGAACTCGACCGGCGAGGGTTTCTCGTGGGCGATCGAGGGCTACGTCAACGACTTCGGCATCGCTAACCTGTCGAAGAAGCTGTACGACACGGCCGCGGCGAACGACCCGCGCAAGGCGGAGTACCTGGAGAACTACCAGTACTTCACGAGCCGGGCGCAGCAGTACGTGAACCTGTTCGACCCGAGCACCGGGTTCTTCCAGGGCAAGGACGCGAGCGGGAAGTTCACCAAGGACAAGGCCTCCTACGACCCGCGGGTGTGGGGCGGGGACTACACCGAGACCGACGGCTGGAACATGGCCTTCACCGTGCCGCAGGACGGGCAGGGCCTGGCGAATCTCTACGGCGGCAAGGACAAGCTGGGCGCCAAGCTCGACCAGTTCTTCGCCGACCAGGAGACCGCGAACTACCCGGGCAGCTACGGCGGCGTGATCCACGAGATGCGGGAGGCGCGGGACGTGCGGATGGGCCAGTACGGCCACTCCAACCAGCCCTCGCACCACATCCTCTACATGTACGACTACGCGGGCCAGCCGGCGAAGACGCAGGCGAAGGTGCGCGAAGCGGTGTCGCGGCTGTACACCGGCAGCGAGTTGGGCCAGGGCTACGCGGGCGACGAGGACAACGGCGAGATGTCCGCGTGGTACGTGTTCAGCTCGCTGGGCTTCTACCCGCTGCAGATGGGCAGCCCGGATTACGCGATCGGGTCGCCGCTGTTCACCAAGGCGACCGTGCACCTGCCCGGCGGGGACCTGGTGATCAACGCGCCGAAGAACTCGGCGAAGAACGTCTACGTCCAGGGCCTGAAGGTCAACGGGAAGAACTGGACGTCGACGTCGCTGCCGCACGACGTGCTCGCCCACGGCGCCACGCTCGACTTCGACATGGGCCCGAACCCGTCGACGTGGGGCACTGGTGCGGGCGACGCGCCGAAGTCGATCACCACGGGCGACGCGGTGCCGACGCCGCTGCACGACGAGACCGGTCCGGGACTGGGCACGCTGTCCACTTCGGACGGTTCGGACGCGTCGGCGTTGGTGGACAACACTTCGCGCACGCAGGCGAAGGTTACGGGTGCGGTGCAGTACCAGCTGAAGTCGACGGACGAGGCGGTCACGCACTACACGCTCACCTCCGGCACTGGTGCGGGTGATGCGAAGAGTTGGACGCTGAAGGGTTCGTACGACGGGAAGAACTGGACGGTCGCCGATCAGCAGACCGACCAGTCCTTCCAGTGGCGGCAGCAGACCCGGGCGTTCGCGGTGAAGAACCCGGCGCACTACGCCTACTACCGGCTCGAGGTCACCGCGACCACCGGCGGTCCGGCGACGCTGGCGGAGTTCGAACTGCTGGGCCGCCCGGACGCCTCGTGCGGCAAAACGCTGACCGGCGTGCAGAACGGCCCGCTGACCGTGTCGAGCGGTGTGGTGTGCCTGAACGGCGCCACGGTGTCCGGCCCGGTGAACGTGGCGCGCGGCGCTTCGCTGATCGTGCGCGGCGGCCAGATCACCGGTCCGGTGTCAGCGGCCGGTGCGGCGCAGGTGGTGCTGAACCGGACGAAGGTGGCGGGTCCGGTGTCGATCACCGGCTCCACCGGGCCGGTGTCGATCGAGCTGACGGACATCTCGGGCCCGGTCAACCTGACGGGGAACCAGGGGCCGTTGATCGCGAGCAGCACGGTGGGCGGGCCGCTGGCGTGCACGGGCAACTCCCCTGCCCCGACCGATCATCAGCTCGCCAATACTGTTCGCGGGCCTTCCGCGGGGCAGTGCGCGCAGTTCTGATCGGTTCCCGGTAGACAGCCGCAGGCCAGGGGCTCGGATTCGTTCCGGGTTCCTGGCCTGCGGCGTATCGGCGGGGCGGCTAGTTGTCCGGGCAGTCGGCTTCGGTCCAGGTCGCGGTCAAGTCGCGGCTGACGACCGTGAGGGCTCCGCCGATGAAGCCGATCTCGTGGCTGCAGCCGTGTACGCAGGGCAGGATTTCGTCCAGCGTGACCGGGCCGAAGCCGGTCCAGTCGGCCGGGTCGGGCGTGAGGGTGCTGAGCCCGACGTAGCGGATGCTCAGGTCTTCTTCGTGTTTCCAGCAGTTGTGCCGGAAGCCGAGCTGCAGCCAATCCTCGCCGTCCGCGGTTCCGTGCTGCAGCGTGTCGAGCACGAGGTCCTTGACGCACCGCGGGCCGTGGAAGTCGTAGTGGTCCGGGTCGGCGGCGAATGCTCGCGCGCCGGGAGGACGCTCGGCCGAGAGTGTGGGCAGCAGGCCGAGATACGCGCGAGGATCGAGGTAGTTGCCCGTCCCGGTCGCTTCCACTCTGACGTGTTTCATCGCCGCGCCAGTTTATTGGCTGGCTCCCGCGCCCGGGCCCATGGGAGCGTCGGCCCATGAAGATCAACTACTCCTGGCGCGCCACCCTCACCGACGCCCAACTGGTCACCCTCACCGAAGCCCACGGCGGCCACGCCGAATCCGGCTGGTGGGACCGCGCGAAGCACCACAGTCTCGGCTGGGTCAGCGCGCACGACGGCACCGAACTGGTCGGCTTCGCGAACCTGGCCTGGGACGGCGCGGACCACGCGTTCCTGCTCGACCCGAAGGTCCACGCGGACTGGCAGCACCGCGGCATCGGCACCGAACTCGTCCGCCGGGCGCGCGACGCCGCGACGGACGCGGGTTGCGAGTGGCTGCACGTGGACTTCGAGCCGCATCTCCGCCCGTTCTACTTCGGAGCCTGCGGGTTCACGTCCACCGACGCGGGGTTGATCCGGCTCACCGCGAGCTGATCCGGCACCGCCGGTGCGGGAGCGATTACCGTGGGGGCCGTGACCACGGCTGCGTTCTTCTCCTCGTTCGAAGCGGGCGATCCGCAGCCGCTCGCGGGGGCGCGGGTGGACAGCGGGCCGCGGCGGTCGCCGACCGCGAAGACCGGTGTCGGGTTCACCGGGGCGAAAGCCTTGCGCTACCAGGCCGGGCCGCCCGTGACGCTGTTCGAGGTGGACGTTCCGGTCACTGACCACAGTGCACTGTCGTATGTGGTCTTCCCCGCCTCCGACGGTCCGGTCCCGAGCTATCGCAGCACGCACGTGGCGCTCGACGTCGAGTTCGACGACGGCAGCCGCGCCGGGTTCTCCCCCGAGCCGAAGAAACTCTGCGTCGACCAGTGGAACCTGGTGCGCCGTCCGCTGAAAGCGTTCGCGGGACGAAGGGTGCGGCGGATCCTGCTGACGGCAGGCTCCGACGCGACGGGCTGGCTGGACGACGTCCGGATCGCCGAGCATCCGCCGCAGCACAACGACCCGGTCGACTGGGTCCGCACCACTCGCGGCACGCATTCCGGCAGCGAGTTCTCGCGCGGCAACACCTTCCCGGCCACCGCGGTCCCGCACGGGTTCAACTTCTGGACCCCGGTCACCGACGCCCGGGCGCTGAACTGGTTCTACTCCTACCACCGGCACAACGACGCGCGGAACGAGCCGCGGCTGCAGGCGTTCGGGCTCAGTCATCAGCCGAGTCCGTGGATGGGCGACCGGCACACTTTCCACCTGATGCCCGGCGCCGGACCGGTCGAGCTGGACCGCGTGCGGCGTTCGCTGGCGTTCGGCCACGACGACGAGACCGACCGGCCGCACCATTACCGGGTGCGGTTTCGCACGGGCATCACCGCCGAAGTCGCACCGTCCGAGCACGCGGCGATGTTCCGGTTCGCCTTCCCCGACGGCCGCGGCTGGGTGCTGTTCGACAACGCCCGCAACCGCGGCGGTCTCCGGATCGACGCCGAACGCGGGGTCGTCACCGGGCACACGTGGGTGCGGAGCGGGCTGTCGACCGGCGCGCGGCGGATGTTCGTGTACGCCGAGGCTGATCAACGCCCGGTCGGAGGCGGGCGGATCCGGCGGCCGTTCTGGCGGACGGTGACCGGGAGCCTGGAGTTCGCCGCGCCGGAGGTGACGCTGCGGATCGCGACGTCGCTGATCAGTCTCGCGCAGGCGAAACGGAACCTGACGCTGGAAATCCCGGCGGGCACGACGTTCGACGAGGTGCGAGACAACGCCCGGGAACGCTGGCAGGAGGTGCTCGGGCGGGTCGAACTGGAAGGCGCGTCCGAGGACGAGCTGACCACCTTCTACTCCTGCCTCTACCGCATGTTCCTGTACCCGAACGTCGCGCACGAGAACACCCCGCGCGGCATCCGGCACGCGAGCCCGGTCGTGCGGAGTCTCCGGCCGAGCACGCGGCGGCGCACCGGCGCGAAGGTCGTCGACGGCGAGCTGTACGTCAACAACGGCTTCTGGGACACCTACCGCACCGTCTGGCCCGCGTACGCGCTGCTCGCGCCGCGCCAGTGCGGCCGGATGATCGACGGCTTCGTGCAGCAGTACCGCGAAGGCGGCTGGATCTCCCGGTGGTCCTCCCCCGGCTACGCCGACCTGATGACCGGCACCAGCTCCGACGTCGCGTTCGCCGACGCGTACCTGAAAGGCGTCACGAACTTCGACGTCGAAGCCGCCTACGACGCAGCGCTCAAGAACGCCACCGTCACCCCGCCGCGCGCGGGCGTCGGCCGCAAGGGACTCGACCGCTCCGCGTTCCTCGGCTACACCCCGGCCTCGACGCGCGGCGGCCTGTCCTGGGCGCTCGAAGGCTGCCTCAACGACTTCGGCCTGGCCAATCTGTCCGACGCGCTCGCCCGGGAAAGCGGCGGCGCGCGAGCCCGCCGGTTCGCCGACAACGCCGTCTACTTCCGTCAGCGCGCCCAGCACTACGCCAACCACTTCGACGCGCGGATCGGCTTCTTCCAGGGCCGCGCTCTCGACGGCGGCTGGCGGCACTCGGCTGAAGGATTTGACCCCACGGTGTGGGGCCCGGATTACGTGGAGACCAACGGCTGGAACACCGCGTTCTCCGTGCCGCACGACGGCCCCGGCCTCGCCGCGCTCCACGGCGGCGGCAAAGCTCTCGAGGCGAAACTCGACGAGTTCTTCCGGACTCCGGAGACCGGACAGGGCGGCCGGATCCACGAAATGACCGAGGCTCGCGACGTGCGGATGGGCCAATACGGGCATTCCAACCAGCCCTCGCACCACATCCCGTTCGTCTACGCCTTCGCCGGAGCGCAGGCGAAACTGCAGCGCACCGTCCGCGAGGTGTTGCGCCGGCTCTACCTCGGCAGCGAACTCGGCCAGGGCTATCCCGGGGACGAGGACAACGGCGAAATGTCGGCCTGGTATGTCTTCACCGCCCTCGGTCTCTACCCGTTGACCGTCGGCAGCCCGCGGTACGCGGTGTGCGCGCCGCTGTTCCGCTCCGCCACCGTGCACCTCGAGAACGGAAAGGACCTGGTGATCCGAGCACCCCGCGCCGCGAGCGCCGACAGCGAAGCCGACACGCCGTACGTGCACGGTCTGACTGTCGACGGCGAACCGCACCCTTCGGCCACCCTCGCGCACGCGGTCCTCGCGCGCGGCGCGGTGCTGGAGTTCGACGTCCGCGCCGAGCCCGGTGATTGGGGCGCAGAACCGGTCGCCCCGGTCGCCCCCGCGCCGCTCAGCGACCTGACCGGCACCGGGCTCGCCGCTTTGACCGACAACACCAGCCGCACCCAGGCCGTCTTCCGCACGCCCAGGCCCACCATCTCCTTCACCACCGAAGGCGAACCGCGCGAAGTCGTCCTCTACACGCTCACCTCCGGCGCCAGCGCGGGCGATCCGCGGGACTGGGTGCTCGAAGGCTCCGACGACGGACACCAGTGGCGGACCCTGGACGAACGCTCCGGCGAAGTGTTCCGCTGGCGGCGCCAGACCCGGCCGTTCGCGCTCTCCGATCCTGCCGCGTGCCGGCACTACCGGCTGCGGGTCCGCGCCTCGACCCGGCGGCGCGTCGCCCTCGCCCAGTGGGAGCTGCTGGCCCGATGATCACCGACGTACGCAACGCCTTCCTCGACCGGCTGGCGGCCGCCGACCCCGGTCTCGTCCGGCTGCGGCTCGCCGCGTCGGCGGTGCTCGGCATCGTGATCGCGGTCCTCGCGATGCAGCCGCTGCATTTCCCGCTCACCACCACGCTCGTCGCGGCCATCGCGGCGATGATGAGCGCCTTCACCGTCAACGACGCGACCAGCGGCGGCCAGGCCGTCACGCTGCTGCTGGCGCTCGTGGTCGGGGCCGCGTCGATCACCGCCGCCTGTTTCGGCTCCGCCTACGCGCCGCTCGACAGCGTCGTGTTCGTGCTGCTGATCTTCGTAGCGGTGTACGTGCAGCGGTTCGGCGCGCGCGGCATCGCGCTCGGGTCGATGGCGTTCTTCCTGTTCTTCTTCCCGATGTTCCTGCAGGCGCACCTCGCACAGGTGCCGCACCTCCTGATCGCGCTGGCGATCGGTGTCGCCGCGAACGCTGTCGTGCGGTTCCTTCTCTTGCGCCGCAACGCCGAAAGCGAGCTGATCCGCTACCGGCAGGCGTTCCGCGCACGGCTCGGCGCCGCGGTGCGCGCGACCGAGGCATACATCTCCTCCGGCGGTTCGGATCGCAGCAACCGGCAGATCCGCACCTCGGTGGAACGGCTGCACGAGGTGGTCCTGCTGATCGAGGACCACGCGCCCGACGTGGTCGACGACCGCCGCGCCGACCAGCTGCGCCGCCGGGTCATCGAGGTGGAGCTGGCCGTGCAGTGGCTGGTCATCACTGTGCGGCGGACGTGCTCGCAGCCGTTGCCCGAGGGCGTCGCGGACGATCTCGTGGCGCGGCTGTCCCGGTTCCGGTCGCTGATGGAACGCGATCCGCGCGATCTGCCGCTGATCAGCCAGACCGGCGAGTACAGCCGGATGCTCGTGGAAGGCAGCCGGATCGACGAACGCGCGCACCCCGGCGACGGAGTCCGCCGTGCGATCGCCGAACTGGCCGTGGCGGACGACCGGGCGCAGCGCATCGCCAGCCTCCAGGAAGGAGTGGACTTCCCCGTCGAAGAGGACGAGGAAGACGAACCGACCAAGGCGTTCGCCTACGACAACCAGACGCGCGGCGCGATCCAGGCCGTGCTGGGCGGCGGGCTCGCCGTCCTGGCCGGGCAGCTGATCTCGCCGCAACGCTGGTATTGGGCGGTGCTGACGGTGTTCGTCGTTTTCATCGGCACGTCCAGCGCCGGCGCGCGGTTCGTGAAAGGCATGCGCCGCACCGGCGGGACGCTGCTGGGGATCGTCGGCGGCGTCGCGCTCGCGCTGCTGGTCAGCGGCAACACGCCGGCGATCCTCGCGCTGCTGCTGGTCTGCGTCTTCGGCATGGTCTACACCGCGCGGGTTTCGCAGTTCCTGATGGCGTTCTTCGTGACGAGCATGCTCGGCTTGCTCTACAGCCTGCTCGGCACGTTCAGCATCGAAGTGCTGTGGATCCGCGTCGCCGAAACCGCGGTCGGCGCGGCGTGCGGGCTGCTCGCCGCCGTGGTGGTGCTGCCGGTCCGCACCCGCGCGGTGATGCTCGACGACATCGCCATCGCGCTGGACGAACTGCACGAGTTCGTCGAATCCGCGGCGACGCTGCTGTCCGGCCGGGAGAACGTGAACATCATCGAGATGTCCCGCGACCTGGACAAGGCGGTCGAGCAGGTGCGGCTGACGATCGAACCGCTCACCCACCCGATCAACCTGCGCAGCGCCCGCCGCGACTACGGCTGGCACGTCCTGACCACGTTGGAGGGCATCGCCTTCCGCGCCCGGCACGTGGCCGCCCGCGCGCAGCCCGGCCAGCTCGCCGGCCCGGTCTCGGAACGATTGGACCAGTTCGCCGGCCGGATCATCGCGAACGTCGACCTCGTGCACGAAGCGGTCAGCAACCCGGGAAGCACGCGGCTGCGCAAGCTCGTCCGCGACGACGGCACCCCGGTCGCCGACCGGATCGACGAGGCCGAAACCCGCGCGGTGCTGTCCAGCATGAGCCACCTCGACGAGGGACTCATCGCGCTCGGCCGCGTGCTGGGCGTCGGCGCGCAGGACCCGCCGCGCCACAGCTGACCTACGCGGAGGCGGCGTCGAGGATCCGCAGCTCGTCGTCGTTCAGCTCCACGTCCTGCATCGCGACCAGCGCCGGAACCTGCTCGACCGTGCGCGCGGACGCGATCGGCGCGGCCACCGTCGGCTGCTGCGCGAGCCAGGCCAGCGCGACCGTCGGCATCTCCGCGCCGCGCGCCTTCGCGACCTCCTCCAGCGCCGCCAGCACCTTCACGCCGTGCTCGGTGTCCGCGTAGCCGCCCGCGAGACCGGGCATGTTGCGGATGTTGTCCACCTGCTGGCCGGGCCGGTACTTGCCGGTCAGGAACCCCGACGCCAGACCGAAATACGGGACGCAGGCCAGCCCGTGCCGCTCCACGATCCCCCGCCGCTCGCTCTCGTACTCCCGCGCGACGAGGTTGTACTTCGGCTGCAGCGCGACATACTTCGCCAGCCCCTCGCGGTCGGAGAACTCCAGCGACGCGGCGAGCCGTTCCGGGCTGATGTTCGACGTCGCGATCGCGCGGACCTTGCCTTCCTTCACCAGCTCGTCGAGCGCGGCGACGATGTCCCCGACCGGAACGGACTCGTCGTCGAAATGCGTGTAGTACAGGTCGATCCGGTCGGTCCCCAGCCGCCGCAGCGATTCCTCGGCCGCGGCCTTGATGTTCGCCGGAGCGAGCCCCTTGAACTGCGGGCTGTCCCCGACCTTCGTCGCGACCACCACGTCGTCCCGGTTGCCGCGCGCGGCGAGCCACCTGGCGATGATCGTCTCGGACTGCCCGGGCTCGTTGCCCGGGAACTGATAGATGTACGAATCGGCGGTGTCGAGGAAGTTCCCGCCCGCCTCGGCGTAGGCGTCCAGCACCGCGAACGACGCCGTTTCGTCGGCGGTCCAGCCGAACACGTTCCCGCCGAGGCACAGCGGGGAGACGGCGAGGTCGGATGAGCCCAGAGTGCGAAGTGCGACCATGATCGCATTCAAGCACTCCCCGCCCCGGGAATGCCCGCGACGGCGGGAAACTCTGCCCGCCCGTACCGGGCCCGGCCGCGCAGCTGGCAAGATCTTCCTTCTCGGACAGCTTTCTGGGGAGGCAGCTGATGAGAAGACCGGCCGTCGACGATCCGCTCTGGATCGGGCAGTACCGGGTGCTCGCGGAGGTGACTCGGGACGAGACGACCCGGGTGCTGCTCGGCAGCGGGCCGGACGACCGGCTGGTCTCGCTCACGCTGGCGAACCGGCAATCCGCCGAAGCCGCGGCGTTGAGCGCGGTGCTCGAGGCCGATCCGGACGCGGCCCTGCCTTGGTGGGCGCAAGAGTTCGTGCCCGGCCCCTCGCTGCGGGACGTGGGCGACACGCTGCCCGAACCGGCGGTGCTCCGGCTGGCCGCCGGAATCGCGGCCGACTTGACCCAGCTCCACAGCGCCGGACTCGCGCACGGACAACTGACACCGTCGCACGTCCGGCTCACCAGCAGCGGAGCAAGGCTCATCGCCCGCGCAACCGGCGACGACCCGGCCGACGACCTGTTCGCGCTCGGCACGCTTCTCGCCGCGCAGTCCGCGCTTCCCGAGGCGCTCCGCCCGTGTCTCGCGGAAAACCCGGCCGACCGGCCCACCGCCGCCGAACTCCTCGAAGCAATCGGGCCGTCGGCCGAGCCGTGGCCGCCCGCTGTCGAGAAGCTCATCGCCGAGCGCACCGCCGAACTGGCCCAGTTCCTCGACGGCCAGCCGATGCCACCGGACGACTCAGTGATCTACCAGGTCTCGGAAACCCCGACGCCTCCGCGACGTCCGGTGCCGCGCCGGGGAATCCTGATCGGCGCGCTCGCCCTGGTGATCGCCGGGCTGGCCGTCTGGCTCGCCTGGCCGGGAACTCCCGCACCTCCTCCCGCACCCCAGCCGCCGCTCGTCGAATCCGGCTTCCTCACCGCACACGGACATCCGCAGTTCCTCAAGTTCAGCCACGACAGCCGGCTGCTGGCCACGGCGAACACCGACTTCACCCTCGACGTCCTCGACGTCGCGACCCGCAAACCGGTCGGCCCGCGCCTCGGCCCCTTCCCCAACGCGGGCGTGGCCGGTCTGGCATTCCGCCCCGACGGCAGCGCCCTCGTCGCCTCGCGGGTCAAAGAGAAGCAGTTCACGGCGCAAACCTGGGACCCGCGAACCGGCCGGGAAATCGGCGAACCCCTCGTGCTCGACAACATCGACCGCGACGGCGCCTGGCCCGCGCTCAGCTCCGACGGCGGCGTCGCGGCGGTGCCGATGGACTCCCCGCGCAGGCTCGACCTGTGGCGGGTCGCCGACCGCACCCGCATCGGCAGCATCGAAACACCGGCCGCCTTCCGGAGCTCGGAGTTCAGTCCCGACGGCCGCACCCTCGCCGTCTACCAGTGGGACGGCCACTCCGCCCACACGAGTCAGCTCAGCCTGTGGGACACGGCTTCGCTCCGGATGAAGGGAAACCCGATCGTCTTCGCCGAAACCGAGCAGATCTGCTGCTTCGCCTTCCGGCCCGACGGCCGGACGCTGATCACCACCTCCGGCGGCACGACCGGCTCAGCGCCGAAGGTGCGGCAGTGGGACACCGCCACGCACCAGGAGATCCGCCCGGTCTTTTCCCTGTCCCAGGATCCCGGAAACGGAGAGATGAAAGAGGCCTTCCTCATCATGGCTGTCCCCGGACTGGACGACCAACACCTCGTCGCGATCGCGACGGGCACCGTCACGATCCGAGACCTCGACGGCAAGCAGGACGGAGCCGGTCTCCCCGGAATCCTCAACGTCGCGGTCAGCCCGGACGGCAAAACCCTCGCCACCACGTCCGGTTCGACAGCGGACACGACCGTCCACTTGTGGCGAAAACCCTGACCCCGTCCCGATCCGGAACCGCTGCCACAGCGAGCGAACACCGCGGGGCGGCCGCCGCCGGTCCGTGAAGGTGCCGCCCACGGACCGCACCTCCGCGCCCGCCCATCGCAGGGCTCTCCAACGAGGCGAACTGCGCCCAACGACGCGAGATTGCGGTGCTCCGTCACACCTCTCCCGGCGCACCACGCATTGCCACCCCCAGATCAGCGGGCAAAAGCAGGCGGCTCACCCATCGGACTGAGGTGCATCCCCGCGATCCGCCACCCGCCTTCGCCGCGGACAAGCACATGCGTCGCCCGGAACGTGCCGTCGACGCGGTTCCCCTGATGAGTCGCTTCCTGATCGTGCACGCCGATCGCGATCGCCGTGTCCCCGTGCACGCGCACCTCGACATCACGCCAATCCAGCCGCAACGTCGCCAGCGCGCCGGACTGGTAGCGGCCCAGCCACTGCTCCCGGTCCAGCACGAATCCGAGCGGCCCGACGAGCCGGAATTCGTCGGCGACCATGCCGCCCAGCGTGTCCGTGTCGCCCGCGACCTCGGCGGCGGCCCAGCGTTTGCCCAGTTCAGCGATCTCCGCGGTGTCCATGATGCCCTCCAGCGCCCGTTGATGAGACACCACAAACGTTAGACATCTAATCGTTCGTCGTCAAACGGTTAGAGTTCGACGAACCTGCGGTACCGTCTCCCCGTGCCCCGACCCGCCACGCCCCCGCTCGGTGTCCTCCTCGCCCGCACCGCCAAGACCGCGGGCCAGGCGTTCGACCGCGCACTGGCCGAGGTCGGCGGATCGCAACCGGTCTGGCAGATCCTCATCGCGCTCAAAACCCGCCGGCACGCCAGCCAGCGCGAACTCGCCGACGCCGTCGGCATCCAGGGCGCGACCCTCACCCACCACCTCAACGGCATGGAGACCGCCGGCCTGCTCACCCGCACCCGCGACCCGGAAAACCGGCGCGTGCACCAGGTCGAGCTGACCGAATACGGCGAACGGACCTTCCACCGCCTCGCCGACGCCGCGATCGCGCACGACAAGCGGATGCGCCACGGGTTCACCGACGACGAGATCGCGACACTGGCCGCATTGCTGGGCAGGCTCACGGAAAACGTGACGCAGACGGACCCGTGAGCGTCCGAGGAAGCGCTCACGGGCCCGAGTCCGCACAGCTACCGAGTTGACGGGCACTGCTTCCAGGCGAAGTGGTAAACTGTCTGGACGCTGCCGTCCGTCGAGTCCATCGTCAGGAAGCTCGTCGTCTTTGCCGGGTCCGAAGAGCCAGCGTACGCCCGCAATTCCGTGTTGATGTTCAGGTTGCGTTCCTGGCCGCACGGTTCATAGATAATCGCGTCGATGTCAGTCTGATCCGAGAACTGCCAGTCATTGTCGTAGAATCCGTCCAGCCGATGCGTCTCGTACGCGGTCGGCGAATTTCCCTGGAAATAGTAGTTCGCGCGTTCCACGCCGTACGCACCCTTTTCGAGGTGCCCGAATCCGCGGTAGTCCGCCGAAGCGATTCCGTACGTGAAGCCCTGCGGCACGTGCACGCGCAGGCCGATCTGGCAGTTCTTGCGGAAGTCCGTCGGCTGCGCGCCGACGCCCACCTGGGCGGTGTATTGGCTGTAGGTGACGGTGAAAGCCGTGTTGTCCGCCGAAACCGATACCGCGGCCGTGTCCGGCGGGCAGCCGGTCCCGTTCACGGTCGCGACGTCGATGATAATTTTGTCCGGCGGAGGATTCTGCGGCCAGGAATGCGGGGTAATAGTCGAAGAGAGCGCCAAAAGCGCAGCGGCCATTGTGGTAAGCATGGGTTCCTTCCCATTACTTCCGGGGGTGGGGGGTTTCGACAGGGTAGCGCGAGAACTACTCACCGAGTCCCACTGAATGGAGCAACGTAACTGCTTAGCTGCGCACAGCAACGTGTTAACAAACCGTTGACAAAAGCTATTATGGACAATTGACGAATCAACAAAAAAGATAGAAAAATACACGACGCAGAACCACCGGACCCGGCTGGTCCGGACAACCCGGCGAAAATACGCCCGAAAACCGGGGCAATTGGGACAGTTCAAGCCTCGCCCCGCACTGCGCGCCGGCCCTGGCTTCCGGCGCGATTCGGCGGCTCGCGCCCGCACCACAGCCCACCACGTGCCCCGCTACCGAACTCCGCGGCATCGGGTCCGCGCCGCCCGCAACGAGATCGTGATCTTAAGTTACGCCCTTCGGCGCGCGACTTAAGGCGGATGACAGACAGCTCGCACCGGCCCGCGAACGTGACCTTGACTACCGTGACTGGACGCACCCGGACGGCGCCCGCCAGTAGGGCTAGCATCCTCGGTACTAGCCAAAGTCGTCTCAAGCTGGAGAAGCGCAATGACCCAAGCCCCTGTCAACGTCACCGTCACCGGTGCGGCCGGCCAGATCGGCTACGCGCTGCTGTTCCGCATCGCGTCCGGTCAGCTGCTCGGCGCCGACACCCCGGTGAAGCTGCGGCTCCTGGAGATCCCCCAGGCGGTCAAGGCGGCTGAGGGCACCGCGATGGAACTGGACGACGGCGCGTTCCCGCTGCTGGCCGGCATCGACATCTTCGACGACCCGAAGCAGGCCTTCTCCGGCACGAACATCGGCCTTCTGGTCGGGGCCCGCCCCCGCAGCAAGGGCATGGAGCGCGGCGACCTGCTCGAGGCCAACGGCGGCATCTTCAAGCCCCAGGGCGAGGCGATCAACGCCGGCGCGGCCGACGACATCCGCGTGCTGGTGGTCGGCAACCCGGCCAACACCAACGCCCTGATCGCCCAGTCGCACGCCCCCGACGTGCCCGCCGAGCGCTTCACCGCGATGACCCGCCTCGACCACAACCGCGCGCTGGCCCAGCTGGCCAAGAAGCTGAACGTGGCCGTGACCGACCTGAAGAAGGTCACGATCTGGGGCAACCACTCGGCCACGCAGTACCCGTCGGTGCAGCACGCCGAGGTCAACGGCAAGAACGTCGCCGAGACCATCAACGACCAGGCGTGGCTCGCCGACACCTTCATCCCGACCGTCGCCAAGCGCGGCGCCGCGATCATCGAGGCCCGCGGCCTCTCCTCCGCCGCGTCCGCCGCGTCGGCCGCGATCGACCACGTCTACACCTGGGTCAACGGCACCGCCGAGGGCGACTGGACCTCGGCCGGCGTCGTCTCCGACGGCTCCTACGGCGTCCCGGAAGGCCTCATCTCCTCCTTCCCGGTCACCGCGAAGGACGGCAAGTACGAGATCGTGCAGGGCCTGGAGATCGACGAGTTCTCCCGCCCGCGCATCGACGCCTCCGTGGCCGAACTGGCCGAGGAGCGCGACGCGGTCCGCAAGCTGGGCCTGATCTGAGGTTCGTTTTCCGCGATGGCCGCCCCGGTTTCGGGGCGGCCATCGTTCGTTCTTGACGTCTTTGCGAGGTCTGGAGTAGCGGGTTCGCTGAGGTGTCTCGCGACGGTTCTGTCTTTACAGACCGCCCGCCGTATAGGTCGTTATACAGTTGAGAGTAGTTCGTGCAGACGGCGGGCGACGCCGAAGTCGGGCACCGTCCGCGTGCCGTCGCGAAGATCCGCCGCCAGCTGTTCGTAGACCCGGCCCACGTTCGCCGCCTGGATCGGCGATTCGCCGGCCTCGCTCACCGGAACCACCGTCCACTCCGGACTCTCCGGGCGCGACAAGCGCAGCTCCAGCCTGCCGATCTGCAGCTGCGCCGCCCACGGATCGGCCTCCGGCGCGGAAGTCAGCGCGAGATCCCCTTCGGCGCCCAGGATCTCGATCCGCGTCCGGGGTGTCGCCGCCTCCCCGTCGTGCAGATGAACGGACACCACTGCCCCGCCGTCGAGTTCGGCGTGCGCGAGGAAATGGTCCGGCGCCGTAACCTCGATCGGCTCCCCCGTCTCGGCGACGCGATGCGAGCCGTTGCGGATCGCGGTCCTGGCGGTCAGCTCCCGGATCGGCCCGAGCAGGTGCTGCACCAGATCCAGCGTGTGCCCGCCGAGGACTTCGACCAGCCCCGCCCCGGCCCGACGGTCGTAGGTGTAAGCCGTCCAGCCAGGGACGTCACGCGTGTTTCCCTTGCTGCGCGAGCTGTACACGGCCGCGGACTGCACCGCGCCGATCTCGGCGATCATCTCCCGGGCTCGGCGGATGGCCGGCGAGAACCGCGCCTGCAGACCCACCGCCGTGTGCACCCCGGCCCGCTCCCCCGCGGCAGCCAGCGCGGCGGCTTCCTCCGCGGTCGCCGTCAACGGCCACTCGCAGTAGACGTGTTTGCCCGCCTCCAGCGCGGCCGTCACCAGCTCCACATGCGCGGGCACTTTCACCGTGACGACAACCAGGTCAACGTCCGGATGCTCGGCAAGACTTCGGGCATCGGTGAAGGCGTGCCGCGCACCGAAGCGGGTGCGAGCTTCTTCCGCGCTGCTGGTGCGAGTCGTCGCGACCGCGGCGAGAGAGAAGTCAGGCGACGCGGCGATCGCGGGAATGTGCGCCCGCCCGGCCCACCCTCGGTCCGGGTTCGCGCCGAGGATTCCGACGCCGATCGGCTTGGTCAAGTCCCCACCTCCAGTAAGCGGGTCACAGTGTTCCGGTTCTGCCAAGCTACCAGAAGCGGAACAGTGTGACCCGCTTGGTTTAGACTGCGGGAATGCCGGACTCCGCCGTCGCAGCACTGCTCGCCCAAGGCCGACCGCGCGCGGACGCCCAACGCAACGTCGAGCGGCTGGTCGCGGCCACCCGCGAGGCACTGGACGAACTCGGGCTCGCGGTCACGACGCGCGACATCGCGCAGCGCGCGGGCGTCGGCCTCGGCACGCTGTATCGGCGCGTGCCGTCGCTGGACGCCCTTCTGGCGGCGATCCTCACCGACACCATCGACGAGATGACCGAACGCGCCGCACACGCCCTCGACTCCCCCGACGCGTGGCAGGGATTCGCCGAGTTCGCGGAGAGCTACGTCCAGCTACGCGCGTCCAGCTGCGGACTGCACGACGCGCTGTCCGGCCGCGGCGAACGGCTTGACCTGGAGCCACGCATCACCCGGCTGCGGCGGGCGATGCGGCAACTCGTTCAGCGCGCCCAAAAAGCAGGCGTGCTCCGCTCCGACCTCGACTGGCGGGACGTCCCGTTCGCCCTCGCCACCGCGATCCCGCCCGGCCACACGATCGGGCTTGTCCCGGGCGACGACCAGTGGCGGCGGAATCTCCGCATCATCCTCGACGGCCTGCGCCCGGCACGATCGCTTGCTCCAGAAGCCCCTGCAGCACCCGCTGTTCCTTCGGATTGAGCCCGGCCAGCGGCGAATCCCGGGTCAGCAGTTCGAGCAGCCGCTCCCGCAACGCCGCGCCGTCCGCGGTCAGGACGAGATGCTTGGCGCGCCGGTCGGTCGGGTGCGCGCGACGCTCGATCAGGCCTTGTTTCTCCAGCTTGTCGACGACGAAGGTGGCGTTCGACGGCTCGCAGCTCATCCGCTCGGCGAGTTCGCGCATGGTCATCGGGCCGGTCAGCTCACGCAGCGCGGTCGCCTGCGCGGCGGTCAGCCCCAGCGTCACCGCGCGCTCGCGGACGTGGTCGGCGATCTGCTGCGCCAGCCCGTTCACCAGGCCGCACAGCTCCCGTTCGGCGATCGCCTGAGGTTCCGTCATGGCGCCATCCTAGCAACTCCATCAAGTCAGAATATTTAAAGCTTGAATGTTTCTAGCTTGATGCTTATGGTCGGGGAAGACCGAGGGAAGGGAACGAAACCGTGCTCGACGACCGACTGCGCCGGCCCGCGCTGCTCCAGACCGTGCACCTGGGCGAGACGAAGGTGTCCTTCGTGCCGGACGGGGCTGCGCAAGGGAATCCGCGGCTGTGGCTGCCCGCCAGCACTGCCGAGACCTGGGCCGAACGTCCGGAGTACTTGGACGACGACGGCTACCTCGTCGCCAGCATCGGCGGACTCCTCGTGGAACGCGACGGCCGGGCGTTGCTGATCGACGCCGGATTCGGGCCGCAGTCGGTGCCCGCCGAGCCGGGCGCACCGAATGGCGTCCTGTACGGAGGCGCATTGCTCGACAATCTGGCTGCGCTCGGGCGAAAGCCGGAAGACATCGAGGCAGTGGCGTTGACGCACTTGCACTCGGACCACATCGGCTGGGCATCGCAGCCCGCAGCGTTCACCCAGGCCGCATTTCTGGTGCCGGAGCCGGAATGGGCGCAGCGCGAGGCGTCCGCAGAGATCGATGCGCTGGCTCCGCGGGTCCGCACGGTCCAAGACGGCGAGGAGGTGTTTCCCGGCGTACAGGTTCGCTTCGCGGCCGGGCACACTCCAGGACACGCCGAGTACGTCATCGCGGCCGGCGGGCAGCGGCTGATCGCGTTCGGCGACGCGGTCCATTCCCCGGTGCAGATCGAAAATCCCGACTGGTCCTGCGTGTACGACCACGATCCGGTCGAGGCCGCCAGCCACCGCCGGAAGCTCGTCGCCGAACTCGCCGAGCCCGGCACGATCGGCTTCGGGAACCACTTCGCCGACGTCGTCTTCGGGCACGTCCGCGACGGCCGCTGGCATCCGCTCGACCGCTAGGCTCGGCGGGATGGCCCGGCTGATCCACCTCAACGGCCCGTCCGGCATCGGGAAGTCCACCGTCGCGCGGTGCTACGCCGATCTCCACCCCGGTGTGCTCGCCCTGGAGGCCGACCAGGTGGTGACGATGATCGGCGGCTGGCGGACCGCGTTCTGGGGCACGCTCCCCGCCGCGCGACGGCTCGCGCTCGCCATGGCGGAAACGCATCTGCGGGCCGGATACGACGTGGTCATGCCGCAGCTGGTCACGCGCGTCGAGCAGGCCGAGCGGTTCGAGGAGGCAGCCCGCGCGGCCGGCGGCGAGTACGTCGAGATCATGCTCACCGCGCCTCGGCCGCAGGCGAAGGCCCGGTTCGCCGCGCGCGGCGACCACGCCGCCGCCGACGCGATGGCCGAATTGGGCGGACCGGTGCTGCTCGACCGGATCCACGACCACGTCGCGGAGTACCTCCCGCTCCGTCCACAGTGCACAGTGCTGGACACCGAACACCTCGACCCGGACGAAACGTGCACGCGGGTCGCGGCAATTGTTGCCCGCCGAGCAGCGGCGGAGGCACCGAGTGCACGGAACGGGGACCAAACGGGAAACCCGCCGCCCAGCCCGGCCTGAGCGCGGTATATGTCGAGGAGTGCCAGGACACAGAGCCGACGCGGTCCGGCCGCCGTTCACCGGGCGGACCGCGTGCACCCTCGCCGAGGCCAGGGTGCACCCGCGGGCTGGATTCGAGTCCACGGCTGTTCCGGAAATCGCGGCTGATTCCAGCGCTATCCCGCTTCGCCGCAGCGGACAGCCCACCGGAATCGCACCGCTCTTCCGCTTCGACGGCCCGGCATTCCTAGACCCGTTTCCCGCGCACGTCCCTCCGGAAGAGACTCCCATGCCCGAACCCTCCGCCCGCACGGACTTCCCCGCGCCACCCTGGCTGCTCAGCGCGACCGACAGCGTCGCCCTGCGCGCCCTCGCCGCGGGCCTTCTCGACAGCACGGCGTCCGACCTCGACCTCGCCTACAGCCTCGCGACCCGCGCTCCGCTGGCGCACCGCGTCCTGGTCCTGGCTGGGGATCGAGCGGCCCTGGAAGCAGTCGCGAGCGGCGAAACGGCCGGGAAACCGGTGTCCGGACATCCCCGGCTGACCTTCGTCTCCTGCGGCAGCAAACTCGCGCCCGGCAGGGAAACCGAGTTCACACAACGGTTTCCGCTGTTCGCCGAGACCTTCGACGCGATGTTCGGCGACTACCACGACCGTCTCTTCGCTTTCCAGGCCGCGCTGTGCCGTCTGCTGGAATCCTGGGGTCTCTGCCCCGAGGCGGTCGCCCGGGTGACCAAGCAGCCCTGGGACGACACCAGCCTTGTCCTGGACCTCACGCCGGCCTCCGTTCAAGACCTCCTCGCCGAGGTCGGGCGGCTGTACATCGCGGGCATCCCGGTTGCCTGGAACGCGGTCTTCTCCGGCAGCGGTGCCCGGCAGGTCGACCTGCCCGGCGAAACCATCCTTTACCGCGCTGAGTGGGTCCCGGTCCCGGCCAAGCCCGGCGCAGCCGAAATCCTCGAAATCCCGGCCAGCACCGACCTCCACTCCCTCACCGCCCACACCCTGCGCGCACTGCAAAACCGCGAAGACCGGCTCGTCGTCACCACCGCTGGATCCGGCCCGGTGAACGCCGCGGTCTGGGGCTTGGTCATCGCGGCAGCCGCCGAATACCCAGGCGAGATCACCGCCGTCGACCTCGACGCACCGACGCCCGTCGCCGAGATCCTCGACCTCGTCGGCGGCAACACCGAACCCCAGCTCGCCCTCCGCGACGGAGTCCCGCACGCCTTCCGGATCCGCCCGGCCACAGTCCGAACCGCCCGGCCCGTCGCTCCGTCCGGCACCGTCCTCATCACCGGCGGCACCGGAAGAATCGGTGCGCTGCTGGCCGAGCACCTCGTCGCCGAGCACGGCGTCCGGCACCTCGTGCTGGCGAGCCGCAGCGGCCCCGCCGCGCCCAACGCCGAGCATCTCCAGGACCTCGACGCGGACGTCCGCATCGCAGCCATCGACGTCGCCGCCCCGGGCCAGGTCGAAAGCCTCATCGCTTCCTGCAACCCGCCGCTGACCGCCGTGATCCACTGCGCCGCCGTCTTCGATGACGCTGTCCTCCCGGAGCAGACCCCTGAACGCCTCGACCCGGTGCTGCGCGCGAAAGCCGACTCCGCCTGGATTCTCCACGAAGCCACCAAACACCTGCCGTTGTCGGCGTTCGTGCTTTTCTCCTCCGTCGCTGGAGCCCTCGGCGAAGCCGGACAAGCGAACTACGCCGCCGCCAGCCGGTTCCTCGACGCCCTCGCCGTACACCGGCGCGCGAAAGGCCTGCCAGCCGTGTCGATCGCGTGGGGCCGTTGGGATCCCGCCGTCTTCGACGCCGCCCTCGGCAGCGAAGAACCGGTCGTTATCGGCCCCGGCCCCGTTCCGGCCGCGCCGCGCGCCGCAGAGACTTGCCCGCCGGAAGGAACCTTCCCGAGACTGCTGACGAATACCCCGGCCGGAAGATGACATCCGTCATCGGGTCCGTTCCCGGTGCGCCGCAATACTCGATCCCATGAACAAGATCCGGACCGCTGCCGCGGCCGCCGCCCTCGTCGCGGGATTCTCCGTGCTCGCCCCTGCCGCCGCCGACGCCACGACCTCGCCCCTGACCTTCGGCATCTACCCCGGCGGATACGCGGGAGGCGGTTCGACCACCGGCAAACCCGACGATCCGGCGAAGATCCGGAAAGCGCTGGCGCAGCTGCAATCCGGACGCCAGCCGTTCCTGCTCCGCGACTACCGCGGCTGCGGCAGCGCCTTCCCCGACGACGAAACGCAGTACCTCGCCCCGGGCCGCCGGCTGGACGTGGTGCTCAGCTACTCCGGCGAAAGCATGCCGGAATGGCAGACCTGCGTGGAGAACACGGTGCACCGCTACGGCCCGGTCGCCGACACGATCTCGGTGACCCTCGAACAGAACGTGCTGCCCCAGCCGAACGGCGACACCGCCCTGGTGCAGGGTGTGATCGCCGGCAAGAAGACGGCCGACCGCGACGGGTTCGACCGGCTGCAGATCGGCTTCGACGAGGTCGCCTTCACCAAGCCGTTCACCCAGTTCTGGCAGCACCTCGCGCAACTCGGCGGCGCCGAGTTCAGCCGCTCGGTCGGTTTCGTCGGCATCGACCTCTACCCGGACGCCGGGCTGCCCGGCATCCCGCCGCAGTCCGACCTCGCCGGATTCGTCCACCAGACCCTGCACAACGTCCGCACCCAGGAGATGCCGATCGCCGGCCTCGGCCGCGACGTGCCGATCCGCGTGTCGGAGAACGGCTGGGCGACGCACACCGCCGAGCGCACGCCCGCGGACCAGGCCCGCGCGCTCACCACCGAAATCCTGGCGGTCAACCAGGACCGCGTCACGGAAAACGTGGCCAGCTACGAGATGTTCGACCTGCGCGACGACGTCACCGGCTCCCCCAGCCCGTTCGACAACTTCGGCCTGATGACCGACGACTACGCCCCGAAGCCGATGTACTGGCTGTACCGCGGCCTGGTCTCGGCCCTCGGCCGTCATTGAGTTCTTGTGCTGTGAACCAGAGCC
>NZ_BAAAHV010000012.1:341275-492530 GCF_039525725.1 Amycolatopsis albidoflavus
CGGCTGTATAGGTCGTTATACACCAGTCAGGCGACGGAGATGTCGTCCGCGTAGATCGGGCTCTGGCCGTACCAGCCGTGGACGTACACCGTCACCGCGCCGGACGAGCCGGTGGTGAACGGGATGGTCAGCTTGGTCCAGCCGGAGTTCGCCGTCCACGAGCTGGCCGTCGCTCCCCCGCGGACCCCGGCGTAGGCGTAGCCGCCCTGCACCCAAGCCGTCAACGTGTACGCGTGGTTCGGCGCGAGCGTCAGGTTCTGCGCCGCTTCCCCGGTCGTCGACGCGGTCGGCGACACCTGCAGCGCGTGGCTGCCGGAGTGCACCGGCGAGGACACGATCGTCCCCCCGGTCCACGGGCTCAGCGCACCGGTCTCGAAGTTGCCGTTGATGACGCTGCCGGTCGGGCTGGTTCCGTTGACCGTCAACGTGTACGTGGCGGTGTGGCTGCCGCCGCCCGCCACCGAACCGGTGATGGTCAGCGGGTAGACGCCTGGCTGAGTCGCGGCCGTCGTGGTGATCGACAGGTTCGCGCTCTCCCCCGCCTTGACTGTCGTCGGGCTGACCGAAGCGGTCACGCCGCCCGGCGCACCGCTCACGGCGAGGGAAACCTGCTGCGCCGTACCGGAAGTCACCGCGGTGGCCACCTTCCCGGTCGCCGAGCCGCCCGGGTCGATCGAAGCCGACGCGGGGCTGGCCGTCACCGAGAAGTCGTTGCCCGGCACCGGAGTTCCGCCGGTGAACGGAGCGAACGTGTGGCTGAAGTACCACTTGTCCTGCGGGATGCCGGAGCAGGTGTCCTGTGCTCCGGTGCCCGGGCAGGTGCCGTTGTCCCGCTGCAGCGCCCAGAACGACAGCATGTTGATGCCCTTGGACACCGCCCAGTTGTAGACGGTGACCGCGTCGGCCGTGGTGAAGGTTTCGGCCGCGCCGAAGTCGTCGATGCCCGGCATCTCGGTGATGCCGACCATCCCCCACAGCTGGTCCTGCGACTTGTCCGGGTACAGCGAAGCCAGCTGCGACACCAGCCCGGCGGCGGCGGTCTGGGTGTCCTGCGCCATGTTGTGCGTCGCGTTGTCGTAGTAGTCGAAGGTCATCAGGTTGACCACGTCGACCTTGGCTCCGTTGGAAACCGCGTTCTGCAGAACGCCCAGCGCGCTGGTGAGACCGCTCGTGGTGGTCGGCAGCGTGTAGGAGATCTGCAGCGAGCGCCCGTTGGCCGCCGCCCAGTCCTGGACCTTCTTGATCGCCTTGTTCCGGCGGTCGACGCCGGCCGAGTTGGTCAGCGAGTTGTCCTCGATGTCCATGTCGAGGCGCGGCACGTCGTACGTGGTGATCAGCGATTCGTACGCCGCCGCGATCTTGTCGACGTCCGTGCAGCTGTCGGCGATTTCGGTGGCGTTGTGGTCCGCGGTGTAGCCGCCGAAGGACGGGATCACGTCGCCGCCGCGCGAGCGGATGGTGCGGAAGTCCGCGCCGAACGACGAATCCGCGACCGGCAGGCTCGCGTCGCCGTTCCAGAGGACGGTGCACGAACCCGAGGAGGCGGTCTGCAGGAAGGCCATCGTCAGGTGCTTGACGCCGGCTTCCTGGGCCATCGCGGCCGGGCTCTGGCCGTTCCAGGATTCGAAGTAGGGCGCGAAAACGTGGTTGGGCAGCGGCGTCGCGGCGTGCGCCGGGGCCGCGGTGGCGACCAGCACGCCGAGCGGAGCCGCGGCGGCGGCCAGGACAGCGGACAATCGTGACAAGTGACTTCTTCGTCGCATGCGGGCTCCAGTGCCGAAAAAGGGGCCGTGCGGCGGCGGCGCACGGCCGGAACCTTCTCAGAATTGGACTGGACCAGTCACCCGTCAAGGTCTAGACCACTAATGCGGCCGAACGGCCGGGTCGGATCGTCGGGCGCCACCGGGGGCCGGTGGTCCGGTGCCGGGCACGGAGCTGCCATCCGCTTCGTGAGTGTTTCTGCCGGTGAGAACCGGCAGAAACACTCACGACCGCCAGCGGATCAGCCGACCTGTTCCTTGGCCGGGGCAGGCGCGCCGAGCGAGAGCGTCGTCGACCGCGTAGTCAGCGAAATCAAGGCCGCGGCCAGCGTCGACACCGCCAGGAAACCGAACGCGGCGGCGAACCCGAACCGGTCCGCGAGCCAGCCCATCACCAGCGGAGCGAGCACGCCGGCGAGCTGGCCGCCGGTGTTGACCAGGCCCATCCCCGCGCCGACCAGATCGCGCGGCAGCACGCGCAGCGGCAGGCCGACGATGCCGATCGAAGCGAGGCCGCTGATGAACATCGCGACGGTCTGCAGCACGGTGAACCCGGTCGCCGAATCCGACAGCAGCATCGCGACGAGCACCCCGGCCGCGGCGACGAGCGCGGGCACCACGAGCCAGCGCGGCCGATGGTCGAAGTACCGGCTCATCAGCCAGCCGCCCAGCAGCACCGCCGCCGCGCTGACCAGCTGCGGGATCGCCGCCGAGATCCCCGCCGCGACCAGCGACAGGCCCTTCGTCTCGACCAGGTACGACGGAACCCAGGTGATCATCCCGTAGGCGAGCATGTTGAAGCAGGCGAACATCGCCGCGCAGCGGATCACCAGCCGGTTCCGCAGTACCTGCGACACCGGCACCTTCACCGGGGCGACGCGCGCCTCGGGTTCGGTCAGCTCGCGCGGCAGCGGCGCCGGCAGGAGTCGCCACAGCAACAACCCGACGACCAGCCCGGCCACCGCGACGATCCAGAACGTGTGCCGCCAGCCCGCCGCGACCACCAACGGCGCGACCAGCAGCGGACCGAGCCCGGCCCCGACCGAGTTGGACGCCAGCAGCAGCCCGGCGCCGCGGCTGCGGCCCTCCTGGGTCGTCCGCTCGGCAAGCGCCTTGAAAGCCGCGCCGGGGAACAACGCCTGCGCGAACCCGAACGCCGCGCGCAGCACGAGCAGCACGACCAATCCGGGCGCGAACCCGGTGGCGGCGGTGAAAACCGACCACGCCACCAGGGAAATCACCAGCAACGGCCGCGCGCCCACCCGGTCCGCGAGCAGCCCGCCGGGCATCTGCCCGACCAGGTAGGCGATCGCGAACGCGGACACGACCAGCCCCTGCGTGGTCTTGGAAAGCCCGAACTCGGCGCCGATCAGCGGCAGCGCGACCGCGATCATGACGCGGTCGATGTAGTCGATGATGAAGACGCCGACCAGCAGCGCCAACGTGGTCCGTTCGGTCCGCCGCACGACCGGGGCGGAACTCGGAATGCTCACCGTCGGATCCTCCTTGATTCGGCGATGCCGCATTGTGCGGTCATAGACCCCCTCCGCGGCTTCGTCGGATCCGCCGAATCCCGGGCCCGGGCCTCAGCGGATCCGACGAAGAGCCGGATTCGCTGAGGTACCCGCGGCCGGAACCGGCCGTTCGGCGGCGGAACGCGGCGGGGTTCCCTACGCTGGCGAAGCTGACGACCGCGAGCGCACAGGGACGGTGGGGATGGCCGAGGGGCGACCGGACGCGATGATCGGCGGCCGGTACCGGCTGATCAGCGAACTCGGGTCCGGCGGTTTCGGGCGGGTGTGGCGGGCCCACGACGAAGCCCTCGACGTGAGTGTCGCGGTGAAAGAGATGCGGCTGCCGCCGTCGTCCAGCGACGCCGAACAGGCCGACCGGCTGAAGCGGGCCGAGCGGGAGGCCCGGCACGCGGCCCGGCTGCGCGACCATCCGAACATCGTGGCCGTGCACGACGTCGTGGTCGAGGACGGCGTCCCGTGGATCGTGATGCGCCTGGTCGACGGCCAGACCTTGGCCGACCGCCTCGCCGACGGCCCGCTCTCCCCCGGACAGGCGGCGCCGATCGCGGCGGCGCTGGTGGACGCGCTGGGCGCCGCGCACGACGCGGACATCGCGCACCGGGACGTCAAACCCGGCAACGTCCTGCTGACCGAGCGCGGCCACGTGCTGCTCACCGATTTCGGGATCGCCACCCACGACGCCGACACCCAGCTGACCTCCACCGGCATGTTCATCGGCTCGGTCGAATACACCGCCCCGGAACGGCTCGAAGGCCACGGCCGCGGCGCGGTCAGCGACCTGTTCTCGCTCGGGGCCACCCTGTATCACGCCGTCGAGGGCGTCTCACCGTTCGCGCGCGACACCGCGAAAGCGACGATGGCCGCGATTCTCTTCCATGAACCCCAGCCGCCGCGGCGCGCGGGCGCGCTGACCGATCTCATCGTCCGGTTGCTGGCGAAAGATCCGGCTGCCCGGCCGTCCTTCGCCGAGGCACGGGAACTAGCCGCCGCGGCGAACTCGCCCCGGCGCGAAACCCGAGTCGAGACCGTTCAGCAGCCGGTCGATCCGGAACCTGTGCCGCCGCGCCAGCACGCGGACCGGCCGCGAATCATCGCCGGGACCATCGCGACCGTTTTCGGCGTGGCGATGGCCGTCGTGGTCACGATGATCACCCTGAGCGGGGCGACGCATGCCGACACCCGGGGAGACGCCCTCTTTCCCCCGGCGTTGATCGCCGGGGGAATCTCGTTCCTCGTGGGAGTCGGCCCGCGCACCTGGCCGATCCGGCACTCCAAGCCGATCGCCTTCGGCGCGAGCATGGCCACGTTCGCGGTGCTGCTCGCGCTGTGGCTGCCGAACATCGCTGTCGGCTGAGCTTTTCAGTCCGGACGCCGAACGGCGGGACCGGTCGCCCCAGCCCCGCCGTATAGGTCGTTATACACCCAGCTTACGCGCCCGCGAGACCCCGGCGCTTCAGCAGCGGCTCGATCTCCGGCGCGCGGCCGCGGAAGGTCGCGAACGCCTCCATCGGGTCGACGCTGCCGCCGAGGCCCAGCAGGGTCGACCGGAAGTGGTCGCCGTTCTCCCGCTTCAGGCCGCCGTTCTCGGTGAACCACTCGACGGTGTCCGCGTCGAGCACCTCGCTCCAGATGTAGGAGTAGTACCCGGCGCTGTAGCCGCCCGAGAAGACGTGGTTGAAGTACGTCGTCCGGTAGCGCGGCGGGACGCTTTCCAGTGCCACGCCCGCCTTTTCCAGTGCCTCGGCCTCGAACCGCTGCACGTCCTCCACCCGGTCGTCCGGGCCGAGCCGGTGCCACGCGAGGTCGAGCAGCGCGGCGGCGAGGTACTCGGTCGTGCGGAAGCCCTCGCCGTACTGCTGCGCGGCCTCCAGCAGTTCGACCTGCCCGGCGGGCAGCGGCTCCCCCGTCTCGTGGTGCTTGGCGTAGTTGGCCAGGATTTCCGGCCAGAACATCCACATCTCGTTCACCTGCGACGGGTACTCGACGAAGTCGCGCGGCACGTTGGTGCCGGTGAAGGTCGGGAACTCGACGCCGGACAGCAGCGAGTGCAGCGCGTGCCCGAACTCGTGGAACGCGGTGCGCACCTCGTCGAGCGAGAGCAGGGTCGGCTCCCCCTCGCGCGGCTTGGTCACGTTCAGCACGTTGACCACGACCGTGCGCCGCCCGAGCAGCCGCGACTGGTCCACGAAGTTGTTCATCCACGCGCCGCCGCGCTTGGAGTCGCGGGTGTAGTAGTCCATCAGGAACAGGCCGAGCCCGCTGCCGTCGGCGTCGAAGACCTCGAAGATCCGCACCTGCGGGTGGTACTTCGGCAGGTCGTTCCGCTCGGTGAAAGTCAAGCCGTACAACCGGTTCGCCGCCACGAACACTCCGTCGTGCAGCACCCGGTCCAGCTCGAAGTACGGCCGCAGCGCCGCGGTGTCCAACTGGAAGCGCTCGCGCTCCACCTTCGACGCGTAGAAGGCCCAGTCCCACGGCTGCAGCGTCGCGCCGGGCACGTCGGCTTCCAGCAGCTTCTGCAGTTCCGCGGCCTCGGTGCGCGCGTTCGCGACCGCCACCGGCGCGAGCCGCTCCAGCAGACCGCCGGCCGCCTCGACGGTCTTGGCCGTCTCGTCCGCGATCACGTACGCCGCGTGGTTCGGGTAGCCCAGCAGCGCGGCCCGCTCGGCCCGCAGCCGCGTGACCTCCTCGACGATCGCGTTGTTGTCATAGGCGTTTCCGCGGTTGCCGCGCGACACCGAAGCGGTGAACAGGCGCTCGCGCACCGAGCGGTTCTCCAGCGACGCCACGGCCGCCTGCGCGGTGGGCAGCGTCAGGGTCAGCACGTACTTGCCCTCGAGACCGCGCTCGGCCGCCGTCTGCGCCGCCGCCGCGATCGCGCTTTCGCCGAGACCGGCCAGCTCCGCGGCGTCGTCGAGCACGACGGCGAGTTCGTTGGTGTCCCGCAACAGGTTCTGCGAAAAACGGGTCTGCAGCGTGGAAAGCTGCTCGTTCAGCGCGCGCAGCTTCGCCTGGTCCGCCTCGGGCAGCCCGGCTCCGGCCCGGCTGAAGTCGGTGTAGCGGCGCTCCAGCAGCCGCAGCGCCTCCGTGCTCAGCCCCAGCTCCGCGCGCTTCTGGTACAGCGCGTCGATGCGGGCGAACAGGCGCGGGTTCAGGTGGATCGCGTCCTCGTGCGCGGCCAGCTTCGGAGCGAGCTCGGCCTGGATCTCCTGGACCTCGTCGGTCGCGTTCGAGCCCGAGATGTTGAAGAACGTGCCGGACACCCGCGTCAGCAGCGCCCCGGCCCGCTCCAGCGCCGCGATGGTGTTCTCGAAGGTCGGCTCGGCCGGGTCGTCGGCGATCCGCTCCACGTCGGCCGCGTGCTCGGCGAGACCGGCCTCGAAGGCGGGCCGGTAGTGCTCGTCGGCGATCCGGTCGAACGGCGGCAGCTCGTACGGCAGGTCGCTGGGGACGGCGAACGGGTTGTCCGGGGAAATCATTCGGGTTTGCGCTCCTGGTTCTCCACAGGGTTCTCCACGTGGTTCCGCCCACCCTACGGGGTTTGGCATCCGACGGAAGGACTGTCGATCGTCAGCGGCCCGTGCTTCCGCCGACGACGGCGTCGCTGGAACCCTTCTTGCCGCGGCCGCGTTTCTTGGGCGGCGGCGGCACGATCCCGGCCAGATCACCGCCGTGTTCGTTCACCCGGAGCACGAACGGCCGCGTTTCGGTGTAGCGGACGACCGACACCGCGGCCGGGTCGACGACGATCCGCTGGAAGGCGTCGAGATGCTGGCCCAGCGCGTCGGCCAGGATCGACTTGATCACGTCGCCGTGGCTGCACACGACCCACACCGCGTGGTCGCCGTGCTCGGCGGTGATCCGGGCGTCGTGCGCGCGGATCGCGGCCACCGCCCGCGCCTGCATCTCGGCGAGCCCTTCCCCGCCCGGGAAGACCGCCGCCGACGGGTGCGCCTGCACCACGCGCCACAGCGGTTCCTTCACCAGGTTCTTGAGCTCCCGGCCGGTCCACTCGCCGTAGTCCACTTCGGACAGCCGCGGCTCGACGACCTTGTCCAGGCCCTGCGCGGCGGCCAGCGGCGCGACGGTCTGCTTGCAGCGCAGCATCGGCGACACCACCAATTCGGCCACCGGCACCCCGGCGAACCGCTCGACGAGCGCGGCGGCCTGTGCCCGGCCGGTGTCGTCCAGCCCGACCTTCGGGGTGCGCCCGGCGAGGACGCCCGAGCCGTTGGCCGTGGACTTTCCGTGCCGGAGCAAGATGACCGTACTCACGACGCCACCCTAACCGGTGATCCGCGCGGTCAGCCGCCCGCGGGTCCCGCGTTCGGGTCGAGCACGCCGCCGAAGACCAGGCCGAACAGCACGATGCCGAGCACGACGCGGTAGATCACGAAGGGCACGAAGCTGCGCTTCTTGATGTAGGCCATCAGCCAGGCGATCACCAGGTAGCCGACGCCGAAGGCGACCAGCGTGGCCAGAATCGTCGGCCCCCACTGCGCGTTCTCGCCGTTCTTGCCGATGTCGGTGAGCTTGTACAGCCCCGAGCCGAACACGGCGGGAACCGCGAGCAGGAACGAGTACTCGGCGGCTTCCGAACGCGTGTAGCCCATCAGGAGACCGGCGCTCGTCGTGCCGCCCGAACGCGAGACGCCCGGGATCAGCGCGAGCGCCTGCGCGAAGCCGTAAACCAGGCCGTGCGGCACGTTCAGGTGGTCCAGCGTCCGCTGCTGCTTCGCGGTCCGGTCGGCGAACAGCAGGATCAGGCCGAACACGATCAGCGTGGTCGCGGTGATCCGCAGGTCGCGGAAGGCCTTGTCGATCTCGTCCTGCAGGAGCAGGCCGAGCACGACGATCGGCAGCGAGCCGACGATGATCAGCCAGCCCAGCCGCGCTTCCGGGTCGCGCCGCCAGTCCGGGCGGTAGAGCGAAAAGAACCAGGCGCGCAGGATCCGGCCGATCTTCGGTCCGAAGTAGAGGATCACCGCGAGCTCGGTGCCGATCTGGGTGACCGCGGTGAACGCCGCGCCCGGATCGCCCCAGCCCGACAGCGCCGCGACGATCCGCACGTGCGCGCTCGAGGAGATCGGGAGGAACTCCGTGAGCCCCTGCACCAGCCCCAGCACCAGGGCCTCGAACCATCCCATCAGGCCGCTCCCGCCGGTTCGCCCGCCCGCACGGGGCGCAGTCCGATTCGCACGATCGGGAACCTATCGGGTGGTTCCCGGCGGTTCCCGGGAGGGCGCCGGTGCGACACGAGGTCACCTTCGTCCGGTCGCGGGGGGTGCGCCCACTAGGCTCGGCGGTCGTGGAAAAGCGACAGCTCGGCCGGTCGGGACTGCGGATATCGCGGATGGCCCTCGGCACCATGACGTGGGGCGGCGACACCGATCCGGACGAGGCGGCCAGCCAGCTGGTCGCGTTCGTCGACGCGGGCGGCACGCTCGTGGACACCGCCGACCTGTACGCCGGCGGCGAGGCCGAGCGGATGCTCGGCGAGCTGCTGTCGGACCTGGTCCCGCGCGAGGACATCGTGCTGGCCACCAAGACTGTCGCCCGGCGCGGAGACGGCCCGTTCGGCGGCGGAGCCTCGCGCGGCGCGCTGCTGTCCGCGCTCGAAGGCTCGCTGCAGCGGCTTCGCACCGACCACATCGACCTGTGGCAGCTGCACGCGTGGGATTCGTGCGTGCCGATCGAGGAAACGCTGTCCGCGCTCGACTACGCGGTGACAAGCGGCAAGGTCCGCTACGTGGGCGTCTCCAACTACGCGGGCTGGCAGCTCGCGACGGCCGCCTCTCTCGCCACCGTGCCGCTCGTGTCCGGGCAGTTCGAGTACTCGTTGCTGGAACGCGGCATCGAACGCGAAGTCGTCCCGGCCGCCGAGCACCACGGCATCGGCGTGCTGCCGTGGGCTCCGCTCGGCCGCGGCGTCCTCACCGGGAAGTACCGCACCGGCACGCCCGCGGACTCGCGCGGCGCGTCCGCCGAGTACGCCGGATACGTCGAACACCACCGCACCGAACGCGCCGCGCGGATCGTGCAGGCCGTCGTGACCGCCGCCGAGGGGCTCGGCACCTCGCCGCTCGCGGTGGCGCTCGCCTGGGTCCGGGACCGGCCCGGCGTAGCCGCTCCGGTCGTCGGAGCGCGCGACACCGGGCAGCTCACCGGCTCTCTCGCCGCCGAGGATCTGACCCTTCCCCCGGCGATCCGCAGCGCGCTGGACGACGTCAGCAGCGTCGACTTCGGCTACCCGGAACGGGGCACCCGGTGAGCCGCAGGTGTCGGGTCGGTGACACGGGCGTGACGGTTCGGCATTCGGAGAGGATGCTGAAGGGACCCGTTCGCCGGAGCTTTGCTGGAGGTTTCAAGGTGCGTCGGCTCACCGCCGCGTCGCGGATCGCGATCCCGCTGGCCGGTGCGCTCGCGCTGTCCGCCTGCTCGTCCTCGGCCGAACCGAAGGACAATCTGCAGGTCGTGGCCAATCCGACGGCCGCCAAACCGGCCGTCTCCCCCGCCCGCGCGGTCCCGCCGGCCGGGCAGGTGCTGCCGATGCCGGTGGTGTCGGCGATCGCGACCGACCAGCAGAGCCACACCCTCGTCGTGGCCCTCTCCCAGCCGCCTGAGCTGCGGCTTTACGACCTCGGCTCGCTCGGCGCGCCGAAGAAGACCGTCGCCCTGCCCGGTCCGGCGGAATCGCTCAGCGTGTCCGGCGGCCAGGCGCTCGCCGGAGTCCCGGGCAAGGGCGTGCTCGCCCGTGTCGCGCTGCCGAGCGGACAGCTGACCGCCGAGAAGGTCGCCGGACAACCCGCCGCCGGAACGGCCGACGGGCCGGACACCCTCGTCGCGGTCCGCGACCGCAAGGCCGTCGAGGTGCTGACGAACGGCGCGGTGGCGAAAACCATCACCGGACAGCTGTACAGCGCCGACGACGTGGTCAACACCGGCAACGGTGTCGTGGTCCTCGACCGGCTGCGCACCGCCGTGTTCAGCGTGGACGTGCAGGCCGGAACCATGGACGAAGGCCTGCGCGCGGGCGACGGCGCGGCCAACGCGATCGCCGATTCGTACGGCCGCGTGCTGGTCACCGACGCACGCGCGGGCGCGCTGCTCGCGTTCTCCACCAACCCCCTGATCCTCCGCCAGCGCTACCCGGTCCCGGGCGGCGCGTACGGCATCGCCTACGACGCGAAACGCAGCCTGGCGTGGATCACCCTGACCGCCCGCAACGAGGTCGTCGGCTACGACGTCCGCGGCGGAGAGCCCGTCGAGAAATACCGATTCCCGACCGTGCGCCAGCCGGACACGGTCGGCGTCGACGACCAGAGCGGCCGCGTGTTCGTCGGCTCGGCCGCCGGAGAAGGGACCCAGGTGATCCAGCCATGACGACAGTCGACGAGGCGGTGGTCGAAGGGGATTGGGAGTATCGCCGCCTGCGCCTTCCCCCCGCGGTGTCCCGGCGCGCGGCGATGATCCAGCTTTCCATTCACGCCGAGTTCGCGGGGTGGGAACTGCGGACGGTGCGGCTCTACGCGGACGGCACGCGGCGGGTGTGGCTGCGCCGGAAGCGCACCGCGGCGGACCACTCGACAGGGCTCGCCACCTGACCTGCTTGACTGTCCGTTATGCGCAAGTTGGTCTACCTCGTCGCGTCCACGCTCGACGGCTTCATCGCCGCGCCGAACCGGGAGGACCCGACCGGCTCGGTCTTCCAGTTCGAAGGCGACCACGCCGAGCCGCTGCTGCGGGAGTACCCGGAGATGGTGCCGACCCATCTGCGGTCCGTGCTCGGCATCGAGGACGCCCCGCACCGGCATTTCGACACGGTCGTCGAAGGCCGCGTCTCCTATCAGATGGGCGTCGACCTCGGCGTTCCGGACGCGTACACGCATCTGCGGCACTACGTCTTCTCGCGCACCATGACCGAGGCTCCCGGCCCGGCTGTGCAGGTGGTCAACACCGACCCGGCGGAGAAGATCCGCGAACTGAAGAAGGAAGACGGCAAGGACATCTGGCTCGTCGGCGGCGGCGCGCTGGCCGGGGCGCTGCGCGACGAAGTGGACGAGTTGCACCTGAAGCTGTACCCGGTGGTCATCGGCTCCGGCGCGCCCCTGTTCGATGCCGGGTTCTCGGTGGACAGCTACCGGCTCGCCGACAGCCGGACATTCGAGAGCGGCGTCGCCTTGCTGCGGTACGCGCGGGCCTGAATCGGGGAATCTGGCGTGGTGGACGAACCGGTGACCCCGGTTTTCGACACGATCAGCTGAGCGCGGCGATCCACTCCGCCCACTTGGCTTCCTCCGCAGCCACATCGACCTCCGGCGCGACGATGTGGTGCGTCGCCACCAGCGGGCCGCGGAAGCCTTGCATGAAGCAGAAAAGTCCCTCATCGGTACGGATCCCGACGGTCTGGTCGTTGACCGCGTACAACACACCATCAGACCCGGCCAGCCGAACCTTCGCGCCGACGCTCAACTCCTCGACCCCCAGTTCCTTCGCCACCGCGGCCCACAACGCAGACCAGTCCGCGATCACCGTCGACCCAAACGCGGTAACCGGCTTCGCAGTACGGCCCGGGAAATGCTGCACGAACTCCACCAGGTTGCGGAAGAACAGCGCGCCGCCCGCCTGCATGGCCTCGAACTCGTCCGCCCAGTCGTCGCCGGGCAGGAAGCCGCTCGTGACGCAGCGGATCACCGAGCTGCCGCCGTCTCGGCCCTCGACGAGGAATTCGTAGGCGATCCGGCGTCCGTCCGGCCCCGGTTCGCCGCCGTAGGCCAGGCGGTTCGGCGGGTCCCACGCGGTGATCGCGTGCGTCGGCTCGTAGGCGGCGAACGCTCCGCGCACCGCGCCGCCGACCCCGCCTTCGACCTCGTTGCGGCCCATGAACCAGGAGTCGATGCCCGGCCCGGTCGCGATCGCGGCCCAGACCTGCTCCGGCTCGACCGGGACCTCGGCGACGTCGATCTCCCGGAATTCCTTACCCATGCCCGTTTTCCTCCCCCATCGGCACGCTCGGGTGCACTGCCAGCACCACCCGGTGCGCGCGGCCGTTCTCTGCTTTTTCGTCGTGGTACTTCCCCACCAGCGTGGTCACCGCGGTCGCCAGTTCCTCCGCGAACGCGGCGCGGTCGGCCGCCGAAGCGAACCGGACCTCGCCGTCGAGCGCGAAGGTGGCGACGCGCTTTCGCGCTTTCGCGGCACCGGTGATCAGGATCCCGACGTCGCGAACCAGCCGCCCGGCGACCGCGAGCAGCCAGCGCGCGGAGAGCCGGTCCGGAGACTGCGCCGGGTCGGGCTGCACGGCCGCGAGCGCGGACGGCGAGATCACGTACGACGACGCGGTCGCCTGCATCATCCGCTCCGTGACGTTGCCTTTGCGCCGCTCCTCGACCAGCTCCACGAGCCCGTGCTTTTCCAGCGCGCGCAAGTGGTAGTTCACTTTCTGCCTCGGCAGGTCGACGCGGGCGGCCAGCATCGTCGCCGAGGCAGGCTGCGCCAGTTCGGCCAGCAGCCGGGCGCGGACCGGGTCCAGCGACACCTCGGCCGCGGCCGCGTCCTCGATCACCGCAACGGGAAACATGCGTCCCATCGTCGCGTCAGAACACTCAGCTTGTCAAGACAGATTTTGTTGTCGGTGGACCTCGTTGACGACCGACGCGATCCGCGGGACCACCTGCGCGGCAGCCTCCAGCGGGACGACGTGCCCGACGCCGGGCAGCACCACGGCGTATCCCTGGGCAAGCCCGCGCACGAACTGCTCGACGTCGGCGGGCGCGACGATCCGGTCCCGCTCCCCCACGATCGCCGTCACCGGCAGGTCTCCGGCCAGCGTCAACGCGGACTCGCGCGCATAGGCGTCGAGCGCGGGCCGGAACTGCGAGATGGTGTGCGGCCAGTTGCCGCGGATCATCTTGACGGTCAGCTCGACCAGGTCCGGGTCGGGATCGTCGCCGAACAGCCACCAGCGCAGCCCGGCGCTCACCGCCCGGCTGGTGTGCTCGCGGACCAGGCCGTACAGCTTCGCGCCCAGCACCATTTCCAGGTCCTGCGCGACTTTCCCGAGCGCGTTGGGCCAGGCCGCGGACGCTTCGGTGGCGATCCGCCCGGACGACGTCGACAGCAGCACCAGCCCGCCGGCGCGCGCCGCGAACAGCTCGGGATGCCGCTGGGTCAGCGACATGACCGCGAGCCCGCCCATGTCGTGGCCGACCAGCACGACGCGACCGTGCGGGACGGCCTGCTCGATCACCTCGGCGAGGTCGTCGGCGAGCTGGCCCATCGTCGCGGTGCCGCGCGCGGCCCGGCCGGATTCGCCGTGCCCGCGATGGTCGTAGCTGAGCACCGCGAGCGGATGCTCGACCGCGTCCGGCAACACCGGGGCGATGCGGCCCCAGCTGCGCTGGTCGAGCGCGTAGCCGTGCAGCAGCACGACGGTCACGGCCGCCGCCGGGTCGCCCCTGCGCACGAGGTGCAGGGGCGTGCCGTCGGCGAGCCGGAACTCGGGCATCAGGACGAGCGGAGGAACCGGTCCAGCACGCGGACGCCGAACTTCAGCGCGTCGACCGGGACGCGCTCGTCGACGCCGTGGAAGAGCCCGGAGAAGTCGAGGTCAGCGGGCAGTTTCAGCGGCGCGAAGCCGAAGTTGCGGATGCTGAGCTGCTGGAAGGACTTCGCGTCGGTGCCGCCGGAGAGCATGTACGGCAGGGTGCGCGCGCCCGGATCCTCGGCGAGCACCGCGGCGGTCATGGCGTCGACGAGCGCGCCGTCGAACGTCGTCTCGACCGGCGGCAACTCCATCCATTCCTTCTCGATGTCCGGCCCGAGCAGCTCGTCCAGCTCTCGGTCGAACGCCTCGAGCCGCCCCGGCAGGATGCGGCAATCGACGGCGGCCTCGGCCACCGACGGAATCACGTTCGACTTGTAGCCCGCGGTGAGCATCGTCGGGTTCGCGGTGTCGCGCAGGGTCGCGCCGATCATCCGGGAGATGTTGCCCAGCTTCGCGACCGCGCCCTCGAGATCGTCCTCGGGGAAGTCCCATCCGGTGATCTCCGTGACCCCCGCGAGGAACTCGCGCACGGAATCGGTCAGCACCAGCGGGAACTGATGCTGCCCCAGCTTCGCCACGGCCTCGGCCAGCTTGGTGACCGCGTTGTCGCGGTGGATCATCGACCCGTGGCCCGCCGTGCCGCGCACGCGCAGCTTCATCCAGCGGATGCCCTTCTCGGCGGTCTCGATCACATACGCGCGGACGTTGTCCTTCAAGGTGATCGAGAAGCCGCCCACCTCGCTGATCGCTTCGGTGACGCCCTCGAACAACTCCGGCCGATGCTCGACCAGCCACTGCGCCCCGAACTTGCCGCCCGCCTCCTCGTCGGCGACGAACAGGAACACGAGATCGCGCGGCGGCACGATATTGTTGATCTTGTAGTGCCGGGCCAGGGCCAGCGTCATGCCGACCATGTCCTTCATGTCGACCGCGCCGCGCCCCCACACGTACCCGTCCTGGACGGCCCCCGAGAACGGATGCACCGACCACTCGGCCGGGTCCGCCGGCACGACGTCGAGATGGCCGTGGATCAGCAACGCCCCGCGACTGGGATCCGCTCCCGGCAGCCGCACGATCACGTTGTGCCGGTCCTTGCCGCCGGACTCGACGTAGGTGATCTCGTACCCGGCGTCAGTCAGCTTCTCCGCGACATACTCAGCCGCGACACGCTCCCCCACGAGGGTTTCGGGGTCGCCGGTGTTGGTGGTGTCGATGCGGATCAGCTCGCTGGTAAGCGTGACAGCCTCGTCCGCGGCGGCGTCGATCAAGTTCGGTTGGGTCACCGGCCATTCCTATCATCCGCCGCAGGAAGACGCCGCCGTCCCGGCGAGTGGAACCGCACCGGGCGCGCCGAGCAGAAGTCCGTGAGGGAATCAGAGTCCCTCAGGGTTCCCCACACGACCAGGCATTCCCTCAAGGAGCCCCTCACGGAACCAGATTCCCTCAAGGAGCCCTTCACAGACCACGCCGCACCCGCGCACCCACCCATCGAGGCACCCAGCCCCTCCCCCAACCCCGATACGAAGCCTCCCTGCGGTTCGGGGGTGCTTGTCAAGGCATCTTTCCCGCCTTGACAAGCACCCCCGAACCGTCAGCACACTCGGGCTTCGGGGTGCCCCACGCAACCAACGGGCCAATGTCACCGCCAGGCGACGAGCCACAGCGAAAGATCACAACGACGGCTGACGCGTGATCCCCAGATCGATCCGCATCGCAAGCCGCGCCTTGGCGTGCAGTTTCACCAGCTTGTCGAGAAGCTCGATGACGTCGTCGAGGCACGCCCGCAAGGTCGCGTCCGGCTCGTGCTCGGCCGTCTGCACCTCGGCGGCCTCGGCCTCCGCCGGAATTCCGGCCTTGAGCGCGTGCGCATAGGTCAGCATCGCGTCCCGATAATTCCGGTTGTTCGCGGTCAACTGGATGTAGCACTCGCGCAACCGCTCAGCTTTCCGCTGCTTCTCGCGGCTTCGAGTTCCGCGCTGCGCAGCCGATCCGCGTGTTCCAGTTCCTGCAGCTTCGCCCGGCCCGGCATGGACACCTCAGCCTAACCGACTGATCCGCCAGTCAACCCAAGATCGCAACTCCTTGGCACACAACCGATATCTCAAACCGTTACGTGTCCAACCCCACCAGAGTTGCGATTTTCGCAACGCGGCGTTAGCGTCTCCGGCCATGGACGAAACCGACCAGCTGAGAGAACGAGTGCGCCAGCTGATCCAGTCCATGCCCGTCCCCCAACGCGAGTTCGCCGCCGCCATCGGCCTGGACCAGACCAAACTCTCCAAGGCCCTCAATGGCGCCCGCCGTTTCTCCCCGCACGAGCTCGTCCGCGTCGCCGAATACTCCGGCGTCACGGTGAACTGGCTGCTCAACGGCAGCGACGACGCCAAAACCGTCACCGCCGTCCCAGCCCCCGCGGCGGGAACCGCCAGCGACCCCGACGACCTTGCGCACTCCGAGCCACGGCGGCGGATCCTCGAAACCGCCTGGCAGCTCATCGCCGAGCGCGGCTATCACCGGGTGCGCATCGCCGACATCGCGCAAGCGTGCGGCACCAGCACCGCGGCCATCCACTACCACTTCCCCACCAAAACCGAAGTTCTCGACGAAGCGTTGCGGCGCAACGTGAAGCTCGCTTTCGACCGGCAGGTCGCCGAGCTGCACGCGGTGCCCGGCGCGCACGACCGGCTGCTCAAGCTGGTCGAGCTCCAATTGCCCACCGAGGGCCTGCTGCGCGCCGAATGGTCGGTGTGGCTGCAGGTCTGGAACGAGGTCGCGCTCGACCCGCGGCTGCGTTCGCTCTACACCGACTCCTACGACCGCTGGTACCAGACCATTCTCATGACCATCCGCACCGGCCAGGAGCAGGGCGCGTTCCGCCTGGCCGACCCCGAGGCCGCCACCGCGCAGCTCACCGCGCTGATCGACGGCCTCGGCATCCAGGTGCTGACCGGACGGCCCGGCAGCACGGTGGGCGCGATGCGCGCGCACCTGCACGACTTCATCGACCGCTCGATCGTCCAAGGAGCCTGATGAACCACGAGGTCATCGTCACCTGCGCGCTCACCGGTGCGGGGGACACCACCCGCCGGAGCCCGCACGTCCCGGTCAGCCCGGCGCAGATCGCCGAAAGCGCCATCGAGGCCGCCAACGCCGGCGCGGCCGTGGTCCACATCCACGTGCGCGAACCCGAAACCGGAGCTCCGTCGCGGGACGTCGCGCTGTACCGCGAGGCAGTGCGGCTGGTGAAAGAGTCCGGTGTGGACGTCGTCGTCAACCTCACCGCGGGCATGGGCGGCGACCTCGTCATCGACGCCGAAGACCCGCTCAAGCCGGTCGACGGCACCGACCTCGTCAACGCGCACGACCGGCTCCCGCACGTCGAGGAACTCCTCCCGGACATCTGCACGCTCGACTGCGGTTCGCTGAATTTCGGCGAAGGCAACCAGCTTTACGTGTCCACTCCGGACATGCTGCGCACCGGCGCGAAGCGGATCCAGGAACTGGGTGTGAAGCCCGAACTGGAGATCTTCGACACCGGCAACCTGTGGTTCGCCACGAAAATGGTCGAGGAAGGCCTGATCGACCCGCCGCCGCTGTTCCAGCTGTGCATGGGAATCCCGTACGGCGCGCCGCCGGATCCCGGGCTGCTGCAGGCGATGGTGCACCTGCTGCCGGAAGGCGCGCAGTGGGCGTCGTTCGCCATCGGGCGCGACCAGATGCCGTGGGTCGCGCAGTCGGTGCTGCTGGGCGGGCATGTCCGGGTCGGGCTGGAGGACAACCTCTACTTGGCGCGCGGCGTCAAGGCCACCAACGGCCAGCTCGTGGAACGCGCGGTGGACATCGTGCAGAAGCTCGGCGCGGACATCGCCAGTCCGGACCGGGCGCGGGAAATCCTCGGGCTGAAGGAGCGCGTGAATGCCTGAGACCACTGTGGACACTGTCGCCTGCATCGGAGCGGGAGTCATCGGCGGCGGCTGGGTCGCGCATTTCCTCGCCCAGGGCTTCGACGTCCGGGCCTGGGACCCCGCGCCGGACGCCGCGGAGAAGCTCGAACGGCTCGTCAACGCAGCCTGGCCCGCGCTCACTGAGCTGGGGCTCAAGCCGGGCGCGAGTCGAGACCGGCTCACCGTCACCGCGACACTCGCGGAAGCCGTCGAAGGCGTGGGCTTCGTCCAGGAAAGCGCGCCGGAAGACTTGGCGCTCAAGCAGAAACTCCTCGCCGACATCGACGCCGTCACCGCGCTGGACGTCGTGATCGCCTCGTCCACCTCCGGCTACGGCATGACCGAAATGCAGGTCGCCGCGAAGACGCCGGAACGGCTCGTGGTCGGGCATCCGTTCAACCCGCCGTACCTGATCCCGCTGGTCGAGGTCGCGGGCGGGAAGCTCAGCGCGCCGTGGGCGGTCGAGCGGGCCGCCGAGTTCTACCGCCGCGTCGGCAAGTCCGTGATCACCATGGACCGCGAGGTGCCGGGTTTCATCGCGAACCGGCTCCAGGAAGCGCTGTGGCGGGAAGCCCTGCACATGGTCGCGAACGGCGAGGCGACCGTCGAACAGATCGACCTCGCGATCACCGACGGGCCGGGCCTGCGCTGGCCGATCCAGGGCCCGATGCTCACCTTTCATCTCGCGGGCGGCGAAGGCGGCATGGCGCACATGCTGGACCACTTCGGACCGTCGCTGAAGTCGCCGTGGACCCGGCTCGAAGCGCCCGAACTCACCAAGGACCTGCGCGACGCCGTGGTCGACGGCTGCGACGACGAGGCGGCCGGGCGGACCATCGCCGACCTGATCGCCGAACGCGACCGGGCGGTCATCGCGATCCAGCGCGCGGTCGGGCAGGCCCGTCGTGGCTGAGTACCGCGACCGGGTCCGTCCAGAGTGGATCGACTACAACGGCCATCTCTCCGAGCCCTACTACGTCCTCGTCTTCGGCGACGCGACCACCGCGCTGATGGACATCGCCGGCCTCGGCCCCGGCTACCGCGAGAGAACCGGGGCGTCGCTGTACACAGTGGAGGCTCACGTCCGGTATCTGCGCGAAGTCGGCGCGGACGCCGAGCTTGAAGTGACCACCGCCGTGCTGTCAGTCGGCGCGAAAAAGGTGCGGCTCTGCCACGAAATGCGGGTCGGCGGCGAACTCGTCGCCACCGAGGAGCTGTTGTGCCTGCACGTTTCCGGAGGCCGCGCGACGCCGTTCCCCGCCGAGGTGGCCACCGCGCTGGAGGCGCATCTCGCCCCGGTCCCGGACTACGCGGGACGCGCCATCGCCTAATCCCCTCCCCACCCCCTCGTGAGCGGCAATCCCGGTTCGCGCCGGGATTGCCGCTCACCCGCTCGAAAGTCACCCATGGAAGCCCGATGTAAACCGACCAACGTTTCCCGCCGCCGATTCCTCACCACCGCGCTCGCCGGTGCCGCGCTCGCCAGCACCGCACCCCTGCTGGCCGCCTGCGGCTCCACCGTCGCCGCGGCCGTCCCCTCCGGCCCGCCCAAACGCGGCGGCGCCCTCCGCGTCGGCGTCACCGGCGGAGGCGCGTCCGACACGCTCGACCCGCACATCCCGGCCACGAACCCGGACATCGCGCGGGTGCTCAACCTCTACGAGCCGCTCCTGCTGCGCGATCACGACTACCGGCTCCAGATGCTGGTCGCCGAATCGCTGAAGTCCTCGCCGGACGCGCGCACCTGGACCGCCGTGCTGCGGTCGGGCATCCGCTTCCACGACGGCCGCCCGGTGACCCCGGCCGACGTCGTCGCGACCTTCCGCCGGATCACCGACCCGAAGGACCCGAAGAGCGGCGCGGCCGGGCTGACCATGCTCGGCGAGGTCGTCGCCACCGGCGACCGGACCGTCGAATTCCGCCTCACCTCCCCGAACTCCGGGTTCGACGACTTGCTCGGCCAGTACAGCCTCGGCATCGTCCCGGCCGACTTCGACGTCAAGCGGCCGATCGGCACCGGACCGTTCAAAGCCGACACGTTCACCGCGGGCCTGCAGAGCACCTTCGTGCGCAACGAGCACTACTGGCGGCCGGGCGAGCCGTATCTGGACCGGTTGTCGCTCATCAACTTCTCCGACGACGACGCCCGGATCAACGCCCTCCTCTCGTCCCAAGTGGACGCGATCGACCAGGTTCCCGTCGCGCTCGTGGACGTGCTCCGCAGCGACCCGCGCATCCAGGTGCTGCGGTCGGAAACCGGGACCTGGCTGCCGTTCACCATGCGGGTCGACCGGCCGCCCTTCAACGACGTCCGCGTACGCCAAGCACTGCGCTTGGTGGTCGACCGCGAGCAGATGATCAACCAGGTGCTCAGCGGACAGGGCCGGGTCGGCAACGACCTGTACGCGCCCTTCGACCCCGCGTACAACCGGCAGTTGCCGCAGCGAAAGCAGAACATCGAGGAAGCGAAACGCCTGCTCGCCGAAGCGGGCAAGCCGAATCTCGACATCGAACTGGTCACCGCGCCGATCCAAGCCGGCGCGGTCGAGGCCGCGCAGGTGTTCCAGCAGCAAGCCAAGGCTGCCGGGGTGAACGTGCGGATCCGGAAGATCGACACCACCACGTTCTACGGCGAGAACTACCTGTCCTGGGATTTCGCGCAGGACTTCTGGTACACGCGCAACTACCTGCCGCAGGTCGCGTCCGGTTCGCTGCCGAAAGCGCCCTACAACGAAACCCATTGGAACGACCCGGAATTCACCGACCTCGTCACGCGGGCGAGCGCCACGGTCGATCCGAAGGCGCGCGCGGAACTGCTTAGCCGGGCGCAGCAGATCGAGTACGAACGCGGCGGGCTGATCGTGTGGGGCTTCGTCGACCAGGTCGACGCCTATCAGTCCTATGTGGCCGGATTCGTGCCGGACCGCACCGGGATTTCGCTGTCGGGCTACCAGTTCCGGCAGGTCTGGCTCGGCACGGCGGAAGGCGGCGCGGCATGACCAGACTGATCCTCAAACGGCTTCTCGTGAGCCTCGTGGTGCTGTGGCTGGTCACCCTGCTGGTGTTCGTCGCGACGCTGCTGCTGCCGGGCGATCCGGCCCGGGCCATCCTCGGCCAGCAGGCGACTCCGGAGCGGATCGCCGCGCTGCAGCACACGCTGCACCTCGACGAACCGGTCTGGCAGCGCTACCTCTCCTGGCTCGGCGGCCTGTTCACCGGCGATCTCGGCACTTCGACCTCGACCCAGGGCCCGGTCACGACGCTGCTGGCGGACCGGGTGTCGGCCTCGCTGGTGCTGCTTGTGCTCGCCGCGGTGATCGCCACCCCGCTCGGGCTCGCGCTCGGCACGTGGAGCGCGATGCGCCGCGGCCGCGCCGGCGACCAGGTGGTGTCCGGAATCAGCCTGGTGATCGCCGCGCTGCCGGAATTCGTCATCGGCGTGGCGCTCATCGTCCTCTTCGCGACCACAGTGTTCCGCTTTCTGCCCTCGGTCACGCTCACGCCGCCAGGCGAAGCGGTCTGGGCCCAACCAAGTCAGCTTGTCCTCCCCGTGCTCACGCTCGTGCTCGTCGTGACGCCGTACATCACGCGGATGATGCGCGCGACAATGAACGAAGTCCTCGATTCCGGGTACGTGGAAATGGCTCGACTCAAGGGAATGCGCGAGCGGACGGTGCTGCTGCGGCACGCCTTGCCGCACGCGGTCGGCCCGGTCGCGCAGGTCGTCGCGATCCAGCTGGCGTGGCTGGCCGGCGGCGTCGTGGTGGTCGAATTCCTGTTCCGCTACCCCGGCATCGGCCAGGCGCTGATCGACGCGGTCGGCAAACGCGATGTCGCCGTGGTCCAGGCGGTGACGCTGCTGATCGCCGCGGTCTACATCGTGGTGAACCTGCTGGCCGACGTGATCGGCATCCTCGCCGATCCCAAGCTCCGGACGGAGGCAGTGCGATGACCGCGGTCGAAGAGGAACAGGTAGTCCCCGCCGTCCCGGAAACGCCGCCACGCGCGGCCGGGCTGATCCGCGCCGCCTGGGCGTTCCCGCAGGCCAAGGTCGGCACCGTACTGGCCGGAGTCGTCATCCTCGTGGCGCTTCTCGGCCCGTGGCTCGGGCCGATCATCACCGGCCACACCACCACGGACTTCGCCGGAAAGCCGTTCAAACCGGACGGACTGATGGGCACCGACGGCCTGGGCCGCGACGTCCTCACCCGCTTCCTGGCTGGCGGCACCACGTTGCTGCTGTACGCCGTCCTCGCCACCGCCCTCGGCATCGTGCTCGGCGCGCTGCTCGGCATGATCGCCGGGTACGGCGGCGGCTGGCTGGACAGCCTGCTGATGCGCGGCAACGACGTCCTGCTGTCGTTCCCGCAGCTGGTGATCGCACTGCTGGCGATCGCGGTGATCGGCCCGAAAGGCTGGCTGCTGGTGCTGGTCATCGGGCTGACGCACGCGCCGCGGACCGCACGGGTCGCCCGGCAGGCCACCGTCTCGGTGCGCAACCACGACTACATCCGCGCCGCCGAGATGTACGCCGTCCCGCGCAGCCGGATCCTGCTGCGCGAGATCCTGCCGAACATCACCGGCCCGCTGATGGTGGAGCTGGGCTTGCGGCTGACCTATTCGATCGGCTACATCGCCTCGCTGTCGTTCCTGGGGCTCGGCATCCAGCCGCCGGCCGCGGACTGGGGCCTGATGATCAACGAGAACCGGATCGCGCTCGTCGTGCAGCCGTGGGGCGTGCTGCTCCCGGTGGTCGCGATCGCGGTGCTGGCCGTCGGCACGAACCTCGTCGCCGACTCGCTCGCCTCGGCCGCGGCCGGGCGGACCCGGGAGGGACGCGCATGACGACCGCTCTGGAGGTGACCGGGCTGGCCGTGCGCACCGCGGCGGGCCGTCCGGTGCTGCATTCGGTGTCCTACGAGATCGCGCCTGGCGAGGTTCTCGCGCTCGTCGGCGAATCCGGCTCCGGCAAGACGACCGCCGGACTGGCCGCGCTCGGCCATTTCCGGCGCGGGCTGGTGTCCGGCGGCGGCAAAGTGGTGCTGCATCCGCGCGACGGCGAACCCGTCGACGTCCTGACGCTCGACGACGCCGCGCGCCGCCAGTTGCGGGGCCGCGCTGTCGCGTACATTCCGCAAGACCCGGCGCTGTCGCTGAACCCCGCGCTGCGGGTCGGGCGGCAGATCGCCGAGGTGCTGGAAACGCACGGGTATCCGGGTTCCGCCGAGGACCGGGTGGCCGAGGTGCTCGCCGAGGTCGGGCTGCCGTCCGACGAGGCCTACCAGCGGCGATACCCGCATCAGCTGTCCGGCGGGCAGCAGCAGCGGGTCGGCATCGCGATGGCGTTCGCGTGCCGCCCGAGCGTCGTGGTGCTGGACGAGCCGACCACCGGGCTCGACGTGAAGACCCAGGCGCTGGTGTTGGAAACCGTCCGGCAACTGACCTCCGAACACGGCGTCGCGGCGCTCTACATCACGCACGACCTCGCCGTGGTGGCGCAGCTCGCGGACCGGGTTGCCGTGATGTACCAGGGAAACCTGGTCGAATGCGGCGTCGCCGATGAGGTGTTGCGGCGGCCGAAGCACGCGTACACCAAGCGGCTTCTCGCAGCGGTGCCCGACCTCGGTGCGGAACCCGCCGCTGCTCCCCCGCCGGACGACGCAGTGCTCGCCGCGCGCGACATCCGGCTGGCCTACGGGCAGCAGAAGGTGTTGCGCGGCATCGATCTCGCCGTGACGCGCGGCGAAAGCGTGATGCTGCTCGGCGAATCCGGCTCGGGGAAAACCACGCTGTCGCAATGCATCGCCGGGTTGAACCGCGGCTTCACCGGCACCGTCGCCCTCGAAGGCACGCCGCTGGCCCCGGCCGCCCGGCAGCGCAGCACCGATGAGCTCCGGCGGATCCAGTACGTCTTCCAGAGCCCGTTCTCGTCGCTGAACCCGCGCAAGACGATCGCGCAGTCGATCGAGGTTCCGTTGGTGCGCTTGACTTCCCTCTCCCGCGCTGAGCGCCGGAAGCGGGTCGCCGAGACCTTGGACCGGGTCCGCCTGCGGCAAGACCTCGCGAACCGGCTGCCCGACCAGCTCAGCGGCGGCGAACGGCAACGCGCCGCGATCGCCCGCGCGCTCGTCACCACGCCGGACGTCCTCGTGTGCGACGAGGTCACTTCAGCGCTGGACGTGTCCGTGCAGGCCACCATCGTGGAACTGCTCGGCGAACTGCGCCGGGAGCTCGGCATGGCGATGCTGTTCGTGACGCACAACATCGCACTCGCCCCGGAGGTGGCGGACCGGATCGCGGTCCTGCGGGGCGGCGAGATTGTCGAGGAGGGCACCGTCGAGTCGGTGCTGAACTCTCCGTCGCACGAGTACACCAGCGAACTTCTCGCTACGACGCCGAGGCTGTGAGGAGCCGATCATGACTGTGCACGGAGCGGTGAAGCCCGGTTACGAGGGCGTGCGAGAAGCGTTCGGCGACATCATCGAAGCGACCACCGGCGGAGCCGCGTTCAGCGTCTTCCGCGACGGCGCGCCGGTGGTGGAGCTGTGGGGCGGCTCGGCGGCGGACGGCGTGCCGTGGACCGAGGACACCCGGGCTGTGCTGTTCAGCGGCACCAAAGGCGTGGTCGCGACCATCCTGGCGATTCTGACCGCACAGGGGAAGCTAGACCCGGACGAACGCGTGACCCGCTACTGGCCCGAATTCGCCTTGGCGGGCAAGGAGGACGTGCCGGTCTCGCAGGTGTTGTCGCACACGGTCGGGCTGCCCTACGTCGAGCCCGACCTGCCCATGCTGGACAACGCGGCGAACGCGAACGCCCTAGCCGCTCAACGTCCATTGTGGACTCCCGGCACGAAGGTCGCGTACCACGCGCTCACCTACGGCTACCTCGCCACCGAGCTGGCCCGGCGCGTCACCGGCGAGGACCTTGGCACCCTCGTCCGCGAGCTCCTCGCCGAGCCGCACGGCCTCGACCTGCGGCTCGGCACCCCGCCGACCGTCCCGGTCGCGACCCTGCGACGCGCGCCCGGCTACCGGATCAGCACCTTCCTCCAGGACGAGGAACGCCGCCGGATCGTCGAACGGATGTACCGCGGCCTGCTCGATTCCGGCGACTCGATGAACTCGCCGGAATACCGCGGCGCGACGCTGGCCGCAGGCGGCGCGGTCGGCACCGCGACCGCGATGGCCCGCCTGTACGACCTGCTGCGCTCCGGCAAGCTCGTCCCGGACGAGGTCCTCGCCCAGGCCACCCGCACCTGGTCCGAAGGCATCGACGCGATCAACGACCGCCCGCTGCGCTTCGGCCTCGGCTTCGAACTGGCCGACCCGATCGGCACCTACGGCCCCGCCGACGCCGATCCCGCCGCCTTCGGCCATTCCGGCGCCGGCGGCGGTCGCCACGGCGCGTGGCCGACCCGGGGTTTGTCCTTCTCCTTCGTGACGAACGAACTCCAGGCCGAGGACGTCGACCACCGGGCTTCCTCGCTGCTGGAGGCGCTGCACGAGGCCGTCTGACCTACCGTGGACCGCATGCGGATCGTGTCCCTGCTGCCCGCCGCCACCGACTTGGTCGCCGTTCTCGGCAAGGCCGGCGACCTGGTCGGCCGCACCCACGAATGCGACTGGCCCGCCGAAATTGCGTCCGTGCCGGTGGTGACCGCCGCGGACCTCGACTCCGACACGCTGACCAGCCGCGAAATCTCCACCGCCGTCGACGCGTCGCACCAAGGATCGTCGCTCTACTCAGTAGACCTCGATCAACTGGCCGCACTCGCGCCAGACCTCGTGCTCACCCAAGACCTGTGCGAGGTCTGCGCGGTGTCCTACACGCGCGTCGCGGCGGCGGTGCGGATGCTCGACGCCGGACCGCGCGTGCTCAGCCTCGAACCGCGCACCCTGGACGAAGTCCTCGACTGCCTGACCACCCTCGGCGACGCGCTGGGCGTCCCGGACGTCGCCGCTGCCCGCGCAGCCGAACTCCGCTCACGGCTCACGGCCTTGCGGAGCAGGGTCGCCGGGCTCCCCCGGCCACGGGTGGTCGCGCTCGAATGGCTCGATCCGCTCTGGCCCGCCGGACACTGGGTGCCCGAGCAGATCACGGCCGCGGGCGGCACGCCGCTGCTCGCCGAACCGGGCGAGCACACCAAACCGATGACCTGGGACGCCGTCGCCGCCGCCCGCCCGGACGTCCTGCTCGTTCTCCCCTGCGGCTTCTCGCCGGACCGCACTGAGGCTGAACTCGACGTCCTCACCTCCCGCCCAGGCTGGGCCGACTTGCCCGCAGTCCGGAACAGCCGGGTCTGGCTCCTCGACGGCCCGGCGTACTTCAACCGCCCCGGCCCGCGAGTGGTGCGCGGCGCGGAGATCCTCGCGACCGTGCTCCACGACGTCCCCGCTGATCCACCAGTCAGCCCTGACGAAGCCCGCCCGATCTGACGCTTTCGCCCGCAACTCGCGTCCGCCGCTCCCCCGCAAATCCGGCCCTTCCCCCGAAAAGATCGCCCGTCCGGGAAGCCAACCGCCCCCTTTCGTGTTGTCCTCCATGCAGGACCGGCACGAAATGGGGTGCGTCGCTTGAGCTCATCCGAACGGCACGCGGCGGACTACCCGGCGCACCGGCTGGCCGTCGATCTCCCGATCGCCGCCCTCCTCATCGCCTCCCTCGCCCACTGGATCCGCGGCGCTCCCGCCGACGGCGTCATCTTCTTCGCCGCCGCGATCCTGCTGCTCTTCACCGAACGCCACAGCACCGCCGCCGACGCGCTCCTCGCACCGTCCACCCGGCTCCCCGGCACCTCGCTGATCGCCGCTGCCGCACTGGTAGCGCTCGTCTTCGGCCGCCAGACCGTGCCGATGTTCCTCACCATCGCCGCGATCGGCATCGGCGCGCTGGTCGTGGAATGGCGGGACCCCTCGCTCCCGCCGCAGCCAGTCCCGCACCGAGGCTGGCTGTGGGTCGCGCTGGCGATCTCCTGGTGTCTCTGGGAGCTCGTCTCCTTCATCTACGAACAAGCCGCGGGCGGACTCTCGCTCACGCACCCGACGATGAGCGACCTCGTCGACCCGATGCTCGACAACCGCGTCGTCCAAGCACTCGCGCTCGGCGTCTGGGTCGCGGCCGGGCTGGCGATGCTGCGCGCGGCCGCCGCGGCGAGGAGAACGGCATGAGCAGCAGGCTGATCACCGAAATCGGCTTCGGCGCGATCGTGGCCGCCGCGATCCTGCTGTGGCTCGGCAGCCATCTGTTCCCGAAGAAAATCCCGCCGCTGACCCGCGTGCTCTCGGCGCTGATGCGGAAGCGGTCGACCCGGATCGCGCTCGTGCTGGCCTGGTGGTGGGTCGGCTGGCACTTCTTCGTCCAAAGCTGACACAGAGCTAACACCAAGCTAATCATCGATTATTTCTGCTATAGTCGATGACATGACCAGCACCGAACGCCTCGAGGTCTCGCGGATCGTCCCCGCCCCCGCCAGCGCCGTTTTCGCGGTCCTCGCCGACCCGCAGGGCCACGTCGACATCGACGCCTCCGGAATGCTCATGGACGCCGAGGGCGAACCGGTCACCCAGGCCGGAGACCGCTTCGTGGTCCATATGGACCGCGAAGCGCTCGGCGACCGGCCCATCGGCAAATACGACGTCGAGGTCGTCATCACGAAGCTCGTCCCGGACGAGGAGATCGCCTGGACCGTCGAGGGCAGCCTCCGCCCGCACGTCCGCCACATCTACGGCTACCGGCTCGAACCCGCCGACGGCGGCACCCGCGTCACGTCCTATTACGACTGGTCGGAGCTCTCCGAGGAGTGGAAGGAGCGCCTCACGTTCCCGGTCGTTCCCGAGTCCGCGCTCAAGGCGACGCTCGGCATCCTGGAGCGCACCGTCCGCCGCCGCGCCGCCGGCTAGCGGTACCGCAGCGCGGTCGGCTTGCCCTGCTCCGCCAGATACTGCTCGAAGGTGACCACGCCGTCGGCATGGTTCGGCGCCAGATTCGCGCCGGTCGCGTAACCGCGCCCGATCCGCCCCGGCACCGGCACCGGCACCGAAACGAGCCGTTTGCCCTTCCCGGACGCGGCGAGCAGGGCACGCGCCAGATCCTCCGTAGTCCGCACTTCCGGGCCGCCGAAATCGGCGGCCCGGCCCCGCGGTTCGCCTTGGGCCAGTTCGACGAGCCGCGCCGCGACGTCGCGGACGTCGACGGGCTGGAACCGGAACTTCGGCACCGGCACGAGCGGCAGCCGCGCGGCGCCGGCGAGGATCGTCCGCACCAGCGAGTGGAACTGCGTCGCCCGCAGGATCGTGTGCGGCATCCCGGAATCCGCGATCACCTTCTCGGCCGCCAGTTTCGCCTGGTAGTAGCCCATCGGGATCTTGTCCACGCCGACGATCGAGACGTACACCAGATGCGGCGTCTGCCCGCTCCACCGCGCGGCCTCCACGAGCGTGCGCACCGTCTGGACCTCGCGGCGATAGTCCGTGGCGCAATGGATCACGGTGCCGACCCCGGCGACCGCGACGTCGATGCCCCGCCCGTCGCGCAGGTCGCCGGCTGTCCACTCGACACCTTCGCTGGACCGCCGTCGCCGGCTCAGCGCCCGCACCGGCGCCTCCGCGGCCCGGAGCCGTTCCACGACCACCCGGCCCAGTTGTCCGGTCCCGCCGGTGACGAGGATCTGCTCGGCCACGTGGTCCTCCCGCTGCCGCACCGCCCGGGCTCAGCCGGCTCTCGCCCGCCATCCTGGCATGCCGGGCACCGCGGGGGTCAAAACTTCGAGCGCCACCGCACAGTCGGCTCGTCCGTGCTGTCCCGGCGCGGCGCGTCCTTGCGCAGCAGCACCGACAACCGTCCGTAGGCGGTGATCAGCTCCGACGTCGCCTCGTTGCCCCGTCCCGCGCGAGCGTGGTCGAACGCCTGCCGCAGGGCGGCCAGCGCGGCCGGTTCCGCGGTCGAGAGCAGGCCCGCGGCTTCGGAAACGGTCTCCGCGAGCCCGTCCAGCATGGCTTTCGTTTCCGGCCGGCCGGGCGCGACTGTCAGCACCGGCGACAGCACGCGCAGCTGGTGGTGCAGGCGATAAAGCACGGCGAGCGGATCGTTGTGCCCGGCACTGTCCATCGTGCTGTCCTCCGCTCCGTCCCCGGGGAGACTCGGCGGGCGCTCCCCCATGACGCCAGGCGCCCGAATGATTTCGCTCAGGAGTCCTCCGCCTCCACCCCGTCCCGGTCGGCCCACTCCAGCAACGGCTCGAGCGAATACGCCACGTCGTCGATGCCCGCGTGCAGGTCGCCGAGTTCGGCGAACCGGGCGGGCACGGTCGCGATCGTGCAGTCGTGCGGGTCGACGTCGTCGACCTCGTCCCAGCGGATCGGCGTGGACACCAGCGCCTCCGGTACGCCGCGCACCGAATAGGCGCTGGCGATCGTGTGGTCGCGGGCGTTCTGGTTGTAGTCCACGAACAGCTTTTTCGGATCCCGGTCCTTGCGCCACCAGGTGGTGGTGACCTCGTCCGGAGCCCGCCGCTCGACCTCGCGGGCGAACGCGAGCGCCGCCCGGCGGACGTCCGCGAATCCCCAGCGCGGCTCGATCCGGACGTAGATGTGCATCCCGCTGCCGCCGGACGTCTTCGGCCAGCCGCGGATGTTCAGCTCGTCGAGGATTTCCTCGGCGACGTGCGCGACCCGGCGCACCGTCTCGAACCCGCATTCCGGCATCGGGTCGAGGTCGATCCGCCATTCGTCCGGCCGTTCGGTGTCCGCGCGCCGGGAATTCCAGGGATGAAACTCCACAGTGGACATCTGCACCGCCCACGCCACGTGCGCCAGCTCGGTCACGCACAGCTCGTCCGCGTGCCGGTGGTAGCGCGGAAACTGCACCCGCACCGTCTCCAGCCACGGCGGCGCACCGCCCGGCACCCGCTTCTGGTGCACCTTCTCCCCGGCCACCCCGGACGGGAACCGGTGCAGCATGCACGGCCGCTCCCGCAGCGCGCGCACGATCCCGTCGCCGACCGACAGGTAGTAGCGGACGAGATCGAGCTTCGTCTCGCCGCGCGCCGGGAAGTAGACCCGGTCCGGGTTGGACACCCGGACCGTCCGGTCCCCCACCTCGAGCTCGACGGCCTCGCCCTTCGCCATGGAACCGACCGTATCCGGAAATCGGCCGGTGCGTCAGCGGTCGAACGGCACGAGGGTGAAATGCCCGACGCCCTTGGCCGCGGAATAGACCGTCCACTGGTCCGGACCGTTGCCCGGGCCCTTGTCGTAGAGCAGCCGGTAGTCCGGCTTGCGCAGCGGCAGCCGGTGGAACCAGTGGTAGTTGATCCGGAGGATCGTTTTACTGAAGAAGCCGTCCTCGGCGAGCCGCTTGTTCACGATCTTCGTGACCTGGCTGCGGTCGGAGAACACGTCGAGGATCTGGCAGTCGCAGTAGTAGGCCAGCGTGCCGATCTCCCCCGGCCCGGCCACTGACTTGCCTTGCAGCCGCGCGCCGAGCTCCTTGCCGACCCGCGCGTAGTCGGTCGAACTCGCCCAGTTGCCGAAAATGACCGGCGACTGCCAGGGCACGCCCTGCGCGAGGTCCACGCCCACGTTGGCGAGCGCGACCGCGCCGCCGAGCCCGAGCGCGACGAGCGGCGGGACGCGGTTCAGCTTCGGCCGCTTCTTCGTCTCGGCGTGCCAGACGCCGATCATCAGGACCGCGAACGAAGCCGTGCTGACGATCGGGGTGACGTAGTACCAGTGGTACGGGCCGACGCCGAGCGTCGAGTAGACGATGTAGTAGACAACGCCGCCCGCGCCGAGCGCGACGACCGGGGCCAGCTGCGGGAAGTCGTCCCAGCGGCGCGCGAAGCGCAGGGCCAGCCAGCCGAGCAGCACGGTCACGCCGACGAGCGCCGAGGCGAAGGCGACCATCACGGTGAACGGCAGGTACAGGAAGTACATCATCGGACCGCTGAAGTAGCCCCAGGCGCCGAAGAGGCCTTCCTGGTCCTGCTTGATCACCAGGGTGTCCGGGATGAAGGAGCCGAGGGCGAACCAGCTCGTGAGGAACCACGGCGCGGACACCACGACCGCGGCGGCCACGGCCGTCCAGAACTTCTTCCGGATCGCCGCGGTGGAGAAGGCGATCACCAGGACGAACACGACCAGGTCGAGGCGGGTCAGCACGGTCAGCGCGGCGACCGCGCCGAACAGCACCGGCCGCTTCTCCAGCGCGGCCACGACGAGCCACAGCAGGACGGCCGGGACGAGCAGCACCTCGAGGCCGGTGGCCGACAGCAGGAACGGGTTGGCGATCACCAGCAGCAGGCCCAGCACGCCGACCCACGGCGACAGGCCGAAGCGGCGGGTCAGCCGTGCCCACGCCCAGCCGATCGCGGCGCTGCTCAGCACGGTGAGCGCGCCCAGCGCCACCACCGTGTGCGCGGAGCCGCTGATCCGCGTGACGAAGGTCAGGAACCCGAGCAGCAGGACGTCGAGCGGCGACGTCGCGGAGTTCGCGATCGAGCCGGGAACGAGCGCCCATTCCCCGTGCAACGCGAGATTCTTCGCATACGACAGGGTGATGTACCCGTCGTCGGTGAGGCTCCCGCGCACGAGCAGGAACGAGAGCAGGCCGAGCACCGCGGCGGCCACCGGCAGCCACGCGGCGAGGCGGGACCGGACGGGAACGCGCGCGCTCTCCGCGCTGTTCGAGTCGTCCGAAGTCGTGAGCACAGATTCATCCACCGACATGATCCCGGAACAGTAGAGGGTGTCTGACAAGCAGATGCTAACGGGCTGTCCGAAACGTCGGTGCCTCCGCACCCGCTGCACCAGCGGTACCGGTTTCGCAACGGTTTCCCGCCGCGCGGCGCAATTTCCCGCAGTTTCACGCCAGTGCGTGCCGTCCCCCGGCGCGGTCGGCGCCCTGGTCGAGGATCCGGGTCGCCACGCGGGTGATCGCGGCGTCCAGTTCGGACCGGTCGCCGGCGCCCCAGTCGCCGAGGCGTTCGGCGATCCAGTCGTGCCAAGCGCGCACGAGCTTGTCCCATTCGCGCGTCCCGGATTCGGTGAGCGACCAGCTGTCCCGCGCGTAGTTCAGGTGCCCGGTGAGTTCCAGCCGCGCGAAGGCCGGTTCGAGAACCTGCGCCGGGACGCCGTGGTCCTCGCCGATCGCTTCGAGCGTCGCCGGACGGCCGGCCCGCTCGCGAAGCCGGACCTGCAGAACGCACCACAGGCCGCCGACGTCCAGTTCGGACCCTGCCCGCGCGACGATCGCGGGCGCGGCTTTGCGGCGTTCCCGGAACAGCAAAGTCGCGATGGCCCGTTCGAGTTCCCGGTCGGGTTCGTGCGCTTCGGGCATCGCGAATCCGTCGCCGAGGTCCGGCGCGGCGGCGCGGGCGGTGTCGCGCAACGGCATTTCCTTGAGGAAGAACGCGAGCACGAAGGCGACCAGCCCGACCGGCGCGGCATAAAGGAACACGACGTGCAGCGAATCCGCGTACGCGCTGATCACCGGTTCCGAAATCGTCGCGGGCAAATGGTGCAAGGCCAGCGGGACCTGGACGGCTTTCGGGTCGACGCCCGGCGGCAGCGGGTGTTCGGCAAGCGCTTTGGCCAGATTCGGGCCGAGCTGATTCGCGTAAATGGTGCCGAAAATCGCCGCGCCGAACGAACTGCCGATCGAACGCAGGAAGGTCACCCCGGACGTCGCGACGCCGAGATCCTTGTAGTCCACGGTGTTCTGCACCGCGATGGTCAGCACCTGCATGCCGAGCCCGATCCCGAGGCCGAGCACCGCCATGTAGAGCGCGGATTCCCAGAACCCGGTGTGCGGCCCGAGCCGCGACAGCAGATACAGCCCGACCGTCATCACCGCGGATCCGACCAGCGGATAGATCTTGTACTTCCCGGTCCGGCTGACCAGCGTGCCGGACAGGATCGAGGCGACCAGCAGCGCGAGCACCATCGGCAGCAGCCGCACGCCGGACGTCGTCGCCGACACGCCCTGGACGTACTGCATGTAGGTGGGCAGATAGGACAGCGCGCCGAGCATCGCGAACCCGACGACGAAGCTCATGATCCCGGCGACGGTGAACACCGGATTCCGGAACAGCCGCATCGGCAGCATCGGCTCCCGCGCGCGCAGTTCGACCGCGACGAACGCGCCCAGCAGCACCACCGAGCCCGCGGCCATGCCGATGATCACCGGCGAACCCCACGCGTACGTGGTCCCGCCCCAGCTCGTGACGAGCGTCAGCCCGGTCGCGGCGAGGCCGATCAGCAGGATGCCGAGGTAGTCGATCACCGGCTTGACCGCGGCGCGCACGCTCGGCATCGCCGACGCGGCCACCGCGAGCACCACCACCGCGAGCGGGATGTTGACGTAGAACGCCCAGCGCCAGGACAGGTGGTCGACGAACAGCCCGCCCAGCATCGGCCCGGCCACGGTCACGACGCCGAACACCGAGCCGAGCGCGCCCTGGTACTTGCCGCGTTCGCGCAGCGGGACGACGTCGGCGATCAGCGCGGTCGAGGTGACCATCAGCCCGCCGCCGCCGAGTCCCTGCACCGCGCGCCAGATGATCAGCCAGGTCATGCTGTCGGCGAACCCGCAGAAGAACGAGCCGACGCCGAACACGATCACCGACAGCTGGAACATCAGCTTGCGGCCGAACAGGTCGCCCAGTTTGCCGACGACGACCGTCATGATCGTCTCGGCCAGCAGGTACGCGGTGACGACCCAGGACAGATGCCCGGCCCCGCCGAGGTCGCCGACGATGGTGGGCAGCGCGGTCCCGACGATGGTCTGGTCCAGCGCGGCGAGCAGCATGCCGAGCACCACCGCGCCGAACACCGCGTGGATCTTGCGCCGGGACAGCGCCGCCGGCGCCGGTTCTTCCCGGATCTCCTCCGCCGTGGCCGTCATCGGCTCCTCCTCGCGCGCCCGCGCCGGGCCGCTCCCGGCGCGTCCACGTAAGCACCTCGGTCCACTGTGGAATAGCCGCCAGGCCCCGTTGTCGCCCGTTCCGGTGACCGCGGCGGACCGACGGTCCGGCGCGCGCTTCACGTCTTGCCTACCCGCCGCCTCCTCGGGTCGCGTCGAGCATGGCTGGCTGTTTCGCCAGCCCGGACGTCGGCCGGGTACCGTGTTCGACGGTCAGTCCCCGCATCGCGACCGGGTAGTCGAACCGGTACACCGCGACCGGCTCGCGCAGTTTGTCGCCGCGCAGGTACGTCGGGACTTCGGTGGCCTTCGCGTCGGCGAACAACGGCACGTACGGCCCGCCGGCGTCCGCGGAGTAGGCGACGCTGGCCAGCGACTGCGCGTCCGGACCAGGGGCGAACCGGTAACGGACCGGCTGCACGATGCCGTCCGCCAACGAGGCCGGAGTCCGGCACGGCACGACGAAAGCATTGGTCCAGTCCAACGTCACCGGCGCGCTCGGGGGGATCTCCTTCGTCAGCGGCGCCAGTCGCGGAATCCGGGGTGCGGTGACCCCGACCCAGCCGGACGGACCGGGGTCCGCGTCGCGCGCGACGACCCGGACCCGTCGCGCGCCCGGCGCCTGCCAGCGGGGATCGAACCGCGCGTCGCGCCACTTCCCGCTGCCGTCCCCTTTGGCCTTCACGGCCGCGAGCACGGTCCCGTCCGCTTTCGCGAACTCCATCGACACCTGCACTTTCCCATGCCCGGCAAAGGAAATCACGACCGGAGCCGAATCCTTCGCCCCGATGTCGGCGGGCAGGTCGTACCACCCGGTGGTGAGCGTGCCGGTCCCGGACGGCGACCGGTAGGAACTCCACGCCGGGTGCGCCGGGTCAGTGCCGTACGGGGTCCGCGGCGCCGAGTCCGGCGGGAACGTGGCGTTCATCGCGAACCCTTCCGCCGCGGCCGGGGCGGACGGCCGGAGCACCCCGGCGCCGACGTCCGGCTCGACGTCCAGCCAGTCCTCGACGCCGCAGGAGCTTCCGGCGCTGCCAGCACTTGGCGCGAGGCCGAGCGAAGCCAGGTTCGACCGGCCGACGGAGTAGGTGTCCCACCGCAGTTTCACCGCTTGCGCCTGCCCGGCCAGCTCGACCGCCACCGTCGCGGCGGCCACCGCGACGATCGCCCAGCCGGACCTCGGCAGCCAGCGCGGCGCGCGCCCCGCCTCCGGCCGCCGCTTCGCGCTCAGCCAGGCCCCGGCGAGCACGCCGCCGAGCGCGACGGCCAGCCCGGCCCAGAGGACCAGATCCGCCAGCCGCACGCCCTTCACCGAGGGAACGGAATCGCCCCAGCGGACGTCGTAGTCCGACTGCATCCACCACCGGTCCGGCGCGGACCAGGCCAGCCACGTCGTCGCCGCGGCCAAGCCCAGCGCCGCCGCCCGTGCCCACACCGAGGAAAGCGCTCCGCGCGCGACGGTGTGCACCAGCATCACGGTCACCAGCGTGCCGAACCCGGCCAGCGCACCGAAGTGGTGCGTCCACTTCGTCGGCGTGAACGCGAGCACGACGAGACACAGAACGCTGACGACGACCATCCGGCGGGCAGGCCCGACGGCCAGTCCCGGAGCACGGCGCCGGATCAGCAGCACAGCCGTCAGCGCCATCGCCAGGAACATCAGCAGCACCGGCACTCGGCGGTTCAGCGCGCCCTCGACCACCGACGGGTCGAGCAGGGTCGTGTAACGGGTGATTTCGCTCTGCCACGGGAGATCCGGGCCGATCTGCTGACGGACGACGGTCGACTGCAGGACGGCAGTCAGCGGCTGGTCGTAGAACGCCGTCAGCAACGCGCTGCCCGCGGCTCCGGCGACGACCGCGATCGCGCCGAGCACCCGGAGGTCGGCACGCCTGCGCACCAGCCGGACGAGGGGGCGCGCTCCGGCGACGAACGGCAGGAATGCCGCGACTCCGAGCGGGTTGGTCGTCGCGGTGGCGCCGGCGACCACGAGCCCGACCGCGACCGGCGTCACCGCACCGGTCGCCACGGCACGCTCGACCAGCGCGAACACCGCCAGCGAGCCGAACACGATCCACGGCTCCGGCCGCAGCCCGACGTCGAAGGCCAGGTACCACGCCAGGAACAGCGCCGCGGCCGCCCAGCGGGTCCACCGGCCCGGCCGGTCGACCAGGCGCGGCAGCACCAGCCGATCGATCAGGAACCAGGACGCCAGCCCCAGCAGCACCGAGGGCAGCCGCATCCACACCATGGCCGGCGAGATGCGGCCGAGCAGCGCGTACAGCTCGTAGTACCAGCCCCACGGCGCTTCCGGCGCGTTGAACCAGCGGAAGTAATTGCCGGTGAACCCGCTCGATTCCCGAGCGCGCAGCATCGTCGAGATGTATCCGTCGTCCACGGTGAGCGCACCGATGACGGACCAGACTCCGAGCACCCCGGTCACGACGACGTCCGCCGGCCGCGGCACCCACGCCCGCCGGGGGAACAGCCGGACCTTTCGCGCGGCACGCCGGTCGCGCCGGATCAGCAGCACGATCATGCCGAGCAGCGCGAGCAACGAGACCACGCCGAGCGCGACCTTCAGCACGCTCGGCGAGCTGACCCATCGGGTGTCGGGTTCGACCTGCGCGGACACCGTGCCCGGACGCTCGGTGTACAGGCCGGTGACGGCCGGGCGGCTCGCAGTCCTGGCGGTGCCGACGGCAGTGCCTTGGCCGTCCGAGTGCACGGTCAGCCGGCAGTCGCCGCCGGACGGCCGGCGGAGCAGCTCGGCACCGCCGAGTTCGGCTCTGACCGTGCCGTCGACCGCCCGGATCTCCAGCCCGCCGCCGAGCGGCTCGGCGCCTTGTTTGCCTCCCGGCGGAGTGGTCGCCAGGATCAGCCCGTTCGGGTCGGCGCATCGGACGGTCGCGTCCATTCTGGCCGGGTGGTACGGGTACGACGGCAGCGCGGTGTCCTGCGCTCCGTTCCAGCGGTACGTCGTTGTCTCGGTGTTCACCGGCGCCACGGTGAACAGCACCGCGGTCAGGGCGGAAAGGAGCCCGAGGCCGATGATGAGCCAACGATCGCCGGGTTGTCCGCGTGCGGTGGCGTCGGAATCTGGGGACGGCATCGCGCGCAGTTTAGTGTTCCGGGGTTTCCCCGCCGTGAAGCGGCCTCGCCGCGCACCGGTTCCGTCCGTCCACTGTGGAACATCCGCCCGCCGTCGGCATCGCCCGTTCCGGCCGCCTCAGCGCTCTGGCGGACGCCCGCTTCCGCCGATACCCTGGATACCCCCGGCGGCTGCCCGAAAGTCTCCGCGCGCACCGTCCATCGTGGACATCCGCGCAGCTCCAGCACGATTTCCGGATTTCAAACGGGTCCTGCCCGATTTACCCGGTTCCTCCACGGTGATCTGGAGCACACCTTAAGTCCAGCCTAGGTGTGCTGCGTCACGCCGCCCGGTACCGCTAGCGTCTCGCAACCATGGAATCCACAGTGGTCGCCAAAGAGGGCGACAACTACACGAAAGCACTGGGCAATCGCCAGGTGCAGATGATCGCGATCGGCGGGGCGATCGGGGTCGGGCTCTTCCTCGGCGCGGGCGGGCGGCTCCACGAAGCGGGACCGTCGCTGGTCCTTTCCTACGCGCTGTGCGGCATCGCGGCCTACTTCGTGATGCGGGCGCTCGGCGAACTCGTCATGCACCGGCCGAGCTCCGGCAGTTTCGTCACCTACGCCCGCGAGTTCATCGGGCCGTGGGCCGGCTTCGTCTCCGGCTGGATGTACTGGCTGAACTGGGCGATGACCGGGATCGCGGAGATCACCGCGGTCGCGATCTACGTGCACAAGTGGCTGCCGGACGTGCCGCAGTGGATCACCGCGCTGATCGCGCTCGGCGTGCTGATGGCGGTCAACCTGCTGAGCGTGAAGCTGTTCGGGGAACTGGAGTTCTGGTTCTCCGTCGTGAAGGTCCTCGCGATCATCGTGTTCCTGGTGACCGCGCTCGGGCTCGTGTTCACCGGCGCGAACATCGGCGGCACCACCGCTGGCGTGCACAACCTGACCGACCACGGCGGGTTCTTCCCGGCGGGCGTCGGCATCGCGCTGATGACGCTGCAGGCGGTCGTGTTCGCCTACTCCGCGATCGAGGTCGTCGGCATCGCGGCCGGCGAGACCAAGGACGCGCGCAAGGTTCTCCCGAAGGCGATCAACGGCGTCGTCTGGCGGATCGGCGTCTTCTACGTCGGTTCGGTGCTGCTGCTGGCGATGCTGATGCCGTGGCCGTTCTACAACGGCGGCGAAAGCCCGTTCGTCACGGTCTTCTCGCGGCTGGGCATCGGCGGCATCGGCGACGTGATGAACGCCGTCGTCCTCACCGCCGCGCTTTCCTCGTGCAACTCGGGCCTGTACTCCACCGGCCGCATCCTCCGCGCGCTCGCCGACGAGGGCGAGGCGCCGAAGTTCGTCGGCAAGATGAACTCGCGGCACGTGCCCTACGGCGGAATTCTCTTCACCTCGGTGGCCTACGTGCTCGGCGTGGTGCTGAATTACATCGTGCCGTCGAAGGCTTTCGACATCGCCACCGCGATCGCGTCGCTCGGCGTGGTCGCGACATGGGCGACTCTGGTGTTCTCGCAGATGCGCATGCGCCAGGCGGCGTTGCGCGGCGAACTGGAGCGGCCGAGCTACCGGATGCCCGGCGCACCGTACACCGGCTGGGCCACTCTCGGATTCCTCGTGCTGGTCGTGGTGCTGATGGGATTCTCCGACGGAGCCGAGAAGATCGCGTTCTACTCGATCCCGGCGATCGTCGTGGTGCTCGCGCTCGGCTGGCGCATCGTGTCCCGCAAACGGCAGGCGCGCACCGGCGCCTGAGCAAAGCCCGCGTTCCCCCATCCCCGCGAACGCGGCACCGGCCCGGCCGCTCCTCCGACACCACCGGAGGGGCGGCCGGGTTTCTTACCACAGCGGGAAGTCGACCCCGTGTTCTGCTTCCGGCCGCGGTCCGAAGATGCGCCGGTCGGCCTCCTCGATGCGCCGGTCGTTGATCGACGCCTCGCGCCTGCTCATCAGGCCGTTCTCGGCGAATTCCCAGAGCTCGTTGCCGTAGCTGCGCCACCATTGCCCGTCCGCGTCGCGGCTCTCGTACTGGAACCGGACCGCGATGCGGTTCTCGCGGAATCCCCACAGTCCCTTGCGCAGCGCGTAATCCTGCTCGCGCTCCCACTTCGCCGCAAGGAATTCGACGATCGCGGCACGGCCGACCACGTGCGTGTCCCGGTTGCGCCACACGGAATCCGGCGTGTAGGCCAGCGAGACTTTCTCGGGATCCCGGGTGTTCCACGCGTCCTCGGCGGCCTGGACCTTCTTCAGCGCGGCGGACAGGTCGAACGGCGGGAACGGGGGCCGCGATTCGGTCATGACGGGGTCCTTTCAGTTGATGAGCTGGGGATTGCGCGGATACGGCGTGTGCGCGACCTGACGCGGCGCCGGACCTCCGGAGACGATGCGCCGCACCTCGAGCCGGACGATCCGGCCGGTGTAGCCGTCGTCGCCCGAGCGGCCCGCTTCGCCCCATTCGATCGCGGCGGTCCCGGAGACCTGCAGGACGCGGCCGGTGGCGAAGTCGAAGAAGAGCAGCGCGGCTTCCGGGTTCGCGGCGATGTTGCCGAGGCTGTTGAACAGGTTGTTGCCGGGATAATCGGGCCACCACAGGGCATTTCCCTCGACACGGACGAACCCGGGCGCGCCGCCGCGATGGGACGCGTCCGCGCCGTGGCCGGGGTTCACGGTGCCGAGGAAGAACGTGTCGGCTTCTTGGATCAGCTCGGTGTCGCCAGGACTCAGCTCTGGGCGGGTCTGCGCTGGTGCTGTCGGTTCGATTTCCTCGGACAGCACGCGCTGCTGAATGTATTGCGGGCAGTTGCCGTACGCCTGCTCGATATCCACGATCAGGTGGTCTTCGGCGACGGTCGAGAGACTCCCGTTGATCCGGACCCGGCGGCGCGTGGCGAACTCGATGCTCGTCATCCCGAGCTGCTGCCCGGCCGGGAGCCCGTGCAGCGGATCGCCCTCCGGGATCCCGCGGCGGATCGCGAGCGTGGTCGCCGACCTGGTTTCGAGGAACCCGGGCGGGCCGACGATCGGCGACGTCCACAGCTGCCCCGCTGCGTCGCGTCCGGTGATGACGAGAAGCGTTCGCTCGGCCAGGAACCCCGCCATTCCCGCGGAAATCCCGGCTGGTTCGGCCATCCGCGACAAGCGCGCGGCCTGGCGTTCGACTCCGGCCTCGCGCTGGACCGCCAGCTCGCCGGCGTGGAAGACCTGCTGGATCGCCTGGTTCATGCCACCTCCTTTTCTCACGGGTCGCACGATGATGTTCCGTGAGAAGTTCTAGCAGTCGCTTCTCACGGATGCAACCCATTCCATCCGTGATACGGTCTCGGCCATGGGGATGCTGCCGGACGAGGTCGTGCCGGTCCGCCTGATGGCGACCGTCTGGGCCGACACGAGCGGGCTCCACGACGACCTCCGGACCCGCGAAGACCTCGACGCGTGGCTCGACGACGCCGGCATCGAACGCGGGCCGCGGCAGTCGTCCGCCGCCGAACTCGCGCTGGCACAGCGGCTTCGCGACGCCGTCCGCCGCCTTGCCGCCCAAGTCACCGCCGACGATCGGCAGACCCCGACCGTCAATCTGGACACCGCACTGGGCGACTTGAACGACCTCGTCACCCACCTGCCTGTCCCCCAATTGACCTTCGTGGCTGGGAAATTGCAGGAGAGTGCCTCGCGCGGCACTTCGCCTGTTGTCACTGGATTAGCCCGCGTGGCACGAGAATCGATCGCGCTTTTGGGCGGCCCGGAAGCGGCAAAGCTGCGCGCCTGTTACGCGCCGGGCTGCGTGCTCTACTTCATGAAGACGCATCCGCGCCGCGAGTGGTGCTCCGTCGCCTGCGGCAACCGAGCGCGCGCCGCACGGCATTACGAGAAGGTCCGCTCGACGCGCTGACGGCTCAGCCCAGCAGCACCACCGCCGTTTCCGCCGCACGCTTGAAGACACCCTTCGCGACCCGCATGCCCGCCATCACGACCGCGCCCTCGTGCAGCAGCATGATCTGCTCGCCCGCCTGACGCGGATCCGAAACGCCCGCCGACTCGGCCAACTCGACGAAAACGCCGAGCATCCACTTCTTGCTCTCGGTCACGACCGCGTACGCCGGATGCGCGGGATCGCTGATCTCCGCGTGCGCGTTGATCATGCTGCAGCCCTTGCCGCCGTACTTCTTCGCCCACGCCTCGGACGCGTCGAACGCCGCTGCCACCCGGTCCCGCGGGTCCGTTCCGGCCTTCTCCAGCCACTCGCCCAGAAACGCCCGCCAGCGCGCGTCCCGATCGGACAAGTACTCCACGACCAGCCGGTCCTTGGAGCCGAACCGGTCGTAGAGCGTCTTCTTCGTGACGCCCGCCTTCGCCGCGATGACGTCGACGCCGACCGCGTGGATCCCGCGTTCGTAGAACAACTCCGACGCGGCCGTCAGCACCGCTCGCGCCTTCGGGGTCCAGTCGATCGTCATGGCCCCAGTGTATACCGATCTGTATAGTCCGGTGCCATGGGTAAACCGATCGGTATAGTCGGAGCGGCCGTCCTGTTCGTGGTGTGCTGGTCGTCGGGGTTCATCGGCGCGAAACTCGGCGCGGCGGACGCGTCCGTGCCGACCGTGCTGATGTGGCGGTTCCTGCCGCTCGCGCTGCTGCTGGCGCCCTTCCTGCGGGTGCGGCCGGTCGGCGAGCTGGGCAGGCACGTCCTGATCGGGCTGCTGTCCCAGTCGGGCTATCTGCTCACCGTCTACTGGGCCATCGGCGAAGGCGTCAGCACCGGCACGACGGCACTCATCGACGGCGTGCAACCGCTGGTCGCCGCCGCGCTCGCCGGTCCGCTGCTCGGCGTCGCGGCGACCGGACGGCAGTGGCTCGGCCTCGCGCTGGGCCTAATCGGCGTCGTCCTGGTCAGCTGGTCGGACGCCGCTTCGCACGCCCCGGCCTGGGCGTACCTGATCCCGTTCGCCGGCATGCTCGGGCTAGTCGCCTCCACGGTGCTCGAACGCCGGGCTCGCGTCGCCGCTCCCCCGTTGCGCGCGCTGGCTATCCATTGCGCCACCTCGGCCGTAGTGTTCACCGCCCTCGCGCTGGCGACCGGCAGCGCGGTGCCGCCCGCGTCCGGGCACTTCTGGTTCGCCCTGACCTGGCTGGTCGTGCTGGCGACCTTCGGCGGGTACGGGTTGTATTGGCTGCTGGTCGGACGGATCGGCATGACCGCGGTGAACAGCCTGATGTTCCTGATCGCGCCGGTCACCTCGGTCTGGGGCACGCTGTTGTTCGGCGAACCGTTCACCGTGCTGACCGGCGTGGGCCTCGGGCTGGCCTTGATCGCCGCCGTCGTCGCGAACGGGCGGGTCAGCCGCCGTAGCGCTGCCGGACCACCTCCGGAGTCTCGAGGTTCTTCCCCGCGGCCATGTTCTGCGCGAGCCGGAGGTATTGGCCTTCCGCCCACATCAACGGCGCCGCGCTCCCGGTCGGACGGCCCAGCCCGAAGCACGCGACGTCGGCGCGATCCCACACCTGCTCGGGAATGAAGTAGCCGTCGTTCGCCGCGTCCGCCATCGACTTCAGATACACCGCCGCCGAACGCCCGTTGGCCAGCTCGTACTCGCCGCGCTCGCCGGACAGGACCGGCCAGAGCCGCCCGAAGCGCTGCGGCCCGTTCGCCGGCCAGCCGGTGCAGGCCGTGGTGCTCTCGCCGTAGTTGTCGTGCGGGTAGCGGTGGAAGTAGATGTCGCCGTTCGGGGTCGTCACCTGCATCGGCGCGTTGCCGTCGCGGGCCGCCGCGGTCGGAGCCACCGACTCCGCGACCGCCGGGTCCGCCGGCGCGCGGAGGCCCAGCCGGACCAGGTCGAGGAAGCCGAAGTCGACCACGTCGTGCTCGTAGAAACACCCCTCGTCGAAGCAGATCTGGCCGGTGTCGTTCGGGTCGGTACCCTTGTCCAGCCGCTCGTAATAGGTGTGGCCGCCCCAGTACCCGGAGGTCGTCCGCGTCCAGCCGTCGAGCTGCGCCCGCCACGAGTCCGCGGTGGACTCCCACTGCTGCGCCGCCGCGGCATCGCCGTTCGCCCGCGCGATCGCCCCGGCCGTGACCAGCCCGGCGACCTCCGCCGCGATCGACGACGGCGACCGCCCGTACTGCTCCTCCCACCGCTCGGTCGTCGCGGGCCCGCTCGTCCGGATGTGCTCCGCCGTCACCTTGACCCGCGCATACGTCGCCGCGTCGGTGAGCCCGGTCGTCCAGGCGAGGACGATCGCGTCGGAATCCTGGTCGAGCTGCTCGCAACAGCCGAGCTGCTGCGGCGTCGCCCCTTGGACCCCGCTCACCGGGCTGTACCGGGGAAACGCGCCGGCCGGATACGTCGTCCCGTCGCCTTGAGTGGGCGCGGAAATCCACTGCGAGGACCACAGGAATTGCGCCATCCGCTTGGCCTGCGCCGCGTCGCCCGCCGCGAGCAGCCCGGTCGCCTGCTGGTACAGATCCCGGCCCCACACGCGGTGGTACCCGTCGCCCAGCGTGTCACCGTTGACGACGTCGCCCCACGGCGTGGCCAGCCCCGCGACACTCGCGCCGCGATGCGTCTTGTCCTCCGCCGCGTGCAACGCCATCAGCGCTACGTAATACGCCCTCCGCTGCCGCTCGTCGCCCGCCACGCTGCCCGGCGCCGCCTTCAGGCTGCCGACATACTCCTCCCATCCGCGCCGATACGCCTGTTCCAGATTGTCGAATCCGCTCGCCAGCGACCCGTCCGCGGCCGCCGCCGCGCCGTGAGCGTCGCTCCCGTACCCGAGCGCGACCGAGAACGTCGTGTCCTGCCCGACCGGGATCTGTCCACATTGGACTACATTGCCAGAATTGGTGGAATCGAATTGATTCGCAATACGTTGATGTGCCCGCAAGTCTACCAGGCAATCGCTCGCGGCGCCGGAATATCCGTTGTCATGCGCGACGAACCCCGTCGAGGCCCGCAACGCCGACGCCACCGTTGTCTTCGCCCCGAACAGATCCTCCGTCCCGCTGGCCGTCAGCCCAGTCCCGTCCCACGCCGCGAGGTCGTTCGCCGCACCGCCCGCCATCGACGGATTCGCCAGCAGGTAAACCTGATACTGACCGCCGTCGAGCGACTGAAACCGGGTCCGCGTAACGAGAGTCGGCCGCCCAGCGTCGGTGACGTACGTCGTGGTGATGCGGTAACGACCGTTCTTGGCGGTGTTCGTGATCGTGTATTCGAGCGCCTTCTCGTCCGGCATCGAAACAACGTGATCCGTCGCGTCGCGCTCCAGGTCCACAAAGGACTTCCCGTCGGTGACGACGTACTGCATGTCCTGCATGTTGGCGACGTCCGCACGCGGATAGAACACCTCGGAGGTAACGCCCTTCGCGACCGTGAACCACAACGGGCTCGCCGTCCCGGCGGCGGTCCCGAGGGCGGATTTGTCCCCAGTTGTCCAAGATGACGGCCCGCCGCAGCAATCTCCCGGCGTGCCTCCCGCCGCCGGCCGCGCCGCTCCTTGCCCGCTGCCGCCCGCTCTGCCGTCCACCGCCGAACCGGGCTTCGCCCCCACTTCGGCAGGCGCTATCCCCTGTCCCGCCACCGAAATCCCCACGACCGCGACCACCGCCGCCGCCCGTCCCCACTTCCCACCGACCATGCCGCTCATGCTGCCCGCCGCCTCCGCCCGGAACAACAGCCGAACGGTGGGAACCGCTCCGCCGTCGCCGCGAGGGAAGTCCCACCCGATGGAGTGACCGAGAAGCCCCGGAAACTGTCGTACCCGGATGGTCTCCTGATTCCCGAAGCGGCGCCCGCCCCGGGCCCGCACCGAACAGAGGAGCGTCACCATGGCCGGAGAAACCGTCCGCACCGGAAACCTCGCCGCCGAGCCGGAGCTCACCTTCCCCGTCGCGAGCCCCCTTCGATTCCTGGACCACCAATCCCACGATTTCGCACGACGGCGAGCTTCTCCGCACAGACCCGGCGCCACTGCGCCGCCCGGTCAGCCCGACTCGCCGTCGAGCCCAGGTTCAGGCGGCATGGGCAGCCCGAGTTCCCGTCGTCGGCGGAGGACGATCGCCCGAACCTGCTTCGCGACGTCTTCGAGCTGCGGCGCCGCCGCTGCTCGACAGCAGCGCAGGCGCCAACCGTGCCCGACGTGAGTGATCCCGAGATGGGTCTCATTCACCCCAACTGAACGCGCACATCTTTCGACAAACGAAAACTGATCGAGTCCACTCGATCGTCGCCTTCGCCGCCACGGACTTGGCGGCACAAGACCAAGGAGCTTCATCATGGCCGGAGAAACTGTCATCACCGTGGTCGGGAACCTGACCTCAGACCCCGAACTGCGGTTCACCCCCTCAGGAGCCGCGGTCGCGAATTTCACTGTCGCGTCAACGCCCCGCACACTCGATCGGCAGTCCGGCGAGTGGAAGGACGGCGAGGCGCTGTTCCTCAGGTGCAGCATCTGGCGGCAGGCAGCGGAAAACGTCGCCGAAAGCCTCACCCGGGGCGCGAGGGTGCTCGTCACCGGACGTCTGGTCCAGCGGTCATTCGAGACCAAAGAAGGAGAGAAACGCACCGTAGTCGAACTGCAGGTGGACGAGATCGGCCCGTCGCTGCGGTATGCCACCGCCCGGGTCACCAAGGTCAGCCGCAACAGCGGCGAAACCGGCGGGCTGAGCGGAGAAAACTGGGGCGCCGCGCCGGTGCCCGCCGGAATCGGCGCGGGTGGTGAGCCGCCATTCTGATTCGCACCGGTGGCGGCCAGCTGAGACCCAGTCGCCCATACGGCCAACCGACATGTCGAACCGAAGGGAACGCTGCCTCAGACACGCTTGCAGCACCGGAAAGCCACCGCACGCCTCGGATGGCCTCTCCGCACCCGACCGGCGGCCGGGTGCGGGGGTTCGCCCGACGCGGCAAACCCCCGCACCGCTCAACCGATCTGATAGGCGCGGGTAATCGTCTGGCTCACCGCATTGCCCTTGTCGTCGGCAGCCTTCGCCCGCAACGAAGCGAACCCGCTCGCCGGATTGCGGACCTTGGCCGTCCACTTCGGACCGTCCGCGGTCAGCTCCACCGGTTGCCACGTCGCGCCGCCGTCGTAGGAGATCTCTACCGTCAGCTCGGTGACCTTCGGCGGCGAATCCTGCCGGGTCACGGTCACCGGGAAGCTGATCTCCTTGCCGCCCGGCACGACGTTGCGCAGGTCCGCCGGCGGGGCGAAGCCGACCGCGAGCATGCCCAGCGGGCCGTCCTCGAACAACGTCGGGGCGACCGTCCACTCGCCGCTGAACTTCGTGGACGTCGGCCACCAGGGCTTGTCCCGGGTCACCTCAGTGGTGATCCGGTACGTGCCGAACCGCGCCGGGGCCTGGAAAACACCTCGGCCCGGAGAGTTCTGGGCACCGAGGAGCTGGCCGTCGAGATAGGCCGACGTGGTGCCTCGGTCCAGTCCGTTCAGGTAATCCGCGCTGCTGCTGTGCCCGGCCGCGTCGGAGAACACCGGCACGGTGACGTCGAGCGCCCAGTCCTTGGTCCGCGACACCCACGGGCGGCCCGACGCGGTGGGCCCGGTGAAGGAGGGGCCGATAACAGCGGTGTTCCAGTCGATGCGGTAGGACTTGCCCGCCGCGAGGGTGCGCTGTCCCTCGACGAGGGTGCCGCCCTCGGCGACGCTGACATCGGTGAACTCGACGCCCTGCACCTGGAGCCGCCAGTCGCCCGGGGTGAAGTAACGCCGTTGCTCGGACTGCGGCGCGGTACTCGCCCCGCCCCGGTTGACCTCCCCATCGGCACCCACCACGATCGCGTACACCATCGGGAGGAATTCCTTGGCGTAGCCGTGGTAGGCCATGGTCACCGCGGCCACGTCCGCGGCCCTCGCCTCGTGCGTCAGGCCGGCGGGGATGCTGCCCGCCGACGGGTAGTACAGGTCGTACTGGTAATCGCTGCGGTCCCGCGTGGTCAGCGAGGAGGTCAGCCCGCCGGCCTTGGCCAGTGCCACGTAGCGGTCGCCGGTGTAGCCGTCCAGCTGAAGGGTCGGCAGCGACCACTTCTCGGGCAGGGTGCCGAGCAGTGTGGCCGAGGCGACGGGGTCGACGAGGCGGAAGGCCGCGAGCCGCCCGCCCGCCGCCTTGACGTTGTCGATCCGCTTGCCTGCCTCGACGACGGGCATGCCGTCCGGGAAGTCCAGCACCACCAGCTTGTCCTTGGCGTCCACTTTGGACAGGTCGGCCGGCGTGCCGGCACCGCCGTAGACGGTGCCCAGCCGCTGAGTGGACGGCGGAGGGCTGTCGGAGAACCGGGTGAAGCCCGCGTCCACCGCCAGCGGTTGCGTCCCTTCCGCGGTGAGTTCGATCCACGGCTGGTAGAGCTGCACGTCCTCGGTGAAGCGGAAGTACTTCGAACTCACGCCCGGGGTCGAATAGGCGTAGAGCCGCTGGAACTGCGCGCCGGCGGCCAGCCCGAGCGACACCGGCTCGTGCGGTCCCTCGGGGCGGGTCTCCAAGCGGGCGCCCAGTCCGCCGTCGAGGGCTCCCGTCTGGTCCGTGCGCACCGTAACCGGCTTGGCCTGGCGGGCATCGAAGAACACCTTCGTATCGCGAGCCACCTTCACGACGGGGTTGGCGAACGCAGTGATCTCCGGCGGCCCGCCCGGCTTGCGAGCCGTGAGCCCCGCACTCAGCGTGTACTCCCCCGGCGGCACCCGCATCGGCTTGCCCGCGTAGCCCAGGAAATTCTGTCCGGTGTGGACGTTCACCGCGACGGAGGTTTGGAGGTCCTGCTCGCCCGGAGCCTTGCCGTCCCTGCCCAGCAGGTTCGCCGACAGGTCGTACAGCTCCGGCTCGTCCTTCACTCCGACCGGAGTGCGTACCCGGGTCTTGCCGTCCGCGGTGCCCGCCAGCAGCAGACCTGCGTAAGTCCCGGGCTTGCCGGACCTCGCGGTGAACGTGATGTCCACGGCGGCCTTGCCGCCGGCGGGCACGGTGACCGAGTTCGCCGAGATCTTGGCCAGGTTCGTGGCGGGCGGCTGCCCCTGCTTGTCCGCCAAGCTGAAGGCCAGGTTGAGCGTGACCGCGGCGGTACCGGGGTTCGTGTAGGTGACGGTGCGCTTGCCGGGCTTGTCCGACCAATGCACCACAGTGTTCACCGTCGCGGGCTCGGACTGGACAACCTGGGTCACCGCCGCTGCCGCGTCGAGCCGGCCGCCGCCGATCGCGGCCACTCCGATGCCCGGCAGTTCCTTGGCCGCGCCGACCAGCCCGGACTTCAGTTGCTCGCCGGTCCATTCGGGGTGCTCTTGGGCCAGGATGGCTGCCGCTCCCGCGGTGTGCGGCGTGGCCATCGAGGTGCCGGAGAGCCTCGTGTAGTGCTCGTCCACCGGATCGCCCAGCGCGGTCCCCTTGGCGCGCGCGGCCACGATGTCGCTGCCTGGCGCGCCGATCTCCGGCTTCACCGCGCCGTCGCCGACGCGCGGGCCGCGGTCGGAGAACGGGGACAGCGCATCGGATTTGGTCACGCTTCCCACCGCCAGCGCGGCGTCGGCCGTCGCTGGGGAACTCACCCCCTCGTCCTGGCCCGCGTTGCCGGCCGCGACCACGAACAGCGTGCCGTACTGACGGCTCAGCTTGTTGACCGTCTGAGAGCTGGGATCGGTGCCGTCTGTGGGATAGGTGCCCAGGCTCAGGTTCACCACCTTCGCCTTCGCCTCGCGCGCGGCCCACTCCATGCCGGCCATGATGTCGGACTCGCGGCCCGAGCCGCCGTCGTTCATCACCTTGCCGATGGCCAGCCGCGCGTCCGGGGCGACCCCTTTGTACTTGCCGCCCGATGCCGCGCCGGAACCGGTGATGATGGAGGCGACGTGCGTGCCGTGCCCGTTGCCGTCGACCACGTTGCCCTTGCCGCTGAAGTCCTTGCTCTGCGCGACTTTTCCGGCCAGGTCGGGATGCTCCGCGTCCACTCCGGTGTCCAGGACGGCCACGGTGACGCCCTTGCCGGTGTACCCGGCCTGCCAGGCCGCGGGCGCGCCGATCTGCGGCACGCTCTGGTCCAGCGAGGCGTGCACCTGGTGGTTGAGCCAGATCTTGCTCGGCCCGCCCGAGAGCACGGCCGGTCCTGCCGCGCTCAGCCCGGCCCAGAACCCCCTGGCGTCCTTTTTGGACTCGGCGAGTTCGGAGTAGCCCAGTGCGTCGAAGCTGCGGCCGCGCTGAGCACCGGACGGCGCGGCCGAGCGAGCGGCCACACCGTCCGGGTACTCGGCCAGCAAGGGCAGTGTGTCGGTGGCGGCGTCGTCGTAGCCCTGGCGGATCAACCCGGTGACGTTGAAGAGTTCCTGGTCTAGCCGACCTGATTGGAGGAGAGGAATGGCTGAGGCGGGCACCAGGTAGGAGTCGGTGCGGTCGCCGTGCCGGGCGCCGAACTGGACGTACGGCGGGTGCCCGGAGCGGGCGTCGTCCTGCACGGCCAGCGACCAGTGGCCGCGCGCGTCCTTGCGCGCGCTGACCCGGTCGCCGGTGATCAACGTGACCTGGTGACTGGCACTGTCCCCGGGCGCGGCCGGTGCACCGGCCGCGCCTGCCGGACCGGGCAGGGCCGTCAAGGTCGCCGCCGCGCAGGCCGTGGCCAGCGCGACGGCGGTCAACCGTCTCCGTGGTGTCATCAGTTCTCCCTGGTGAGGTGATGCCGGATTTGCCGGAGCAGCGGGGCAATTTCGGATGGTTCGCCGAGAACAGGAGGTGACACGGCGGGGTCACTGTCCGGGCGGGACGACTCCCTGCTCGTCAGCGACCGCGGTCTGGACCGAACTGGAGAAGGTCACGGTGCCGGGATTGATGCCCGCTGTCGTGATGTCGTTGTCGTCACGCTTGAGCCGGGTCCGGCGTTCTCCGATGAATTCGCCGGTGGCGGGGTCGACGATGATCTCCATGCGGAAGGTGCCGTCGACGGGATCCACGCCCAGCGCGACGCCCGTGCGGCCGTCGAGGTTGGCGACCTGCTCGGTCACTTTGAGGCCGGGGATCTTCGCCACCGCGCGGTACAGCGACTCCTTGAGATCGGCCGGCAGGGTGCCGGTCTTGAGCAGTTGCGCGGCGATGTCCAGCACCCCGCCGAGCTTGGGTTTGTTCACCACCGAGAGGTCGGCCGCCATCAGGTCGTACAGCTGCTGCGGGTCGCGCGGCAGGTCGGCCAGCCGCTGTTCGGTGGGTGCGCCCCATTCGTCGGCGGACCGGCCGACGATGGCCATGGCCTTGCCGGGGAACTTTCCGCCCGCGGCGCGCCATTCGCCGCTCGGCCAGTACTCGCTGAGGTCGGCGCCGTGGCCTCCGTTGAGCTTCTCGGTGCCCGCCTTGAGCGTTTGCTCGTCGCCGATCAGCCACTTCCGGCTGCCGGTGGGCGCCGTTTTGAGCAGCCATTGCCCGGCGAAGTCGCTGGGCTGCCAGGTCTCGGTCAGCCGCTCGCCGGCAAAGGCGGCCGGGATCCGGCTGTCGTTCCACAGGAGCCAGGTGCGGGTCGCGACGTAGCGGAACTTGCCCGCCGGGACGGGAGTCTCGCCGATGACGTGGATCTTGTCGGCGGCGGTATTCAGCGCCTGCCTCACCGACAAGAACTTCACTCGTGGCGCGGACGCTGAAGTCGGGCCCGAAGAGTCGGCTCCGCTGGTCACCACGGTGACGCCGACAGCGATGACCACTGCCGCGGCGGCCGCGCTAATCCACCAGCGTCGCCCAGCCCGGGACGCCGGCTTGCCCTTGAACTCGGTCAGCGGGGCCGTTTCCGGCGCGGGGATGCTTTTTCCTTCGAGGGACCGCACGGCGTTCACCAGCGCGTTGTTGGCCGCGGCCAGGGTCCGCCTGCCGGTGGGTTCCTCGGCGCGCAGCGAGGCCAGTGCCTCGTCCAGCTCGTCGTTCGTCCACAAGCGACGGACGTTGTTCTCAGTCATCGTCGCGCTCTCCTTCCAGACTGGGCGGGGCCTTCGGCGTGGCTCGGGCTCGAAGCAGCCGCCTGACCCGATGCAGCCGGGAACGGACAGTGCCCGCGGGAATGCCGAGGACCGCACCGATCTCGCTGGCGTCCAGCTCTCCCCAGCTGGACAGCAGCAGGACGTCCCGGTCCCCCGGCGCGAGGCCGGCCAGCGCGGCGGCCAGTTCCCGGACCCTGACCTGAGCGTCGACCTGGTCGGCGACCCGGTCCGCATGACCGTGCGCGACCGGCGTGCCGTGGTCGCGGGCGGTCATCCGCAGGTACCGGATCTCGGCCCTGGCATGCTGGCGCAGCAGGTTCGTCGCGATGCCGAACAACCAGGCGCGGGCGCTGGCCCGTGCCGGGTCGTAGCTGGCCCGGCGCTGCAACGCGATCAGGAAGGTCTCGCCGACCAGATCGTCAGCCGCGACGGGCCCGGCGCGGCTGGCAAGGTATCGGCGCACGTCCCGGGCGTGCCGGTCGAACAAGCTCTGGAAGATCGGCTGCAGGTCGGGCCCGCACAAGTCCGGTCGATCGTCACCGCCCGCCGCGCCCGCCGCGGCGTACCGCTCCGCCCTAGTCACATCGGATATTCGCCGGAGCCGCCGGAAGTGTTCATCCCGGCCCCGCGACACGACGGCCCAGGGCCGCCGACAACCGGCCCGGCCTGTTCGCCACGAGAGACCGCGCCTGGTCGCCCCGGCCTCCGCCACAAGAGACCCGTGCCCGGCAGCCGCCACAAGAGATCGCATCTGGCAGCCGACCCTGGCCTCCGCCACGAGAGACCGTGCCCGGCAGCCGACCCGGCCTTCCCCGCGAGGGACCGCGCCTAGTTTCCGTCCCCGGCCTCAGCAAGCCGGACCGTCGCCGCCGCGCGCGCAGGTCCCGGCGTCAACCGGCCGCATGCCTCGATCCCCGCCAAACCCCGCGGGTGGTCTGGTCCTTTCCCGCAAAGGTCCATACCACTGACCGAAAGCCGACTATCGGCCCTGACCGGCCGGAAATCCCGCTGGTAGCTTCCGATCCATGCCCGCATCCCGCCGGACCAAGGCCGGAATCCCAGTCCTCGCCGCGATTTCCGTACTGCTGCTGGCTCCGCTCTCCGCGCCAGCCGCGCAGGCCGCTCCCGCCGGGCACCCCGGCGTCAGCGTGCAAGACGAATGCAGCACCCCGTCGATCAACCGGCTGCAGAAGTGGCTGGCCAGCGGCGAAGGAACGACCGTCCCGCCCACCGGCAGCCTCCTCGTCCCCGAAGGCGACGGCTACGCGGCGAAGGTCGTCTTCCAGAACAACGAATGGCACGTCGCCGTAGTCTGGCTGGGCAACCAGTTCGACGCACAAGCCGACCTCGGCCATTCGTCCGGATTCTGGCTGACCTACAGCGCCGACGACGACCTTTACGTCCAGCTGCGCCCCGCCTCCCACTGGAGCGGCGGCGACAAATGGCTCACCCGCATCCCCTCGACCGGGGGCCAACTGGTCCGCAAGTTCTTCCCCTTCGACGCCGACGCGTGGACCTGGCTTCCCGAACTGGGCCAGCCGCAGTACTCGTTCGCCTCCGCGCTGACCGAAGCCCGCGGCCTGGTCTTCGTCGGCAAGACCCCCAACACGCTCGACTTCCGCGAACTGCTCATCGACGGCTACCAGCCGCCCTGCCTCTGACCCCGCCCGCCGCCTCGGCCCGAACCAGCCGCCCGGCCGAGGCTCCGGCACCCCGCCGAGGTTTCGGCGCCCGGCAGGCCAGGAACAGCACCCTCTTCTTCCCGGCCTGCCGGGTCCGCCGCACCACCGACAGCCACGACCGCAGCAACCGCTGCCAGTCGCGGGCACCGGACACGGCCAACACCGACCGCCACGACCGCCGCCGGAACGGCCACCGGGCACGGGCACGGCCACGGCCACCACCGCCACCGCTGACCCCCGCGACCGCCAGGACCGCCGAAAACGTTGCCGAGCCCGCTAGTTCTGCACCGCGGGCCGAATAGTGATGTCCCCGATCTCGACGTCGTCCGGCTGCTCGATCGCGAACCCGATCGCCCGCGCCACCGCGGCCGGGTCCAGCGCGAACTCTTCGACCCGCCGCCGAATCGCCTCCCGCTCCCCCGGGTCGTCGATCGAATCCGCCAGCTCCGTCCGGACGAACCCCGGCGACACCGACGTCGTGCGAAGAACCCCGTCCGTCGATTCCTGCCGCAGCGCCTCCAGAATTGTCCGCACCGCGTTCTTCGTCCCCGCGTAAACCGCCTGCGCCGGAACGATCTTCAGCCCGGCCGTCGACACCGTCGTCACCAGATGACCCCGGCCCTGCCGCCGGAAAACCGGCAGCGCGGCGGCGATCCCGTGCAGCACCCCGCGCACGTTGACGTCGATCATCGCCGACCAGCCCTCGACGTCGGCGTCCGCCACCGGTCCCAGCTTGGCGATCCCGGCGTTGCCCACCAGCACGTCGAGCCGGCCGAACTCGTCGACCGCCCGTTGCACGAGCCGATCCAGGTCCGCGCGGCGCGTCACGTCGGTGACGCACGCGACCGCGCGACCTCCTCCGTCGCGGATTTCCTTCACCAGCGCGGCGAGCCGATCCTCGCGGCGCGCGCCAAGGACCACCGCCGCGCCCCGTGCCGCCAGCAGCCGACCGGTCGCCTCGCCGATTCCGCTGCTGGCACCGGTGATCGCGACTACTTTCCCAGCCAGCACAGACATTCCCACCCCTGACACCTAAATGGACACGTGTCCGCAAGCTTACCGGACACGTGTCCGCATACGCCAGCGAGCATCGGCGGCATCAACATCGGCCGGAGCGCAGTCAAGGAAGCGTGAGCGCCGCCGAAATCCGGCCCCGCGCCACGTCATGCTCAACCGGCCCGAACGACCACCGGAGAAAGGCCCGCAGGTGAGCGACCTAGCTGCCGCACTGACGCTGATCGGCGTGTTCATCGCCTTCGCCATGACTTTGCGCGCCGTCCAACGCCGCATGACCCGCGATCAGCAGCAGTGCTCGCCCCGCCAGGCCTCAAGCCCCTCGCGCACCGCGACGGCCGCGATCACCAATGCCGCGACGGGATCCGCCCAGTACCAACCAAACAGCGCATTCACCAGCAACCCGACCAGCAGCACCCCGGAAAGGTAAGTGCAGAGGAGCGTTTGCTTCGAATCGGCGACCGCGCTCGCGGACCCGAGTTCCCGCCCGGCCCGGCGTTGCGCGCTCGAAAGCACCGGCATCACAACCAAGGACACGGCGGCAAGCACGATCCCCGCTGTCGAATGCGAGGCCTCGCCGCCGCCGAACAGCGACCGCACCGAATCGACCGTGACGTAAGCCGCCAGCAGGAAGAACGACACCGCGATCACCCGCAGCGCGACCCGTTCCCGACGCTCCGGATCCGCGCTGGCGAACTGCCACGCCACCGCGACCGCGGACAGCACCTCGGCCACCGAGTCGAGCCCGAACGCGACGAGCGCCGACGAGGACGCGATCGTCCCGGCCGACACCGCGACGATCGCCTCGACCACGTTGTACGTGATCGTCCCGGCCACCAGCCACCGCACTCGCCGCTGCAGGACCGCCCGCCGCGCCGCATCCACTGCGGGGCGCGACCCGCAACTGGCCAGCGACAAGGGCTCGCCGCCCAACACCTCCGAGCGACAGTCCGGGCAGTTCTCAGTCATCGAACGGCCCGCGATTCCTCGTCGCACGCATCCGTCGGCGCGACAGCCAAAACGACCTGCGTCAGCTCCGACAACGCATGCGCGAGATGCGGATCGGCGATCGCGTACCGGACCTGCCGCCCCTCATACGTCGCGATCACCAGCCCACACCCGCGAAGGCACGCGAGATGATTCGAGACGTTCGACCTGCTCAACTCCAGCTGCGAAGCCAACTGCGCCGGGTACACGACACCGTCCAGCAGCGCCACGAGAATCCGGCAGCGCGTCGGATCCGCCAGCGCCCGGCCGAGCCGGGCGAGCGCCAGTTCGCGAGTCTCAGAGATCAGCACAACCGCAACAGTACAGCTTCCACTGAATCAAATACACTGGCGAAGTGGACAACCTCCTCGGCGACTTCCTCCGCGCCCGCCGCGAACGGATCTCGCCTGCCGACGTCGGGCTGCCGGACAGCGGACGGCGTCGCGTCCAAGGACTGCGCCGCGAGGAACTCGCGCTCCTGGCGGGAATCAGCAGCGACTACTACATCCGGCTGGAACAGGGACGCGACCAGAACCCGTCCGCCCAGGTCCTCGACGCGCTTGCCCGGGCACTCGGCCTCGACGAACCCTCCCGCCGACACCTGCATCAGCTCGCCGCCCCGACGCAGCCGAGCCAAGTCGAACCGCACGTGCCCGCGAGCATCGTCGAATTGATCTCGACTTGGCCGACGAATCCGGCGTACGTCCAGGACCGCCTCACCAACGTCCTCGCAGCGAATCCCGTCGCAGCAGCGGTTTCGCCGAACTACGCGGTCGGCCGGAACCTGCTCCGCGCGGTCTTCCTCGACCCGGCCGAGCGAGACCTCCGCCGCGACTGGGAGCAGATGGCCGCCGATGGCGTCGCCGGTTTGCGCGCCGCTCTCGGCCCGAATATCGCCGACCCGGCCGCCGCCGAAGTCATCGCCGGGCTGACCTCCAGCAGCGAAGAATTCCGCGCTCTCTGGGCCCAGCACGACGTCAAACCGAGGACCGGCCACCTCGTCCGCTTCCGCCACCCAGCAGCCGGAGACCTCGATCTGCACAGCGACAAACTGGACATCCCCGGCCCGGCGACCCTGCAGCTGGTGGTCTTCCACGCGACCCCCGGCACCCGCGACGCCGAGGCACTCGCCTCGCTGGCAGACCTGATTCCCGCGCGATGACACCAGAAACCGGGCCGGAGCGCGCACGCCCCGGCCCGGCTCCCGTCAGTCGGCCGCTTCGAACTCTCGCACCGCGTCCAGTGCGGCGCCCATCGCGGCGTTGCCCTCGCGTTCGATCATGATTTCGACCAGCACCGGCCGCCGGGTGCGTTCGGCTTCCTTGCGCGCCCATTCGAGCGACGACCGGATCTCGCCCGGGTCCTCGACGCGCGTGCCGGAGCAGCCGTAGGCCTCCATGATCTTCACGTTGTCCGTGCCGTGGTCGTCGTAGTGGATGTCGACCTGGTAGTTCATCTCGTACGGCAGCTCGGACTGGCGGATCAGGCCCAGGTACTCGTTGTTGAGCATGACCAGCACGAACCCGACGTCGTACTGTGCGGCGACCGCCAGCTCCTCCACCAGGAACTGGAACGAGTAGTCGCCGACCACGCCGACGACCTCCGCGTCCGGCCGGGCCTTCTTGACGCCGATCGCCGCCGGGATCTCCCAGCCGAGCGGCCCTGCCTGGCCGCACACCTGGTAGTGCCGAGGCAGGTGCGCGCGCTGGAACTGCCCGGACCAGATCTGGTACAGCCCGATCGCGGTGACGAAATAGGTCTCCGGTCCGTAGAACTCGTTGAGTTCCTTGAACACCCGCGGCGCCTTGATCGGCGTGCAGTCGAAGTCCTCCTTGCGCGGCAGCTCGGCCTTGAGGTCGCCGAGCCGCTTGACCCACGCGCGGTCCCGCGCCGGAGCGGTGCGCGCGTCGAGCTCCGCCAGCAGCGCTTCCAGGAACTCCCGCGTATGCGACACGACGCCGAGATCCGGTCCGAACACCTTGCCCAGCTGAGTGGGCTCGATGTCGACGTGGATGAACTTCCGGTCGCCTCGGTACACCGACAGCTCGCCGGTGTGCCGGTCGCCGAACCGCGCGCCCAGCGCCAGGACCAGGTCGGATTCCAGGAACGCCGCGTTGGCCCAGCGCTGCGACGTCTGGATGCCCGCCATGCCGGCGAACAGCTCGTGGTCCTCGGGGAAACTGCCCTTGCCCATCAGCGTGACGCCGACCGGGACGCCGAGCCGTTCCGCGAGCCGCCGCAGCGGGTCGCTCGCCTCGCCGAGCACGACGCCGCCGCCGGCCAGGATCAGCGGGCGTTCGGCGGCGAGCAGCATGTCCAGCGCCCGCTCGACGCGCGCCGGCGACGGCTTGACCGTGCTGACCGGCAGCGCCGAATCGATCGACGAATCCCACTCGATCATCTGCTTCTGCACGTCGATCGGCAGGTCGATGAGCACCGGGCCGGGACGTCCGGACCTCGCGATCCGAAACGCCTCGCGGAAGATCCACGGCAGCTGCGCGGCTTCCTTCACCTGGACCGCCCACTTCGTGACCGGCCGCGCGATCTCGACGATGTCGACCGCCTGGAACGCCTCCTGGTGCAGCTTCGTCGTCGCGGCCTGCCCGGTGATGCACAGGATCGGGACGGAGTCCGCGTGCGCGGTGTAGAGGCCGGTGATCATGTTGGTGCCCGCCGGACCGGACGTGCCGATCGCGACGCCGACGTTGCCGGTCGTGCGCGCCCAACCGTCGGCCATGTGCGTCGCGCCTTCTTCGTGGCGGACCACGAGATGGTCGATGCCGCGGCCCTGCATCGCGTCGTACAGCGGCAGGATCGCCGCTCCCGGGCAGCCGAAGGCGACGTCGATCCCTTCGTCGACCAGCACGTCGACGACTGCCTGCATAGCGGGGACTCGGGCCATGGTCAAACCTCCTCGGACGAGCGGCCGGACAGTTCTTCGACGACCTTCAGCAGCGCGGAGTGGTCCAGCGAGCCGTAGCCCATCGCCCGCCCGGCCGCGACCAGCTGCGCGACCAGGCCGGTGAGCGGGAGCGCCACGTCGGACTGCCGCGCCGCGGCGAGCGCGATGCCCATGTCCTTGTGGTGCAGGTCGATCCGGAAGCCCGGCTCGAACCGCCGCTCGACCATCGACTTCCGTTTCAATTCCAGGATCCGGCTCCCGGCGAGACCGCCCGCCAGCACGTCGAGCCCGGTGCCCGCGTCCACTCCGGACGCTTCCAGCAGCACGATCGCCTCCGCGACCAGCCCGTAGATCCCGCCCACCACCAGTTGGTTGGCCGCCTTCACGACCTGGCCCGCGCCGTGCGGGCCGACGTGCACCACGGTCTTGCCGAGCGCGTCGAACACCGGCTTCGCCGCGGCGAAATCGGCCTCGTCGCCGCCGACCATAATGGACAGTGCGGCCTGCTCGGCTCCGGCCTGGCCGCCGGACACCGGCGCGTCCAGCACGCGGATCCCCTTGGCCGCACCGGCTTTCGCGACCTCGATCGACGTCTCCGGCCGGATGGTGCTCATGTCGGCCAGCAGCGTGCCGGGCGCGATCGTGTCGAGCACGCCCCCGGGGGCGAGCACGACCTGCTCGACCTGCGGGTGGTTCGGCAGCATGGTGATCACGACCTCGGCCCCGGACACCGCGTCGGCGACGTCCTTCGCAGCGCGGCCGCCCGCGGCTTCCAGTTTGGCCAGCGCGTCGGCGTTGAGGTCGAACCCGCTCACCTCGTGTCCGGCGGCGGCCAGGTGCGCGGCCATCGGCGTGCCCATCACGCCCAGTCCGATGAACCCGATCCTGCTCATCAGTTTCCCCTTCGCTCGTACGGCAGCCAGGTCAGCGAGTCCACAGTGGAACCGTCCGGTTTGTATTCGATGCCCACCGGTCCGGCGTAGCCCGCCGCCTGCAGCTTTTCCAGATGTCCTTCGAGATCCAGCTCCCCCGTGCCCGGCTGGTGCCGGCCCGGCGCGTCGGCGATCTGCACGTGCCCGGTGCGCGGGGTGTGGCGGGCGATCACGGTGTCGAGGTCGTCGCCGTTGACCGCCAGGTGGTAGAGGTCCGCGAGCAGCCGGACGTTGTCCAGGCCCAGCTCGTCGAGCACCGCGACCGCGTCGGCCGCGGTCTTCAGCGGGTACGCCGGGGTGCCGGACAGCGGTTCGAGCACCAGCTGCGCGCCGATGCCCTCGGCCGCTTTCGCCGCGGTCGCGAGGTGCGTGCGGGCCAGATCGTCCTGTTCGGACGGTGCGACCCCGTCGATCCGGTTGCCGTACAGCGCGTTGAAGCTGCGGCAGCCGAGCCGTTCGGCGAGCCCGAGCGCGACCGTCAGGCTCGTCGCGAACTCCGCCTCGCGGCCGACCCACGACACGAGCCCGCGCTCGCCCGCGGCCATGTCGCCCGCGTAGAAGTTCAGCCCGGTCAGCTGGACGCCCGCCTCCTCGACCGACCGCGCGAACCGGTCGACGTCGGTTCCGGACGGGTCGGCGCTGTCGAACGGCCACCAGTACTCCACCTTGGTGAAGCCCGCTGCCCGAGCGGCCTGTGCGCGCTCGAGCAGCGGGAGTTCGGTGAACAGGATCGACAGGTTGGCGGTGTAGGGCAGCGAGTGCCGCTCCCCGGCGGGACCGGTCATGAGTACCTCGGCTCCTCACATCTCGATCAGCTAATTTCGCTTTGTGGAAGTTTTCTTCCGTAGTTCGAGAATAGCTGGACGCGGAGGCTTCGGTCAACGGTCGACGGGCAGGTTTCCCCGGCGCGCGGGGGCGGCAAGATCCACAGGAGCGTCACCCGACGCTGGTCACGCGCGTGCCGCGGAGAGAGGATTCAAGACCAACTGTCCACAGTGGTCATATCTGAGTCCACAGTAGACTTTTCGTTGATTCTCGTTTCAGCCGACTGAAATCGGCGTGCTCGTGCGATTGAGCAGCCCGATCGCGGCGTGGACGTGCCGCAAGGCGGGAGCCCGGACGCCGGTCAGGTCCGCGATTTCGACGACCGCGCCGACGATCGCGTCGATCTCCAGCGGTTTGCCCGCTTCCAGATCCTGGAGCATGGACGTCTTGTGGTGCCCGACCCGCCACGCGCCGTCGATCCGCTTCTCCACCGAGACCTGCGGATCCGCGCCCGCGGCCCGGGCGATCGCGAGGGTTTCGGCCATCATCTCGGCGACGAGCGCACGGGTCTCGTCGTGCTCGCACATCTGCGCCATGGTCGCCCGGGTGAGCGCGGACAGCGGATTGAACGCGACGTTGCCCATCAGCTTGACCCAGATGTCGTCGCGCAGCCTCGACTCGACCGGGGCCTTGAGTCCGCCCGCGACCATCGCGTCGGCGAGGTTCCGGCAGCGGGCGGAAGTTTCGCCGGACGGCTCGCCGAGGGAGAACCGCGTGCCCTCAAGATGCCGGATGACGCCCGGCTCCTCGATCACGGTCGAGCAGTAGACGACACAGCCGATCGCCCGCTCGACGGCGAGCACACGGCTGGTCGCCCCGCCGGGATCGACCGCCTCGACGCGATGTCCGGCCAGCGGATGGCCGGTCAATCCGTGGAAATACCACCACGGAATGCCGTTCTGCGCCGCGACGAGCGCGGTGTTCTCGTGGAGGAGAGGCTCCAGAAGTTCGCCGCAGTCCGGGTACGAATGTGCTTTGAGGCCAAGGAAAACGTAGTCGACCGGCCCGATGTCGCGCGGGTCCGAGGTGACGTGCGGACGCGCCGTGAAGTCGCCGCGCGGGCTCAGGACGCGCACCCCGTCCGCCGCCATCGCAGCGAGGTGCGCTCCGCGCGCCACGAGGTGGACTTCGGTGCCGCCGCGATGGAGGGCCGCGCCGACGTACGCGCCGATCGCTCCCGCGCCCAGAACCGCCACCCGCATGGTTGCCTCCCGGTCCGGATCCTGCTGACGTTAGATTGCATACAGTATCCCGCGTGGTGGATGCGGGGCCAGGCTTTGGTTATCGGAAGCGGCGATGACGCAGGGGCGGCTTGTGGTGCCGTAAGGACGGCCGTGGCGATGCGACGAGGAAGTGGTGACACAGGGGCCGCCGTGGCGTTGCGAGGACGCTGTGGGGACGCAGGGGCCGCCGTGGTGACGCACAGCTGTCCGGTACTGCAGGGAAGGACTCCCGCAGTCACTCCGGCGGGATGGCGCGGTCAGATCATTCCGCCAACCTGCTCGAGGTTCGCGCAACGGCCTCGCTCAAAGTCGTCGACTGGCCTGTCAATCTGCCCGTGGCTCAAGGGAAACTGCTGAGCCGAACGGTCCAGCCAGCGACGTCAGACCTCGCGCACAGACTCCGCCACGAACCCGGACAGCACCAGCCGCGCAGTGCACCGGCTGTGCCCGGAGGTCGTCGGAGCCCTCCGGCGCACCACCACCTCGTACCGCCGCCCGCCCGCTTCCACGAGCACGCTCCGGCCCTCGTCCCGGGATTCCTCAGCGACGGCCAGCACCGCGTCGAGTCCGCGCAGACCGGTGCGGCCCCGGACCTCGATCTCGGCGAACTGCGACCACGCGCTCTCCGCCGAGGTGCGACCGCGCAGGTTCTCGAACCGGACGTTGCCGCCGAGCGCCTCCTTCGCCACCAGTTCGGCTTCGGGAACCGCGAGGCTGCCGTGGAGGTACCCGTCGGGCACGGTCAGGAGGTTGCCTGCCCAGCGGTCCCCGCCGACGTGGCTGACCTCCCACACCCGCCCGGGATGGTTCTGCGCCAAGCTGGCCACCAGCGGGCGGCCGAAAACCGCGCAGCACATGTCCTTGCTGCCGTGCGTGCACACGAGAAAGAGCGGACCGGACACCGGTTCGCCGTGCCCGCGCCGTCCGGCGGCGACCGCTTCGAGGTCGAGGTGCGCGAGTTCGTCCAGATCAGCGACGTCGAGCCGTTCCGTCCAACGGTTCCCGGGCAGCCCGCTGGCCACGTAAACCGCACGCGGAGCGCCGGGTTCCCGCACGTGCCGCCCCGGCTTCCGGATCAGCAGCGGACGAAGGCCGGCGGCGCGCGCGGCGTCGAGACGCTCGGCGGGAAATACGGCGGCCAGCACCTCTTCGAGCGCGTCCGGACCCCACGAACCTGGCTGCTCGACCAGCAACCAGGACGTCATGCGCGCAGCGGTCCCGGCAGGCTCGCCACCGAGCTCGCGAGTCAGCGCGGCGCATCCGGGCGCGGCATTCCGGCCCGGGAAGCAGATTCCCGGGCCCGAGTGCCGCACGTCGGGCTTAGGCATGCCTAAGTATAGCTGACCGCTCGCCGTGCCCCTCCGAGGCGACCGTCCCCGGCGCGCGACATCACTCGATCGGGCAGTGCTCGGCCCCCGAACGGCGGGCGAGGCGGCAGGTTCGCCCAAGAGCCCGTCGCCGGGAGCACACCGAACACGCTTCGGCCACCGTGCCCTGCGCAACTACTTCCTCGAGGGCCCTCCCGGAAAAGTCCCGGCTCAAGCCCGAGCCGCCAGTCCCTGCGCCACCAACTCCCCCGAGAGCGCACCCGCCATCGCCAGCGTGCGCCCGGAGAAAACCCGGCTCAAGCCCGAGCCACCAGTCCCTGCACCACCAACTCCCCCAACAACGCCCGCACCGTCGCCGCAGGCACTCCCGGCGCGGCGTCGACAAGCACCTTGAACGGCTGCGGCGCGCACCCCAGCAGCGCAGCGAGCACCGGCCGCGCGGCCTCCGCGAAGACCAGCCGCTTCCCCGCCCCGACCAGGGCCACCGTGCCCTCGCCGTCCGCCAGCGCGGCGCGCGGGACGAGCAGCCGGACCTCGAAGTCGTCGTCCGGCGGCAGCAGCTCCGCCGTCGCCGCCCATGGCAGGCCGACGCGGGTCTGGGCCGGAGCCTGGGCATCCCGGTCGGCGAGGAACCGGTCGACCACGTCGCCCGCCGCCAGCTCCGCCAACCGACCGCGCAGCGCTTCGGCCCGCTCGGCCCGCGCGTCCGGACCGGCGAACCGGGGCAGGTCTTCGCGGAAGAGTTCGTCGGACCGCAGCTGGTCGGCCAGCCACGCCACGAGGTCCACGCCGGTGGCGGCGTTGAACCCGATCGTCAGATGCAGGGACTCCTCGCCGACGGCGGACACGTCGTGCCAATGCCCGCGCGGCAGGTAGAGGACGTCGCCGTCCTCCAGCAGGAAGTCGTCGTGCGGCTCGCCCTCCGGACGTTCCGGAAGCTCGACGTCCCGCTGCAGCGGCGAACGCCGGGTGACGCCGTGCAGCCGCCACCGCTTGCGCCCGGAGAGCTGGATGATGAACGCGTCGTGGTCGTCCCAGTGCACGTCGAAGCCGTGCGTGGTGCCCCAGCCGGCGTAGAGGTTGACCTGGATGCGCTCGCGCAAGTCGTGTTCGAGTCTGCCCGCCAGCTCGCCGACCTCGTCGACCAGTTCGTTGACCGAGTCGAGCACGAGCGTCGCGCCGGCGCGCAGGTGCTCGGCGAACGGTGCCGAAAGCACGCGCGGGACCTGGCCGTTGCGCCGGGTCGAGACCATTTCGGTGTAGGTGTGGGCGGGGACGACGTCGCCGTCGCGCGCGAGCCGCAGCCGGGGGAACTCCAGCCGGTGCTGGCGCAGCACCCGGTCCAGCTCCGGCCACGGGAGCAGCGACGCGAACCGCCCCTTCTCCCCCGGAAACCGCCGCGGCTCCTTGCCGAGGACCTCTGCGAAGAACTGGCCGGCCTCGAGCGGTGCCACGAGGCCGGCCAGTCCGGGAATCTCCGTCATGGAGCGGGACAACGGCTAGTCGTTGCCGTCGTTGTCGGCCACGGCTCCGTTGGCCTTGCCGCGGTCGACCGCGGCGGTCAGCGGTTCCACGCTCAGCAGCAGGCCGCTGGCGGCCGCGTCGGTGTCGGTTGTCATGCGTTCTTGAGCCATCCGGACCTCGCAACGTCGACGACTGGGCCCGCCTCACGCTACGGGAGATCGCCGAGGCGGACATCAGTCATTTGAGTTATCTTCCCCGGTCCCGCGACCACCCTCGGCAGCCTTGGCGCGTCACAGATTCTGCTGGTAGTCCAGTTCGAGACCGGCTCGCAGCTGCTGCTCGTTCACCCCCGTGCGCACCAGGTTCGCGGCCTCGCCGGCGGTCTCGTTCAGCTTGAGGTGGTCGGTCCAGATCGTCGACGAACGCGGCAGGTCAGCCGGGTCGACGTGCCGGGAGGCGTCCCACAATCCGGCTGCGAGCACCGCGGCGTTCCGCGCGAGCCGGACGGTCTCGATTTCCACCTTCAGCACCGTTTTCGGAGTGCGATTGCGCTCGGTCATCGACTCGCGCAGCGCGGACTCCGTCCTGATGAACGCCTTCCCGGTGATCTCCACGGTGCGGGAGTCCCCGGGGACGACGGCCACTACAGCCACCTCAGGACGCTCGACGACATTGTGGAACGTGTCGGTGCGCCGGTTGCCCGGCCGATCCGCGAGGACGACCGTCGCCGGTCCGATCATCCGGGCCACTCCGGGAGGATCGCCCTTGGGACTGGCGTCCGCGCGCCCCGAGCCGTCCCGCGACGTGATCACCGCGAAGGGCGAGGCAGCAAGGAAAGCAGCCGCCGCGGGCCCGATCGCCGAGCCCTCCTCGACGACGTCGGTGTCCTGGGTCGCGGTTGGACCCCACAGGTTCGAGCGGATCACCGCTTTGCCGCAGTGCAGGAACGCTTCCTCGACGAGAAGCCCGTCCTCGGCGAGAGTTCCGTTGATCCGCAAGGTCTCGCGCCATCCCGGGATGAGCACGAGCAGCGCGGCCCCGGTGCCTGGCGCGGCGTCCGACGGAACCGGGAGTTTCAGCCGCGACTCGGTCTCTGGCTTCGCGAACCCGGGAGTCCCGCCGACCATCTCGGCCCGCTGCCGACCCCCGGCGTCGACGTAGCCGAGCGCACCGGCGGGACTGTGGCGGAGCAACGTGCGGCAATGCGGGTCGAGGTGGTCGATCGACTTCATCATGACCGGCAGCGGCCGTTCGCCCACGACGCGTTCCAGGTCCGGCACCGCACGGATGATCCCCATGGAGTTAGGTTAGCCTAATTCACTGGCGGGCTGCGGGGTGCTTGCCGCCGACGCTTCCGCGGACAGCCAGCGTGGGATTGACCCGCTGCCGGACGCGGGCGACAGCCGGACCGAGTTGGGTTCACCCCGCCGCCGAGCACGTCGCCTGCCAGTTGACGGAGAGTCCACTTCACCGCCAGGCGCAGGCGGCGGGCCTCGCTCCACCGCCAGTCACTGGCGACCGGCTTCGTGGAACTCTCTCCGCTGCAGAGAGGGCGGCACCTTCAGCGTCGACCCCCTCCATGGCCACGAGGCCCAGCCGCCCCGCGCCAGCCCGTCCCACGCCAGGACCGTCCCACGTCGGCTTCCGGTGCTCCCGCCCCGTCCCGTTCTGCCCTGCCCTGCCCTGTCCCGCCCCGTTCTGCCCTGCCCAGTCCTGGCCGGGCCTGCCCTGCCCTGCCCTGCCCGGCCTGGCCTGGCCTGGCCTGGCCTGGCCTGGCCTGGCCTGGCCTGGCCTGGCCTGGCCTGGCCTGGCCCGAGGCCACCAGCCGTCCATCCGCCTCCGTCACCACCCGCCCATCCACTTCCGGCGGAACATCGCACACCCGATCCAGAATCCCGGGATTTTGCATACCAAAACCTGTATCCTGAAAACTGAGTTCCTCGAATCCCGCCGCAGATCCCACCACCCGAGGTGCACCGTGACCGAGTCCGTTTCCCCCCTGCCCGAACGCGGGCCTACCGGCCGCCGGACGGCGAAAGGGTCGCTTGCCGGCAAGAGCGGCAGCCGGGTGGAGCGGCCCGCGCCGTTGCGGCAGGTCGTGTACGACGCGCTGGCCGAGCTGATCATCAACCGCACGCTCGAACCCGGGCAGCATCTCGTCGAGGCCGATCTCGCCGAATACCTCGGGGTCAGCCGCCAGCCGGTGCGCGAGGCGCTGCAACGGCTGCAGAGCGAAGGCTGGGTCGACCTCCGGCCGGCGCAGGGCGCGTTCGTGCACCTGCCCACCGATGAAGAAGCCGACCAGTTGCTCGGCGTCCGCGCGGTCCTCGAGACCCATTCCGCGCGGCTGGCCGCTGCTTGCGCGACCGACGAGGACATCAAGCGCTTGTGGGAGCTGCAGGACGTCGGCATGAAGGCCCTCGCCGCGGACGACGGCGAGCGGCTCGTCGCGGCGAATGCCGACCTGCATTCCTACATCACCGAGCTGACCGGCAACGCGGTCCTGTCCGAGCTGATCGGCCTGGTCGACCGCCGCGTGCGCTGGTACTACACGCCGATCGCGCGGCCCCGCGGGCGCGACGCGTGGCAGGAGCACGCCGCGCTGATCGAGGCGATCGCCGCGCACAACGTCGACAAGGCCGAAAAAATCATGGCGCAGCACACCGAACGCACGCGCCGGGCGTTCCACGAACGGCCCGGCGCGTCGGAGTAAAGCGCAGCGGTCTGGGAGCGACGGGGCGGATGCCAGCCGTCCCGTCGCTCCCGGACCAGCGGGGCGCTCAGCTGCCGGCCGCCGGAGCGGTTCGGGCGATCTGCTTGCCCGCCTTTTCCGTTGCGCCACGCCCGGAACGCCCAGGCTGGCGCAAGAACAGCGTCATCACCGCGGACAGCAACGCGATGCACCCGGCCAGCACGTACGCACCGGTGTAGCCCCACGCGGCGATCACCCCGGCTGCCAAGCCGCCGCCTCCGACACCGCCCACCAGTTTCGCGCTGTAGACGATGCCGTAGTTGGTCGCGTTGTGGTTTTCGCCGAAGTAATCCGGTACCAGCGCGGCGAACAGCGGATAGAACGCGCCGCTGCCGAAACCGGTCAGCACCGCGAACACCATGAACCAGAACAAACTGTGCGTCTTGCCCGACCACAGCACGCCGAATTGCGCGAGCGCCGCGATCACCAGCACCCAGAACAACGTCGCTTTGCGCCCGATCCGGTCGGACGCCCAGCCGACGATTCCACGGCCCACCCCGTTAACGATCGCCAGGATTCCCGCCGAGGACGCCGCTACAAACGCGCCGAACTGGCTTTCCTTGGCGAAATCGACCTGGAAATTGATCCCGAACAACGAAACGCCGCCGATCACCACGAGCGTGACCCACATCAGCGGAAGCATGCCGGTGCGGATCGCTTCCATCGGCGTGAACTGGCGCACCGCGGGCGGGTTCTTGGCCAGGCTCTTCGCCTTGCCCGCCGCGCTGCCCTTCAGCCAGGCGATCGGGTCGACCTCGGCGGGCCACCAGTTCTTCGGCGGGTCCTTGAACAGGAAACCGCACAGCCCGACCACTACGAGCATGTACAGGCCGATCGCGTCGAGCGTGATCGTCACGTTCTCATGTCCGAGAAAAGCGCTGAACAGGTAAATGAACGGCACCGAACCGTAAGCGAACCCGCCGTTCACGAACCCGGTGCGAGCGCCGCGTTTCTCCGGATACCATTTGCCGACCATATTGATGCACGTCGCGTACACCAGCCCGGCGCCGATTCCGCCCAGCACCGAATACCCGATGAACGCCACCACCAGGTTTCCGCTGTGCGCGATGGAGAAGTAGCCGATCCCGGAACACACCGCGCCGGCCAGCATCGCCGTTTTCGCCGACACGATGTTCTTCTCCCGCAGCCGCCCGGCCGGGAAAGCGACCCCGGCCTGGAACACGGCCCAGATGCTGGCCAGCCAGAACGCGTCCGACAACGACCAGCCGTATTTCTCTTCGAGCGTTCCCTCGACGGCTCCCCAGCCGTATTCGAACACGCTCACCGCCATCATGGCCACCCACGGCAGCCAGACCATCCAGCTGCGGGACCGGCCCATCAGGTCCCGGGGGCTCTCCCCGATCCGGTACGTCCGCCCGTTTTCGTCGACGATCTCCTGGTATGTCGGTTGGGCTGCGGTCATGAGAATTCTCTTTCGTCACCGTTGACTTCGGTTCCCGTGCCGGGCTGTCTCCGTTCTTCCCCCGAGCCGGGACACGACCGCGCGTCCCGGCTTCCCTTCCTCGCCGCACTCCGCTGACCAGCGGTTAGGTGTCGGGCAACGTACGCCTCCCTCCGGACTTGATCAAGGCAGCAGCCCCGCCGAACGCGCCCAGCGGTACTTCGCGCCGAGCACCGCGACCGGCTTTTCGGTCGTGTAGGGATAAGCGACGACGCCGTGTGCGTACAGGTGCTCGCTGGCCTGCTCGACCTCGACATCCCCGGACAGCGAGGCCACCACCGGCTTGTGGATTCCTTTCCGCCGAAACTCCTCCACGACGTCCACGACCAGCTCCGCGAACACCATCGGCGGCGTGACGATCGTGTGCCAGTAACCGAGAACCAACGAGTGAATACGATCGTCGGAAAGGCCGAGCGCGATGGTGTTCCGGTAGGTCGAGGGCGGTTCGCCGCCGGTGATGTCCACCGGGTTGCCGGCCGCGCCGAACGGCGGGATGTATTCGCGGAACGCGGCGTCGAGGTCGTCCGGGATGTGCATCAGCGTGAGCCCGTTGTCCACACAGGCGTCCGACAGCAGCACCCCGGAACCGCCCGCGCCGGTGATGATCACGACGTTTTCGCCCTTCGGCGTGGGCAGTTTCGGCACGCCTCGCGCGTATTCGAGCAAGTCGTTGAGCCCGGGCGCGCGAATGACGCCGCTCTGCCGCAGGATGTCGTCGTAGACCCGGTCATTTCCGGCTAGTGCACCGGTGTGCGACCCGGCCGCTTTCGCGCCTTCCGACGTGCGCCCGGCTTTCAGCACCACCACTGGTTTCTTCGCGGACACCCGTTTCGCGGTTTCGGCGAACGCGCGACCGTCCTTGAGATCTTCCAGATGCATGGCGACGAGTTCGGTGTTGTCGTCATGCTCGAAGAACGTGAGAAGATCGTCTTCGTCGATGTCTGCCTTGTTTCCGACGCCGACAATCGCCGACACACCCATTCCCGCCGACCGGCTGAAGCCCAGAATCGCCATCCCGATCCCGCCGCTCTGCGACGACAGTGCCACGCCGCCCTTGACGTCATAAGGAGTGCAGAACGTCGCCGACAGGTTCTCCGGCGTGTAGTAATAGCCGTAGATGTTCGGGCCGAGAATCCGCACTCCGTACTTGCGCGCGATGGCCAGCACTTCGTTCTGCAGCTCGATGTTTCCCGTCTCGCCGAAGCCAGACGGGATCAGGATCGCCCCGGCCACGCCTTTCGCGCCCGCCTCTTCCAGCGCTGCCGGCACGAACTTGGCCGGGATCGCGAAGACCGCGACATCCACGTCGCCGGGCACGTCCGCGATGCTCGGATACGCCTTGCGGTCGAGGATTTCCGCGGCCTTCGGATTGATCGGATAGATCTCGCCCGCGTACCCGCCGTTGACGAGATTCTTCATCACCGAATTGCCGATCTTGCCGTCCTCGGCGGACGCTCCGATGACCGCGACCGCCGCCGGCTTCATGATCCGGTTCATCGCGGTCAGGATTTCGTCCTGGCTGAACCGCACCGGCTCCGCGGCCGCCGCCGGATCGACGAGGATCCGCACGTCCACCGCAGTCGCCCCGTCGCCGGTGGCGAGCACCGGGTTGAGGTCGACCTCGGCCAACTGCGGGAAGTCGGTGACCAGCCGCGACAGCCGACGCACAATATCCGCCAGCGCCGCCTTGTCCACCGCTTCGCGGCCGCGTACTCCATTGAGGACTTCAGCCGCGGCGATTCCGTCCACCATGGACAGCGCCTCGTCGGTGCTCGTGGGTGCCAGGCGGAAAGTGATGTCCTTCAACACCTCGACCAGAACTCCGCCGAGTCCAAACGCGACAATCTTGCCGAAGCTCTGATCGGTGACCGCACCGATGATCACCTCTTGCCCGCTGGTCAGCATCTGCTGCACCTGGACGCCGGCGAGGCGCGCCGACGCATCGTAAGCCTTGGCATTAGCCAGAATGGCGGCGTAACCGTCCTCGACTTCCTGCTCGGTGCAGAGCCCGACGAGCACACCGCCAGCCTCGGTTTTGTGCAGGATGTCCGGCGACACGATCTTCAGCACCACCGGCAGGCCGATTTCCGTCGCCTGCGCCACCGCTTCCTCCGCCGACGTGGCGAGCCGTTCCTGTGGCGTCGGAATCCCGTACGCCTCGCAGATCGCGCGTCCCTCCGGCGCGGTCAGCACGGAACGGCCTTCCTCGGCTGCTCGGGCCAGGATCTCCTCGACCGCCGCGCGGTCCATTTCCGTGGTCATCCTCAGATCACGCCCGCCGTCCGAAGGTGCTCGACGTCCGCCGTGCTGTAGCCGAGTTCGCCGAGCACTTCGTCGTTGTGTTCGCCCAGCAACGGTGAACGCTCGACGTCCACCGGCGAGTCCGACAGCTTCAACGGGCAGCCCACCGTCTTGAACGCGCCGCGCTCCGGATGCGGCACCTCGACCACCGACCCGAGCTCGGCCAGGGTCTCGTCCTCGATCAGCTCCTTAGTGGACAGAATCGGTCCACAAGGGATGTTGCGGGCGTTGAGCAGCTCCATCACTTCCCATTTGGTGCGCTGCTCGGTCCATTCCTCGACCATCGCGAACACCTTGTCCAGTTTGGACAGCCGCGCCTCGGGAGTGGCCCAGTCCGGGTCCTCGGTGAGCTCAGGCCGTCCGATCAGCTCAGTCAGCGGAGCCCAGCCGACCGGCTGGACGATGACGTAGATGTAGTCGTTGGGCCCGCCTGGCGCGCAGCGCACCGCCCAGCCCGGCTGGCCGCCGCCGGACGCGTTGCCCGAACGCGGCACCTCGTCGCCGAACCGCTCGTTGGGATACTCCCCCAGCGCCCCGTGCGCCAGCCGCTGCTGGTCGCGCAGCTTGACCCGGCACAGGTTGAGCACCGCGTCCTGCATCGCCACCTGCACCCGCTGCCCGCGTCCGGTGCTCGTGCGCTGGTACAACGCCGCGAGAATCGCCGCGACCAGATGGATGCCCGTACCCGAATCGCCGATCTGCGCACCGGTGGCGGTCGGCGGCCCCTGTTCGAAGCCGGTCGTGCTCATCGAGCCGCCCATCGCCTGCGCGATCACTTCGTAGGCCTTGAAATTCGCGTACCTGCCAGGCCCGAACCCTTTGATGGACGCGTAAATCAGCCGCTCGTTGATCTCGTGCAGCTTCTCCCAGGAGAACCCGAAGCGGTCCACCACGCCAGGCCCGAAGTTCTCCACCAGAACGTCCACTGAGGACACCAGTTTGGTGAAGACTTCCTTGCCCTGCTCGCTTTTCATGTTCAGCGTGATGCTGCGCTTGTTCGCGTTCAGCATCGTGAAGTACAGACTGTCCACTCCGGGCAGATCGCGCAGCTGACCTCGCGTGATGTCGCCGCGGCCGGGGGTTTCGAGCTTCACGACGTCCGCGCCGAGCCAGGCGAGGATCTGGGTCGACGACGGTCCTGATTGGACGTGGGTCATGTCGAGGACGCGGACGCCCTCCAGTGCCTTTCCCATCTTCGGCTCCTCCCGACTACTTGTACATCGTCTGGTTCATGGTTCCGGGGGCGTAGGCGTCCGGGTCGACCCAGACGTTGATCAGCGACGGCTTGCCGGATTCCCGCGCGCGGCGCAGCGCCGGGGCGATGTCCGCCGGGTCGCGGACCTCCTCCCCGTAGCCGCCGAGCATCCGGGCGAACTGGTCGTAGGGGACGTCGCCGAGGGTGTTGCCGATGCGTTCGCGCGCGAGGCCGTATTTCTGCGCCTGGCCGTAGCGGATCTGGTTCATCGACGAGTTGTTCCCGACGATTCCGACGAACGGGAGATCGAACCGCACCAGCGTCTCGAAGTCCCAGCCGGTCAAGGAAAACGCGCCGTCGCCGAAAAGCGCCACGACTTCCTGGTCCGGACGCGCGTGCTTCGCGGCCATCACGAACGGAATGCCGACCCCGAGTGTCCCCAGTGGACCGGGATCCATCCAGTGCCCGGGTGCCTTCGGCTGCACGACCTGCCCGGAGAACGTGACGATGTCGCCGCCGTCGCCGATGTAGATCGAGTCCTCGGTCAGGAATTCGTTGATCTCGTGCACCAACCGGTACGGATGGATCGGATTCGCGTCGGAATGCTGCTGCGGCAACCGCTTCTGCTTGGCTTTCTCCTCGACCGCACGCAGCTCTTCCAGCCACGGCTTGCGCCCGACCGCCCCGTTGTCCACGCGACCCGACGCGGCATCCGCGACGGCGGCGAGGATCTGTCCGGCGTCTCCGACAATGCCGAGATCGATGTCGCGATTCTTGCCGACCGTACGGTAGTCGAGGTCGATCTGCACCACCTGCGCGTCGGGAGAAAGCCTCTTGCCGTAACCCATCCGGAAGTCGAACGGCGTGCCGACAATGACGATCACGTCGGCGTTGTCGAACGCGTAACGGCGAGACAACTGGAAGTGGTGCGGATCGCCCGGCGGCAGCGTTCCCCGACCGGCGCCGTTCATGTACGCCGGGATGTTCAATGCGCGCACGAGTTCCGTCGCAGGCTCGGTGGCGCGAGTCGTCCAGACCTGGCTGCCGAGCAGAATCGCCGGTTTCTTGGCGTGCACCAACAGATCCGCGAGCTTCTCGACGTCCGCCGGATCGCCCGCGTTCCGAGTGGAAGCGCGATAGCGGCCGGACTCCGGGATCCTCGCGTTCTCCAGCGGCACCCTGGCGTCGAGAACGTCGCGCGGAATCTCCAAAAAGGACGGTCCGGGCGCGCCCGCGAAGGCCTCCCGGAACGCCATCGACACCAGGTCCGCAGCCCGCGAAGTGTGCGGGACGGTGGCCGCGAACTTGGTGATCGGGCTCATCATGTCCACGTGCGGGAGGTCCTGCAGCGAGCCCATTTTGTGCTGGCTCAGCGCACCTTGACCGCCGATCAGCAGCATCGGGCTCTCCGCGCGCAACGCGTTCGCGACGCCCGTGACCGCGTCGGTCGTCCCCGGCCCCGCCGTGACCACCGCACAGCCGGGACGCCCGGTGATCCGCGCGTACCCGTCGGCCGCGTGCGCCGCGACCTGCTCGTGCCGGACGTCGATGACGCTGATGCCCTCGTCCACGCAGCCGTCGTAGATGTCGATGATGTGGCCGCCGCAGAGGGTGAAGATGGTGTCGACGCCTTCAGCTTTCAGGGCTTTCGCGACCAGGTGCCCGCCGGAGATCGTGGCTGCCGCCTCGCGGTCGCCGCTGGCAGTGGTGGCCCTGGGCTGCTCCGTGGTCGCGCCGGTGTTCTCGCTGTGCTTCTCCCCGGGCTCCCAGCCGGTTCGCCCGTTGGGGTTCTCGCTGTTCTTCTCTCCGGGCTCCCGGCCGGTTCGCCCGCTGGGGTTCTCGCCGGTGTGCTGGCCTGCTTGCCGGCCGGTCGTGGTTGGCGACATGCGCAACTCCTCCTGTCCCGCGCCGGACCTCTCTGATCCGCGCGCTCGTCCCGGTCTGCTCGTGCCCTCTCCGCGGCCCGCCGGATCTGTCGCCGCAGGTCAGCGGCTCGTCGCCGGAAGACTGTAGATTGCATACCGTATGAGGTAGGCATTAGACTTACTCTTCGAGCCGCCCGCTGTCCAGGGGCATCCGCAGGTTTGTCCGACTGGCTTGCGGGCCGCTTCGCCCCGGGTTCCGGAGGGAGGTTCGCGAGCTGATTCGTCGGGTTGATCTGCCGCATCGGAGGCGGCGGCAGTTCTCGTTCGTCGGATCGGTTTGTGCCGCTGAACGTGGCGGCAGTTCGGCTCGCCAGGCCGACCTTGCCTGCCCAACGTGGTGGCGGTTCGGCTCGTCAGATCGATCTGTCCTGTCGAACGCGGAGGCAGCTCAGCTCGTCAGATCGATCTGCCCGGCTGAACATGGCGGCGGACTTGCGGACGCGTCCACCGCACCGGAGCGCATCGGCGCTGAGTGGTGCGGATCGGGCGCGTCGTCGGAGCGCGTCGGTGCTCAGTGGTGCGGATCGGACGCGTCGACGGGTCCGCACCGGAGCGCGTCGGCACCAAGCGGTGCGGACCAGGCGCGTCGACGACGCCTGCCGCATGGAGGGGCATCCACCTCAAGCGGTTCGGATCGGACGCGTCGACAGGGATTCGGCTGGGATCCGCCTCCTCCGGGCGGATGCCAGAGCTGCACGGGATCCGCATCCGGCCAACCTGGCCGGATGTCGGGGGGGTCGGCCAGGCCGAGACCTGCCGGGTCCATCCCGGACAACCGGGCCCAGGCCGGAACTCCCGGCCAAACCCGCCCGGGCAATCAGCCGGGCCACAACTTCAACCCACAACCCAACCGTCCCCCTGACCCGCCATCAGCACCTGCCACCAGCACCGGCCGCCCGCCACCAGCACCAGCCTCAGCAAGACGGCTCAACCGAACTGGCCAAGAAGCAGCCCCAACCCGCACACAAACCCACCCTCACCAACCCCCGGCTCCCCCGCCCGCAAGGAAGGAATCCCGATGGACCTCTTGGAACACCAAGCGCGCGACCTCTTCGCCGCGCACGGCGTGCCAGTCCCCCGCGGCCAGGTCGTCGCCACGCCCGAGGAAGCACGGGCGGCGGCCGTCGAGATCGGCGGGCCGGTGGTCGTCAAGGCGCAGGTCAAGACCGGCGGCCGGGGCAAGGCGGGCGGGGTGAAGCTCGCGGCCCGGCCGGACGACGCCGAGCGGATCGCCGGCGAGATCCTCGGCATGGACATCAAAGGCCACCGCGTGCATCGCGTCCTCGTGACCGAGGCGAGCGATATCGCCGACGAGTACTACGTTTCCTACCTCCTCGACCGCGCCGACCGGACCTTTCTCGCGATCGCGTCCGCGGCCGGCGGCATGGATATCGAGGAAGTCGCCGCGACCCGGCCCGAAGCACTGGTCAAGGTGCCGATCGACCTCCGCGTCGGGGTGGATCTGGTGAAGGCGCGCAGGATCGCGGCGGCGGCGCGACTTCCGGTCGAAGCGGCAAGTGTCCTGGTTCGGCTGTGGGACGTGTTCACCTCCGAGGACGCCACACTCGTCGAGGTGAATCCGCTTGCCCGTACGCGCGGCGGAGAAATCGTCGCGCTCGACGGGAAGGTCACGCTCGACGACAACGCCGCGTTCCGGCATTCCGGGCATCAGGTGTTCGCGGACGCGGAACTCGGGGATCCGCTTGAGCAGCAGGCGGCCGAGCAGGGACTCAATTACGTCAAGCTCGACGGCGACATCGGCGTGATCGGCAATGGCGCCGGGCTCGTGATGTCCACTCTGGATGTAGTGGCTGCCGCGGCGCAGGAGGCCGGGGCGGTCGGGCCGGCGAATTTCCTCGACATCGGCGGCGGGGCGTCCGCGGAAGTGATGTCGGCCGGGCTCGGGGTGATTCTCGGGGATCCGGCGGTGCGCAGTGTGTTCGTGAACGTCTTCGGCGGGATCACGGCGTGCGACGCGGTCGCGGACGGCATCGTGAAAGCGTTGGCGCTGCTGGGCGATCGCGCGACGAAACCGTTGGTGGTCCGGCTCGACGGGAACAATGTCGCCGAGGGCAGGCGGATCCTCGCCGAGGCGGCGCATCCGCTGGTGACGGTGGTCGCGACGATGGACGACGCCGCCCGCGAAGCGGCCAAGCTCGCGACTGTGACGGAGGGCTGACCGATGGCGATTTTCCTGGACGGCACCAGCCGGGTCGTCGTTTCCGGCATCACCGGTTCGGAGGGCGCCAAGCACACCCGCCGGATGTTGGCCGCGGGCACGAACGTCGTGGGCGGAGTGAATCCGCGCAAGGCCGGGCAGACCGTTTCCCTTGCCGGGCATGAACTGCCGGTGTTCGGCGGCGTCGCCGAGGCGATGGCGGAGACCGGTGCGGACGTAGTGGTCTTGTTCGTGCCGCCGCCGTTCGTGAAGGACGCGGTGCTCGAGGCGGTCGAAGCCGGCATCGGTCTCGCGGTGGTGATCACCGAGGGCGTACCGGTGCACGATTCCGCCGCGTTCTGGGCGCACGCGCGCAACAGCCGCACCCGGATCGTCGGGCCGAACTGTCCTGGCCTGATCTCCCCCGGGCTGTCGAACGCCGGGATCATCCCCGCCGACATCACCGGTCCCGGACGGATCGGACTGGTGTCGAAATCCGGGACGCTCACCTACCAGCTCATGCACGAACTCCGGGACATCGGCTTTTCCAGCTGCATCGGCATCGGCGGCGACCCAGTCGTCGGCACCACGCACATCGACGCGGTCGAGGCGTTCGAGAAGGACCCGGACACCGACGTGATCGTGCTGATCGGCGAAATCGGCGGCGACGCGGAGGAGCGCGCGGCGGCTTACGTGCGAGAGAACGTGCGGAAGCCGGTCGTCGGGTACGTCGCCGGGTTCACCGCGCCGGAAGGCAAAACCATGGGGCACGCGGGAGCGATCGTGTCGGGGTCGTCCGGGACCGCCGCGGCGAAGAAGGCGGCGCTCGAAGCGGCTGGAATCCGGGTCGGGCGCACGCCGAGCGAGACGGCGCGGCTGGTTCGCGAGGTGCTTGCCGAAACCAGCTGAGGCCGGAAGAGGCGGCACAGGCGTAGTACTACCCCCGGAGTGGTTCGGATTCAGGAGGACCGATGGACCTGCGGCAGCTGGAAACCGTCGTGGCAGTGGCCGAGGAGGGCGGGTTCACAGCGGCCGCGCGGCGGTTGCACACGGTGCAGTCGACTGTGTCCACTGTGGTCCGTGCGCTCGAACGCGATCTCGGCGCCGAGCTGTTCGAGCGCACCACTCACCGGGTCGCGCTCACGCCTGCGGGCAAAGCGTTTCTCCCGGCCGCGCGAGCCGCGCTGGAGGCGGCGAGCCAGGCTCGGGCGACTGTCGACCGGGCGCGCTGGCAAGTCACCGGGGAGGTCCGGATCGGGGTCATGCCCGGGGCGTGGCCGGAACCGCATCGGGCGCTGAGCGCGTTGCGCCGCGACCATCCCGGAGTGCGCGTGCTGGTGCGGACCGCGCCGCCGAACCAGCTGCGCGAGGCGGTCGTGACATCCACTGTGGACATAGTGGTCGCGGTCGCCGGCTGCGCCCCGAGCGAGGGCCTGGTGAGCCGTCCGGTCTGGAAGGAGGAGATGGTGCTGGTCACCGCGGCGGGCGACGGGGCCGCCGATCGCCCGGTGTCGGCCGCCGAAGCGGCCAGCACCGCGGTGGTGGATTTCGCGCCGGGATGGGCGATCCGGGAGGCTACCGACCGGACGTTCCAGTCGGCGCGGGTGCGGCGGACCGTCGTGCACGAGGTCACCGACGCGCCGGCTGCGGCCGAACTGGTGCGGCACGATCTCGGCGGTTGCGTGCTGCCGGTGTCGATCGCCGCGCAGTTCCCGGACCTGACCGGCCGCCGGTTCGCCCGCGGCGGTCCGGCGTGGAACATCACGGCTACGCACGCCGGCGACCCGCGTCCGGCGGTGGCGGCGGTGTTGCGGCATCTGACCTGACCGCACCCGCGGTGAGCCTGGCATCGAATATCACGATGACCGGCACGGCGGTCCGGCGACAAGCTGTGGTGCGGCATCTGGCCAGACGCGGTCCGCCTACGGCTGCCCTATCCGGGACATCACCGCCGCGCACGCTGGCGATCCCGTGACGAGCAAGCGATGTTGCCGCACCCGACCGGACCAGTTTCATCCGCAACGAACCGACGTCCCGACGACGGACCGACCTCCAACACATCGTGGCACCCCACGCTGGCGACCCGGTCCCGCCCCGAGGCCGCGGCTTCGCGGCATCCGCCCACGACCGCACGCCGCCTCGCTCGCAAACACCGCGTCACACTCGGAAGTTCCTACTGCCCATCGTCCAGACCAGGACCCACCGATCAGCGATTCGCCCCCCCCCACAGCCCGACGCAGCAAAACCCTCGCTCAACCGAACGGCACCCGATCGCCCTGCCAGCACACCAAACACCTGCTCAGCCCGAAGCCCAATCCGCCCGGATGTGCTTCAGATGCGCCCGCACCTGCCCCTCCAACCGGCCCCAATCCCGAGCCTCCACCGTCGCCAGCATCTCCCGGTGCTCCCGCGCCGAATCCGCCAACCGGCCATGCTCGGCGAGTTTTTCCAAGCCGTACAGGCGCGTCTGGTCGCGCAGGTTCGCGATGGCGTCGGTCAGCCGCCCGTTCCCCGCCAGGGACAGCAAGTCCAGGTGGAATCGGCGATCTGCCTCCAGGAATCGCGCAACATCGCCTTCCCCTGCCGCGGTCTCGATCTCGGCGGCCAGGCCGTCCAGTCGCGCGAGGTCGCCGGGGCCGGCGGCCGCGGCGGCGGACAGCGTCGCCGGGACTTCCAGCAGCAGCCGCATTTCGTAGATTTCGTCCAGGTCTCGTTCGGTCATCGCGACGACCCGGTAGCCGCGGTTGCGGACCGGTTCCAGGAGACCCTGGTTGACCAGCGTCAGCAACGCCTCGCGCACCGGGCTGCTCGACACGCCCAGGCGCGTCGCGAGCGCGGCCGCCGAATAGATGTCGCCGGGGCGCAGGTCGCCGGACACCATCGCCTGCCGCACGACTTCGAGCACTTGTTCGCGCAGGTTGGTGCGCTGCAGCTGCGTCACGGGAGCACTCCTCCGCTCTCGCGGGCTTGACTTCGCCCGCTTCCGTCCCGCATCGTACAGGAGTAACCGGTAGCCGGTTACTAAGGAGTAACTCATGCCTGAGGTTCGCGGTTACTGCACGTTGTGCCGGTCGCGCTGCGGCGCGGTCTACACAGTCGAGAACGGAACGCTGCGCGGCGTCCGGCCGGATCCCGCGCACCCGACCGGGGCCGCGTTGTGCCCGAAGGGCCGGGCGGCGCCAGAGCTGGTCTACTCCCCCGAACGACTGCGCCGGCCGTTGCGCCGCACCACGCCGAAGTCCGACCCGGATCCGAAGTGGCGCGAGATCAGCTGGGACGAAGCGCTTTCCGAGATCGCGGGGCGGCTCGGCGACATCCGCGCGGTCAGCGGGGCCGAGGCGGTCGCGTTTTCAGTCACCTCCCCCAGCGGCACGCCGATGTCCGACTCGATCGACTGGGTCGAGCGGTTCATCCGGCTTTTCGGCAGCCCCAATACGCTGTACTCGACCGAGATTTGCAACTGGCACAAGGATTTCGCGCACGCGTTCACGTTCGGTTCGGGACTGCCCGCCCCGGATTACGCGGGGACGGAATTCGCGGTGTTGTGGGGGCATAATCCGGCCAAGGCGTGGCTTGCGCAATCTGCGGCATTGGCCGGGGCGCGGACACCGAAGCTGGCGGTTGTCGATCCGCGGCGGACTGCGAGCGCGGTGCAGGCCGAGCATTGGCTCCGGGTCCGGCCAGGCACCGACGGTGCGCTCGCGCTCGGGGTCGCCCGGGCGTTGCTCGAGCGTCGCGGACACGACGAAGCGTTCGTGCGGTCGTGGACTAATGCTCCGCTGCTGGTCCGAGTCGACAATGGACGGTTTTTGCGGGCGTCGGAAATTGACCCCGCCGGGGCGGGATTCGCAGTGTGGGACGAAACGGCTGGCCAGGCTGAGCCGTACGACACGGATTATCCGGCGACCGGGCCGGAAAGGTTCGCGTTGCACGGAAAACGTCGTGTGCGCACGTCGGCTGGTTACGTTGACTGCATTCCCGCGTTCGAGTATTACGAGCAGGCCTGTGCCGCGTGGCCGCTCGACCGGACCGAGGCGGTGACGACTGTCGAGGGCGCGGCGATCGAAGCTTTCGCGGCGGACCTTGCCGAGGCGAAATCCGTTACCTACGCGGCATGGTCGGGCGTCGGTCAGCACGCGAACGCGACGCAGACCGAGCGCGCGATCGCCACTCTCTACGCGCTCACCGGCAGTTATGACTCCCCCGGCGGCAACGTCGTTCTGCCGAAGCTGCCGGTCGCGCCGGTCACGTCGCCGGATCAGCTCGCAGCCGAGCAGCGCGCGAAAGCCCTTGGCCTTCAAGAGTTTCCGCTCGGGCCACCCGCGCAGGGATGGGTGACCGCGCGCGACTTTTGCCGGGCGGTTCTCGACGAGAAGCCTTATCCGGTCCGGGCTTTGGTGTCGTTCGGCGGGAATCTTCTGCTTTCTCAACCAGATCCAAAACGCACTGCGGAAGCGTTGCGGCGCTTGGAATTCGCGGTGCATCTTGATTTGTTCGAGAATCCGACCGCGCGGTTCGCCGATCTTTTGCTGCCGGTTCAGACGCCGTGGGAGCATGAGGCCGTCAAGGCGGGTTTCGAAATCACCCAGGCGGCACAGGAACACGTGCAGTTGCGGCCTCGGATGGCTGATCCGATCGGAGAGTCGCGTTCGGACACTGAGGTCGTGTTCGCACTGGCCGAGCGGCTCGGGCTCGGCGCGGAGTTCTTCGACGGCCGCATCGAGGACGGCTGGGATCACCAACTCGCCCCGCTCGGCCTCACTGCCGCACAATTGCGCGAGCGACCGGGCGGTGTTGATCTGCCGTTGCGGACTGAGTACCGCAAGTATGCCCAGTGCGCGGAAAATGGTGCGGCGACGGGGTTTGCGACGCAGACCCGGCGGGTCGAGCTGTATTCCGAGCGGCTCGCCGAGCATGGCCAGCCCGCGGTCCCGGACGCGGAGCCGCCCGCGCCGGATCCGCGGCACCCGCTGGTGCTGACGTGCGCGAAGAACGGGTATTTCTGCCACAGCCAGCATCGCGGGATTTCGTCGCTGCGCAAGCGTTCTCCGGAACCGGCCGTCGATCTGAGCGCCGAACTCGCGGCGGAGCGCGGGATCGAGGACGGGCAGTGGGTCCGCATCACGACCGCCTCCGCGGACGTCCGGATGCGGGCGCGGATCGATCCCGCGCTGCATCGCGACGTGGTCGTGGCCGAGTACGGCTGGTGGCAACCCGCTCCCGACCTCGCGCTGCCCGGTTCGGACCCGCTCGAGGACGGCGGGACCAACTACAACCTGCTCGTCGGCGACGACGCCCATGACCCGGTCAGCGGATCGGTTCCGTTGCGCTCGACGTTCTGCGACGTCCGGCCGGACGAGTCGCGGCCGTGGACCGGGCAGCGGGAGTTCGTGGTCGAGGGCGCGGAGTTCGAGACCGAGGACATCCGGTCGGTGCGCCTCGAACCGGTCGACGGGCGGCCGGTGCCGGGGTTCCGCGCCGGGCAGCACATCACGGTCGCCTGGCCGGACGCACCTGGGCTGACCCGCAGTTATTCGCTCACCGGGGCCGCGCAAGCGCCGGACGGCGGGTACGCGATCGCGGTACGGCGAGTGTCGGGCGGGCAGTTCTCGCCCGCGGTGCACGACCGCGTTCAGCCGGGGACTCGGTTGCTGGTCACGGCTCCGTCCGGCGGGTTCGCGGTGCCGACTGTCCATTCGCGACCCATCGTGCTGCTCGCCGCCGGGATCGGGATCACGCCGTTCCTGAGCTACCTGGAGACGCTCGACCCGGCGTCGGCACCGGAGATCGTGCTGCACCACGGCAGCCGCGACCGGTCTCGGCACGCGTTCCGCGAGCGCATCGCCGCGCTGGCCGGCGGCCTGCCGACTGTCCAGATCTTGGACCACTACAGCCGTCCTGGTCCGGACGAGCCCTGCGATTTCACCGGCCGGATCACCGCTGACCGCATCGACGCTGACCTGATCCGGCGGCGGGCCCGGTTCTACTTGTGCGGTCCCGAAATCATGCTGGACGAGGTGACCGCCGGCCTGGTGGAGCGGGGCGTGCCGCGCTTCGACATCTTCACCGAGAAGTTCCACGCCGCGCTCGCGCCGGTCCAGATCCCGGACGGTGCCAAGGCCACTGTGCGGTTCGCGCGGTCCGGCCGCGAGCTGACCTGGCGAGCCGGCGACGGGGATCTGCTGCGGTTCGCTGAAGCGTCCGGCGTCGCGCTGCCCAGCGGATGCCGGCTCGGACAGTGCGAAAGCTGTGCGGTGCCGGTGCTCGACGGAAGCGTCGCGCACCTGGTCGCCATCGCCGACGATCTGCCCGCTGACCAGTGCCTTGCCTGCCAGGCGGTACCCACTACCGATGTAGTGCTCGATGCGTGAGCCTGGTCACCCCCTAACCTCGCAAACCCCGTCGGGGGTGCGAAATCCGGCACTCGGACGGCATCATCGGCGGATGGCACTCGACAGGACATCGCGCGAAGTGTACGAGGAGATCGTCCGGAAGAACCCGGCCGAGCCGGAGTTCCACCAGGCCGTCTTCGAAGTGCTCGAAGCGATCCGGCCCGCGCTGCGGCGGGATCCGGGCCTGCGCGACGCCGCGATGCTGGAGCGGCTGTGCGAGCCCGAGCGACAGGTGATGTTCCGGGTGGTCTGGACCGACGACGCGGGCGCGGTGCACGTCAACCGCGGCTTCCGGGTCGGGTTCAGCTCGGCGCTCGGGCCGTACAAGGGCGGGCTGCGCTTCCGCGGCGACGTCACGCTCGGGACGGTCAAGTTCCTCGCCTTCGAGCAGATCTTCAAGAACGCGCTCACCGGCCTCGGCATCGGCGCGGGCAAGGGCGGGTCCGACTTCGACCCGGCCGGCCGCAGCGACGGCGAGATCATGCGGTTCTGCCAGGCGTTCATGACCGAACTGGTCCGGCACATCGGCCCGGACACCGACGTCCCGGCCGGCGACATCGGCGTCGGCGGGCGCGAGATCGGCTATCTGTTCGGCCAGTACAAGCGGCTCACCAACCGCTACGACGCGGGCACGATCACCGGCAAGAACCCGCTGCTGGGCGGCATTCCGGCGCGTCCGGAGGCCACCGGATACGGGACGGTGTACTTCCTCGAAGCGATGCTCGGAGCCCGCGACGACTCGTTCTCCGGCCGCACCGCGGTGGTGTCCGGTTCGGGCAACGTCGCCTACCACGCGATCGCGAAACTCCAGGAACTCGGCGCGCGGCCGATCGTGTGCTCGGATTCCGGCGGGTACGTCCACGATCCGCGCGGGATCGACCTGGAAGTGCTGCACGACTTGAAGGTCGCGCGGCGCGGGCGGCTCTCGGAGTACGTGGATCACGTGCCGTCGGCGAAGTACGTCACGGACGGCACGCCGTGGGATGTGCCGTGCGACCTCGCGCTTCCGTGCGCGACGCAGAACGAGCTGGACGAGCAGTCCGCGTTGCGGCTGGTGAAGAACAACGTCCGCGCGGTCGCCGAGGGGGCGAACATGCCGTGCACGCCCGGTTCACTGCAGATCTTCCGCGAGGCCGGGGTCGCGGTCGGCCCCGGAAAGGCCGCGAACGCGGGCGGGGTCGCGGTGTCGGCGCTGGAGATGCAGCAGAACGCGGCGCGCGAGCGGTGGACGTTCGAGCGCACGGACCGGACGCTGCGGGAGATCATGACCGACATCCACCGGACGTGCCTCGAAACCGCCGACGAGCACGGGGTCGCCGGGGACTACGTGAGCGGGGCGAACATCGCGGGGTTCCGGAAGGTCGTCGCGGCGATGGATGTCTGCGGGTACATCTGAGGCGCGTCTACGGTCTTCGTTCGGCAGAATTTTGTATGCAGTATTTAGTCGCTGGTGTGCCGGTCGGCTGAATGGTGCCTGTGGTTCACAGTTCACGGTTCACAGTGGACGGGATTCTCTGCGGTCTGGGCTTCGGGACGGCCGCGTTACAGGGGCTAAGCCGGAGTCTGTGCCAAAGCCAGTGCGAGTGCCGTAGCCGGTGCCGTAGCCGGTGTCGGTGCTTTGGCCGGTGTCGGTGCCGCAGCCGGTGACAGTGCTGCGGCCGGTGTCGGTGCCGTAGTCGGCGGCAGTGGCAGTGCTACCGGCGGTATCGGTGTCGTGCAGCAGCTAGTGTCGATGCCCAGTGTCGATGCAGGTGCCCGGCACGGATGCCGATGCAGTGCCCCGGTGCTGGTGCAGGCACCCGGGCCCCAATGCCGGGTGCCGATGCAAGTGCCCGGGCCGTCTCCGGGACGGTCGCGGTGCCGTGACTGTGCCTGCACGGTCGCTCCTGGACTCGAACCTTCCCGGCGCAGCAATGGGACAGCGGCCGGCCCGGTGCTGGGGCCGTCGTGTCCCGGTGCCGGGTTCGCCGGTCGGCGGAAACCCGGCCAACGCCGTCGTTTGCTAGAGCGTCAGGACGAGAGCGCCGGGCAGGCGGTCACCGCGAGGAGGAGAAAGTCACCACGACATAAAGGAAAACCAACAGCCCGGCGACTCCGAAAACAGCGGCGACCGCACTGCGCACCCAGGTGACCAGGCCGGTGGCGGTGCGCTGCCGGTAGCTGTTGAAGCGCGCGTGGGTCTGGCTGGCTCTGTCCAGCAGCCCTCCCACGAAAAGACCCGCGCCCAGGACAAGCACAATGATGAGCAACGTCGGCATGACCGGGCGCCTCCTTCGGTAGCACGGTGTTTCCCGGCTTCAGAAAGCGAGAATCCCGGGGCGGGACGCCTGGCGACTACGGGAGAAGGTCTTCCGGTCCAGGGACTTGTGACCCGGTGCCTGCGGGCGAACGACCACCGCGGCGACACTTTTCCGAACTGCATTCTCACCGGGAAAAGCATTTCCGGCAAAGAGAAGGGGCCGCCGACCCCGCCGGTGCTTGACGTGCGCCCGGCGGAACGCTTCGGTACGGGGATGAACGCGTATGTGGAGCGTCCGCCGGTGCCGGGGCTGGCGGGAGTCGTGCGCACGGTGTGGATCCAGCGCACCGGCGACGCGCCGTACGTGCAGCGGCATCTGCCGACCGGCGGCGTCGAGATCCACTTCCCGGTCGGTGGGCGACCGCGGTTGCTCGGGCCGTTGACCGGGCCGCGGATCGAGGTCATTCCGGCGCGGACGACCATCGTCGGCGTGCGGTTCCGGCCGGGGGCCGCGCCTCCGTTGCCCGCCGGGCTCGACGAACTGGCCGACCAGCATCTCGGCCTGGCCGAGTTGTGGGGGCGGACCGCGGACCGGCTCGTCGAAGCAGTCGCGCTCGCCGCGACGCCCGAGCTCGGACTGGCCGCGCTGCAGGCGCACCTCGTGCGGGAATTCCGCCGGGCCGGCGGGCTCGACCCGCTGGTCGGGGAAGCGGTGCAGGTGCTGATGCCGTGGGACCCGGTCGGCGTCGACGCGGTCGCCGCGCACCTCGCGCTCTCCGCGAGCCAACTGCGCCGGCGGTGCCTGCAGGCAGTCGGGATGAGCCCAAAGGTGCTGCAGCGGACGTTGCGGTTCCAGGGATTTCTCGCGCTGGCCCAGGCAGGCGCCATCGCGAGCGGCCGGCGGGGCGCGGACGGGATGGCGAGCCTCGCGGTCGACGCCGGTTATGCCGACCAGGCGCATCTCAGCCGCGAATGCCTGCGGCTGACCGGGGTCACGCCGAGGCAGCTGCTCGGGGGCGATCTTGACCGGTGCGCTTGCGGGCATGATCATTCCGCTTCGTACGCGCCGTTCCTCGCCACCCGGAGGCATTCTCTGGTGCGGGGCGGGGTTTCCGCGCGGTGGGGATGAGTGCCGAGGGGACTCCATGGGATGACGCGGCTCCCAGGGCTTCTCGGCTTGGCCGGTCCGGGGCGCGGACACGCTCGACCCGCCACGCGGAAGTGTTCGCCGGTGCGGGACGGTGTCTCGACGCGGCAAGATGAATCCCGCAGGGACTCCACCAGACGACGCGGTTCTCGGGTTTCACGCTCTGGCCTGCCTGGGGCACGAAGACGCGATCAACCCGCCATTCCCCCAGGCGTTCTACGATGCGGCGCGGGGTCCCGCCCGGCGGGAATGTGCCCCCAAGGGACGCCAGCGGACGAGGCGGATCCCAAGGTTCATCCCCTGGCCTGCCCCGGGTGCCCAGGAACCATTAACCCGCCGCCCGGACATGTTGGCCGGTGCGGGACGGCATCTCCATGCGGCGGAAGTGAGACTCCATCAGACGACGCGGTTGTCGAGGCTTCTCCCCCTGACCTACCCGGGCACGCGGGACACGATCAACCCGCCATCCCTCGCCAACCGGAAATGTTCGCTGCGGCGGGGCGGTATCTCCGTGCGGGTGGCAATGAGTCCCGATGGGACTCCAGCGCACCACGCGGTTTCAAACCCTTCCCCGGCCCAGCCCGCCACGCTTCGCATCCCGGAGCCGTCCGCCAGTCCAGGCGTGAGCATCTCCCGTGCGCGTTTTGTTCAAGAACCGCCCTCTGGAACTCCGTAACGTCGCCTCCGTGATCGACCTGACCGCGCTCGACGTCCTCTCCCCCGGTTCGCTGGGGTACGGAGCCAGTCCGCAACCGGGGCTGGTCGTTCGCTGTCATTCGGTCTCGGATGTCGTTCAGGTCATGGCCTACGCGGCCGAGACCGGCAAACGCGTCGTGCCGCGCGGCGGGGGCCATTGTTTCGTGGACCGGTGCCCGGCCGGCGGGATCGTGGCGGATCTGTCCGGGATGGACCGGATCGAGGTGGACGACGGCGGCGTGGCGACGATCGGCGCCGGGGCTCGGCTGGGCTCGGTCTACCCGGCGTTGCACGAGTTCGGCCGGACGATTCCGGCCGGGTGCGGTGACACCGTGGGCATCGCGGGGCTGACGCTCGGCGGCGGGATCGGGCTCCTCGGCCGCCAGTACGGGCTGACCTGCGATCGGCTCGTCGGCGCGCAGGTGGTGCTCGCGGACCGGAGCGTCGTGGAGTGCGGCGAGGGCCGGGAAGCTGACCTGTTCTGGGCATTGCGGGGTGCGGGCGGCGGGCAGTTCGGCATCGTGACGGAGTTGCGGTTCGCGACGGTGCCGGAGCCGCCAGTCTGCCGGATCGAGGGGACCTGGGAAGAGCAGGAGGACCTCGTCAAGACCTGGCAGGACTGGGCGCCCGGAGCCCCCGACGGGCTGACGGTGAACCTCAGTGTCCAAGCCGGACGCGCGACGCTCTTCGGGGCTTCCACCCTCCCGCCGCGGGCGACCCGGGAGTGGCTCAGGGAGTTCACCGCTCGGGCCGGTGTTCTGTATGCAATAGACATCCGACTGGATGTTCCCTACAGCATGGTGAAGCCGACATTCAGCACGCTGGATTCGGCCGCGGCGAGCCGGGTCCGGTCGGAGTTCTTCGCGGGGGCGATGTCGGAGGGCACTACGCGGGAACTGCTCAAGGGGCTGACCGGCAACCGGCGGCTGGCGTTCACGGCGATGGGCGGGGCGTACAACCGGGTCGCGGAGGACGAGACCGCGTTTGCGCATCGGGGTGAGCGGTTTTTGCTGGAGCAGGTCAGCGAGCCGGGCGATCCGTGGGTGGACGAGGCGTGGAGGACGGCGCACGCGGAGGGGTCCGGCCGGGTTTATCCGAACTTTCCCGATCTCGCGCTCGAGGACCCGGTCCGGGCGTATCACGCGGGCAACTACGACAGGCTCGCCGCGCTCAAGAAAACCTTCGACCCGCATCGGGTTTTCGACTTTCCCCAGGCACTGTAAGCGACTATTAAGGATCGTCATGACCAAAGTGTTCAGCGCCCTCTCCGTCTCGGTCGACGGCTACATCAGCGGCCGCCTCCCGGAGGGGGCCGACGAGGTCGGGAGCGGGCTCGGCGACGCGGGAGCGCTGTTCGACTGGTACTTCACCGGCGACACGCCCAGCAAAGTCCTCGACGGGTTCACCCTGTCCGAGCCGAGTGCGCGGGTTTTCGACAAACTCGCCGACCGCGTGGGGGCGTCGGTGGTCGGGCACACGACCTACGACCATTCAAGCCACTTCGGCGGTAGTGGTCCGCATCCGACCGCTCCGTTGTTCGTGGTCAGCCACCAGCCGGTGCCGGAACTGAGCGCGGCGCAGACTCACGCGGCCAGCGTCGAAGAGGCTGTCGCCGGCGCGCGGGCGGTGGCGGGAGACAAGGACGTCGCACTAATGGGCGGGGTTCTGGTCACCGAGGCGATCAAGGCCGGATTGGTCGACGAGTTCGTCCTTCACCAGGTTCCGATCCTGCTCGGCGGCGGGCGGAGCTTCTTCGGGGAACTCCCGGCGCACGTCCGGCTCAGGCTGGTCGAAGCCGTCCCAGCACCCGGCGTCACCCATCTTCACTACGAAATTCTTCGCTGAAAGGAACCACGACCATGCTCAACCCCGATGTCCGCCGCATCCTCGACGGCACCCCGATCGCCCACCTCGCCACCGTGCTCCCGGACGGATCGCCGCACGTCGTCCCGGTGTGGATCGGCACGCACGGCGACCGGATCGTCTTCCTCACCGGCCCGGACAGCCGCAAGGCCCGCAACCTCCGCCGCGACCCCCGCGTGGCGATTTCCCTTACCCCGCCGGACAATCCGTTCGAGCCGGTCACCATCCGCGGCCGGGTGGCCGAATGGATCGAAGGCGACCCGGCATGGGAGATCGTCGACGCGGTGGCCAAGAAATACATCGGGCAGCCGTACACGCGGGAGCAGGTACGCGTGGTCGGCCTGATCGAACCGGAGCGGCAGTCGGTGGGGATGTAGTCAGAAAGCGACCGAAGCGGCCAGTTCCCGCTGCGACTCAAGACAGTTCAGCCGTTCGGCGAGTGCATTGCGGACGGCGTCGTAGGTGTCCGAACCGAGGGAAAGGCGCAGTGGCGGGTTCGACTGGAGGGTGGTCTCGTACAGCAGCGCGGCGATCTTGGCCGGGTCGCCGGAAAGGGCGCTGTCGTCGAGGGATTCCAGATAGCGGCGGGTCCGGCCGACAGCATTGTCGCGGTAAGGAGCCGTTTCGGCGGTGTACTGCAGCGCGGATGCGAAGCCGGTCCGGGTCCCGCCGAGCTGCGCCACGGTCAGGTGGATGCCGAACTCGGCGACCTCCCGGCTGACGCTCTCGGTGTACCCCTCCAATCCCCATTTGCCCGCGTGGTACGCGCTGTGCGTCGGCGAGCCGAGCTGGCCGCCCATGCTGGAGATCTGGATGATCCGCCCGCCGCCCCGGGCGCGCATCGGGCCGAGGAACGCGCGGGTGATCAGGATCGGGGCGAGCAGCAGCACCTCGATCTGGTCCCGGATCTGCTCGGTCGTCATCTCCTCCGCCGCGCCCACGACGGCATAGCCGGCGTTGTTCACGACCACGTCGACCGGCCGCCGCCGCACCGTCCGCTCGATTACCGCGGAAACGTCGGCCGGACGCGTGAGGTCGAGCCGTTCGACAGTGAGGTGCGGCGAAGCGGGCAGCGCGTCCGGACGCCGGACTGTCGCGGTGACGTGCTCGCCGCGGCGAAGTGCCTCTTCGACCAGCCGACGGCCCAAGCCGCCGGAAGCGCCGGTGACGAACCAATGCCGTGCGGACATAGCGCGACCTCTCCAAGGTAAGGTTAACCGGAATTTGTTCCGCTTAGACTATCCGGAACACATTCCGGTTAGCAACCCAGGAGGGAACCGATGGCCGACGCCCCGCGCCGCACCCGGCGAGACGCGCTCGAGAACCGTGCCCGGCTCCTGGAGGTCGCCGCGCGGGCCTTTGCCGAACAGGGCCTCGCGGCGGCGCCGGCCGCGATCGCCAAGCAGGCCGGGGTCGGCGTCGGCACGCTCTACCGGCACTTCCCGACCCGCGAAGCGCTGATCGACGCCGCCTACCGGCATCACCTCGCGGGAGTCTGCGAGCAGGCGGCAGCCCTCCTGACACAGCACCCAGCCGCGGAAGCAATGCGCGAGTGGCTAACGCATTTCCTCGCGTACGCCAGCGCGAAGCACGGGATGTCCGAAGCACTCAACGCGGTCATCGCGTCCGGCGTCGATCCTTATTCGGACAGCCGGAAGCTGCTCCTCGATGCCGTCGGCGACCTGCTCGCAGCAGGAGCGGACGACGGGACGCTCCGGTCCGACGTGCCCGCCGAGGACGTCCTGCTCCTGATCGGCGGTATCGCGTATTCCGCGCAGCACTGCGAAAAACCGCAAGCGCAGCGGCTGATCGACCTGGTGTTGGACTCCCTGACTCGCTGATCACCCGCCGACCAGCGGACGCGTGCCGGGCGGCAATTGGGCGACGCCGCCGCCCAGGTACCGCACCACCGCCTCCTGCAGCGCCCGCACGGCGCGCGGCTGCTCGACATCCCGCCGGTACGCCAGCCGCACCACCCGGCTCAGCCCGGGTTCGGTGAACCGCGTGCGGCGGAACCGGTCCCCGACCACGGTGCTCGGCACCACCGCCAAGCCCAGCCCGGCCTGGACCAGCTCCAGCACCGCGTCCATTTCGCCGCCTTCGATCGCGAAGAGCGGGTCGAATCCCTCAGCGCGACACGCGGCCACGGTCGCCTCGCGCAGGTCGTAGCCCTGCCGGAACATCACCAGCGGCCGGTCCCGCAGCGCGCCGATCGGCATCCGGCCGCGCACCGGGGTGGGCGCGTCCTTCGGCGAGATCACCACGAGGTCTTCGACGAACAGCGCGCGGCTCTCCAAACGGGAATCGTCGTGGACGCGGCTGTCCACGATCATCGCCAGGTCCAGCCCGCCTTCCGACAGCGCGGTCTGGAGATCCCGCGACCCGCTTTCGTGCAGCACCAGCTCGATGCCCGGGTAGTCCCGCCGGAACGCGGCGAGCATCGCGGGCAGCAGACCGGTGCACAGGCTCGGCGTCGCGCCGAGCCGTACCCGGCCGCGGCCCAGTTCGTCCAGCTCGCGGATCGCCCGGTACGCGGTCTCCGTCTCGGCGAGGATCCGGCGCGCGATCGGCAGCAGCGTCTCCCCCGCCTCGGTGAGCGTCACGTTCCCGCGGATCCGGTGGAACAGCCCCGCGCCGACATCCCGTTCCAGCGCGCGGATCTGCTGCGACAGTGAGGGCTGCGCCACACGCATGCGTTCGGCGGCGCGGGTGAAATGCCGCGTCTCGGCCACTGCCAGGAAGTACGCCAGCTGTTGGAACTGCACGAGCGCCATCATAGGCATTGCCTCTGGTGTCGAGAGAAATCATGTGTTTGCCCTCTCGTCAGCGCCGACCTACCGTCGGTTCCGTGGCACTCGCACCCGCTCCGCCCCGCCGTCGCCCGGCGCTCGTGACGTTCTGGCGTTCGACCATCGGCAAGAAGGCCGTCATGGCCGTCACCGGGCTGATGTTCGTCGCGTTCCTGTTCGTGCACATGGCCGGGAACCTGAAGGTTTTCCTGGGACCACAGCATTTCGACGACTACGCCGCCTGGCTGCGCACCATCGGCGAACCCGTGCTGCAGAACGCCTGGTATCTCTCGATCCAGCGGACCGTGCTCCTGATCGCGCTGGTGCTGCACGTGGTCGCGGCGGTGCAACTGTCCAAACGGGACCGTCAAGCGCGCCCGGTGAAGTACGCGCACGGCCAGCGGCGCAAGGCCAGCTTCGCGACGCACACCATGCGCTGGGGCGGCGCGACGCTCGCGCTCTACATCGTGTGGCACATCCTGGACCTCACGGTCGGCGTGGCCAACCAGGACTTCCGCGACGGCCAGCCGTACCACAACATCGTCGCGGACTTCCAGGTCTGGTGGGTCAACCTGATCTACATCGTCGCGCTGCTGATGCTCGGCCTGCACATCAACCACGGCTTCTGGAGCGCGGCGCAGACCCTCGGCATCACCAGCAAAACCCGCGACCGGGCGCTGAAAACCGTGGGCTCCGTGCTCGCCGTCGTGATCACCGGCGGCTTCCTGATCGTGCCGATCGCCGTGATGGCGGGATGGGTGGCCTGACATGAGCGAATACACGCTCGGCGAGCCGATCGCCGACACCCGGGCGCCCGAAGGCCCGATCGAGGACCGCTGGGACAGCCGCCGCTTCGGCGCGAAGCTGGTCAACCCGGCCAACCGGCGGCGGCACCGGATCATCGTGGTCGGCACCGGTCTCGCCGGCGCGTCCGCCGGGGCGACTCTCGCCGAACAGGGCTACCACGTGGTCCAGTTCTGCTTCCAGGACTCGCCGCGGCGCGCGCACTCGGTGGCCGCGCAGGGCGGCATCAACGCGGCGAAGAATTACCGCAACGACGGCGATTCGGTCTACCGGCTCTTCTACGACACGGTGAAGGGCGGCGACTTCCGGTCCCGGGAGTCCAATGTGTACCGGCTGGCGCAGGTGTCCACGCAGATCATCGACCAGGCGGTGGCGCAGGGCGTGCCGTTCGCCCGGGAGTACGGCGGACTGCTCGACACCCGCTCGTTCGGCGGGGTCCAAGTGCAGCGCACGTTCTACGCGCGCGGCCAGACCGGACAGCAGTTGCTGCTCGGCGCGTACCAGGCGCTGGCGCGGCAGATCGACGCCGGCGGCGTGGAAATGCACCCGCGGACGGAGATGCTGGACCTGATCGTGTCCGACGGCAAGGCACGCGGGATCGTCGCGCGGGACCTGGTGACCGGCGAGGTGACCACGCATCTCGCGGACGCCGTCGTGCTCGCGACCGGCGGCTACGGCAACGTCTTTTACCTGTCCACCAACGCGAAGGGCTCCAACACCACCGCGATCTGGCGGGCACACAAGCGCGGCGCGTACTTCGCGAACCCGTGCTTCACGCAGATCCACCCGACCTGCATCCCGCGGTCCGGCGAGCACCAGTCGAAGCTGACGCTGATGAGCGAGTCGCTGCGCAACGACGGCCGGATCTGGGTCCCGAAGCAGCCTCGCGACCCGCGTCCTCCCCAAGAGATTCCGGAGGCCGAGCGGGATTACTACCTCGAGCGGATGTACCCGAGCTTCGGCAACCTGGTGCCGCGCGACATCGCCTCGCGGGCGGCGAAGAACGTCTGCGACGCCGGTTTCGGCGTCGGTCCCGGCGGGCTCGGCGTGTACCTGGACTTCGCGGACGCGATCGAGCGGATGGGCCGTCCTGCGGTGGAAGCCAAGTACGGCAACCTTTTCGACATGTACGAGCGGATCACCGCGGAGAACCCGTACCAGGTCCCGATGCGGATCTACCCGGCGATCCACTACACGATGGGCGGTCTGTGGGTCGACTACGACCTGCAGAGCACCGTGCCGGGCCTGTTCGTGATCGGCGAGGCGAACTTCTCCGACCACGGCGCGAACCGGCTCGGCGCGTCCGCGCTGATGCAGGGCCTCGCCGACGGATACTTCGTGCTTCCGGCCACCCTCAACGACTACATCGCCCAAGGCAGTTTCCCCGCGCTGGACCCGGCCGATCCGGCTGTCGCCCAAGCGGAAACCGCCGTGCGCGACCGGCTCGAACGGCTGCTGTCGGTCCGCGGAACCCGCAGCGTGGACTCGTTCCACCGCGAACTGGGCCACCTGATGTGGGACCACTGCGGGATGTCCCGCTCCGCCGAGGGCCTGCGGAAAGCTCTCGACCGGATTCCCGAGCTGCGGGCGGAATTCTGGCGCGATGTCCGCGTCCCCGGCACCGGCGAGGAGCTGAACCAGGAACTGGAGAAGGCCGGTCGCGTGGCCGACTTCCTCGAACTCGCCGAGTTACTGCTGCTCGACGCCCTGGTGCGCGAGGAATCCTGCGGCGGCCATTTCCGCGAGGAACACCAGACCGAAGACGGCGAGGCTCAGCGCGACGACGAGCGGTTCTCCTTTGTCTCAGCCTGGGAGTACGGCGAGAAGCCGGTGCTGCACCAGGAAATCCTGAACTTCGAGCACGTCCACCCCACCCAGCGGAGCTACACGTGAAACTCACCCTGCGGGTCTGGCGCCAGTCCGGCCCGGACGACGACGGCAGGCTCGTCGAGTACCCGGTCGACGACGCCAGCCCGGACATGTCGTTCCTGGAGCTGCTCGACGTCCTCAACCAGCACCTCATCGAGGACGGCGCGCAGCCGATCGCGTTCGACCACGACTGCCGCGAGGGCATCTGCGGCTCGTGCGGCGTGGTGATCAACGGCCGGGCGCACGGCCCCGAACGCACCACGACCTGCCAGCTGCACCTGCGGTCCTTCCGCGACGGCGACGTGCTGGACGTGGAACCGTGGCGCGCCAAGGGTTTCCCGGTGATCAAGGACCTGGTGGTGGACCGCTCGGCGTTCGACCGGATCATCGAGGCGGGCGGCTACGTCACCGCCCCGACCGGCAGCGCTCCCGAAGCGCACGCGACGCCGGTGCCCAAGCCGGACGCGGACCTCGCCTTCGACAATGCGACCTGCATCGGCTGCGGCGCCTGCGTGGCGGCCTGCCCGAACGGGTCGGCGATGCTGTTCACCTCGGCGAAAGTGGCGCACCTGAACTCGCTCCCGCAGGGTCAGCCGGAACGCGCCCAGCGGGTGCTCGACATGGTGGAAACCATGGACGCGGCGGACTTCGGCGGCTGCACGAACACCGGCGAATGCGTCGCCTCGTGTCCCAAGGGCATTCCGCTGACGAGCATCGCGAACCTCAACCGCGAGTTCATGAAAGCCAGCCGCTCGCGGCGGTAGCCGAGAAGTCCGTGAGGGGAACCCTGAGGGACTCTGATTCCCTCAGGGTTCCCCTCACGGACCTCGGGTCAGGACTTCTTGCCCCGACCGGTGTCGTCGTCGATGTCGATCCGCTCCTTGCGGACCTTCCCCTGCACGGTCTGTTCCTCGGTCACCTGCTCGGTGCCGAGGCGCACCCGCTCGACCGGGACGGTTTCCTTCTGCACCACGGGCTTCTCGGCGTGCAGGACGACGTCCTGCTCCGCCTCGCCGATCTCGGCCTTGCCCGCGGCCTTGGCGTCGGTGATCGGCTCGCGCTCGACGCGCACCTCCTCGTGCGTGACCGGCACGGTCACCTGCTCCTCCTCGGTCACAACGTACTTGCGCAGCCGCACGTGGCCGGTCTCGACCTCTTCGGTGCCGACCTTCAGTCGCTCCTCCGAGCGCACCACGTCGCCGGTGTCGGTCGTCTCGTGGCGTCCGCCCTTGGCCGCGGCGGTGTCGTGGCCGGTCGCGTGTTCCTTGCCTGCGGTGCCGCCGGCCGCCGCGTCACGCCCCCGGCCTGCGGCACCGCCCGCTGCCATGCCGCCAGCCGCGCCACCTGCAGCCATGTCGCGCCCGGTGTTCCGGCCGCCGCCGACGTTTTCGCCGTTCCCGGCCCGCGGGGCCGGCAAGCCGTAGTACTTGTACAGCTCGACGCTTTCCTTTTCGGAAAGGTGGCCTTCGGCGTCGATCCGCGGCGCGTCGGACACCTGGTCCTTCGCCACCTGCACGTGCAAGCCGTCGTTCTCCATGCCCGCACCCGAGAGCGGCACGAAGCTCTCCTTCTGGCCGAACAGCCCGGTTTTCACCGTCACCCACTCCGGCCGCCGCGTGTCGTCGGCGAGATACACCGTGCCGACCTTGCCGATTTTGCTGCCCGCATTGTCCATCACGGTGCTGTCGACGAGATCTTGCGGCTGCATTGCGCGTACCATGGATCCACTCCATTTCCCGAATCGGATTTCCTTCTCCGGTCCCCACTCTCCGGCTGGTCACAGGGCCGCGCAAGCTTCGCACCCCTCAGCCGAGCGACCCCGTTTCGTGTCAGTTTGCGACCCGGTTTCACCGGGTACTTCCGTCGCAAGAGGACCGTTCGCCATCCGGTCCGGCGGAATGGGCGAAGAATTGCCCGGCCGCCGGATCAGGAAAGGCTGCGGCGTGTTTTTCAGAGCGCTGCCCGCACGCTGCCGGAAAACCCGGATGCGGCCGGACTCGCCGGTCGGCTAAGCTCCCGCCCTATGGGTGCCACCTTCGCCGCGTACGCATTGACTCGCCTGCGCAACGCCTGAGCGCCGGAAGCTCACCGCTCCGTCGCGCTCTCCCGTTGTCCGTCCGGGCCGCCTTTCCTGGCGCCCGGGTCGCTTCCTCATGCGCGGAGTCCGCACCCCATGTCTGCCCAGCCTTTCGGCGGACGGCACGAGCTCGGCCAGAACTTCCTGGCCGATCCCGCCGTCATCGCCGCTGTCTGCACCGCCGCCAACCGCACGAACGGTCCCCTCGTGGAACTCGCCGCGGGCGACGGCGCACTGACCGTCCCGCTCAGCCGCACCGGCCGCCCGCTGACCGCGGTCGAACTCGATCCCCGCCGCGCCCGCCGCCTGGCGCAGCGGACCGGGGAGAACGTCGAGGTCGTCCACGGCGACCTGCTCCGGCACCGGTTGCCCACAGTCCCGCACACCGTCGTCGGCAACCTTCCTTTCCACCTCACCACCGCGACCCTGCGCCGGTTGTTCCGGCAGCAGCACTGGGAACTGGCGGTGCTGCTGGTGCAATGGGAAGTCGCCCGCCGCCGCGCCGGAATCGGCGGCGCGTCCCAGATGACCGCCGCGTGGTGGCCGTGGTTCGAGTTCGCGGTGCCCGCGCGGGTCCCCGCGCACGCGTTCCGGCCGCGCCCGGCCGTGGACGGCGGAATCCTCGTGATCACCCGCCGTCCGCGGCCGCTGGTCGCCGAGCAGGCCGATTACCAGGAGTTCGTCCGCGAGGTCTTCACCGGACGCGGCCGCGGGCTGGGCGGGATCCTGCCCCGCACCGGCCGCGTCAGCGCCCGCGGGGCACGGACCTGGCTTGCCCGGCAACGGCTGTCGCCGCAAGCACTCCCCCGCGATCTGACCGCCGAGCACTGGGCTTCTCTCTGGAACCTGGTGCGGTGACCCTGCATCGATCCGCCAGATGCAGCGCAGCGAAAAGCTCTGCTTTCGCGGACCACGGCGGCTGGCGATAGTGGACGGAAGCGACGAGAGGCGGTTCCGGGAATGAACCACGGCGACTGGGTGCGCGAGGCCGCGCAGCTGCGGCCCCGCACAGCGGCCTTTGTGGACGGTGATTGGCTGAAGGCCAAGTCCGGCAAGACTTTCGCCGACGTCAATCCGGCCACCGGGCACCCAGTCGCGCAGGTGGACGAGGGCGGCGAAGACGAGATCGACGCCGCGGTCACGGCCGCGCGCCGAGCGTTCGAGGACGGCCGCTGGTCACGGCTCGCCGCCACCGAACGCAAGAAGCGCCTGCTGAAGCTGGCCGACCTCATCGGCGCGCACGGCCGGGAACTGGCGCTCTGCGACACCCTCGACGTCGGCCGGCCGATCTCCGACACCTTCGGCCAGGACGTGCCCGCGACCGCCGAGTGTTTCGCCTGGTACGCCGAAGCTCTCGACAAGCGCTACGACGAGGTCGCACCCACCCCTCCAGGCAACTTCGCCGCGATCCGGCGCGTACCGCTCGGAGTGGTGGGCGCGGTCGTGCCGTGGAATTTCCCGCTCGACATCGCCGGGTGGAAACTCGCCCCGGCGCTGGCCGCGGGCAACAGTGTCGTCCTCAAGCCCGCCGAACAGTCTCCGCTGTCCGCGCTGCGGCTGGCGGAATTGGCTGTGGAAGCCGGAATTCCGGACGGGGTGCTCAACGTCGTGCCGGGCTTCGGCGAAACCGCCGGACAGGCGCTCGGACGGCATCCGGACGTCGACGTCCTCGCCTTCACCGGATCGACGCCGGTGGGCGGGCTGTTCCTGCGCTACGCCGGGGAGTCGAACCTCAAACAGGTCTGGCTCGAATGCGGCGGCAAGAGCCCGGTCGCGGTGTTCGCCGACGCGGACCTCGATGCCGCGGCGGACCTGGTCGCGTTCGGATTCTGCGCGAACTCCGGGCAGGTCTGCTCGGCCACCACCCGGCTGCTCGTCCAAGCGTCGGTCGCGGACGCATTCCTCGCCCGGCTGCGCGAAAAAGTCTCCGGGTGGGCGCCCGGGGATCCGCTGGACCCGGCCACGAAATTGGGTCCGATGATCGACGAGGCCGCGGCAGCCCGGGTGCTGGCCGCCGTCGAAGCCAGCAGCGGAACCGTCGTCGCGGGCGGCACCCGTCGAGGCGCGTTCCTAGACCCGGCCATCGTCACCGACCTGGCCTCCGACGATCCGCTCGTCACCGAGGAACTGTTCGGACCGGTGCTCACAACGCAGACCTTCGAGTCCGAAGCGGACGCGATCCGGCTGGCGAACGACACGCCGTACGGCCTCGCCGCCTCGGTCTGGACTCGCGACCTCGCCCGCGCACACCGTGTCTCCGACGGAATCCACGCCGGGACCGTCTCAGTGAACACCGTGGACGCGCTCAGCACCGCGACCCCGTTCGGCGGCTTCAAGCAGTCCGGCTTCGGCCGCGACCTGTCCCTGCACTCGTTCGACAAGTACACCGGCCTCAAGACGGTCTGGACGGCCTACTGACCGAGGTCCCGCCCGGTTTCCGCGGCCAGGTACCCCAGCACCAGCGCCCGCACCCGGTCCGCGGACAAGCTGGTGTTGCGCCCGGCGAGGTGCAGACCGTACGCGTCCTCCAAGGCCACCGCGTTCGCCGCGATGTCCGCCGCGGGCGAGCGCAACTGGAACGCGCCTGTGTCCCGCCCGTGCGCCAGCGCCGCCGAGTACAGCGACACCTCGCGATCCCAGAGCGCCGTCATCAACACCGCATGCTCCGGACTGCGCGCAGCGTGGACGTGCATTTCGTACAGCACGCGGCTCAGCTGATCCCCGTCGTCGGCGGGCAGCCCCGCGTCGACCAGCCGCACGAGCCGCCGGGCCGGATCGTCCTCCGCCTCCGCCGCGCGCGCTCGCGCCCAGTAGAACCGGTCGACCGCGTCGCGGTGCAGCTCGAACAGCAGATCGTCGAGGTCCGGGTAGTAGTAGCTGACCGAGCCCGCCGACAGCCCGGCCTCCTCGGCGACGTCGCGCACGCGGAGACCGGCCAGCCCGCGCGTCCGGATCGCGCGCCCGGCCGCCGCCACCAGCTCGTCGCGCCGCCGTTCCTGGTCCTTGGGTCGTGCCACGTCCAGGATTATTGATGACGTGCATCGAAAAACCCAGCGCGGGTTCCGGAGAACCCACCCCGTAAGGACCTTGCCAGGCAGACCGGCAGGACGCATTCTTTGCGATAGACCGCAAAGAATGAGGAGACGCGCATGGCCCACCCCCTCTCGCGCCTGACCGAAGACGAGGTCGCCCGCAACCGGGCGCTGCTGGCCGAGGCCGGGATCGCGACCGAGAGCACCCGGTTCGCGCTCGTCTCACTGCTCGAACCGGCGAAAGCGGCCGTGCTCGCCTGGCGGCCGGGCGACCCGGTGGACCGCCGCGTCCGCTCGCTGCTCCTGGACCGGGAGACGGGCGCGGTGCGCGAGGCGGTCGTGTCGCTGACCAGCGGCGAGATCGTGGCCGAGCGGGCGGTGGACGTCGTGGCCGAGGGGCAGCCGCCGATCCTGCACGAGGAGTTCGACCTGGTCGAGAAGATCCTCTGGGAGGACGAGGCGTGGAACGCGGCGATGCGCCGCCGCGGCATCGAAGAACCGCGTTCGGTCCGGATCTCCGCGCTGAGCGCCGGATGCTTCGACATCCCCGGCGAAACCGGGCTCCGGCTCGTGCGCTGCCTGGCTTTCCTGCAGCTGAACAAGGACGACAACCTGTGGGCGCACCCGATCGACGGCGTCGTGGCCTACGTCGACCTGATCGCCGGCCGCGTGCACGACCTCATCGACGACGGCCCGGCCGACATCCCGCGCACTGCCTACGACTACCACCTCGACGGTCCGGCGCGAGACACCCAGAAACCCATCGTGATCACCCAGCCCGAGGGCCCGAGCTTCACCGTCGACGACGATGTCGTCACGTGGGAGAAGTGGCAGTTCCGGATCGGCTTCAACGCGGTCGAAGGCCTTACCCTGCACCAGATCGGCTTCCAGGACGGCGAACGGCTGCGTCCGGTGGTCTACCGCGCTTCGGTGGCGGAGATGGTCGTTCCTTACGGCGATCCGAGTCCCGTCCGGTTCTGGCAGAACTACTTCGACGCGGGCGAGTATTCGCTGGGCAAGGAAGCCAACTCGCTGACCCTGGGCTGCGACTGCCTCGGCGAGATCCGCTACTTCGATGCCGTCCTGCACGACGACGACGGCCAGCCGCACACCATCACGAACGCGATCTGCATGCACGAGGAAGACGCCGGGGTGCTGTGGAAGCACACTGACCACTACAACGGGAGTGTTTCGACCCGCAGGCAGCGTCGGCTGGTCATCTCGTTCTTTGTGACCGTCGGGAATTACGACTACGGCTTCTACTGGTACCTCTACCTCGACGGCACCATCGAACTGGAATGCAAGGCCACCGGCATCGTCTTCACCTCGGCCTTCCCGGCTGACGATCCGGAGTACCCGTGGGCCACCGAAATCGCCCCCGGCATCGGCGCGCCGTTCCATCAGCACCTGTTCTCCGCGCGGCTGGACATGATGGTCGACGGCCTCGCCAACGCGGTCGACGAGATCGACGTGCAGCGGGTCCCGATCGGCCCGGACAACCCGTACGGCAACGCCTTCACCCGCAAGATCACGCGGCTGGCCAAGGAATCCGAGGCCGCCCGGCTCGCCGACGGCAACCTCGGCCGCACCTGGCGAATCAGCAATCCCGAGTCGCCCAACGCGCTCGGCAAACCCGTCGCCTACACGCTGCATCCGGAGGGCCTGCCGCCGTTGCTGGCCGACGACGCGTCGTCCATCGCCCGCCGCGCCGCCTTCACCCGCAAGCACCTGTGGGTCACCGCGTACGCCGAGGACGAGCGCTTCCCGGCGGGCGAGTACGTCAACCAGAACGACGGCAAGACCGGCATCGACACCTGGATCCAGGCCGACCGCGACCTCGACGGCACCGACCTGGTCGTCTGGCACACCTTCGGCCTGACGCATTACCCGCGCACCGAGGACTGGCCGATCATGCCCGTCGACCACACCGGATTCACGCTGAAGCCCAGCGGATTCTTCGACGCCAACCCGGCGCTGGACACGCCCGCGCCGAAACCTCAGCATCCGGATTGCTGCCACTGAGGCAGGATGTCGGCATGAGCGAGCCTTCCTTCACCCTCGTGCAGCTTCGCTACTTCGAGGCGGCGGCGCGGCACTTGAGCATGACTGCCGCGTCGAAGGAGCTGATGGTGTCGCAGTCGGCTGTTTCGACGGCGATCGCGCAGCTGGAGAAGGAGATGGGCGTGCAGTTCCTGCTGCGCCACCACGCCCGCGGGCTCAGCCTGACCACCGCCGGCGAGGAGTTCTACAAACGGGTGCTGGATTTCCTGGCGCACGGGGCGGAGCTGGTCGAGACCGCGCGGCAATCCGGCACCGATCTGGTCGGCACGCTGACCGTCGGCTGCTTCACCACGCTCGCGCCGTTCCGCCTGCCGAGCCTGCTGGCCGAGTTCGAAGCCCGGCATCCGCGGGTCCACGTGTCCCTTCGCGAGGGTGAGCACAAGGCGCTCAAGAGCGCTTTGCGGGCTGGCGAAACCGAGCTGGCGATCCTGTACGGGTACGACCTCGACGACGACATCGACCGCGAGGTGGTCGGCACCGCCGCACCGTACGCGCTCGTTTCGGAGGACCACCGGCTCGCTCGGCGGAAGAGCCGGAAGGTGTCGCTGCAGGAGCTGGCCGAGGAGCCGATGGTGCTGCTCGATCTGCCGCACAGCCGGGAGTATCTGCAGTCGATCCTCAGCGACGCTGGGGTGTCGCCGCGGGTCCGGCATCGGACCAGCGGGTACGAGACGGTGCGGGCGCTGGTGGCTTCCGGGCACGGGTTCGCGTTGCTCAACCAGCGTCCGCCTGCTGACACGACTTACGCGGGAGCGAGTGTCGTGCCGCTCGCGCTGACGGATGAGGTTCCGTCGTTGGAGATCGTCCTGGCCGCTATGCGCGGGGTGCGGCTTACTCGGCGGGCGCAGGAGTTTCGGGAGTTGTGCCGGGCGATGTATTCCTCGTGAGTGTTTGTGCCGGTGCTGACTGGCACAAACACTCACGAGTCCGTGGTGCTCTGCGGGTTCGGGTTGTGCGCGGGGGTTCTCGCCCCGGTCGACGGGCCCGGCGCGCGGTGCCCGCGGTGCCGAGGTCCGTGAGGGGAACCCTGACGGAATCAGAGTCCCTCAGGGTTCCCCTCACGGACTTTCGCGGGAGCGGAGCCGCACTGCAGGCAGCCAGCCCGGTGTCCGCTCCAACCCGCGCAAACACTCAGACCGTTCACGCCCAGTGGCTCTGGTACCCGCGCTGAATCGCCACGTGGTCGGCCACGAACTTCGCGTCGTGCCACACCCCCCAGATGAAACTCGACCCCCGCCGCGCCAGCCACGGCAGGCCGAGGAAATACACCCCCGGCTCCACAGACACCCCGCGACGGTGCTTCGGCCGCCCGTTCTCGTCGAAGGCGTCCACCTGCAGCCAGCTGTAGTCGACCGCGAAACCGGTCGCCCACACGATCGACGTCACTCCGGCCGCGGCCAGATCCAGTTCCAGCACCGGATCGGTGACGCACGCCGGGTCCGGACCCAGCTCGCGCGCGGACGGTTCCTCCGGCAGGTCGAGCCCGTTGCGCGCGGCGTAGGCGTCGGCTTCGTCAAGCAGGGCAAGGTAATTCTCGTCGCCCGCCGCGATGTTCTTCGCCAGGTCCGTCGCGAAGGCGAGCTTGCCGTCGGCGTACGCGCCGGTCATGCCGACGAGCGTGATGCCGAGCCCGGCCAGCGCGCGGAAGTCCACGGTGTGCCCGCCGCGTGCGCCGCTGACCGCGATGGTCACGTGTTCCGCTCCGGCGGGCGGCGTTTCGGCGTCCCACTTGCCCAGAACGCCGAGCCACCAGCAAAAGTCGCGGTCGCGGTAGCTGCGCGGCGGACGGTCGTGCGGACCGACGGACAGGTACACCTCGCGTCCGGCGCGGCGGAGCTCCTCGGCGATCTGCACGCCCGACGAGCCCGCGCCGACCACCAAGACCGCGCCTTCGGGCAGCTGCTCGGGGTTCCGGTAGCCGCTGGAGTGCAGCTGCACGGGACCGGCGTCGGCGGGCACGATCGGCGGGATTACCGGGCGCTGGAACGGACCAGTGGCGGCGATCACGAACCGGGCGTCGATGGGTCCGTCCGAGGTTTCGACGCGGAATCCGGGCCTGCCCTCGTGCCGCCGCACGGACGTCACCTCGACCCCGGTGCGGACCGGCGCGGCGATCTTTTCCGCGTATGCCTCGAAATAGTCCGCGACCTGGTCCTTCGACGCGAATTCGCCGGGGGCCACGTCGGGGAACTCCAGGCTGGGAAACCGGTCGTGCCAGGCGGGGCCGTTCGCGACGAGCGAGTCCCACCGTTCCGAGCGCCAGCGTTCGGCGATCCGGCTCCGTTCCAGGACGACGTGCGGCACGCCGCACTCGGTCAGGTGCTCGCTCATCGCCAGGCCGGCCTGTCCCCCGCCCACGACGAGGGCCTCCACCTGTTCGCTCGACATCCCAGACCTCCGCTCCGGCTTCAGCGCGGTTCAGCGCCGTCTCTCCGGATCCTCACGGCCCGCACTGCTCGTGTCCAACAGATGTTTCCGGCACTCAAGATCTGTTTCAGAGATGCAGAGTGCATCAGAAGAACAGATGCATTGGTCCGGAAAGATCTACTGGACAGAACCTCGGCCGCGCGGTCAGGCTGAGGCGTCCGACGACCGCCGCAGGGAAGGCCACGCAGTGACTGTCCACCGTCGCATCCGCCCGTTCAACACGCGGGACACCTACCCGGAGCAGAACCTCGACAACGACCTCTGCCAGGCCGTCGTCGCCAACGGCACGGTCTACGTCCGCGGCCAGATCGGGCAGGACCTCGACACGAGCGAATCGGTCGGGATCGGCGACGTCGGCGCGCAGGCCGAGCAGGCGATGGCGAACATCGAGATGCTGCTCGAAGAAGCGGGCAGCCGGATGGAACACCTGGTCAAGCTCACGATCTACCTGGTCGACCCGCGCTACCGCGAAACTGTCTACCGCACCGTCGGGCGCTGGACCAAGGGCGTGCACCCGATCTCGACCGGCGTGGTCGTGTCCGCGCTCGCCCGGCCGGAATGGCTGTGCGAGATCGACGCCATCGCGGTCATCCCGGAGGAGGAGAAGTGACCTTTTCGATCGTCGCCCGCGACACTTCCGGCGGCACCGTCCGGTTCGGCATCGCGGCCAGTTCGTCCAGCCCGGCAGTCGTCGCCCGGGTCGCGCATCTGCGTCCGGGTCTCGGCGCGGCGGCCTCGCAGAACATCACCGACCCTCGCCTCGGCGGGCGGCTGCTGGACCGGCTCGCCGAGCACGGGGATCCGGAGAAGGCGCTGGCCGAGGTCACGTCTTCGGCGGACCACATCGAGTACCGGCAGCTGACTGTGCTCGGCCAGACCGGGCCCGGTTTTGCTTACAGCGGCTCGAAAACCCTCGGCACCCACGCGTCGGCGACGGCGGACGGCGTGGTCGTGGCGGGCAATATGCTGGCCGGTGCGCACATTCCCCAGTCCATGGTGGACGCTTTCACCGGCGCGACCGGCGAGCTGGAGCAGCGCCTCGTCGCGGCGATGCGGGCCGGGCTCGCGGCGGGCGGAGAGGAAGGTCCGGTGCGGTCGGCCGGGCTCGTCGTGGTGTCCGCTGCTGAGTGGCCGGTCACCGATCTGCGCGTGGACTGGGCGGACGAGCCGATCGAGGCACTCGCCGAACTCGTCGACGTCTGGCTCCCCCAGCGCGACGACTACGTCACCCGCGGCCTGAACCCCGCCGCCGCACCGTCGTACGGCGTGCCGGGAGACGAGTGATGGCCGCACCCAAAGCGGCGGCCCGCGCCGCGGTCGAACGGCATGCCGACGAGCTGATCCAGCTGTCCGAGCGGCTGCACGCCGACCCGGAGACCGCGTGGGAAGAGCATCGGGCGGCGGCCGCCGTCCCGGAACTCCTCGACCGGGCGGGGTTCGCGGTTTCATCGAAGTACCTCGGCTTGGACACCGCGTTCCACGCCAGCTTCGGCTCCGGTCCCCGGCGGATCGCGCTGTGCGCCGAGTACGACGCGCTGCCTGGCCTCGGCCACGCCTGCGGACACAACCTCATCGCGGCCAGTTCCATCGGTGCCGCCCTAGGACTCGCGACGGTCGCCGACGACCTCGGGATCACCGTCGAGGTCTACGGCACTCCGGCCGAAGAAGGCGGTGGCGGGAAGATCGAACTGCTGGAACGCGGCGCTTTCGCGGGCGTGGACCTCGCGATGATGGTGCATCCCGCGCCGGTGGACGTCGCCGAAGCGCGGCCGTTCGCGGTCAGCCACTCGAAAATCTCCTACACCGGCAAGTCCGCGCACGCCGCCGCTTACCCCGAGGCCGGGGTCAACGCGGCCGACGCCTTCACCGTCGCCCAAGTCGCGATCGGGCTTCTGCGGCAACAACTTCCGGCGTCGGCGCGCGTGCACGGCATCGTCACGCACGCCGGAGACGCTCCCAACGCGATTCCCGAGCACGCGTCCGGCCGGTGGTATGTCCGCGCCGAGACACTGGCGGAACTGTCCGAATTGGAGCCGCGTGTAATGCGCGCCTTCGAGGCTGGTGCGCTGGCCACTGGCTGTGAGCTGAGCGTGGAGCCGGAAAGCAAGCCGTACGCCGAATTCCGCGCCGACGAAGCCGCTTTGGCCGCCTATCGCGCGAACGCGCTCGAACTCGGCCGCGAGTTCGCTCCGGACGGCACGGCGTCGCGGATGAACCGCGCGTCGACCGACATGGGCAACGTCTCGCAGGTCGTGCCCGCGATTCATCCCTACATCGGCATCGGGTCGCTGCCCGCGATCAACCATCAGCGCGAATTCGCCGCGCACTGCGTCGGCGGCACCGCGGAACGGGCCCTGCTCGACGGCGCGATCGCGCTGGCGTGGACCGGCGTAGACCGTACTTTTTGAACCCTCCTGAACCGGGAAGGACACTGATGTCCAGCACCCGCTCCGAGCACGACATGCTCGGCGAGATCAGCGTGCCCGACGACGTCTATTACGGCGCGCACACCGCCCGTGCGCTGGTCAACTTCCCCATCACGCGCGAAACCCTCGCCGACCGGCCGCATCTCGTCACCGCGCTGGCCGCCGTCAAGGAAGCCGCCGCGCGCGCCAACGCGGAGGTCGGTGCTCTCTCGCCGGAACAGGCCGCGGCGATCGTTCAGGCGTGCGCGGAGATCCGGGACGGCCGCCTGCACGATCAATTCGTCGTCGACCTCATCCAGGGCGGAGCCGGGACCTCGACGAACATGAACGCCAACGAGGTCATCGCCAACCGCGCCCTGGAGCTGCTGGGCCACGCCCGCGGCGAGTACGCGGAACTGCACCCGCTCGACCACGTAAACCTCGGCCAGAGCACCAACGACGTCTACCCCACCGCGGTCAAACTCGCGCTCGACCGGCATCTCGCCGAACTCCTCGCCGCGCTGTCCGGCCTGCGGGAAGCGTTCGCGGACAAGGCGATCGAGTTCGGCGACGTCCTCAAGATGGGCCGCACCCAGCTGCAGGACGCCGTCCCGATGACGCTCGGCCAGGAGTTCGGCGCGTTCGCCGCGACGCTCGGCGAGGACGAACAGCGGCTCGCCGAAGCCCGGCTCCTGCTGCACGAACTGAACCTTGGCGGCACGGCGATCGGGACCGGCCTCAACGCGCGTCCTGGGTACCGAGAACGAGCCGTCGCGCACCTGCGCGAGCTGACTGGGATCGCGACACTCGTCTCCGCACCCGACCTCATCGAGGCGACCCAGGACGTCGGCGTGTTCGTGCAGCTGTCCGGCGTGCTGAAACGCGTGGCGGTCAAATTGTCCAAGATCTGCAACGATCTCCGGTTGCTCTCGTCCGGGCCGCAGGCCGGGTTCGGCGAGATCGCGCTGCCCGCGCGGCAGGCCGGGTCGTCGATCATGCCGGGCAAGGTCAACCCCGTGATCCCGGAGGCAGTCAACCAGATCGCCTTCGAGGTCATCGGCAACGACGTCACGATCACGCTCGCCGCCGAAGGCGGGCAACTGCAGCTCAACGCCTTCGAACCGATCATCGCGCGGGCGCTGACGGCTGGCCTCGACCACCTCACCGCCGGGGCCCGCGTGCTCGCCGAACAGTGCGTACGCGGCATCACCGCGCGAAGAGAACACCTGGCCGACCTCGTCGCTACCTCGACCGGGCTGGTCACCGCGTTGAGCCCGGCACTCGGCTACGAAACCGCGTGCACGCTCGCCTTGGAAGCACACCGAACCGGGCGTCCGGCGCTGGAACTCGTGCGGGAACGGCGGCTGCTGACCGACGACCAGGTCCTCGCGCTGACCACCCCGAAAGCCCTCACCGGCGGACCCGCCCGCACGTAAACGCTGGGTTTCACCGCCATCAGACCCTCGTATCGGCACAGCTCAGCGCCTCTGCATAAGCCGAACAGATGCATTGCTTTGCTTATTACTTCTTGTTAGATGCCGTGGGCCGCTCTTAGCGTCCTCCCGAAGAACCGGTCCAAGGAGGCCACTCATGACCGCATCCGACGCCTCTCCGGCGCCAGACCTGGCCGACCAGAGCGCCGATCCCGCCACGCTGCGCCGCAGTGTCGCGGCCGGCGCCGTCGGCGTCTTCGTGCACTGGTTCGACTGGGCCGCCTACGCCTACCTCGCCGGCACCATCGCGTCCGTGTTCTTCCCCGCGGGCAACTCGACCGCCGGGCTGCTCGCGGTGTTCGGCGTCTTCGCGGTGTCGTTCGGGATCCGGCCGATCGGCGCGCTGATCTTCGGGCCGCTGGGCGACAAGATCGGCCGCAAGCGGACGCTGTCGGTGGTCATCTTCGTGATGTCCGGCGCGACTCTGGTGATCGGCCTGCTGCCCGGGTACTCCACGATCGGCATCGCGGCCCCGATCCTGCTGGTGCTGCTGCGCCTGTTGCAGGGCCTCGCGGCAGGCGGCGAATTCGGCAGCGCGGCGAGCTTCCTGGCCGAGTACGCGCCGCGCCGTCGCCGCGGATTCGGCGTCAGCTGGCTGGAAGTCGGTTCGCTGCTGGGATTTCTGGCCGGTTCGTTCGTGTTCCTGCTGCTCTCGATCGGCCTGACGGACGCGCAGCTGGCGTCGTGGGGCTGGCGCGTCCCGTTCCTGATCGCCGCGCCGCTCGGCATCATCGGGTTCGTCATCCGCAGCAAGATCGAGGACACCCCGGAGTACCGCGCGCTCGAAGCGACCGACAACGTGCCGCGCAGCCCGGTCCGGGAACTGTTCCGCCACAACAAGAAGCAGCTCCTGCAGGCCGCTGGCTTGATGACCATGATGCACGTGCCGTTCTACGCCGTGCTCACCTACCTGGTCACCTACGAAACCGACTACCTCGGCCACTCGTCCGGAAGCGCGGCGGCGCTGTCCACGGTGATCTCGCTCGTCGGACTGTTCCTCGTGCCCTTCTTCGGCCGCCTTTCCGACCGCGTCGGCCGTCGGCCCATCCTGATCGGCGCGGGCGTCGCGCTGTTCGTGCTCGCCACCCCCGCGTACCTGCTGATGCGCACCGGGCTCGTCGGAACCTGGATCGGCGGGCTCGCGCTCGGCGCCATCCTGGCGGCGATTCTCGGCACCTACGCGGTGTGGTCCGCGGAGATCTTCCCGACGCGCACCCGCCAAAGCGGGCTCTCGATCGCGTACAACATCACCGCGGCGCTGTTCGCCGGCACTGTGCCGTACCTGATGACTGTCCTGATTTCCGCTACCGGCAGCACTCTGGTGCCCGGGCCGTACCTGATGGTCGCGGCGGCCGTCGGTCTCGTCGCCGCGTTCTCGATGCGCGAGACCGTCGGAACTCCGCTGCTGCACAAGGAAGACCTGGAGAACACCGAAGCCTGACTCCTCCCCCTCGATTCACCAAAGGCGGTGAAGCGTGTCCGAACCCACCTTCGTCAACAGCGAATCCGGAAACCTGCGCCGGAATCTGCGCCGGATCGACTCGATCTTCCTCGCGATCGCGGCCATCATCTCGGTGGACACCATCGGCCAGATCGCGACTTCGGGGGCGGAGGCGGTCACCTGGACCGCCGTGCTCCTGGTGCTGTTCCTGTTCCCGTACGGGCTGGTCATGGCCGAACTGGGCAGCGCGTTCCCCGCGGAGGGCGGCCCGTTCGTCTGGCTGCGGCTCGCGTTCGGGAAGCTGCCCGCCGCGCTCGGCACGCTGCTGTACTGGATCACCAACCCGGTGTGGCTGGGCGGATCGATCACCTTCCTCGCCGCGGCGACCTGGCAGCAGTATCTGGTTCCCGCCTCGCCGGGCGGGTTCGCGGACTACGCGTTCAAGCTGATTTTCATCTGGCTGGCGATCCTCGGCGCGGTGGTGAGCCTGCGGTACGGGAAGTGGTTCATCGCCGCCGGGGCGCTGCTGAAGGTCGGTCTCGTGGTGCTCTTCGCGGTCACCGCGGCGATCTATGCGGCCCGCCACGGCGTCCAGGGCTCGCTGGCCTTCTCGCCGACTATCGGCGGATTCCTCGCTGTGGTCCCGGTTTTGATGTTCGCGCTGGTGGGCTTTGAAGCGCCGAATGGTGCGGCCGAGGAGATGCACAACCCACGTCGCGATATCCCGGTCACTGTCGGAGTTTCGGGTTTGGTGTCGGCGTTGTGCTATCTGGTGCCGGTGTTCGGCATCGTGCTGGTGATGCCGGCGGACAAGATCAACGGACTCGGCGGCTTCCTCGACGCGGTGCGCCAGGTGTTCTCGGTGTACGGCGGCGCTTCCGGCGCGATGCTGACGCTCGCCGCGGTCGTGTTCGTCTTCGTCCTGCTGAACCAGGGCTGCTCGTGGATGATCGCTTCGGACCGCATTCAGGCGATGGCCGCCGTCGACGGGGCGTTTCCGCGGTGGTTCGGTGCTTTCCACCCGAAGCTGAACACGCCGTTGCGGGTCAACCTGCTTTCCGGCGTGGTGGCGACTGTGTTCACGGTGGTGGCGACGATTGTGCAGAGCAGTTCGGCGTCGGCGGTGTTCGCGGTCGTGCTGAACATCGCGGTGAGCACGTTGCTGCTGTCGTACCTGCTGATCTTCCCGACGATCCTGGTGCTGCGGCGGAAATACCCGTCGGTCGAACGCCCGTTCCGGGTGCCGGGCGGACGGGTCGGGCTGTGGGTCAGCGCGGTGCTGATCTACGCGTGGATCCTGCTCGGCGCGTGGCAGACCGTGGTGCCGGGGGTGCTCGACCGGATGCTCGGGGTGCCTTACGACTTCGAGGCGAAGTGGGGCGTGTCGCGGCTGACCTTCGAACTGTTCACGGCCGGGACGCTGGCGGTGCTGATCGGGTTCGGGTTCGTCGGGTATCTCATCGCCCGTCGGCAGCCCGCGCCAGTCGCGGAAATCCCCCAGCCGACCACGGCTTAGACCTTCCGCCCCACCACACCCGCCACGCATCGGGCCGCGTCGCTCAGCGGCTTCAGCCGAGGCCCGTCCTGCCACCACTCGTCCGCGACCGACAAGCCGGGGCCGTCCGTCCGGCTCGGCGGGAGAAGCTCCAGGCCGGGCAGCATCGCCTCGATCTCCGTCCGGGTGCGGAACCGGCCGGCGCCGAGCGGTCCGGACACCAGGATCTCCTCGATCCGCTTCGCGACCGCGGTCAGCTCCGGCACCTCGGGGTCGTAGAAATGCGCCATCGCGACGTACGAACCGGGCGCGAGGGCGTCGATGTACTCGCGCATCACCTCGACCGCGCCGTCGCCCTCGTAGTGGTGCATCGTGCCGATGTGCAGCAGCGCGACCGGCTCCGAGAAGTCGAGGTACTCGCGCACCGTTTCGTGCTGCAGCACCGCCTGCGGCTCGAAGATGTCGGCCTCGACCATGTGCGTGAAGTCGTTGTCCTCCAGCAGCGCGCGGCCGTGCGCGAGCACCACCGGGTCGTTGTCGACGTACACCACGTGCGCGTCGCGGTGATAGCGCTGCACGATCTGGTGGGTGTTCTCGGCCGTCGGGAGGCCGGAACCGCAGTCGAGGAACTGCCGGATGTCGGTCTGGCTCGCCAGCATCCGCAGCACGCGGTTGTGGAAGCCGCGGTTGCCGCGGGCGATGTGCACCGCCTCGGGGACCGCCGTGCTGATCTTCTCCATCACCGCGCGGTCCACCTCGTAGTGGTGGCTCCCGCCGAGGAACCCGTCGTAGATCCGCGCGATGCTCGGGCGGTTCGGGTCCACCCCGACCGGCACCTGGCTGGGCGACAACGGGGACGACGAGCCGGTCATGGACACCTCGCGGAGCAGTCGGTCGACAGTGGCCTACTGAGAGTAGTACTGCCGCCGCTCAGCCGTGCCAGCGGCGCGGCTGGTCGCCGTTGTCGCCGCCCCATTGCTCCATGTACGAGCTGACCGCCGAGCGGAACGCGTCTCCCATCGGGTCGCGCGGCTGGTTCCGGCTGTCCTGCTGCGGGTCCTGCGTCGGCTGGACGCGCGGCGGCGGCGCGGTCGTCGCGGGACGGCTGCTGGCCCGGACGATCGTGTCCCGCACCTGGCCGCTGGCCGGGCCGGGGGACGCGCTCAGCGTGCTCACCGCGGGCGGCGCGGAAGAAGTCGTGTGCGCCGGAGCGGGCGGCGGCTGGACGGGCTGCGGATCGGCCCCGCCGGACGTCGACGGCCACAACGCCCACGAGCCCAGCCCCGCACAGAGCACCACTGCCGCACCGGCGAAGACGCCGTAGCGCGCGGGCCGTCGCTGGGCCGGCGGCGCGGTCTGCGCCGGCTTCGCGGGCGGATCCGCGGCGGGAACCGGGCCGCGTTTGGCGAGCTGTTCGGCCGGCGAACCGGTCGAAAGGTCGAGGACCCCGCCGAACGCCGAGGTCGTCTCGGTGCCGCTCTCGGCCCGGGGACGCACCAGCGGCGGGGGTTCGCTGCCGTCGATCCGGGGCATCGGCGCCGTCTCGGACAGCCGCACGAGATTCGCGACCGACTCGAGGTCGCTGCCGGACTCCGGGTTCCCCATCCAGACCTCCACCCCGCCGGGGCCGCGCGTCCGCGGCACTTCCGGCGCCGCAGATCCTAGGGACCCCCGGTCCGCGCTGTAAACCCGCCTCGGACGTGATCCAGTGCTCTCGACGGGTTTCTGCCCCGGGATGCGGCCGTTTCCGGTCGAAACCGACGCCGGCAGCCCGCCGATGAGGACCGCTGACGCTCAGCGCAGCACGCGATACCGAAGGCTCGTCCCCTGCTGCGCCAGCAGCTCCAACCGCACCGGCGACCCTGCCCGCTCGAACAACCGCACGCCTCCGCCGAGCAGCACCGGCATCACCATCACCGCGACCTCGTCCAGCAAACCCGCCTCCACACAGGCCCGCCCGACCGAAGCACCCAGCACATTCACCGTCTTCTCCCCCGCCGCCGCTCGAGCCGCCGCGACGCCTTCCTCGAGAGACGAACAAAACGTCACCCCGGGCACCGCCGGCGCGACACCCCGGGTCAGCACCACCTGCGGCCCGTCCCACAAGCCGCCGAAGGCCTTGCCCTCGGCTTCGGTGCCGCGATAAGGGTCGTCGCCGGAGAAGGTCCGGCGGCCGACCAGCAGAGCGCCAACCTCCGCGGCCAGCTCGTCCGCCGAGGCGTCCCCGGTGTACGGCGCGAGCCATCCCATGTCCCCGCCCGGCCCGGCGATGAACCCGTCCAGCGACATCGCGGCGGAGTACAGCAGCTTTCCCATGTCAGTCCCTTCCGTTTTCCGTACCGACTCCCGGAAGGGCGCGAACTCATCGGTCAGCCGGACAGCGCGCGCCAAGCCTCCCGGCGTTCCCGCTGCCGTTCCGGGTCCGCGACCGGCGCCGCCGCGACCAGCCGGCGGGTGTAGTCCTCCCGCGGCGAGCCCAGCACCGACGCCACCGGACCCTCCTCGACCACCTTGCCGTGATGCAGCACGACAACCCGGTCCGCGACCCGCTCCACCACCGCCAGGTCGTGGCTGATGAACAGGCACGCGAACGCCAGTTCCCGCTGCAGGTCCGCCAGCAGGTCCAGCACCGAAGCCTGCACCGAGACGTCCAGCGCGCTCGTCGGCTCGTCCGCGATCAGCAGCCGGGGCCGCAGCGCCAGCGCCCGCGCGATCCCGACGCGTTGCCGCTGCCCGCCGGACAATTCGTGCGGGTACCGGCCGCTCCAGCTCGGATCCAGGCGCACGGCGGCGAGAAGTTCCGCGACCCGCTCCCGGTGCTCGCCGCGTTCGCCGTGCACCACCAGCGGTTCGGCGATGCTCGCGCCGATCGTCGCGCGCGGGTTGAGCGCGGAAGCCGGGTTCTGGAACACGATCCCGATCTGCCGCCGGATTTCCCGCCGCTGCCGGGCCGACGCCCGCGCGATGTCCACGCCGTCGACCTGCACGGTGCCTGCCGACGGCGTGACCAAACCGGTCAGCACGGACGAGATCGTGCTCTTGCCCGAACCGGATTCGCCGACGAGGCCGAGCACCTCGTCGGTCCCGATCGTGAGGGAGACGCCGTCGACCGCGCGCACCGGCGGAGCCCCGCCGCCGACCCGGTAGGTCACCGCCAGATCGGTCACCGAAACCAGCGGAGCCGACGTCGGCCGCACCGCACCAGCAGGCGCGGAACCCAGCGACAGCACCGAATCCAGCAGTTCTCGCGTGTAGCCGGCCTGCGGTGCGGCGAACAACCCGGCCGCCGTGTTCTGCTCGACCACCTCGCCGTCACGGAGCACCACGACCCGATCCGCGACGTCCGCGACCACGCCCATGTCGTGCGTCACCAGCAGGATCGCCGTGCCGAGCCGGTCCCGCAGCGACCGCAGCAGCTGCAGGATCCCGGCTTGCACGGTGACGTCCAGCGCCGTGGTCGGCTCGTCCGCGATCAGCAGCTTCGGATCGTGGATCAGCGCGATCGCGATCACCACCCGCTGCAGCTGCCCGCCGGACAGCTCGTGCGGGTAGGCGCGCAGCACGCGCCGCGCGTCCAGCTCCACGAGCTCCAGCAGTTCCCGGGCCCGTTCCCGCGCCACTGCCCGAGACACCTTGCGATGTGCCCGGACGGCGTCCACGAGCTGCGTGCCGATCCGGAACACCGGGTTCAGCGCGCTCATCGGCTCCTGGAACACCATGCCGATCTCGCCGCCGCGCACCGCGCGCAGCGCCGGACCGTCCACTGTGTACAGATCGCGGCCGTCGAGCACCGCGGAACCGGTCACCGTCGCGGTGTCCGGCAGCAGGCCGAGCAGCGACAGCGCGGTGACCGACTTGCCGGAACCGGACTCCCCGACGAGGGCGACGACCTCGCCGGGGTGCACCTCGAAGCTCACCTCGCGGACCGCGACAGCGTCGAGGGTGTCGCCGAACCGGATCGAGACGTCGCGCAGGGACAGCAGCTGCTCGGACACGGGATTACTTCGCCAGGCCCATCTGGAGGTAGTTCGGGTACGCCGGGAACGCGCCGATCGCGAAATTGCCGACCTTCGCGCCGTGCAAGAACGAGTTGCGCGTGTAGATCAGCGGGATCACCGGCGAGTCCTGCATGATCCGCTTGTCCGCCTTGGCCCACAGCTTCCCGGCCGCCGTCGGGTCGACCGTGCCCTGCGCCTGCGCGATCAGCGCGTCCACCTCCGGCACCGAGTAGCGCGCCTCGTTGTACCCGCCGTTGCCGATCTCCGAGGTGCCGAACAACGGCTCGATGTTGGCGTTGGCGCTCGGGAAGTCCGGCTGCCACGAGCCCAGAGTCAGGTCGTAGTTGCCGTCGTTGCCGGTGACCAGCGTGGTCCACGCCTCGTCGTCGAGCGGGCGCAGCTTCGTGCGGATTCCCGCGCGCTGCAGCGCGGCCTGGATCGCCTGCGCTTTGTCCGCCTCGTTGTTCGCCGTCGACACCGGGAAGTCCAGGTTGTCGATGCCGTTCGGGAAACCCGCCTCGGCGAGCATCTGCTTCGCCTTCGCGACGTCTCCGTTCGGCGGAGCCGGGTAGAGGTCGTACACCTCGCGCCCGGCGATGCCCTCGGTGATCAGCGTCGTGGCGATCGGGCCGGCCAGGTCCGCGCTGCCCGCGGCGGCGACCTGGTAGGCGGTCTTGTCCACGGCGTACTGGAACGCCTGGCGCACCTTGGGATTCGCCAGCGGGCCGCGCTTGGTGTTCAGCGCGAGGTAGGCCAGCGCGCCGGACTTCGACGTGACGAGCTGGTTCTTCGCCGCCGGGTTCGTGCGGATCTGCGCCAGCTGCGCCGGATTCACGAACGACGAGCCGAACGCGAACGCGTCGTTGCCCTGGCTGGCCAGCAGCCGCTTCGCGACGACGCCGGTGTCCTGGCCCATCTGGATCACGACCGCGTCCGGCAGGCCGGTGCGCGCGAGGTCGGTCTTGGCGTCCCAGTTCGGGTTCCGGACGAACTTGACCTGCACGCCCTTCTGGTACGACTCGACCTGGTACGGGCCGGACGCGACCGGCTTCGTGTCGTAGGTCGCGTCGGTCCCCTTGCCCTTCGGCACCGGCGCGAACGCGGGCATGCTCGCGATCCACGGCCAGTCGCCGTACGGCCGGGCCAGGTGGAACACGATCGTCTTCGGGTCCGGCGTCTCGATCGACGCGAGTTCGCCGCCCTTGAACGGGCCCTTGTAGCCTGCCGCGCCGTCGAGCAGGTTCTTGTGGTAGCTCAGGCCGCCGGAGAACGCCGGATCGAACGACCGCTCGATGCCGTGCTTGATCTCGGCGCTGGTGATCGGCGTGCCGTCGGCCATCTTCAGGCCGTCCTTGAGCGTGTAGGTCCAGGTCTTGCCGTCCGCGCTCGCCCGGCCGGTGTCGGTGGCGAGGTCCGGGACCACGGTGGCCGGGCCGTCCTCGGCGGTCTTCCACGCGGTGAGCCGCCGGTGGATCAGGCTGATCGTGGTGATCGCCAGGTTCTGGCTCTTCGCCGGGTCGAGGTGCTGCGAGGTGGTGTCGCTGAGGATGTACAGCGTGCCGCCGGACGCCACCGCGACCGCGCCCCCGCCGCCGGACTGCTCGTTCGCGTTGCACGCGGCGAGGAACGCCCCTGCCCCGGTGACCGTGGCGGTGATGCCCAGCGCCTTCAGGAAGTCCCTGCGATCCATGGTTTTTCCGTTCCCTTTCTCAAGAACCGAGCCGAGCGCGGGGGTCGAGGACCCCGTAGAGCACGTCCACCGCGAAGTTCGCGAGGACGACGAAGAAGGCGGCGAACAGGCTGACGCCCATCAGCACCGGAAGGTCCACCTGGTGCACGGCGTCGACGAGCAGCCCGCCGAGACCGGGCAGCGCGAACACCCGCTCGGTGATCACCGCGCCGCCGAGCAGCGCGCCGAGGTCGACCGCGAACACCGTCACCACCGGCAGCAACACATTGCGCAGCGCGTATTTCCCGACGACGGTCCGCTCCGGCAGGCCGACCGCCCGCGCGGTGCGGATGAAGTCCTCGCCCATGATTTCGAGCATCTGGCCGCGCGAGAGCCGGGCGTACACCGCGGCGTTGATGAACGCCAGCACCAGCCACGGCAACACGAGGTGCCACGCCCAGTCGACCGGGCTTTGCGCGAACGTCACGTAGCCGCTCACCGGCACCACGTCGAGGGTGAAGCCGAAGAGCAGAATTCCCAGCAGCCCCACCAGATACGCGGGCGCGGACACCCCGGCGAGCGTCACCGTCATCGCGGCCCGGTCGGCGAACTTGCCGCGGCGCAGCGCGGAGAACACGCCGGTCGCGACGCCGGCGATCAGCCAGATCACCGACGCGCCGATGGCCAGCGAAACCGTGATCGGCAACCGGTCGCCGATCAGCGCCAGCACCGGTTCGCTCTGCTGGAACGAATACCCGAAGCAGGGCGCGGAGCAGACGATCGCCGTCACGCCGGTGCCGAACGTGCGGCCGGTGAAGATGCCGCCGAGGAAGTCGAAGTACTGCTGGATCCACGGCTTGTCGAAGCCCATGAACTCCCGCGCCAGCGCCAGGTTCTCCGGCGTGCACGGCTTGCCGCAGGACATGAACGCCGGGTCGGTGGGCAGCAGGTAGAACACCGCGAAGGTGCCGAAGCTGACCACGAGCAGCACGCCGAGCATGCCCAGCAGGCGGATGCCCACGAAACGCAGAGTGCGGTTCACCGGCGCACCGCCGTCTTCGGGTCGAGCGCGTCGCGCAGCCCGTCGCCGAGCATGTTGAACGCCAGCGTCGCGACGAACAGCGCGGCGCCGGGGAAAATGAGGAACATCGGATCGGTCTGCACCCAGTTGATCGCGTCGCTGATGGAACGGCCCCAGCTCGGCGTCGGCGGCGGGATGCCGACGCCGAGGAACGACAGCGCGGCTTCCAGGCCGATGTTGGCCGGGATGCTCACCGTCGCCAGCACGATGATCGGCGCCCACAGGTTCGGCAGCAGCTCGCGGCGGAACACGTGCACGCCGCCCGCGCCGAGTGCGCGGGCCGCCCTGACGAAGTCGCGGTTGCGCAGGCTCAGCGTCTGCGCGCGGACCACCCGGGCCACGCGCGGCCAGCCGAACAGGCCGATCACCGCGATCAGCAGCAGCGGCCGCGGGATCGACTGCGGGGCGACCGCGCCGAGCGCGATCATGAAGATCAGCTGCGGGAATCCGAGGAGCACGTCGGTCACCCGGCTCACCACGGTGTCCCACCAGCCGCCGACGTACCCGGCGCTCGCCCCGAGCAGCACGCCCAGCAGCATCGACACCGCGGTCGCGGCGAGCCCGATCAGGAACGACGTGCGCGCGCCGTACGCGACGACCGCGAAGAGGTCCCGCCCGGTCAGCGGTTCGACGCCGAACCAGTGGCTTCCGCTGATCCCGCCGAGGAATCCCGCGCCGGTGCCGTCGGCCGGATTGAGCAGTTCGGTGTGGTACGTGTACGGATCCTGGCCCTCGATCAGGGCGAGCAGGGGAGCCGCGAGAGCGGTGACGATCACCAGCACGATGACGACCGCGCTGGCTTGCGCCCAGCGGTCGTGCCGCAGCGCGCGCCACAGGTTCCGGGAGGCCGGAGCGGCCGCCGGGACCCCAGCGCCGCCCGGGGACAGGATGTCGGACAACGGTTCCCTATGCAGATCAGCGTTACTTGACGACGTGACAGTAAAGAACGCGAAGGAAATTCACCACGACGGCGGCGCCCGTCCCGGATCGTGAGACATCGCCGACGTCACACCTCCCCCGGGAGTTCGTGCTGTTCGCGCAGGTCACCGGCGGTCGCGCGGCCCGGGTCAGTGTGCCGTGCGGACAGGCGTCCGGCCAGTGTTGTTGTCACCCGTTCGGAGGCAGTCCCGGGGCAGCAGGCTGACTCCGTTTGTGCCGCCGTCCGCCCGGCGCTGGACTGGCCGCACGTAGCCAGTCTCCTGTGGACGGAAGGACCTGCCGATGTTGCGCTGCTCGCGCCGCAAGCTGACCGGAGTGCTGATTGCCGCGGCTTCGGCCGCCTTGCTGGTCAGCCCTCCCGCCTCGGCGGTCACCGCGGCGGTGAACGGCGGCGACGCGATGTACACCGTCTCGCCGGGGCCGGGGCGCGAGCCGTACTACTGCTCCGCCGGGTTCGCGATCCTCGTCAAGGACGTCCGGTACCTCCTCACCGCCGGGCACTGCACCGAGCACGGGCTCGATTGGAAAGACATCGGCCGCAACGTGGACAGCCACTTCCCGGTGACCGACTACGGCCGCGTCGAGAACCCGTCCGGCTCCGGGCACAGCCAGGTCGACCTTTACGACGGCAGCACCCAGCGGATCCTGCGCGCGGGCACGCCGGCGGTGGGACAGTTGGTGTGCCGGAGCGGCATGACCACGAAGAAGACGTGCGGAAAGGTCTTGGGCCTCAACCAGACCGTGAACTTCGGCGACGGCAAGCAGGTGGTGGGGACGATCGCCACCGACATCCCGGTCGGGGCAGGCGACAGCGGCGGCCCGTTGTTCTACGCCGGGGTCGGCTACGGGGTGCTGTCCGGCGGGAACAACCAGGTCAGCTTCTTCCAGCCCTTGCCGCCGGTACTCGCCGCTTACGGTGCCACGCTCGCCTGATCTCCGGGTTCGTGAGGGGAACCCTGACGGACTCTGATTCCGTGAAGGTTCCCCTCACGGACTTCTCTGGGTGCGGGGACGCGAAGCTGGGCGCGAACGCTACGCGACGGCGTCCGCGTCGAGAGCGATCCAAAACCGGTCCTCGCCGCGCCTTCGGCCGTCCGGGACCCCGCCGTTGGACAGGATCGCCCGGCGCGAACGCTCGTTGTCCGTCTCGCAGGTCAGCAGCACGCGGTCGAGCCCGAGCCGGCGGCACTCCGCGAGCCCGGCCGTCAGCATCCGCGTCGCGTGGCCTTGTCCGCGCCACGGGGAAACCACGTGGTACCCGATGTGGCCGCCTGCCTCGGCGAGGTCGGCCGTGAGTTCGTGCCGCACGACCAGAGTGCCCAGGTAGTACTCGCCGGAGACGTACCAGAAGAGCGTGGAGGGCACTCCCCAGCGCGGCTGCACCTCGCGCCGCGCGGCGACGAACCCGGCGAAGTCAACGCTCGCCGCGTCCAGCCAGTCGGTCGGACGGCCTTCGTACAGGCAATCCACCTGCTCGCCGACGAGGTACGACGTGCGCACCTCAACCGTGGGCAGGACAAGGCGGGGCGGCTCGACGAGACGGATCATCGGCCCAGTCTCGCTGCCGATCGCCCGGCGCACAGCTCATTTTCGCCTCCGCGCTTCACCCCTGCGCCAGTCCGGCGTGCCCCTCGCGCAGCGCACGCTTGACGATCTTCCCGCTCGGGTTCTTCGGCAGCGCGTCCACGAACACCACGTACTTCGGGCACTTGTAGCCCGCCAGGTGTTCGCGGGCGTGCGCGAGAACCTCGGCTTCAGTGAGCGTGACGCCTTCGCGCGGCACGATCGCCGCGGTAACCGCCTCGATCCAATGTGGATGCGACACCCCGAACACGGCGACCTCGGCGATCCCGTCGAGCAGGTACAGCGCTTCCTCGACCTCGCGGCTCGCGACGTTCTCGCCGCCGGTCTTGATCATGTCCTTCTTCCGGTCCACCACCGACAGGTAGCCCTCGTCGTCGAGCACGCCGAGGTCGCCCGAGTGGAACCAGCCGCCTTCGAAGGCCGCGGCGGTTTTCTCCTCGTCCTCGTAGTAGCCGAGCGTCGCGTGCGGGCTGCGGTGCACGATCTCGCCGACCTCTCCAGGCGGCAGCTCGCGGCCCTCCTCGTCGACGATCCGGGTCTCTACGTTGATCGACGCCCGGCCCGCCGAACCCGCCTTCGCGAGCTGTTCGTGCGGACGCAGGATCGTGGCCAGCGGGGCCATTTCGGTCTGGCCGTAGAAGTTCCACAGCTGCACGTCCGGCAGCCGGCGCGAGAGTTCGCGCAGCACCTCGGCGGGCATCGGCGACGCGCCGTAGTAGCCCTTCCGCAGGCTGGACAGGTCCGTCGTGTCGAACGCCGGGTGCCGCAGCAGCGAGATCCACACCGTCGGCGGCGCGAACAGCTTCGTCGCGCGTTCGCGTTCCACCGCGGCCAGCAGCGCCGCCGGGTCCGGGCCGGGCAGGATCACGCTCGTCGCGCCGAGGTAGACGTCGACCGACAGGAAGCAGTCCAGCTGCGCGCAGTGGTAGAGCGGCAGGGAATGCACCTCGATGTCGTCGCCGGTCATGCTGCCGTCAAGCGCACATGAGACGTACTGCGCGATGAGCGACCGGCTCGACAGCAGCACGCCCTTCGGCCGCGATTCGGTGCCGGAGGTGTACATCAGCCGCAGCGGATCGTCGTCCGCGACGAGCACCGCCGGAGCGGTTTCGTCGCCGGGCTCGTCGATCCAGTCCGCGACGCTCTCCCAATCGCCCGTGCCGCCGATCCGCCCGCGCAGGACATCGGTGCGGCCCGAGCGCTTCAACGCCTCCGCCGCGGTGTCGAGCAGCGCGTCCTCGGCGATCAGCCCGGACACTCCGGCATGGCCCAGGATGAACGCGACTTCCTCCGCGCCGAGCATGAAGTTCACCGGCACCAGCACCACGCCCAGCTTGGCCGTGGCGAACACGAGCACCGCGTACTCCCAGCAGTTGCGGCTGAGCAGCGCGAGCCGGTCGCCCTTCGCGAGGCCGTGGTCGGCGAGCCGGTGCGCGCAGCGGTTGACCGCCGCGTCGAACTCGCGGTAGGTCGCCCGTCGCTCGCCGGAGACGATCGCGAGCTTGTCCGGGAGGCGCAACGCGGTGCGCCGCAGGAGATCCCCGACGGAATGCTGGCGGGCGTGCTGGATCGCTTCCGCCGTTTCGGCGCTGAACGGGCTCGGCATAGCCGGAGTCTCATCCACCGGCGCGGCGTGCGCAAGCAGGACCGGCGGGCACCCTCGGTAGGCTTTCCGGCACACCTGGGGAGAGCCGCGTGGACGAGACCGAAGCACCGACGCTCGACCGGCCGGACATCACCGGCCGGCTGCCCCGGTACCGGCTCGTCCGCCAGCTCGCGCACACCTGGATGAGCGAGGTCTTCGAAGCGGTCGACACCACGGACGAGCGGACGGTGGCGCTCAAGGTCGTCGGCCCGGAGTTCCTGGCGGCGCGCGAATCCCGCACCCGCTTCGAGCGCGAAACGCGCATCGCGCTCGAACTCGAACACCCGAACATCGTTCCGGTGCTCGACGCCGGGTTCACCGACGACGGGCGCCTGGGCTACCTCGCGATGGAGTACATCCGCGGCGCCAATCTCGCGCGGGTGCTCTCCGAGCGGGGCCGGCTGTCGTTCAAGGAGACCGTCGCGATCGGACGCGGGATCGCCGCCGCGCTCGACGCCGCCCACGAACGACGGCTCGTGCACCGGGACGTCAAACCCGGCAACATCCTCCTCGACGCCCAGGGCCGCCCGTACCTCTGCGACTTCGGCATCGCCCGCCAGCTCGACCTCACCCAGCTGACCCAGACCGGCGCGTTCCTCGGCACCGTCGGCTACGCCGCTCCCGAACAACGCCAGGGCGAACCGGCCACGTCGGCCGCCGACGTCTACTCGCTCGCCTGTGTGCTCCGCGAATGCCTCACCGGCGCTCCCCCAACCCACCACACCCGCCTCCGGCGCCCCGGCGCCAGCGCCCTCCGCAGGTCGCTCCGCCCCGATCCGGCGGCCCGGCATCCGACGTGCACCGCGCTGGTCGAGAACCTGGTCGCCACCGGACACCGGCAGCGGTGGGTGCGCGCCGGAATCCCGGTCGCCGCCGCGGGACTGCTTGTCGCCCAGCTGACCACCGGCGGCCTGTCCGGGCTCGACGACGCCACGCTCGCCCGGCTGCCCGCCGCCCTGCGCGCCGATTGCGCGGCCGCGGACTCGACCGTCGACGGCGCGACCGCGACCGTCACTTGCCGCGATCCGTCCGGGCGCGCCGCCATCACCTCGCTTTACGCAGATCCGAAACAGGCCGCAGACGCCTACTCGGCCGCCTTGTCCCGTGCCGGAGTGCCTGCCGGACAAGGAGACTGCTCTGTCGCGGCTGAGGCAGAACACCGTTACCCGGCGACCGGGCCCGCTCTCGGCCGGGTCTTCTGCCTATCCGGCGCCGGAGAGTCCATTGTGGTCTGGAAGGACGACGCCGCGCGCGCGGTCACCACCGTCCGGACCTCGGCGAACGACGACGCGGCTTTGCGGGCCGCCTGGGCCGGTTGGACCGGCGCACCGGCTTTCCCGACCCCGGACGAAGAAGCCCTCACGAAGATCGCCGCCGGAAACAAGTGCCACCGCGCACCACCGGCGGATCTCGGCGCCTACCCCGGAGCCATCGCCGGAATCGCCTGCACGCCACGCGGAACCGGCGCGCGCGATGTCTCCTACTACCGCTTCGCCGACACCCGAACCCTGCGCAACGACTTCGACAGTCTCGTCGCCGCCTCGAAGGCGCCGAGCGGGAAACCTTGTCCGGGGGCATCCCTGAGCACCACCCGCTTCGACTGGCTGAGTGTCGACCTCGGGCAGGTGCTCTGCCGTCCCGGCCGAGAAGGCACCGTCGCGCTCGACTGGAGCCTCGATTCCTTCCGCCTCGTCGGCCACGTCACCGGCGCCGACGCGACGACCACCGGCGGGTGGTGGTCGGAGTGGCATCTCGCGCCGCTGAACCAGATCGTCGCGCAGGTCAACCGGGAGTCCTCCCCCGCGTTCCCGACCCCGGCCGAAAAGGCGTTGCTGCAACGGATCCCGGCCGCGTCTCGGATCAACTGCGTGCGGCCGTCGCCGGATCAGCGCTGGAAGGATCTCGGCGCTGTGCAGGCCGATGCCGCTGTCGCCTGTGGACAGACCAGCGGCGCCGGCCTCGTCGTCTACTACCAGCTTCCGGACGCCGCCACGATGAACCAGGTCTTCAACAGCACCGAGACCACCGAAAAGGCGTGCACCGACCAGCCGGCCGGCTTCACCGCCGACCGCCCGTACTCTCGCGACGGCCGCACCGGACGGCTGGCCTGCGCGACGCTCACGCCGAGCGGCGAGCGTTATCTCAAGTGGACAGACGACCAGTCGAGGATCCTCGCGATCGCCCATCGCGGCACCGAACCGTTCGCGATGATCGACTGGTGGACCCACGACTCCGGCCCGTCCTGAGCGCTCAGCCCTGCACGGAACCGCCGACCGAGGCCGACCCGGTGACGTTCCCGGACCCGCCGCTCGCGGTGCGCGCGGATTCCTTCCCGTCGACCACCGAATACATCTCCACGTGGCCGCTCGCGCCGGAATAGGTGATCTCCAGCGTCCACTGGTGCGGTTTCCCGTCCGCGGGCACGGTGAGCGACTGCCGCCACGGCATCTTCACCGGCCCGGTTTCCTTCGCGGCGCCGTCCAAGGTGTAGGTGACCTGTTTCAGCGAACCGGAGCCGGTCGCGTTCAGCACGAGCGTGTGCGGCTGACGGTCCGGCACCGATTCCTTCGCGGGCGCGGCGGACGAAGACGGCGGCACCGGTTCGGGCGCGGGAGCCGGGGCGGGGCTGCCCGAGCACGCCGTCAACGCGGCGAGCAGCGCGACCGGGGCGAGCAATGTCCGAGCAGCGATACGAAAATCCATGCGCGCACCGTACGGAGCGACCGCGGGGACCGGTCCCGGCTCAGCCGTCCTTCGCCCACACCCGCACGGCCACCGCGACGGCGATCCCGACAACGCCGAGCACGATCCCCGCGACCAGCAGTCCGGACGCGATCAGCCCGAGCGCCGCGACCGCGAACAGCCCGAACTCCAGGAAGAACCGCGTCGGCTCCGGGCTGCGCCGCTTGGCCTGGGGCGCGATCACGAGCCCCCAGATCACCGCGGCCAGCGCCGGCCACAGCACCGCCGCCAGGATGTCGAGGAACACGTTCCCGCCGAGCCGCGCGCCGGCGACCGCGAGACCGGCGAGCAGCGCCAGCTCGGTCAGGAAGCGGATGACGAGCACCGCGCCGGGGAAACCGCGCAATTCGGGTCGAGTGGTGGTCACGGCAGGAGCCTAACGGCCGGGCCCGCGCTCCGTGCGCGGAGTCGCGGACCCGGCCGGAATCAGCGCCGGGCGACCATCCGGGACAGCGTCATCAGGATCGCCCCGAACACCAGCAGCGCCGCACCGAACACCGCGAGCCGCGGAGTGCTCACCCCGGTCTTCGCCAACGCCTGCTGCTTCGGCTGCGAAGCTTCCGGCGCGGAGGTCTGCGTCGGCTGGCTGGTCGTGACCTGCTGCGGGGCCGAGGCCTTCGGCGTCACCTTCGCGACCTCGTGGACGCGGGCGGTGAGCGAGTCGGCGTGCTTGGCGTCCGACAGCGACCCCGGCGGGTTCGCCTGCTTGCCGCCCGCCCAGACGAGACCGCTGATGTCCTTCTTCGGCGTGGTCGAGGAAGTCGACGCCGGCGGCTTAGTGGCGGAAGAGGTCGAGGACGCCGGGCTGCTCGACGTCGTCGGGCTCGCCTTCGTACTCGTCGTCGGCGACGTGCTGGGCGAACTCGTCGGTGTCTTGGTCGGTGTCTTGGTCGCCGAGGAGTTCGGCGGCGCGCTCGTGGTCGGCGTCGTCGAGGTCGGCGGCTTCGTCGACGTGGTCGGCTTGGGCGGGGCCGGGGCCTCGCTCTTCGGCGCCTCGCCGCCGGCGAACTTGATCAGCTGCTCCATCGAACCGTTGAACGAGTCCTGGTCGCCGGGTTTGGTGCCGGAGTCCGAGTACTGCCAGACCGTGTAGTACCGCCAGCCCGAGGGCAGCGGGCCCGCGCTCTGCGCGTACCGGGCGATGAACAGCGGATGCGTGTCGCCGAACGCGTTCGAGTTGCCGGTGCAGGTCTTCCACCAGTCAGTGGTGGTGTAGAGCATCGGCCAGCGCGAGGTTTTCGCGTGCAGCCGCTCGGAGAACGACCGGACCCACGACACCATCGCCGACTGCGACAGGCCGAAGCAGGTCGAGCCGTACGGGTTGTATTCGATGTCCAGCATCGGCGGCATGGTGCGGCCGTCCGCGGACCAGCCGCCGCCGTGCGCGACGAAGTAGTCCGCCTGCGTCGCGCCGTCGGACACGTCCGGACGCGCGAAGTGGTACGCGCCGCGGATCATCCCGACGTCGTAAGAACCGTTGTACTGCTGCGCGAAGTACGGGTTCAGGTACCCGGTTCCCTCGGTCGCCTTGACATACGCGAAGCGCGCGCCCGCGTTCCAGGCGCCCTTCCAGTCCACATTGCCCTGGTGCCCGGACACGTCCATGCCCGGCACCTCGGCAGATGCCGCCACCGCCTGGGGCGCGTGCAGCAGCCCCAACGCTCCGACCGCAGCTACCGCTGCCGCCGCGACGACCGCACCCGCCCGAGCCGCTATCCGCCCGGAGCCCGTCATCCTCTACTCCCTCTTCTTTTCCCGCCCTGGGAGCGCTCCGGCCGTCCGCCTCTCTTCCCCAAGAGCGGCACCGGATCACCTGGGCGAGCCCCAGTGTGTGTGACACGCGGGACGCCTGTAAACCACTGGGAGTGATGTGACGCGTGGTACACAAGAGGTTTTCCGAGGTCACCGGGGGTACGGCCGGTGCGGGGCGGGATGAAACTCACCCACCCCGGGTCACTGTCGGCAGCAGGCCCGGCACTCGTCGCAGTGGGTAATCAGGCCGCCTCGGCCGGGACGGGGCAACGCCGGGGAGCCGAACGGCGGACACCGCGGTTTGTCATCGCGCAAGGGCCGAAGGTCGGTCGTCCGGACCCGCCGGGGACTCGCCCGGGCCGCGCGACACGCCCGGCCCGGCGAGCCGTTCACGAACAACTCCCCCGCACCGGAAACCCTTGCCCGCACTGCGGAAACCGGCCGCTACCAGCGCTTTCCGCCCGGACGCCGGTAATCGCCCGGCCACACAGCGTCAACCAGGCAGACGTCTTCGCAACATCTTGGCAACCGGCTTGACACCGGCTGTGGTCCGGACCACCCTGCAGGACATTGGTCTACACCATTTGTCATTCAGCCCCGGTCGCCGACGACCGGGCACCGAAAGGACGAGACACGTGAAGCGCTGGCTCAAGCTGGCGGCGGGAGCCGCCGCCATCACGCTCGCCACGGCCGGGTGTGCCGGCTCCGGCGGGAGTGAGAACGCCTCGAGCGCTGGGGGCGCGCAGGACGGCAAGCTGACGGTCTGGCTGATGACCGGCTCCGCGCCGGACAGCCTGACCGCCGCCCTGAACAAAGAATTCGAGGCCGCCCACCCCGGCGTCAAGGTCGACTACCAGATCCAGCAGTGGAACGGCATCCAGCAGAAGCTGACCACCGCGCTGGCGAGCGACACGCCGCCGGACGTCATCGAGGTGGGCAACACCCAGACCCCCGCGTTCGCCGCGCAGGGCGTGCTGGCCGACCTCTCCGGCGACGTCAACAACCTCAACGGCGGGCAGTGGCTCGCCGGGCTCAAGGCGTCCGGCCAGTACGACGGCAAAACCGTCGGCGTGCCGTTCTACGCCGCGAACCGCGTCGTGATGTACCGCAAGGACATGTTCGAGCAGGCCAGCATCACCCAGCCGCCCACGTCGAACGACGAATGGCTCGCCGACATCGCGAAGCTGAAGACGAAGTTCGGCAGCGACCCGCAGTTCCAGCCGCTCTACATGCCGGGCCAGAACTGGTACGCGCTGTCGTCGTTCATCTGGGACAACGGCGGCGACATCGCCAAGGGCGAGGGCAAGTCCTTCAAGTCCTCGCTCAACACCCCGGAAGCCAAGGCGGGCCTCGAGTTCTACAAGAAGCTCGTGGACACCTCCGGCACCACCGCGCCGAAGGACAACGACGAGGCCACCCCGCAGCAGGCCGGCATCTACGCCGCCGGCAAGGTCGCCATGTTCATCGGCACCCCGAACGAGGTGGCGACCGCGGCCAAGACCGACCCGGGCATCACCGCGAAGACCGGCGCGTTCCCGATCCCGTCGAAGACTCCCGGCCAGGGTGCGCCGGTGTTCCTCGGCGGCTCGAACCTGCTCGTCCCGCTCAACAGCAAGCACCAGGACCTCGCCAAGGACTACCTGAAGCTGCTGACCAGCACCAAGTACATGACGCAGCTCGCCGCCGGCGGCTACGTGCCGGGCACCTCGACCGACCTCAGCGCGCTCGACAAGGACCCGCTGGGCTCGGTGATGGCGAAGGCGTCGAAGAACGGCCACGCGATGCCGACCAGCCCGAAGTGGGGCGAGGTCGAATCCGGCCAGAACCCGCTGAAGGACATGCTGACCGCTTACCTGACCGGGAAGAAGACTCTCGACCAGGCCGCGGCCGACGCGAACACTGCCCTCGACAAGATCATCGGCGGATGACCGCGACGAAGGACACTCCGGTGCCGGCGGGGGCGACCCCGCCGGCACCGGCGCACGTCGGGGCGGCGCGGAAGCGGGGCAGCGGCTGGTTCAGCGAGCGGCTCATGCCGTACCTGCTGATCCTCCCCGCGCTCGCCGCCGTGCTGGTGCTGCTCGGCTGGCCCACCGTTCAGATGCTCGGCATCAGCCTCCGCCAGCTCGACCTGCGCGAGCTGGTGACCGGCAAGATGGTGTGGATCGGCTTCAAGAACTACACCGACGTGCTGTCCGACCCCGAGTTCTGGGCAGTCGCGCTCCGCACGGTCCTCTTCACCGGCGCGCTCGTCGCCGGAACCCTGCTCGTGGCACTGCTGATCGCGGTGCTGATGCGCCACCTCAACCCGGTGCTGCGGATCTTCGTGCAGGTCTCGCTGGTGCTCGCGTGGGCGGTGCCGGTCATCGCCACCACCACGGTGTTCCAGTGGATCTTCGACCAGCAGTACGGCATCCTCAACAAGACGCTGGACCGGCTGGGCTTCCATTCGTTCATCGGGTATTCGTGGTTCTCCACCGGCACGAGCACGCTCGTGGTGATCGGGCTGCTGGTGCTGTGGCAGGCCGTCCCGTTCGTCGCGTTCACGCTCTACGCGGGCCTCATCGGCGTGCCGCGCGAGCAGTACGAGGCGGCGGGCATCGACGGAGCCGGGCCGTGGCAGACGTTCCGCGCGGTCAGCTGGCCGGCGATCCGGCCGATCCTGACGATGGTGACGTTCCTGTCGATGCTGTGGGACTTCAACATGTTCGCCCAGGTGTGGGCCATCCGCCAGGGCGGCCCGGACGGCGCGAGCACGACGCTGGCGATCATGCAGTACCTCAAGGGCATCGCGGGCAGCCACTTCGGCTCCGCCGCGGCCATCGCCACCATCATGCTGGTGCTGCTCCTGCTGGTCACCGGCCGGTACGTGCAGCTGCTGGTCCGGACGAAGGACGGGGAGATCGCATGAGGAAGTCCCTGCCCGCCCGGGTGCTGGTGTCGATCGCCGGCGTGCTCGTGGCGCTGCTGTTCCTCTTCCCGACGTACTGGATGTTCACGACGTCGCTGAAGACGCCGGGCGACGTGCTGTCGCCGAAGTACGACCTGATCCCCACCTCGGCGACGCTGTCGAACTTCGCGTCGGCGCTGACCAAGCCCGGGTTCGTCACGTACCTGACCAACAGCCTGATCGTGACGCTCGGCGCGGTGCTGGCCGCGCTGGTGGTGGGCGTGCTCGCGGCGATCCCGCTCGCGCGCTTCCGCTTCCGCGGCCGCAAGGGGTTCCTGCTGCTGATCCTGGTGGCGCAGCTGGCCCCGCTCTCAGCGCTGTTCATCCCGATGTACCTGCTGATGCGCGACATCGGGCTGCTGAACACGCTGCCGTCGCTGCTGCTGGTCTACTTCGCGACGTCGCTGCCGTTCACCGTGTGGATGCTCTACGGGTTCGTCAACGGCATCCCGTACGACCTCGAAGAGGCCGCGATGATCGACGGCTGCAGCCGGGTCGGCGCCTTCCGCCGGGTCACGCTGCCGCTGCTCGGGCCGGGCCTGGTGACCACGTCGGTGTTCAGCTTCATCACGGCGTGGAACGAATTCCTGTTCGCGCTGGTGTTCATGCGGGACCAGTCGAAGCAGACGCTGCCGGTGTGGCTGTCGTCGTTCAAGACGGCGTTCTCGATCGACTGGGGCGGCGTCATGGCCGCGTCGGTGATCTACGCGATCCCCGCGGTGATCTTCTTCCTGATCGTGCAACGGAAACTCGTGTCCGGCATGACCGCCGGCGCGGTGAAGGGATGACGGTGGCTGACCTGTCCGAGGTGTCCGGGGTGTCCGACCCGCGCAGACTGGCCGAAGCCGTGCTGCTGCCGGGATTCGCCGGAACGACGGCGCCGGACTGGGTGCGCCGCCGGCTCGCCGAGGGTCTCGGCGGCGTGATCCTGTTCGGCCGCAACGTGGTCGACGACGAGCAGGTCGCCGCGCTCACGTCCGCATTGCGGTCCGAGCGGGATGACGTGGTCGTCGGGATCGACGAGGAAGGCGGCGACGTCACCCGCCTCGACGTCGGCAAGGGCTCGTTCGTGCCCGGCCCGCTCGCGCTGGGCGCGGCCGGGGATCCGGAGCTGACCGCGTCCGTCGCGGCGGCTCTCGGCGAGCGGCTGGCGGCGTGCGGGGTCACGGTCAACCTCGCGCCGTGCGCGGACCTCACGCTCGCCGCGGAGGACCCGGGCATCGGCGTGCGGGCGTTCGGCTCGGATCCGGTGGCGGCTTCGCCGCACGTCGCGGCGTTCGTGACCGGCATGCAGAAGTACGGCGTCGCCGCGTGCGCGAAGCACTTCCCCGGGCACGGCGCGGCGACCGAGGATTCGCACCTCTCGCTGCCGGTGCTGCCGCGGACCGCGGCCGAGCTTCGGGAAGTCGAACTGGTCCCGTTCGCCGCGGCCATCGAGGCGGGCGTCCGGACGGTCATGTCCGGACACCTCGTGGTCCGGGAATGGGGCGACGAACCGGCGACGTTCAACCGGACCGCGCTGGTCGACGTGCTGCGCGGCGAACTGGGATTCACCGGGACGGTCATCACGGACGCGTTGGAGATGGGCGCCATCTCCGGGGCGTACGGGCGGCACGACGGGATCGGCGAGGCTTCGGTCCGGGCTCTCCTGGGCGGCGCTGACGCGCTTTGCCTCGGCGGGGCCCCGTTCGAGGCCGAGACGCTGGACCGGACCGCGGACGCGATCGTCGCGGCGGTGGCCAGCGGACGGCTTTCCTTGGAGCGGCTGGCTGACGCCGCTGTCCGGACGGCTTCGCTCGGCACCGCCCCGGCTCCCGCGACCGTGCAGCCGGTGGACTACTCGCTCGGCCTCTCCGCCGCGCGGGCCGCCTTGCGGGTCACCGGCACGCCTCGGCTCACGGGCCGCGCGCTTGTGGTGGACGTGCAGACCGAACCGGGTATCGCCGCCGGTCCGATGCCGTGGGGCCTGGGGGCTCACCTGGCGGAACTGGTGCCGGGCACTCGGACGCTTTCAGTTTCCCCCGACGACGTCGCGACGGTCTTGGCGGAGGCTTCGTCTGTCGACAGCGTTGTCGTGGTGACCCGGGAGGCGCACCGGCATCCGGCAGTGCGGGAATTCCTGGCCGGACTGTCCACTGTGGACTACATCCGGGTCGAAACCGGGGTTCCCGGGCCGGAAACCGGTGCCGGACCGCGGATCGACACCTTCAGCGGCTCCTACGTGAGCCTGCGCGCCGCGGCGGAGTACCTCGCTCGCTCCTGACGTCGTCCGTGAGGGGAACCCTGAGGGACTCTGATTCCCTCAGGGTTCCCCTCACGGACCGAAAGGTGCGGGCGGGGCCTAGAGCGCGTCGCGGCCGCGCTCTCCGGTGCGGACACGGACGACGGTCTCCACCGGCGTGACCCAGATCTTGCCGTCGCCGATCTTGCCCGTGTGCGCGGTGTCCTGCACCGTCCGCAGCGCGGCGTCGACCTGGTCGTCGTCGAGGAGGATCTCCAGGCGGTACTTGGTGATGAAATCGACCGCGTACTCCGCGCCCCGGTAGATCTCGGTGTGGCCCTTCTGCCTGCCGTATCCGCGGACCTCGCTGACGGTCATCCCGGCGACGCCGAGTTCCTGCAGCGCGATCCGGACGTCGTCCAGCACGAACGGTTTGACGACGGCGGTCAGCAGCTTCATCGGTTCTCCTCGCGCGCGGGCCGGTGCGATCCGAGCACACCGGCGGGCGCGCTCCCCCGGCGTCCGGACTGGACTGCCAGCTCGTACGCGCCTTCGGCGTGCTCGGCCTCGTCGACGCCGTCGATCTCGGCCTCGCGGTCGATCCGGAATCCCATGAACTTGTGCATGACCCAGCCGATCAGGAAGGTCATCGCCAGCGAATACCCTAGTACCGCCAGCGTTCCGACCGTCTGGCGCCACAGCTGGTCGAATCCGCCGCCGTAGAACAGGCCGTTCGCGCCCTGAGGAGCCACGCTCACCGTCGCGAACAGGCCGATCAGCAGCGTCCCCACGAACCCGCCGAGCCCGTGCACCGCGACCACGTCGAGCGAGTCGTCGAAGCCGAACCGGTATTTCAGGCCCACCGCGAACGAGCACACGACGCCCGCCGCGACGCCGATCGCGATCGCGCCGACCGGTTCGACGTAGGCGCATCCGGGCGTGATCCCCACCAGCCCGGCCACCGCGCCGGACGCGGCGCCGAGGGTCGTCGGCTTCCCGTCGCGGAACTGCTCGACGAGCAGCCAGCCCAGCACCGCGGCCGCGCCCGCGACGGTGGTGTTCAGGAACGAGGTGGCCGCGAGGTTTTTCGCGGCCAGCGCGGAACCGGCGTTGAACCCGAACCAGCCGAACCACAGCAGCCCGGCGCCGAACATCACGAACGGCAGGTTGTGCGGCCGGACGGCCTGCTTGGGCCAGCCGTGCCTGCGGCCGAGCACGATCGCGAGCGCCAGCGCGGCCGCCCCGGAGTTCACCTCGACGACGGTGCCGCCCGCGAAGTCCAGCACGTGCAGCTTGGCCGCGATCCACCCGTCGGGCGCGAAGACCCAGTGCGCCACCGGCAGGTACACCACGGTGACCCACACGACGGAGAACACCGTCCAGGTCCAGAACCGGGCCCGCTCGGCGATCGCGCCGGCCAGCAGCGCCACCGTGATGACCGCGAACATCATCTGGAAGGCGACGAACGCGAACAGCGGCACCTGGGTCCCGGCGAGCCCGATCGTTTGCTCGGCCAGTCCGTGCAGCCCGGCCAGCCGCAAGGTGCCGAGCAGCCCGCCGAACCAGTCGGGGCCGAACGCGAGCGAATACCCGTAGGCCACCCAGACCAGCCCGACGGTGGCGAGGCAGACGAACGCCATCGCCATCACGTTCAGCACGCTCCGGGCGCGCACCATCCCGCCGTAGAACAGCGCGAGACCCGGTGTCATCAGCATGACCAGTGCCGCGCTGACCAGCAACCACGCCGTGCTTCCGGTATCGACCACGGTCGGACACTCCTTGTCGCCTCGTCCGGCCGATCAAGCTAACCGCGCGGTGTTACCGGAATGTTTCCGTCGTGCTTCCGCTACCCGACCCTAGCCCGGCGTAACGGTCCAACCGGGCCGAACCGGGCGGACGACGGCCGATGACGAGGTCCGCGGTCCCCGCGTCGATCAGCCGAGCCCGGGTCTCCACTGTGGACAGTCAGAGCGCCGCTATCCGGCCGGAAATCCCGTCCGGCGCGCGCCGTGCTTCACGCCGGCTCCGGCGAATCCCTCCGGCCGGAGTCGGAGCATAGCGCCAGCTCGGCCCACACAGTCTTGCCCCAGGGCAGCGGCGTCTGGCCCCAGCGGTCGGCGATGGCGTCGATCAAGGCCAGCCCGCGTCCCCCGCCTTCGTAGCCTTCGCGGTACCGGGCGAGGTCCGCGAGCGAGTCGGACACCTCGATGCGGAGCCGGTCTCCCCGCAACGACAGAGCCAGCTCGCACGGCGGGCGGGCGTGCCGCAGCGCGTTGCAGGCCATCTCGTCGAGCACCAGGCGCACGTCGGCCACGGCGTCCGCGCCCGCGTGCGGGAGATGACTGCGCACGAACGCCGCGGCCCGGTCCCGGATCCGGCGCAGCATCGCGAAATCCTGGTCCAACGCCAAGCGAAGAAGCGCCGCTCCCGCGGGCAAACGGCTGTGCTGAGCCTCGTCGACACTCACGCTTGACCTCCTCCTCGGCCTGCGTCGCCCCGCCCGCGAAGGCGCAGCCGCTCCCCCGGCTCGAATGCACGTCGTCGGTTCACCTTGTCCGAGAATAACGGGTACCCGGCGGACGGCGGCGGCAAACAAGAACCGCGGGAAATGGGGTTGACAGTGCCTTCCGCGGGGTTTTCCGGTCCGCTTAACCGTTCTTTGCCGCGCGGGATTCCGCGAGCTGTGCCACCTTTTTCCTCATGACTGATGTCCCCGCTTATCTGTCCCCTTCCGCTGCTCCAGCCGGAGCCCGGTCGCGCCCGGCCGCGATCACCGGCGCCTTCTGGGCGTATGTGGCCGCGACCCTCGTCGGCCTCGCCGGAGCCGTGTTCCTGTTCTTCTCGCGCGACGCGCTGGCGGACGCGATGCGAAGAACGAACGGGCAGAACGCGGCGCGCCTCACCGACGCCCAGATCGACCAGGCGGTGACGATCGGCGTCATCGTCGCAGCGATGCTCGCGATCGCGTTCGCCTTGCTGCACTTGCTGTTCGCGTTCAAACTCCGCGTCGGCCGCAACAGGGCGAGGATCGTGCTCACGGTGCTCACCGCGCTCCAGGTCGTCTCCCTGCTGGCGGGCCGGGCCACGGTGATCGGCTCCGTCAGCGCTGTCTTCGCACTGGTCGGCGTCATCCTGTCCTTTCTGCCCCAGGCCAGTCAGTACATCGCCGCGACGAAGGCCGATCGCTCGTCGGGACAACCGGTTTGACCCGCGCCCGAGGCGGGTATCCCCCGCTTATCGCAGCACCGGGAACGCTTTTTCCCGAAACCTTGAGAAGAAAGAGGAAATCGAGATGAGCGACACCGCCGGAAACAAGGCCGAGGAGCTCAAGGGAAAGGCCAAGGAAGCGCTCGGCAAGGCCACCGGGAACGAACAGTGGCAGGCCGAGGGGAAAGCAGACCAGGCCAAGGGCGCCCTCAAGCAGGCGGGAGAAAAGGTCAAAGACGCCGTCAAGGGCGTGAAAGACTGACCTCGCGGACGCAGCGGCGGCCGGGACTTCGGTTCCGGCCGCCGCCGCGTCGTGCGCCTCGCCGGACACGGCCTCCCTCCTCGGCACGACGAAGCGCCGCTCCGCCGGTCCGCTCCCGCGGGCCGGGTAAAGTTCGGCGGTGCTGCTGGGCGGGGAAAGAGGAGGCCGCGGTGACTGAGGTCGGCACAAGAGACGCCGAAGACTGGGAGACCGACCGGATCGCGTTCTGCGCGGAACCGGTCGTCGAGGGCTGGGCCCGGTCCGGGGTCGCCGCCGAAGGGCCGCTGGCGCAACGGTTCAGCGCGCTCGCGGTGCTCCTGCTCGGCGCGGGCTCCCTGCACGAAGCGATGGAGCGCGTGGTGTCCGCCGCGCTGCGGATCGTCCCGGAGGCCGACCTGGCCAGCATCACCCTGCGCTCGGCCGACGGCGGATTCCACACCCCGGTCTGCACGGACGCGACCGCCGAGGAACTGGACCGCGTCCAGTACCAGACCGGCGAAGGGCCGTGCCTGGAGGCCGCGCTGCAGGGACGGCCCGGGCACGCGCTGGCCAACAACCTCCCGGAGTCGGAGGCGTTCCCCGAGTTCGGCAAGCGCGCCGGGCAGTTCGGGTTCGGCTCCCTGCTGGCCGTGACCCTGCTGCCGGACCTCAAATCCGACCTGCCGCCCGGCGCGATCAACCTCTACAGCCGCCGGGCCGGGACCTTCGACGACGACGCCGTCGACAACGCGCTCGTCCTGGCTTCCCACGCGTCGCTCGCCCTCGCCGGATCGGCCGCGCACACCGCGGCCGCGCTCAAGGAGATCCATCTCAAGCGCGCCGTCGACAGCAGGGACCTGATCGGCCAGGCCAAGGGCATCCTGATGAACCGCCGCGGGATCTCCGCCGACGCGGCGTTCGACATCCTGCGCCGCACCTCCCAGGACCTCAACGTCAAACTCGTCGACCTCGCCCAGACCGTGGCCGAGCGGCACCAGGAACTCGACGTCTGAACCCGGCCGGGCCGCGTGAAGTCCCGGCGAACGGGTAGCCGGTGACCAGGGTTGGTCTTCGGCGCGCAGAAGACCCGGCTCCAGGCTCCGCCGGTCGAGACCCGAAGCCGGCGGAGCCGCCCGGCCCCCTGCCCGGAAAACGAGGTTTGAGACGCCGGCGGGCGGGTATCCGGGGCCTTGGCTCTCCGGACGGCACCGTCCTCTAGACGAAAACGGGGTGAAGGACCGCTCGTGGCGGATCTGAAACGGGCGGACCTTTCCGCGGATGTCGTATCGCGGTGGAGTTCAGCACCCTGCCCTGTACTGGTCACCGATGCCGACGGCGTGGTGGTTGCGCTCAATGCCGCGGCCGAACGGCTGTTTCCTCAAGCTGCGCCGGGCGTGGTGCTCGCTGAAGCGATAACCGGCTGGCCGGACGGCGTCATCGAAGGCGTACGCGGTGCCGACGAAAGCTGGGATCGCAGCTACGAGGTGCACCCGGTAACGCACGATGACGGCACGACCACCTGGTGGCTGACGGAGAACACCGACGCGCGCCTCGCCGAGACCGCCTTGCGCACCGAGCGGCGGCGGGCGCAGTTCCTCGCCGAGGCGTCGACCGCGCTGCTCGGATCGCTGAACCTGCAGCGGTGCATGCAGGTCGCCGGAAAGCTGGCTGTGCAGCACCTCGCCGACGCCGCGCTCCTGATCACTCCGGCCCCGCAGCGCCCCGTTCCGGCGGTGCTCTGCGTGCGCGGTCGCGAACCCGAGCAGATCGAGCTGGCCGCCGAACTGTCCGAGGTGCCCGGGCTCGCCGAGGCGCTGCAGGGGTTTCCGCCGGTCCCGTCGCGCTGGATCGACCCGGCGGCCGCGCCGGCGTGGCTGATCCCCCCGGGATTCGGCGACGTCGGTTCGATCGTGGTGACGCCCTTGCCCGGGCACGGCGTCCCGGCCGGGGCGCTGGTTCTCCTGCGGAAGGCCGAACGCGCGGCGTTCACCGAGGACGAGGAGATCTTCGCCCGGCTGTTCGCGGCCCGGTCCGGGGTGGCGATGTCCGCCGCGCGGATGTTCGCCCAGCAGTCGTCGATCACCGAAACGCTGATGCGCGAACTGCTTCCGCCCGCGCTGCCCGAGGTCGCGGGCGCGGAACTCGCGGGACGGTATCGCGCCGCGCTCGAATCGGAACGGGTCGGCGGCGACTTCTACGACGTCTATCCGGCGGCCGGCGACGGCCGGGAATCGCTCGTGGTGCTGGGCGATGTGTGCGGCAAAGGCGTCGAGGCCGCGGTGCTCACCGGGAAGGTCCGCAACACGCTGCACGCCCTGCTGCCGCTGGCCGCGGACCACCATCGCGTGCTCAGCATGCTCAACGACGCGCTGCTCAGTTCCCACCACACCCGGTTCGTCACCCTCGCGCTCGCGTCGGTGTCGCCGCTCGCCGCCGGCCTGCGGTTGCGGCTGACGTGCGCGGGTCATCTGCCGCCGCTGATCGTGCGGGCGGACGGGGTGGTCGAGGTTGTCGAGACGGTCGGCACCGTGGTCGGCGTCCTGCCCGAGATCGACACGACCACGGTCGAAGTCACGCTGGCTCCCGGCGAGACGTGCCTGCTCTATACCGACGGCATCACCGAGGCGCGCGGCGGTCCGCTGGGCGATCAGATGTTCGGCGAGGAGCGCCTGCACGAGGCGCTGGCCCGATGCGCGGACATGCCCGCGGAGGCGATCGCCGAGCATGTCCACATGCTGGCGGCCGAATGGGCTCGCGGACGCGATCACGACGACATTGCTGTCGTCGTGATCGCCGCGCCTCGCGGCCAGCACCTGTCGGCGGTCGGCGGGTCGGGCCGCGGCAGGTACACCGCCGCATGACCGCCTCGAGCAAGCCTCGCGCCGCCCCGTCGCTGTCCGTCGAGGATGTCGCCGGCCAGCTCTGGACCGCGGCCGCCGGCGGCGACGAACACGCGGCGGGCGGCATCGCGCTGCAGGCCCTCGAATCCGGGATGGACACCGAAACCGTCCTGCTCGACGTGATCGGCGCGGTGCAGCGGAAAGTCGGCGAGGAGTGGGCGGCCAACCGGCTGACCGTGACCCAGGAACATGCCGTCACCGCGATCAACGACCGGGTGGTCGCCGCCGTGAGCCTCGCCTCCGGCCCGTCGTCCCGTGCCCCGCTCGCCCGGGTGACCGTCGCCTGCGTGGACGGGGAATGGCACGCGCTGCCCGCCCGGCTGCTGGCCGAAGTGCTGCGGTCGCGCGGATTCCGGGTCGACTACCTCGGGGCGCAGGTCCCGGCTTCGCACCTGATCGCCGACGTGCACCGCACCGGCCCGGACGCGGTCGCCCTGTCCGGCTCGATCCCGACGCGGCTGCCCGCGGCACACGCGACGATCACCGCGTGCCAAGCCGCCGGTGTCCCGGTCATCGCGGGCGGTGCCGCGTTCGGAACGGACGGCCGCTACGCCCGCCTGTTCGGGGCCGACGCCTGGGCGCCCGACGCTCGCGCCGCCGCCGACCTGCTCGCCGGGAAACTGCCGGGCGCGCCCCGCGGCGCACACCAGGCCGTGGACGATCTTCCGCACCTGCTCGACCAGGAATACACCATGATCTCGCGGACCTCGCCCCAGCTGGTGAAGGCCGCGCTCGCCGGACTGCGCGAACGGGTCCCCGCTGTGGCCTGCTACAGCGAACTCCAGCTGCAGCACACCGTCGAGGACCTGGCGAGCATCGTCGACTACCTCAGGACTTCGGTCTACGTCGACGATCCCGAGCTGTTCACCGGTTTCCTGCGGTGGACCGCCGACATCCTCGCCGCCCGCGGCGTCCCGGCCGGATATCTGAAACCCGCGCTGGACGTCCTCGGCGAAGAGCTGCGGGACTTCCCCCGAGCCTGCGCCACCCTGGTCCGCGCGGCCGACGACCTCGATCCCGAAAGCCGAGCATGATGCCGCCGCACCCGCTCGCCTGCACGTGGAGCATTCCGCACCCGGGGGTCGCGCGCTTGACCGTGACCGGCGAACTCGACTACGAAAGCCAGCCCGCGCTCGTCCGCACGGCCCGCGAAATGCTGGCCGCGCAACCGGATTGCCGCACGGTCCGCCTCGACTGCGGCGGACTGTCCTTTTGCGACTCTTCGGGACTGGCCGCCCTGCTGATGGTCGACCGGCTGGTCCGCTCGGCTGGCGCGGCGTTGCAACTGGACAACCGGTCCCCGGAACTCGACCGGCTGCTCAGGCGCACGAGCCTCCTCGCCCATTTCACCGGGACAGGGGCCGAAAACGCCCAGCGGCAACGAGATTCCTGACACCCCGCAGCGTTCGCCGTGCCTGCCGGATACTTTGCTGCGTCCCGGCCCAGGCCATTGGCGGCGGTGTCATGCGTGCCGCGAGGGAACCTGGGAACATGGATTCATGTTCGACGGCTTCACCACCGAGATCGTGGACGGTGCCGGTTGCCCCGTTTTCGTGCGGCACGCGGGAAGCGGCCCGCCGGTGTTGTTGTTGCACGGGCATCCCCGTACCTCGGCGACCTGGCATTGGGTCGCGCCCCGGTTGGTCGAGCGCGGATTCGCCGTCGTATGCGCCGATCTTCCCGGATACGGCCGGTCCGGAAAGCCGGCACCCACCGAGGACCACGAACCGCACTCCAAACGAGCGAACGCGCGTCGGCTGCTGGCCATGATGCGCACGCTCGGCCACGAACAGTTCGCCGTGGTCGGGCACGACCGGGGCAGCTACCTCGCCCTCCGCCTGGCCCTCGATCATCCCGACCGGGTGCTCCAGGCGGTGCTGGCCGACTGCCTGCCGATCAGCGAGCACCTCGGCCGGATCACGCCGCGGTTCGCGACCGAGTGGTGGCACTGGTTCTTCTTCGCCCAGCCCGAAACCCCGGAGCGCGTGATCAACGCCGACCCCGACTCGTGGTACCGGGGCGATCCCGAAAAAATGGGCCGCGAAAACCACGCCGAATGGCGCGCGGCGACGCGGGACCCGGAAGTCGTGCGAGGCATGCTCGAGGACTACCGCGCCGGTCTCACCGTGGACTGCCGCGACGAACTCGCCGACCGCGCCGCCGGCCGGATGCTCACGCAGCCGGTGCTCGTCCTGTGGTCCCTGCGCGACGACCTGGAAGATCTCTACGGCGATCCCCTGCGCATCTGGCGGGAATGGGCCGAGGACGTCCGCGGGCACGGCATCGACTCCGGGCACCACATGGCCGAACTCGCGCCCGCGGAAGTCGCTGCCTCGGTCGCGGATTTCCTCGAGCCCCTCAAAGCGGAGTGAGCCCGGCAGCAGCGTCAGGCTCGTTCGGCGGCCAGGCTGCGGGTGAACGCGACCCGGTCCAGCCCGGGCCCGTCGTAGTCCGGCAGCACCTCGGAAACCTCGAACCCGAGCCTCGCGTGGTAAGCGCGCGAAGCTGCGTTCTGCGGGCTGGTGACACACTTGACCTTCCGCACCCCCGATTCCCGCGCCTGGCCGAAGAACCATTCGTACAGCGATCGGCCGATTCCCTGCCCGTGCAGTTGCGGGTCGACGCCGACGAAGTGGATGTACGCGGTGTCCGGGTCCGTCTGCGAGACGAAGCCGATCAGGAACGCCGCCAGCGTCCCGTCCGGACGCTCGGCCAGGCGGCTGGTCGGGGTGAAGTGCTGGAAGTACAGGCGCGGCACCAGCAGCGCCCGTTCCTTCGCACCGGCTTCGCCCTTCAGCCCGCCCCACCACGGCCCCAGCGCGGCAAGCACGCGGGCGTGGTCGTCTTCGATCGGCTGGCGGAAAGTCAGGTCGGCACTCATGCCCCGACCCTCTCGTTTCCGCGCCCGCCAAGCAACCTGGTTACCGGCGCGGGTCGACGTGGATCTTCGGCGCTCCCGGCGTCCGTTCCCCGCCGAGGACCGCAGCGACCTCTCCCAGCCCGACCGTCGTCGCCACCAGCGGCCGCGGATCTACTTCGCCGGAAGCGTAAGCGTCGATCGCCTGTGCCAATCCCGGCGACCCGCTCAGCACGCCGACCGCTGTGACGTCCTTCAGCGCCAACGCCCGCGTGTCGAGCAGGCTCGGCCGCCCCGACAGTCCGATGTAGACGATCCGCCCCGCCGGTTCGACCACCTCGGCCGCGAGCGCGGGCGAGGCGGGATCTCCGGTCGCGTCCACCACCGCGTCGAAGGGCGGCTCCGGAATGCTGGTGCCAGCGGAAAAACCCAAGCCGCGCGCGAATTCCACCGACCACGGCGTCGCGCCCACCAGATGCACCTCGCTGCCCGCCGCGCGCAGGAACAACGCGGTAAGCAAGCCGATCGTCCCCGGTCCGAGAACCAGCACCCGCTCCCCCGCCGCCGCCCGCGCCGCGCGGCAGGCGTTGCCGCCCGGTTCGACCAACGCGCCCGCGACGGGATCCAGCGCGTCCGGCAGCTCGTGCAGCGACCGCACCGGCACCGCGAGACGTTCGGCCAGCGCCCCGGCCCGCCCGCCGCGGATGCCGACCTCCTGCCGGTTCTCGCAGACGTGCTGATGGCCGCCCCGGCAGCGTCGGCAGTCCCCGCAGCCGAGCATCGTGTCGCCGGTGACCCGGCGGCCGACCCAGGCCGGGTGCACGCCGGGCCCGGCTTCGGACACCGTGCCGCACCATTCGTGGCCGAGCCGCATCGGGTACCGCGCGTGGCCGTCGGCGAGGTACTGCATCTCGCCGGTGAAGAACTCGACGTCCGTGCCGCAGACTCCGGCCCGTTCCACGTCGACGACCACCTCGCCGACCCCGGCGACCGGCTCCGCCACCTCGGCCGGCCCGGCCTCCCCCGGTCCGGTCACCACGAACGCCCGCATGGCCCGATCGTAGCCGCGCTCAGCCGGTCACGCGCTCGCGCAAGAACGCCGCTGTAGCCGGATCGGCCGGATAGAACGACTCGATCACCAGCTCCGCGACCGTCACGTCCAGCGGAGTCCCGAAAGTCGCGACCGTGCTGAAGAACGTCAGCTCCAGATCCCCCTGCCGATACCGCAGCGGCACGAAAATATCGCCCGGCCCAGGGACTTCCACCTCGGACACCTCGTCGTCGCACGGATAGCCGCGCAGTTCCTCCAGCAACTCCGCCAGCCCGGCATCCGCCGTCTGCTCCACCTGCCGGCGCAACCGCCCCAGCAGATGCGCCCGCCACTCCCCCAGGTTCAGCACCCGCGGGGCCATCCCGTCCGGGTGCAGCGTGGCGCGCAGGACGTTCACCGGCCCGGTCAGCAGTTCCGGCGCGATGCCTTCGGTGAGCACGCCGAGACTGAGGTTGGCGTCGACGAGGTTCCAGCCGCGGTCGACCACTGCCGCCGGGTACGGGTCGTGTCCGGCCAGCAGCCGCCGGACGGCTTCGCGGATCACGGTCATTTCCGGCGCTCCGATGTCGGACTCGCCGTACGCCGGCGCGTAGCCCGCGGCGAGCAGCAGGCGGTTCCGTTCGCGCAGCGGGATGTCGAGGTGCTCGCCCAGCCGCAGCACCATGTCCCGGCTCGGCTTCGACCTTCCGGTCTCCACGAAGCTCAGGTGGCGCGTCGAGATGTCCGCCGAGATCGCGAGGTCGAGCTGGCTGATGCGGCGGCGGTCGCGCCATTCCCGGAGCAGTTCGCCGACCGGGGCCTTCACCGTAGTCGTCACCCCTTCGACGCTACGGCGTCGCCTGCCGGGAGACCATTACCCCCGAGGTAACGGCGCGTGCACCACCAGCGCCTCGGCGAGCGGTTTGCGGTCGAGGTCGGGCACCTCGCAGTCCGGCGCGGGGTAGCCGACCGGGAAGAGGATGTACGGCCGTTCGGTCACCGGTCGCTCGAAGACCTCGTTCAGGAAGCCCATCGGGTTCGGGGTGTGGGTGAGCGTCGCGAGGCCCATCGTGTGCAGCGCGGTGATGAACATCCCGCACGCGATGCCGACGCTCTCGTTGACGTAGTAGTTCTTCCGCAGCGAACCGTCCGGAAGCGGCGTGCTCTTCTGCGCGAACGCAACCACCAGCCATGGCGCGACCTCGAGGAATTCCTTGTGCTCGTCGGTTTCGAGCCGGGCGAGCGCGGCGTGCCAGTCCGGTGCGTTGCGCTCCCGGTAGAACTTCCGCTCCTCGACCTCGGCCGCCTCGCGCACCGCGCGTTTCACGCCCGGGTCCGCGGTCGCGACGAAGGTCCACGGCTGGTGGTGCGCCCCGCTCGGCGCCGTGTTCGCGATCCGCACCGCGGTCTCGATCGCTTCGAGCGGCACCGGGTCCGGGGAGAACCACCGGACCGACCGGCGCTGGTCGAGCAGCCGGTACAGCTCCTGCCCGCGCGCGAGGCTTTCCTCCGGGGACAGCCGGGGCGGCGCGTACGGGACGAACGGGTGCTGGTGCCGGGTCATGCTCCGACCCTGCCGCGTCGGCGGTCATCGGTCCAGTTCACATTTCTGGTGAAGGACATAAGGTGACCTCATGTCTCCCTCGTTGCGCCAGCTCGAGTATCTGGTCGCGGTCGCCGACACCGGCGGTCTCACCGCGGCGGCGGACAGCTGTCACGTGTCGCAGTCCGCGGTGTCGCTGGCGATCGCTTCGCTGGAACGGACTTTGGGCGTGCAGCTCATCCTCCGCGGCCCCGGCCGGACGACCGCGCTGACCGACGCCGGCCGCCAGGTCGTCGGCGAGGCCCGCGCAGTGCTCACCTCGGTCGCCGAACTCGGCACCGCTGCCCGCGACTACGGCCAGGACCTCGCCGGACGCCTGAGTTTCGGCTGCTACACGCCGCTCGCACCGCTGCACGTGCCCGCCGCGCTGGCGACCTTCCGCACCCAGCACCCGGAAGTCGACGTCACGTTCGTCGAAGGCACGCTGCCGGATCTGCAGCACCTCCTGCTGGAGGGCCGTTGCGACCTGGCCGTGCTGTACCGGCAGGATCTGGTGCCGGGCATCGCGGTGGACAAGCTGTACGACCAGCCGCCGAGCGTGCTGCTCCCGCCGGACCATCCCCTGGCGCGCCGCAAGACGGTTTCGTTGCGCGCCTTGGCCGACGAGCCGTTCGTCCTGCTGGACGTACCGCCGTCGGAACGCTATTTCCGGGACGTGTTCGCCTCCGTCGGCCTGCCGATGCCGGTCGCACACCGCACGACGAGCTTCGAACTCGCGCGAGCGTTGGTCGCCCGGGGGCTCGGCTACACGCTCTCCGTGCAGCGACCACCGTTGGAGCGTTCCGTCGAAGGCACGCCATTCGCCGTACGCCCGCTGCGCGAGCGGGTTCCGACGACGCCGGTCGTGCTGGCCCGCGCGGAGGGCGCCCGGTTGACTCGGCGAGCGGAAACGTTCCGCGCTTTCTGCCGGGATTTCTTCAGCTCTGGAGCGTAAGGCGGCGCGGCTCGCGGCCGAGCAGCTCGGCCAGCACCGGACTCGTTTCCGCGAAATGACCTCGGCGGGCCGCCTGGAACATCGTGAGCTTCATCCGCCCGATCTCCTCCGGTTCGCCCGCGATCCACTCGTCGTCGTCCACGACCACGCGTTTCACCTCGCGCCCGATGACCCGCGAGGCGATCTCGGCCACGTCGTCGAACGTCACCGCCTGTCGCGCAGTCAGCGTCACCGGCCCGTCGAATGCGCTGTCTCCGGCCAGAATCACCGCCGCCGCTTCGGCTGCGTCGGCACGATCGGTCCAGGAGACCGGACCGTCCGCCGGGGCTGTGATCACCCCGGTCTCCCGCCAGTTCCCGAGCAGCCAACCGAGGCTGTGCGCGTAAAACCCGTTCCGCAGCGCCGTCCACGCGACCCCGGACTCGGCGAGAATCCGCTCGGTCGCGGCGTGCTCCGGGCCTGGCGGAAAGGGGTGTCCATCCGGGAATTCTGGTGACTGGTGTACAGAATACGTTGCGCCCCAGCTGCTACCGCCGCCTCGATGCCCACGCGATGCAAGCCGACCCCGTCCGCGTGCGGGTCGTTCGAGGAAACCAGCAGCACCTTTTCGGCTCTCTCAAAGGAATGCCGCAACGCCGCCGGGTCCTCATAGGAACCCTGCCGCACCCGTACACCCTGGTCCGCGAAGTGCTGCGCCTTCGCGACATCTCGCACACTGACGCCGATCCGCTCCGCCGGGACGCGCTTGAGGAGGTGTTCCACCGTCGCACCGTTGAGCGCGCCGGTCGCCCCCGTGATCACGATCATGACTGGATTCCTTTCCGCAGCAACGGAAACAGGATGTCGTCGACGAGGTGTCGCACGAACCGCTCGTCGCACCTCTCGCCGGCGAAGACGATCCGGTGCACGATGACCGCGGGCGCGACCTCGGCGAACAACTCGGCCGCGCCCGGCGCCAACTCCTCGCCCGGCAGCCGATCCGTCATCGCCGCCTGGTCCCGGCGCAGGATCCGGCGCATCTCGTCGGCGAGCCGGGCATCGCCGCGCATGCCCGCGAACAGCGCGCCCAGCAAGCCGATCTCCTGCTCCTCGATCTCGCGCGCGAGCCACCCCACGACGGCCAGCAGGTTCTCCCGCAATCCCCCGGCGACGGGTTCGGGCGGAGCAGAACCTTGCCGCTGCTCCACCGCCGCCGCGACCAACGCCGCTTTGTCGCGGTACCGCCGGTAAATCGTCGTCTTGGCCACGCCCGCCCGCGCGGCGATCGCCTCGATGGACAGCTGGTCGTAGCCGACCTCAGTCAGCAGCGCCAAGGCCGCCTCGTGAATCGCGGCGTCCCTGCGGACATCGCGCGGCCTGCCCACACCCGACGGCTCCGGCATCCGGACTCCATTTCGATACGCTACCGTTTCGTATCGAAACTACGCCTCCGCCGAGCCGTGCGTCAACTGGGCCACCGCAGGACGGTCAACTCCGGCCATTGTTCGTGCCACCGCCGGGCTTTCGCCTCGTAACTGCTCCGCGGCGCGTGCCCGGGATTGGGCCGCACGACGAGGTTGAACATGTCGGAGAACCCGTGCGGCGCGTAGACCCGCCACTCCCCTTCGCTGTCCTGCCGAATCCCGAGACACGATGTGGCGGAGGGAAAGGAATCGATGGCCGCCTCGGTGGACGGGTAGGGCGCGCAAGGAACCCCGAAGCGGTCCTCGTACCAGAGATGCACTCGCGCCTCGTTGCGGATTTCCACCGTGACCGGCAGATCCCCGAATCTCCGGGCGCCCTCCTCGATGACCGTGTTCTCCGCTTCCCAGCTGAGATCCGAATCGTCGAAGTAGAACAGGTCGTAGTCCTTGATGCCCTCGGCCGGCGGCCGTCCGGTCACCACGTTCCACACGGTCTGGCATAGGCAACCCGCCGTGAGATACCAGTCGGGAAGAGCCAGATCCGCCGCTCGGGCGAGCACTTCCGGCACCATCTCGTTGCGCGTCACGATCTCGCGGAATTTCCCCAGTTGCCGGTCGATCGGCAGGCGGCCGTAGTCCATGCCCCGGTTTAGCACGGCGAACCGATTACCTCCCGCGTAATCGACCAGCCGCCGTTCCTCCGACAGGCTTGGCCCTACCGAAAACGGCACGACACAAGGAGAACCTCGAAATGACCACCACCGCCCCGACCGCCGCCGCCATCGCCCGCCGCTACCTCGACGTCTGGAACGAGACCGACCCGCAGCAGCGCCGGCGGCTGGTCTCGGAGGTTTTCGCTCCGGGCGCGACCTACACCGACCCGCTCGGCGCGGTCGCCGGGCAGGACGAGATCGACGGGTTCATCGGCGGCGCGCAGGAGCAGTTCGCCGGACTGGTCTTCAGCCTGCCCGCGGAGCCGGACGCGCACCACGATCTCGCGCGGTTCCAGTGGTACCTGTCGGCCCCGGGCAACCCCGAGCCGATCGCGATCGGGTTCGACGTGGTGGAAATCGCCGACGGCCGGATCGCCAAGGTGCACGGCTTCCTGGACAAGATTCCGGGCTGACGCGCGGAAAACGCCGGGGTGTGGTCTTGACCACATCACTGAGGTTCAGACCACCCGGGAGGTCTGAACCTCACCGGCGCGCACGCCACGCCGCAAGAAAGGCGTGGCCCTCCCCACTCTGTCCGTACCCCGAGGGGCGCCTGAGAGTTTCACCCGCGTGGATACCCGGGTTTGCACCGTCGGCGGCACCGGCTGGTGGTCTCCTGCCGATGCGCTTTCCAGAGGCGTCTCGTCCGCGCGGTCCAGGGTGCCTGAGAGGTTCCGGGGAGGACTTGCTCCTTCGGCGCCGGTCCGGGGATGTCGGTCCGGTCTCTCCCGCGCGGGATCGTCGATCGCGCGCCCAGTCTAGCGCGGAGCAAGATCAGCCGGTGCGGCGGGCGTTGCGGCGCTGGGTCAGCTCGTCCGGCACGACGGCCTCGACGAGTCCGCCGTCGGCGCGCTCGGCCGGGAACTCGTGGATCGTGCCGCTGATCTCCTGCATCGCCCCGCTGACCGCGATGCCGAACACGCCCTGGCCGCCCTGGAGCAGATCCACGATCTCCTCCGGCGAGGTGCATTCGTACACCGTGGTGCCGTCGGAGAACAGCGTGACCTTCGCCAGGTCCCGCACCCCGCGCACGCGCAGGTGGTCCACCGCGACGCGGATGTTCTGCAGCGAGACCCCGGTGTCCAGCAGGCGTTTCACGACCTTGAGGACCAGGATGTCCTTGAACGAGTACAGCCGCTGCGACCCCGAACCGTGCGCCGTCCGGATGCTGGGCGCGACCAGCTTCGTGCGCGCCCAGTAGTCCAGCTGGCGGTAGGTGATCCCGGCGATCTGGCAGGCCGCGGGACCGCGGTAGCCGACCAGTTCGTCGGGCAGCGAGGCGTCGGGGAACAGCTCGCCCTGCTCGCCGTCGGCGACAGGTCCGGCAGGTATCTCCGGACGACCAGCCTCGACCACCGCAAGCCTCCCCTCGCCCGGCCTCGCGGCAGGGCGTTCGACAGGCCGGTCGAGCCCAGGATCGGGATCGGCCGGGGAAAACTGCCACGAGCGCGCCGGGTCGGCGAATCACATCGTGGCGATTTACCGCCTTTGACGGTAAGGCTGCGCCGCGAGCCGGTCAACGCGACGCGCGGCGGACCTCAAGGCCGTGTCGAGGCTTTGGCCCGTTCGCCGTACGGGATTGACATTTTTTACTCAGCCGGATAACTTGTTACTCATGCAAGTAAACATCGACACCCAAGCCGAACTCGGCCTCAGCGTCACCGAGGCCACCACCCGGGCGCAGATCATCGGCGCGACCATCGCCACGATCGCCGACCACGGGTACGCGCGCACCACCTTCGCGCGCATCAAGGAGCGGGCCGGGCTCAGCAGCACCCGGCTGATCTCGTACCACTTCACCAACAAGGCCGGCCTCATGCAGGCGGTGCTGAGCACGGTGTCCGAGACCAAATCGGAATATCTGCGCCGGCGCAGCGAGGGCGTCGACCCGGCGGACCGGCAGGCGAACCTGCGCGCGTACATCGAAACCTCGGTCGCGTTCCTGCGCGACTACCCGCAATGCGAGCGGGTGCTGGTCGAGATGGCCGCGCACGCCGACGACCGCGACGGCTGGGCGATGACCGGCGTCATGGTCGGGCAGCTGCGCACCGGCGCGCTGCAGCGGCAGCTGGACCAGGGCCGCAAGGAGGGGGCGTTCGGCGACATTTCGCCGGAGATCGTGGCGCTGTCGATCGCACAGGCCATCGACGGGGTCGCGGCCGCCTACGCCGCGAATCCGGAGGTGGACCTGGACCGCTACGGCCGGGAGCTGGCCGACCTGTTCGCCCGCGCCACCGCGCGATGAACTGTGTCAATGCTCGGCGGGGAAACCCGCCGGGCAAAGATCAGGTGTCGGCGCCGCGGAAGTCTTCCGGGGAGACGGAGTCGAGGAACTCGCGGAACTTCTCGACCTCGTCCTCCTGCTCGTCCGGGATGATCAGGCCGGCTTCTTCGAGCACCGCGTCGACCGCGTGGATCGGGACGCCGATCCGCAGCGCCAGCGCGACCGAATCGCTCGGGCGGGCCGACACCCGGATGTCGCCGTCGAAGACCAGTTCGGCGAAGAACGTGCCTTCTTTGAGGTCGGTGATGACGACCTGCTCGAGCTCGCGGCCGAGCGCGCCGATGACCTCTTTGAGCAGATCGTGGGTGAGCGGCCGGGCGGGCCGGACGCCTTGCTGTTCCAGGGCGATCGCGGTGGCTTCGACCGAGCCGATCCAGATCGGCAGGTACCGCTCGCCCTCGGTCTCCCGCAGCAACAAGATCGGCTGATTGGCGGGCAGTTCGACCCGCACTCCGACGACGCGCATCTCGCTCATCGGGCTTCGCCTCCCTCTCGTGCACACGGGCCGCAGCGCTGGCGACGGCTGACGACCGTTGTCTCCGACGCTACCCGTCATCCGGGCGCTGTGCTCGCTCGCAGCGGACATTCTCGGTTCGTGGTCTCGCGAACCGTCTCTCACGGTACGGCATCCCGGCGCTGAGGTTCAGTCATTGACAAGTGACGGGAACCGCGTCTCGGGCATGGAACGTCAGTCGCCGGCGACGCCGCGGATGCCGGCTTTGACGAGCAGCGTGTGCAGCGTGACCGACAGCGCGGCCAGTTCGCGCACCACCTCGTCCGCGCGGGCTTTCGCGTCCGCGTCACGATGCCGGTACGCGGGGGTCACGATCTGCTCCAGCAGGCCGACCTCGCGGTCGGCCGCGGCGCGGAACGCGCGAAGGTGCCGCGGTTCGAGCCCGAATTCGGTCATCGCCTTGACGGTGCGGGCGATCAGCACCGATTCCGGGCCGAAAAAACCCGCCGCGCCGGGGCGCAGCAGGCCGTACTGGCACAGCTCGGCCAGCGTCGCGTCGTCGATTCCCGCTTGCTCCAGCAGGTCTTCCTGGGTGAGCCGGAGCTCCGGCCCGGTCTCGAAGTCCGCCGCCGCGGGCAGTCCGGCCGGATCGCTCCCGTCGCCGAGCGGAACCAGCCGGCGCGGCAGCTGCGGGGCCGCCGGGACCGGCGCGGGCGGTTGCGCGCCCGCGTCGGCCGCGTCGAGCTGCTCCTTGATGACCTTCAGCGGGAGATAGTGGTCGCGCTGCGCGGACAGCACGTACCGCAGGCGTTCCACGTCCGCCGGCGCGAACTGCCGGTACCCCGAGGGCGTGCGGCCCGGGCGGACCAGGCCTTCCGCCTCGAGGAAACGGATCTTGGAAATCGTGACATCGGGGAAGTCCCCGCGCAGCTGCGCGAGCACCGCCCCGATGCTCAACCCGTCCCGCCGGGCCTCCTGACGACCGGGCTGCCCGGCCGCCGTCACTGCGCCCCCTGGCCCCCGTGCCCCGGGCCGGTCAGGAAGACCAGGCGGAACTTGCCGATCTGAACCTCGTCGCCGCCGGCGAGGACGGCCTGGTCGACCGGCTCGCGGTTGACGTAGGTGCCGTTGAGGCTGCCGACGTCGATCACGACGAACTCCCCGCCCTCGCGCCGGAATTCCGCGTGGCGGCGGGAAACCGTGACGTCGTCGAGGAAGATGTCGCTGTCGGGGTGCCGTCCCGCGCTGGTGGTGTCGCGGTCGAGCAGGAAGCGGGAGCCCGCGTTGGGCCCGCGCTTCACGACCAGGAGGGCGGAACCCGGCGGCAGGGCGTCGACGCCCTGCACCGGTGCCTCGGCGGCCGGCGCGGACTCCTGCTGGCCTTCCATGTCGGCCAGGAAATCGGCCCGGAAGACAGAGGTCCGCTCCGGAGACTGCTCCGGGGGAACGCCGGGCCCGTCGTTCGTGCTCACCTGAGCTCTCCTCTACGCATGAAATGTTGCCATCGACCAAGAACGTGTAGCTGTCAACGTACCGTGCCCGACCGGCCCGGAACCCTCGGGCTCCCCTTGAGGCTCCGGCGCCGGGCCGAGCGGCTCAGCCCTTGATCAGAGCCTGGTACGCCTCGGCCTCGAGCAGCGCCTCGAGACCGGCCGGGTCGTCGAGCCGGATCTCCACGAGCCAGCCCTCGCCGTAGGGGTCGGAGTTGACGAGCTCGGGCGAATCGGCGACCGCGGAGTTCACCGCCACGATCTCGCCGTCGACCGGCGCGAACAGCTCCGAGACGCTCTTCGTGGACTCGACCTCGCCGAAGGCGTCCCCCGCCCCGACCTGCTTGCCGACCTCGGGCAGGTCGACGAACACGACGTCGCCGAGCTGGTCCTGCGCGTATTCGGTGATCCCCACCCGCACGAGCGAACCCTCGCGGGTCGCGACCCACTCGTGTTCCTCGGTGTAGCGCAGTTCTTCCGGAGTGGTCAACGCCGCTCCCCTTCCTGGTGCTGGCTGTGCTCGCGATGCTGACGGCAATCTTCCATCACCGGGTGCGCAGCGCGCGAGCCGCCTGCACGACGTAGAGCGCCCCGGACCAGACATACAGGACGCCGCCCCACACCATGAACGCGTACGCGATCGGCCGCGCGACCGCGGCGACGTCCGAGCCGCCTTGGGTGAGCAGCAGGAACGGGAAGGCGTACATGAGGACGAAGGTCGCGCCCTTGCCGATGTAGGTGACCTCGGGCGGCGCGAACCCGCCTCGGCGCAGCAGCATCACGCAGACGCCGAGCACCAGCTCGCGCAGCACCAGCGGGACGACGACCCACCACGGGATGATGTCGCGGATCAGGAAGGCGACGAGCGTGGCGAGGATGTAGAGCCGGTCCGCGGCGGGGTCGAGCAGCTGGCCGAGCCGCGACATCTGGTCCAGCCAGCGGGCGAGCTTGCCGTCGAGCCAGTCGGTGAGCGCGGAGAAGATCAGCAGGGCGAGCGCCCAGCCGTCCTCTTTCGGGCCGAGCAGCAGCCAGAGGAACACCGGGACGCCCGCCAGCCGCAGCAGCGACAGCAGGTTGGGGATGGTGAGCGCCTGCCGCCACAGGGAGGGCTCGGTCTGGGGCTCGTCGGGGACCGTGGTCACGCGGCCAGCCTAGAGCGGGCGGGGCCGCGGCGTTTGTCCTGGCGGGGTGAACGGCGGGACCGCGGTTGTGCTGCGGCGGCCGTCCCGGCCGCGAGGGCGGCCGCTGCAGGAAGCTCGGCACGAACTGTGTTCCGCTATCCGGAACGCGCGGTTCCGCCGGAAATCCTCGTGCGGGACTCTGTGCGGGGATCCGGCGGTGCCGGTGCGCGGCTGGAACGATTCCGTTCACGGCGCGGGCGAATCGGTGCGGCGGCCGGGAATCCGGCGGAAGTCTCAGCGCGAGCGGCGGCGGCTGGCGGCGCGACGGTGGCTCCATCCGCGGCGCTGCAGTTGCGCGGTGCTCAGCGTTTCCGGACGGCCTCGGCCGTCGGTGCCCACCCAGCGCGGGCGCACGGCACCGGCCTCGAGGACGTAGGGGCGGCCGCCGCACCACACCACGCTGCAGGGTTCGGTCGGCGGATCGGTCGGGACGTCGGTCTCGGCTGCGGGGACGGCTTCGGTGCTCATGCTCTCGGTGACTCGTGCTCTCTGGCGTCGGGCTTCGGGGACCTGGAACGCGCGGGGCGCCTGCCCTGTACGTCGGCGCGGGACCGCCGAGCGTTAACCGCCGCGGGCCGGATTCCTCCGAACGATGCGCGCCGGCGATGCGGATTTCCCAGTCCGGAACCCGAAACTCACCGTCCACAGTAGACTGAACGGAGTCCGCTCCGGTGTGTCGGTGCCGCTCAGCGAGGCGCGAGGGGCCAGAATGGGCGCGACCCCGGCGAAAGGATCGCGGTGCTCCCGTCGAAAGCCGTGTACGGGCCGCTGTGCGCGGCTGTGGTGGTTTTGCCCGCGCTCACCGCCTGTTCGGGGGATCAAGCGCCACCGGCGGCCGCGCCGTCGGCGCCCTCCGCGATCGCCTCGGCAGCGCCGAGCACGCACGCTCCCCCGCCGCTGCCGGAGACCGGGGGCGCGAGCAGCGCGCCGGCCGCGCCCAGCAGCACCGCGACCGCGCCGAAGCCGTCGAAACCGGCTCCGCCGGTCAATCCGGGCACCTGCGGCACCGTCACCGCGGCGAGCGGGATGACGTTGTACGTGTACGAAAACAAAGCCGTCCCGTGCGCGGACGCGATGGCGCTGGTCAAGAAGTTCCACCAGGCGATCAACGGCCGTCAGTCCGCAGGCTCGAACAACCCGGTCAACGCGACCGTCGACGGCTGGCTGTGCGTTTCCGGCCCGCCCGCCGCGCAGGGCGGCACGACGTGCAGCAAGGGCGAGCAGACCGTGCTGGCGGC